>NZ_WOVL01000027.1 GCF_009737085.1 Paenibacillus sp. NEAU-GSW1
GTCAGCGTTCGTTTTTGTGAAGGGATTCCCACTTTACCTCGTTGATTCAAAGGAATCCCTGAGCAATGGCGATCGGAAGAACATTTAAATGTGCAGTTTGCTGTTTTACCCAAATAAAACAGGGGGGGTATCCCATCGTCATTTTAATGACTTATGGGACACCCCCCGGACATTGCTTGCATGATGATAACCTCATAGGTAGCGGAAACTCCGCCTGGCGTGCTGAACCTGCTTTCATACTCCTTAAACATGCTGGCAAAAAGACGCCGTGACCCGTGACTGCCTCCAGTTGCGGCTTCGCTTGCGCTTGCTCCTTGTCCTTTGACAGCCCGTAGAAACTCCCTCGCCGTCGCATACTCTTCCTTGCGATCATACTGCTCATGCTGAATAGCTGAGAAACCCGCTTCCCTTAGCTTTTCTCCCCATTCATTCGCAGATTGAAACGTTAACCCGTGACGCTTCGGCTCCAGTCCGGAAGCGCAATAGACTTCATCAAAAGCCGCATGCAATTCGCGAAACGTGTCCGGACCAAACGTTGCGAACGCCAACAATCCTCCGGGGCGCAGCAACCGGCGAAGGGCCCCCAGCGTTTGCTGCGGATCGCTCAGCCATTGAAAGCAAGCATTCGAAACGATCAGATCGAATGAGGATGCCGGAGCGTTCGCGGACCATATTTCGGCATCGGCAAGCAGAAAGCGAACATTGGAGCGTTCCGCTTCCTTTCGTTGAAGGATGCGAGTTTCGGCCGCTCGCAGCATAGCCGGCGCCAGATCAAGCGCTGTAATTGCAGCGTTTGGCCAATGGTTGACCAGCATTTCGGTCAACGCGCCGGTTCCGCATCCAATTTCGAGAATTTGAAGCTGCTCCTTCCTCGCGCTGCTCGCCCATTGATTGAAAGAAGCGGCAAGGCGGCTTGCCATTTGGCGCTGTACCAAGGCGTGCGCATCATAGGAACCTGCTGCGCTTCTGTCGAATTGCCGTCCAATCGACGCTTTTCTATCCGCCATTCCACCAGCTCCTAAGCGATTCCGCCACATCCGCTTCTCGTCCCCGGAACGGCGCGTGCCCGCATTCTGGAACGGCGAGCAGCTTTGCCTGAGGCAAATGCAGGAGCAGCTCCTCGGCCGCTGCATAAGGAATGATCTGGTCATCGGCGCCATGCGCGAGAAATACCGGACAATCGATTTCTGAAAGCCGCGGCAGGAAATCGACACTGCGGAGAATCTCAAGTCCTGCGATTAGCGCTGAGGCATTCCAAGTTCCGCTTCGCGGAAACTCTATTTCGCCATCCGTTTCTGTCTCCGAAAATACGAGTTGCCGGAATCGTTGCTCTACCGCTTGCCGATCCTTCCCGATTCCAATGATCATCTGCCTTACATATGCATCGGCCCAACCCAAATTCGTCTGTCCTTTGGGACGAGTGAATTTAGCCGTAGCCGCAAACAAAACAAGACCGTCCGCCAGCCCTTGGATCGCAAGCCTGAGCGCCAGCAATCCGCCAAGCGACCACCCTCCGATTAGAAGCGGACCGGAGGCCGCTGACCGCGCTTCTCTCGCGGCAGTTTCCGTCAATCGCATCATTTCCTCCGCTGAGGAGGCTGTGCTGTACACGAGAGAAACGTGATGAAATTCCGGCAGAAGCTCGCGAAGCCGATCAAAGACCGAATCCGGCATGCTCCATCCTGTCAGCCATAGGACAGTGCTCTTCTGCTGTAGATTCAATTTCATTTTTCCCGCACCCCCAGACCCATGCGACGCCCTATGCCGCAAATTGTTGAAATCGCATCCTTAAGCGCATCAGGAGCATGCGCCGCCGATAAGGAAAAGCGAATTCGCGCAGTGCCGTCGGGGACAGTCGGAGGGCGTATGGCAACTGCTGCAATCCCCTTCGCATCAAGCGCTTCGCTGAATTGCAGAGCGGCGCCGTTATCCCCCAGAATCAAAGGAACAATCGGCGAATCTCCCTCCCCGACATCAAAGCCCTCCTCCCTCAACGAGGAGCGGAAAAACCGGCTTGCCTCCAGCAATCGTTCCCGGCGCCAATGCTCGGTTTGCACAAGCTCCAGCGCTTTTCCGATTCCCGTTACGAGAGACGGCGGCAGCGCTGTGGAATAAATGAGCGGACGAGCTTTGTTAATCAGCCATCTTATCAACGCGCCGCTTCCGCAAACATAAGCTCCGTATACGCCAAACGCTTTGCTGAACGTTCCGATATGAACATCCACTTCACGCTCTAGCCCGAGTTCCTGGCTTAATCCCTCGCCGCGCGGCCCGTAGACCCCTCCGCTGTGCGCTTCGTCAACGATGAGGATGGCATCGAACTCCCGCTTGAGCATGACGAGCTCATGCAAGCGAGCCCGGTCGCCGTCCATCGAGAAAACAGCATCGGTAACGATCAGCTTGCGGCGTTTATCCCGATGCTTGCTCAATAACGCGCGCAAATGCTCCATGTCGTTATGGCGGTATCGGGCATGCTCGGCACGGCTGAGCATAATGCCGTCGACAATGCTTGCATGATTCAGCCGATCGCTGAATACGACATCTTCTCGGCCTGCCAAAGCGCTGATAATACCGACATTAGCCATATATCCATTGGCAAAAACGAGGGCCGCCTCGCATTTCTGCCAACGCGCAAGCGACTCTTCAAGGTTCCGATAGGGCTGGCGATTGCCGGTCACAAGACGCGAAGCTCCCGCTCCCGCTCCTTCCGTGAGCAGCGATTCGCGCATCGCTTCGGCGATGGCAGGATGTCCGGCAAGCCCCAAATAGTCATTCGAGGATAAGTTAAGCAATACTCGCCCTTCCCGCATCATGAGACCGGGATTGCCTTCGAAAGGCGCGTTTATGCGCAACCGGCGTTCCAGCAATGCCCGGTCCAACGCTTCGAGTTCTTTTTCCATCCAATTCATATCGACCCCGCCTTACAACGCATTCAATTCGATTTCAAAGCCCAAATCCTCGATAATCTGATGATCGGTCGTAATTTCCTGGCCTGCCGTCGTCAAGTAGTCGCCTACGAACAACGAATTCGCAGCGTACAAAGAGAGCGGCTGCAGCGTGCGAAGGTTCACTTCGCGTCCGCCCGCCACGCGGATTTCTTTCGACGGGCACATAAACCGGAACAACGCTAACACCTTTAGCGCTTTCATAGCCGGCGTGCGCCCCATATGTTCAAGAGGCGTTCCCGGAATCGCATTGAGGAAATTAATCGGAATCGAATCCGCATCGAGCTCGCGCAGCGCAAGCGCCATTTCGACGATTTCAACATTCGTCTCGCCCATTCCGATAATGACGCCGGAGCAAGGCGACATGCCGTTCAGCTTTACTTTTTCCACCGTTTCAACACGCTGGTCGTACGTATGGGTCGAAGTGATGGACGGGTAATTCGCTTTGCTGGTGTTCAAGTTATGGTTGTAGCGATGGACGCCCGCTTCCGCCAGACGTTCGGCTTGTTCGTCCTTCAGAATGCCAAGGCATGCGCAAATTTTGAGCGGCATCGTGTCGCGAATTTCTTTGACCGCGCTCACCACTTGATCGAGCTCTCTCTCTGTCGGCCCTTTCCCCGCGGCAACGATGCAATACGTACCGGCCTTGCGGGCCATCGCTTCGCGCGCGCCTGCAAGAAGCGTATCTTTGTCCAGCAGCGTATATTTTTTCACCGGCGCAGTCGATACGATCGATTGCGAGCAGTAGCCGCAGTCCTCGGGACAAAGGCCGCTTTTGGCGTTGATGATCATATTCAGCTTCACTTTTTTGCCGTAAAAATGCTTTCTCACCCGAAATGCCGCCTGCAGCAGCGGCAGAACCTCGTCATTATCGGCTTCGAGAACGGCCAGCCCTTCTTCTGCCGTTAAACATTGGCCGCTCAGCGCCTTATCCGCCAGCGACTGCCACGCCAAATCTTGTTCGTATGTTTTCATCTGAAATCCCCCGTATATTGTTGTTTACATTGCTATAGCCTCTCTGATCGGCTGCAGCTCAATGGCTGCTTGAACGGTATGTATCAAGGCATCCTGGCTCGCTGCTTCCGGCAAGCGGGGCAAACGGCCCAGCACTCTGAGGCCGCCGAACCGTTCGATAAGCGATGCATTGCCCGCTATGCTGGGATCGTCGTCGGCGCTGCCTGGATCGCTGCCATCGTTCAAAATGACTCCCGCGATCGGAATGCCGTGCTGCCGTAAGCATGAAGCCGTCATAATCGTATGATTAATCGTGCCGAGGCCGGAACGGGCGACGATAAGCGCCGGTATCCGCAGCGCAGCGATCAAATCGAGCACGAGCGCATCATTGGTCAGCGGCACGGCGACTCCGCCCGCTCCTTCAATGAGCAGCGCTTCGTAGCGTTCCATCAGCGGTCTTCCTGCGTCTATGATTCCTTGCAACGTAAGAGTTGCGCCGGCGTGCTTTGCGGCTAGAAAAGGTGTCAGCGGCGCTTCGAAAGAAAAAGGCGCAACGGCTTCGATCGATTCGTCGATGCCTGTGTCTCGAAGCAAGCGCTCTGCATCCGTATCTCCGCTCCCCAATTGCGCGCCAGACTGGACCGGCTTCCACACGCCGGCATTCAGTCCTTCGGCTCGAAGCGCGGCGGCGAGGGCAGCCGTCACCACCGTCTTTCCGACGGCCGTGTCCGTACCGGTCACAAACAATCCGCGAAACGCGCTCATAGAGAAGCTCCGCCTTCGGTAACATCGACGATCGACTTCGTCAAAATATCCGTCATCGCATCCAATTCCTCTTCCGTGCTGGCAAGCGGCGGAATGAACACGACGACATTGCCAAGAGGTCTAGTAAGCATCCCTAGCTCTCGGGCACGCATAGCTGTCCGAACGCCGATGCGGTCCGCCCAATCGTACGGCTCGCGAGACGATTTGTCGCGCACGAGCTCGATCCCGATCATAAGTCCTTTTTGTCGGATTTCACCTGCATGCGGACGCTCGATCAGCGCTTCCAGCTTATGCTCGACAAAGGAAGCCTTCTTTTTCACACCTTCCACGATGCCGCGCTCTTCAAACAGCTTTAAGCTCGCTAAAGCGACGGCACAGCCTAGCGGGTTGCCTGTAAACGAATGCCCGTGGAAAAACGTTTTCTGCTCCTCGTAATCGGCATAAAACGCCGAGTACACCTCATCGGTCGCTAGAGTCGCAGCTACTGGGAGGTAGCCGCCGGTCAGTCCTTTGCCGATCACCATCAGATCGGGCGAGACGTCTTCCAGCTCGCAGGCAAACATCTCGCCCGTTCGTCCGAAACCGGTCGCCACCTCATCCGCGATGAGCAGCACGTCATACTTGCGGCAGAGCGAAGCCATCTCGCACAGACAGCCGGGCGGCATGACGATTATGCCCCCGGCGCCTTGCACGATTGGCTCTACAATAAGCGCTGCGATCTCCTCGCAGCTAGTTTCCAGCAAGTCGCGCAAGGCGGATAACGTAGCCTCCTTTGCAGCCGCCGCACCGCCGTCATGGCGATATGCGTAAGGGTACGGAATGACATGCGAAGGAAACAGCATCGGCCGGAACACATCATGGTATAGCGGGATCGCGCCGACGCTCACTGCGCCAATCGTATCCCCATGGTACGCTTGATTCATCGTAATAAACTTGTTTTTCGCGGGATTTCCTTTATTCTTCCAGTATTGAAACGCCATCTTGATCGCGATCTCCACACCGGTTGCTCCTGAATCCGAATAGAACACCTTGCTTAACCCTTTCGGGGCGATCCGCGTCAGCTTCTCGGCTAGCTCGATTGCAGGCACGTTCGCCATGCCCAGCAAAGTAGAATGGGCAACTCTGCCCAATTGATCCGTAATAGCCTCATTCAGCTCAGGCACGTTATGCCCATGCACATTAAGCCACACAGACGAAAAACCGTCATAATACGCTTTCCCCTGGACATCAAACAATCGGACGCCTTCTCCTCGTTCGATGATGAGCGGATTCGAGTCGTTATAGTCTTTCATTTGCGTAAAAGGATGCCATAGATTCGCCTTGTTCATTGCCACGAGACGTTCATATTGTTGTGTAGAAATGGGAAGTCACCGTCCATAAGGCCATTTTGATTAATTGTTAACCAATATTATTTATATTAGGTTAACAATTAATCGAGAACAGTTTAACAAACCGTGAACATGCCGTAAAGAAAATTTTTTAAAATAAAAAAACACCCCATTTGTTAGAAGTTGTCTAACAAACGGGGCGCAAAATCATTATCTCGGTATGGTTAAAACGACTGTTGTGCCTTTCCCTGCTTCTGAAGAGATGTCTATCTTGCCGCCAATGCTCTTGGCTCTTTCCTCCATACTAAAGAGACCGACGCCTTTGGAACTGCTATTTCTCGCAAAACCGTTCCCTGTATCCTCAATTCGCACCTCTATATAGGATTCCTTGTCGAGAACGGCCACATTGGCCTCTGACACGTCTGCATACTTCGCAATATTCGTTAGCGCTTCCTGGATGACTCTATAGATTGTTGTCTCTTCAAGAGCCCCCAGCCGCTTGCGCAAGCTGCCTTCCAATTTGACGCTTATACCGTAATGGTTTGTATAATTTTCGATATAGGTGCGAATGGCAGGGAGAACGCCCAAATCATCCAATACGGAGGGACGAATTTGCCACGCAAGGCTTCGCACTTCTTCGATGATGCCGGAAACCTGTTGCCGGAGAGGGGCGATTTGCGAATCGGGTTCGTCGGCGATCAATCTGTCCATCCCGATTAATAAAGAAAACAGACTCTGCCCTATGCCGTCATGCAGCTCGCGGGAAAACTTTCTTCGTTCCTCCTCCTGAATTTGCAGCACCTGCGCCATCATAATTTGCAGCTCTTCCTCTACCCTCTTCAGCTCCGTCACTTCATTGCGAATCGCCAGGTATTGATACGGTTTCCCCTCCTCATTGAGAAAAGGCACAATCGTTGTGTCCACCCAATAGTAAGAGCCGTCTTTTGCCTTGTTTTTGAGTTCTCCGCGCCAAACCTTGCCTGACGAAATGCGGTTCCATAAGGCCGACATAAAATCTTTATCATGATGACCGGAATTAATGATTCGATGGTCGTTTCCCAAAAGCTCTGTGCGAGGGTATTTGGAAATTTCGCAAAATTTATCGTTAACGTATTGAATTTTCCCTTTCGCGTCAGTAGTGGCGACAATCGAAGATTCATCAAGCGCAAACTTCACATCGGTTAGCTGCTTAAGAGATTGTTTCAGGTCTTGCAGAAGCGAGGATTCCGAAATATGATCACCCAGACGAGCCAGCAATTGGTTAACATTCTCGCCAATTACTTCCGGATAACGACTTTCATGATCCTTATTCAAAGTTCAACAATCCCTTCTTCGCCGCATACTTCACTAATTCCGGCCTTGTTTTCAACCCCAGCTTCTCCATGACATTGCTTTTATGGGATTCCACCGTTTTCACGCTTATAACTAACTGTTCAGCAATTTCTTTATTTGAAAATCCTTTCGCAATGAGAGCCACTATTTCTCTCTCGCGTTCCGAAAGCGTTTCATACGTAACCTTGTTCTCTCCATTCTTAATCCGGTCCATATATTCATCCATCAGCCTCTTGGTGGCTGTAGGATATAGATAAGCATTTCCTGCTGCGACAGAGCGAATGGCTGTCAACAACTCGTCATGCGGAGCGCTCTTTAATATATATCCCGATGCGCCGACATGTATGGCTCTAAATAAATACTCATCATCATCGTGCATAGTGAGAATAAGAATGGCCAATTCAGGCATCAGTTTCCGCAATTTTTCCGTAGCCGTTAAGCCATCCATACCGGGGGGCATATTCAAATCCATTAACACGACATCCGGTTTGAGCACCTGCGCAGCTTGTATGCCTTCTTCGCCATCAGCCGCTTCCCCAATGACTTCTATACCATGCTTGCCGTTCAGCAGCATCATTAGGCCTGATCTTACGACGGCATGATCATCCACTACTAAAATTTTCGGCATTTCAATCCTCCATTGCGACGCGGTTCATTCCGCTGCCGCCGCATTCAATATCATAGCAAATAAAAAGAATTCCGTTAATGGAATTCATTTCGTCATTTCCTTGTTATGCTCCGCCATAGATGACATCAGGGCGCGGAGGCTCTCCTGGGCTGCGCGTATTTCATCTTCTTCATATCCGATTGCTGTTCGTTTTCCGATATAAAGCAGCCCGCTCATTAGGGAAGTATCGTTGATTACTAACGGAAAGACAGCTGCCGCTTGCAATTGTTCGGCTAACATGACCGGGCATTCGCGTCTTTCTTGAACAAGTTTAGGATGCGTATCGTCAAGCTTCACCCATCTGCCTAGACGCAGCGCGGCTCCAGCTAATCCTTGCCCCGACTTGACCACCATATGCTGATAGCGATTGTTGCTGTTGCCTATTGCGTACTTCCATTTCATAGGTACGGACTTAGCTATGAAAGGAGCCAATGCGACAAAATCGCTCGAAGTTAAAGTTCGTATCTGCTCTAATTGTTCCATGATGTTCTTCCTAGTGCTTGCCATCCCGGCCACTTCCATTCTATTAAGCCATGCCAAACTTCCTCACTTACTATTGTAAACGATTCTTTATGGCCTGTAAGTCAGGGAAAACCCTGATTTCCGCATCAGGGTTTTCCTTATGGGAGTATCAGGAAAGTAAGGGTCTCAGCAGTGATTTTCCTCACACTATCGTAGGGAATATCGCTGCAAAAGATCAGTGTAACTCCCGATAAACAAAATTAGCCAAAACCTCTATGATCAAAGTAACAAAAAATGTCGAGGAGTTGGTCCACATGGCCATAAATATATCGGAAACCGTTCAGCATAAAGGCATTACGGCATTTTTCTCCGAAACGAATTTTGATAAATTAAAAAGCATTATGTATCCCAAGCAAGCAAAGAAAGAGGAGCATTTATTCTGGGAAGGCGATACCGCAGACAAATTGTATTATGTCGTAAAGGGCGGCGTACGCGTCACGAAAATGTCGGAAACGGGTAAAAGCTTTATCTTGTATTTGCATCAGGCAGGAGATTTGTTCGGCCAAATCGATCCCTTTCAAGATTCTGTCCAAAGTTTTAGCGCAGAAGTGACTGCAGATTGCGAGATAGGCGTTATTTTGCGCAAGGATCTTGAAGTTCTATTATGGCAGCATGGAGATTTAGCGATCGAGTTTATGAGATGGATGGGCCTTGTTCATCGTATGACCGAATCCAAGTTTCGCGATCTCATGATGTACGGCAAACCAGGCGCTTTATGTTCCTTATTGATCAGGCTGAGCAACTCCTACGGCGTTCCGAAAGGCGAGCATGTGCTGATCGATTATAAAATCAACAATACGGAAATGGCCGATATGATTGGCTCCACCCGCGAGAACGTAAATCGGATGCTTAGCGATATGCGTAAAGAAGGTGTGATCGAATTTCAAAACGGATATATAGTCATTAAAGATATTGCCTACCTGCGCAGTATTTGCCGTTGCGAAAATTGCCCATTGGAAATATGCAGAATGTAATGCCCGCTTCACCACTTGGTTATTTCATAAGGAAGAGCGAATACCGTAACGATCTGCCCGGCTGAGACGCCTTTAGACCCTGACGGGATCAGAATGAGGCAATTGGCATCTGGAATAGAAACGAGCATGCTCGAACTGTTCTTTTCCAATGCGTTTACCGTTACTTGCTGCTGGGAGTAAGTCATAACTCCCCGAATGTATCGATCATGCGGACATCCTTTATTGTAATCGTTTGCTATAATCGCTTGAATACTGGATAGGAGCGGACGTTCTGCACCTTGCATCGCAAGCAGAGCAGGGCGCACAAACAGCTCGAAACCAACAAAGCAAGCGCCGGGATTGCCGGATAGACCGAAGACGAGCTTCTTATTGATGACGGCAGCCGAGGTTGGACTTCCGGGCCGCATGGCCACTTTATTGAAGAGCAGCTCGGCTCCGTTCTCGTTTGCTGCAGCAAAAAAATCCGCCATAACATCATAATCGCCAACGGACACCCCGCCGCTGACAATAAGCATATCGCATTTCTCCAGCGCTGCATGAATCGTACTCCCCATATTAGCTGTATCATCCGGAACTGTGCCAAAGCCCGCAACAAGCCCGCCATATTGCTCGATTTGCGCTGCAAGCATATAAGCGTTGCTATTGCGTATTTTCCCCGGCTGAAGCGGCTCCCCCACTGCGATGAGTTCACTTCCGGTCATTAGTACACCCACGATAGGGCGCCGGTAAACAGGAACCTTCTCATAACCTAATGAAGCGAGCAGCGCAATTTGTCCTGGACCGATTCGAGTGCCTGCGCCCATAAGCGGCTGTCCGGTCTTTATTTCGTCACCCGGCTTGGCAACGTTTTGCCCATACGCGACTTTATGCTTAACCCGGATAAAATCATGCCCATCCTGTTGATACTCCTCTGTCTGCTCGAACATGACAACCGCATCCGCGCCTTCTGGAACCGCTGATCCCGTCATGACGCGAATCGCAGTTCCGGGAACAACCGTTTGACTTGAAACGGAGCCGGCAGGCACTTCATCGATTACCTTGAGGCATGCAGGGTCTTGTGGAGATGCAGACTCTGCATCTTCACTCCGTACGGCATAACCGTCCAACCCCGACCGGCGGAAATGAGGCATGCATTCCAACGATGACAATGTTTCCGAAACGGTTCTATGTAAACATGAATCTATCGATATATACTCGCTGTTCGCTTGCCGGATATGCTGACGGATCGCATGCTGGGCATCTTCAACTTTTACTGCCCTGCGGACATATTTCTGGCTGCGGTTTTTCATTGCTTAACAATCCTTTCATCCAGCCCTTATTAGTAGAATCATAAATCATTATGCCATAGACAAAAGTGATATTAGTCACATTTGTGAGCACGCATGAAATGACGTTCAAACTGACAATAGTTTGTTTCGTCATTTTTCTATATATAAAACTCGTTGGTGATCAGGATTCCCGTTAAGCGAACGTGCGAAAAAATGAAGACAGGTTCAAACACTTACTATAATAAGTTAGAATGGCTCTATCGCATACATATAACTCGAGAAACTAACGCCAGCTCGAAGACTGGGTTTCCGACAAAGTATTTTCTATTCAGGACAGAAAAGAGGAATCGAAGTGACGAGAGGACTTATTTTTGAAATTCCTAATGAATACGGAAACTTTCTTGAAGAGATATTATCTCCTTTTGATATGACATTGTACGATTGGTATGTCGGAGGGGAAGAATCATACTTCGTAAATGACAATCAGTTGGTCGAACCGCTCTTTCCAAATGAGGAGTTTGGTTTAGACGGAGCGATACTGAAAAGAACGATTGAAAACATGAAGCAGTATTTAATCTTTGTGAATATTAAGGCATACCCAAAAGGCAAGATAGTAGAAGATATTTCAACATTTGATGAGTTCCTAAAAAGTGATTGCCAACTTGTTCTCTTAGTTGTTGATTCTGCTTATGTCACGATTTACTGTAAAGATAAGATTCAAATTGATGCACTTTATAAGAATGCAGTCAATAAAGGGTACGAGAAGGTTGAATATGTAACCGATGACAATGATTTCAGAACAAGGCTTTCTGTATGGTAGCAGACAAATTAAATAAATGAACAACAAAATGACGTGCCATTTGGCACGTCATTTTATGTGTCAATTATGACTGTTTCACGTCAAAACGGAACCCGTTATTCTGCGGCTAAGATGGTATCTTGTCTACTGGGACAGTGCTTTTCGCCCCGCTTCAATGCCTTGATCAATAACCATTCTGGCTCTGGCTGCCTCCCGGTCTGTCGGCTCGGGACACTGATCAAGCGGATAGGCCTTCCCCATCTGCTGCCATTTGTAAACGCCCATTCTGTGATAGGGCAGCAGTTCCGTTTTCATCACATTGCTTAGTCCCCCGATGAACTCCCCAAGTTCAAATAGATCCTTATAGTCATCCGTCCAGCCGGGAACTAGCACGTGGCGAATCCAGACAGGCTTCTTCCTTTCATTTAAATAAGCCGCGAATCGCTTAATACGGTCATTCGGCTGCGCCGTAAGCGCAATATGCTTATCCGCATTGATCTGCTTCAGATCCAGCAGCACCAAATCGGTTACCTTCAAAAGCTCTTCCGCATGACTTGGCTCGCAAAAACCGTTCGAATCCAGTACGGTATGGAGTCCCCAGCGCCGTTTGCATTCGGCAAACAAGCGGGCTACGAAGGGAGCCTGCAGCGTCGGCTCTCCCCCCGTTACCGTAATGCCCCCGCCTGAACGGCGATAGTACTCCAGAAACGGCTCTACCTCCCGAAGAATGTCATCGACATCCATCTCCCTGCCGGCATTCATTTCCCATGAATCGGGATTATGGCAGTACTGGCATTTCAGCGCGCAGCCCTGCATGAAAAGGACAAAGCGGATGCCCGGACCGTCAACGGTACCAAACGTATCGAAGGAATGTATGCGTCCTTTCATCGGTCTGCCCCTCTCTTTCCTTTACATCGAGCCGTGGAACGTACGATGGATCACATCAAGCTGCTGTTCACGGGTCAGCTTGATAAAGTTCACAGCATAGCCCGATACCCGAATTGTAAGCTGCGGATACTGTTCCGGATGCTCCATCGCATCCAGAAGCTGCGCACGGTCGAATACATTAATATTAAGATGATGGCCTTGATTCGCCATGTAGCCATCGAGCAGCGCTACCAGATTTGTGATGCGTGTTTCTTCCTCGCGGCCCAAAGCTTTAGGCACGATGGAGAACGTATTGGATATGCCGTCCAGGCAATGGTCGTAAGGAATCTTCGCTACGCTGGCGAGCGATGCAAGCGCCCCTTTCCGGTCGCGTCCATGCATGGGATTGGCACCCGGCGCGAAAGGCTCGCCGGCTTTACGGCCATCCGGCGTGCTGCCTGTTTTCTTGCCATACACAACGTTCGAGGTGATGGTCAATACAGACATCGTTGGCACGGAGTCGCGATACGTTTTATGCTTGCGAATTTTGTTCATGAACGTCTCGGTCAATTGAACGGCGATGGCGTCTACACGTTCGTCATTGTTGCCGTACTGCGGATATTCGCCTTCAATTTCAAAATCGATGGCGATGCCTTTGTCATTGCGAATTGGACGGACCTTCGCATATTTGATCGCGCTTAGCGAGTCGGCGACCACCGAAAGTCCGGCAATGCCTGTAGCCATCGTGCGAACAATTTCACGGTCATGCAGCGCCATTTCCAGACGTTCATAGCAGTACTTATCATGCATGTAGTGAATGACGTTTAGCGTATTCACATACAGCTTCGCCAGCCATTCCATGATCGTGTCGAATTTCTCGGCGACCTCTTCGTAATCAAGCACTTCGGAAGCAATCGGCGCAAGCTCAGGTCCTACCTGCAAACCAAGCTTCTCATCTACCCCGCCGTTGATCGCATAGAGCAGCGCTTTGGCCAAGTTAGCGCGGGCGCCAAAAAATTGCATCTGCTTGCCGATCCGCATTGCGGATACGCAGCAGGCGATTCCGTAATCGTCCCCGTAGTGCGGCCGCATCAGGTCATCGTTTTCGTACTGGATCGAACTGGTCTCCGCCGACACCTTCGCGCAGTACGTTTTAAATCCTTCCGGCAGCGCCGTCGACCACAGCACGGTCAGATTCGGTTCTGGAGCAGGTCCCAGATTGTACAAGGTGTGGAGGAAGCGGAACGAGTTTTTCGTTACGCGCGCCCTTCCGTCCAGTCCCATGCCTCCAATGGACTCCGTCACCCATGTCGGGTCTCCGCTGAACAGCTCGTTATAGTCCGGCGTACGAAGAAATTTGACGATGCGAAGCTTCATGACAAAATGGTCGATCAGCTCCTGCGCCGCTTCCTCGGTAAGCGTACCCTCCCGTAAATCCCGCTCGATGTAAATATCGAGAAAGCTCGATACGCGTCCTAAGCTCATTGCCGCGCCATTCTGCTCCTTAATCGCCGCCAAATAGGCGAAGTATAACCATTGTACGGCTTCGGCGGCATTGACAGCCGGCTCCGATAGATCGAAGCCATACGTCTTGGCCATCCGCTTCAGCTCATCCAGGCTGCGAATCTGTTCGGAAATCTCTTCGCGCAGCCGAATAATAGTTTCAGTTATCGAATCGACCTCCAGTTGAAGGAGATCCTTCTTCTTCTCCTCGATCAGACGATTGACCCCATAGAGGGCTACGCGTCTGTAGTCGCCGATAATGCGCCCGCGTCCGTAAGCATCCGGCAGCCCTGTAATGATAGCCGCTTTGCGCGCCGTCTTCATCTCCGTCGTGTAGGCATCGAACACGCCCTGATTATGCGTTTTGCGAATATCGGTAAACAGCTGCACGATTTCTTGCGGAAGCTTGAAGCCATACGCCTCGCAAGCATCGATTACCATGCGGATCCCCCCGTAGGGCTGAACGGAACGCTTCAGCGGGGCATCCGTTTGCAGTCCTACAATCTTCTCCTTCTCCTTGGCAATATAGCCGGGGGCGTGCGATGTAATCGTGGATACGGTATCGACATCGACGTCCAGCACGCCGCCATTTTCCCGTTCTTTAGCGGTGAGAACGCTGATCATACGCCATAGCTCCGCCGTCGCCTCCGTAGGTCCTGCAAGGAATGCATGATCATCTGTATAGACCGTAATGTTCTTATCGATAAAGTCCTTAACGTCAATGCTCTTGCCCCACTTGCCGCCGACAAAGCCTCTCCAGCCTCTCATCTTCACATCAGCTTCTTGTATGGCCATGATGGCACCTCCTGAATGAACTTGAACTTAATCAAATTTCCCGTAAAAAGCGTTCCGGTATACGTCCGCCAGTTCTGTGACTAACGGCATCCGCGGGTTGGCGGTTGTGCATTGATCCTCGAAAGCCCGGTCCGCCAAATAATCGACACGCGATTCGAACGGCTCGGCTTGGAAGCCCAGGTCCTGAAACTTCTCGGGAATGCCAAGCGCTTTGTTCAGCTTGCGAACCGCTTCGATGAGACTGTTCACGCCTTCCTCCGTCGTCTTCGCAGGAAGCCCCAGCATACGGGCAATCTCGGCATATCGCCGATCTGCAATAAAGTGATCGTATTTAGGGAACGAAGTAAACTTCGTCGGTTTCTTCGCATTGTAGCGAATGACATGCGGCATTAGAATCGCATTCGTGCGTCCATGCGCCGTGTGGTATTCACCGCCCCATTTATGAGCCAAGCTATGATTGATTCCAAGGAAAGCGTTGGCGAATGCCATTCCGGCTATTGTCGATGCGTTATGCATCTTCTCACGGGCGACCGGATCTCCTGTCGCATAGGACTTCTCCAGGTTCTGGAACACCAGCTCAATCGCCTTCATCGCCAAGCCGTCCGTGTAATCGTTAGCCATAACCGACACGTAAGCTTCAATCGCGTGAGTAAGGACGTCCATGCCGGTATCGGCTACCGCTGTTTTCGGCAGGCTGTATACATAATCCGGATCGATGATCGCTACATCCGGCGTCAGCTCATAATCGGCAAGCGGATACTTCGTGTTCCCTTTTTCCTTATCCGTGATGACGGCGAAAGAAGTGACTTCCGAGCCCGTGCCCGATGTCGTTGGAATCGCAACGAACTTCGCCTTGCGTCCCAGCCTCGGATATTTGTAAACCCGTTTGCGAATATCCATAAACTTCTGCTTCAGCGCATCAAAGCTCGTATCCGGATATTCATAGAACAGCCACATCGCTTTGGCAGCATCCATCGGCGACCCGCCGCCCAGCGCGATAATGCAATCCGGGTTAAAGGCGGCCATCTGCGCTCTGCCGCGCTCCACCGTTTCTACCGACGGATCGGGCTCCACATCCGAGAATACTTCGATGTAAACCGGGAGCTGGCGTTTGCGAAGATAATACTCCACCCGCTCTACATAACCGAGCTTCACCATCATCGGGTCCGTAACAATCATGACCCGCGTAATGTCCGGCATTTTCTCCAAATACTGCGTTGCTCCTTTTTCAAAATAAATTTTTGGCGGTATTTTAAACCACTGCATATTGACGGTCCGGTAAGCGACCCGCTTCAAGTTAATCAAATTAACCGCACTGACGTTAGAAGTTGTGGAGTTATGTCCATAGGAACCGCAGCCCAGTGTCAGAGAAGGCAGATTCGTGTTGTAAATATCGCCGATCGCTCCGTGTGTGGAAGGCGAGTTCACAATAATGCGCCCGGTTTGCAGCTTATCGGAGAAGGCTCTGATGACTTTCTCATCCTGCGAATGAATGACCGACGAATGTCCCATCCCGCCAAATTTGACGACCTCCACGGCACGCTCAATGCCTTGCTCTGCATGCTTCACTTTGTAGCAAGCGAGCACAGGACTTAACTTCTCGGCCGATAAAGGGAAGGCCTCGCCTACGCCCGCTAATTCAGCGACTAATATTTTGGTTGCCGCAGGAACCTTGATGCCCGCCATTTCGGCAATTTTCACTGCGGATTGACCAACGATGACGGCGTTAACCGCACATTTGTCCGAGTTGATCACCAGCCCCGAGACAGCTTCCGTTTCTTCTTTGTTCAAAAAATAGCAGCCTTGCTCCGCCATCAGCTTTTTGGTATCCGCAAATACTGATTCTTCGATAATAACGGCCTGCTCCGATGCGCAAATCATGCCATTGTCGAAACTTTTGGAAAGGATCAAATCATTAACGGCCTGCTGCAAATTAGCCGATTTCTCAATGAAACACGGCACATTGCCCGGCCCTACGCCCAGAGCCGGCTTGCCAGTACTGTAAGCCGCCTTTACCATGGACGATCCCCCCGTGGCAAGGACCAGAGCAACATCAGGATGATTCATCAGGAGCTGTGTAGCCTCAACGGATGGATGCACGACCCATTGAATACAATGCTCAGGCGCACCGGCCTTCACAGCCGCATCAAGCAACGTTGCTGCTGCCGCAGCGCTTGATTGTTGAGCCGAGGGGTGAAAGGCGAAGATGATCGGATTGCGGGTTTTTGCCGCGATCAACGCCTTGAACATCGTCGTTGATGTCGGGTTCGTGACCGGCGTTACCCCAGCGATAACCCCAACCGGTTCGGCAACCATCTGATAGTTCTCGTATGAGTTCTCCTCAATAACGCCTACCGTTTTATTGTTTTTAATGCTGTGATAAATGGATTCCGTAGCGAACAAATTTTTCGTAATCTTGTCTTCGTAGACGCCGCGTCCCGTTTCCTCTACAGCCAGCTTTGCGAGAGCCATATGCCGATCGACGCCGGCCAGCGCCATCTGCTGCACAATGCGATCGACTTGCGCCTGATCCAGCTTCAGAAATTGCTGCTGAGCTTGTTTCGCTCGAGCCACCAGTTGATTGACTTCTTCCCTGGCCGAGATTTGTTCGGCTGCTTTCGCTTCTTTCA
The DNA here is from genome assembly GCF_009737085.1 of Paenibacillus sp. NEAU-GSW1. Lineage (GTDB taxonomy): Bacteria > Bacillota > Bacilli > Paenibacillales > Paenibacillaceae > Pristimantibacillus. The sequence continues at coordinate 17,350 of NZ_WOVL01000027.1, forward strand.
TTGCCATAATCCATCCGCTCCTCTATATTGGCTTAAATGTGCTGCACTGCTTTGTTGTTATGCTTTTAGCTTAAGCCGTATCGAAACTCCCAACTATGATTTAAATCACAGTCTGAACCCATTCTTGATGAACGATTTGTGAATATTTTCACATTACGACTTTGACGCTTCCAGCCTGCTCATTGCCTCATAATCCTCGATCGATTTTATACGAAACACAAAATTCAAGTCGATACCGTTCTCGCATAAAAACCGGTCATCCAGCTCGCTCCAGAACAATTTTTTAAGCAATGCGGAGACCTGCCTCTCCCCCTTATGAAGAAGCGGAATGATATGCGATGCGCACGCCCGGTCATAAACACCGTGTAAAGGATAACTCTCTCCAGCGATCAAAGGCACTGCCGCTTCGAAACCGTCCCGCTTCCTTTCCAGTAGTAACTCCGCCGCTTTACTGGAAATGAAAGGCATATCGCATCCGACTACCCACACCGAAGAGTGCTTCGCCAGAGACAAGGCTGCGTGCATGCCTCCAAGAGGGCCATGTCCTTCATAATAGTCCGTAATAATTCGCACCGATCGATGAACGATATTTAGAAAAGGCTTAGGATCATGGGTAACGACAATCAATTCGTCACATAAATCCCGCATCCTATCCAATTGCCTCGCAATCATTAGTTTTTCGCCAAAAGGAAGGAGCGCCTTTAGCTCTCCCTTCATTCGATGATTTGTTCCGCCTGCCAAAACAACGCCTGAAAGCATCGCATCACATCTCCTTTTCTGATTCGTATAGGTTCACCTTAGTCAAAATAATGGACGGTGTAAGTGAAGAATGTCACACTCCAAGGCAAAAGTGATCGTGATCTAAATCATTTTGATGATGTTCGGCAAGCATGGCGCGCTCTGTTCATTGCTGATCAGACTGGCCAATACCTACGGCACCCTACAGGAGGACCACATTTGGATATCAAAGACGCACACAAACACCGAATTCGCGGACATGATCGGGTCTACCCGTGAGAGTGTCAATCGGATTCTGAGCGAGCTTCGCAGAGCAAATGCGATTGCCATCGATAATAGTCACATCGTTATAAAAGACCTTTCCTACTTGCGCGACATCTGCCACTGCGAGGATTGCCCTAAGGATATTTGCAGAATGTAATAACTGCGCCATATCAAACATCAGGCTGCCGAAAGTAGAATGATCCTAATTTTTGTTCAAACGCCAAAATATTCGTTTTACAGGAATTCTAACAGGCAGTATAGTTTGGAAATTGAATACATGTTAATATAAGGATAATAAAAGCTGATGCTATGGCAATGCGAAAATTGTGTGCGACTATGTTGAATTTTGACATGGAATAATGTCTGTTTTCGAAGATATTACTGCACTTCTGCAAGTGCTGCTTTAGATGGTAAATCCTAATAGACGGATGGGTGATGGAGTGGGCATTATCGAAGTGAATCAAGTGACGAAAACATATCGGCAATACAAACGCTACCCGGGGCTTATCGGATCCATGCGCAGTTTGTTCACGAGACAGTTTACGGAAGAGGCGGCGGTGCGCGATATTTCCTTCTCGATCGGGGAAGGCGAAGCGGTGGGCTATCTGGGGCCAAACGGCGCCGGCAAGTCGACGATGATCAAAATGATGACTGGCATTCTAGTCCCGACTTCCGGCGAGGTGAAGGTCATGGATGCCGTCCCGCACGAGTCGCGGAGGCGGATCGCCCAGCAAATCGGCGTCGTGTTCGGGCAGCGAAGCCAGTTGTGGTGGGACTTGCCTGTTCAGGACTCATTCGATCTCCATAAATATGTTTACAAGCTTTCCGACACCCAATTTCGCGAAAATGTCGAGTTCTGCACCGAGCTCCTCTCCTTGTCTTCCTTCATTCAAAAGCCCGTCAGACAGCTGAGCCTTGGACAGCGCATGCGCGTCGAAATCGCCATGTCCCTTCTCCATGAACCGAAGATCTTGTTCCTCGATGAGCCTACGATCGGTCTTGACGTACTCGCGAAAGACCAGATCCGACAATTTCTGCGTACGGTCAACCGCGAGAAGAAGGTTTCCATTATTTTGACAACTCATGATATGAAAGATATCGAAGAGATTTGCCCTCGCATGATCGTCGTGAACAAAGGTAATCTCGTCTACGATGGCTCCGTTGCCAGACTGCGCAGCAAGCTCGGCAATGAGCGGCGTGTCGTCATCGATTTTCGGTTCGATCCGGGCCCGGTTAAGTCCCCCGGCATGACGCTGATCCATGACGAAGGTGTGCGCAAAACATTCCTCTGCGAAAGAGGAGGCTCGGCCGTATTCGAGAGCATCAGCCAAATCGCCGCATCGTATCCGATAGAGGACGCCTCTATTGAAGGGGCGGACATCGATTCAGTCATTCGCAAGATGTATTTGCAGCTGCAGGAGGAAGACCGGGATCAGCGTGAAATCGGATGAACGGAGGGCATTTCATTGAAGACGTACTGGATGTTCGGCATTAAAGCATTCATCAATCAATTGTCCTACCGCTCTGAGGTTTGGCTGCGACTGCTAGGCAATTTCGTTACAATTCTTATTCAGGTTGAAATATGGCGGGCCGTCATCGGGGACGGGAGCGTAAAGGGCATCGCCGTCGACCAAATGATTACCTACAGCATTCTGAACACGCTGCTGTACGGACTTCTGTTCAACGGCATGAGCGAGAAGGTTGACACCAGCCTGAAATCCGGAGCTATCGCCTCCGAGCTGATCAAGCCGATGTCTTACCCGGCTTATTTGTTCGCCGACGGCCTCGGAAGCGCTTTCTACCGGTTCTTCTTCACTGCCGCGCCGTCGCTTCTGATCGTATGGCTTTGCTTCGGCATGCTGCCTCCCGCCTCCGGCGCCTATCTGGCCGCATACCTGATCTCGCTGTGCATCGCTTTGCTGATCTCGTTTTTGCTCGGCTACCTTATCTCGCTCATCGCGTTTTGGGTGATGAACCACTTCGCGCTCGTATGGATGCTCGGCGGATTGACGACGCTTTTTTCGGGATCGTTTCTGCCGCTTTGGTTTTTCCCTGACACGTGGCAAGCAGTCGCTTCGGCGTTGCCTTTCCAGTTTCTCGGATATGCTCCGGCTGCCTTGTACTTGGGCACGCTTCCGATGGAACAAGTCGCGGTGCTGCTCGGCAAGGGTATAATCTGGACGGCGATTTTAGCCGTATTCGTGAAATGGCTGTGGCAAAGAGCCGTCCGGCGGCTTGTCGTTCAAGGCGGATAAGGGGGATGGACGAAAATGACATTTAGATTGTTTGGACAGCTGGTGCGTCTGCTGACGAAGGAAAGACTTGAGTACCGGGCCGACTTCCTGTTGGGGATCCTCGCCCAGATGATCAGCTACACGGCGGATTATCTCGTCATCTGGCTGTTTATCCGCCAATTCGATTCGTTGGCCGGCTGGACGTGGCCGGAGATTGCTTTTTTATACAGTATCGGCTTGTTTACATACGCGCTTGGAGCATCCTTCTCGTTCGTGCAAATGCGTGAGCTAGAAGGGCATGTGAAGAACGGCACGTTCGACTCGCTACTCGTCAAACCGGTCAATCCTTATCTGTATCTCGTGTGCAGAGGCTTTAACTTAGCTTACATCGCTCATCTTACCATTTCCTGCTCGGTGCTCGTCTGGTCGCTTACCTCCCTCGATATGGAGTGGACAGCGCTAAGCGTTCTGTACCTCGTGCTGACCGTTATCGGTGGAGCGTTGATTCAAGCGGGCTTCATGTCGCTGATCGGCGCGACTTCGTTCGTCTGGGTGAGAACGGGGTTTCTGTTTACACTGTTCTTCAAGCTGAAGGACTTTATCTCGTATCCGCTTCCCGTATTCGGCACTTTCATCCAGCTTTTGCTGACGTTCGTCATTCCGTTTGCCTTTATTAATTATTATCCCGCCGCGTTCCTGCTCTCGCATGACACATCCTTTCTCTCCTCCTGGGCGATGTGGATTGTGCCCGCGGTTGGACCGCTCAGCTACTGGATAGGCTACCGTGTCTGGATGCTCGGCGTAAATCGGTATCAGGGGGCTGGCGGGTAGGACTGCTTTCCCGATTTCAGTAAACTCGGCGATTTGCCAACAGCCTCCTCAACCGTATATCCGGTAACTTCGGTAAATGGGACGTTTACCGATTGAATAACGCCTTTCGCATCCGTGACCATGATTCCTTGAGAGGTTTGATCCATAATGCTCAAGGATAAACTCAGCTTCTCCTGATAGAACATCCAGATCACTAGAATTAAGCTTGCCAGAGCCACCTCGGACAGCGCCATAAATCCGATCGCATAATGCCCCGTCAACTTGAAGATTGCCGATAAGATTAACGGTGGAAAAAATCCGCCTAAGCCCCCCATTGCCGAAATAAGTCCATTCGCAATTCCCGCTTGCTTCGAGAAGTACAGCGGAACAAGCTTGAAGATGGTGCCGTTCCCCGTTCCCGCACACAGTGCTATGGTTAAGCATCCTATCGTGTAGATTTCAATTGACGGAGCAAAGGATAAGATAACGGCCGACAGCGTTAATCCGCCAAAAACTATCATCAGAATTTTGAACGGATTCCATCTGTCTCCCATCCAGCCGCCAACCGGCCTCATAATCGTAGCCAGAACGATGAATCCCGCTGTTCGGATGCCTGCATCTACTTTCGTCAATTCGAAATGAGTAACTAGAAAGTTAGGCAAATAGACGGTAAATGCGACAAACGAACCGAAGGTAATAAAGTAAAATAAGCATAATAGCCACAATTTTTCGTTTCGGTAAACCCCTTTAATCTGGTCCGGCAACGAAGTGACGATTTTAGGCTCCTTCTTATCTCCCAAGAAAAAGTTGATAGCTATAAAGATACCAAGAAGCAGGCCATACATAAGAACTGTCTTTTCCCAGCCTAATTGATTTGCGACCACTGGCGCTGAGAAAGCGGTTATCGCGGTGCCTAAATTGCCTATGCCATAGATCCCGTTCACAAGCCCATGCTTCTCTTTCGGGTAGTACTTCGGCAGAGAGGTAACCCCAACGGAAAATACAGCTCCGCCAATGCCTAGAACCATCCCGCCTATAATCAGGTCGATGAAGGAGTCCGCTATGCTAACCCAGTATACCGGCGCCAGCAGCAGCACAAAACTAATGACAAACAACTTGCGCGCACCGTACCGGTTGGTCCAATAACCTACCGGAATACGCAGCAAGGAACCAAACAGTATGGGTATGGCCGTAACCCAAGCCAGTTGACCTGCACTTAAGGAAATGTCCTCTTTAATAAAGGGGATCAAAGATGAAAGGATGACCCAAACCATAAAACCTAGAATAAGACTGAGTGTCTGAACCGATAATTGAAGTTTATTACCGTTCACGGTTAATCCCTGCCCTTCTGTGCATTCCTTATCTATTAAAAATAGACCCAATAGGTCAGCTTGCCCTCAAGATCATGAGAAACAAAATAAGGTCTTCCGCCTCCGCTTTGTTCCAGCTTTGTCGCGTTGTCATCAAATACAGGGACGGCTAAGAACTGTGTAGGCTGTAAATATAACTGCACGAATTTCCGGTCCTCTGACACTTTCGCTTTGAACAAGGATGGATACGGCTTTGGTTTCGTTTGCTCTTCTCCTGAATGATCTTCGATCCACACCTCTATCGGACGCCCCAAGTACGCAGATAACCCTTTTTCCCAGTCCATAATGATCCCTCTGATTCCATTTCAATTTTTGCCGCAATGGCTGCAGCCTTCATGAGCTTCTTTGATATCGAGCTGAATCCGGTAGCCTTGCAGCCAGGCCATGAATGGCGGCGCTGCATTCGCTTCGATATAAGCAACGATATCCTCCTCAGACTGCCACTTTGCCATTCCTTTAACTTCCGCTACAACAATATCTGCTTGATCTTGTTGCTTCCCTTCCGTATACCAGCTTCCCGTGCCGGAAAAAAGATGATCTAATTGCTTCTGAACGGCCTGCTCGAAACGGTGTATCGGTTCCGGTTCATGTTCGCGTATAAAGCATAGATCCAGAAAGAACTCCACGTTCATTTGGCTTTGCCTTCCTTCTTATAAATGTATAAAGCGCTAGGAAACAGAGCTACATTCAGTACCGCAAATAAAATAACGAGCTCGTATTTTTGATGGAAATAATGATTAACCACATATTGGGTGCAGACGATATTTAAAAATAGAACAATACTCAGCAATAGGACGCCTCTGTAGCTACGCTTCATAGCGCTTCACTCCTGTTGCGAATACGGCGTCGTTCTCTACGGCTATAACAATTTCGGGAAGCGGCCTTCTAGGCGGGCCTGCCGTCGGTTTGCCCGATTTCGGATCAAAGTAACCGTGATGGCAAGGGCAGACCATTTTCTCCTCCTCGCTGCTCCAGAAGACGGGGCATTTCAAATGCGTACACGCATTCTGATACGCCTTGTACTCGTTTTCTCCCAAACGAATGAGCAAAGCCGATTCATGTTCACTCGGATATGAAAATTCAGCCGCTTCGCCTATTGGCAAGGAAGCGATATCAACAATCTTCTTTTTCGCATGGCTTTTTGTGCCAAGTCCCATCAGCTCTTTGGCCGCCAATCCGCCCCAAGGCAGGGTGGAAACCGCGAATACGCCCGCTGCGCCAACCATCGTCTTCATAAACCCGCGCCGATCCAGAAGCCTTTCATTCTGTTTATGGATGTTATGGGTGTAATTATTTTCATCAAACGGAATCTTGTTATTTTTGCCTTTATCCTTTTCCATTTGCTAATCCCCCTTAAAACAGCTTTTGTTTGCCTTGTAAAATACCGGGGAGATTGATTTTCACATTCGTCTCTCCTTCCAGCGGATCGAAAGGCTGACGGCTGGAAAGCCATTTTCCAAGACGGTGCTGCTCTTGCTTCATCGCCAGTTCATCCTCTGTGATCCATTGCAGCGTATTGGTCGGGCACACGGATGCACACATCGGAGGTATTCCTTCTTTGGTGCGGTCATAGCAAAGGTCGCATTTGTACATCAAATTCTGCTCTTCGTCAAATTTCGGGATGCCGTACGGACAAGCAATCGTACAGTTCTGGCAGCCGATGCATTTCTCTACCATCGCGGACAATACGGCGCCTTCCGGCGTAATCTGTATGGCTTGCGCCGGACAGCTTCTGGCACAAGCAGGATTCACACAGTGCAGGCACATAAGCGGTATCGTTTGCCGATTCACAAGCGGATTGACCTCATATACATAATTGCGGTTGCGCTCATCATGGCCGCCGCACTGCGTGCATGCCGCCAGACAGCTCCGGCAGCCGATGCAGTTGTCCATTTCGATATAAAGCAATTTCTTCACCGTACGGCCTCCCCGTGAGCTGCGATTTTTTCCATTTGAGCCGCACAAGCCTTAAACTCTGGCATACGGGACATCGGGTCCAGCGCAGGAATGGTCAATAAATTAATTGACTGCTCGTGACCGAAATGGTAGGGAACAAAAACCGTGTCCTTACGGATCGCTTCTATCACCTTCACCTTAAAATGCGCCTCTCCCCGACGTGTGAACAATTGCACGATTTCATCATGCTCGATGCCGTACTGCCTTGCTGTTTCCGGATGAACCTCCACATAGGGCTCCGGACACATATCATGCAGAAATGGGATTCTCCGTGTCTGATTCCCGGATAGATAGTGATAGACTACCCTTCCCGTTGTTAAGCGAAGCGGATACTGCTCACAAGGCTCCTCGGCCGGGGGACGGTAAGGCAGCGCGCAAATTTGGGCTTTCCCGTCCGCATGGTAATACTGCTGATCAAGGAACATGTATGGCGTTCCCAAATCGTCTTTATCCTTGCAGGGCCAGAAAACGCCATTTTGCTTCTCAATCTTATCCCACGTCGCGCCGTAGTAATCCGCATATCCGCCTTTAGAGGCTAACCGGAATTCCTCCGCCACCTTTGCGGGCGACGTCAGATGAGAGAAGTATTTGCCGCGGCCCAGCCGTTCCGCAAGCTCGACCTCAATTAACCAGTCCGGCTTCGATTCGCCGATTGGCTCCTGAGCTTTGTTGATTTTAATAATTCGGCCCTCCAAATTAGTTACCGTTCCTTCATCCTCCGACCATGTGACGGAGGGAAGCACAACATCGGCGAATTCAGCTGATTCGGATAAGAAGATGTCCGAGCACACCATGAAATCCAAACTTTTCAATGCTCCTCTGACCTCATTTAAATTAGGCGCCGATACTGCAGGATTCGAGCAGAGCAGGTACAGGCCTCTGATCGTTTTGTTTTGCATGAATTCAAACATTTCATAGGCAGACACCCCAGGCTGCGGCATTTCTTCCGGCTCAATCCCCCATACGCTGCATATCTCTTTAACATGCTTCGGATTCGTGATCTTGCGGTAGCCCGGCAGCGCATCCGCCTTCTGGCCATGCTCGCGTCCCCCTTGGCCGTTTCCTTGTCCCGTCAGCGTAGCAACGCCCGATTTAGGACGGCCGATCTTCCCCGTCACCAAGCACATATTGGTGTAGGCCGATACATTATCCGATCCTCTGGTCTGCTGCTCGATTCCGCGGGCAAACATAACGATCGCATTCGGCGCCTTTCCGTAGATCTCCGCCGCGCGAATCAATTTTTCAGGCGCTACGCCTGTTATTTCACTCGTATATTCCGGCGTAAACTGGCTTACGAGCGCCTTTGTTTCTTCGAAGCCGTTCGTATGGGCTTGAACGAACGCATCATCCGCATAACCATTCTGAATAAGAAGATGAACCATACCGTTCGCCAGAGCCAGATCGGTTCCCGGCTTAAGATCCAGATGAAGGTCAGCCCGCCTCGCGAGCGGCGTTTCCCTCGGGTCTGCAACAATCAGATAGCCTCCGCGATTTTGCACCTCCCAAACCCGAAACATCGAAGTCGGATGACATTCCGCCGTGTTGCTGCCCGCGATAAACAGGCAATCCGTTTCGTGAATATCCGTCCAAGGCAGCGTAGAACCGCGGTCTACACCAAAGCTTCTTAGAAACCCTGCCGCTGCGCTCGACATGCAGAAACGGCCGTTATAATCAATGTAGCGTGTCTGCAAGGCGACCCTTGCGAACTTTCCGGTCAGATAGCACTTTTCATTCGTCATCGACACACCGCTGAAGACCGATAACGAATCTTTGCCATACTGAGCCTGCAGCGCTTTGAATTTATGCACGATCAGATCGTAAGCCTCATCCCAGCTTGCTTCCCGAAACCCTTCCTTCGTCCCTTTCTTCGACGCGTCATCGCGGATCAATGGCCGCAGCAAGCGGTCAGCATGGTTCGTCTGCTGATAAGCCGTAACGCCTTTGGGACACATTTTGCCCAGCGTCACCGGCCAGTCATATCGGGGCTCCACACCGATAATCGTGTTTTTATCCGTATCCACCCTTAAATTCATGCCGCATTGCATGCCGCAATAGGAGCAGTGAGTCGCAACTAGTTTTTCTTTAGGATGATGTATATTTGGTATTTCTTTATAAAATTTATCCTTTAGCATTCTGGTTGGCCTCCTTGACCTTGATCTGGTGGGTCGGGACTCCCGAGAATTTAGACATGCGATATTTGCGTCTGCACGGAAGGCACAGCTCAGCCAGGTGAAAGCCTTCCTTCATGGCAAACTCGATGTCATTTTGCTTCAGCACTTGAATGACATCGCCCGATTGCTCCACAGAAACGAAGCCGGTACCGCACACCTTGCACGCCTTCATCTGCTGCTTGCCATAATGCTCGCGATAGTTTTTGGCGAACACGCTGAGCGGACGGATTGGAATATGCGCGAGCTTGCCGAAAGGCAAGTAAATCAATGTCAGGATGACAGACCACTGGTGTATCAGGGTGATAACCGGATGCCCCCAGCCATGAAGGAAAATATTGCTGCCGGTCAGCATTAAACCGGTAATACTAATAAACAGAAGCAGGTATAGCGGAAGAAAGTCATAAACGAAGGTTTGTTCCGCTCTCGCCTGCATATTTTTGATACGGCGGTACAACGCCATGCAAACGCCGGCAATGACCATAAACGCTGTAATATTTAAAGCATTGTAGAAGAGAAAGGCAATCCACCCGTCGGCCTTCACCCTCATGACATCGAGTCCGAAACCGACAACCGTATACGTGCCGTTGTCTTCCATCGTGAAATACATCCATCCGAAGACCAGAGGAAAAGTGACGAATGCCGAGAGAATGCAGCCCCAGCCCAGCAGCACATGCTGCGTCCAACGATATACGCCGCGATTCCAAATGAAACGATAGGTAGCCAAATGCTCAACCGAGGTTTGCGGTGTGCTTTTACGAAATAACAGCTTGATGCCCTTCTTAATGATTAATTTGGTTGGAGGCCTCTCCGCCCAGGCAATAAAACGATAGAAGAAGCCGCCAATAAATACGATTGTGCCAACCATATATCCATATAGCGCCAGATCGATATGCGTGAAAAACCGAGTTCCGATATAAACGAGGACAAGAAGTGAAACGATCGTCAGAAAATACATCTTCGCGAATTTTGTTGCAAAGGCAAATTTCATAGCAAATTCTCCTCGTCTTTATTTTCTATACTCATTAAACCATCCGTCGTGCCTTATTCGCTGTGACGTATATCACAGCAGTACCGAACCGTGATAAGTGTTCAAAAAAAATACAATTTCTCCTCGGCTTTGAGAAGAAATTGTATTCATGCTGCTAAGGACAGCCCTATTTTGATGTTGCTCAAGTTATCATGCTTCTTCGGCCATTGCGTCGGCTTTCGTTGGATGGACAGTGCCGAATGGATGCTCCGGCGGCGCATAAATAACGTACACCTTTAACGGCTCATTTCCTGTGTTGGTCACATTATGCCATTTCCCGGCAGGAACCATAATCGCATATCCGTCGCGGGCCGCCGCCTCGAAATCGAGCCGGTCTTTGGCGTCTCCCATCTGTACGAAGCCTTGCCCCTCTTCAATTCGTATAAACTGATCCGTATCGGGATGTACTTCTAAACCGATATCAGCTCCGACGGGAATGCTCATAACCGTAACTTGAAAATGCTCCCCCGTCCACAAGGCGGTACGGTACGTGCTGTTTTGTTCCGCAGCCTGTTCGATATCAATGACATACGGTTCTTTCCCATGATCCTTCAATTCCCGCGCTTGCCAATTGGTGAAACGTTGTTCATTCACAACGTATGTCGGATACACCGGCGGAAATGCGTATTGGACATAAGGGTGCAAATAAAAGTGAGGGTACGGCTGCCAATAGTAATAGGGATATGCTGCGTTCAGTAATGCTTGAGGCCGAGTATTCGCATGCATCTTCATTTCATTCCCTCCACACTTGAATACTCCATCATATGCCTATTTCACGCAGATGTACCAAGCGGGGAGTCTATCCAAATAGATGCTATTTTGCTAATTTGCTATTTTTCCCTGGCTATCTTTGCTGGACAGCAGAGACCCGATCTCATCCGCGGAGGCTGGTCTGTGAAAATAAAAGCCTTGCCCAAGTCTGCAGCCATATTGAAGGAGAAAGTCCATCTCCTCCTGATTCTCAATGCCCTCGCAAATAACTTCCAGGTTTATGCTATGACCGATATCCACGATAAGCTTAATAATCGAAGCGGTGGAAGTATCCGCCGTCAATTCCCGTGTAAACGAACGATCAATTTTCAAAAAATCTACAGGCAAGTGCCGCAAAACGCTGAGCGATGAGTATCCGGTTCCAAAATCGTCGATCGAAATTTTCACGCCCCGGCGTTTGAGCTCGCCGAGAATCAAGCTCATTTCGCTCAAATTTTGCATCATGCTTTCCGTAACTTCCAGCTCCAGCAGGGACGGATCGAAGCCTGTCTTTTTCAAAATCCGCAGCACTGTTGATTCGAAGCAGGACGACTTGAACTGGCGGATCGAAATATTTACGGCCAGCGTAAGATTCGGATTGCCGGCGCGCTGCCAGCTTCGCACCTGCTTGCATGCTTCTTCAAGGACCCATTCGCCAAGCTCGACGATCACGCCGGTCTGCTCGGCCAGCGGGATAAATGCGCCCGGCATAATCTGCCCGAGCTCCGGATGCGTCCAGCGCACCAGCGCTTCGAAGCCCCTTATTTCCCCTGTGCTCATTTCCACCAACGGCTGATAATGAATGACAAATTCCTCTTTGCTCAGCGCGCTGCGAAGATCATTCTCCAGCTTGATTTGAAGCAGCAGTTCCTCGTTCTCGATGGCGGAGAAGAAACAGAATCCGTTCTTCTCGCCGCGCTTGACGTCATACATTGCCTTGTCGGCATATTGAATCAGCGTATCAACATCGCGCGAATCCCCCGGGTACAGACTGATGCCGATGCTCGGCGTTGTATAGATATGCTTCTGCTCAATCTGGAACGGCATATGGAAGGAGTGAATGAGATGCTTAGCCAGCTCTCCGATTTCCTCCTGGACCTGATAAGGGAACAACAGCACAAATTCGTCGCCCGCGTAGCGGGCAATGAAGCAGCAATGACCGACCTCCTCTGTCAAATGCGCAGCGACATGTTGCAGCATCTGGTCTCCCGCGTTGTGCCCCATCATATCGTTGACATTCTTGAAATGGTCGAGATCGAGGAATAGAACGGCCACCTTCGAGTCGCTGAACAACTGCTCGACCATCCGTTTCTTAAGCAATTCGCGGTTCGGCAGCTTGGTGAGCGTGTCGTAATAAGCCATATGCTCCAACTTGCCGAACGCTTCGTTAAGCTGTCCATTTAGCTTGCGGTTAATCTCATTTTCCTTCTTTAAGTTCCGAAAGTAGAAAGCCAGCAGCGAATAGAGGATCATATTGATGATAACGCCGATCACAATCGTACGAATCATCTCTCCTTCCACTACAGACGAATACGTTGGAATAAAATACAGGTAATAGCACGTGGTGATGATTACCGGAATTGGCGATGGCAGAAGAAATGCAAGAAGGACAAGCGAGAGATAGATGACGCTGATCAGCTTATCGAATGACAATTCCGGCAGCGTGTTGAAAAATGCAATATAGGCGGCAGCCGCCATCACATACTTGAGCCAAAGCGGATTGACGATAATCGCAGCAAAGATCAATCCGGCAAATGCGAGCGCGAAAGCGTACCCCAAAAAACTGCTGACGGAGTTGGCCAGATTCATCGAAAGGGAAAGCGCTGAAAGCACGATGACTGCTTTCGGCGTGTTATGCATCAAGCGTTTCGTCCAGGTCTGCGACATCTTCATCGATTGACACCCCATCACTTTTATAATGTTCCATATATTAGCAATATTCAACATCAATGAACAAACCCCTTCTCCATTCGCCAACTTCTTCTCTTTTGTTTTTGTAATCATATGGAAAACGTAAAGAATAAAAAAAGCCGAGCGAAAATTAGGGCAAATGCCTAAAGTTCGTTCGGCTTACGATCCTATTTGTTAGGAGGCGATATTTTCGCAATCACATCTTTATGAAATGCTGAAACCATATTATTGATTAGCTTGTTTAAATAATTTTGAAGGAAACCGTCGCTGAACGCAGCATCGCAGCATGCTTCACAAGCTTTTGTAAAACCGCTCATCGCGTTAAAGCTTAATAAATAGCCATACATTTTATATTCGGTTTCTCCTCCAAAGAAGCCTTTCTTCCATTCTGATCTGTCCCATATGCTTATCTCATCCGTGCTGTATTTGAAATAATCATAATGCTTCACCTTGCCGCCAGAACCGATAATTCGTTCATCCATATAATCTCTTATGTCGTAATTAATATTAGAATTGCAATCTTCGAATGATGCAAAATCGACGGAAATAGTTTCGTCATCTGCACATATCTTTATTTCCGTTTGAGGGTATGCGATTTCAAATTTATCATAGACCGCTTGCACATTCGTTTTGAAACGATTGAATACCGCTTCGATTTGAGCTTGATATTGCTTGCTTAAATCCTCGCTTATTCTCGGATAATGACCTGTCGATAAGTAGTCTTGACAGCTGTCATAAAACCTCCACAATCGATTTCCTGCTGCCTCTCTGCATTCGCTTGCAGATGTGAACCTATAATCCGAGTTATAGTCCGTGTCTATGCTTTTAAAAATATATTCCTGCGCTAAGCTAGTCTTCTTCATATTCTCAAGCAATTCCAATAGCTCGCTTCTTAAAGCATCGTGTTTATTAGACTGTACACCAATTAATTCATCCGCCCCGTCCAATTGCGAGCAGGCTTGAATGGCAGCCTTAATCGTAACAACCTTTTCATTTATTTTCTTTGCTACTAATTCTTCAAACGGTTTAAGCGATAATTTCAACCACTCGAATATTTGACTGCTTACTTTATGCGACACCTCAAAGGAAACATATTCTCTGAATCTCTTAGCTACCTTGTTTAAGTCATAACTGTACTTGTCGCCAAACACGTTGCAATCAATATAAGAATCATAGTAGGAGGCTGGTTTATAGTCTTTTTCAAAATGCTCCATTCTCTCCATGTTTCTAAGTGAGTAGCAATAAATATCCCCTTCGTAACCAAGATCCGGCCCCGCTTCAAACAGAACAAAATCCTCTGGCAGCGCTATTTGACCATACGTAATTTGCTTGGCCATTTCCTCAATTTCAGCCAGAATCTTAGAGACTTCTCTGCAAATTTCGAAAAAATAATTGCCAGGTTCACTTTTATAATAAGCAAACTTTGATAATTGTTTGACTTTGTAATGAATCAACACTGCTTGCACTAATGTTTGATGCTGAGCATACATCGTTCGTTCAAACTCGCTAAATCCCTCATCATGAGCTCGATCATAAGTGGAGTATTCGTATCCTGAACTGTATCTGTTCACCAGCAACGGGGCTATGTATTCATTAGCGTTAAAAGCGAATTGGCCCGTACTTGGAAATTCCGGTTTAAAGGCCTTTAATTTATCGTCTATCAGCTTCTTCAGCTCTAATATACTCGCCGTTCCGCCGCTCTTCGTGATTTCATCGTCAACCACCGAGATCGCATGTACAGGACAATTTTCTAATGTGCTGAGCAAGGAATGATACTGATCATCCGTTATTAATCCCGTTCCCTTTGGAGCCGCTTTTCCATTGTCTAATTCTATTAATAAGTCACTTTCTAACGTACAAGAGCCGCATGCAACGCAATTATCCGATACTATTATTCTTCTCATCCTTCTATCTTCTAGCTCCTTTTATTCATTCGTTCCAGCCGCTTACACTGCATTGACCATATTCATTATTGCCCACAGCAATCACCGTGCCGTCCGATTTAAGACCGATTGTATGAGCATTGCCCGTGTTCGTCGCCATATGAACATTACCAACCGCAACTGCCACCATGTCACGCCAGCCGCTTACATCACATTGGCCATATTTATTATCACCCACGGCCGTCACCGTGCCGTCCGATTTAAGGACAACGGTATGACGACAACCCGCCGCTATGATAGGTTTAGGCCACCGTTTCACTTCTAACGCCGTTTTCACGATAAATACTCACTTTCTCAAAGTATATTCCCAGATTACACCAGATGAGAATTTTGAACAACGGGGATTTGGATACGCAGATGCTGCCTCAACCTTTCCATTCACCCGTTTGCTCTTTGTTGTTAATCAAGCCACTGCGTGTAAGTGCTAGCAGGCGTCGACGTTTTATCCTTATTATTTCGCATCAAGCACATGCTGCATTCGCCCGCGAAATAATTCGTATATTTACCTGCAGGATGACGATAACCTTCGCGATGAAGCCAAGCGTGCTGAAGAGAACCCGCTAAAAATTGATTTGTAACCGACGTTTTGCTAATATCAGTCGCATTAATTGTAACAGTCAAAGAATTAGTTTCAGGATTAGATGCATTAACTCCTTTAATGGTTGAACTGCCTGACTTCTGGTACATAATATAGGCTTTGGCAGCTTGCCCAAAGCCATTTGCAGCAATTTGCGTTGTGAAGCCATCCATTTGAACAGCTGCAGCGGCTGCGCCGTTTGTGAGTTTCCCTTCAAACCAAACTGGCGCTAAATTAAACTTAGCGTATTTGTTCACGCATTGTTGATAGCGAGAGCGAGCAGCACCATCGTTTAACTCTGTGAAATGCGTATCCCAGTTTAATAATACAAGTCCTGCTAACACTTGTATTCGACTGACTTGTGCTGCTGTAAATCTCGTATCCACATAAAACGTCATTCTAGCCGGGATATTAACATCAACGGGGGCATCTGGGACAGTAACCTGCACCTTTCTATACGTTGCTGAGACATGCGCTTTGGGCACGCCCAGCTTTCTTCGTTTCTCTTTCAAAAGAGATCATCTCCTTTCCACATACTAATTTATGTGAAGGAAAAAAAGATGTCCGCAGGTTATCCGCGGATATGAATAGCATCTGAAACTACGGGCATCTGGTGTTGCTTAATTTCCTAAACAACAAAAAAATAGCGGTGGAGGGATAGCCTCTGCACCGCTATTTTTGATTTTTTTGAACAACCTCTTATTTCATTAAATAATAATTATTCATAATTGGCGTATCTACTTTATCCTGCAGCGTTGCTAGTCTAACCAGGACGATACTGATTTGCGCCTTCGTAACCGGCGCGGTCGGATTAAATTTACCGTTATCCGCTGTAAGCAGACCCAGCTTCAAGGCGATGGTCGCTGCGCCCTTGTTCTTGATTTGGGCAGCATCCTTCAGTTTGGTCACATCGGTATCGCCAGCCATAAATTCAGACAGCTTATCATACTTCAGCAGTTTCGTCAGCCATACAGCCAAATCTTCGCGAGTTAAAGCCTGTTCAGGATGCAGCTTTTGCGTAGGAGCTGCTTTAAGGAAGCCCCTTTGTACCAAATACTCTACCGCTGCGGCATATTTGCTGTCGACCGGAATATCGGCAAACAACTGTTTTTGCGGAGCAATGTAGTTGTTTCCTCCTGTAAAACCAGCCTGCAGCATATTGATCCAGTCTCCGTTAGAAACGGTTTTGTCCGGATGAATAAGTCCGTCGGATTCCGGTTTAATAATGCCGTAATCAAACATGGTCTGAAGCGATTTGAACGCCCAATGCTTTTTCGCGTCTGCCGGCAATTCACTCTTCTGTTCTGTCGCGCCAGGGAAGAAATATTGCTGCTCGAGCTTGCCGGTAACCGCGTTAACGATGACACCCCAGTCGCTTTCATCGTTCACCTTTGGCATATACACGAGCTTCACTTGCTGCTCCTGCAATTGGCCTTCAACGTAATTGCCTCCGACCGTCGTATATTGCAGCTCGGCACTAATGGCATCGCGGTAAAGCTTAAGCGCTTCTTCCTCCGTAATCTTTGCTTTTAAGGAATCCAGCTTGCTAAGCTTATCCTCCGGTGTTGTCATGGCATAATACTGCTTCAGATTGCCTTGACCATCCAGATTGATCTGAACGAACGAGGACTGGATCGGCTTGCCGTTATAGAACTGCTGGAAGCTGTATATAAAGGACGTATCCGGATTATAGGATACCGTTCCCGGGCGGTCAATCAGCTTCAAGCTGCCAGCTGCATTCGGATACAGCTTTGTAACGAGATCCTGAGCTTTCGCTTTTGCTTCCGCCTCTGTAATGGCAGTCTTCGCCGATGCTTGTGCTTCCTCGGTGGAGGATTCTCCTGATGTATAGGAAAAAGAATAGTACTGGATGAGTTGTCCCGTTACAGCATCTACTTCTGCATGGACTTGTTCTCCGCCAAACGGATCTCCCGACCAGATCGACCATGTCTTATGACCTTCACGGTCACTGCCGTTCGACGCTTGCGGGTTTTCCTTAAATGCTTCCGTACCGGTAGCCGCAGTTACAATCGCAATGGCTTCCTCCTTTGTCAGTTCTCCTCCTGTATGAGGCTTGAACACAGCTGCCGATGAGGAAATGGAGGAGTAACCGATGCTCGGAAGAGAATCTGCAGCCTGACCTTGTTCATCGAGGAATTTGCCTGATTTTGCGTCAATTAAGCCGATTCCGCTAGTCGCAATATAACCCAGACGGTAGTCCGAGGCCTTCGTCGGGTTAAAGTAATAATCGGCGCTTGGAATATAAGCCAGTTGCAGCTTTAGCTCTTTCTTCATTTTTTCTGCTGCCTGTGCTGCAGTCAAAGCCGTATCTGGAGAAGGATAATCTTTAGGAGTGCTAAAACCGCGATATTCCGTTATTTTTCCATTCCCGTCAATGACAATCTGAATTTGGCCGTTCGCTGCCTGAATACCATTCACTTGGACCTGATACGAGAAAGCATATTGTACCGGACCAAATAAGGCTTGCGGATAATCGCTCTTGATTGCTTTGAGCTGAAGCTCGTCTGTCGTCTTGATGGATGGCGAAGCAACCTGGATGAATTTCTTGGCAATTTCCTCGGCTTCTTCCCTTGAGACTTTTCCCGGATAATACGATTGTTCATTAGGAAGCGGATTATAGTATGTAATGATATCCCCGGTAATCGCATCAATAGAAGATTCAAAGCCGTATGATCCGTTCTCTACAGTCAAGTCCCACCTAATGGTCCAAATCATTTCATTGCTTGGCGGATATTGATTCGGGTTGCCAAGATCAACACTTACTGCTTCAGCATCCTTTAGTTCCGGAAACAGCTTTCTGAATCGCTCAACAGCCTCATCTTTCGAAATTTTTGCCTGACTCTCGTCAAGTGCGCCAGACACGGTTGATACAGATGCAGCACTTGTTGATGTTACGGAATCTGCCGCATAAGCAAGCCCGCCAAATACAGGCACCTGGAGCAAGCTGAGCGACAAAACCGTTGCAAGCAGTTTGCCATTCATAGATCTCTTCATCCCTTTTCCTCGCCTTCACTAAAATAGAAATCAATCCCAAAAAAATACACCTTAGTATAGACGATGAATAAGGGGTTATGGTTTCGGATTTTTTACAAATAATTGATGTTACTTTTGTCAAGCTGGTGCCAAGAAGCCTAAAAGCTGTATCAAGCGATTGATCATTTGATACAGCCCTATCGCCTTATCCCCCCTTACATCGAAGGATTCTTCGTCCCATAATCTTCAATCTTTGTTTCCACTTCTACACGAATTGTAGCTTGGCTGAATTCGCTATTCCAATCTGACTTTAGCCTGCCCCAGACAGCGGGATGCTGAACTCTCAGTCTTTCTCCCAAGCCCGCACCATCTATCTTAAGTGTATTCTGCAGCTTGTCCAGAAGCTGTTCAACGCCTTCCTTCACAGCTTCCGAGAAGAGCTTCTCCGCTTCCTGTCGATCTAACCCGCCCTGGGGATGAGCAGCGTCTTTCCAATCTTCTATCCAGTGCCCACGCGATTGAATGCGAACTTCAAAGACGACACGTTTGTCTGAAGACAGAGAGGACTTGATTTTGCTCCTCATTGAATTTATTTCGTAAGTCATAGCCTTCCCGCTTCGAGGATCATAAACCTTAAGCACGCCCCCTTTGCCTAGACCGTTCAACCAAATAAGCGATCCCACCTCGTCCTCGTTCAGAAAGCCCTTCAATGTTCGGGTTGTTCCATCGAATACGCCAGCGCCGGACACCTTCATTTCTCCCTTAGCCGCAATCACATTTTGCAGCAGGAAGTTCTCTCCTGCTTGAAGATGTCCGTTCAATGTGACCAATGTTTGCGCTGGAAGAATCTTAATGGTTCGGAATTGATTATCGGCAATACCCGCCAGATGGGTCGAGGGTATGTCACCAGAAGCATCGCTCTTTATCACATCTGATGCTTTCCCTTTACTCACGAACACCATAGTGCTCATCCTTATATCGTTATCCCTCAAATAGAAGTCGACGAGCTGATCCACTCCGACGCTCTCCGCAAGCTTACTGCCTATAACGATTACTTTCAAATGGTGTCCAATGATGGGCTTGTCTAATTTAAGGGCGGCTTCACGAATAATCTCTATAACAGAGTCGCCTGAGATGACTATGTTCCGATATGGCTTTTTTCTCCCTGAACCCAGACTATTCGCGCCTGGTGAAGTAGCCGATTCCATCGAAACAATCTGAATCGTTGAGGTTATCACATCCTTCTTCTGATAATCCCCGCCTTTGCGATTCATCGCTTCCTCGGTCTTATCGCTCCACTCCTTATCCAATGCCATCCCGATGTACAAACTCTGCGACTCAATCTCTTTGCTACTCCAGCAACCAGACAACAGAATGACCAGAAAAAACGGAAGAGCTATCTTAAGCATTAGAGCCACTCTTGGCATGCATTTTCTCTTTCGTTATGGAAACAAGCAGCAGTATCCACGGCAGTCCGCCAAAAAGCCAAATCGCTGTATTTCCGATGAAATCACCGCACTGGGATAATTCTTCAATATTTCGCGGCAAACGAATCAAGACATATAAAAACGGAAGAAGCATAAATAAGCTTCTTTTTAGGCTTATTCCAAATAAACAGGCAAGCCCTAGAGAAGCTCCAAAATAGCTTACGGTGAATGAAGTGAATATTTGCATGATCCAAGTTACTAACAGCAATGACTCGAAGCGCTCAAAAACGAGTCCTGGAATTTCAAAGCTCCGGATCACATCCATTAAAGGCCACGTCCTCGAGATCGTTCCATCTACAGTAAGTGCGCCAATCGTGAGAAAAACGATAGCCACATAAATGATCATCGGGATCATAATGCCTGCAATTACCGCTTTAACTGATTTGGAGGAATTCGACATGAAAGCCGTTACGAACAAAATGGCTTCCGCACCTGAAAATGCGAGGCTTGTCGACTTCAATCCATGAAAAATCGAAGAAACGCCACTTCCTCCTATCGGCAAAACATGATTCCATTCGAAAATTCGAATGCTCAAAAACAACAGTATCAGCAATATAAGGACTGTTGGAGGTAATAATAGTTCACTAATTCGAGCGATCGATTCGATTCCTCCAACCATCAAATAGAGGCCTACCCATATAAAAATGCTAATAACAACCCAGGAAGGCGTTCCCTCAAGAAGAAAGTACCCTGAGACTTTTGCCATGGTACTGACTTGAAACGAAGCGCTACTTAAAAAATAAAATATGATCAGCAATGAATAGACGAATCCGCCTGCTCTCCCGAGAACATGGGGAATAAATTCATAGATGGTGCGGTCGGGGTATCTTCGGCTTAACAAAGCCATTCCAGTCCCGGCAGCGATGGTGAGCAGACCGCCTCCGACAACAGCCAACCAAGCATCGGGAGTATGCGTGGACGCAGCTGCCACTCTCGGCAATGACAAAATTCCGGATCCTAATATCATATTGGAAACAATGATGACTGCCAGTGGCGTATCGATACGTTCTGTTAAAACATTCAAGACTTATTCCTCCTCGTATTCATTTCTTGCGAATTACATCAAGTGATTTCAACATCTCTGGCCGACGCTTCATGTAGCCAATAGGAAGCCTGAACAATAAGTCTTTCCAATCGGAGATTCGGTAAGGAATTGCTGGGCTTAAATACGGGACCCCAAAGCTCTTCAATCGGACGAGATGACTGGCGATAAGCAGAAGAAACATGAGCACACCATAAAGGCCGAACAGTGCAGCGGACATCATAGCGAAAAACCGCAAGAACCGGAAAGTAATGCCGGCGCTATATGCAGGAATCGTAAATGATGTTACGGCAGTTCCTGCCACTACAATAACGAGAATCGGGCTCACAATCCCTGCTTGAACCGACGCTTCTCCGATGATAAGTCCTCCGACGATGCCCATGGCTGGACCGATTGGCTTTGGCAGGCGAAGTCCCGCCTCTCGCAGAATTTCAATTGCAACTTCCATTACAATCGCCTCGATGTAGGCAGGGAACGGTACGCCATTCCGAGTGTGCATGATTGAAATTACAAGTTTGGTCGGAATAAGACCCGGATGAAAGGATATGAAAGAAATATAGATGGAAGGGAGAAGCAGCGCCACTCCGACAGCTATAAATCGAAGAAGCCGTATAAATGAGACCGGAAGCCAGCGGTCATAATAATCCTCTGGTGACTGTAGCAGCATGCTAAATGTCGTCGGCACAATGAGCACGAAGGGTGTTCCGTCAAGAAGAATCGCCACACGTCCTTCAAGTAGGGCAGCTATTACTTTGTCGGGTCTCTCTGTGTTCTGCACTTGTTGAAAAGGACTTAACGGGTCGTCTTCTATAAGTTGTTCGATGTACCCGCTCTCCGGCAAATGATCCAGATCGATCTTGGAGATTCTCCTTTCAACCTCCTGTACTAAATTCGGCTCAACGATATCCGAGAAATACGCAATGGCGACTAATTTGCGTGATCGAATGCCTATTGTTCGCTTGGTGATAACCAGTGTATCGGTTTCTCCGCTGCGACGCAGCAGAGCTGTGTTGTCAGCCAGCACTTCGTTAAAGCCAATCCGCGGGCCCCGTACCAATCCTTCTGTTTCGGGTTCTTGAAGGTCTCTTTTCCCCCCCAGCACCGTATCGATCAGTATAGGCTCACACAAGCCCTCTACGAGCAGCATTGTATACCCAAATAAGACTTTAGCAAGCCACTGTTCCTTGGCAGCGTCTTGTAAGAGTCTTCCAATGCTAAGGATTCGATTTTGTATAAAGTCCGTAGTTACAGGAAGCTCGTACTCGCCTTTCATGAGCTCGCGAATAAGGTTGCGGTCAATGAACTCCTTGTCGGATAAGCCATCTACAAACACCAATGCGGCGCGGAGGGGGGTTACTCCCAGTAGGAATTGCCTGCATTGAAGATCCGAATGGATTTCTAATCCTTTCCTAACTTTCTCCATGTCTAGATCATAATTGCCTGTGAATATTGGTGCGTTCATTTCGACCATTTCTCCTTATCACGTTGGTTTATCCTTATTCAAGTATCTATTGCGGAGACGAACGCATAGCGCATCCAGAAATATTGGAACTCCAATCATTATGGAGGTTTGAATGTAGAACTCCCATTGGCTTAATAAATGAATTAAAGAAATCCAGATAAATGACAATTCCACACACTCCCTTCAATACATAATTTAGTCACTTGAATATTTTGTCTTTAAGCATCTATTTTATTCACTTGAATCAAAGACAGATTTAAACTCCGATTGCAACAATCGTAACCATCGTTATCCTCTCTATGCATTTGCTCAGGCATTCGCTAGGAAACATTTAAAGTCGTGGCAGGCTTAAAAGTTAGTTTTAGAGATGAAAAAAAGACCCGCTTTCAGCGGGTCAGCATGTACATAAACCTACGTTTTTATATGGACATGGGTTTATATTAGTTATGAATGTTGAGGCTAGCAACCGATATTCGCATATATTCGGACGCGAACGCGGGAGATCGACTGCTTTAACTGCAATTCCTTCTCTATGTTAGCAGTACCTGGTTTAAATACAACTGTATGAATTCGCGACGTTAAGTTCAATATACAATCAGGATTGACAAGCGCCCATCATGTAACTATTATAGTTACATGTAAACGATATTGTTATAGGTAACAAACTACTTTATAAAGAATGGTACTAATAATGGCAAAAGTATTATCTATCACAGCGCACCCACATGATGAAAGTCAGTCCTACGGCACTGCCGTTGGCAACACATTCATTGAATCCTACAAGGCACCGTTATTGGTGAGCGAGCCGGCAAAAATTGATTTAGAAAGGAGTCGTCATGACTGCTGCTAAAGAGCTTATCTATGCGTGGGACGCCTATTGTGGATGGTGTTACGGGTTTTCAAAAACCATTCGCAGTCTGCATGAAAATCATCCCGAATTGCCACTTACCGTTTTGAGTGGCGGCCTATTTATTGGTGATCGAAGTCATTCTATAGGGTCATTCTCTCATATTCCAGAGGCAAATAAGCGGATTAGTCAACTTACAGGCGTCGAGTTTGGCTCAGCTTACCAGGAACTCCTAAGCGAAGGCAGTTTCGTTATGAATTCTAAGTCCCCAGCAATCGGATTTAATGCTTTGCGTTCCCTGGCGCCTGATCGTGCAATATATCTTGCCTCCGCCATGCAACATGCATTCTACTACGAGGGTATGAGCCTCAGTGATCCAGGAACTTATTATAAAATTGCCCTAGCTAACAATATCGATCCAAACGCAGTCCTGAAACTCTTGGATGACCCGGCGTCAATTACCGCAGCCCGCGCAGACTTCGTCAAAGTAAAGCATCTCGGGGTAAATAGCTATCCTACCCTACTACTCCGTAACGGGAATGAATTAATCTCACTTGGTGGAACTATGGGCATCGAGGAGCTTGAAGAGCGTCTGTCTTGCACGAATTTAATACAAAATATAGCAGGGGAACATTGTTCACTGGATAATAAGAACGGCTGTTGAAGTCGGTGAGAAGAATAGCTCTGATTCTGCATTCGTGCGCGGTCAGAGCTTTTTGAATTTCATTGAAAACTCATCAGCGTAAACTGCCCGTTAGAATTCCTGTAAAACGAATAATTTGGTGTTTGAACAAAAACGAGCGCCTCTGTACGATGGGGTAACGCACGAGGTCAATTGCCTTAGCAAGCCCATATGCTTCGCCGACTGCGAAGCGACGGCTTCATAGAACCAGCTCGAGCTTCCCACATCGGCATAATTCTTCTCGTATTCGAATACGGCAAAGTTTCCTTCAGCATTCAAATCCGCTGCGAAGCTACCGTCAGTAGCTTTGTATTCGTTAACGACCAGATCGCGGCTTACCGTCTACCAATCCGACGCGTAGCCGAGTACTTGTGTCGGATTCTACGCATGTGAAAGCAAATGCGAATATGCACAAGTACACGGCTCTCTAATTCATTTTACTTACGATTTCCTGCTTTTTATCATTAACGATAAGCTGAAATACATCCGGACGGCTGTAATGCCCGACAACGTCGAAATCGAATCTACTTCGTATCACCTCGTCAAGATCCAGAGTCGCGAACATAATACCTTCTTTATCATAGAGTGGGTTCACGATGTACTCCCCAAGCGGATCGACAATGGCGCTTCCGCCCCGGTTGAGCACATAATCATCATCTTGAATATCATCGTAGTAAGCTAAGTCGGCTGGATAGGTCTCTTTTGTGGAAAATTGATTGCAAGAAAGTACATAACAGCGACCCTCGCACGCAATATGACGAATGGTTGCCTGCCACGTATCGCGAGCATCCGCCGTTGGAGCAATATAGATATCGATACCTTGTGCGTACATAGCCGTACGGGCCAATGGCATATAATTTTCCCAACAAATAAGGCCACCGATTCTGCCAAATGGGGTATCGATAACAGTTAGAGTACTTCCGTCCCCTTGCCCCCAAAGAAGGCGCTCAGAACCAGTTGGAACCAGCTTGCGGTGCTTGCCCAAGAGGGTCCCATCAGGTCCGATATAAATAATGGAGTTATACAAAGTGCCTGTACTGAATTCCTGATCCCGTTCAACTATGCCGATGATTAAATAGACGTTTAGCTCTTTGGCCAGCCCGCCCAGAAAATCGGTTTCGGCTCCTGGAACCTTGATCGAATTTTCCCAATAGCGCTGCCAATCCTTTCTTCCATCAGGGGTACGGCTACCGACACGAACGCCGAAGCTAAGTCCTCGCGGATATCCGGGAAGAAACACCTCAGGGAAGACGATCAATTGCGCTCCTTGTCCTGCTGCTTCTCTTGTCATGCTTTCGATCTTATCCAAGGCTGATTGTTTTTCAAATAATGTAGACGCAGACTGTACAACAGCCACCCGAACATTACGATTATTCATTCCACTCCCCCTCTCTGCGTTGACGCGTTGCGGAAATAATATGAAAGCTCTACAATCATCGCGCCCATTCGTTCGTTCTCGGGCGTTAATATCCGTCTAACCCCTTCTTCCCTTAACGCTTCTGCCGTAACCCGACCAACCGCAACCGCTAAAACCTGGTTTAGAAAACTTTTTTTGATATCCAAATAATGACCATGATTTTTGACATATTGGAAAAAGTAACGTACCTGAACGGCTGTTGTAAAACAAACCGCATCCAGAGCTCCTTCTAAAATTTCTTGACAAAGCTGGTGTGATATCGCCTGTTCAGGAGCCACATGTTGGTAAGACAGTATGGTCCGAACAAACGCACCCTTACTTTCAAAAAATGAAACAAGTTCAGGCATAGGCTCTCCATGGAGTTGAATTGCCACGTTTTGATCGGCATAATGATAGCTCTGCAGCGCCTGAATCAAGCCTTTAGTCGTACCATCTTCATCTATTACGATCGGCTGAATGCCAAGCTTTTTCAATAAAGTAAAGGTTTTATAACCTCTCGCTCCGATTTTTGAGTTCCTGAACAGGGTGATCAGCCGTTCTCTAACCCCGATGCGTTCCGCCTGTTCCAATAAGGCTGCAAGTCCTGTACCTGTTGTAAAAATGGCCCAGTCCGTCCCACTTTCGAGCAATCGAAGAAGGTCATATTCCACATCCTTCTCTTGCAGCACAAAAAGCCCCTGCTGCGGACGAACAACCGCCTCTCCACCCTGCCGCTCGATAATTTCACTCAATTCCACTATTTTACGGGAGCCCGTAATGGCAATCCGTTTTCCTGCAAGTCCTTTAACCACTGTTTTCACCCCATTCCTGTTCGCTGCCAATACGTCCCGAAATCTTCTCCATTTTATCGTCATTAGTGATTGTCACAAACCAAATCACCCCTTTGAATTCCGACTTGACCACTATATTAATTGATAATTAACAATAAATAACCATCCAATAGCGGATCAATTTCACCATCCATTCAATCCCGGTCCGAACCATCCATGTTCAATAAATAGATAATAAAGGATAAGATGAAATGGTTACTTTCAATTTTGAGCAGCGATGGTATGATAAAAAGCACACTATGGCAATCTAAATTTGAATGAGGTGAGGGATTTGTGGAAGCCTGATCGTTACAGCAACAAACCATTATATGAACAGATTGCCGATTTTCTGGAACAGCGAATCTCGTACGGCGAGTTTCCGCCAGGTAGCCTATTGCCATCTGAACGAAAATTGGCTGAGCAACTAGAAGTGAATCGTAGCACTGTCATTCAAGCCTTTGCCGAATTGCGCTCATTCGGTATCATAGAAAGCCGTACTGGCAGCGGAACGCGTGTCAGCTCAACAAAGTGGGGGGCTACACCCAAACATACACCAAATTGGAAACGATATTCCGAAGGAGGCAGTTTTTTGCCTAATCCGCCTTTTTTGCGAAAGATAAGAGAAGCGCTAACAGACCAGCCTTCTCTAATTGATTTCGCAAGTGGTGAACTGGCAGCGGACCTAGCACCCGCGGATGAAATTGCAAGTTTGATGAGTTCGCATCACTATACATCTTATTTGGGCTACGACAATCCACAAGGATATGTTCCGCTTAGAGAAGCTCTGGTTTCTTATTTGAAGAAGCACCGGTCTATTCAAACGAACGAATCGTCCATCCTCATTACATCCGGATCTCAACAATCATTGTATTTGATTACACAATGCCTATTGTCGCCGGGAGATGCCGTGGCGATCGAGGACCCTTCTTACTGCTACTCGTTACCTATGTTTCAATCGGCTGGACTCAAACTCTTTCGGCTTCCCGTAGATCAGTATGGTATCCGTCCCGATGACATTCGCACCTTATACAAAAAACATCGGATCAAAATGGTGTTTCTCAATCCGAATTATCAGAACCCGACAGGGACCGTACTTGCAAATGAGCGTCGCGAACAGTTGTTGAAAATTTCCAGTGAATTGGCATTACCAATTGTAGAGGATGATCCTTTCAGCTTGACTGCTTATGAAGGAAAGCCACCTGAGCCGCTAAAATCGTTGGATACCTTCGGATCCGTCCTGTATATCGGTTCGTTTTCCAAAATCGCCGCGTCTGGTCTACGGATCGGTTGGATGGTCGCCCCGCGTTCCATTGTGGAGCGTCTAGCAGATGCTAGGCAGCAGATGGATTTCGGATTAAGCGTCATTCCACAACAGGTCGCTGCGCAGTTTTTGAAATCAGCTCATTTTGAACCGCACTTGGAACGTCTCCGCATACAACTGCAATTTAAGCGAGATCTGCTGATCGATACCTTGCGGAGAGAACTGCAAGATTTGGTCATATTCGACATACCTTACGGGGGACTGCATCTGTGGTGTAAACTAATTCCGGATGTTCACGATGGAAAACTGCTGGATGAAGCAATCCAAAAAGGGGTCGTGTTCGTGCCGGGAAGCGTCTACGGCTCTGATTCAGGCTTCGTACGATTTACATTTGCCCGAGCCAAAAACGATGAGATCAAATCCGGAATAACCCGATTTGCAGAAGCACTACGGTCTCTGACTAGCATCAACTCATCGTTATAAATTAAGTCCACAGAACCATTTTTTTCTCACACTTTCGTATACCATCGTTTGGGGTTTGGGTTCAAACACGCTATCAATCCACCATCAAAGGTTGGACTAAACATCCAACTTTTAACACACTCGTAACGCCCTTAGAGTATCAGTATTTTATCATGGAAGGCTTTACGAAACGTCAGGGATAACGGATGATCTATAATGCAAAAATATACGAAAAAGACGCTGAGCAGTGGAAATCCCGCTGCCCAGCGTCCTTTTTTGTGCTACCGCCCTATACGACATACAGTGCGAAACAGTGCTTTGAAACGTCTAAATTAATGCTGCCCAATTAATGATTCTATTCCGATATTAGTAATGAAATTATCTTCTGCGTATTGTTCATTACTCATTCATGTACGGTAAAATTGGATGGTATAAGATCTAGTCGATTGGATGGTTACATTACCTTCATTTCCACCTAATATAATTTTAGTTACTTCAATAAGTGTAATCAAATATAGGAAGGTAGATAACCAAATGGCGACTTTAGTATCTTTTATTATGCTCTGTGTAGCTTTTATTTTATGTCCATTTCTTATCTTCTTTTTTGGACGTCTGATTATTCGTTCAGAAGAATCTCTTGAGGTGAATAGAAAATTTTAGTTTGAATAATAGTAATTAAGGAGATGTAACTATGAATGTTCCAGTTGGTGTATGGATCGCCGCCACACTTATTCTTATTGTGCTTGCGTGGATGACTTTCTGGGTTACAAATAAAGCTTACTCGAAAAGATGGGAAGACTCCGAAGATAAATGAAATGTACACCAGTTGTTGTAGAGGTAATTCCTTCGAGATAGAACGTTTCAAACTTTAGTGTGGAATGAAACGATTCGATGGATGGAGGCTTTGGAAGGTCATCTGGTTCACAAATTCTGTTTTCATGATCTTATAGGTGGCTTCAGGCGCAGCGTTGTCGTACGGACAGCCTTCCATACTTAGCGATCGACCGATAAACAGATCCATCAGCACACAAATGTAATGCCATCGGTTCTGGACTTCACATACGTCAAATCACTGACGACTAAGCGTTTAGCTTCCGTTTGAACAAATTCTCTTCAGAACATTGTCTGTCGTCGCTTCGTCGCAGGACGATTTCTGGGGTTTATATTGCGACACCGTGCGGCCAATGCGGCGTCTGGAGACGATGAACCCGCGCTCGTGGAGTTCACTTTGATCTTGCGTGTACCGTAGGCTTTTCGGTTCTTGAGAAAGATATCCACAATAGCTTCAGCGACATCATCTTTAGTGATTCGTTCTTGGGCGTCGTAATAAAACGTACTTCTTGCGATTTGCAGGACGTCGCACATTGCTGATACCGAGTGAAGGAGCCCGTTGTCTGAGCTTGGCTGATCCAGGTGAGGTTATATTCCTCCACAATCGCTGCTCTGGTTTTCTCATTTTCATAGAGCTGCACCATCTGCTTTTTGAATTTGGTTGTAAACGTGCGTCTTTGTTTTTTAGGCATTGTAGAGATCCGCCCCTTAGCATGGATAGGTTTATTCTACAAGCCCTTATTTTTTCTGTCCAACTTAGTGTAACCGATCTACATCTGTCAATTTCTAAATAATTCTGCCCATCCCCCCTCCCCATCCAAATCCCCGAAACTCCACGCTCCACAAGGCTTTTCAACCTTTCATCACACTTCCCCTCCAAATTCTTTTTTCACGCTATGTTTGACGGAAAATCAGGAGAAATCATCGGAAAAATCCCTCTTCAAATCACGAATCGAACCGTAAATGTTTGAAGGAAGGCAGGAGTAAAAGCAGGAGTAACACCGAGATTAGGGTTGAAAGGACGAGCAAGATAAGAATCAGTTAGAGCTTGAATCGAGAAGAAGCCTGATTTGACAAGGGATTGGCGGAAATATTGATCGAGAAATGATCGGGGATAAGATTAGATTGAAAAAGAAAAGCCGAGTGAAATCAGGAGAGAAATGCCTGAAATCAGCTCGGCTTGCAGTCAAACTTTATTAGCTTTGTGCAGAGTTTATATGGTAGGCGTTAGGGCTTGTTAGATGTACACACTGTCACACCCAGCAGTCTAATACTTTATTTTCACTGAACAACAACACTGAACAGAAAGAATCCCCCACTACTCAACCGTAACACTCTTCGCCAAGTTCCTTGGCTTATCAACGTCATGGCCGAGCGCCAGCGAGGCATAGTACGAAATCAATTGCAGCGGCACAACCGACAGGGCTGGCGACAGCAATGGCAATGTTTTCGGAATGGCGAACAATTCGTCGACCGATTTGCTCACTTCAACTTCGCTGCCTGCGTTAGCGATGCCCAGAACGTGAGCGCCGCGCGCTTTCACTTCTTTGATGTTGCTGAGCGTTTTTTCGTACAGCTCTTCTTGCGTAACGAGCGCGATAACCGGGATGTTATCCTCGATCAGCGCCAGCGTGCCATGCTTCAGCTCGCCTGCCGCATAAGCTTCGGAGTGAATGTACGAAATTTCTTTCAGCTTCAGCGAGCCTTCTTGCGCGACTGCATAGTCCACGCCGCGGCCGATGAAGAACAGATTTTTATGCGAGGAGATCGACTCCGCTACTTGTTTCAATACGGCGGATTGCTCCAGAATAGCTTCGACTTGTTCTGGCAGCTCATGCATCGCCGAGATCAGCGCAGCAACTTCAGCTTCCGCTTTCGTTCCCAATACGCCTGCAAGATGCAGACCGAACAGGTAGAACGCAATCAATTGCGACGTGTAAGCTTTAGTCGAAGCAACCGCGATTTCCGGACCTGCCCAAGTTACGAGCACATCGTCCGCTTCACGCGCAACCGAGCTACCTACAACGTTCGTAATTGCCAGTACGCGAGCGCCGTTGCGTTTCGCTTCGCGAAGCGCAGCAAGCGTATCAGCCGTTTCGCCCGATTGGCTTACGACGATAACAAGCGTATCCGGTGTAATGATTGGCGAACGATAGCGGTATTCGGAAGCGACATCTGTCTCAACCGGAATACGAGCAAGCGATTCGATTACCGTTTTGCCAACCATGCCTGCATGGTACGCCGTACCGCAAGCTACGATATGCACTTTGCGGATCGACTTGATGTAGTCCGCATCCATCGTCAATTCTTTCAGATCAACCGATTTGCCGTCATCAGCAATACGGCCGAGCATCGTGTCGCGGTAAGCCTTCGGCTGCTCGTAAATTTCTTTCAGCATGAAATGATCAAATCCGGCTTTTTCTGCAGTGACCAGGTCCCAATCGACATGATATATTTCCTTGGAAATAAATTCGCCTTCCGTCGTCATCAATTCGACACCGTCGCGTGTCAAAACAGCCATTTCGCCGTCGTTCAAAATATACACGTTGCGAGTATGCTCCAGAATCGCCGGAATATCCGAACCGATGAAGTTCTCGCCTTCTCCAATGCCGATAACGAGCGGGCTCGCGAAACGAACCGCAACCAGTTTCTCAGGCTCAAATTCCGTTAATACGCCAAGCGCAAACGCGCCGCGCATCCGTTTAACCGCGCGTTGAACCGCCTCAACGATGTTGCCGTCATACTCATCAGCCACAAGGTGGGAGATGACTTCTGTATCCGTCTCCGACACGAAAACATGACCCTTCGCTGTCAGTTCATCTTTCAAATCCAGGTAGTTCTCAACGATCCCGTTGTGTACAACTGAGAATTTCGCCGAGTTGTCCGTATGCGGATGCGAGTTCACGTCAGACGGTTTACCGTGTGTTGCCCAGCGCGTATGGCCAATGCCGACCGAACCGGCAAGCGGCTCATCGCGCAATTTATCTTCCAGTACTGCAAGGCGGCCTTTCGACTTCGAAATTTCCAGACCGTTCGCTGTAAACACAGCAATGCCCGCAGAGTCATAACCGCGATACTCAAGCTTCTTCAAACCTTCGATCAAAATGTCCTGCGAGTCGCGTTTACCAATATATCCTACAATACCACACATAATTATATAGACCTCCGTTATCGGTATAATTTGCCCGTATCCGGATGTCCGCTATGCGCGGCACAGCGCTATTCGGTTGTCATTATATGCAAGCCAATGTCAACCCTTCTGCCCCTGCCCGCCCCTCAAGCGGCACCGTAGACATACGGGAGTTCTAGCAGAAACGGCTTCGCCGTCCATTGGAGGCGACGCTTCGTTTCGCATTGAAATATAAACGAATTACTGTTCTGCAAGCCCGCCGCACGTTTGTCAGATCGGTCGCCCAATCTATTTGCGTAACGGCTTTCGGTTGGCATGCTATACCGGAAGGTCCCCGCCGAATGTTCCGAACACCTTCACCTCGTCAGCTTCCCGTATGAACGATTCTCTTCCCATACCGCGAAAAAAAATCTGTTCATCACGCAAGCTCTGGCGCTTATGAAACGTTTGTAACCTCGCTCCTCGCTTTCCTGCTGGAATGATACTTCCTATCATATTCATTTTCATTGCAATTCGCAACCTATACTTTAGGCTTAGGCCGGTAAAGAATTGGCAATTAACCGAGAAAACCCGTGCCGAAGTCCGCTTTTCGTAGTCTTTAAGCCCTTCCCCATTCTCCGTTACGTTCGCTCTAGCCTGTTAAACGATACCGCCCTGCTCCAAGCAAGCAAGGCGGCATCGCGAACTAAACCATATGTTATCCAAGCTGCTGCTTCACAACATCAACGATACGGGCAACATAGCCTTCGATTTGATCTTTATCCGGACCTTCCGCCATAACGCGAATAAGCGATTCCGTACCGGACGGACGCACAAGCACACGGCCATTGTCGCCAAGCTCCGCTTCCACCGCTTCCACTGCAGCAGCAATGGCCTCGTTGCCCGCATACAGGCTCTTATCGGCAACTCGCACGTTAATAAGCACCTGCGGATATTTGCTCATCAGCGTTTTCAGCTCGCTCAGCTTGCGGCCCGAAGCCACGAGCGTATCCACCAGCTGCAAGGCAGTCAGAATACCGTCGCCTGTCGTATTGTAATCGAGGAAAATAACGTGGCCGGACTGTTCGCCGCCCAGATTAAAGCCGCCGCGGCGCATTTCTTCCATCACATAACGGTCGCCGACAGCCGTTTGCGCCGTCTTCAGGCCCAAACGCTGCGCCGCTTTGAAGAAGCCGATGTTCGCCATTACGGTCGTAACAACCGTCTCGCCGTTCAGCTTGCCCTCCCGCTTCATCGCATCGCCGCAAATCGCCAGAATATAATCTCCGTCCACTTCCTCGCCTTTGTCGTCAATCGCGATCAGACGATCCGCGTCGCCGTCGAACGACAGACCCAAGTCCGCGCCATGCGCCAGCACCTGCTCGCGCAAATATTCCGGATGCGTAGAACCTACGCCAGCGTTAATATTGCGGCCGTCCGGCTCCGCGCCGACCGTAACGATATTGGCTCCAAGCTCTGCGAACACTTTCGGAGCAAGCTCGTAGGCCGAGCCGTTCGCGCAGTCGAGCACAATTTTCAGTCCGTTGAAATCGCCTTTGATCGTCGTTTTCAAGTACTCCAAAAATCTATATTTGGCATCGTCGTCTGTCGTTACCGTACCGATATCTCCGCCGATAGGACGCGGGAGCTCATCGGTTGCCGCATCGATCAAACGCTCGATTTCATTCTCCGTCTCGTCGGACAGCTTAAAGCCGTCGCCGCCAAAAAATTTAATGCCGTTATCTTGCACCGGATTGTGCGACGCGGAAATCATAACGCCCGCATCCGCCTTCAACTCGCGAGTAATGTATGCAACTGCCGGCGTGGACACGACGCCGAGACGCACAACGCTCGCTCCGATCGACAGCAGGCCGGCAATTAGCGCCGACTCCAGCATCGGACCGGAAATCCGCGTGTCGAGTCCAATAACAACCTTAGGCTTATCCGCTTGTCCCGTAAGTACATAACCGCCGCAACGGCCGATTTTATAAGCAAGCTCCGGAGTCAATTCTGCATTCGCTACCCCGCGCACACCGTCTGTTCCAAAATATTTCCCCATATTGTTCTTGCTCCTCTGTTTGCATAGTTGCCTAACCTTAATTCATTGAAATCGAAGCTCAGATCACTGAGCCCCAACCTTTAAACTCATTTACTCTACAAAAAGTTGCGGACAGCGTCAACCGCCGTTTCCGGCTTCTCCGCTATTCGCTGCGCTATCGCCGGTTTCTGCACCTGCACCTGCACCTGCGCCCGAGCCGGCGTCTGCCTCGCCGCCCGATTCGTTCGGCTCAGCGCTTTCTCCTGCAGGCGCAGTTTCGCCTGCAGGAGGAGCGGTCGCTTCTCCTCCGCCTTCCGGAGTATCCGCTCCAGCTGGATCGGCGCCGGTGCTTACGGAGTTATCCGTAATGTCCAGCGTTACTTTCAAAACGGCCTCGGCGCTGCCCGCAAGCTGTACGAATCGCGGCAAGCTCGCTTGCACATTCATCGTATACGTGCCGGGAGCAACTCCGCTTAAATCGACCGACAGCAGCACGTCGCCAGTCTCCAGCGCATCCAGCACGTTTGGCGCGCCTACAACCTCAAATGAAGCAGTCCCGCCTTCAGGAGACGTAATATTGGCGCTTAGCCCTTCGCCAAGCCCATTAAGCTCGATCTGCCTGCTAATCGTTCTCGTCTCCGAGCTCACGATCGTCAGCTCGACGTTCACTTCCGTAGGCTCGACCAGCTTCACTCCGTCCGATGCTTCCAGTTTCACTTGATAAGTACCGGAACCTTTAATTTTCGAAAGGTCTATCGTCGCTCCTTTATACGACTCCATCGTATCAAGTAGCTTCTGCTCGCCATATACGGCAACTTTCTCGATCTCCGGCTTTACCGCCGATACGCTTAACCCTTCCGGCAAGCTGCCTGTAAAGCCAATTTGCAGCGGCAGCATCTTGAAAGGCGGAGTAACCGGGAGCGTTACCGCAACGGTTTCCGGCTTTATAACCGAGTGCTCCATCGGTTTGCCTTCCGTATCATACACGACGATTTTCGCCTTTTTCTCCTCAATCGGCTTTTCGGCTCCTTCAACGCTTAGCGTGATGCTGACAGACCCGACATGCGACATCTCTTCTTTCGGGAGCGTAACCTCAACCTGGCTGTTGCCCTCATTCGCAAATATAGGAGTGCCTGTTATATACCCTTTCGCAGGTGTCCCCTTCGTTATGACCCCAAGGTCGAATAGTTTCGTCTGTATTTCCACAAGCTCAACCGTCACCGTTGTCGGCGACATTTCCACGAGCTCGATGCCTTTTGGCAGCTTATACGACAGCGGCACGGTATGCTCGCCCGCCTCCAAACCGCTCACATCGACGTTCAGCACAATATCATCGTCCTTCAGCGCCAATAGATTGGCTCGCTTGCCTTCCACAACGACGCGAACGACCGTCGGCTCCAGCTTGACAAGCGCATAGAACTCATCGTCCAGGCCGATCGGAACGACCGACTGCGCCTCATAGGCTTTCGTATCAACGTTGGACGTTACCGTTGCCGGAGTTTTCTCCGGGTCAAAATGAACAACCGCCCACAACAGCAGCGCAATAATGACCGACAGCACTTTCAGCGCGGTCGGATGGCTAAGCCATTTATCCATTGCTGCGGCCTCCTTTCCGCTTCAGGAAAGACGAGACGGAAGCGCGTTCCTTGGATGATTCCTTCTGCTTCGGCGTCAGCTCCTCGAACAGCTTCGAGATAAGCGATTCCTCATTAATATCGCGTACGATCATACCATTTAATGCAAGCGATACTTGCCCGGTTTCTTCGGACACGATGACGGCGATCGCATCGCTTACTTCACTGACGCCGATTGCCGCGCGGTGACGCGTGCCAAGCTCTTTGCTGATGAACGGATTTTCCGATAACGGCAAATAACAGCCGGCCGCCATAATCTGATTGCTGCGAATAATGACCGCTCCGTCATGCAACGGCGTATTCGGCGTAAAAATATTGCTCAGCAGCTCCGATGTGATTTTCGACTCCATCATGATGCCGGACTCGATCATTTCATTGATCCCTGTCGTCCGCTCGAATACAATTAACGCGCCAATCTTGCGCTTCGACATGAAGAGCACCGAACGCATGACGGCGTCGATCATGTCGCTGATAACATCCTTCTCGATCGAGGACGTCCGGGCAAACAGCTTGCCTCGTCCAAGCTGCTCCAGCGCTCGCCGCAGCTCTGGCTGGAAAATAATGAGCACCGAAACGACGCCAAACGTGAACATCTGGTTCATCAGCCACTTGAGCGTGTACAGATTGAACCAGGTGCTAATCGCCCATGTCGCAACAAGCACGAGAATGCCCTTCAATAACTGAACAGCTCTCGTTCCGCGTACGATCATAATCAATTTATAGATGATAAAGCTGACAATGCCTATGTCGATGATGTCCTTAACCCAGTCATTCCAATTCAAATCGGTAAAGTAACTCATATGCAAACCCCCAAACAACCGACAGCAACTATTTTTCTAAAAATTTGCGCGGTAGCAACCTTATTGTTTTCTAGAATTGGGTTTGGAAATCCTTTTTTTAAAATAAAAAATAACCGCCTCCCTTTCCAGGGAGGCAGTCTGCGATTAAGAGGCCAATCCGCTGAACGTCTGTGTCACTTTGTACCAGAACCAGTCCAGCGCTTGGTCAATTTCGCGCTGCTGGCCAGTGATATATCCGGTCGATGCCAGATTGAGCGAGCCGTCAATAACAGTTACGTTTCCTTCCACTTCGCCTCGTACATCGGCCTTGCCGTTCTCAACGATCAAATTGCCTTTGACGTGAACGCCCTCAGGCACGGTTACAGTATCGCCTTCAATAACGACCTGCTGGAGAACTTCTCCTTCTCCCGATACGACCAGCTTGGAGTCTTGCTCCCACATCGACACGAAGCTTCCGAGCATCACCAGCACGAATACGGCCGCAACGGCTAAGCCAGGATATTTATACAGGTAGCGCAATGCGCCGCGACGGCGCTGCTGCGGAATTTTCCCCTGCGGCAACTGCGCCATAATTCGTTCCGTCAGCTTCGCTGAAGCTGCCTTGTCGTAGCCGGTAATGACAGGTGCGTGCTCTCTGGCGCTGAACATCAACGCTTCGGTTCGCTCCAGCTGTTCATAGCGGGCCATGCACGAAGGACATGAGCGTAAATGATTTTGTAGTTGCTGCGCATCCTCGCGCGGCAGATCGCCGTCCAAATAATCATGCATCCATATGATGGCGACGTTGCATTCCATGGCAGCCAGTCCTTTCTTTCGTTTGTTCAGTTCAAGCATGAATCACATATCACATATTAATCACTGTTCGCGCTTCGGCTTCGCCATCTAATGGACCTCAAAACCGTCCGCGCTTTGCGCATAGTTCTTTCTCATTAGTAGGATACGTTGCGCCGAACAGGATGTTTCACTTTTTTATAGATGAGGCCAAATTGTTTGTCCCTAAACTTGCTTACAGCTTATGCTCTAACTTTTTGCGCAAAAATTCCCTGCCCCGATGGACTCGCGTTTTGATCGTCGTTACCGGCATATCGAGCACATCGCTAATTTCCTGAAGCGACAGCTCCTGAATATAACGCAGCATCATGACTGTCTTGTACTTCGGAGCCAGCGATTCGATCGCCTCGTGGATAATGCGCTGCGTCTCCGACAGCAGCATCTCCGACTCGGGCGTGCGGTTATCGCTTGGAATCATCGAATAGCCGTCCAGCCCTTCATGCTCGGAAGATTCCGCATCAAGGGAATAGGTCGGCTTCCGTTTGCGCAGCCGGTCGATACACAGATTCGTCGCAATCCGATAGATCCATGTCGAAAATTTAAGCGACTCGTCGTAACGCTCTAAATTTTTATGGACGCGCAGAAACGTTTCCTGAACGACGTCCTCCGCCTCTTGGCGGTTATTCAGCATGCGGTAGGCCATATGGAACAGTTTGTCCTGATACAGCTCCACAAGCTCTGCAAACGCCCGCTGATCGCCTTTCAACGCTAATTTGGCGAGTCGGGCCTCCAATAAATTCACGATTACTCCTCCAACCCTTCCGTTTGAACGGTTTGCTTGCGCGAGCCGTATTCTGCCGCGGCAATGCCGCATAGAATGAGCGCCATGCCCGCCCCAGTCACCGGCGTGATCGGTTCGCCGAGAATCAGCCATGCGCTGATTGCCGCAAAAGGCAGTTCCAACGCGCCTAACAACGAAGCA
Source organism: Paenibacillus sp. NEAU-GSW1 (assembly GCF_009737085.1). GTDB lineage: Bacteria > Bacillota > Bacilli > Paenibacillales > Paenibacillaceae > Pristimantibacillus. The sequence goes on from NZ_WOVL01000027.1 coordinate 55,729, forward strand.
AGCCCGCTTCCGATTCGCGGTATGCCGGCATTGAAAAACAGCGCCGGAAACGCCTGACCGAGCAAGCCAAGCGCGATTCCCCAACCAAGCAGCGTCCATTCCGCAGCCAGGCCGTCGCCGGCCGATTTGTAGCCAAACAGCAGCGCGATACATACGAAGCCGGCAGTCATCATGATCGCCGATTTCATTACCGGATCGTAATCCGACTTTACCTTGCCCGTCAGCAGCAAAAACAAGCTGTATGTAACAGCGGAAGCAAGCCCGTACCATACGCCGCTCCAATCGAGGGCGTCCAATGCGCCCCGGTCCAGCAAGCCTGCGGCCAGCACCGTTCCGGTCATTGCCAGCACAATTGCCGCCCATTGGGTGGCGGCAGGCCATCTTTTATGCCATAAACATTCTAGTAAAATCGTAATCCACATAAATTGAAAAAGCAAGACAATAGAGAAAGAAGCATCCAACCGTTCCAACGTTTGGTTATAAAACACAGTCGTCATGCATAGGCCAAAAATGCCAATGAATGAAAGCTGCGTCCACTGCTTCAGGTCAAAACGATTGTATCGCCAGCGAGCCGGCCGCAGCAGCATGAGCAGCCACAAGAGCGCGCCTCCCGCTCCCGTCTGGTGAACGGTTAATTGCTCGAAACGGAAACCTCCGTTGTATGCCAGCTTTAAGAGCGGCGACATTACGCCATAGCATGCGGCGCCGCCCGCCACGAGCAGCACGGCTAACCAGTAGCCGGAAGTTTTGTTCATTTGAGCGCATTGCCTCCATTCGTATCGGAACCATTATATACGTTTTTGGCTGGGTATGGCAAAAAATAATGGCGCCCCTCGCGCTGTATGCACTTGCCGCCAGATTCCCCTAGTTGCCCACTTTAGGCTCATTTGAGCCTAATATCTTCTGATCTCACCTGACGGCGGGGCATATTAGGCTCATTTGAGCTTAATTGGTGCGGTTGGCGGGGCTAGACTCGCTGCAGACGCAAAACCGTCTCGCTGGCTGCGAGACGGTTTTTGCTTTTATAGCGTGTTGGCGCCCATAATCGTATTCAGCACCTCTTGAATCGTGCCTGTCGGAATGGCAAAGCCGATGCCCTGCGCCTCCGAGTTGACCGCCGTGTTAATGCCGATGACTTCTCCGCTTGCATTCAATAGCGGACCGCCCGAATTACCGGGATTGATCGAGGCGTCCGTCTGCAGCAGATGCTCGTATACATGCTCGCCCGATTCGTCGGCAATGGTAATCGGACGTTCTTTGGCGCTCAGCACGCCAACCGTCATCGTATGGTCAAAACCGTAAGGATTGCCTATGGCAATTACCCAATCGCCAATAGCGCTGTCATCCGAGTTGCCGATCGGAAGCGTCGAGAACTCGTCCGTTCCTTCGATTTTGAGCACAGCCAAATCCTGTTCCGCGTCGGAACCGACAACCGTTGCCACGAACGGCTCGTCATAGCCCTCAACCGTTACTTTCACTTGCGCCGCGTCGGCGATCACATGCTCGTTGGTCAGAATATAACCGGATTTGTCAAAAATAAAGCCAGTCCCCGAACCGCTCAGCTGCAAATTCGAAGTGTCTATGCCCTCGCTTTGCGAATTCGATTCCGATTGCGGCGCTCCTTGCTCCTGACTGCCGCCTTCGCCTGTACCGTTGCGGCCCTTGCCGAACTGCTGCTGCGGCGTCTGTCCGCCAAAGAACTGCCAATAGTCGCTGCCTCTGCCGGCCGTCTGCTGCGGCTCCGTATAGTTCTCAATTTTAACGACAGCCGGCGACGCCTCGGCATAAATATCCGAGATGCTCTGATCCACGCTTGCAGAAGCGGTTTTCACGCCTGCATCTTGACTGCTTGAGGCTGCGTTGCTCGCCGTTTGCGAAACGATTGCCGTTTCTTCCCCATCGCCTGTAAATAAATTGTTGCGATCCGCCGCATACATAAAACCGCCAATAACGATCGCGCCGGCGAGAAACGCGGCGAGAACCGTTTTGGCCGACGTCGCCCTCGCCCGTTTTCCAACTCTCGCTCCGATTGCTCCGCCTTCCGCCGCGCCGACTTCAAACATTTCAAGCTGCTTCTCGTATGTCGATTGCAGATCTGCTGTGGAGCGAGGGCTTGGCCCGTACGTATAAGTTACTTCTTTATTTGCGCCTGTGCCGTTTGTACCGTTCATATTTTCATTATTGTGATTGGATTTATCGTTTATCATAATGTCCTCCTCCGACAGCTTGGCAGCGTCCGCCTCGCTGAATCGTTGTTGTTTGCTTCGATGTATTCATCATGAAGGATGAGCCTTAAAGCAAACTTAAGAGGACTATAAAGGAACATAAATGTTGCAACTCTTGGCTAACTCACGGCCAACTACAGCTGAACAATCTCTCCAGCCTTATAATTCGACGCCGCCTCGCAGAAACGCTGCGGTTCGTCCGCCGACAAATAAATCGTTCGCACCTCTCTCTGCAGGAACAAAAATCCTTCTACGCGAACCTGCCGTCTCAGCATGATCCGCACATTAGGCGAGCCCAGCGACGCGCTGGCCGCTAACTTGCGATCCTCTGCTGTCAGCTCATATCCCGCTTTAGAGTACTCCACGGACTCTATATCCGCCCATTTCAAATCCGCCTGCAATCGCAAACCATACCGCAAACGGATATGCTTACGGTTCATTCGAATCGGCTGCAGCACGGCCGCTCTTGTGTCTGCCCACAGCAATATAAGCAGCCAAATTTCCGAAACGGTCAAAATCCAGGCGGCTATCGGCGACCACATCGCCAGCAGCAAGTGGGCGACGATCGATTCCAGCACTAATATTTTCGTCGCGATCGCTGCCATGAGCACTTGATTCGTCTCTTTATGGTAGGTGAACACTGCATCGGATGCATCTGCATCTGCATCTACATCTGCATCTGCCGCTGCCGTCGTCGACACAGCCGCCGCTTTCTGCGAAACCTCTCTGCGAGCGCCCCACGAAAAAAAGAAGTAGTAGAACATACTGGCATCATGCAGAAGCAGCGATGCGAGCTTGCCCTCCCCGATCACATCCTTGAATGCCATCCGAATCGCTTCGCCTGTATTCGGCTCAACCGCCCTCAATTGCCGGAACCGTCTAATGACGCGTACAAGCAGCCGAATTTCATAAAAAATAATCGCCGCCTCCACGCCCATCACAAGCAGCTCAAGAGGCCAGATCGCATGCCATGCAGTTTGCTTTAACGTATGCGGCAAAACCAGCCAAGCGGCAACGCCGCCAAGCACCGGCAACGGAAGAACCGCTTTCCATTTGCGCGTACGCTCCGACTTGCGAACAACTAGAAACCAATAGAAGAACGGAATGACGAGCATGAAGTCAAACAACACGGCATATGCCAGCAGTTGATCCGCCGCTCCCAATCGAACGACTGCGCTATCTACGCCAATGATTAGCAATGCGACTGCAGCAAACCGCCAATACGAGGAATGAGTAAGCTTGAACCGTGACACCATAAGCAAACGACCTCCCGCTCATAATAAAAACAAAGGATATACTTCTAGTATACGGCACCGCGAAATGGAAACCGAGTGACATATTTGGAGATATTTCAACAAAAAAAAGGCTGCCTCCAGTCCATTTCGGAACGGAGACAGCCTCTTCAATTTCTATATACGCATTAGCCCGTATTTCTCAGGCCCGCTGCAATGCCGTTGATCGTAAGAAGCACTTCGCGGAGAAGCTCAGGCGCATCTTGATCTTGTTCGCGAATTGCGCGAAGCTCGGACAGCAATTGCACTTGCATGTAGCTGAGCGGATCGACGTACGGATTGCGCAGTCGGATCGACTCTTGAATTACCGGCACGTTGTCGAGAATTTCGACTTGACCTGTAATTTGCAAAATCAATTTGGAAGTCAGTTGATACTCCTCTTCGATTTGCGTGAAAATACGGTCGCGAATTTCTTGATCGGAGATCATATCCGCATATTCCTTCGCAATGACCAAATCGGCTTTGGCAAGCGCCATTTGCAAATTGTCGATCAGCTGGCGGAAGAACGGGAATTGCTCATACATCGTTTTGAGCGTCTCCATCTTCTCAGCGTCATCGCCCGCATATTGCTGCAGCGCTGTACCTGCCGCGTACCATGCCGGAAGCAGGTAACGACTTTGCGTCCATGCGAATACCCAAGGAATGGCACGAAGGTCTTCAAAGCGATCGCTGTTTTTCCGTTTGGACGGACGGGAGCCGATGTTCAGCTCGCCAACCTCAGGCAATGGCGTCGATTCTTTGAAGAACGTCATGAAGCCCGGATCGCGGAAAATAAGGTCTTGATATTTCGTAAGCGCCGTTTCCGAAATGGAGCGCGAAATATCTTCCCACTCTTTAATGACTTCTTGCTCTTGCTGCTGCGGATATTTAGCCAGGCGAGCTGCTGTAATAAGCGCCCATGTCGCTTGCTCCAAGCTGCGGTAAGCAATCCCTTGCATCGAATAACGCGAGGAAAGCACTTCGCCTTGCTCGGTAATTTTGATGCCGCCGCCAACGGTATGAGGAGGCTGTGCAAGAATACTGCGGTTAAGCGGCATGCCGCCGCGTCCGAGCGCTCCGCCGCGTCCGTGGAAGAACTTCAGCTTTACGCCGTATTCGCCGGCCGCAGCCGTAATTTCGTTCAGCGCAACGCGAAGCTCCCAGTTCGCTGTAACAACGCCGCCGTCTTTGTTGGAGTCCGAGTAGCCCAGCATAATTTCATGCAGGTTGCCGCAAGCCTCTACAGCTTGACGGTACAACGGAATTTCGAACAGCTGCTTCATGATAGCAGGCGCCGCATGAAGGTCGTCGATTGTCTCGAACAAAGGAACGGATTGCAGCGTGCAGCGCACCGAGCCGTCAATTTCTTTACGGAACAAGCCGACTTCTTTCGCGAACACCATAACTTCAAGCATGTCGCTTGCCGCTTCCGTCATACTGATCAGGTAGCTGGAGATGCAGCCTGTGCCGAACTCTTGCTGCGCGCGGTATACCGTATGGTATACGTCCAGACATTCGCGAGTCGATGCGGAATAATCCAGATGGCTCGACGTAAGCGGACGAGGATCGTTCAGCAATTGCGTAAGCAGAGCTGTTTTCTCCGCTTCCGACAATGCAGCGTAATCGGAAATGATGTTCATTTTAGCCAAAATTTCGCTCATCGCGTTCTCATGCTCTTGGCTGTGCTGGCGAATATCCAGCTGCAGCAAGTGGAAGCCGAACAGTTCGACTTGGCGAACCAATTTGCCAATGTGCGTATCCGCAACATAATCAGCAAAATGATGGCGCAGGCTGCGGTCGATGACATACAAATCTTCCAGCAGCTCGCTTGGGTTGTTGTAGCGCATAGGCGAGCCTTTAAGCGACTCATCGCGCGCATTCACGAGCTTCTCCAGCATAAAGCCGAGCTTAATGCGGTAAGGCTCTTTCGCATTGCGCCACAGGTCAACGCATTTCAGCTCAACGTTCTCGCGGTCGCGCTTGATCGATTCGATCAGCTCGTCGGACACTTGAACGATATTCGTGCTGAAGCTCAGCTGCTCTGTCAGTTCATTGAGCTTTTCTTCATATTTTTTCAGCGCCAGCTGGCGGTTCAGCGTCAGCGTCTCCCAAGTGATCTTCGCAGTTACTGACGGGTTGCCGTCACGGTCGCCACCGATCCAGGAGCCGAAGCGCAGGTAGCTAGGCGCATGCCATTTTTGACCCGGATAGTATTTCGCCAGGCAGCGCTCGAGCTCTTCATAAACGTTAGGAAGCGCCTCGAACAGCGTCTCGTCGAAATAGTACAAACCGTTGCGAACCTCGTCGATAACGGTTGGTTTGCGGTCGCGCAGCTCATCGGTTTGCCACAGAATGAGCACTTCATTCAGCAGCTTGTCCCGAAGCTTCTCGCGCTCGCGGTAAGTAAGCGTAGGGTTGTCGAGTTCCATAACATCCTCGGCAATCCGTTTGTGGATGTCAAGAACGGCGCGGCGTGTTGCTTCTGTCGGGTGAGCCGTCATAACGAGCTCAAGCGAAATGCCGCTTAAAATTTGCTGTACATCTTCAACTGCGATGCCGCGTTCCTTCAAATCCTGTACCGCGCTCTCGATCGAGCCGCGCTGTACGCCTTCGCCTGCGGAACGCTCATAATCGCGCTTGCGGCGAATCCGATGGTTCTGCTCAGCGATATTAACGAGCTGGAAGTAAATCGCGAAGGCACGAATGACCTGATGGCGAATTTCCGGATCCAGCGAAGCGATTGTCGATTTGAAATTGTCAAACAGCTCGGGTACGAACTCGGCGCGAAGCGCTTTACTCGTCTCGCGGATTTGTTCCACGATATCAAGCAGCTCGCGTCCGCCTTGATGGACGAGCACTTCTCCAAGTATGTTGCCTAGAAAACGGACGTCCCGACGCAGCAAGTTATTCGCCTGCGAACGGTTCGCCGATAACGTTGATGTTGCTTGTTCCGACATACTTTTCCTCCTGTCGCGTCATTACTGACGCATTTTCAACTCTTTTCATCATACTACAAAAAGAAGCAAGGTTGAAGCCTTTCGACAACCAAAAATACATCCAGAAGCTATATGCAACTTCATCTTCAGCCCGATCATGTTCGATTTCGCTCCATTTATAATAGCATTATCCGATTGAATGACGAGGAGTTGATTCCAAATGAATCAAGCGCAGGACGTGACCGTACAGCCGCTTCTCCTGTTCGACTTCCTGTTCTACCCGGCCAAAAACGGCAAGCTAAAAGAGGCGTTGGGCTTACTGTCATCCCGTTCCAGGTTACGCTTCAGCAGCGGACGCCGGAAGCTTATACCGGTCGTGTAACCGGCACCGTGACGAGCCTGACTTCAATGGCTACCGTTATCGGCCCGTTATACGGCGGCCTGCTCGTTACCGCCTTCGGACCTGCTCCCGCCTTTATTTTTTCCGGAACAGGCATCCTTATCGTCGCCCTCGTATTTTTATCACTCAAAAACAACATTATGAGACCCGAAAAAGCGGAAAGCGCCAGTGCAGGCAGCACTAGCGCAAACGTGAATGCAAAGCTTATTTCAACGGAATTTGAATAGCGAGCTCTTCGAATATTTTTGGCGCGGGAAGCTCGGCTGTAACTAGTACTAAGCTTTTATCGGCGGCAACCGGCAGAAAATCTTGTACAAAGGCATAGCTTTTACCGGTCGCCGCTGTCGGCAAGCTATCGGGATGCGCATAGCTATTGCCGTCGCTATCCTCTAGCATCAAAGAATAGGCTTGCCTATAAGGATCGCTTCCTTCGACGTAGTAGTATACCTTTGTTTTATCAGACAAAACCTCAATCTCTGTCACGGTAATCGTGCCTGCCTCTCCTTGCTGGATCGTTACCGGCAGTTGATTACGAATGACTGGCGTCTTCGATAGCGTCGCAGGGCTTGAGCCATAACCGGCATTGTACGGCTTTAACGTGAGATATTTCGGTACAGATTGAAGCGGCGCAGCGTGAACCCACACCTTCGTCGTATGAGCCTCCCCTTCCTTATAAGCCTCGCTTGTGCTACTAGACCCAAAAGACTCAAGCTGCCTGCCTTGATCGTCATAAACGAAGTAACGGCTATCAAACGGACTGTCACCGTCGGGAGCTGTCAGATTCAAACTGATAGCCGTAACCGCTGGCGTCAGGATTACGCCGGTAACGGCTATCTGTTTTTCACCGAAAGACGTGCTTGGCGGATCCTCGTCAAATGTTCTAACGGTTAATCCCTCTTTCAGCTTTCGAACGGGCAGCTTAAATTTCCACGAGCCTTTAATTACTCCAACGCCGCTGCCTTCCTTAACCCTCGTGAAGTTATCCATACTTTTTAAATGAATCGTCAGGTTAAATCGCTTCGGCCATTTATCATTTGCGTCATAAGTGAGTATGCCTGAATAGCCATCTTCCGTCTGATACCAATTACCGCTGCTGGAATAGGAGGATGGCTCTTTTCCATTGATACGCAACTCTACCTCTCCTGGCCTTAGATCATCCTCCGTTCTAATGCGATAACCGATGGATAAACGAATTCCATCATAAAGCACCTCGGTAATCGTCATCTCGATTCCTTGATCCTCGGCAGCCTCATTAAGCTTCGTTACCAATCCCTTTTCATCGGACAGCCGGATGCCCGCATCGCCGATCGCTTGAAACACGGAACCGATAATCGGTGCATCAGATAACGCTTGCGCCATTATAGGCGAAAACAAGCTTGTGCTTGCTAAGAGGAGGAACAAGGCTGCTGCTGCAACAAGCCCTTTTGCCGTTATGCTTCTGCTGCGCTTGGAGCGTCCTTTTTGCGGGTTAAGCGATAAAAGCGTTTCATCAATGCGCAGCCGGATCGCATCCGGTACCGGCGAAGCTGTCTTTTGAAGGACTCCCCGCAATTCAATATCTAGTTCATTATTGTCCATTCGCCTCGCTCCTTTCCTGGCTTATGTAGCGCGACAGCTTCTCTCGGGCGCGATATAAACGTGATTTAACGGTCCCTTCGGGTACCTCGATCAACTCAGCGATCTCTTTCAGCGGCATATCCTCCATATAAAACAACACGACAATGACGCGCAGCTCCTCCTCCAACGATTGGACAGCTTCCCCAAGCCATTGCTCTTGTTCGGACCGCTCGTGCGTGTACGAGCCTTGCTCGGACAATTCCGCGATCGGAATAACCTGCATGCGCTGCTTTCGCAGCCTGTTGCATTCATTGATTAGAATACGCAGCAGCCACGATTTGAAATATTGCGGCTCCCGCAGTGTGCGAAGCGCCTTGAACGCTTTTAGAATCGTTTCTTGGATCGCGTCGGCGCAATCGGCGTCCGTCTTAACATACGATTTGGACAATCGGTACATCGACGGCTCACAAGCTTTGATAAGACGAACAAAGGCGTCATGACTGCCGCCTTGCGCCTTTATCACGTCGTCTTGCAGCCCCATAGCTTCACTCCTTATCTGTTGATTTTACGTATTAGATCATCAGGATTCCAATAAAGTTCACGCCGGACAAAATTAATTGTAATTAAACGAACAATACTCGAAACTATCTCGCCATATTAGGTCTTTTATAATAAAATAACGTCTTAGGTTCTGCTTTTTGGGCATATATTTCGAAGGGATTGGTTTGTTTGTTACTTGCAATAGGTTTTATAAGTTTCATTGCCAGCTTCCCGCTTGCGGTGATGGGAATCATGTCTGCACTAAGAAAAAACAAACACGCCATACGCTGGTTCGCTAGTGCAGGCGCCTGTTTCGTTTTATTTATCATCTGCATGGTTCGCCTCGACTAGCGACAAAGCTAGTACAACCCCTAAAGCCGTTGTTTCTTCCGGAAGCGATATCATATTCGCAATATGCCCACTAACAGTTTCATTAGTGGGCATATTTTTCGAAATTCGCAAACAAAAAAAGCCTTGATTATCAAGGCTTTCGAAGTTTATTAGATGGAGCGGGTGATGGGAATCGAACCCACGCTATTAGCTTGGAAGGCTAAAGTTCTACCATTGAACTACACCCGCATATAACTGGTCGGGATGACACGATTTGAACATGCGACCCCCTGGTCCCAAACCAGGTGCTCTACCAAGCTGAGCTACATCCCGACATTTGCAATTAATTAAGTAAAGATGGCGCGGCCTAAGAGATTCGAACTCCTGACCTTTTGATTCGTAGTCAAACGCTCTATCCAGCTGAGCTAAGGCCGCAAAAATTATGGAGCGGAAGACGGGAATCGAACCCGCGACCCTCGCCTTGGCAAGGCGATGCTCTACCGCTGAGCCACTTCCGCACATTATGTCGTCGTCACCAATTTATCGCGGCGACAAGTAATAATATATCACGTTCATTCGAGGAATGCAACACCTTAACTCTAATTTTTTTAAAAAAAATAAAATGGAGCCGCTCCCTCTTAGATGCGGCTCCATTTTATCTGCTAATTTAAGCTCCGGCTGCTGCCAGAACACGCTCTTCAGGTTTTGCGGCAGGCTCGCGATTGCTAAGCGCCTTATCTGCAACCGGCTCAGCTGCCAGCGCAAACGGCAAACAAAGCGGTACTCCGGTACGCGGATCAGGCACGATGTCCGCCTCGATGTTGAACACCTCGCGCAATACTTCCGGCGTCATAACCTCAGTCGGGGAGCCTTCGCCAGCTACCGTTCCCTTCTTGATCGCGATCATATGATGCGCGTAACGGGACGCATGGTTCAAATCGTGTACGACCATAACAACGGTGCGGTTGTTAAGCTCGTTAAGCTTTTGCAGCAAATGAAGCACTTCCAGCTGATGCGCCATATCGAGGAATGTCGTAGGCTCGTCAAGGAAGAGAATATCGGTTTCTTGCGCCAATGCCATAGCGATCCAGGCTCTTTGGCGTTGGCCGCCGGACAGGTGATCGACAGGACGATCGGCGAAATCGCTCATTCCGGTTGCTTCGATCGACCAGTTGACGATTTGGCGATCTTCCTTCGTCATTGAGCCGAAGCCCTTCTGATATGGAAAACGTCCATAAGATACAAGCTCGGAGACGGTCAGTCCGTCTGGAGCCGTCGGGTTTTGCGGAAGGATAGCCAGCTGCTTCGCCACTTCCTTGGTCGATTGTTTATGGATCGATTTGCCGTCCAGCATGACTTGGCCTCCGGCCGGATTCATCAAGCGAGCCATCGTTTTCAGAATGGTCGACTTGCCCGATCCGTTCGAGCCGACGAGCGCCGTAATTTTACCTTGCGGGATCGCAATATTTAAGTTTTGAACGATCAATCGATCATCATAAGCAATGTCCAGATTCGAAGTCGTAAGACGAATCATTGACATGCATGCACGCTCCTTCCATTTCCACAGGGGACTTTTTCTATCGGTCAGCTCTTGATAACAATTATCAATTAATCTGATATAATGATAATCGTTCTCATAATTTATGTCAATGGCATTGCCCCATAGAACTGAAAAAAGATACAGTCGACATCACGCATTCTCCCTATTCCAGCATAAAACCTTGATCGCGCAAAAAAGGACGCATATGCAAGCGCTGAGCTCCTGTTTTAGCTGCCATCGCCTCTGACCAGCTTGTTGCTGCTTTTCCGTCTGTCCGCTCGCTCATATAGGCGCTCATAGTTTCGTCATACGTGGTTATTGCCTCTGACTGACAAGCTGTATTGTACTTGTTCGCATGATAGACCGCATCCCTCGGCAAGCGAGGCCTGGTTAGCGGCTCTTGATCCGGCACGCCTACGCACATGCCGAATACCGGATATACATGCTCCGGCAAGCCAAGCAGCTCCGACACCTGCTGCGGATTGTTGCGAATGCCTCCGATGTAGACGATGCCGAGTCCAAGCGACTCTGCGGCGACTGCCGCGTTCTGAGCCGCTAAAGCCGCGTCAACCGTTGCAATAATAAAATGTTCGACGGTGCTTGGCTGCTTGTCCCGCATATGCAGGCTTTGCGCTTTTTCATATCGGTAAAGATCAGCGCACCATACGAGAAAGAGCGGGCACCCCGCCACATACGCCTGGTTGCCGGCAAGCTCAGCGAGCTTATTCTTTATCTCGGGCTCCGTCACGCCGATGACCGAATAGGCTTGCATGTTGCTTGATGTGGAGGCATGCTGAGCGGCGCCGAGAATGGCATCCAGCTGCTCCTCCGATACAGGAGTTTCTTTATATTTTCGAATGGAACGATGGTTCAATAACAGTTGAATGGTCTCATTCACAATGAGCTTCCTCCCGAAATGTGCTATTCTGGTTTACAAGTATATACAGTAAAGGATGGTATCACGATGAGCAAGCTGCAGCCTTTTACGGAACGAGTTATCCGGATCATTAAAGGAATACCCGAAGGACAGATTATGACCTATGGCCAAGTAGCCGCTGCGGCCGGCAGTCCGAGAGGAGCAAGGCAGGTCGTTCGCATTCTGCATTCGCTCAGCGTTGCGCACCAGCTCCCCTGGCACAGAATCGTCAACGCTAAAGGCGAAATTGCATTGCAAGAGGACGCAATCCGCATAGAGCAGATCACGCGTTTGGAGGGCGAAGGCGTAGAGCTCGACCGGCATGGGAAAATTGATCTTGAAGCATATCAGTATGTCCCTGAACCGCTTCTGTAAAGGTAAACAAAAAAAACTGGCTCCCATAAGGGGTTCCAGTCTTTATGAAGAAGAATAATTAAGATCTCTAATGATGTTCAAAAGCTCGGCTTTCTGTTGTTTGGTCAAAAACTTTGTAAACTTAATATACATGCCGGATGAGGTAGCTTGTACAATAAAACCGTTAGGATTGTTGTACCATTGCTCAATAATGTTGACATAGACAGATCTTGGGTGCGAAGTGACGCTCACCAATATTTCTGTTCCATCTGCAAATACATGCTCCATAATGTTACCTCGCTGCCCCGTTAGTAAATGAATCTGTTTGCTTCTGCAACATTGTCAATTGAACTTTTGTCCTGCATCTATGATACCATACCTTATAAAAAGGCTAAATATAGAAATTAGATTTTCTTAAGCAAAATTGGTAGAATGCATCACGAAAAAAAGCAAGGGCTTTGCCGCTTTGGCTATCCCCTTGCTCGTTAACATCATTCATTCAAGCTTTGAAGAAGCTTTAATACATAGGACTTCATATCTACAATTCGCAATTTATCCGGTTTAACATTCGTGCCCATAACTATTAACGGCACCAACGAAACCTTGTCATGGATCGCCCCGTGGCCTCCGCCGCCCAAATGCTCGGGAGAGCTGCCGCCGGTAAATTCGTAGCCCTCTTTAGCGTTCGCGATTATGTAGTGACCTTTGTGGGAATTGAGTGCGCTGTACAATCGCATCAGTACATCCGGATACCTGGTATAGCTGACTTTCCCCTCCTCCTCATTAATATTCAATCCGGTAATTTCCGCTGCTCCTTCTCCAAGCGTCCATTTTTGTCCGTATTCATCTTTATATCTGCCACCCGGTTTAAAATAAGACTCTTTGCCGTCACGCAGCACATGAACTTGGTTATCTTCCTGCCAGGCGATGAGATCCATTCGATTGTCGCTCTTCAGCCTCTGCGCAAGATCATGCAGCGATGCCTCTGTTCGATACTTATAAATGTATGCCATCGTTTCATTAACGGCAAAAACCAACTCGGTATTCTCGGTAATGTCCGCTCCATTCGTTTGAATACGGTAGCCATCAAGCAGCTTTCTCAGATCAATTACCGGGTTATCTTTATTGGGCAAAATTTCACTAAAACCGCTGTCTCCAGTAATAATAATCGTCGCTTGCTTCATCGCCTCTTCCGGAGAACCAAATGCTTGAAGCAGCGATTGGAGCTGCCCATCGAGTTCATATACGCCATTCATATATGAAGGGCCATGCTTATGCAGCATCTGATCGATATCCGGCAAATAGACATACAAAAAATCAGGCAGCTTCTTATTGCGGATTAAATACTCCGTCATTTTCAGCGCATAGTCATTTGTGAATCCTAAATGTTGAATCCGTTGATCCGGCAGCCTCTCTATTCCTTTAAGCGGATTTGAAAATATACCGAAGGACATGAAGTCAGGCCCTTTCACGGTCAGGCTTGCCGGAAGCGATGTGGGCGCTTTAATCCAAGCTGGAATGGACAGCGTGTGTGGAGTGTTCCCTCTGTATATTAGACCGTTTATCGAACCTGACGTTTTGTGCTTGCTTGTCAGATGCTCGTAAATCGTCGTTGCCTCGCGGCTAATATGCTTTTCATTCAAATCCATTAACGCATCGTACGCCACATCGACAAGCCCTTCATTGATGACCTCCATTGCGCCGGTACCATAATTAATGACTCGTTTCTCCTCTTCCGAAAACCAGCTCAACCCGGGAAGGCCATGCTTGATCGGATAACTGCCGGTCATTAAGGAAGTGTCGATAGATACAGACATCGTCGGATAAGAGCTGACCATATTCCGATAATACTGGCCATGCTCGATTAAGTACTTAAATGCGGGAAGCTTATTCTCTTCTAAGCCTCGATCTACCGATTGATACAGCAAGGAATCTGCAAGAATATAAATAACCTTCTTAGCTGCAGTCTGCTCCTTAGACGATATACGCAGCAAATCGTTTTCTTGCTGTTTTGCTGGTTTGGAACAGCTGGTTGCCGCGATTAACACGATTGAAAAAGTTAATAACGTGAAACGCCTGAATGGTGCGCTCAACACAGGTTAAGTCCCCCTGCCTAATATGGAAATGTGTTATAGGTTTTCCTTTTCTATATCCTGGCATGCAGAAACACAACAAAAAAAAGCTCTTAAGGCAATTGCCCTAAGAGCTTTACTGTTAAGTATGGTGCGCGTAGAGGGACTTGAACCCCCACGGTCGCCCGCCAGATCCTAAGTCTGGTGCGTCTGCCAATTCCGCCATACGCGCATGGGTGAAGCTAGGATAAAAATGGTGAGCCATGAAGGACTCGAACCTTCGACACCCTGATTAAAAGTCAGGTGCTCTACCAACTGAGCTAATGGCTCTTATTAAAATGGCTGGGGATTCAGGGATCGAACCTGAGAATGACGGAGTCAAAGTCCGTTGCCTTACCGCTTGGCTAATCCCCATCGGCTAACTGGTGGAGGCTGAGGGGATCGAACCCCCGACCCTCTGCTTGTAAGGCAGATGCTCTCCCAGCTGAGCTAAGCCTCCAAAGGCTCATTGTAATAAGAATGGTGACCCGTAGGGGATTCGAACCCCTGTTACCTCCGTGAAAGGGAGGTGTCTTAACCCCTTGACCAACGGGCCATGCAAAAGTAGTCTCTGGAGCTCTCAACCGGGATCGAACCGGTGACCTCATCCTTACCATGGATGCACTCTACCTACTGAGCTATGAGAGCAAATGGCTCCCCGAACAGGACTCGAACCTGTGACAACTCGATTAACAGTCGAGTGCTCTACCAACTGAGCTATCAGGGAATAGTATCAAAGCTTTACGCCTTGAAAACTGGATGCGAAATGTTTGAACTCTTTAGCAAGTTCGGGGTCCCCGCAAAGGTATCGGAATTAACTCCGGAAGCGTTCGCTTCACTTTGTGGGGCTCCATTAGGATAAGCCCTCGACCGATTAGTACTGGTCAGCTCCACACATTGCTGTGCTTCCACCCCCAGCCTATCAACCTCGTCGTCTTCAAGGGGTCTTACGAATTGGGAAATCTCATCTTGAGGGGG
>NZ_WOVL01000028.1 GCF_009737085.1 Paenibacillus sp. NEAU-GSW1
GAGCAATTAAAGAGCGAAGATGGACATGCCTTGTCGGTTCGACGCATGCACGAACCGGAAAGTGTGTTTGGCCAAATCAAAAATAACCGGGGATTCCGTAGATTCCTGCTTCGAGGCTTACCGAAAGTTAGCCTCGAGGTCGGGTGGCTTTCGCTTGCCCATCATTTGCTGAAGAAAGCCACAAAGCATCAAAATCGAAAAATAGTGTTGCAGGGATAGCTCTCTGCAACACTATTTTCATGAATACCGCTTCTTCAATTACTGATGCGAGCCGTTTTTTCAGCGAGCGAACCACTTTTGGGACGGCCTCTTTATTTGAGCATTAATTCTTCGGCGGTTTCCTCCAGCACATCGCCGATTTTTCGATTATGGATGACAAGATCGATGTATATGTCTAAAGGAGTTGGATCGTGATTGATGATGACGAGCCTAGCGCCTTGCTCTTTGGCGGATAGTATAAAGCCGCCGCAATCGCAATACCAGTCGCGGCCGAAATAACGGTCTGTAGAATAGACGATTCCGCAAACGTTGCAATACAATCGACGGATTGTGCTGTGAAGCGGATGAGACGGCATTTATTAACATACGAAGCTCGTGTATTTCGAATTTTCGATACAGATGGCGATAGCTGACGCTGTACCGTTTTCCGAGAGTCTCTTCAACAAGGAAGCCGCTCGAATTGAGCTCTTCAATCGCAGAACGGATTTTATTTTTTTGAGCGGTAAAGCCATATTTCAATTGCAATTGTTCGTTAAGCTCTTTGAGCGTGAACGCATGGTCTTCGTCGGTCAATTATAAAATAATGATCTGAATTTAGTATATTCGCTTTCATCTAACGTGATAGAATAAAAATGGAATTTTACATAACCTATTTCGTTAAGGAGCAAAGGACTTGAAATCTCAATCAAAAATGAGCGTGGAATTAGGGCTGAGCGTTATATGCGCTGCAGCATTCGGCGCTGTTGCGGCGCTGATGAGCGCTAACCGGATAAGCGGTTTCGACCGCCGGCTTATCAATAGTTTGCAAGGAATGGAGTCCTCCCAATGGACTGCGGCCATGAAGGCTCTCGGTTCACTGGCGTCGGGCATTCCTGTTGCGGTCATTATAGCGGCAGTGCTGCTCGTTTTTCTTGTCACGAAGCGTTTTCGGCAGGCTGTGTTGTTTTTCACAGTGCTGGCCGGATCGCAAGCAATGAACATGGCGCTGAAGGCAGGTTTTCAAAGAGAACGTCCTGACATTCACCGGATTATTGAAGAAACCGGCTATAGCTTTCCGAGCGGCACGGCGATGAGCGCGTTTGCGCTTTTTGCTGTTATGACCTTTCTTCTATGGAGAGCCATTCCTTCGCGTATTGGCAGGGGGCTGCTGCTGGCTTTATGCGTGTTGCTTATTGCATCGGTAGGCGCAAGCCGAGTTTATTTGGGCGTCCATTACCCTAGCGATATTATCGCGGGATACTTGGCAAGCGGGCTTTGGCTGGCCATTTGCATGTATGCGTATAACCGCAGCTCGGCTCGCAAAGCTCATGATGCGGGCAAAGGCATAGTAGCATGATTAGCTAAAATATCTTTTAAGCTGACGGAGGCAGAAGCCTCCGTCAGCTTTTTATTTTTCCTGCAACCCGGACTCTACTATTATCCGCTTTGATCTATCACATCCATTCTATCATCCGCATCTAATATACGATTAATAGAGAGAAATTCCGTTTCGATTACGCAAAGGAGAGTGTGCATGCAACCGAAGTACACGATGAACCTGGAGGACATTCCGGGGATAACGGAAGAGGAGAAGGCGGCCTTAAAGCAAGTGACCGAGAAATTCGTTTTTCGGCTCAACGATTACTATTTGAAGCTGATTGACTGGTCCGATCCGCAAGATCCGATCCGCAAGCTGGTCATTCCTAACGCTAGCGAGCTTCAGGAATATGGACGATGGGACGCTTCCGACGAGGATACGAACTATGTCGTCAAAGGTTGCCAGCATAAGTACAGCTCGACAGCATTGCTGATCGTTTCCGAGGTTTGCGGAGCGTATTGCCGGTTTTGCTTTCGCAAAAGGCTGTTCCGGGCTGACGTTCACGAAGCGATGCCCGACGTTCAAGATGGAATCGATTATATTGCGCAAACGCCTGAAATAAACAATGTGCTCTTGACCGGCGGCGATCCGATCATATTAGCGAATCAGAAGCTGCGCGGTATTATTACCGCATTAAGGGCAATCGACCATGTCAAAATCATTCGAATCGGTTCTAAGATGCCCGTATTTAGCCCAATGCGGATTTATGAGGATGAAGAGTTTCTCAATATTATTCGCCAATATTCCACCGAAGAGAAGCGCATTTATATTATGGCTCATGTCAATCACCCTCGGGAAATTACAGAGGAAACGAAAAAATGTTTTAAAGCTCTGCATGACGCAGGCGCGATTGTCGTTAATCAGACGCCGGTGCTTAGAGGCATAAATGATGATCCTGCGGTGCTTGGGGAGCTGCTGGATAAGCTGTCTTGGGCTGGCGTGACGCCTTACTATTTCTTCATTAACAGGCCGGTAGCAGGAAACAGCGGCTTTGTTCTTCCACTGGAGGAAGTCTATCGAATCGTCGAGGGAGCGAAAGCCAGAACTTCCGGTCTCGGCAAAAGGGTGCGTTTGTGCATGAGCCATACGTCCGGAAAAATTGAAATATTAGCGATCGACAACGGTACAGCCTATTTGAAATACCATCAGTCCCGAGAAGGCAATTACGGTCGAATTATGATACTGGATTGCCCGAAGGAAGCGACTTGGTTTGACGAGCTTCCTGGCAATGAACAGCATTGGAGCAAGCCAAGCAAGAAAACCGATAAAGTCGTTTCTGTAAATCAAATGTCTGATATGCCGCAAAAGAGAAAAAAATAATACGTTCGAGGTGAACTACGGTTGGATCAAACGAAAACATCCGCTAACAATAAGCCTCTAACGGTTGGGGTTTTGCTGACCCGTAACCTGATTCGAAAAACCTTCCTGTCTCAGGATTCAATTTACCGAATCAAGGAGCTCGTAGAAGCGAATAAAATTTCCAAAACAAATCTTATTTTTTTCTCTAGGGGCGACATCGACTTTACGAATCGAAAAGTTCTTGGCGCTTATTATGACTACAGCACTTGCAAGTGGGCGTTCAAATCTTTTCCTTTGCCGGATGTCCTATATGTGCGAGGCGGCTCCGCCAAACGCGTTCGAAAGCTTATTTCCCGATTGGACAGCATGGGCTTAAAAAGAATTAATCCGATCGTTGCTTTCAATAAAGGCAAACTGTTTCAGATGCTAAGTGAGGACGATAATGTAAATCAGTACTTGCCTGCGACCGAGAGCGTCGAGAATATGAGCGAAATCCGAATGATGATCCAGAAGCTTGGGACCGTCTATATTAAAGCGCGCCGGGGACGGAAAGGCATGCAAGTGATGCGCGTTGAAAAACTGTCTTCCACCGGTTATCTGTACAGCTATTCGATCCTTGGCAAGCTGGTTCGGAAAAGAGTCAACAGCATGGCAGGCTTGGAACTCGCTATCAGCCGTTTTTTTGGCAAGAATAAAGTCATCGTTCAGAAGGCAATCGATTTGGCGAGGGTTGACAATGACCGTCTATGCGATTTCCGGGCAGAGGTTCAGCGCAATAAATCCGGCGAAATCGAAATCGTCGGCATATGCATTCGCGTCGGTCAAAGCAATTCCCCGATAACGACGCATGCCAATGCTTATAAATACGACACGTATTTAAAAGAGTT
The DNA here is from genome assembly GCF_009737085.1 of Paenibacillus sp. NEAU-GSW1. Taxonomy (GTDB): domain Bacteria; phylum Bacillota; class Bacilli; order Paenibacillales; family Paenibacillaceae; genus Pristimantibacillus. The sequence continues at coordinate 3,763 of NZ_WOVL01000028.1, forward strand.
ATTTCCCTCTTACAACCAGCAGAAGATTAACAGTTTAAAAGCGAAAATCCATTCGTTCTTATTGAAGGTCTACAATGGGGTCGAGCAAAGATACGGGAAGTTCGGAGAGATCGGCATCGATTTTGCCGTTGACCGCAGCGGCGAGATATGGTTGATCGAATGCAATGCACAGTCGGCAAAAGTGTCGCTTGGCAAGGCTTATGGCGATTATGCGCGAAGAGCGTATGTCAATCCGCTCGAATATGCCAAGTATATTACGGGATACAAAAGCAGCGGCTCATCCAACCGAAGCAGCGGCACGAGCAATACCGGCAAAGGAACGGCGAACCGAAGCAGCGGTACAGCGGATCGCAGCAAAGGCTCGGCGCATCAGAGCGGCGGGGCGAACAATGCTGGCAAAGGCTCGGGCAACCGCAGCGGCGGTGCGGCGAATCGCAGCAAAGGCTCGGCGCATCGGAGCGGCGGGGCGAACAATGCTGGCAAAGGCTCGGGCAACCACAGCGGCGGAGCGGTGAATCGCAGCAAAGGTTCGGCTCCAAGGGGCAGAGGCGCCGCCATTATTAGCAGCAGCGGCATTGTTAAACCAAAACAAAAGAAAGCAATGGCTTCCGGACGAAAATTACGTTAAAGGGGACGGCTATGTCAAAATCAACAAAACTGAAACAGATGATGAATTCCCTTGAGATGGAATTTTTAATGGAAGCGCACAATGGCCTGTCGGCCAAAATTGTTGAAGAAGCCGGATTTAAGGCAATTTGGGCAAGCGGTTTATCGATATCCGCCAGCCTCGGAGTCCGGGACAGCAATGAGGCGTCCTGGACGCAAGTGCTTGATGTCCTGGAGTTTATGTCGGATGCGACCTCGATCCCGATCCTGCTTGACGGCGATACAGGGTATGGCAACTTCAATAATGCACGGCGTCTGGTCAAGAAGCTGGAGCAAAGGCATATAGCGGGCGTTTGCATCGAGGATAAGCTTTATCCGAAAACAAACTCCTTTATTAAAGGAGAAAGTCAGCCGCTGGCTGATATCGATGAGTTTTGCGGGAAAATCAAAGCGATGCGAGATACGCAGACCGATGAGGAGTTCGTCATTGTGGCCAGAGTGGAAGCGTTTATTGCCGGATGGGGATTGCAGGAGGCTCTTAATCGGGCGGATGCGTACCGGCTTGCCGGAGCGGATGCCGTTCTTATCCACAGCAGCAAGCCGAATGTGGCGGAGATTGAATCTTTTATGACAGAGTGGGGCAACAGACTACCGGTCGTCATCGTTCCAACCAAATATTATTCGACGCCAACCAAGAAGCTGAGGGAGCTGGGCATAAGCACTGTCATATGGGCGAATCACAATATGAGAGCCTCAATTGACGCCATGCAAAAAATAACGAAGCGAATCTATGAGGATGAGACGCTGCTTCATGTTGAACGTGGAATCGCCAGCGTAGATGAAGTGTTCAGGCTTCAAAATGCGGATGAGCTGCAGCAAGCGGAGCAAAAATATTTTCCTCATGCAAAAACGGAGTAGGGGATTGGCCCATGTTAAATACGAATATGATCGGCGCGGAGCTGAAAAATCTTGGCTTCCAGTTTTATGCGGGAGTTCCATGCTCCTTTTTGAAAGATTTGATTAATTATGCGATTAATGAATGCGAATATGTAGCGGCGGCTAATGAAGGAGACGCTGTCGCCATCGCTTCGGGCGCTTCCCTAGCCGGCCGCAAAGCGGTTGTTCTGATGCAGAACTCCGGATTGACGAACGCCGTCTCGCCGCTTGTGTCGTTAAACTATCCGTTTCAAATTCCGGTGCTTGGATTTGTCAGCCTGCGCGGTGAGCCCGGCATTCCCGACGAGCCGCAGCACGAGCTGATGGGGAGAATGACAGTGGAACTGCTTTCGCTGATGGAAGTGGAGTGGGCGTATTTATCGCCCGATAGCGAAGAGGCAAGACGCCAGCTGCTGCTTGCAGCCGATTATATCGCTCATGACAAGCCGTTTTTTTTCGTCGTCCGTAAAGGAACCTTTGAAAAGGAAAAGCTGCAAAAACAAAGCTTATCTGCGAGTAAAAATAGGGTAAAAAAAAGCAAACAAGCGGCCGATGAGCTTCCTTCCCGCCAGCAAGCGCTTAAGGTAATCAACTCGCTTAAAGACAGCAGCGTCGTACAGCTAGCCACGACGGGCAAAACAGGACGCCAGCTTTATGAGATCGAAGACGCCGTCAATAACTTGTATATGGTCGGTTCGATGGGCTGCGTCAGCTCGCTTGCTTTAGGTATTGCGTTATGTCAACCCGACTACAAGATCGTTGCAGTGGACGGCGACGGCTCGCTCTTGATGCGGATGGGCAGCTTGGCGACGAATAGCTGTTATAATCCGCGGAATCTGCTTCATGTTGTACTCGATAACAACGCTCACGATTCGACCGGGGGGCAAAGCACGGTCTCTCATAACGTCGATTTTGTCGAGATTGCCGCTTCTTGCGGATATGAGAATGCCATCTACATTCACAGTTTGTCCGAGCTTTCGCAAGCGATCGCGCAGTGGAAGCAGACGAAAGGGCTGACCTTTTTGTGTATGAAAATAGCGAAGGGCTCCGGCGATGAGCCCGGCCGACCGCAGATGAAGCCTTTTCAGGTAAAGGAACGGCTGGAAAGCTTTTTGCAGGGCAGCTTATCCGGGTCTAGAATGATGAAGGGGGAATGATCCCGTTGCAACGCAATGTGCTATTAACCCCTGGTCCGGCGACTACGACGGATACGGTCAAATGGGCACAGGTTGTGCCGGATATTTGTCCGAGAGAGGAACATTTCGGAAACCTGATGGATGAAGTTTCTCTCGAATTGACGAAGCTTGTAGCGGACCCGTTGGAATATGCGACCGTCCTGTTTTGCGGTTCCGGCACAGCAGCGGTAGAGGCGATTATCAGTTCGGTCACAGGACCGGACGATACGCTTCTCATCGTCAATAACGGTGCGTACGGCAAACGAATGTGCGAGATCGCCGCGGCTTACGGCCTGCAAACCGTCGAGTTTAGAAGCGCCCCGCAACTCCCCCTCGATATGACCTCCTTGGAACAGTGTATTCGAAGCAGCGAACGGCCGATTACAAAACTGGCTGTCGTGCATCACGAGACCACCACCGGATTGTTGAATGATATTGAAGCTATTGGCCGACTATGCGGCAATGAAATCGACATGATCGTCGATGCGATGAGCTCATTTGCTGCTGTACCGATCCGTATGAAAGAAATGAATATCCGCTATTTAGCGGCAAGCTCCAACAAGTGTCTCCAAAGCACCGCCGGAATCTCTTTCGCAGTTGCTGATAAAAGCAGGCTGGATTCGCCTCCGCCTCGCAGGGCAAGCAATTATTATTTGAATCTGCATGCCCAGTACAGTTATTTCCTTCTGCATCGCCAGATGCGATTCACTCCTCCTGTACAAACGATGTATGCACTTAAGCAAGCGATTGACGAGCTGAAGCGGGAGGGGATGACAGAGCGATACGCCAGATACGTTAAATGCTGGGACATATTAATTGCCGGTCTCAATCGGCTAGGGCTATCTTTTATCGGATCGGAAGAGGGTCATTCCAAAATGGTGACGTCCATTATCGAGCCGGACCTGCCGGGCTACGACTTTTATGAGCTTCATGATTTCTTATTCAGCAATGGCTTTACGATATATCCCGGCAAAATTAAAGAGCTGAGCACGTTCCGAATCGCTAATATTGGCGACATTTCCTGCAAAGATATCGAGGAGCTGTTGACGCTGCTGGGGCATTACTTTAATCGCCTGCACGGAAGGGGAGTGACGAATGACGACTAGCGAAAGCGGCCAAAAAAGCAGCGATTCAGCTAAGAACAGCAACTTAACAAAGAAGGGCAAATGGAATAAATACAAAGTGATGAGAGGCCATGACGAATTAAAAACCCATGTCCCGAAAACGAAAAAGCTAAGCGAGATTAATTTGTGGAAGCTGGTTGCCCAATACGGCGATGTCGTGGTCAAGCCGAGCAATGGAAGAAGGGGTTACGGGGTCATTCGGATTAAGGCGTTAGCATCCAGTCTATTTGAACTGCACCATGAGAATAAGAAAGTGACCGTGAATAGCAAGAAACAAGCCATCGAGTATATTAAAGCGAAGATTAGCGCGAGCAGATTTAGCTATGACAACTATATCGTTCAGTATCGTATTCCGCTTGCAACCGTCGGTACTCGCCCCTTCGATATGAGAGTTGTTGTGCAGCGCAGACAGTTGACCGACCAATGGGAAGTTACCGGCATTGTCGCGAAGGTGGCGGGCAAAGGCTATATCGTTACGAATATTAAAAGAAGCTCTGGCAAGGTGCTGCCTATTCAAAAAGCGATCAGAAAATCGGTATTAAAAGATTTATCCTCAAGTCTAATAAACGAAATTTCTTATGTTGCTTTAATGTCTGCCAACCGGTTAAGCAGCAATCCCGATTACGCCGAGCAGCTTATATTTGGCTTTGATATGGGGCTGGATCAGAATGGGCATGTATGGGTCATTGAAGCCAATCTCACCCCCATGCTTTCGCATTTCAAGAAACTGTCGGATAAGTCTATTTACCGGAAAATTATCGATTACAAAAAGGGATGAGCCTGCCAGCCTTGCTTCGGTTATCGCCGAAGCGGGGCTAACTGTTTTTGTACCGCATAATCCGGTTGTACATCGTTTTATCCTTTAACGCTTGGAAGTGCGTCATCATTGGAAAGCGGTTAACCTCAATAATCCATACGTCGCCATTATCGTCAATTCCCATATCAAAGGCGTAGATCCGATGATCGGGATAAAGCTGAACCATCTTTTCCGCAGTCATTAATGCGACTTTCTTTACGGATGACCTTAACGCTTTGCCTGACAAATGCTTCAGCGAGGACTTTCGAAGCGCTTTAAGAATTGGGAGCACCAACCCGGCGCTTCGTTGAATATTCGTGACGATGTAGCCTTCGCCGGCTACTTTAATTGCAATCGCTGTTACTTTCCAAACATCGGAGCCTGTCTTGCGCTGGACAATCGTCCGTACATCCATCGGGCAACCGTTCACCGTAGCGAGGGAAATTCGCTGTTGAACGATATATTTGCGGGAGCCGGCTTTTCCATGTAAATATTCGTAGGCTGCCTCTTTGTCCGCAACGATCCGTTTCGTTTTTTCTTTATGGATTTCGTATTTTCCGCTGCCGGTTGCTGAGATGCGGTAAACGCCGCGTCCGCGCCGCCCCTCATTCGGTTTTACGATCACATCACTGTATTTGTCGAACAGTTCTAGAAAGTTATCTTTATTGAACCATTTCGTTTCCGGCAAATAACTGCGAACATCTTCAAACTGGCGAATAAATTTATATTGCATCCATTTATGCCTTTTGTTAGCCATCGTGCGCCTCCCGCCATTTCTGCAATCGTTGGATCATATTATTCCTGCCGCTGCTGCGGCGGAAGCGGGGGAAAGAAAATAGGCAGCAGGATTAAACCTCATAAATGCCGCCCCAGCCCAAACAAGGCCGTTTTCGGCCTTATTCGCTCTCCGAGCCCGCACAATAAGCAAGGGGGTGTCCCATAAGTCATTAAAATGACGATGGGATACCCCCTGTTTTATTTAGGTTAACCAGCAAACTGCACATTTCGTATTATTAGGTCAACCAGAATGTTCTGGTTGGCCTTTCTTTATGGCCGTTATACGATGGCGGTAGCCGTGAGAACGTCTGCGCATTTGGGATTATACCCCGTCATTTAAACTGTTCTCCCATTGCTACCATTGACCATGTTTGAGCTGGTAGAGGCAACGACCTCGCATCATAAGCGAAGCTATGGGTTTGGAACCATCGTGGGATTACCGGCAATTTTATTTGGGAGGTTGTTATGCAGCCAGTCGTAGGTGTGGATATAGCGAAAGGATCTGGCGAAAGGATCTAGCGTAGTACAAGCTTTTACAAGAAGGAATGAACCGTACGGGAAGGCAGAGAGCATCTCGCATGAGGATAGTGGATTCGAGCGGTTAGGGGAACTACTAGAAGAATTGCAGGCGAAGACGGCAATCCCCCCAGTAGTTATTCTAGAGGCGACAGGGCATTATCATCGAGCGCTCGTAGCTTATCTCGAACGTAGTGGATGGACGCATTTCATCGTTAACCCTTTACAGTCCAAGCGTGCGAAAGGAACTCATCTGCGGAAGGTAAAAACAGATGCTGTGGATGCCTGGCATCTAGGGGATATGTATTACCGTGGGGATGTTATACCACATCGCAAATGGGACGAAGCGTTTACGGAACTGCAACATGTGACCAGGCATCATGAGTTTGTGACGGGAATGTTCGTCCAAGCGAAGTTAAACGCGAGAGCATTACTCGAACAGGTCTTTCCGGCTTTTGAGGAGATCTTTTATGCCACGTTTTCTGTAACGTCGCTAAAAGTGCTGAAGCGTTGTTTAGAGGGCGATGTCGAGGATTTTGTTGAAACGATTCAGGCATGTGCAGGCAAATCCCATTGGAGACGTTGGGTGGATGAGAAAGCAGGACGACTTCGGGAGAGCTTGTTACTTTGGAGAGCACAGCCTAGAAGCCAATCTCAGACCGCAGTCTTAAGCGGCATGGTATCCTTGTTGCTATCGTTCATGGAGCAATTCCGTTATGAAAGCAGAAGTACCACGGAAAGTGGTTATGAAATTACCACTCGCCATTATCGCAGCCTTTCCTGTGAAGGCTGTCCACTGAAGGAACGATGTACGAAGGCACAAGGCGAGCGGAGCAATTAAAGAGCGAGGATGGATATGCATATCGGTTCGACGCATGCAAGAACCAGAGCGTGTGTTTGGCCACATCAAGAATAACCGAGGATTCCGCCGGTTCCTGCTTCTAGGCTTGCCGAAAGTCGGCCTAGAGGTCGGGTGGCTTTCACTTGCCCATCATTTGCTGAAGAAAGCTGCAAAGGAAATCTAAAAATAGCGTTGCAGGTCCGCAACGCTATTTTTATGAAATTCACTTTTTTAGTTTACATATGCGAGCCATTTCTTTAGAGAGCGAATCTCTTTTGAGACGGCCCCTATCAGCATTTTATTTCGAAAAACGGTTGGCAAGCATGAGCATTAGGAAAGAGAGCAGCAGCATCGCCGCCGTCCACGCCCAAGCGAGTGCCATGCTTCCTCCGTCGGTAGCGACATAGATGGCGGTTGGGATCGTCTGTGTTTTTCCTGGAATACTGCCTGCGATCATTAATGTCGCTCCGAACTCCCCAAGGCCTCGGCAAAAGCCCAAAATATAGCCGGCGGTCAGCGAGCGCCCAGCCAAGGGGATGGAAATATAACGAAGCACTTGCCATTCCGATGCTCCGAAGGCTCTTGCGGAATCTTCCAAATCCTTGTCCACGCTTTCGAATCCGGCTCTCATTGTGCGATAAGCCAATGGAAAGGCGACCACTGTTGCCGCAATCACAGCTGCTGTCACGGAGAACACAACCGGTTCGCCGAGCAGCGATTCGTACAGCTTGCCGATCCAGCTTCTTCGCCCAAGGCCGACGAGCAGAATAAAGCCGATTACGGTCGGCGGCAGCACGAGCGGCAGCAGCAGAAACGTTTCGACGATATTTTTTCCGAAAAATCGCGACTTGGCCATCAGCCATGCGGCGAGCACGGCCGATGCGAATACAAAGACGCTGGCAACAATTGAGATTTGGATCGATAGAGTAATAGGTTCAAAAAAGGAAGTCCAGTCCATGCGATTCATCCAGTCTTATTTAGCTTATGGAAGTTTAAATCCGTATTTCTCAAATACAGATGTTGCGGCTTTCGTCTGCAAATAGGCGTAGAACGCTTTCGCCTCGGTGCTATGCTTCGTTTCTTTGACGATGCCGGCAGGATATACAATCGGCGTATGCACGCTTGGCGATATTTTTAGTGCGATTTTAACTTTAGTAGAAGTAAGGGCATCGGTTTTGTACACGAAGCCTGCATCGACATTGCCCGTTTCGACGTAGGTCAGCACTTGCCGGACATCCTTTGCCAGGACAAGTTTCGGTTCCAGACTATCCCATACTTTGCGCGCAGTCAAGGCTTCTTTGGCGTATTGTCCCGCCGGTACCGACTCAGGCTGGCCGATGGCGATTTTTTTGATTCCTTTATCGGTCAGCTGTTTGATGGTCATAAATGTTTTCTTGGAATTCGAAGGAATAACCATAACAAGTTCATTTTTCAATAAGGTTTTGCTTTCGGAAATAAGGCCTTGCTTCACAAGCGCATCCATCTGTTTTTTTCCTGCGGAGAAAAAAAGGTCGGCCGGAGCGCCTTGCTCGATTTGTTTTTGGAGCGTGCCGGATGAGGCGTAGTTAAACGTCAGGTTGATGTCGGGATTTGCCTTCTCGTAAGCGATCTCAATCTCATCCAGGCTGTCCTGCAAGCTCGCCGCTGCGGAAACGAGCAGCTCTGTTTTTGCTTTTGCGGCAGCTGCAGGCTGTATAGGAGCAGCCAGAATTGCGAGCGCTAATAGCAGATTAGAAATCAGAAACCATTTTTTCAAGTAAATCTCCTCCAATCGTCTCTAGTATTCATTCTAAATATAACTAAATATATTTAATTATAACTAAATATATAAGTATGATGAAACCGAGTCAATAGAAAGATGTTATAAAATTTGTCGTGCCAGGTTGCTGTTAACCCAGATTGCGGCGCTCTAGCGGCTCGATCGCTTTCCATGCCGATAATCGGTTGGCGTGATGCCGAAGCGCCGCATGAATTGTTTGGCGAAGTAGAGCGGGTCGGCAAATCCGGCTGCTGCGGATACTTGCTGGACGGAGAGCGGCCTCTCCCGAAAGGCTGAATGGGTGCCCGTATATGAAGCGGTATTGAGCGGAATCTATTAACATGGCAAAGAAGGGCAAACGAGCTTTATTAATAGAATGCAATGCGTTACTATATACAATATAAGATAGAGTTCATAGAGGGAGCCGTCGTCTTTGACGGCTTCTTTTTGTTGATAGATTGGAGTGAACGAGAAATGAATTTGCGATTTATTGACGAGGGCTACCGGCGCTCGCCGTTCGTGGCGATGGTGTTGCTGTTTGCCGCAAAGTCATTGCTGTTTCGCCTTTTTTTATTCGATGGATTGACTGCTGACGGCATTCTTTCCGACCTTGCGGCTATTCTGTTCGTTCTATTGGTTTGCGAAGCTATTGTTCCCGCTAGAATAAGAGGGCTAGTCTATTGGGCCGTCAATCTGTTATTTTCATTGCTGCTGTTTGCCGCTACCGTCTATTACGCTTATTACGGCTCGGTTCCGACGTACACGGCTTTAAAGGCGCTTGACCAGGTTGGTCAGATCGGCGACAGCGTCAACGCTTTGATTAAAGGGATGTATTTCGTTTATTTTGCCGATCTTGCTGTTATCGCAGTTTGGTTCATAGTTGCAAGATTAACAGGCGTTCGTATCAAAGGACGCAAAAGAATCGGCAAAGCCGGCATTTTGATCGGCTGCGCGCTTTTGTGCATTGCTTTGTCCGGAAGTTCGGTCTATAGGGCAAAAGCGATCCCGAATGAGCTTGAGCAAGCCGAAAGCCTCGGCTTTCTGAACTATCAAGCAGCCGCGGCGTGGCAATCGGCAAGCGACAATTTGGCGGCGACGACAGGCAATCTGGAAGAGCTCAAGGCGGAAATCGCAGCGCTGAAAGCTTCGTATCCATACCGTTCGGACGGATCGCCCGCAAACGAATCGCAATCGGATTCCTTCGGCACAGCTAAAGGCAAGAACGTAATCGTCATTCAGCTGGAAGCTTTTCAAAACTTCCCGATCCATCTTTCTGTCGCTGGTCAAGAGGTTACGCCGACGCTGAATGAATTGGCAGGGGAAAGCTATTATTTTCCGCATGTCTATCAGCAAATCGGGCAAGGCAATACGTCTGACGCCGAGTTTATGTCGAATACGTCGATTTATCCGACCGGCGACATCGCCATGTCGACCGGATACAGCGATCGGGTGTTGCCGAGCTTGCCGCGCTTGCTGCAAGCGCAGGGCTATACGGCAGCTACATTTCACGTAAATGACGTATCGTTCTGGGATCGCGATAAAATGTATCCGGCAATAGGGTTTGACAAATACTACGACAAACCGTATTACGAGAATGACCATTTCAATGAATTCGGTCCTTCGGACGAGCAGCTGTACAAAACAGGCATCGAGAAGCTGTCGGAGCTTCATAAGCGCAATCAGCCGTTTTATGCTCAATTTGTAACGGTGTCCAGCCATTTTCCGTTTAAAGTGCCGGAAGGCAGAGGCGACTCGCTTCAATTGCCAGATGGATTAAAGGATACGCATCTTGGCGATTATTTGTCGGCCGTACACTATACCGATTATGCCCTTGGCGTATTTATCGGGCAGCTGAAAGCGAAAGGAATGTGGGATGACACGGTGCTCGTCGTGTACGGCGACCATTTCGGTCTGCAGCCGGACAAAGCGAATGCAGCAACAATCAGCTCGCAGCTGGGCATTAAATATGATGCTCGTTTGAGCCGCTTTAATATACCGTTCATTGTTCATGATTCTTCGCTTAAGCAAGGGCAAGTGGTGAAGCAGCCCGGCGGGCAGCTCGATATGATGCCGACAGTCGCGGGACTTCTTGGCATCGTTCCGGATAATGAGGATGCCATCGTTTTCGGGCAAAACCTGCTCAATATTGATCGCAACGTATTTGGCATGCGTTACTACTTGCCGACAGGTTCTTTCTTCAACAACGATATATTGTTTGTGCCGGGAAAAGGATTCGAGGACGGCAGCGCCGTTTCGCTCGAAACGATGGAGCCGGTTGCCGACTTTGAACAATATCGCAGCGACTATGAATATGTGATGAAGTTAATGAGCCTGTCCGATAAGTACGTTCGGCTGCTGCCGAAACGCGGGCCGGAAAAGGCATAGCAAAAAAAGGCTGGAGCCCGTCGCGCTGCATAATTGCAGCTGCGGCAGGCGCCAGCTTTTTTTAACAATCAAATCCGATTGGAGCTATGTGCGGGCAAAGCCTTCCTCGTCCATATAGTCAACCGCTTCCTCATACGTCTCGAAAGCCATCTCCAGATTAATTCCTGCATACACATACCACATGTCGTCCTCGAATTTAAGCAGCAGCTTCTGGTCAGAAGGGCCATACCATTCCTCTTCCGTCACCTTCTTGCGTTTTTTACGAGAAGGAGGCTCAGGCTGCTCTTCTCTTGCGGAGAGAGAGCCGATCGAGTCGCCAATGAGGCGGCGCAACTCGCTTTCGCTGAAATCCCGGATATTGACGAGCCCTTTTTCATCCTTTGGGTAGCCGCTCAGCAGCCCTGCATACACAAATCCATTCCCGTTCGGATGGAGATGGTAGACGACATTTTTACGATCGTACAAGCTGTCCTCGAACTGGAAATTGACGCGGCCGAGAGAAACGTCGTTTCGCTGCAGCTCCGTAAACGATTCGATAACGGCCAGCTTTTGTTCAAAACTTAACATGGCTGAAAATCCTCCAATGACTTATAGATGCTCCCGATTCACTTGCTCATTCCGCACCATTTGCTCGAGCTTCTCGACAAGCTTATGATGCTCCGGCGGAACCTTTTTCAAGCCAAACCAGGAGCGAAGCTTTTGCCGTTTCAAAAGCTTGAGCATGTACAGCTTTTCTGTATACGTAAACAATCGCGGTCAACTCCGTTCGTCGGGCTCGTATGGCAAGCCGGTTATTCTCTAATAGTAACCGATTTGTGGGAATGCGGCTACTTTGCTGTGCGCAGCTAACAATGATCATGAGCCGATTTGTCGGTTCGAACAAACTTGCCGCCGGCTTTGTTGACGGCGTTTTCCGCTCGAATTTATGATGGTAGGAACAGCTGGACGCTTGCTTTCTAAAAGGGGGATGAACGGATGAACAGCCACGAGCACTATTTAAAGCGCAGTATTGAAGTGTCGAAGAGCTCCCGCGCTAACGGCAATACGCCTTTTGGAGCGATTCTGGTCGGACCGGACGGGGAAATACTGCTGGAGCAAGAGAACGTCGAAATTACGGAGCATCGTTGTACGGGACATGCTGAAACGGCGTTGATGGAAAGAGCGTCGCAGCGGTTCGAGCACGATTATTTGTGGAACTGCACGCTCTATACGACGTTTGAGCCGTGCGCAATGTGTTCGGGAGCTATTTATTGGGGCAATGTCGGACGTGTCGTCTATGCGGCAACGGAGGAAGCGCTGTTGAAACTCACGGGCAGCCACGAGCAAAACCCGACCTTTAATTTGCCGTGCCGCGATATTTTTGCAAAAGGACAGAAGCCGATCGAGGTAATCGGACCCTTCCCGGAGCTTGAGGCTGAGGCAGCGGCTGTGCACGATAATTATTGGACCTGACACGCGTTACGGCTGGCAGGTGACATGTGGTGTGATGGCCAGACAGAGATAGGAGGCAGCAACGATTGACGTTGCTGCCTCCTTCTTTTTTGTCCAAACGGCGCATAAGCATGAGTGAGAAGAAGCGGGACAACCGCAAAGCCGCTTGGCAAGGAGGCGGAAGCATTGGCGAGATGGGGAAGAAGAAGCTGGCTGCATAGATGGCTCGGGGGGGGCAGATCTTCATTGTGGACGAATCATTCGTTCAAGCGGGTGAAGACGGTAAGCTGGGGAAGCAAGACGGTTATCGGCGGCAACAAAACAAACGGTGCAGCAAAACGATGGGGCGCCGGCAAAGGCTGGGGCAGCAGCAGCAAGTCTTGGGGCGGAAAATGGCAGCCCCGCCCGAAGGTGCGATCCGCTGCTTCAAACGGAGGCGGCGCGAGGCCGCTTTTGGGAGGGCTGCGTCCGTCCAAGCCGCGTCCGTCCCGTAGTTCGGCAGCGAAGGCGGGAGGGACGGGAGGCTGGGGCGTAAAGCAGCCGCCGCCGCGCCGTCGCCGAAAGCTTCGCACATGGGTGCTCGTAACGCTGCTCGTTCTGATGCTTGCATCCATTCAATCGTTTATTTATATCGAGAAGCATTTGCGGCCGCCCCTTATGAAGGTGGCGGAGCTGCGCATTAAGCAGGTGGCGACGCAAGCGATTAATAAGGCGACGACGGAGGAGGTTGTAACCAACTCCGATTTCGAGAAGCTGATTGATTGGAAAATGAACAGCGCAGGCAAAGTATCCGGCTTCATGCTGAACTATGCGGAGCATACAAAAATTCGATCGCAGACGATTAATACCGTACAGGAAACCTTGTCGGAGCTGAAGGAAATTCCCGAGCATATCCCGATCGGGAATGCGCTCGGCAGCGCGATTATTTCCTCCTACGGCCCCCGGGTGCCGGTTAAGTTTGAGCCGGTTGGCGCTGTTAAAGTCGATCTGAACACGCGGCAAAAAAATGCGGGTATCAATATGATCTTGATTGAAGTGTATATACGCATAGTTACCGAGGTGGCTATTATCGTGCCGTTCGAAACGGAGCCGCAGCTCGTCGAAACGGAAATTCCGATTTCGTATTTGCTCGTTGTGGGCGACGTTCCGATGTACTATTACGACAACAAGGGCAATCCTGTCGGAGAATCCGCTGCCGACGCGCCGAATATATCCGTTCCTCTGACAGAGGGCGGAGGAGTGACGAAGCCTTCCGACGGCAAAATGATCGAAGAGCATCTCGATTCGGAAGTGTCGCCGTTGCCGGATCAGAACGCTGCCGGCAACGACTCTGCCTCGAACGCCGGCGCTTCCAACGGCGGCAATGGGGGCGACAATGCGACGGGCGGAGAATAGCGCGCGGGAGCAGCATGCGGCGCTGGGCGAGCCGGCGCGCGGGGGAGTTGCCTGAACAAGGCTGTTGTCAGCCTTGTTTGGCAGGACAAAAATAGGCTATCCCGACAACTGGGACAGCCTATTTTTAGCTTGTTACCGTTTGGCGCGCAGCCGCCGGCGTTCGTCGTTTTCCCATTTTTTCAACAGCGGGTATGGATCGAAGGACCACTCGATAAGCCCGCGATCACGATAAACGCCATAATGCAAATGCGGCGGAAATTTGCCTTGCGTGCCCGGCTTGCCGTAGCCGGAGCTGCCGACCCAGCCAATCACTTGCCCCGGCTTGACCAGCGTGCCTACCTCCATCGTTTTGTCGAAGCCCGACAGATGAGCGTAATAGTGGTAATAATTGTTCAAGTCCCGGATGCCGATTCGCCAGCCACCATAAGGATTCCAGCCCTTCACTTCAATAACGCCGTAGGAGGTGCTTCTGACCGGAACGCCATGATTCGCAAAAATATCGGTGCCTTCATGGCTCCGGCGCCCGCCCCAGCCTCGAGCGTTTCCCCATGTGCTTCTGTACGAATAGTTGCTGCCCACTGGAACGGGAAAAGCATGCTCGAACAAGTCCAGACTTCCGAAATTTTCATAAATGCGGGCAAATTGCTGGATGCGCTGGACCGACCGGCTGTTATGGTAATATTCCCATAAACCGATTGAAAAGTCGTCTTCCGTTGATCCGCCGTTTTGCAGCATTCTTCCGACTACCGAATAGAGCAAATCGAAATCGTTCGTCCGCTCCGCCACGCCATCCCCGTTCCCATCTCTTCCAACACCGTTAAACCATTGGATCGAAGCGGGTGCCGTATCGCTTGAATCCGGGTTTAGCGGCCCTGCCCACAGTTCTTCCTCAATAAAAATGCCGCTTAATTCGCCGAGCTGCGGCCGTGCTTTCGGGCGAGCCTTGCTTAGCGTCCGCTCGTATTGGTCGATTGCGGCAATCCGGTACCATGGAATGTCTGTTACGATGCTTAGCCTGTCGTACAATTGCTGCCGCAGTCCCAAAATTTTGTCCGCATCCATTTCCGAATTTGCAGCCGCCGCCGGCTTGCTTGTGCTTTTAGGCAGCTCTGTCTGCTGCTGCGCATAAGTCTGATGACTCGTTGTCAAGGTAATGGAAGCGGCGATGACCGCTGCGGCAATAGAAATGGTCTGTTTCAATCGTTCCACCCTTTCGCTGGCTCTATCGCATAATCGTTATGTTTTGCAAATCATTGGTTTTTATCCGAAACATGTTATAATAAACGAAGAGCTTTTGGAGCCTGTTTGATGCAGAGCTTATAGTGTTATTGCCCTTATGAATCGATGACATAGATCCTGTTGCGTGCGGCAGGGAGAAAGAAGGATATGCATATGAGCAAAAAACAGCAAGAAAAACTTCCAAAGCCGGATTGGCTTCGAATAAAGCTATCGACAGACGGCAACTTTTCCGAAATAAAAGATATGATGCGCACGAAGACGCTGCATACCGTATGCGAGGAAGCGCGTTGTCCGAATATTTACGAGTGCTGGTCGAACCGCACGGCTACATTTATGATTTTGGGCGATATATGTACGCGCGCTTGCCGGTTCTGCGCCGTTAAAACCGGCTTGCCGACAGAGCTTGATCTGCAAGAGCCCGAGCGCGTTGCAGAGGCGGCGGAGCAAATGGGGCTGCGCCACTGCGTAATAACTTCGGTTGCTCGTGACGATCTGGGCGACGGCGGCGCTTCGATCTTCGCCGGCTCGATCAAAGCGATTCGCGAACGGATGCCTTTTTGCCGCGTAGAGGTGTTGATTCCGGATTTCCTTGGCAATCGAGACGCTTTGCAGGTCGTTATGGATGCAAAGCCGGATATTTTGAATCATAATATTGAGACTGTTGAGCGATTGTCCGATCGGGTCCGCGCTCGCGCCAAATATAAGCGGTCTCTGGAGTTGCTCAAACGCGCAAAAGAAATGAATCCGAAAATTCCGACCAAATCCAGCATTATGCTCGGCGTTGGCGAGACTTTTGAGGAAGTATTGCAGGCGATGGATGATTTGCGCGCGGTGGATTGCAATATTTTGACGCTGGGTCAGTACTTGCAGCCGACGCCGAATCATATGCGGATTGAACGTTATGTGCATCCGGATGAATTTGCGAAGCTTAAAGAAGAGGGATTGAAGCGCGGCTTCCGCCACGTTGAATCCGGTCCTCTCGTTAGAAGCTCCTATCATGCGCATGAACAGACGGATTCCGCGGAAGCGGCGCAGGCGCGCGAGCTTTCTGGCGTATAACTAAAAGATGCTCCGAGAGATGGGGGAGAGTCGTTGATTCAAATCGACGGTAAAATTTATGAGCTGCTGCATGAGAACAGGGGCGGCTGGAATATGGAAGCGTTTCGCGATCGTTACAGCGAAGTGCTGGAACGGTACGATTATATTATTGGCGATTGGGGTTATAGCCAATTGCGGTTGAAGGGCTTTTTCCGCGATAACCATATGAAAGCGACGAAGGAGAGCGCCTTCTCAAGCTTGACGGATTACATTAACGAATATTGCAATTTCGGATGCGCTTATTTCGTTCTGGAGAAGACAGGCAGCGTCAAACGTTCTCCTGAAGAGGAAGAACGCGAAGATGAGGAATTGCTGCAGGATTTGGACGATAAGCTGCCGGAGGGCGAGGAATCGCTCATTTCGGCAATCGCCGCTGGCGTAGCAGAGGCGGCTACCGCTACAGCTGCCGCTGCCCCGTCCAAACCGCATGTTTCCAAAGGTGCTCGTGACCGTGACCGTGAACGCGAACGTGATCGTGATCGTGATCGCGAAGGGCAGCCGGCATCGGCTTCCGGCGGCAATCAGCCGCAGCAAGCTCGCGGCCCGCGCAGCGAGCACAATCGTCGCAGCTTCCGTCCTGGCGGCGGCGACCGGAACAAACGGCCGGTAAAGCCGTTCTCCGGCAAAGATGTTGCAGCTGCTTCAGAGAAGCCCCGGCAACAGCAGCAACAACAAACACAATCGAACAATACGCCGAAAGAGCGTGAACGGACTTAAAATCAAAGGCGGTCAGGAGTAGGTTGCTCCTGGCCGCCTTTGATTTTGCACTTCAATCGGCTTACATGTCGATAAATGCGTCTCGGACGCGGTTCCAGAACGGAAACGGCCGGTACCTGGCAAAATTAACTTTGTGTGGGCTGACGCTGCACCGGATCGATTTAATGTCGCTGCGCTGAATGCTGACATGATCGATAGCGAGCACAAGCCGCTGCTCTTTCTTGGAAATAATGTCACAGTGGTGATGGCGAGGCAGCAGAAACGACGATCCAAGCGTTCGATAAACGCGATTGTTGATCGATGCGATCTCAGCGATCTGGAGCGATTCGATGCTTGGATGAACGATGGAGCCGCCGACGCTTTTGTTGTAGGCGGTGCTTCCCGACGGCGTCGAAATTACGATGCCGTCGCCGCGGAACATTTCGAACGGTTCGTCGTTAACGTTCATTTGAACGACCAGCGTCGCGTCCGCACCTTTTAGCGTAAATTCATTTAGGGCATAGTATTGCAGTTTCTCGGTTGGCGTTTCAACCTCGATTTCGGCTAACGGATAACGGACAATAATCGGCTCTGAAGCCGCCATCATTGAAACGAGCTCTTCCAGCTCGTTAACCTTCCAATCGGCGTAAAATCCTAAATGGCCGGTATGAATACCGACAAAAGCGACTTTCGACACGCGGTGAACATAATTGTGAAAGGCCTGCAGCATCGTGCCGTCGCCGCCGATAGAAATAACAATGTCCGGCTCCGCATCCTCACGTTCAAAGCCTCTTTCGGCCGCCAGCTGATGAAACTGCTCAGCTAATGATTGTGATAATGTATCTCCTCGGTCGATAACCGCGTATTTCAACAAAAAATACCCCTTCCGAAACAAACGTATATGTACGATGATATCGGAATGTGGAGACAAATACAATGAGGAAGAGCAAATGTTGTTACGGCGCCAACCAGCCCCACAGCAAATAGACAAGTGCGATTGCGATAAGCCCATGCGCGAAGCGGGCGAACAGCAGCGGGGCATAGCGCATGTCGGTGCGGCTGATCAGGCTGACCACTTGCGCATGCACAGACAAACCTCCCCAAGAAAGCACCCACGCGGCGATAGCGGCTTGATGCATAAGATGAGCGTCTGCATTTCCGGCAGCTTTGGCCCCCAGCGTTACTTCAAACAATCCGAAAATGATGGCATCTGTAAGCCCCGCCGGCAATCCAAACCATTGAAACAAGAGGCGGAGCACATCGGACAAACCTTCAACAATGCCGATCCGGTTCAGCATTTCGATCACGACAGAGAAAAAAACGACAAGGCCGCCAATAACGAGCATTAGCCGGAGCGCTGATTGAATTGCGTCTTGCAGCAGCCGACCCAGCTCACGGCCGTCCAAAAGCCTTGCATCGTGCATGGCTTTTAACGCGACGGATAACCGATTTCGGGTTGGATTGCTTAACGGTCGAACGGGTTCGCTTAGGGGCGCATGCCGATCATGGAAACGCATAAGCAGACCAATTACAAAAGCGCCCCCATAATGAGCCGCTGCAAGGAGAGGGGCAATGGCTGCGTTGTGGAAAAAGCCTACTGAGACGGCGCCGATTAAAAAAATCGGGTCCGACGTCGTTGTAAATGCAACTAATCGTTCGCCCTCGGCCCGATTAACGAGCCGCTGCTCCCATAATTGAGCAGTCAGTTTGGCTCCGACCGGATACCCGGACACATAACCCATCGCAACAACAAAGCTGCCAATGCCGGGAAGCCGAAACATCGGGCGCATAAAGGGATCAAGCAGTTTACCGAAAAAGTGAACGATGCCAAAACCAAGCATTAGCTCGGATATTACGAAAAAGGGGAAAAGCGCTGGGAAAAGCACCTGCCACCAGATCGAAAGTCCGCGCAGCGACGACTCCAGCGTTTGATGCGGGAAGCAAGCCATAAGCAGCACAATAAGCAATGCCCCAAGGCCGGTGACGGAAGCGGGATGCGCAAGGACGCGCAGCATAAAGAGTCCTCCTAAAAAGTTTTGCTTCGAAAGCATACGCTTAGCTTGTCTTTTACATATATGTCACCGTTAGGACATCCATCCCTTTCTTTTTGACGGGCATAGTAAAATTGTTTGAATATTCTTGAAGAAAACGCTTGCATTTTGGGGTGATCTCTATGGTACAATGGAGTCAGAAGCAGCTTAATCGTTGCATATCCTCTCTAGGACGCGGAGGGATCGGTATGATGATGAGTGTAATAGCCGGCATTTTAGTTTGTGCATTTGTTTATGTAATTCGTGAGTCTCTAACGGCGCCGGGTGAAGAGGATTACGAAAGCTAACCGGATATACAGTTGATACGTCCCGCATTGGCAACGATGCGGGCTTTTTTTTACTATGAGACAGCGGTATGGAGAGGTTGATTGGACTAAGGTTCTACATTTTGTGCTGGAAAGTCATCCAAAGTACCTACATAATGAAGCCGTGTATGTCGATATATTTAGGTAGAACATCGCACAGAATAGGAGACGTGAACCGTATGGAGCCGCTCTATCAGACAAATGTGAATTGCATCTGTTGTGAAATGCCGTTTTCAACTTCTCGAGTGAGGCCAAGCTTCAAAAAAGCGATATCAACTGACACCGATTTTTGCGGGCATTACAAAAATGGCGTGAATCCCGACTACTATGTCGTGCGCGTATGCCCGGCTTGCGGCTTTGCTTCTACGGAGAACGGGATGCAGCGCTTGACGGAAAATCAGAAGAAGCTTTACTTCGATAAAGTGGGAGTAAAGTGGACGACGCGCGACTACGGCGGAGAGCGCGAATTGCCTCAAGCTCTGGCTTGTTATAAGCTTGCGCTGCTGACTGCCCAGGTTACAGGCGAGAAGGATCGCGTTGTGGCCGGCATCTTGCATCATATTGCATGGTTGTATCGTTATGAGGGCAATCAGGAGGAAGAGAAGCGTTTTCTTCGGTTTGCGCTTAACTCTTATATAAAGGTTTATGAAACGGAAGGCGAGGATTTAAACAATGTTCGTCTTATGTACATGCTCGGCGAACTGAACAATCGGATTGGCGAGCGTAATGAAGCGGTAAAATGGTTCTCCCGTATCGTGAACGATAAACGCATTATGGATGCGGCGATGATTCGTGCTAGCCGTGAGCAATGGCAGGCAATTCGCGAAGAGATGGCTGCTGAACGCATGGGGCTGGACGACAGCAACGAACCGGCCGAAGCCGGTCGTACTGCGGCGAACTAGCATTTGAGCTTGTCCGATCAGCCTTGTTTTCGATTGCGCAGAGGCTCGTCGGCCAGCATATAGTCGTTGTCCATATCGACAATTGTCACTTTATTGTGGCAGCATGGAAAAACGAGCAGCTTTTTCTTGCCGTGCTGAATATCGGGAATTTCTTTCACTCGAAGCGGGATGAGCACATTGTCGCTGGCGCAAAACGGACAGCTTTGAACGTATAAATCGTTCATGACGATGTCATACGGCCAACTGTTTTCGAAAGGAATCATGATTGCGATTGCTCCGGTTTATCGTCATTCCCGGTTCCGCCTGCTTCAGCCTCTGATTTGGCCAGCTCGGCAAGTTTTTGCAGCAGGATGTGTCGCGGCATATGCATGAGATGTTCAATCGGCACGCCAAGCTGCTTCGAAAGCTTGATTGCGGTGTCCGGTGAAATTTGCAACGGTCTGGACATGGTGGAATACCTCCAAGTAAGGATATAATTAAGTTATACACCGCTGATAGAGATTGCGCAAATGGAACGCAAATCTTTTGAGGCGGTGTTTTTTTGTATTCGATGATTGCAGAACAGTATACTTAAGAGTGACGCAGCCGGATCTCGAAGCTGCACATGGGAAAGGAGAATAGTGATATGACTGACACCAACTATCCGCTGGTATGGGATTTGGACGTTTTTTACGAGGGAGGTTCGAGCTCGGCAAGCTTTGCGGCGGAGCTGAAAGGCATCGAAAATGATATCGCTCGATTGGATCAATGGCTTGCCGATCCAGAAGCATCCAAGAAGACTTTGGAGCAACTGGTTAAAACGGTCGAACTCATTCAATCGCTGCTGCTGCGTCTGCGGCAATCGGAATCGTTCGTAGGCTGTCTATCCGCACAAAATATGAAGGATACGGCGGCAAACGGATTGAATGATCGGGTGAAAACGGCATTCGCCAAATATTCGGGAGCGTTAACCCGATTTGATAATGGGCTGCGACAAGTCGAGGACGCCGATTGGGCGCAGTGGCTTCAGTCGGAAGAGCTGGCGAAAGTGGCGTTTAACTTGAATGAGCGCCGGGAGCTTGCCAAAGAAAAGTTGTCTCCGGAGCTTGAGGCGCTGGCTGGTGATTTGGCTGTAGACGGCTATCATGGCTGGGCGGAGCTTTATAATTTAATTGTTTCGAACGCGAAATTTAACGATATTGGCGCCGAAGGCGAAGGTAAAACGTTGTCCGCAGGACAGATGTTCAATCGTCTGTCTGACGGCAAGCGCTCCGTTCGCCAAGCGGCTTTTGCCGAATGGGAACGGGTATGGGGCGAACAGGCCGATTTATGCGCAGATACGCTGAACCGGATCGCCGGCTTTCGTTTGAAGCTGTACGAAAAACGTGGCTGGCATTCTGTATTAAAGGAGCCGTTGCAAATCAACCGAATGAGCGAGGCGACGCTTGCCGCTATGTGGTCGGCGATCGAGGAAGGCAAGCCGGAGTTGGTGCGCTATCTGGAACGGAAAGCGAAGCTGCTAGGCGTAGAAAAGCTGGATTGGCACGATGTCAGCGCGCCGATCGGCTCTTCGACGAAGACGATCAGCTACGATGAAGGCGCTGCTTTTATTAAAGAGCAATTCCATAAATTCAGCCCTGCTCTCGCCGAATTTACGGAAATAGCGTTTAAGGACGGATGGATTGAAGCGGAAGACCGGGCAGGCAAACGACCTGGAGGCTTCTGCACGGCATTCCCGAAGGACGGGCAAACCCGGATTTTTATGACGTACGCGGGGACGGCCGATAATGTCTCGACGCTGGCGCATGAACTCGGGCATGCTTATCATCAGCATGTGATGGGAGATCTGCCGGCTTTCTCGCAAGAATATGCGATGAATGTGGCAGAAACGGCCTCCACCTTCGCGGAGTTGATCGTTTCCGACTCGGCGATGAAGGCGGCATCCGATCCGGAAGAAAAGCTGAGTCTGCTCGAAAATAAAATTCAAAACTCGGTTGCGTTCTATATGAATATCCATGCGAGGTTTTTGTTCGAAACGCGCTTCTTCGAGAAACGCAAACAAGGCATGGTAACTGTGGAGGAGCTGAACGAGCTGATGGTCGCTGCTCAGCGTGAAGCCTATTGCGGAACGCTCGGCGAGGTTCACCCGCATTTCTGGGCATCGAAAATGCACTTCTATTTAACCGATGTGCCTTTCTATAACTTCCCTTATACGTTCGGCTATTTGTTCAGCGCAGGCATTTATGCGCGGGCGCAGCAAGAGGGGCCGGCGTTCGCGGAGCGTTATGTGCAGCTGCTGCGCGACACCGGATCGATGACGGTTGAGGAACTGGCCGAGAAGCATTTGGGCGTTCGGCTGGATGAGCCGGAGTTTTGGCGCGATGCTGTTGCGTTAACGAATACCGATATTCAGCTGTTCCTCGAATTGACGGAATAAGCGGACCATGGCGGTTGGCTGGAAGTGCAGATGCGCTGTGTGTAAGCAGCGCTAATTGACTAATAAATAGGGGGCATCCCTCGGTCATTTATGATGACTTTTGGGATGGCCCCTATTTACTAGTTGTCTTCTATAAGGAGATAACGCTGCGTCATAGCGTTATTTCTCGTTTACGCTCCTATAAGATAGCCTATCAATATTGATAAATTATATTTATGACATCTTATTCAACAAATATTGTACATCATATTTATGTATGTTATATTAAATTCGGATAAAGGATGAACTAATAGAATTAATGTGTGTAATATACAAGTTGGGAGGGGATAGCGATTCAGCTTACGAATCGACAGCTGGAGCTGCTGGAGCTTGTTAAGAAGCATGCTCCGGTGACTGGTGAGCAGCTTGCTGAATATTTGGGCGTGAGCCGTCCTACGCTGCGCTCGGATTTATCGCTGCTCGTTATGCTCGGGTTGCTGGACGCGAAGCCTAAAGTCGGCTATTTTATCGGCAACGCCTACCGCAGCACGGACAGCACCGCAATTAGAAAGCGCTTCGATAATATGAAAGTGCATGAAATTCAAGGCGTACCCGTCAACGTTGCGGAAACGCTTTCTGTAAACGATGCGGTCATTACGCTGTTTACGGAAAATGCAGATACGCTTCTGGTCATTAATGAGAAGAAGCGGTTTGTCGGAATTGTAACGCCTAAAGATTTGCTTAAGATGACGCTTGGCAATGCCGGCGCGGCAGCAATGCCGGTCAGCATTGTGATGACCCGATACCCGAACGTCGTGTCGCTGCATCCTGACGACTCGGTATCCGATGCCATTCGCAAGATGACGCTTCACCAGGTCGACTGTTTGCCGGTAATTGTGCCAAACGACGAGCAAGGCTCTGGCGCTGAAGTAACCGGATGGGTGTCCAAATCGAACATTATCCGTCTTTTGTCGGACATCGCCACAGCAGCGGAACTGGGGGAACAGGAGCTATGACTGAAATGATCATCTATGTGTGCTCGGACGCCGTAGGGGAGACGGCGGAAGCGGTAGCCAAGGCAACGCTGCGGCAATTTGCTTCGGATCATGTGAAAATTAAACGGTACGGCCATATGAAAACAGAGGATGAAGTCATTCAAGTCGTAGCGGAAGCAGCCCGTACGGGCGGATTCATCAGCTATACGCTCGTTCAGCCCGAGCTCCGCGAGCTTATGAAGGAAGAGGCTTTTCGCTGGGGCGTACGAGCGGTGGACGTGATGGGCCCGATGATGCAAGCCTATGTCGATACGTTCGGCAGCTTTCCGAAACGGAAGCCGGGTTTGCTGCATTCGATTGATGACGATTACTACCGCCGGATGGATGCGATTGAGTTCGCGGTGAAGTATGACGACGGCAAAGACGCGCGAGGTTTTATTCAGGCGCAAGTTGTGTTAATTGGCGTATCGCGTACGTCAAAAACGCCGCTAAGCGTGTTTCTTTCCCATAAAGGGATTAAGACCGCGAACCTGCCGCTTATGCCCGAAGTGAAACCGCCGGCAGAGCTAATGCCTGCGCCCGGCCGGTTAATTATTGGTCTTACGATGCAGCCCGAGCATCTGCTCGATATCCGTACGGAGCGCCTGCTGGCGCTTGGGCTTCCGGCCTCGGCGCAATATGCGTCCAAGGAACGGATACTTGAAGAGCTTGCTTATGCGGAAAATGTGATGAAATCATTTCATTGCCCGGTCATTGACGTGACGAACCGCGCAATTGAGGAAACTGCGGGTATCATTATCGAAATGCTCTACAAGCAATCGGAAATAGGAAGCAGCTTGCGTTAATGACGGTTAAGAAGGCTAATAATTGGAAATAGGTATGGAGAGAAGGGGAAGCAGATGTTGGAACGCGAATTGTCTTTGGAGCTTACTCGAGTTACCGAACTTGCGGCTTTAGCGGCATCTCCTTGGATGGGTCGCGGCGATAAGAACAACGCGGACGAAGCGGCAACAGAAGCGATGCGCCGCATGTTCGATACCGTATCGATTCGTGGAACCGTTGTCATTGGGGAAGGCGAGATGGATGAAGCGCCAATGCTTTATATTGGCGAAGAAGTTGGCAGCATGTCCGGTCCGGAGGTTGACGTTGCAGTTGATCCATTGGAAGGTACGGAGATCGTTGCCAAAGGATTAAACAATGCGATGGCCGTCCTTGCAGTAGCGCCGAAGGGACAGCTTCTGCATGCGCCGGATATGTATATGGAAAAACTGGCTGTTGGCCCGGAGCTTGCGGGCAAGCTGTCATTGAGAGATCCGATCCGAACTACGCTGGAAAAAGCGGCATTGGCGCTGGATAAGCCCGTATTCGATCTAACGGTTATGATATTGGATCGCGAGCGGCATGCAGAGACGATTAGCGAGCTTCGCACAGCTGGAGTGCGCATTAAATTTTTGTCTGACGGCGATGTTGCGGGAGCGATGGCGCCTGCTTTTCCTGAAGCAGGCATCGATCTGTATGTCGGATCTGGCGGCGCTCCGGAAGGCGTGCTTGCTGCGGCTGCTCTTAAATGCCTTGGCGGAGAAATTCAAGGCCGGCTGCTGCCGGAAAACGATGAGCAGTTTGAACGCTGCTTGTCGATGGGCATATCCGATCCGAGCAAAATTTTGTACGTAGACGATATGGTCGGCACGGATGACGTTATTTTTGCCGCAACTGGCGTTACGCCTGGAGAGTTTTTGGGTGGCGTCCGCTATTTGCCGGATCATCGGGCGGAGACGCATTCCATGGTCATGCGTGCGAAAACCCGGACGATTCGACATATTAAGTCGCTTCACTACCTGCCGAACAAACCGCTGTTGAGAAGCAAATAAGTTCTATCATACGAAGCAAGTTTTGCTTCGCCTTTGCTTTACGAAGCAAGTTTTGCTTCGCAAAACTAAGCTTATGCTTACGAAGCAAGTTTTGCTTCGCAAAACTTTTAGGAGGTAAAAAAAGAATGGAACGTACTTTTGTGTTAGTGAAACCGGATGGCGTGAAACGCGGCTTGGTCGGCAACATTGTTGCGCGCTTTGAGAGCAAAGGCTTTAAGCTGGAGCAGGCCAAGCTGATAACGATCGATCAGGAACTTGCGAAAACGCATTATGCCGAACATGCGGAACGGCCATTCTTTGGAGAACTTGTTTCTTTTATTACTTCCGGTCCATCGTTCGCTATGGTATGGGAAGGCGACGGCGCCGTCAAAAACGCGCGCTCGCTGATCGGCAAGACGAATCCTGCAGATGCCGAGCCCGGAACGATCCGCGGCGATTTTGCGCTAAGCGTGGAAAGCAACATTGTGCATGGCTCCGACTCGCTTGAAAGCGCGGATCGCGAGATTCATTTGTTTTTCACATAGAGCTTCGACATCGTTCATATAAGGCAATGTCTAAACAATCCTCGTGAAGCGGGCAACCGCAGCGCGAGGATTGTTTGCGTTTCGTAAAGTGCCGTAGCAAAAACCGATTGACATGATACAATTTGTATCTTAAAGTAAGGAGGAAGACAGATACAGTTTGTATCAATCGGCCGGATCAGACGCGCGAACTTATGTCTATTATTTTAATTTGAGGTGAAGAAGATGCCGCAAGCTTCGCGTAATAGAAGCGATCTGGAAACCGTGTATCGTCACGGGGCGCTATACGCCGACTATGAAAAAACAGTGTCCTTGCAATTTTATCTTAAGGCGAAGAGAGCCTTTGATCTCGTCGGCGCATCATTAGGGTTGTTGCTGCTTACGCCTTTGCTGCTAGTCGTAGTTATACTTATTAAGGTTGAGGACCCTCGCGGCAAAATATTGTTCCGGCAAGTACGCGTCGGACGAAACGGGACGCCGTTTCACATGTACAAATTCCGTTCAATGGTATCCGACGCAGAGCAATTGCTGGAAGGTCTAAAGGCGCAGAACGAGGTTGAAGGCGCGATGTTCAAAATAAAAAATGATCCGCGAATAACGAAAGTAGGAAAATTCATCCGCAAGACGAGCATCGACGAATTGCCCCAGCTATGGAATGTCGTCGTCGGAAATATGTCCCTTGTCGGTCCAAGGCCGGCTTTGCCGAGCGAGGTATCGGAATACAGCAGTTACGACAAACTCAGATTGCGCGTAATGCCCGGCTGCACCGGATTGTGGCAAGTGAACGGAAGAAGCAGTTTAAGTTTTAAGCAAATGGTTGATTTGGATCTTGCCTACATAGAACGCCGCAGCTTGCTTTTCGATTTAAAGCTGGTGCTGGTAACCGTCCTGATTATGTTCAGAACGAAAGACGCGTATTAGAAGGGAGCAAGCGGGATGAAGCTGGTTCTGCTGTCCGGAGGTTCGGGAAAGCGGCTATGGCCGCTGTCAAACGACTCGAGGTCGAAGCAATTTTTGAAGGTGCTGGAAAATGACGGCCTGCAGCTGGAATCGATGGTGCAGCGGGTGTGGAATCAATTGAAGCGAAGCGGTTTAGCGATGTCGAGTTATATTGCTACTGGAGAAAGCCAGGCCGAGATTATGCGCAGCCAGCTGGGCAGCGAGATTCCGTTAATTATTGAACCGCAGCGCCGAGACACCTTTGCAGCCATAGCGTTGGCATCAGCCTACTTGTACAGCATGACTGGAGCAGACCTTGACGAGGTTGTCGCGATTCTGCCGGTTGATCCTTTTGTCGAAAGCCATTTTTTTGACAAGGTGAAAGAGCTGGAGGTCGCTTTAAGTCATTCTGGAGCGGATCTTGCTCTGATCGGAGCAATGCCGACGTATCCGTCCTCCAAGTACGGTTATATCGTGCCAGATACGCTGGAACGGGACTATCTTAATCGTTATCGTGCAGTGAGCTCGTTTGTAGAGAAGCCCGATGAAGCAGACGCGCAGCAATTGCTTAGCCAAGGCGCGCTCTGGAATTGCGGAGTATTTGGTTTCAGGCTGCGGTATATGAAACGGTTGATAGAAGCGCGCGATTTGCCGTTTGACTACATATCGTTAGCGGAGCAATATGAGCAGCTGCCGCAAATCAGCTTCGATTATGAGGTTGTCGAGCGTGCAAGCAACGTCATTATGCTGCCTTATGACGGCTGCTGGAAGGACCTGGGAACATGGAATACGTTAACGGAGGAAATGACGAGCACGCAGCTGGGCAAGGGCGTGATAAGCGAGGACAGCGTAAATACGCATCTAGTCAATGAGCTGGACATTCCGGTATCGATCATTGGCGTATCGAATGTTGTTGTCGCAGCGAGCCCCGACGGCATCCTCGTCACGGATAAAAGCGCGAGCCCGCGAATCAAGCATTTTATCCCCTATAATCAACGGCCGATGTTTGAAGAACGGCAATGGGGCTGGCAGCGAATTTTGGATGCCCAATCGTATGCGGACGGCCATGCTGTCGTTACGAGAAGAGCGCTCATTAGAGAAGGGCGCAACTTCAGCTATCGGCTGCATGTCAACCGAGAGGAAGTTTGGACGATCGTGAAGGGTGAAGGCGATTTTGTGCAGAACGGCAATTATATGCGGGTAAAAGCAGGCAATGTGCTGCATATTCCAACGAAAACGCTGCACAGCATTCGGGCTGCATCAGAGCTGGAAATCATTATTGTGCAAACCGGACCGGACGACGAGTTCGGCCAAACGGTGGAACTGTATGACAGCTGGTCCGAAGTTGCCGAGCGTTGCATTAAGCTATAAATCAAATATGGAGGTGCGAAAGTGGAGCTGTTGCCTTACTTGAGAATGGTTCGCCGCAAATGGTGGCTTATTATGCTGATTGTCATTGCGGCATGCGCCGCGGCAGGGGTTAAAAGCAAGTATTATACGACTCCGATCTATGAGGCTTCCGCTAAGCTTATCGTAAATACGTCATCTGCGGCTGCTCAAGGCCAATCGGTGTCTCCGGATGTCGGTGAGCTGCAAACGAGCTTGATGCTGATCGATTCCTATATGGATATCATTAAGTCCTCCGCAGTATTGGATAAGGTGGATGATCAATATCCGCAGCTAAAGGACTCAGCATACGACATGTCCCAGAAGCTTTCCGTATATTCGATTAATGACTCGCAAGTTATGTATCTGAAATACGAGAGCACAAGCTATGAGGATGCCGCTCATACCGTCAATGCGATCGCCAACGTGTTCAAACAGCAAATTCCGTCGATTATGAAGGTCGATAACGTCACTATACTTAATGAAGCGAAGACGGACGGCTCGGTTCCGCAAGTCCCGATTAACACCAACATCGTTATGAGCATTGTCGTGGCCTTTATTATTTCGTTAATGCTCGGAATCGGATTGGTTATCCTGCTTCAATTAATGGACGATACGATTAAAACGGAAGAAGATTTGAAAGATCTTCCGGGCATTCCGCTGCTGGCTGCAATGGGGAAAATGGGCAAAGCGGATATGCGCGGAGCGGATCAGGCGAAAGCTATCTTTAAACAAGAGGCGGGTGAAGCAAGATATGCGTCGATCAACCAATGAGAATCGTCTAGTCGTCTCGAACAATCCGGATTCTCCGGTCTCGGAAGCGTATCGAACGCTTCGCACGAACGTTATTTTCTCATCGGTCGATAAGCCGATCAAAGTATTGATGGCGGCATCCGCGCAATCAGGGGAAGGCAAATCGACGGTAATCAGCAATTTGGCAGTGGCTTATGCGCAGGAAGGCAAGCGGGTGTTGCTCATTGATGCGGATTTGAGGAAGCCAAGCTTGCATAAAATCTTTTCGATGACGAACCGCACGGGCCTGTCGAACCTTTTGTCCGGTCAATGCAGCGCTGCGGAGGCTGTTAAAGAAAGCTACATCGGCAAGCTGGATGTCATAACGGCCGGACCTACGCCGCCGCATCCAGCGGAAATGCTCGGTTCGCAAAAGATGAAATCGTATCTGGAGTCGGTAAAGGACGAATACGATATGATCCTGTTCGATGCGCCGCCGGTTCTTGCCGTAACGGACAGTCTTATTATCAGTTCGTTGTGCGATGGGGTCATTCTTGTCATTCATGCAGGCAAGGTAAAGAAGGCTTATGTGCGTAAAACGAAAGAAAAACTCGATTATGTGCAGGCCAACATTATTGGCGCCGTATTCAATCAAATGCCCCGCAAAGATGTCGACTACGTTAAATATTACGGCTCAAGCAAATAGCAGAAATATCGCGCCGGCGATACAGTCAAGGGGTGTCCGCGTCATCAATTGATGACAGGAGGAACACCCCTATTTGTCGCGATTAATATTGCGCTGATGCCCGTTTATCAGTACAAGCAACCAGCACTCTTTGTTCTAATCATTACTATACTTATATAAGTAAGAGAGGTGTGACTTTGTAACAAGGAGTGACTTTGAGAAAAGGAGTGACTTTAAGCTCCGCTTAAAGATCCTGATGTAAGGAGGAATGTGATGTCCACGAACAAAACGAAAAATATGAAAATGCACAGCTGGTCATCGTCCGATGTGGTGAAGAAAGAGGAGCAAAATGAAAACTTTCAGACGCTGGATACGGAATTTGGCTGGCGGGGCATCAATATTCGCTGGAAGGGGGCGAATCCGAACGGCACGGCCGGCAGCTATGCCGCATTGTTAAGCGCTGTCAGCGATGAATCGGACACGATTTATATTCCGAAAGGCGTATATTTAATCGAAAAAAATATTACGATATCTAGCGCAAAGCGGCTCGTATTTGCGCGCAATGCCCGTCTCAAGCCGGCATCTGGCGTCACGATCACGGTTAATTGCACGATCGACGCCGGCATTTTCGATTGGATATTCGATGTGTCCGCAGGCGGATGGATTGGCGGCTTTCCGCTCGTTGGCGATATCTACCCGCATTGGTTCGGAGCTAAAGGCGACGGCAATACGGACGATACGGCAGCTTTTCAAGCGGCAATGGACGTCTGCAATAAGAAGTACCGCATATTTATCCCGCCGGGCGCTTATCGAATTCGGCGGTCGATTGTCAACAACTCGCGGGGGATGTACGGGGCGGCAACTTATGTTGACGATCAACAGGATGGGGCCGTGCTCGTCTGGGACCCGATTGATACGGCAACGGATCTGTTGCCTTGCATTCTTATCGATAACGCGGGAATTGATGCCGTTTTCGAAAATTTTGCAATTCAAGGCAGAGTAGAATACAGCTCGCAATATTTGTCCAAATGGATTGATAAAAGTTTGTTTGATCAAGATTTATATGCGATGTTCGCCGCCGGAACGGCCGCTATCGCAATTGAAAGCGGAGCTAGGCCTATCTTTCGCAATATTCGTACGGACCGCGTAAAGGTTGGCTTGCTGCTGAACAGCACAGACGGACATATTACCTCCTATGATTGCAATTGGAGAGGATTGATCGGCGTCTATTGCCGGATGAACAGCGAGGATTACTACTTCCAAGGAGGAACGATCGCTGGCGCCTTCTGCGGCCTTATGTTCGGCGTCATGCTTTATGCCAATCATTACGGCGGCTTCTCTGGTTCGATGAAGCGCGTGCATATGGGCTTCTCTCCTTACAGCTTCTATCAGGTCAAAGACGCCAGCGACTATGATGCCAATAATCAAGTAAACGGGATGACCGGAATGATGGAGACGGTTCGTGCCGAATCGACCGGCGAAGCCGTTATCAAGCTGCTGCCAAACTCATGGTCGACAGGCTTATTTTTTTCCGGATTTGCAATGTCGTGGTCTCCTGCCGCTTATTCCTCCACAGAGGCGTGGCAATACGCGCTTCCAGACGATATAAAGCCCCCGAACGAAAAACAGAAATATGCGATCGTGCTTGGCAGGGTAAACAATTCCACTTTTGACGATATCGAAGGCGCGGCTTTCCGGTCGGGAGCTCCCGGCGCGCTTGGCGCGACCTATATCGAATATATTGAATCGGATGTTGTGCTTACCGGATTAAACCCGAGAGATACGAAGATCAAGTCGAAAAACATTCAGACATCCCTTGCTCTGACAACTCCGCTGGCCGTCGGCGAGTCCCTTCGCACGAAGGTTTACCATGCGATGAGCCACGGCAATCTGCTGAAAAACCAGGAGCAGCTGAGCAACTGGAGTTTTATTTCCGGGAAAGGGACGATATTGACCGATCTGTCTGCGCTGCCGGTGCAGCCAAGCGACGAGATGAAACGATTTATTGGCAACACAATCGGCGGCATTTTGAAAGTAACGCCGGACGGCGTCAATACCGCATATGTGCAATTGCCGTTTCTTTCGTCGCAATCTTCCGCAATAGATACGACAAGAAGCATCGGCTTTGAATACTATATTTGTTCGTCTGCTTCCCGTTTCCGCAGCCGGATTGACTTCGCGGGCGGACAATATTTATACGACGAGACATTCGCCGTTACGCCAAACCAGTGGACGCGAATCGCATGCAGAGAATACAAGGCGCCTGCAGCCAGCGCGGGCGGAGCGAGCTTCTTCGAGCTGTCGGCGACGCAGCCGACTTATATCGCAGCTGTCATGGTCTGCTATGATGCTAACGGCGCATACTCCCCACATTATCATCCCTATGCCAAGCAGCCGATCGAAAGCGCAGATTCATTTATTCTAACCGACAAATCAACCGGAGCCCGCTGCAAAATCGAGCTGGTGAACGGAGCGCTTCAAATTACTGCCCTATAATACTTTTGAGTTTTATACAAGCAAGGTTACACCGGAACGGAACAGGCGAATGATTCTGGAGAAGCGATAGCGTTCGCTTTTGTGAGCGGACTCCCACCTTAGACAATTCGTTCAGGGAGTCCGCGAGCAATGGCGATCGTAAGAACATTCGGCTGTGCAGTGGATTGGTTTTAACCTGTCTATGCAGTCGAGTTGCTCTAACCAACAGGGACTTGAGTATTGACATGATACTAAATGTATCATAAAGTAAAGGTGTTGTAGTTACAATACGTAACAATAAAGGTGGTTCCCGCATGAAAATAAGCGTTGTCATTCCAACTTACAAACGAGTGTCGACTCTGGTTGAATGTTTGGACGGCATTCGATGGCAGAGGCGTGTCCCGGATGAAATTGTTGTCATTGCGAGGCAATCCGACGAGGAAACGCTCGCTTTTTTGAATCGTTTTACCGCGTTGAACATTACGTTGGTTTTGATCGAAAAGCCGGGAGCGATCGCAGCGCTGAATGCCGGGATTGGACGGGCATCCGGAGATATTATCGTCATTACAGATGATGACACGATCGGTCATTCCGACTGGATTGAACGGATAGAGCGGCATTACATAGAGGATGATAGGCTCGGAGGGCTGGGCGGAAAGGACTATGTGTATCATGACGGCATTCTCGAGCGGGGCTCGGCAGATCGGGTAGGCAAACTGATGTGGTTCGGCAGAATGATCGGCAATCATCATATCGGCACCGGCAACGCGCGCGAAGCAGACATTATGAAGGGAGCCAATATGAGCTTCCGCAAGCAGGCTGCGCAAGGACTGCGGCTGGATGAGAACCTGAAAGGCAACGGAGCGCAGGTGCATTGGGAAGTGGGATTCAGTTTATCCATTAAGAAAAGAGGCTGGACTCTGAAGTACGACCCGAAGGTTTGCGTCGATCATTTTCCGGCGGTTCGCCATGACGAGGATCAACGGAACGGCTTTAACGAAACGGCAGCCTTCAATCATTCCCATAACGAAACCTACGCGATTCTTAGCCACATTGGCCGTATGCGAGGACAGCTGTTTTTGCTCTGGTGCGTCGCAGTCGGCAGCAAGCCGTCACCGGGAGCTTTGCAATATTTGCGGGCGTTCCCTAGAACAGATATGCGGCTCAATCTGGCGAAATTGCTAATCGCGCTGCGGGGCAGGAGGGAAGGATGGAGAACATGGAAACACACGAGAGGCTGAAAATCGCCGTTATCGCTTTTGAGCTCATTACGCCTCATGCCCGGACGGGGGGCGTCAGCCATTTCAATCACCGGCTTTGCACGAAGCTGTCGGAATGGGGCCACGAAATAACGGCATATACGATGAATAATGAGCTGGAAAATGCCAGCTACCGCATCCAATCGCTATATGAGCAAAAAGGGCAAGCGAATCGTATCAGCCGTTTTTATTGGGCTCCGTTCTCGGCTCGCAAAGTGGACTTTAGCGCTTACGACTTAGTTATTTCGAGCGGCGACGACTGGGCGATGCGACGTCAGGGCAAGCCGTGGGTGCGGATTATGCACGGAAGCGCATGGCGAGAGGTACAGCACAATACTCGAATGCTCAGGAAAATAAATCTGTCGTTTCAATATTTGCTCGAGCGGCTATCGTTTAGGCAATCCTCGGTTACGCTTTTTAACTCCAACGATACCGAAACGCTTTATCCGGCCAGGAAGCAGGATAAGGTGCTGTTCTTGCCGGTAGACACCAAGCTGTTCTATCCGGGAGAAAAAGCGTCCGTTCCGACTATTCTATTCGTCGGCGCGCTCGATAGCCGAAAGCGCGGCAGAATGCTGCGGGATCTCTTCGTTGCTTCTATCCGCAAACGGATTCCGGATGCGCGGTTATGGATGGTATGTCACCCGGGAGAGCCGCTTGACGGGGTCGAATATTTTGAGCATCTTTCGAATGAAGCGTTGGCCGATCTTTATCGAAAGGCTCATGTTTACTGTATGCCCTCCACGTACGAAGGCTTTGGACTGCCGTATCTTGAGGCGTTGGCAAGCGGAACGCTCGCAGTCAGCACGCCGAATCCGGGCGCCAATGAGGTGCTGCAAAACGGAAAATACGGCGTAGTCGTTCCAGACAGCCAATTGGCCGATGCGATCGCTGACGCTTTGCTGAATTATGGAGATTACAAGGATAAGATTGCGGACGGTCTGCAGCGCGCTTCCGATTGCAGCTGGGAAAATGTTGTGCCGCATTATTTATCGTATGGCAGGCGCCAATAGGGAGAAAAGGCGAGGAGGGCGACACTTTGCATGCTTTAAGATACATATTGTATCGAGACAGGCTGATTCCGTTCATTGCGGCAATTGCCTGTATACTCCTATCCATCGCTTTAGGCTTCCAATCGGCGAAAGAGGATCAGCTTCAAATGCTGATTCAGCTTGCCTTCGTATTGTTCGCGAGCATGACTGCGCTGTTCATCTATGTAAGCAAGCCGGAGGCGCTGCTTCCTTATTGTTTGTTCGGCTGGGCGTTTTTTCCTGAAGCGAGGCGCGTAATCGACTGGAGCTTTATGCAATTCAGCGATTTTCCGCTGCTGGCGATGGCGCCGCTGCTCGTTAATTTGACCTTGCTTATCCCCGTTGTGCGCGGCTTTCACCGGAGCAGCAAAGCGATGAGGAAGACAGCTGTCGCTTTGGCGCTAATTATAGCGTACGGTTTAATTATTGGAACGCTCCACTATGGATCGGCTGCGTTCTATGAGGGTGTCAGTTATGTCGCGCCGCTGCTAATTGTGCTCTATGTGCATGTTTGCGGATTTGACGGCGCAGTGCGGGATAAGTGGTTGAAATCGGCGGCCTGCATCGGCTTGCTGGCGGCATTGTACGGCATCTATCAATATTTCTTTATCCCGCCATGGGATCAGTTCTGGATGATTCATTCCGGCATGACCTCTATCGGCCATCCGTCGCCGCTGCAGGTGAGAGTATTCTCCACGTTGAATTCGCCGGGCCCGGCGGCAGTCTTCTTAACCATGATCCTTGGCTTTATGATCGTGCAGAGAAGATGGCGGGCGTTTGGCGCGATCGGAACGGCAGCCGTATTTTTTGCTTTGCTGATTACGCTGGTCCGGAGCGCGTGGCTCGGGTTGCTTGTCATGCTGTTTGCTTATTTCCTAAAAGCCAAGGCGGTCAATAAATTGAAGCTGCTGTCGATTCTCGCGGCAGGCGTGCTCATTTACATGTTTGTGCTGCCTAACATTACGGGCGCCTCGACTATTATGAACCGTATGGAGACGTTGACCTCGCTTGACGAAGATGTCTCTTACAATGCAAGGCTGTCATTCGCCTCCTCTATAAGCGAGGTTATTTTGGCCGATCCGATCGGCAGAGGTCTCGGGGCGTCGGGTTTAGGCACAAAATTGTATGCAAACAGCAAGTTTGAATCGTTTGATAACGGCTATTTGAATTTGTTTTTTTCGTTTGGCGTCATTGGCGGAGGGGGCTTTATTGCGGTCCTTGCATCTCTGTTGATCAAGCTTTGGAAGCAAAAGAACAGCAATGATTATGTTCATTTGGCGATTGCCGGCATTATGGCGCTATTATGTTTGATGATGAGCGTGAATGTTCTGACGGGAGTTAGCGGCGCTATTCTGTGGTTTGTCGTTTCGATCGGATTTTTCCAAGAGCGTTCCTCGAATGCTGCGGAAATCGAAGCAAGAAAGGAGGCGAACGCTTATGGCCGTAATGCAAATCATTCGAAGGAATGACAGTTTAGGTCATATCGCGCGTATTTTTGCTTCCAATGTATTTATTTTGGTCTTAAGCACATTGACGGGCATTATGATCGCCAGATTTCTGGGCCCTGTCGGACGCGGCGAGCAAGCGGTCATGATTATGTGGCCGCAAGTGCTTTCTTGTTTAGTCACGCTGGGGCTTCCTTCATCGGTCATTTATTGCATCAAAAAAAACGAAAGCGATCAAGCGTCGCTCTATTTTTCAGCGATCGCGATCGGCGCTGTAATTGGCAGCCTTGCTGTAGTCGCCGGATTGTTCGTCATACCTTCTCGAATGGAAGAGTATTCGCCGGCAGTCATCGAGTTTGCAAAATGGGCGCTCATCGTCACCCCCTTTAGCTTGCTGGGCTTAGTGAACAATGCGGCATTGCAAGCAAGAGATGAATTTACGCTGTTCAACACGGTCCGTTATGTGCCCAATATTATGACGCTCCTGTTTCTGTCGATTCTGGTGTTTACGAATCATGTGAATCCGTTCCTGACATCCCTCGCATACTTGACTCCGCAAATTCCCGTTACCTTGTGGCTTATTGTTCGCATGAGCGTCATTTACAGAGCCAACTGGAAAGTGAATGCGCAATCGATTCGGACGCTGGCAGGTTACGGGGTCCGTTCCTACGGCACCGATCTGGCGGGCACGATGTCCTATTACATCGACCAAATTATTGTCGTCAGCCTGCTGATGCCTCAAAGTCTCGGACTCTATGTCGTCGCCCTAAGCTTGTCCAAAATATTAAATACGGTACAGGTATCCGTCGTTTCCGTCTTTTTCCCTGAGGCTTCGCGGTTGGAGAAGCAAAGCGCAATCGAGTATACGCTAAAGGTGTTTCGGCTTACGTCGATCATTACGCTGGCTTTGGCGCTGCTTGCGCTTCTGCTCTCGCCTTATGCGCTGCCGCTGCTTTACGGAGCATCGTTTGCCAAAGCGGTCCCCGTGCTGGAAATATTGCTGCTCCAGGTCGTCATTGCAAGCGGGGCGGACACGCTTTCGCAGGGCTACATGGCGATTGGCAAACCGGGAAGAATTACGCTGCTGCAGTTTGGAACGCTGGCTGCGAATGCGGCCTTGCTGCTTCTGCTCGTGCCGCTCATGGAGATAGAAGGCGCGGCGATCTCATTGCTGCTCTCCACAGTACTTAAGCTTGCGGCGTTAATCTGGATGTACAAACGCGAGCATTCCATCGGGTTTAACCGATATATACCTTCCAAAAGCGAGGTGAGCGGGCTGTGGAAGAAAGCAATCCGGTCGAGAACGACCAAAGAGCATGAGCGTTATGCAGAAGCGGATTAGCCATTTTCGGATAGGAGAGAGCAACGGATGAGGATACTGTCGACGGGGCTTGGCTGGAATGAATTTAAGCCAGGCGGATTGAATCGCTATTTTGTAGATTACATTTCAGCGTTGAAAGAAACGGGCCACTCCGAACAGGGTATCGTCATTGCCGAACGCGACGAAGCGCTCGATACGGATTTAAACATTGTCAATGTCGCGGGCAATGAGCTGCATTCTTACGCGCGGATGAGAAGGGTGCGGGAGCAGACGCTGCAATCCGTGGAAGCCTTTCGCCCGGACGTATTCAATCCCCATTTCGCCATGTATGCCGCATTGGTATCCAGACGCGCGTTGCCGGAACATGTGCCGATCGTGACACATTTTCACGGGCCTTGGGCGAGCGAATCCAAGATGGAGGACGGCGGCAAGACGGCCGTTGTTCGCGAGGCGCGGTATCAGATGAAAAAGCAGCTTGAGAAGATGACTTATCGGAAATCGGACAGCTTTATCGTGCTGAGCGAGTATGCCCGCGATCTGTTGGCGGAGCAATACGGCATCGACGAACGCAAGGTCAACATTATTCCGGGCGCAGTCGAGCACCAGCGGTTTGTTCCGCATCCCGATCGCGCTGCATTGCGATTGCGTCTTGGCATACCGGGCAATGAGAAGCTGCTGTTCTGCGCGCGGCGCATCGTGAGGCGAATGGGGATAGACATCTTGATCGAAGCGATGCAGACGGTTGTCAGGCAAGAGCCGAATACGCGGCTGCTCATTGCCGGAGATGGACCGATGCGCCAATCGTACGAAGCTCTAATCTCGGAATATGGATTGAAAGGCAAAGTTGAATTTCTCGGCAGAGTGTCCAATGACGAGCTGGTGGAATGGTATCAGGCGGCCGACCTTTCGCTAGTGCCGACGATTACGCTCGAAGGCTTTGGCCTTGTCACGGTTGAATCGCTGGCTTGCGGTACGCCGGTGCTGGGGACGCCGTTTGGCGGAACGCGAGAAATTTTAAGCAAACTATCGAACGATTTGCTCTTCCGGGACGGCAGGGCGCAATCGATGAGCGACTCGATTATTGCCGCATGCAGGGGCGAATTGGCCGTTCCAACGAGGGATGCTTGCCGGGAGCATGTGCTGCAGCATTATACATGGGAATGCGCTGCGAAGGCGATTGTTGAAGTTTTCGAGCAAGAGCGGGAAAAAAGAAGATTGCAGAGCGCGAAGAGCAGAGGGTAAAGAGCAAATCTCCAAAAATGCCGAGGAGGACTTTTGATGATGATCCAATTAAGCGTATGCATGTGCACGAGAAACCGGCCTGATTACTTGCGCAGGCTGCTGGAATCCATTCAGGCGCAGACGATTCCGGCGATGGAACTAATCGTATCTGATGACAGCACCGATACCCGTACGAAGGAAATGCTGCAGCAGCATTTTCCCGATGTGGTCTATACGGAAGGACCGCGCAGAGGCGTAGGCGCCAACCGCAATCATGCATTGCAATTTGCTTCAGGCACGCATTTGCTGTTCCCTGACGACGATTCGGAGCTGTGCAGCGATTTTATCGAGTTGGCGAATACGCTTCTCGGGAATCTGGAGCCTGCAGCGAGGGATAAAACGATCGTCTCCGGCATCGTCTACGAGCATGGCGTCGACCAGATCTATCCGAAGGATCAATCGTTTCTGGGCTATCAGACCATATCGTATGACCGGTCGGAGCGACTCAATACGTTTGTGCTGGGCAGCACGATTTTTCCGATGGAGGTGTTCGACAAGCTCCGGTTCGACGAGCAGCTTGTTTATGGCT
The DNA here is from genome assembly GCF_009737085.1 of Paenibacillus sp. NEAU-GSW1. Lineage (GTDB taxonomy): Bacteria > Bacillota > Bacilli > Paenibacillales > Paenibacillaceae > Pristimantibacillus. Next base: position 42,660 of record NZ_WOVL01000028.1, read on the forward strand.
ACGAGGAAGTCGATTTTTCCAGCCGCGCAGCGAGAAACGGCTATAACATCGTTCTGAACGATCATGTATATATGAATCATTACAGCTCGCCTGCCAATCGGGACTATTATAAGCCGGTCATCGAAGCGTCGAGATTTTACGTCACCTTCAAGAGATATGCTTACACCGATAAGCAGCTTTTGAAAGGATATGCGTTTTACATGCTGGCGAGCGTTCATATGATGCTGAGCGATTTGAAGAACAAAGGCATACACGGCTTGAAAGATGCGCTTCGCACGGTAAAGCTGTCGCAAACCTATATTCGAAATTATCGAAACTCAAGGGCGGCTGAGCTGTAAAAGGGGACTCGGATATTCAATGGGGAGGCTAAGAGATGAAGGTCGTGCTCTACAACCATACGAGCAGCGTCAGCGGGGCGGAGATCAATCTGCTGGTGACTGCGGCGCAAATGGCCCACGTCCATCTCGTTCTTTATGCGCCGGAAGGCGAATTGCTGGAGCGGGCAAGAGCGCAAGGCTTGGAAACTGTCGTTCTAAGCGGGTTCAGCGCGAGATTGAGCCGCAACCCGTTAAAGCTGGCTGCAGGCATTGGAGGCATGCTTCGCGCGGGCTGGCGTTTCGCATCGGCGGTCCGGGGCAGCGGAGCCGACGTGATTCACGCCAACTCGATGCGGGCCGGCATGATGGCGTCGATGTTTCGCTGGAGGCACCGTATTCCTGCCGTTTGGCATTTGCACGATATGCCTCCCAAAGGGATTATTGGATCGCTAATCAAGCTGTTTGCAGGTTTGTCCGCTCGTTCCCTTATAGCGATATCCCGTTCCGTATCGGACGGCATGCGCACGAAAGGTTTGTCCGACCGGATCCATCTCGTGCATAACGGCACGGAACCGTCCGTTTTTCGCGAGGAGGATAGAGAATGGGCGAGAAAGGCGCTGCGTACAGAGCTGCAAACGCCGCTCGACAGCCGGGTGCTGCTCATCATCGGCCAGATTACGCCTTGGAAGCGGCAGGAAGATGCGATCAAAGCTGCGAGCGCGCTTGCCAAGGAAGGGCAAAATGTTTATTTGTGGATCGTTGGCGAACCTAAATTCAGAACGGAGAACGAGCAGTACCTGCAACAGCTGAAGCAGCTTGCCGCCGAGCTTGGCACGGAAGAGCGAATACGGTTCACCGGCTTCAGAGACGATGTTGCCGAGCTGTGCTGCGCAGCTGACGTGCTGCTTCTGTGCTCCGCTAACGAGCCGTTTGGCCGTGTCGTGATCGAGGCGATGGCGGAGAGGACGCCGGTTATTGCGACGGGCGGAGGCGGCATTCCCGATATTATTGAACACGGATTGACCGGTTTGCTCTATGAAACGGGAGATATTGATTCACTGGTTCGGCATGCAAGAGAATTGCTGGACAATGAGCGTTATCGGATTGCTTTGGGAGAAAGAGGACAGCAGCGGATTGCCGATTGCTTCTCGATCGGACAGACAGTGAGACTTATGGAGCAAGTTTACGAAGCAGCCGCGCATAAAGACGGGAAGCCGGCGGCGCAGCAGACGGCTGTGAGGGGGATCGCGGAATGAGTCAAGCAAGAGTGGCGATCGTTCACGATTATTTGAATCAAATGGGCGGGGCCGAACGGGTTGTCGGCGTACTGCACCGCATGTTTCCGGAAGCGCCGATTTATACGACGATCGCCGATCGGAACAAGCTGCTGCCCGAGCTTCGAGAGGCGGCTATCCATACGACTTGGATGCAGCGAATTCCTCGTATCAAGCGGTTTTTCAAGCTGTTTTTCTGGCTGTACCCGTTCGCTGTGCGATCTATCGATTTGCGGGAGTATGACATTGTGATCAGCTCCAGCAGCGCCTATGCAAAAGGCGTCCGGATTTCGCGGGACGGCGTTCATATTTGTTACTGTCATGCGCCAATGCGGTTTGCCTGGGATTTTGAAGGTTATATGGAGCAAGTATCGCTTCCAAAGCTGATCAAAACTTTTGCCAAGGCAATTGCGATGCCGCTGCGCGCCTGGGATAAAGCGAATTCAAAAAAAGCGGATCGGGTCATCGCCAATTCGACTGTCGTGAAGCAAAGAATTAAGCAGTATTACGGCTTGGACGCGCCTGTCGTTTATCCGCCGGTTGAATTGAAACGGTTCGCGGTATGCGAGGAGCATCCCGAGCCCTATTATCTCATCGTATCGAGGCTTGTCTCGTATAAACGGATTGATCTGGCTGTTGAAGCGTGCACGCGGCTGAACAAACGATTGGTTATCGTTGGCGACGGCGATGACAGAGCCAGACTTGAGCGTTTGGCAGGGCCGACAGTCGAATTTCGGGGGCGGAGAAGCGACGAAGAGGTAGCAAGCTGCATGGGGCGTTGCCAGGCGCTGCTCTTTCCGGGACTTGAGGATTTCGGCATTACGCCGCTGGAGGCTAACGCCTGCGGGCGTCCGGTTATTGCCTTTCGCGGAGGCGGTGCGCTCGATACAATCGTTTCCGGCTTGAACGGTTTGTTTTTTAACGAGCAAACGGTCGAGTCGCTGGCTGAAGCGATCGAGGAAGGCGAGCGCTGGACTTGGGAACCGCAGGCTATTCGGAAGCATGCCGAGAAATTCAATGAGCGCATTTTTGCCGAACGGCTGCTGGACTGTATTCATTTTACGATTAAGGAGAAAGAGCTGGAAATGGAGAAATAATTGTGATACAAAATGTTGAATTTTCGGATGATTATTGCTACAATTAGTATCATTAATAGGAGGGTGAGCGAAATGAGTATGTCTTTGGAAACAGCGCGTTATGCCTATAAAGCTTACGGCTTGCGGATCTCCAGCGAACTCGAACTGCCTGAACTGGTGGCTGATGATTTCCCGGAAGGCGACGCTGACGTCGTGTTCGAGCTTGCTGATTTAACGGATACAATCAGTCAATTCGAGCTGAACAACTATTATTTTTACTACAAAGACGATTATGTGCTGCTCGTTATTGAAGGCATTGCCAGCTACGTGATGCAGGCGGGACATACGATCAAAATAATGCCCGATCCCGCTGCCGATCCGCGAGATTACCGCATTTATTTGCTTGGCGCATGCGCCGCCGTATTAATGTTCCAGCGTAAAATCGTGCCGCTCCATTGCAGCACCGTCGTTATCGACGGACTGGCCTATTCGTTCATGGGCGAATGCGGCGCTGGAAAGTCCACGCTGTCAACCGCGCTCGTAAGAGCGGGCTGCACGCTTATCAGCGATGATATTACGGCCATTACGATTCCGCAAGGCGGGAATGGTCCAATCGCCCATCCTTCCTTTCCAAGGCAGAAGCTCTGGAAGCAGAGCATGGATTTCTTCCGAATGAATACGAGCGATTACAGCCAAATCATGACCAATTATGACAAGTATGAAATCGGCGCAAGCGAGCATTTTCACAAAAGCGCAGTGCCGCTGGGAGGCATATTCGAGCTGGCAGCCGACGATATTGCCGAAGTGTCGCTAAAACCGCTTTCTCATCTGGAAGGCATTCATCTTTTTCAGAAACATACATACAGCAACTCCTTTGTCGTCAGTCTTGGATTGAAGCAATGGCATTTCTCGATTGCAGCGCAAATGGCGCATGCGCTTCCGTTCTATCAGCTTCGCCGTCCGAAGGAGGGCTTCTCGGCGCCGCAATTGGTTGAACGTATTTTTGATACCGTCAAAAAAGGGGAGAGTGTTCAAATATGAGTCAAAGCAACGTATCGATTCAGCTGCCTGTCGTGCAAGCGAACGGCTATTTGGTTAGCGACATGGGCGGAGATAAAGTGATGATGAGCATCGAAAAGGGAATGTACTTTAATTTGGGACATTCGGGCGGCCGGATATGGGAATTGCTTGAGTCGCCGAGAACGGTTTCCGAAATCGTCTGGCAATTGACGGCTGAATATGACATTGCAGAGTCCGAATGCGAGCGGCAGGTAGCTGCATTTCTATCGCAATTGGCGGAGCAAGGCTTGATCAAAAATGCCGGGTAGCCATGCGGCCGCGAGGCTGGGTCAATGGCTGCGTGCGGATCGCCGGTTCAAGCTTCTGCTGATCGAATCCTGGTTTTATCTCGCCTGGGCCAGATGGCTTAAAGCTTTGCCGTTCAAGAAAGTAGCGCCGAGGCTTGGCGACACTGCGCGCGAAACGGCCCGAGCGGCAGAGTGCGATAAAGATACAGCGGCGCTGATTGGCGATATCGCGAAATCCGTTCGAATTATGAGCCGGTATACGATGTGGGAAAGCAAATGTCTCGTAAAAGCGATTGCGTGCATGAAAATGCTGCAAAAGCGAGGCATCGAAAGCACGCTCTACCTTGGCACGGCAAAAGACGAGCAAGGTAAAATGACCGCTCATGCTTGGCTGCGGTCCGGGGACGCCTATCTGACCGGCGAGGAAATTATGGACCGTTATGCGGTTGTTGCTGTTATCGGCAATTTCGCCAGACGGCGAAAGCCGATTACGCTTCGGGAAAAAGGAGCAAGGGGAGAAAGAGGATGAGCGTCATGCCTTTGTTGGATTTGAGCGCAGTGTCCAAGGAGCTGTCCTTTATGCTGGAACTGCTGCGGAATGAGGGAGAACTGTCCGAAGAGAAAGCGATGCGCGAGGCGGATGGCTTGGATTGGGAGCAGTTTCTCGCCTTCAAGCGATATCATCATACGTATCCAATTATGTATCCGCGGCTGCTTCGGTGGAACAGCCATCGCCATTGGATACCGGCATTCGTACTGGCTGAGTTGAAAGCCGATTACTCGAGCAATACATTCGTCATGCTGCACTTGGCGGGTGAAATGAATCGGGTCAGCAGCGCTTTGGCGGAGCGGGAAATAAAGGCGCTAACGCTAAAGGGGCCGGTTCTCGCTTCTTTATTGTACGGCGAGCTGTCGGGAAGGACCTCGGGCGATCTGGATGTGCTTGTTCCGAAGGATTCCGTTGCCGCTGCCGAGGCAGCGCTCCTTGCGATCGGATACAGGCGCAATGCCGCACAGGACGAAGTGCTCGGCAACAAAGAACGCAAGACGCATCATCTGTCGTTTGTGAACGATCATAAAGGGATTGAGGTTGAGCTTCACTGGCGGCTTAATCCGGATACGATTAAAGAACCGGCTTTCGAGGAACTGTGGCAGCGGCGGCAAGGGTGCGCGCTCGGGCCGGACGCTTATACGCTTGGCAATGAGGATTTGCTCGTTTATCTCGTTTTGCATGGCGTCCGCCACGGCTGGTCCTGCTTGAGATGGCTGCTGGACATCGACCGGATGCTCGGCAAACAGCTCGATTGGGATGCGATTCTCCGGCTGTTCGCCCGCTATGAAGCCGTCCATCTTGGAGGGCAGGCCTTTCTTCTGGCGAACCAATTGCTTGGAACGAAGCTGCCTGACGCAGCAGCTGAGATGGCGAGCGGCAGCCGGCCGCGCCGATTGGCCCAGATGGCGCTCGCGTTCATCCGCGAGGAGGTTGTATTGTTTCCGAAGCCGGAACGGCAGGATGTTGCGATCTCTTTCAATCGTTATTTGCTTGCAACGATGCCGTTTCGGCAAAAACGGCTGTATGTGCTGAACAAGCTGTATCCGAGCTCATGGGACGCGCAGGTGCTGCCGCTGCCGAAATCGCTCCATTTTTTATATTTTCCGCTCCGGCCATTCCTTTGGTTCTGGCGTCAGGTCAAGCGGCAATCCATATAAGGGGGCTGCCGTCCGATGAAGGCAACGCTCATTTTGTTGAAAAAGCTGTATGCCGCAAACGGCAAAGCGCTATATGTCCATTTGCTGCTTATGCTGTTTATGAGCAGTATGGAAGGGATAGGCATATTTCTAATTATTCCGCTGCTAAGCATCATCGGCGCTTTCGACATGGATTTAGAGGCCGTGCCGCTTGTCTCCTCGGGCATGTCGGCGCTGGAGAATGCCGGTCTGGCGCTGAATTTGCCGCTTGTCCTCGGGCTCTATATATTTCTGGTTGGCGGTCAGGCGCTGCTGCAGCGGTATTCGACCGTATTGTCCGAGAATATATTGCAAAAGTATGTGAAGCGGCTTCGGATCGAAACGCATCGTTCATTAATGCGCGCGAAGTGGGAATTTTTTCTGAAAAGAAGAAACTCCGATTTCAATCAGCTGCTTTCGACGGAAATGAATCGGGTTATCAACGGCATGGACACGCTGCTGGCGCTTACAGCCTCAGTTGCCTTTACTGTCATTCAGATCGTTTTTGCCATGTGGCTCAGCTTTGAGCTGACAGCTGTCATTATTGCAAGCGGGCTGCTGCTCTCCCTTTTGTCGCGAAAATTTATTCGCAAGTCCGCGGAGCTTGGCTATGAATCGTCGCAGCTCTACAAAAGCTACTTTGCCGGCTTGAACGATCATTTCAACGGGATGAAGGACATAAAGAGCAATTCGCTGGAGGCGGCGCACATGCATTGGTTTGCGGCGCTTTGCGGCAAGATCGAAAGCAACTATATTCAAGCCTACCGGCTCTATGCCAATTCGAGTTTGCTGTACCGGCTTTCCTCCGTCGCGTTGATTGCGGCGTTCGTCTATTTGGCGCTGACTGTGTTGAAAGTTCCGGCGGAACAGCTGCTGCTGATCGTACTTATATTTACCCGTCTGTGGCCGCGTTTTCTCGGCATCCAGTCCAGCCTGGAAAGCATCGTATCGAAGCTGGCTGCGTTCGAAGCATTGACCGGGCTGCAAGAGGAGAGCGAAGCGGCTAGGGAAACAAGAGAGGACAAGCAAGAGCGATGGGATGCACCGGTTGCTTCTGTTTCTGCGTTCGCGCCGTTCGCGTTGCGCCAAGGAATTGCATGCCAGAACGTTACTTACTGCTACGACAAGGAGCGGAAAGTAAGCGCGTTAAAGCAAATCAATGCGTTTATCCCGGCAAATGAAATGACAGCGATTGTCGGAAAATCGGGCGCTGGAAAAAGCACGCTCGTCGATCTGTTGATGGGCTTGATCCAGCCGGATGAAGGCACTGTTCTTGCGGATGGAGAGCCTTTAACGGGCGAGCGCTTGAACGCTGTACGCAATGCGATCGGGTATGTCGCGCAGGAGCCATTTCTATTCCATGGCAGCGTAAGAGAAAATTTAAAGTTAGTCGTTCCGGATGCTACAGAGGAGGAAATGTGGGAAGCGCTCGCCTTTTCCGCTTCCGATGCGTTTGTCAGGCGGATGCCCGACGGGCTTGATACGATCATCGGCGACCGCGGGATCAGGCTCTCCGGCGGGGAACGCCAGCGAATCGTCCTAGCTCGGGCCATGCTGCGCAAGCCTTCGATTCTTGTTCTTGACGAGGCGACGAGCGCGCTTGACGGAGAGAATGAGCTGATTATTCAACAGGCGTTAGAAGAACTGAAAGGGAAAATAACGATGATTGTCATTGCGCATCGCCTGTCAACGATTCGGAATGCCGATCACGTGCTCGTAATGGAAAATGGAACGCTTATTCAGCAGGGAGGGTACCAGCAATTGTCCGCCGACGCGAGAGGCGGGTTTCATAAGCTGCTGCAATTGCAGTTACATTCTGGAGCGTGAAGTTGACTGAGGCTTATGGAGTCTGCTAGGAGGCGAAGGGCGCTTCCGAAGCAGGCTTTTTAGCTTTTGTCGGCCTATGAAAGCGCCCCGCTTCCAAGTAGGAAGCGGGGCATTGTATCGGTTATGCAGTTGCTCGATTATGAAGGACTAGGAAGGTCTTTTCGTTGGTACTGGGCCGCTTGGCGGTTTTTGCGTAGGTCTTGGGCCGCCGTATCTTTCTTCTTCGCCGTCGAACGTGAACTTCACATCCAACGTTTCCAGAGCTGGAGCTTGCCATACTTTTTTCATTCAAGTCACCTCCCTTAATAGTTCAAGCGTCTCTTATGTAAGAGATTCTTTACAAGTTTGATTATAGCATAATTGATACAATTTGTATCTAAAAATTTGCTGCAAAATGAAATTTTTTTTCAGGGAAAAATCAGTTTGGGGCAACAATGTTTTTCGAAGGACGGTTGACGAAACGATAGGCATATGGTAGATTTTAGTCAATCTTATCGGACGAATACGGAAGCACCGTAGAAGGCCGCAGGTAACTGCGCCTTTTGCGGTGCTTTTTTGCGTGTTCGTCCGTTTTGTTGAAGAGAAGGGAGCGAGCGGAATGAAGCTGCAGCTGGCGGTAGCGATGAAGGAGCAGGAATATGCAAGGAGGCTTGCGGACTACGTGCGCGCAAGTCCGTTTGGAAACAAGTGGCAGCTGACCGCGTTCACGAATCCGGAGGCGTTTGTACATTTTTTAAAAGGGGGGTATCCGCTGGATCTCATTGCGGCGCAGCCGGAGATGCTGGAGGCTGCCGGGAGCTCGCTGCCTCCCTTGCCGATCGCGGCGCTCATCGGAGGGAATGGGACGGCGCAAACCTCGACTTATACTGAATTGCAGCAATACCAACCGCTGCCGGAGCTGCTTGCCGGCTTGTCGTCGATCTATGCCGCGTACGGCAAAATTGCGAGCCCGATTCAAGGCGAGAACGGCGCCTCGGTTATTACGGTTTATTCGGCATCCGGCGGCGTGGGGAAAACGTCGCTGTCGCTCCAATTGTTGAATGCGGCGGCGAGCAACGGCTATCGCGGATTTTATTTAAATTTGGAGCGATGGAATGCGATGGACGTTTGGCTGGAGGAGCATCCCGGATCTCAGGAAGGCGAGGGGCTTTCCCAGTTGCTGTATTTGCTGAAGACTCAGCCGGACCGCGCCGGCAGCTGGCTGCAGCTTCATCGCAAACGTCATCGATCCTTTAAGGGCGATTATTTGCTCCCTTTCTCGAATCTAGAGGATCGGATGTCGCTGCAAGCAGGCGATGCGGAGTCGATCGTCAAAGCGATCGCTTCGTCGGGACAGTACGATTTAATCATTGTTGATTTGGACGAAGCGATGGATGAGCTGCATCTTGCTCTCTACGAACGAAGCGATCAGGTTGTATGGCTGTTGACGGACGATCCTTCCGTTAAGCGCAAAAGCGAGCTTGCGTATTTGTATGGCGGCCAGCGATGGGAAAGTCGATTTCGCGCTGCCGAACGAAGATTTCAATTCGTCGTCAATAAACGTTCTGGTTCTGACGGAGAACGGCAGCCGCAGGCGCAGCGCGTAGGAGCCAGGCCGATTGCCGCTGCGCTCCCTGATGTAGCCGGCGCGGGCGGCGGAGCTTTTCCTTCATCCATTATTGCGCATCCGCAATATAAAGCGGCAGTTGAACGGTTGTTCCGGCAGCTGATGAAGGAAGGGGGAGACAAGCAGGTTGTTAACCGATGATACTGTGCTGTCGCTGCGAGAGCAAATTCGTTCCCAAATCGATTTCAGCGGCTCCGTTTCAGACGAACAGCTGATGCGCCTGGTTGAATCCAACGTCTTCGAATGGTGCCAAAGCCGTCCGTTGACGGCAACGGAGAAAGTAAGCCTCGTCAGAAGGCTGTTCCACTCCTTTCGAGGGCTCGATATTTTGCAGCCGCTTATGGACGATCCGGAGGTGACGGAAATTATGGTCAATCACCATACGGAAATATTTATCGAGCGAAACGGACGTATCGGCCGGCTGCCGGCAGCGTTTGAAAGCAAGGAGCGGCTGGAGGATTTGATCCAGGCTATCGTTGCCGGCGTTAATCGTGTCGTTAACGAATCGTCGCCAATTGTAGACGCCAGATTGAAAGACGGCTCCCGCGTTCATGTCGCGCTTCCTCCGGTGGCGCTGCGCGGACCGGCGATGACGATTCGCAAATTTCCGGATAGGCCGATGACGATGGAGACGCTAGTTGCTTGCGGAGCGATATCGGAGGAAGCGGCAACATTTTTACGATTGCTTACCGAAGCGCAGTACAACATTTTTATTAGCGGCGGTACGGGAACGGGAAAAACGACTTTTTTGAACGCTTTGTCTCAGTACATCGCTAATGACGAGCGAATAGTGACGATTGAGGATTCGGCTGAACTGCAAATCAGAAGCGTGCCGAATTTAGTATCGCTTGAGACGCGCAACGCTAATACCGAAGGCAAAGGAGAAATTACGATTCGCGATCTTATTCGCGCATCGCTTCGCATGCGTCCGAACCGGATCATTGTGGGCGAAGTCAGAGGCGGCGAAGCGCTGGACATGCTTCAGGCGATGAACACTGGACATAGCGGGTCGATGAGCACCGGGCATTCTAACGGGGCCCGTGACATGATGGCCCGTCTGGAGACGATGGCGCTGGGGGCGGCGGACATGCCGGTGCAGGTGATTCGCCAGCAAATCGCATCCGCGCTTGATATTGTCGTACATTTATCGCGATTTCGCGACCGTACGCGCCGGGTGACTGAAATCTGCGAGGTTGTCGGCGTCGAGAACGGTGAAATTACGGTGGCCCCGCTATTTGTTTTCAAGGAAGAGGGAGAGATCGACGGTTATGTAATCGGCAGCTTGAAAAGGACGGTTCATGCTTTGCGCCATTGTGACAAGCTGCGTATGGCGGGACGTCTCGATATGCTGCAGCCGATAGAGATTGGCGGTGCGGGCAGATGAAAGGAAACGCAGCGCGACGATCTCGCAAGAGCAGCAGCAACGGCGTTCGCCAACCTCAATCGGGGCGATTCGAAGCGCTGCTCCAATGGCTCGGCTGGCCGTCCGATGTTCGCGGTTCCGGCAATGAGTCGCCATCGCTTCCCCGCTATGACGACTTTAGGCTGAGCTATCAACAATTTATCGCTGCCGCATGTATCGGCTGCGCGATAGCTTTTCTCGCCGCCTACTTGGTCTATCATTCCTTCGTCCTTTCCATGCTGCTTGCGGTTACTGGATTGTGTGCGCCGAGGATGTATCGCGCGGCGCAGCTTCAACGCCGCAGGGACAGATTAAAGCTGCAATTCAAAGAGGCGTTGTATTCGCTCGCCTCGTCGCTCGCTGCCGGTCGTTCGGTCGAGAATGCATTCATCGCTGCCATCGAGGACTTAAAGCTGATGTATCCCGATCCTCGGACGGAGCTGCTGCAAGAATTTATAATCGTGCGGCACCGGCTTGACCATGCAGAACCGCTTGAGCATGCGCTAAGGCAGTTTGCGGAGCGGGCGAGGATTGACGATATTTCGGGATTCGCCGACGTGTTTGCTGCTTGCAAACGGTCTGGTGGCGATTTGGTGGAAGTGATGAAACGGTCGTCGCAAAGCATCGGCGAGAAGCTGGAGGTTGAGCAGGAAATCGCCGTGATGGTTGCGCAGAAACGATTTGAAGCCCGGATTATGATGGCTGTTCCTTTTGTCTTTTTAGCATTTTTAAGCTTTGCGGCGCCGGACTATATGGCGCCGCTATACAGCGGTGCGGGTTACTTGCTGCTGACAGCGGGACTGGCGGTGCTCTTGCTGTGCTTCTGGTTTATTCAAAAAATAATGAGCATTCAAGTTTAGGCCTTGAAGCTTTTAGGAGGAAATGCGTTGATTGCGGCTCTGTTATTGCTCATTATCGTTTGGGTTTGGCTTATCGGCAGACAGGGAATGCGGCAGCTCGCGGGCGTGAAAAGCAGGTCAAAGGGTAAAGCCCAATTTCGGCAGTATTGCTTGGAACTGTTTCTGGTCGATCCGTTTGTCCGACTGCTGAACAGAAGCGGCGTCTACGATCAGCTGCAGCTGCCGTTCAGCAGCTTTCATGCCAAACAAATCGTGCTTCGAGGACTGGAATGGCAGATGGAGCAATCGAAGCGGCTGATCGCGGCAGCTGCCGGATATGGCTATGCTGCGGTTGCAGGCTGCGCGCTCATGGCTTGCTTGTCGAGGGAACCGGCGCTTCTGGCGATAGGCTGCGTAATCGGAGGGATTTTGCTTTTTCGTCCGCTGTTAGAGGCCGGCAGAATGGTGGAAAGGCGAAAGCAGCTGATTATACTCGAGCTGCCGGAATTGCTGAGCAAGCTTATGCTGCTAGTCGGCGCGGGAGAGACGGTACAGCAAGCTTTCGCCCGATGCATGGAGGGCAAAGATCCGCACAGCCATCCTTTATACAATGAATGGAGCAAAGTCGTATACGCCCTTCGAATGGGAGATCCGTTCAGCGCGGCTGCGGAACGTTTCAATCGCAGCTGTTCGGTTCAGGAGGTATCCGTTTTTACGACGGTGCTGCTGCTCAACTATCGAAGGGGAGGCGAGCACTTTGTGCTCGCGCTGCGAGAGCTCTCTTATACGCTATGGGAAAAGCGGAAGGCTGTCGCCCGAACTCGCGGCGAGGAAGCTTCGTCCAAGCTGGTGTTTCCGCTGGTCGGCATTTTGCTTGTGCTCATGGTGTTTGTCGCCTCGCCGGCAATGCTGCTCATGAGTTAGTGGGATTGCTGTTTTACAACTCAAAACCTGGAGAGGAAGATTGAAATGATCAAAATGTTAAACAAATCGGCAAATGCCATTCGTTCGTTTTTCCGTTCGGAGAGCGGACTGGGAACGCTTGAAGTTATTTTAATTATTGCTGTCGTTATTATTATTGCGTTGTTGTTTAAGGATTGGATTATCGAACTGATTGAACGCCTGATGGGCAAAGCCGATGATCAAGCGGATCAAATCTTTAGCTAGGAGCAGTCTGATCAAGCGCTTGTCCGAAGAAAAGGGCGGATTTTCGCTTGAATCGGCGATTGTGCTGCCGACGGTTCTGACGCTTATTCTGACGTTTATTTTGTTTGGCATTTACATGTACCAGAAGGTCATGCTCTACTACTCGGCGTCGGTTACGGCAGAGCGGACAGCTTTCAGCTGGGACAACAGCAACCGGGAAAGCCGGAGCGGCATGTTGGCCAATGGACAATATGACAGTTTGTATTGGCGCCTCTCCGAGAACCATGCATTAGTGTCATTGTTCGGCCTTTCCGCGGACGATTCATCGGCATTGCTGACGCTTCCTTCTGCAGGCGACAGGAGCGGACTCACGCTTCCTTCGCGAAAGCTCGACGGCGGTTCGCAATGGCTGTCAACTGCCGGAAATTTAAACGCGGAAGGGCAGATCGCCTATCTGCCCAGCTTGTTAAAGCCGCAGGTTGAAGTCAAGCTAAAACAGCCGGTATCTCTGGCGCCGCTTGAAGCTATGCTCGGAAAAAAAGAGCCGAAATCTGCGGCGTCCGCTGTTATTGTCGACCCGGTAGAATTTATACGAACCGTTGATTTGGTTCGTTACTACAATTATAAGGCAAGCCAGGCATGGAGCGGGTCGCAGAAAGCGAATGCGGGCCAGACGCTTTCTCAATATGGCGGTCAGACGGGAGGGGGCAGGAAGTGAGCAAACGAATCCGCGCAGCACACGATGCCATAGGGAAAGCGCAGGCCTTTAAGCCGGCTGTTCGGCTGCTATGGAAAAAAGACGGTGCTGTGACCGTGTTATCAGTCATTGTGATGTCATCCTTGCTGTTATTCTCAGGAATGCTTATCGATTACGCGAGAATTGCTGCGCTGCATCATGCGGCGGAAGGGGCTGCGCGCTCCGGAGCAAGGTCAACGCTCTCCGCATTCGATAGCGGCTTGTATGAGCGATATGGCCTGTTTGGACGCGGCGGCACGGACGGGCAATCGATTTATGAAGAGGTCGTTAAATCGAATCTCGAAAGGAAGTCTTCAGACGCGCAAAGAGCGGTTGATGCCAAGCTTCTGTCAGCGCATGTAAATGATGCGGAATATCTTGGGATGCATCGGGTGTTCCAGAGGCAAGTGCTGGAGGAAATGAAGTATAAAGCTCCAGTTGATTTCACCCTTGAGCTGGCTTCCAAATTCGCGCCAATGTCGGGTGCGGCAGAGCAAGCGTCCATTACAATGGACCTGCTGGAAAGGTTGAGGAAGCTTTATGAGCAGCGCGAGGCGTTGCTGGACAAAGCGTTAAAGCTGCAGCAAGCGGCAGCGACGGAGCTGTCCAATGTCGGACTCGACGGTTTGCTGCCGACAGCCGCAAACGGAGGAGGTATTACGGCAGCCCAAATCGCTGCAGGTTATTCGCAATACACGGAATGGATGCGTATAGACGAGGAGCTTGTGAAGCAGGAGCTTCCTGCCTTAAACAGCGAGGCCATCGCGAATTATAGATCGAATGCCCGCGATCTCATGCACGATTTGGGAAGCTTGAACGGGAGTCCGTCAACAGCGCACGATAAGCTGACTAAGGAAGCGATGAATCTGCTCACGGAGGCTCAGCGCATAAATAAGGATATGAAACAGATTGCGGATGAAGCGGAAAGAAGCGCGAAAACCGACGGCTATCATCGTGTCTCTTCGCACAATGTTCCCGGCTCCGGTTCCAAGGAAGAAGCTTCGAACGCAGCGGCCCAATTGGAGGAGCTGCAAAAAACAGCCGGAGAGCTTGTGCTGGCTGACGTTTTTTTTACCGATTATCGCAGGGAGCTTGAACGGCAATCGTCTGATTTCTCGCAGCTGCAATTGAAGGTCAACTCGTTTCGAAGCGTATTGTCCTCCGCGCTGGCGGGTTCAGGCACAGGAGGCGTTGCGCTTGGGAGCGGCGTTGCCGAGATGATCGCAATGTATCGCATCTATGATCGGGCGTATTTAGGAGCGCAATCGGTTATTAAGTCGAGGCAGCAGATGCAGGTAAACGGAGAGTTGCGGAAACAGCGCCAGGAGCAAGAGAAAAAAGCAGGCTCGCTCTGGAGCCAAGCGCGGCGAATGCTTAACGGCATAGGCTCTGCCGAACAGCAGGAGCGGCATGTCGAACAATTTCAACAGGTTAAGCTGAGGCAAGAAGCCAATCTGCAGTTTAACCAATTGGCTGACGATGCCGTTCAGGCGGACGAATCCGACTTGGCCAATACTGCGCACGATCAGGCTGAGGGATCTTTTTCTTTGATGGACGGGCTGTTCAACGGCATGGCTGATATGCTGCAGCAATCGCGAGATTCCGTCTATACCGGAGAATATGTGCTGAAACGGTATTCCGTTTTTAAGCCGCAGTATTTAAAGGAAATGGTTTCGGGCGGGGAGCCTTCCGCTTTCTCCGACGCATTGGCGCTGCATAATCAGGAAGCGGAATATATTTTGTATGGCTTCCACACGCCGGCAGCTAACGTAGCTGCAGCCTATGGCGAGCTGTTTGCGGTGCGGATGGCTATTCGGACGACGGAAGGGCTTGTCCAATGCAGGACGGCTGGACATCCGCTTCTTGTTCTGACTTGCTCGGTCATTTACGGGCTTGAGAAAACGATGGAGGATTTCGTCGCTTTTACCGAGAGAGGTTCAGCTCCGTTGTCCAAATATGCAGCGGTTGAAGTTTCGTATGCGGATTATTTGCGGCTGTTCATGCTTTTGCATGGCGGCGCGGACAGTTCTTCGAGGACCGCCAGAATGATCGCGGTAATTGAACAGAAAAACGGCGTTACGCTCGCCAAAGTCCCGACTGCCCTAACAGGGGAGGTGCAAGCGGCCGTCGACCTCTGGTTTTTGCCGGGAGCGATGAAGACGATTGGCGGTCTTGGACTTTTGCAAGGAAAGGTAGTTGGGAGCAAATATGAAACGACGCAGACGATTGGCTGGTCTTATTAGGCCGGAAGGCAAAGACAGCAATGAGCGCGGGAGTATCGTCCTGGAAGCGGCGATGGTGACGCCGCTTCTCATGATGGTGCTGGTCGTGTTTATCGTATTGATTCGCTTATGCGCAGCTCAAATGGCGCTTCAATCTGCCGCTTCGCAGACGGCGAGGCAAGCCGCGGCTCATATTTATCCCGTCGAGCTTGCCATCCAGCAAACCTCTGCCCAAATTTCCGGGCTTCAACCGATGAACATGCCGATGTCGCAGTGGAGCGAAGTTGCCGCCGGGGCGGCAGAGTGGCTGCCGGACCCAGTCGGCGACACGTTGTCGGCAGCGCTTCGCGGCGATTGGCAGCCTTTTGCCGATGCGGCCGCGACCGAAATAGGGAAAGCCGTTATTGAGCCGCTGCTGCAGCAAAATGCAGACGAAGCCATTATCGAAAGCGAACGGATTTCCTTGTCCGGGTTGACGCTGCCCGATTTGCAAAATAAAGAAAAACCATATTTGTCTATTGAAGCGCAATATGATTTTCCGCTGTCCATTCCGTTTACCGGCAAAAAAATCCGTTTGCAGGAGCAGGCGACCGAACGGGTATGGGTTAGCGACGCTGCTTCTGCGACAGATGATGGAGCTGAATCGGAAGCCGCTGCAGTTCCGATTCAGATCATTTCAATAACGCCGAATCCGCTGCGGCCAGGGCAGAAAGCGACGGTTGTCGCGTTAACGAGCCCCGGCGCAAGCGTTTCGCTTGAGGTTATGTATAAAAGCGGCAAAAGCGAGGCGAAGCATTTGGGAAATGCAACTGCAGACGAGAACGGCTATGTGCAGTGGACATGGCATGTATCCGGCAATACGACGCCAGGAGTATGGGAACTGACGGCAATATCGGCTTCGGGAGAGCGAGTGTCGATGCATTTCAGCGTCGAGAAGAAAGCGAAGAACAGTTGAGTTTATAGGGACAGGAGGCATAATGGTGGCAATTCCGTTATCTATTCCGCTTGCGGCTGCAGCGATGCTGCTTGGCGCGGCGCTGTATACCGATCTTCGGTCGATGATTATTCCGAACAAGCTGACCTTTTCTTTCTTTATAGCTGGACTTCTTTTTCAGCTATCCGTACACGGGCGGCAAGGGCTAAAAGAAAGCCTGCTCGGCGCTGCAGCCGGTTTTGCGCCTCTGCTGCTGCTCTATGCCGCGAAAGGAATCGGCGCAGGCGACGTCAAGCTCTTCGGTGCGCTGGGCGCATGGATCGGTGCGATGCCCGTTTTGCATGTGATGATGTATTCGATCTTGTTCGCCGGATTGATTGGCGTCGTTCTGATGATCGTTAATCGGCCGTTTTTTAAAAGGATGGCCGCTGCTCTCCTTACGATTGTTATGCGCGGGGGGAAGTATCGGCCAGTGGAATGGGCGGCATGGATGTCCGAGGGGCGCGCCTTTCCATTTATGCTTGCCGCCGTACCCGGGGCGATCGCGGCGTTGCTGTCCTAGCAGTCGAGGAGAGGGGGGAAGATGATGTACCGTATTGATTTTTCGATGAGCCGGGGGCATGAGATGATTGTTGAACGCATTCCCGCCATTCGCAGGGAGGAGCTCGATGAGATTGAGCTGCAAATGCTGCAGTGCAACAATCGCATTCCGCATATGCTGCCGATGGAGTGGAGTGATATGGATGGAGCGGTAAGCTTCCGATATTCGCTGTCGGGACGTAAAATGCTGTCCCATCGGCTGCAAATGCACCGTTTGTCGATGGAGCAGTTTTACGCGCTTTTGCTTGCGGTAGTGGAAGTGCTGACGGAATGCAAAGATTATATGCTTCGACCGGAGGGCTGTATGCTTGACGATCACCGCATATTTGTTGATGAGGAACTGACCGATATTGGCATTGCCTATATGCCTTTGCGGCGAAATATCGTTAGCGGCGAGTCAGCGGATGCGGCTGCCGTTCATCCCGCTGTTGGAGGAGAATTGCTGTCGCTTATTGTCCGCTGGACAACGTATGTGCACAAAATCGACGGCGCAGGGCTGCAACGATTGCTGCATCATTTTTACGACCAGCAGTGGCCGCTGGCGGAGCTGCGCCTGACGCTGCTTGACTTAATAGCGGGCGATGTCAAGCTGGAGGCGGCAAGCAACGGCGAAATTAAAGCTTATTCATCGCAGGCGGCTTCATGGCCTCATTCGTCTTCTGAGGCGGCAGCCGCAGCCGCTGCTCAATTAGAAGAGGGACGGGTTTGGAGACAAAATATTCGACTGTCTGTTGATAAGGACTCATATCAGGAGCGAATGGGATGCTCGGAAAGCTCCGTTAATTGTCCGCCTGATTTCAAGGCAAGCTTTGAGGAAGAAGCTGATGAAGAATGGACCGGCGAGCCGTCTTCGCGCAAAGGGCAATGGTATATTTCTCTGGCGGCGCTGCTTGCTGTTGCTGCGCTGTGGCGGTTCTTGTATTTGCCAAGCCCTTCCCGGAATAGCCTTTACATTTGTTTGGGGCTTACGATGATGGGGGCTGCAGCGGCCGCAGCCGCCTGGATGAAACGCAATCGTTCGTTTATGCAGCGGGAAGACCGATACCTAGAGGAATTTGTGCCGGAGTCAAGACCGCTGGTTTATTCGGCTGCTGCCATTTCATCTAATGCAATGCCGCAAAATAAGGAAGCGCCGGACATGGCGAATGATCTTTCTGCGGATTGGGAAATGAAGAAACCTCTGGAAAGACTAATTGACCTTGATGAGTCAGATCAGTCAGAATCCAATCGGCGGAGGGCGCCTGCGGCAATTCCGGAGGCTACTGTCCTGCTGGAGCCAGATGCAGAGCTGCCGCCGGGCAACCGGCTGCTGTTATGGCGGGAAAGCGACGATCGCAAAGAACCTCTCTCATGGAAGGGAGAACGGTTTACAATCGGGAGGGCAGGCGAGAAGGTTGATTACGAGGAAGAAGCTCCCGGGATATCTCGCCTTCATCTGGAAATTGAACGAAAGAATACAAGTTTTAAAGCGAAAGATCTTGGATCGCGCAATGGCAGCATGCTGAATGGGAGAGTGATGATTCCTTACAAAAGCTATCCGCTATCCGCAGGAGACAGCATTCAGCTCGCTGGGCCAAATGGGCCGAAATACGTATTGCAGTAGTACTGTTAGTAACGCTTATATGGTGCCTCGCTATCAGCTATGATGGCTTGGGGCGCTTTTTTTATTGCGATTATATTAGTGTAAATTATCAATAATCATATTAACAAAAGCAAACTGAACAGATTGGGTATGGTAGGAAACGGGAGGACAGACGGCGGCAGATCCGGCAACGGAAAGGATCATCGCACCGGGTGAATCGATTGATGTCGTCTATTCGTTTAACGATACGATTTGGAAGTCCAAAGCATCTGGTTGGGTGAACAACGCGGTTCTCTCCGATCTTTCGGATAAATCAGAGCAGCGAACCTGCTTCGCAAATTTGCGAAGCTAAGTTCGCTGTATTCGTTAGTCTGGAGCTGACTTCAACGGACAACGAACGGATTTACGCTATTCGTAAATGTGAGTTCGCAAATAGCGTAAATCGGTTCGTTATTAGTCGGAAGCGAGGCGTCCGTCGCCATTTTAGAGAAATCGTCTTCGCTAAAAAGCGAATGTGCTTCGCTATCTTGCAACAGAGATAACTGGAACGAAATAGATGGCGATCACAGGAACCTTTGCCTGTGCCTGTGCAGCGGGAATGGTTATCCGTACAATGAAAATGGCGCCGCAGTATAAATCCTGCGGCGCCATCGGTTTATTTTCGCTTGCCTGCTAATTGTTGTAAGGCACTGTCGATGTCGTTGTAGCGGAACTGAAATCCGAGCTCCAACGATTTGCGAGGCACTGCGCGCTGGCCGTCGAGCAGCAGCGAGGACATCTCGCCAAGCACTGTCTTCAACAGGAAGGCGGGGACGGGAAACCAATGCGGTCTTCCGTAAGCGCGGCCGAGTGCACGCCCGAATTGGTCATTCGTAACCGGCTCCGGCGCCGAACCGTTAACCGGACCGCGAACCTCGCGATTGTCGAGGCAGAACAAGATAAGGCGGACCATATCTTCGAGATGAATCCACGACAGCCACTGCTTGCCGCCGCCTAACGGACCGCCGCCAAAAAGCTTGTGAGGCAGCGCCATCATCGGAAAAGCGCCGCCTTTGGCATCCATCACGAGGCCAACGCGAAGCTTAACGAGCCGTTCTGCCTCGATTGCATTGGCGGCAGCCTCCCATTGCTTGACGACATCGGACAAAAAATCGGTGACAGCCATCGGGCTCCATTCGTCAAATGTCTGGGTATAGGAGCTGCCATAGGCTGAAATGCCGGACGCGTTGATAACAACTTCGGGCTTGGATCGCAGTGAAGCTGCGAGCCTGGCGATTCTCCCCGCTGCTTGCAGCCGGGAATCCAGCACTCGTTTCTTCGCGCCGGAGGTCCAGCGCTGGCCGATCGATTCGCCGGCCAAGTTGATGATCGCATGAATGCCTTCCAGCTTGGAGGGATGCTCGGCAAGCTCTGACCAAGTGGCGTAATGCAACCCTTTCGCTGTCGGCGAGCCTTGTGCGCGTCCTGTCCGCGAGATGATCCAAACCTCATCGTTTCTGGCCAATAGGGCATTGACTACCGCTTTGCCGATAAATCCGGTGCCGCCGGCAACTGCTACCTGCATACCATCACCCGCCTTCAATGATCAAAGCTTTTCTAACTTATTAAGCCAAAGAAGCGTAACTCCGTCTTCGATTTTGGCGATATATTCGAATTTGATTTTGGTATCGGACTCGAGCTCGTTCAGCATAGATGAGAAATCATCGGTAACCTGTAAGACGAGCGGGCCTTCATCGGATGATACTTCGATGGAATGCGTATCGATTTGACCGACGTACACGCCTTCAGCCTTGACGACAGCGTCATTCTGGCTATCCGAATCGCCGCCGCTATTCGGATCCGCAGGCTCAGCGCTTGTAGCGGCAGGTTCTGTGCTGCTCTCAGCATTGCCGCTGTTTTCTTCGGAAGCGTCTGTACCTGCCTCTGGAGTCGGCGTTGCGTCAGCCGGCTGCGTGACCTCTGCTCCTTGACTGCCGTTCAACGGTTTTTCTTCATTTGCGCCGCAAGCCGAGGCTGTCAGCATAACGGCAAGCAGAGCTGCGCCAGCTGCGATCAAGCTGCTTTTTCTATGTTTCTTTGTTGGTTTCATAACAACCACCTCCGACAATATAAACGGAAGCGGGCGTTTAAAGTTCCGTTTTTAAATTAAAGTTATACTTTATTTGATGCGCTGTACCCGCTATTTAGGACATTAGAGCCATAACGAAGCTGTCCGATTTATCTATTTATTGAGCAAATGCTCGTATGGAGCATAATCGATTCCCTTGCGGTTCAAAAAGCTGACAAGGCTGCGGTAATCCCGTTTTGGCGTTGCTCGTATGTAGCCTTCAATGCAATGGCTGCGAGTGACCTCGGAAGACCCGTATTCGATGGCGACTTGTCCGATTTTCGCGGCGATGGAATGCTTGGCGATATCGCGGAAGGCTGTTGGCACAGGAGCGACCAGCTCGTCCAGAAATTGCTTGGACTCCTCTGTCCACATGCTGCGGCTGCGTTCGACCCAGTAGTTCTGCCAATCGAGCTTTGATTTGCCGTCCCGCTGCGGAAGCACTTTAAGAAATTTTCGGAACATAAAAAATCCGCCGATTGCCATTGCTCCGACCATCACGATTGCCCAAAAAACAATAAAAAACATAAACCAATCTGGAGCTGCTTTCATCTTCAACCTTCACCTCAGCATGAATTATACCGTATTCCTAGATTTATTTCGACATTCCTTGTAAAATAAGGGTTGATCAACCGAAAGGGGCGTTATTTCATGTTAAAAATCGGTTCCCATGTATCATTTTCGGACAAGGGTCTTTTAACCGCGTCTGAGGAAGCAGTATCGTACGGTTCGAGCACATTTATGATTTATACCGGGGCGCCGCAGAACACCCGGAGAAAACCGATCGAATCTTTATATATTGAAGAAGGCAAAGCGGCAATGGACAAAGCGGGGATCGGCGAGATCGTCGTGCATGCGCCTTATATCGTTAACTTAGGCTCGTATAAGGATAGTACTTTTGAACTGGCGGTCAGCTTCCTGCAGGAAGAAATCCGCCGCACCGATCACATCGGTGTGCGCAATATCGTGCTTCACCCGGGCGCATATACGGATAAGGATGCGGAATACGGCATCGCGCGCATCGCGGAAGGGCTGAATCTCGTTCTTGACGGAACGAAGGAAACGAAAGTCAACATCGCTCTGGAGACGATGGCCGGCAAAGGTACGGAGATCGGCCGCAGCTTCGAGGAAATCGCCCAAATCATCGACAAAGTAGGCGCAAACGACCGTCTTACCGTTTGTATGGACACTTGTCACATGCATGATGCCGGCTACGATTTGATCGGCGACCTCGACGGAACGCTCGAACAGTTTGATCGGATCGTCGGTTTGAACCGTGTCGCAGTCGTTCATGTCAACGACAGTAAAAATCCGCGCGGCGCAGGCAAGGACCGCCATGCTCCAGTCGGCGCAGGCTGGATCGGATATGACGCGATTCGCAAAATCGTTCATCACGATGCTCTTGCAGGACGTCCATTTATTTTGGAAACACCTTGGATCGGCAAAGAAGACAAGACATCTCGTCCGATGTACGAAGCGGAAATCGCGTTGCTTCGCGGTGACGCGAAGGCGCGCTTTGGAGATGATTTCTTCGACCACGTCGAGCGGCTTCATCATTTCTTCGGCAAGCAGGATGTCGATTATCGTGAATTCGTGCTTGGCACTTGGGATTTGCTGAAAAATGATGCAAAAGCGAAAAAAGCCGACCCGCGCGAGCCGATGGAACGGCTTTACGACTTGGTGGCAAACGGCGACGCATTGCCTGCCGGTTTGACGGAAGAGCAAGTCAATCAGCGCATTACGGCATGGTTTGCCGGCAAGCAGCTGCTTGTTCATGCATAGATTGTCAGTTATATATTGAAAATAAAATGATCGCAACAGGAGTTTGAGCTCCAAGATGCTAAGAAGAGTGCCTTTGGGAAGCGGAGTATGCGGAGTGAGTTTGAGAGTGCGGAGTGAGTTTGAGCTCCGCGCTCTCAAACTCCTGATGTCATGCTCAAACTCCTGATGTCACGCTCAAACTCCTGATGTCAGGAAGGAAGTCTTTAAATGTCTTCAACTAATCAGTCCCCAGCAACGAGCGGAAGAGCGCGTATGCTGATCTCCTGCCCGGACCGTCCGGGCATCGTCGCTGCTGTCTCGCACTTTTTGTACGAGCACGGTGCAAATATCGTATCCTCCGATCAATATACAATGGATCCGGTGGGCGGCATGTTTTTTATTCGCTTCGAGTTTGACCTTGCGGATCTCGACAAGGAGCTTCCTATCCTAGTCGAGGATTTCGCGCGTGTAGCGGACCGCTTCGATATGAAATGGCATACGTTCCGCGCCAGCCGCAAAAAACGGCTTGCCATTTTCGTATCCAAAGAGGACCATTGCTTGATGGAGCTGCTCTGGCAGTGGAAGGCAGGCGATTTGAACGCAGATATCTCGATGGTCATCAGCAACCATCTGGATATGAAGGAAATGGTCGAATCGTTCGGAATTCCGTACTATCATGTGCCGGTTACAGCCGATACGAAGGCGGAAGCAGAACGCAAGCAGATGGAGCTTGTGGCGGACAAAGCGGACATTATCGTGCTTGCCCGTTACATGCAGATCATTTCGCCGAAATTCATCGAGCAATTCCCGAACCGCATTATTAATATCCACCACTCGTTCTTGCCTGCTTTTGTAGGCGGCAAGCCGTATGCGCAAGCGTATAACCGCGGCGTCAAAATTATCGGAGCTACTGCTCACTACGTAACGGAAGAGCTGGATGGCGGTCCAATTATCGAGCAGGACGTACAGCGGGTCAGCCACCGCGACGATGTAGAGGAATTGAAGCGGATCGGCCGCACAATTGAGCGCGTTGTTCTTGCCCGCGCCGTGAAGTGGCACACGGAAGACCGGATCATCGTACATCAGAACAAAACAGTTGTATTCAACTAATATTGTTCGGTTTTTAATCGTCTTGACCGCAATTTAGGATGGCAAACGGCAGTATGGGATGGTACAATATTCAAAGCCATTGCGCTAACAACTCGCGCTAGATAGTAAATAGAGAGAAAATCATGCTTTTACAGGAGGAAATTAGAAATGACAGTTACTCAAAAATCGATTGACCAGCTTTCGATTGATACAATCCGTACGCTTGCGATCGACGCGATCGACAAAGCAAACTCGGGACATCCGGGCATGCCGATGGGCGCTGCTCCAATGGGTTACCAGCTTTTTGCTAAAAACATGGTCCACAATCCGTCGAACCCGACTTGGATTAACCGCGACCGTTTCGTATTGTCCGCTGGACACGGCTCGATGCTGCTTTACAGCCTGCTTCACCTTTCCGGCTACGATCTTCCGATCGAAGAACTGAAAAACTTCCGTCAATGGGGCTCCCTGACTCCGGGTCACCCGGAAGTTGGCCACACGGCTGGCGTTGATGCAACGACTGGTCCTCTGGGTCAAGGTGTTGCAATGGCAGTCGGCATGGCTATGGCAGAAGCTCATCTGGGCGCGACTTATAATAAAGAAGGCTTTAACGTAATCAATCACTATACTTACTCCATTTGCGGCGACGGCGACCTGATGGAAGGCATCTCCCATGAAGCGGCATCGCTTGCAGGCCACTTGCAGCTCGGCAAACTGGTTGTATTGTATGATTCCAACGATATCTCCCTTGACGGCGAACTGAGCCTCTCTTACTCCGAGACCGTTCAAAAACGTTTCGAAGGCTACGGCTGGCAAGTGCTTCGCGTACAAGACGGCAACGATTTGGAAGCATTGTCCAAAGCTGTTGCTGAAGCGCAAGCAGAAACAAGCAAACCAACGCTGATTGAAGTTAAAACCGTTATCGGCTACGGCAGCCCGAACAAACAAGGCAAAGGCGGCCATGGCGGTACGCACGGCTCCCCGCTGGGCGCTGATGAAACAAAACTGACGAAACAATTCTACGGCTGGTCCGAAGATCATTCGTTCCATGTGCCTGACGAAGTTCGCAGCCACTTCGCTGAAGTGAAAGCTAACGGCGAGCAAGCTAACGCGGAATGGGACCAATTGTTCGCAGCATACAAACAAGCGAACCCTGAGCTGGCGAAGCAATTCGAACTGGCAATCGCAGGCGAATTGCCTGAAGGCTGGGACGCTGATCTTCCAGCGTACACAACTGAAGACAAGCCTGTATCGACTCGCGTAGCATCCGGCAACGCGCTGAACGGTCTTGTTAAGAACGTTCCGCAACTGGCTGGCGGTTCCGCTGACCTTGAGAGCTCGACAATGACGCATCTGAAAGGTCTTGCGCAATTCAAGCCAGGCAGCTACGAAGGCCGCAACATCTACTTCGGCGTTCGCGAATTCGGCATGGCTGCAGCTATGAACGGCATCAGCCTGCATGGCGGCATGAAAATTTTCGGCGGCACGTTCTTCGTATTTACCGATTACCTGCGTCCGGCAATCCGACTTGCTTCGATCATGAAGCAACCGGTCGTTTACGTTCTTACGCATGACAGTATCGCAGTTGGCGAAGACGGTCCTACGCATGAGCCGATCGAGCAACTGGCTTCGATCCGTATCATCCCTGACCTGACAGTTATCCGTCCTGCTGACGGCAACGAAACTTCCGCAGCATGGGCTTACGCAGTTGAGAACAAAGAAAATCCGGTTGCACTCGTACTGACTCGCCAAAACCTGCCGATTCTTGAAGGCGCAGTTTCGAACGCTCGTGAAGGCATCCGCCGCGGCGCTTATGTCGTTTCCGACGCTGCAAACGGCAAGCCGCAAGCGCAAATTATTGCGACTGGCTCCGAGGTTCAATTGGCTGTTGCCGCTCAAAAAGCGCTGGCAGAAGAAGGCATCGCGGTTCGCGTTATCAGCATGCCGAGCTGGGATCTGTTCGACAAGCAAGATAAAGCTTACAAAGACTCCGTTCTGCTGCCAGAGGTTAAAGCTCGCGTAGCGGTTGAAATGGCTCATCCATTCGGCTGGGAACGTTATGTAGGCGACCAAGGCACAATTATCGGCATCGACCGTTTCGGCGCTTCCGCTCCTGGCGACCGCGTCATTAAAGAATACGGCTTTACCGTCGAGAACGTTGTAGCAAAAGTAAAATCTGTACTGTAATAGAAGAGGAGCCTAATAAACATGTCGCAATTTGAAAATGTAACGATTGTCAAAGAAGCTAATGTTTACTTTGACGGCAAAGTAACAAGCCGCGCAGTTTTGTTCGCGGACGGCACGAAAAAAACGCTTGGCATTATGCTGCCTGGCGACTATGAATTCGGAACAGATTGCGTTGAGATTATGGAAATTGTTGCAGGCGATCTGAAAGTGCTGCTGCCGGGCGAAACCGAATGGCTGCACATTCAAGGCAAAGGCGAGTTCACAGTGCCTGCCAACACGAAATTCAAGCTTCAAGTAGCGGCTGTGTCCGACTACTGCTGCTCTTACATCTACGAATAGCATACTCTTTTTTAAGGAAAGAAGAACGGAATCAGAGCTCGCATCTGCTCCGTTCTTTTTTTGCAATTTATGTTATGATAATGTTATTCAATTGTTCATGCCGGTTTTGGACGGGGGATTCAGCAGGTGCGAGAAAAGATTACGATGCAGCAAATCGCCGATGCGGTAGGCGTTTCCAAGTATGTTGTCTCCAAGTCTCTTTCAGGCAAGGGAGGCGTTAACGCGGCTACGCGCGAGCGGGTCAAGCAGGCGGCAATACGGCTCGGGTACCGGGTTAGTGTCAAACAAAACAGCAAAGATATGGTCAATAATGGTGCGGCCGCCGCAGACAAAGCGACGGTTGTCGTTATGCTGCCCAACATTCGATTTCAAGTGAGAGAATCCGAATATTGGGGCCGAATTGTCGACGGCATTACGAGTGAGCTGGAATCGCTTGAACTGCGAGGGGTCGTCGTTACAGATCAAACGATCGACAGCTTTCTCTCAATCGTGCAAAAGGATACGATTCGAGGGTTTATCGGCGTCGGCGAGGTATCGGGACAAGTGCTCCAGGAAATTAGCAGGCTAGGACTGCCGCTCGTTCTGATTGACCATGAGGATCAGCTTATATCGGCAAACGGCGTCTTTGCAAACAATCGTGAATCCGTATATCAGCTTACCCACTATCTTTTGTCGCTTGGTCATAAGCGGCTGCGTTTTGTCGGCAACATCCGTTATTCGAAGAGCTTCTACAGCCGCTGGTGCGGGTTTAAAGATGCGCTGGATGAGCAGGGGCTGGGGCTGGCTATTCCGGACAAAATAGACCCGCTTGCCAGTCTGCAGGGCCAAAGCCGGCAGGAGCATACGGAAGAAATACGGGAGATTCTGATGAAGGAGAAAGAGAGCGGACTCTTTCCGACTGCATTAGTATGCGCAAACGATATGATTGCAATTGCTGCAACCAATGCGCTTCGCGATATCGGGATCAGCATTCCTCAGGAAGCTTCCGTTACTGGCTTTGACAATATCGAGGACTCCTATCAGCTGTCTCCTAGGCTGACGACTGTGCATGTGGAGAAAGAAATGCTCGGACGCCGGGCGGCGCAAATGCTGTTAAACAGTATGCGTAATCCCGATTTTCCGCAAGAGACGGTCTACATGAACGCATCGCTCATCCATCGGGATTCGACGGCTGCGCCGGCAATTGCTGCTGAGCGTTGATGCGGCAGCCGCTGCTCAAGCGGAATGTTTCTACGAATTGATTTTCATAACAAATAGCGTTGCAGAGGGCTATCTCTGCAACGCTATTTTCGTATTATCAGGTCAGCCAGAGATTTCTGGTTGGCCTTTTTTAATGGCCGTTCTATGATGGCGGTAGCTGGGAGAACGTACGCTATTTTGAGGCAGTGACCTCGTCACAAAAACTGTTTTTCCC
>NZ_WOVL01000029.1 GCF_009737085.1 Paenibacillus sp. NEAU-GSW1
CAAGCCACATGAACATGATGTTTTCACGAACCGCTTTCGCGATTTGGCGAGAAGAGTAAATGCGCTGTGTGTAGGCATAGATGATGACTTTCATGAGCATCTTGGGGTGATAGCTATCCCGGCCACCCCCGGGATAAGCTTTCGTGAAGAGATTCATATCTAAACGATTGACTTCGTCGTTGATGACGCGAACGAGATGATTTTCGGGGATATCTTCCTGCAAGTCCATTGGCCAGGACAGCTGATCCATGGTATATTCTTTATACATAAGAAGCCTCTCTTTACTTAGAATGGGTGGGTGGTACCTCCATTTTAACAAGGGTTGGCTTCTTTTTGTTTGAGCAATTTATGAACAGGTTAAGGGTAGACGGAGCATTTAAATGATTCTGGAGAAGCGTCAGCGTTCGTTTTTGTGAAGGGATCCCAACCTTACCTCGTTGATTCAAAGGAATCCCTGAGCAATGGCGATCGGAAGAACATTTAAATGAGCAGTTTACTGTTTAACCCAGATAAAAAAAGGGGTATCCCATCGTCATTTTCATGACTTATGGGACAGCCCCTCCTTGGAATAGATTCTAATGTCGTTTGACAGCTGTTAAAACGTATTGTAGATATTGTCACATTCTCCCGCGATCGGTTCATAAAAGCAGTGCTTTTTCCACCGTCCTACAAACGGCTGATTATACCAAGTTGGCGGACATGGCCCGGGATTTTCAAACGATCCTGGACGGAAATACCATAGGGAGAATTTGGCTGGCCAATTCCTCTCCCCATTAACAGCCCGTTGCGCCAGACGGCGTTCCCTCTCTCTTGCGTTCTGATAGTACATACCATGCTGCAACGCTTCGAACGCATGCGGTTGGTTGATCATTTGGGGAATGGTTCGGATATCCTTAAAGTCGGAGCAATTCCCTCTTATTCGGTTAATGCCAACATTTCCAACAAGGAGCATGCCCATTTCGCCTTCGGTCTCAGCTTCTGCTCGGAGCAACCTTGCCAACATGTCAACATCCTGTTTCCTGGCCTTTACGACTCCCATCGGCTCACCTCTTTAGATTTCTAGACTCATCATATTGTAGGTGAAGCGGAAGTGTTACTTTGCGGTTCCGTTGATCTTCTCGAAGTACGGAGCCAGCTTGGAGGCGAGTTGCTCAAACTGCTGCTGTTCTTCTGTGGTCAGCTTCTCCTCATGAATGACCCCATTTTCATCGGTTTTCTTCAGCTTTAATTGCATCAACTGCTTGGTCAGCTCCGTATACGCTTTAAATTCATCCTCCGTGAGCTTGCCTTTTGCTGATTGAAGCATTCCCTCAATTTCTTGGTAATCTTCCTTTGTACCGCCATGCTGTTCAATGATTGCAACAGAACCGAATAGATCATCGGCTAGATAGGAAGATGCAAATACGGCAGACGGGATTAATATTGCTACTGCGGCAATACCTGCGAGCATACGTTTTTTCATTGGGGATCTACCTCTCTTTTCATTCAAATAGTGTTGATAGGACTGTCGTACACGTCCGTGCAAATCCGCTGGGTATTCCATCGAATCTGCCACCTGGCGAAGTTCTTCACGCAATTCTTTGTCAATTGACATACGCGTCTCCTCCCGTCATTTCGAATCGTTTCCGAAGTTCTTTCAGTGCCAGATGATGCCTTGATTTCACTGTACCTGAAGGGATCTGCAAAATGTCTGCGATTTCATCCAAAGCATAGTCGTGAAAATAGCGCAGGATGACGACCACACGTAGTTTGTACGACAACTGGCGGACAAGGTTAAACAGCTCATGCTGCATTTCGGACTGCAGGACAGCTTTGTCGGTCCAGTCGAACTGTTCGCAACTCATCTGGCGGTTTCGTTCAAAGAGGCGAATTCGCCGCCAGGCCTTTCTCTTCCAATCCTGGACAAGACGGACTGTGATCCCATGCAACCAAAACCGAAACGGCCGGTTTGAGTCGTAATTATGAAACGACCGCCACAGGTGCATATAAACTTCATTCACGATATCCTCAATGTCCTGTTTGTTGTAGACGAGAAAAGCAACCGTCCGATAGATATCTTGGTATGTTGCCTGATAGACATGCTGAAAGGCTGACTCGTCGCCCGACGTCGCTTTTTCAAGCCATTGAAGTAACTCTTTATCATTCATGGGGGCCCTCCTGAACGTGTTACAACCCTTTATTCGCTCTCATATGGAAAAAGGTTCAGTAAGAAGAGAATAAACTTTGATTCACATAAACATAAAGAGGTAAGGGGAAATCCCCTTACCTCTTCCCAGGCGTACGGCTTCAACTTATATGCTTCCTCATGGTTCCCCATGCTTCGCCAGTCACTGGATCGAGAATCAAGGCTCTAAACTCCAACGAACGAACCACCCTGTTGCATTATGTATACTTAATTACACCTAAATGAGTTCCATGGATTAGAAGCTCATCGTACGGGTCGCCAACTAAACCAAGTACCTGGGCAAAAGCCGGCTCAGTCTTTACACCTTGTTCTTTTAGACGAACAATATCTTTTTTTAAGTGAGGATTCGTCATTAGAATATGTTGTTCGACTATCATATGACGATATGCATTTTGTTTTTCAACTGCAACAGGCTGCGCAAATATTTCAAAATCAAAACCTTTAAACCTGAAATTTGAAATGATTGTAGGTACATTTCTGACGGTCATCTCTGCCAATACAAAACCGTCTAAGTTTTCATATCGTAACTTTACTTCATCCTTAAAAAGCTTGAAATCATGAACTTCCATAATAATGTCTAGGTCGGAACCTTTAATGTCAATCGAGATTGGAATGGTTCCACATAAGGTAGGCTGATATTTAGCAAAGTCATTAAGGATGTTTAATTCATTAATAATTTTGTAAGCACGACGCTGAATTTCATTTCCTGATTTCAAGTATGTGATGGAACGAAAGATAAGTCTCACTCCTAACCAATATATGTATATTCGCCAGCTTAATCATTTTACCAGATCCTAGCTTGAAAACATGCGAAAAAAAACGATGTCGCTTCGTTAGCTCGCGGATAAACAATGGGATCTCTGTAAACACTTTACACGAGGTGATGACATCGTGGAAGCGTACAGAGCGAAAGAGATCGCCGATTCTCCGGATATGATAACCGTATCGTACTTCGGCGTTCCTGTGTTTATCGAACATGTCAACTTGGGAGCCGGCACCGCGAGAATTCATTCGTTGGACAGACCAGACGAGGAGCAAACGGTACCGGTCGAGGTATTAGAAGAAGAATTCAACGACGAATTTGATACCCCGTTCATTTAAGATGCCTCCGGAACTAAAAAGAACAATGTACCCTTCTATTCGATTGGGACATTGTTCTTTTCTCGATACGGGCTTATTCTACTGGGGCATTGACATTTTCCTGCCCGTTGCTTCAAATTCCCGCTCCAATTCCTTGTAATAATCGATTTTCTCGTTAATGGCCTCCAAGTTTGCGAAAAGCAGATCGATCTGCTTTCGGATCAATTGCTTATGGTTCTAGAGCAGTCGTCTGCGCTCAGCGACCGTCTCGTCACCAACATAGCGCAGCTCGGCGAAATGCAGCATACTGGATCATCCAAAGGTCATGATTCATTCATATAACTTCGTGTCCCCGGATTCTCTCCAAATACAGAAAGTGACATCCTCTTTGGTTAACGCCTTGTCACTGAGATACTTTAACAATGTGGCGGGAACTTGCTCGTAAATACCTGGCCATGGTTCGTAATCATCCCTGGCATGTGGACTCATTTTCGAGAGAGGATCGAACCCTTTTGCTATGACACCTTCAGGAACAATTCCTATCCCTTTCTCAAATTTTATCAAAATATTATACCTATCGAAAGATACGACACAATTATTGTTGCAAAAAAAATAAAAGCCCGATTTCTCGGAGCTTTTATTAATGGATGGCATTATTTTGCTTTGGTTATTTATGGGTTTGTCGACCAAAGTCCTGCATGTTTCAATAAAACGCGAGGATGCAGCTTCAGTTGCGCTACGATTAAATCCGCCAAGTCTTCCGGCTGCATCACTTTTTCTGGGTTGCCGTCCGTTAGTTTGAGATTTACCGCCATATCCGTTGCGACCGTACTTGGAGTCAATGTACTTACACGAATGTTTTTCTTACGAACCTCAAGCATTAAGGACTCGCTGAGACCGATAACGGCTGCTTTCGATGCGGTATACGCGCTAGTAAGAGGCGCTCCTCTTTGACCAGCCGTAGACGCAATGTTTATAATGTCACCCGCGTTGCGTTCCATCATCTCTGGCAATACTGCGCGAGTCGCGTAATACACGCCCTTCACGTTGACGTCGATGATATTCGTCCACTCTTCGGGCGTCAGCTCCATGAAGCCGCCGAATTTGCCGATCCCAGCATTGTTGACTAGAATATCAATGGCACCCAGTTCGTCTCGAATGGAGTCAACGGCTGCAGTAATTGACGCAAGATCTGCCACGTCGGCTGTTGCAATGGCAACTTTCACACCGTACGGTTTTAGTTCTTCCGCTACCTTTTGCAAATTTTCAACTGTCCGCCCTATAAGACCTACATGAATTCCTTCTTGTGCAAACGCGATGGAAATAGCTCGTCCGATGCCGCGTCCTGCTCCAGTAATGATCGCTACTTTGCCTGTTACGGGTTGCATCCTGTTTCTCGCTCCTTTAATTTCTTAATCAATATTTGTTACAATGTTGAAGTGCAACAGGAACAAATAGGAATGATTGCTTCACTCCATTCTACTTGTGATCGTTTCAATTGAAAAGTATGCACTTTTTAGAGCGTAAGTTACCGCTAAGTTACTTACGTAGAAAAGGAGAAAAAATAAATGTCCGATACATTGCGAAAAGAAATAAAAGAGCGAATACTCAAACAAGATTATCACTGCGAAAAAGAGCTTACATTATCGGTCTTAAGCGGTAAATGGAAGGTCGTTATCCTGTGGCATCTCGGCGTGGAAGGCCCTCACCGGTTCAGCGAACTTCAAAGGCTGTTTCCGAAAATATCCCACAAAATGCTCACCAATCAGTTGCGCGAACTGATGGAGGATGAGATTGTTGAACGTGAAGTATTTCCTGAAGTTCCGCCGAAGGTTGTATATTCCATGACTGAGCTCGGGATGACAATATTGCCGATCGTTGAGATGATGTACGATTGGGGTAAAAAAAGAATGGAACAGCTCAAACCATAGAGTTAACACGCTCAGATGCTCTTATCAATGCACATAATCAAGCGTCGCTCGACGTCTAATGCGATATCCCGCAGCGCAGCAGCCGATTCTTCTCCGACCATTCCAATCAAATGCGACGGCTTCGGCAATCCGATATTCGTCAGACCTCCATGCTCATACACCGTAATCTTACAGGGTAAAAAATAACCATTTAATACATTTTCGCTTAACACTTTTTTCGCCTCGAATGGATTGCACACCTCAAGCACTTCATAACGTTGGTTAAACTCAATTCCTTTTTCATTTAACTTATCTTGAATGCTAAATCTCCAGAGAACCCCGAATTGTTCTTCCTTCAATGAAAGTTCCAGTGAATGGATGGCCTCATCGACAGATTTACGCGTTTGAACGGTGTAGTGGAACATTTGGATCCTCCTGAGATATTAATGATAAGCATTGTGCTTCCTAAGTAGGATTACCTACGCTCTAAAAAATATGAAAAAGAGTCCCTCAATGTAAGGGACTCCAATTATTAATTCAGCATTTTGTTAAGCTGGCGGAATGCTTTGCGGGTTGTTAAACACATTTGTCGGATCATATTTTGCTTTTACTCTGCGCAGCCTTGGGTAGTTCTTTCCATAATAAACGGGTCCAGAACATTTTATTCCCTGATCCGGTACGTTTATATATGACCCTACGATATAGGGCTGCAGCTTCGTTCTCGTGTTCCGCGCTAAGGCTATATTTCTAGCCGCATTCGATTTTTTTACCCATGAGCTGTTCCACTCCACATAATACTGCGGATCACGCCAGTAGAAAGCAGTAGCTCTAGGTGCGATACGTTTTATAGCTCCACCCCAGTTAAGGAAGTAGAAGCCTGCTGGCGTGCCTCCCTCCGCTTTTTCCAGAAATTCGCGCATATATTTAAAAGCTTTATCCGGGAATGGACGTCTGCCGAAACCGCTGGAGAACTGGTTGCTAAACTTTTGAGTAAGGACTGGATCGGGAGCCAGCAGAAATTTCGTCGCCTGCAAGTATGGGAGATACCGAATGTCTTTCTTAGTTGTCGTTCCGACACTCGTAATAGGCTCTAATAGACGGAGCGCTTCTTTTTTTGATCCAAGGTATACTCCCAGCATACTGACGTTGCCGCCTTTTTTGGGACCGACGGATAACTCGCTGCCCAGTTTATTACTTGTGAAAGGAGCCCATCGCTGCCATGCTTTAACGACTTTTTCGAACTGGCTCCAAGGCCAAGTGATGCTGAAAACAGTAGCCTTGACTGGAGCTTTCCTTACCTTGAATTTGTATTTGGTGTAGATGCCGAAGTTGCCGCCTCCGCCTCCTCGGGAAGCCCATAACAAATCGGAGTTGCGCTTTTTACTGGCGCGAATGATTCTCCCTTTTGCGTCGACCATTTCGAGCGCAAGAAGATTGTCGCTTATAAGTCCAGTCGTCCGTTGGAGCGGTCCAATCCCGCCACCGGGTGTAATTCCGCCAATACCGACCGACGGACTGTCGCCAAATGGAGCCATAAATCCTTGCCGAGCAAGTGTGTCAACAATCCTCCCTACGCGGTTGCCCGTTCCTACAACAGCTGTACTGCATTTTTTATTCAGCTTAATGCTCTTTAGTTCGCTAACATCAATAACAATGCCTCCGTTGACTTGAGAAAGATTCGTCTCTAGCGCATGACGTCCGCTTCTCGCTCGAATAGGCACGTTGTTTTTACGGGCCCATCGAATAGCGTTTGCCACATCCATCGTTTTTTGGGCAAAAACAAATACTTTAGGAAAACGATTCGTATGAGGATCCCAGTTTTTACGAGCCGCCTCATATCCCGGATCCCCCTTAAAAACCACTCGGCCTGTAAGCTTAACTTTTGAATTCACATATTCAACTCCTTATGAGTAAATGTGCATTTCATCGAATAAAGTAGGCAGATTCCATATAACGTATGAAAAGGTACTGCTGCTTGTATGGGCTGGCGCTGAGATCGGAATTATTTTTGAAAAGACCAAAAAAACCGTTATCATTTGACAACAGTCATTCATACTGGAGTATTTTTTGAGTCCTCTTTATCCGTCCTAGGCAAAATGCTATTGTAGTAAACCGTTTACGCCATCAGCATTGTATGTTAGCAGCACAAGTGAGCAATCCATAACTTCCGGCCCTGCCGGGGGCGGGGAAGGCGGCGCAGTACAGTTTAATAACGCTCCCGTTCTTGCAGGCACAGCGTTGTCTTTCACGGCTCCTTCGACAATCAATATTTTAGAATCCGGGCTGTACAGTATTGAATGGGAGGTGTTCCCTCTGCCTCCGGCTGAGCCTGGAATTAGCGTGTTTGCTTTATTCGCAGATTCAGTATTAGTAGCGGGAAGCAATTACGGAAGTCGAGACGACACGAATCCATATACAGGTCAAGTGCTTGCATCATTATCGGCTGGAGTAGCTTTAACGTTAAATCGATTTGATGATACAGGCGGCGGAGTTACATTAAACCCAACCATTATAGGAAATCCAATTATCAATGCTTCAGTTCTGATTGTTAAAATAGGATAATACTTTAACAATGAACTAAAATAGCAGCTGCCGACGGCACGCTGCTCCTCGTGTTGTTTTCCTGTTAACCTCTTCCCCCACGTATTCCCCCAAGCTCGAAGTGTAAACATTTTCTGTTAAATTGCTTTTTATAAATCCTAAACGTTCGTAGCAGCGAATAGCAAATTTAATTGCGAAAAGCCAATTTCGGTCAGTAGGATCCTTCTCCTTCAATCCCATACTTACTACATAAACCGATTTTAATATCGTAACATTTCTCAACTAGCCCCTCAGATGTTAGACGGTATTTTACTAACTCTTCGGAACCTTTTGTTAGTACGATGTAATATAAACTACCCCCCGTATCAGGTAGCCAATTAAATAGTTTTATTAAATTAACCTTACTCAAGCTTTCCGTATCAGCTAACTGGAAATAGAGTACGTAAGCTCCATTTATTTCACTCGTTCCTAAAATACTCTTCTCTACATTAAGCTCAAATGGCAAATTACTACTTTTAAAAGAAACTGAAAGTCCATTAATATATCTCTCTTCTCTCTCATACTCAATAAGCTTCTCGGTATCATCCTGCCGATTTTCAATAATTTGGCTAATGATTATTGGTGAAAAAAAAGCTAAAATGAAGAGAACAATACTGACAGAAAACAGTATTGCCTTCTGCTTTCTCAGCTTCATTAACAACCATACATAACTAGCACTAATTGCTACTAGAAGAATTCCCGAGAAAATTGATTCCGCCACATTCCCTGTTTCAATCCAGACCCCATTAGAAGGCAATTGGAAAATGAGCATAAGCAGTAAATAATAAAACGCCACTCCTGATATAATGCTTAGTACGATAATCAAGATACTTTTTAACCTCACTTAAATCCCCCTCAAAAATCCAATTTCTTAAATATTTCCCGCTTTTTTCAGTGAAATAAAAATCCAGTAAGATTTAAAAAAGTTATTAAATAATATTGATCCTGTTCCCCTCTCATCTATATTGTCAAAATTTGATTATATTCACCATTATACATTTTTCAACTGTCGAATGCTGTCTTATCATACAATCTGAATCCGTGATATAACTATCTGATAACCGTATTATTCTTGAAGAATCCGCCGATTTGCTCAAACGGGCGAAGGCTCCATTAAAATACGGATGATTTCATTGACATGAGCCTTCGATACGCACGGTGCATCACTAACCTGCCGATCCTCGCACGATTAGATGGCGGTAATGATGCTTCTGATAATGTGAATCTACTGCTGGACCAAGAAGCTGACTTTATTATTAAACGGAATCCTCGTAAGGAGTCCGATCTGCCGAGTGACAGAGCGTACCATTGAGCGAGATGGTCAGGCGCTTCTTATTCCTGATGTTGAGTTTTCGCTGAATTGGACAACACTCGAATGCTCAGAGGAACAAGTTGTCGATCTGTACAAAGACCATGCAACAAGTGAGCAGTTCCATAGCGAAATTAAATCTGACTTAACCTCGAACGTCTGCCTTCAGACAAATTCGCAACGAATGACCTCATTTTGCATTCTGGTTCAGAATGGAAGCCAATCCAATGTGCCATGCTGCGATGAATAGTGAGATATCACGGATTCAGGTACGAATAAAAAAAAGCCGCATTTCATGCGACTTCTGCTTTAGACAATTATAGTATATTATTGCAGCTTAAACACGCTGATCATTCAGATACGTTTTGACCGAAGGAGCAACATAATTGGAAAACTGCTCCAGAACACCTGCAGCAGTCGTATCTGTAATGAACATCGAACGATACTTAGACTGCATAAATTGTTCGCGCTGCATCGTTTCAAACATCGAGACAATCGGATCGAAATATTGATTTACATTTAATAAGCCGCACGGTTTTTGATGCAAGCCCAGTTGTCCCCAAGTGAATATTTCAAAATATTCTTCCATCGTTCCGGGACCTCCAGGCAGAGCGATGAAGCCGTCCGCCAATTCCGACATTTTGGCTTTACGTTCGTGCATGGACTCGACCATAATGAGATCGGTAAGACCTTTATGGGCAATTTCGCGGCTTTGGAGGAAGAATGGAAGGATTCCGATCACCTCTCCGCCTTGCTCCAGTACAGCGTCTGCGACAGTTCCCATCAGCCCCACATTCGCTCCGCCATAAATGAGTGTGATCTGACGTTTGGCAAGTTCCTGGCCTAGTTTTACTGCGCTTTCTTTATATATAGGGGAGGCTCCTTCACTGGAGCCGCAGAATACCGCTATTGATTTCATAATCGAATTCTCCAATTCTATTAGCTTTATTGCGCCATCACATAAGTATCCACGAACGAGTTCCGAAACTTCCCTTCAGGATCGTAACGCAGCAGCAGCTGGCGGAAATCAGGCAACCGTTCAAACAGCGATTGCACTCTTCCTGCATCCATTGTGAAAAGCTTCGCCCAGTGAGGGCGCGCTCCGAACGGCTCCAACTCCTTCTCAATAAGCGGAAGAACTTGACGAACGCTCTCCCAATCCTGCTTCCATGTAAAATGGAACCCGACACTGTTTTGCCGGTAGCAAGGACTCATCCAGAAGTTGTCTGCGGCTATTGTACGTACCTCGGAAATAAAAAGATGCGGCGCGATTTGATCGCGCAGTCTGTCGAGAGCGCGCAGTGCCTCATACGCATGCTGCCGTTCCACAAAATACTCGCTTTGCAGCTCATTGCCTGCGCTTGGCGTGAAATCCATGCGAAAATGCGGCAGCCGCTCATGCCATGGACCCGCGACACCTAACTGTTCGCTGCAGTTTACCGCAGATTGACCAGGCACTGGATGGCGTTTTTCCGGAGCGGACAATGCCCCGAAGAAATCGGTTAACGAATCATCTGGATCAGCTGAAAGTTCCCCTCCAGTCTTAACCTTCCGCTTCACCCACACTTGATTAAATGCCGGAGCAGTCCAATCGGTAAACAAACTGACACTGTACGCAGCGGAAAAAATCTCATTCAAACTGCCGTCCAAAGCAGACAATGGAAGCTGGTCGTAAACAGTCTGACTTATATGAAAAGAAGGTACTACGTCGAGCGTAAGCTTCGTTACTACGCCAAGCCCGCCAAGCCCTACAACTGCTCCCTCGAAATCCGGGTCTATTCCGCGTGTAAGAACTACCGCTTCACCGTCGGCTTTCACTAACTCGATAGAACGGACGGCATCTGCCAGTCCGGCGTTCTGATCGCCCGATCCGTGAGTAGCAGTCGCGACTGCGCCGGCCACGCTGATATGCGGCAATGACGCCAAGTTGTGCAGCGCGCAGCCATGTTCGTGTAAATAATGGCACAAATCCCCGTAACGAATACCGCCCTCAACCGTAACTGTCCCTTGCTCCCGATCGAGCTCAATTACCCGATTGAGCTTCCGAAGCGATAACTGGGTGCCGAAGGTGTCGGCGATCCCGTTAAAGGAGTGGCGCGAGCCGAGTACGCGAATGCTTTGGCAACGAACAACGATGTCGCGAACTTCTTCCAGCTTTTCCGGTTCAAGCCATTCCAACGAATTGTAACGGTAATTTCCAGCCCAGTTCAAATTTTGTTCCATATGAGCACCTCCTGTTGTGCGTACGTGGCGGCCAATTCATGTACATCCTGCTCTGCGTAATTTAAACGCATACCTAGAGGTTAATCTATTATGATTAACGTTACAAGGCATAAACTCTCATTAAGCAAAAATAAAAAAGCCGCAAATTATGCGGCTTCTATTGCTGCTTGTCGCTATTTAATAACTTCTGCAACACCTTTTGGGAATGTCTCTTCAAAGCGATTGTTACTTTCGTATATGTCAAACCATGTTATACGCCTAAATTTTCGATTCGATTAATCAAGCTCGTTATGTCGTTGATCGTTGTCAAAATTGGCGAGTTTTCAAGCTGATCCAGTGCAAGATGGCCCTCGGCTAATACTTGGTTAATCTCATCCAACAGCAACTTATTTTTTTCAAGCAATTGTTGATGCAGATCCTTTGCAATTGCCGGCGCTTCGATCAAGTTGAATTGTTCAATCTCCGTTCGTAAAGCAATTAATTGGTCTTCAAGCTTTTGTAACGTATCCGGGTTAGTTGCGGCATCCTGAATCATTTGCGGGGCTTGCTCTGCAAATGCAGTTAAGCTATTAATATGTTCTGTAGCTTGATTCACATAGCCCAACGTGTTATCTGCCTCTTCTATGAACGAGCATGCACTTAATGCCATGGAGGAAACGACAAGTAAGAGGATCATCAATTTTTTCATTTTTTTTATCTTCCTTCCGCTTTGTTTTAAGTTTTTACGTCATTCATGGAAAATGGTTTCCAAATCTCTCCTTCTTTGCGGGGATTGCCACCATAAATCATTCTCGGTCGTTTGCGGAATCTGCTCCAAATCTAGCACTTCTCCTATTTTAGGAATCTTATAAGCGATATTGTGGTTCTCGGCTGCTGCCGAGCCCCTTCTCGCCTAACGTCCTAATGCGTTATTCGTTTTCATCCAATTTTCTTTCGTTCCGGTATCCCAACGTTTTCCTTGATAGGCGATTCCGTATGCTTTTCCTTTTTTCATAACCGTATTTATCGCTTCGGTTAAGTAGATTTCACCGCCATGTTGTTGCAAAGCTTCGATTGCGCTAAATATTTCGTGCGTTGCAACAAATCTTCCGGTCGACGTATATGACGATTCGAAATGGTCGATTGGTTTTTCGATGAATTCATATAATTTGAAAACGGCAGCATTCCATTTTTCTAAAGACAAACAGTTGTATATTTTAAGCTCTTCCTGACCTGCCTCTTCAATCCCCGTCACGATACTTGCATCCATCTGTTCAAAATGTTCAATTAATTGCTTCATGACCGGCACTTTACTTTCGAAAATATCATCTGCATAACAAATACCGAATGGACCTTCCTTCAACGCTTTTTTAGCCAAGTACAAAGCTGGAGCTGTTCCATTTATATTTTCCTGTACGACAAACTGGATATTAGAATTGTCTTTGTAATATTCCTCGATAATTTCTTTCTTGTGTCCAACTACGATAATAATATGATCGATGCCAGATTCCGTCAGCTCCTCGACCACATAATCAATTATCGGTTTGGTTCCGATCGGCAGCATAGGTTTCGGAATTACCTTTGTAATGGGAAGCAGTCTAGTTCCCAAACCTGCGGCTAATATAACAGCTTGTTTAACCATACTTTTTCCTCCGTCGCAATATTCATTTGACCCGCAGCAAGAACGGTCCTACAAAAATAAAAAGCCGCCATCCATGCGACTTTGTGCTAAGCATTGTATTCGCCCTTAGAACAACCGTTCGACTCAAGCCTCTGCAGCCGCTCGGAATCAGGCTTCTATCTAAAGACCTTCCAGTTTAGAATGAGACAGACTAACGCAGCTATATTGAGCGGTTCAAAAATGAGATAAATCGGGCCGTATGTGGCAAGCATAATTAAACCGCCTGCGGCATTTAGTACGGTTAACGTTAAGGCAAAAAAATATGCTTTCATTTTCAACAATTGAATTCCAAGCCAAATACCGCCCGCCATGAAAAGCAAATTTAATAGACCAAAGGAAGTAGAATGAATCGAGATCTGATACATTCCCAGCATACCAGACAATCCTGCTGTAACCAAAATCAGTATGCCAGCAGCTGTCAAAGTTCCAGGCCTTTTATCCGGCATCACATTCGTCTTATCTCTTTCTTTCCCGCCCCAATGATCTTTATTATCCTTATCAACATACGGGGCCCCTCCGATAATAACCGCGGCTAAGACGTTGCCAACCATGCCGGCAAAAAACCAAAGCACAGCATTTTTCCCGCGCCGAGTTGCCATATAAGCGCACATACACGCAACAAAAAATGTTGGTACGATATATTCCCAAATACTATTCATTCAACCTCTGCTTCTCCTTTTGTAGCGGAATCTTTCATGAAACAGGACGAACAGAATTAAGACGCGCCATTCTATACGAGTGAAAAAAACAGCCAATACATATATTATCAAAATATGACATCATATTCTATAGATTGTTTCAAATCAATAGATTCCAATAAAAAAGCCATTCCCCGTAATCTCGGAGAATGACTTGTGCAAGGCTGCAAAGCGAGTGTTTCTTGTGCCTTATAGGGAGCTTACGACAATATTGCGCAGCTTGCGAGTAAGCGAAGTCGTCCCTGCATCTTTTTTCTGGATCATGAACAAAATAGTCAATCCGTCTTGCGGACAATTGCCGAAGTAAGCGCCTA
Organism: Paenibacillus sp. NEAU-GSW1; assembly: GCF_009737085.1. GTDB lineage: Bacteria > Bacillota > Bacilli > Paenibacillales > Paenibacillaceae > Pristimantibacillus. The sequence continues at coordinate 13,960 of NZ_WOVL01000029.1, forward strand.
ACCAGCCATCCCAGCCATATTCCCCGGGACTTCCGATAATGCCTGCTTTAGTTGTGTCTGTCATAATGCGCATCAGGTTGCCGTAGCTATGCCCGCTGAGCGTATGCCACGACTCATAGCTTTTCTGCTGACGTTCATTTAACGTTGCAGACGTTAAGTACTTAACCGTTCGAGGCCGCAAAATTTGAACGCCGGAAAGGCTTCCGTTATTCATTAACATAGTCGTAAATTTAGCGGAGTCATCAATCGTCGACACCAAACCGGCGCCTCCCGATTCGAATTCAGGGCTGTGATCCATCGGATTATTAATTCCAAGATGATTTCCTGTAAACGCTGTCAAACCGCCCTGACCGTTATCTGCATAGGTCGTAACCAGACGACTTCTTTTATGCTCAGGCAGCCAGAATCCGGTATCCTTCATTTCCAACGGATCAAACAATTCTTTTTGCATAAATTCGCCTAATCGCATGCCGCTTGCGACTTCAATAACCGCACCCAGCACATCGGCCGAGATACCGTATTGCCAGGACGATCCGGGCTGAAAAGAAAGCGGTGCTTCGCCAATCCGGTTCATCGCTTCCAGCGTGCTTAGAGGCGATTCGCCCGATAGGCTCCGATCGATTTCCTTAAGCACTTCCTCAGTTGCTCGGCCGGCTTTGTCGGTGCCGCCATACACCAATCCAGACGTCATGCCAAGCAAGTCATATATATTGACTTCTCTTTCCGCCGGAACCAATTCGCCGTTCTTCTCCACCATTTGGTTTTTGAATCCGGGCAAGAACGTGCTCACCGGATCGAACAAGTCGATTACTCCGCGTTCCAGCAAAATCATCGCGGATACGGCCGTAATTGGCTTTGTCATGGAATATAGTCTAAATATCGAATCTCTCGTAATCGGACGTTCCGTTGCTATGTCAGCCATGCCGTCTTCATGATAGAAAATTTCCTTGCCGTCTTTGATCACCATAAAATTGGCGCCAGCCGCTTCATTGTTGGTAATGCTTGTGCGAAGCGTTGTTTTCAGTTGATGAATGACCGTTGGATCCAACATGATTTAGTTTCCCTTCCTTTCTGCGTCTTATAAACTATCGAATCAAATATTCGATAAAAAATGATAAACTCCTTTGAGCGGTTATGCTAGCGCAACTATATTTCTTCGATTACGGAATATCCTATTGAGCGATCCTTGCAAGTCCATTCCCATTCTTCATGCATTTTCAGTTTACCGTTGTCTAATCGTTCAGGCTTCGATTGTGTTTTGAACGGTTTTAAACACTTTGCCATCGTAATTTAACGAAGTCATAGGTACTCTCCTCAGTATTCCCGCGGATAATTCACACTCATGATATCCATAAACGGTACTTTATTTATTCCTTCCGAGGCTTCTACATGAACCGTGCCCGTTCTAGAATCCATTTTAACGATTTGCCCTTTAACGGGCTCTTCTTTACCCCATACTGACAGTACAATAATGGATTGTTCATGAAATGCTTCTGAAAGCTGATTGCCGATCTCTTCTAATACAAATTCATCTCGTGTCGGTCGTTTTGGAATTTTTGCTTTAGCCATAATCAATTTTTACTCCAATCTCAATAGAAAATGAATGTAGTCGTATACCATTAGAATCTTTACGAACAAACCAACAAGATCATATGTTCGCATGTATCGATAATATAAAAGCCGCTGCAGCCGAACTGTTCAAGCGACTTGATATGGCGCGCGACTCGTTTTCATAAGAAATATCTCTCGGTTTCTCACAGCTATCACCTATTATATCATAAAAATAAAAAAGCAGAGAAACATCGCATGCTTCTCTGCTTTCTACTAATTACTTAGTAGCCGCGATCCACTGTGAGATCCGTTCATAAAAAACGATTTCCTTCTCATTAAGCGCATCGATTATTTTCCGCTGTCCTAATTCAGTGAGAGATAATAATACCCCTCTGTGATCGTTAGGAGACGTTTCTTTTTTCACATATTCCTTCATTTCTAATTGCTTTACAAGGCGGCTGACCGCACTTCGATGCGTAGCAGTTGCTTCTGCCAAAGCAAAGTCTATTGAACCTGTCTCGCCTGGAGGCGATACCGAGGAGTTGTTGAAGAGTAAAGGGGTTTTGACACCTATAAAGGCTTGATCAATTCAATATAAAAAGGACCGCGTATTTGCGCGATCCCTTGCTTTCCTATTATTGTTGGGCGAAAAGTTCATTTAGCATTTTACAAGGATCATGATCATAGTCATTGGAACTACAATATGGTGGCGTATCGGTTGGTTTCTTATTATTAATCGCAAAACTGATATAAGGTTTACCATAGTATTCGGAATCATCTAAACGCTCATAGTCGATGGAGACCCTCACACCATATTTGGCTGGAGGCAGTGCTTTTATTACTTTTTTCAAATCTTCAGCGGAAAGTATATTATCTTGCTTTTGCAACGATATCCTGATTGAATTACTGTCAGCACTCCAATAGCCAAGTGTCTCGGATTTACTCTCCTTCTCATTAAATTCCAATGGAGCGATTTCTTTAGCAAATGTTGAATTCAACTCTCCTATGTAGTCTTGTACATATGGCTTCGCACGATATTTTGAAATGGCATCCATTGTATTAGTCCAGAGCTGAACAGCCGGCATAAACATAAAAGCCGAGACAATGATGATTACAAAAGTTGCTCCAATATAAGTATTTGTTTCAAAGATATAACTGCCTATACGTAAGTAAACGATTAACCCCATTACTGCCAGAACGATGATCCCTGTAATTGTCAGAGCTCGATTCATGCCAAAAAATTTGATTTCATAACTTAAAGCCAAATACAATAAACCAAACAGACATCCGACTCCGATACCTGCCGCGCCAAGCAGGTAAAGGGTTGCCCAAAGTTTTTTTAGATTACGCATAGGCATTCTCCTTATGATGAACTGTAATAAGAACTAACCCCATCATAAGGAGAATTGAATGGTCGTCATAGTTCTAATGTTTCCTAGTACCTTCTGACGTTATTTTTTACTTTTCTTTGAAGCTAACCAGAAAACTAGAATGACTATGGGAATGAAAATGAACCAGGGTATGTTAATCATACTCTGAGTAATAAAGGCAATCACCATCAATCCGATGGCCCCAAGAATGAGCCAGAGACAACCTCTGCCGAACGTTTCCACGCGACAACCATCTCCCTTCTTGACTCCCCTTCTATACCGATATTATGTTCATCGAATTTGATTTATTAAAACAAAACGATTTATTGAAACCAACTCGCTACATGTTTTTCTTGTTATGACACAATGGATAATTCCATAAATATTTCAGCACTATCATTATCGTTGTATTTGGGTATCTCATAAAAGCCGAAGCTTCGAAAAACTGACATCGCTTTATAAGATTGCTTCTCAGTGTCCAACCTCAGCTTTATTAATCCGGCTTGTTTTGCAAATTCTATTATTTGGCTCATCATGCTTTTGCCGTAACCTTTATCTTGATGTTCAGGTAAGACGAAGAACCTCTTTATTTCGCCAATTCTGTTTTCAGAATCAATACCCTTCAAACCTATAGACCCAATAACGCCATACCCTTCCTTCAATAACCAGAATCCGCCTCCAGTCTCAAAATATAGAGGTTCAATACTTCTAATATCTGAATGCGATCCTTCAGGATCAAAGACATATCCTCTGGAAACATACATCGTTTTCATAAACTCTTCCAATTGATACTGGTCTGATCTAACGTATCTCTGCAGCATTGGCATTCCTCTCTCTCGTGGTTAAAAATATTACGCAATCAATGGTTTGGATCATCCATTCGCCAAGTTTATTTTCTCTAAAAGCATAAAACTTTCTCATGTCTTCAACCGTTTTCCAATTGCGAGCTCGTTATAGCTGCCTCAACCGGTTTCGCATTGTCATTTCCGCAAGCTGTCAGGAGGAATAGTGCCGTTATTATGAGCGCTGCAGCATTGAATTTCAACATCAAATCGATCCCTTTTATATGAAGATATCGAATTAGACGGCAACGAAAATGAAATTGTTACAGATTTAAATGCTGTTTTTCTCCAGCCAATATTCATACTCGCCGTCAATGGCGTCGCAATTGTTGCATAGTTCTCCCAAGTATCTTCAACATGATACGGACTCCCTGTGATTAACTCATTATCGTAGAGGACGAATCGATCCGGATTTATAATAGACACATCCGAACGAATGATTTTTCCGTAATACTCCATAATATATACATTTTCAAACTGATTTTTTGCATACTCTAGATTGTTCTCGACCGGCAACTAGTGAAGTTCCCCGGCAACCATTCAGGCACTCTATGTTGGATTAATCCACTAACTTCGGCACATTTGCCCCATTCAGGCGCTCCATGTTGGATTTATCCACTAACTTCGGCACATTTGCCCCATTCAGGCGCTCTATATTGGATTAATCCACTAACTTCGGGCGCCAGCAACAGCTGGCAGACTCAATCCAGTTCATACTTCGCAAATCGCAATCCCCACATCGTTCCGAAAAAGTCGCCCTCTGATTTGTTCCAAATTTCTTTAGCAATAATTTGGCTAATGATGGTTTCTCCCCATTGATCCTTCGCTTTGATGCCTTTGGATGATAAATAATCGAGCCCTTCATTTATTCCTTTTACTGCCGATCCCATTGCAACCGAACTCACATCTTCGAAGTGCAAGCTTTCTTTTGATTTATAAAAAAACATCCAAAAACGTATCCTTCTCGACTACAGCAGGATCCGCTTTGATGCATAGCAAACCTAAATTCCAAGTCAATATGAACACCTCATCTATGCATTCTTTACCTACGGAATTCGACAACAATCTCCCAATGCCTACCAACAAAACAAAAAAACCGCTGAGGCCAGAGCAGCCAGAGCGGTTATCCTTATTGTTAAGCAAACGACGGTTTCTTATCGGTTACCTTGCCGCTATAAACTTTAATATACTCGTTGTCAGTACCTTCAACGGATGGGCCGGTGAATACAACGCCGATCCCGGAATCTTGTTTCAGTACGCCGAACCTGCGCCCCCGCGATACTTCAGCCGATTCGGTCGTATGTTTCTTTCCGCTGTTTCTCATAGAGAGTCCCCTCCAACTAAAGCTTTAATCGTTATGAGCAGTTCTTCATTATTGGAAATGATCTTCTTAAAATCAAAAGCGGTTAACGTATATTTACCGGAAATGTGCACCGATAGAACATGTTCTTTATCTAAAGGATAGCACAAGATATAGGTCTCTTCAATCGCGCGGCGCAAGAAAAATTCATACCTTCCGGTCTTGAAGGCGTCCACCACGTAGATCTTTTGCTCTTCTCGCGCGTCTGCCTCTGCGTCATCCAGTTTATAGATTCTGCCGCGGCCGACATTTCCGCCAACCTGTTGAATATGCTCTTGATCGATCCGCTTCCAGATAGCGGCTCCCGTAGTCGTGAAGCCTCCAGGCTGCAAGAATGAGTTTCGAATCGCTTCCGAAAAAGCGTTGTATCTTTCCATCTTATTCGCGACTGTAATATTTCGAGTATATTCCCAAAAGAAGCGCAGCAGACTTTGTTTCCGGTCGATCAATGCATCTTTCTCTTCCAGCATTGCTGCAGGATCCTGAAACAGCTGCTCCCTTTTAATGACGCTCAGAATCTCGCCGCAAGCGGTATCGACCGCAGCTGCATATTTGCCATCGTCGCGAATACCGTATGTAAGCAAAGTGAGGCCGTTTAAGTCCGAAAGCAAATGAAACTCATCGATCTTTTCTTCTGCAAGCAGAGCATTTCGCTCTTCCACTTCGCGAGGTATGATGCAGAAAACACGGCGTCTGCCCAATCTTCCCCAAAACAACCCTGCTTCAAACAACGTATTGTCTCTCGTAATAAAAACAGGTTTATTGCGGATGATTGCCACATCGTCGGCTGCAAACACGAATATGCCAAAATCATTGGCGCTCAGCTCTTTTTCAAGCGCTTCCACCGTATAATCGTTGGCGCCAAACGTACCGGCATACCAAGGATTAATTTGCGCCGTGTATTCAAGTTGGGCAGCAACCGCACGGGCGTAAGGAATCGCTTCCCGCGAGCAGCCGATAAACACGTTTGGCTTTCGATTGGTTATTTTCAAGCCTCTATTCTCCTTTAGCATCTAATCATTTCCAGTATTTATAAGTATACAAGCATCTTTTCCTTCCGAAAAGGTCTATTCGAACGAGTTTCAGCTGAACAGGCATCTGTATGTAATGAACTTTTTTGGGGAAAAGTTTGGATTAACAACTTTCATTTAAAGGATATGATTGGATGCCTATACGGATGTTGACACTTTTTCTTTTTATTGCGGCAGCCATATTTTTGTTGATTTATGTTCCGACGCCGATCGGACTTGCCGATAATTCCGATTTTGACAGAACAATAAGGGCGTTTGACCTTACTCCTATCCATCACTTGAAATATTTAACGATGAAAGATACGTATCATATTTCAAATCCGGCCCGAATCTCGCATTACTTTATTCGGATTTTCCTGCCGGTTCAAGACAATCCGGCGAAATACTATTCGACACAATTTATATTTATTAAAATCGCGTTATTTTTCAACGCGATAGCGAACAAGCTGCTCGGCCGCGATCGTACGTTGTTTAACCTGTCATTTCAAACGGCGCAATATATTCTGTTTTATGCTGCCGCGTTGTTCTTATTTATAAAAGAAAACTGGAAACGCCGCCGAGTCGAGGACATCGCCGTTAAAATAGCGTTTGCCTTCATTTTTATGGACTGCGGCTATCTGGTTTATTTCCATTCGTTTTACGGTGAATCAACGACACTTATCTTTTTGCTTTTATCGTTCGTGCTGCTTTTGTATTTAGGCAACAATAATAGCAGTTATTTAGTATATGCCGGATTATTGCTGTCGCTATTTATGTTTTCCGGCTCCAAACCGGCCAACTTCCCTTCCGCATTGCTGCTCTCTGTACCGATCGCCTATTATGCGATCACTCATGAACGATTAAAAAAGAAAATCATCGTTTGCACATCAATCGTTGTCATGCTGCTCGCTTCTTTTCAATACGCGATACAAGCGCCCGAATGGATGGAAAAAGCGACTACGTTTCAATCCGTATTTTTTGGCGTTCTGTACAATAACCCTGCGCCGGAGCAATCAACGAAGGAACTGGGCCTGCCGCCGGAACTGTCCAAACTGGAATCGATTAACGCCTATGCAAGGGCACCCTTGAATCCATACGACATTTACGATTCAAAATTTGAACAATTGTTTTTTGACCGGACAAGCAAAATTAATGTACTTAACTATTATGTATCCCATCCTGCGTTTTTTGCTGAGAAGCTGGATGTAAGCGCCGAAGCGGCTTTGCCTCTAAGGCCTACTTATTTAACAAACGTCGAATTGTCTCGTGAGCAAGCAGATTTACGGTTCGAATTTCGGCTGAATGTATGGGAAAGCGTCAGAAAGCATTTTTCCGGCTTTGCAGCGATATTTATAGCCGTCGTATTTGCTTTGTCTCTTGTGAACATCATCATTAAAATTAGAAAAAAGAACAGTTTGTACACGATCTTATTGAGATTTGCGCTATTGGGAGCTGCTGCGGGACAATTTATCGTACCCATTGTCAGCAACGGAAACGCCGATTTGCAAAAACATATGTTTCTGTTCAATGTACATTTGGATATGCTGATCATCGTGCTGCTGTTGGATAATCTTCAGTTTAAAAACCGAACCTTTCGAGCTGTTGGCTTTACTGCCGTTGCGATATTGGCAGTTTTAAGCTTTTACCAGGGAAAACCGGAAACAATGACGGTTGGCAACATACAGGGAAACCCGATCAAATGGATTGTGATTGAGAAAAAAGACGGCATGATAAAAGTAATCGCCGAAGATGTGTTATTCCGTAGCGCGTTCGATGAAGGCTCTAATGATTATGCGCAAGCGAGCATCCGGCAGCAATTGAATGCCCGCCTGGGGATTTGGTTTACACGGGATGAACGGGAACGCATTCAGAAGGCTCAATACCCTTCCTATTGCAATGAAGAGAACTGGCGGAATGCCGCAAGCGGAGACCGGCCCCTTTACTGGTTCTCACCGATCAAATATGCGTCACAGAATAGTGAACGGGCATATAGGAATCATTATACCGACTATTTAACGCTGCCGACATTAGAGGATGTGGAACAGCTATTTCATTCCTCTAAAACGTCTGCTGTTCTGACAACTGATTATTGGCTCTCTCTCCCTTACTACGGCAGTACAGATAAAGCTCGCATCGTATCTTCCGATTATCAGGCATATCATCGCAAGGTGGATACGAAACTCGGCATACGTCCGGTCATGTGGATTAGTGAAAAATAGAATTGATTTAAAAAAGCGTCGGCAGCCCGACGCTTTTTTAAACGATTTGCGTTAGTGTGATGCGGAACATGATTGACTAGCGGCAATCATAACGGTTCTCCTTTCATTTCTTCAAGTAAACGGACGGTTTCGGTTACGGAATTGCCGATATACGCTAATATCTGTTGTACATCGTAAATCTCTAATGCTGCCGAAGTCACTTCTTCCTCTACTTTGAAGTCATCATTCAATTGCTGCGCTATGAAAGGAATATATTCCGGATACAGCCCTTCAATCGTAACATCATCAATAGCGGGAATTTGTTCAAGCGGCGTTAACGCATAATGGGCAAGCAATCGACTATTTAATCTGTGAAAATCACGATAGCCTTTCTCCACTGCGCTTGTTCTTTCGTATTCAGGCAATGGCTTAATCAGCTTCAAATACATCGTCTCGTACCATAGATTGTCGGCGACAAGATGGCTTAAATAACCGGTAAAAAACGGATCGTCAAAATGCGGCTTGTACGTTTGAATGAACCCCCTGCAATCGATTCGCTTCTTCCCTTCGCTATTGATTTGAACGAAATGCGTTGTATGCTTTGGCGCATAAACGGGATGCGTTAAATCAGGAGCGAGTCCACCCAAATGCAGCCGGATTTCATTAGAACTGTACAGTTGCTTATTCAGCTCATTCGTAATACAGAAATGCATCACTCTAGACCCCATAATTGATCTCTCCCCCCTGATGATTCGAATTCGAACTCCAGCAGCCCCGCAACTAGCAATCGCTTACAATTTCGCCAAGCAATCTCACTTCCCTTCAAGATTCACGTAAAAAGCATAGCTTTCTTAGTCGACTCCCTTGTCGAATGAGAGAGTATATTAGCTTCTGTTCCTTCAATTGGATTTAATTATTGACATTAATAGTTATGGTTATTAACAATCTAAACTTTCGATGGCAACATTTCGACTGCGTGAATACCATGCCGCAAGAAGGCGTAATCTTTGACTCCATTTCGACAAAGGTCAAGGTTCGAGTGATTATATAAATTCAATCCGCTTCCATTTACCTTCTTCAAGCAATTCATAACTATGTTCCTGCCGCATACGAATTGGCCTTATGAGATCCGGTCACAACCATCAAGAGGATCATCCAATGTAATCCAATCTTGTTATCCTCGGCAAAAACTATCAACGAATGATCGGTAAAAATAAAAAGCCAGCCCAAAGGCCGGCTTCACAAGCATACAATTATTTCGCTCCATTTCCCAACAAAATTTGCTCAATCTCTTTATACCCCATTTTTCACCGATTCGTAATCGTCGTGTCCGCGTCCGCATCAATCGTCAGCTTTAACACTTCCAAATAGCATTCGGCACCCGCATATAAAACGGGAACTTTCGCGCGGCCGGAAAGTTTTTTAAGCATCAGCCAAACTCATTTTATTATTCTCTAAAAAGGACTCCCGCTCCACTTGATATAAATCATAGACCGTTTCCTTCTCATTAATCCTCCGATAGATCGACAAGTTATGTTCATTTGCCAGTTTGGCATACGGCAGCTTCTCCATCGCTTTTTTCGATCGAATATTGTGTTTGCGAATTTTCACGTAGACGGTTTCCATCTCATGCTCAAGAAACAATTCCGTAAAAAAAGCTTCCTTCGCTCGTTGGTTATGACCTTTACCAAAGTAAGGCAGCCCAATCCATGTGGCCAAAAAGCCTGTTTTATTCTCAATATCGTATAAATCAATCGTACCTATAGGGTGTCCGGCCTCACTAAGAATCGTTCGGGAAATACATGCCCCTTGCTCCTCTTGGATCATCAATTGTTTCGTAATGAATACATAGTGGTCATAACTTTGGGACTTATAACGTACGTAAGGAAAAATATCCGGATCGCTCATTAACAGATACAGGGAATGGCATTCATGCAAATCCCGTTTTTTTAACATCGTATCTACCACCCTAGTCCTTTTGATTCGCTATTAAGAAAGCAAATTTAGTATATAAAAGGACGTATGGTTTTAGATAAAATCAGCGTTTTGTTTTTGTAAATCTATCAATCATCCTCCTTATTTTCCTCATCTCTTATGCTCTCTTTCCCTTTTCCCTTCTTCTTGTCATCATCATCATCTTCATCTTCATCTTTATCTTTCTTGTTCAGCTTGTTGTTTTTCTTTTCTTCTTTTGCGGACTTATCCTTTTCAGCGTTTTTGTTCTTGTTTTTGTTTTCCTTCTTTTCTTTTTCTGCTTTATCTTTTTGTTTTCCCGCGCCAGGCGCTCTAGGAAAGGCCATAACCGGTTCCTCTTTAAGCGCCTCGCTCATCAGCTTCTGAAATACAGCAGCAGCGGCTTTAGAGGTCGTCGTCAAATAATGGCTGGCATCCGTATGGTCATAACCAAGCCACACCGCACCGACAAGCTGAGGCGTGTACCCGACAAACCAATTGTCCTTCATCCCTTGTCCGCCGGTTCCCGGCATCTCGGTCGTGCCTGTTTTACCGGCTACTTCCCGTCCGGCAATAGCTGCTAAATCGCCCGTTCCTTCCGAGACGACGCCTTCAAGCATCGAAGTCATCGTTCTCGCAACAGCAGGCTCGGTTACTTTAATCGATTCTAGAGGGGCAGTCTCCCCTAACAGCTCCCCTTCAGCGGTTTCAATCCGAGTAATGGCGTGAGCTTCCATTCGAATGCCGTCATTGGCGAAAACGCCAAACGCTTCAGCCATAGCAAGCGGTGAAACGCCTTCGTGCAGGCCGCCCAGAGCCAGCCCCAGCGTGCGATCGGAATCCGTAAGCTCGATGCCGAAGCGATTAGCCGCTTCCATGCCGGTATCGATGCCGATCTCATTTAACAGCTTAACAGCAGGTACATTATAAGAATGGATGACGGATTCATAAATCGAGACCTCGCCGTGATAGCTTCCGCCGGCATTTCGAGGCTGGTAGCCGTTAAAGTTAACCGGTTCATCGACAATCGTATCCTCCGGCGTGTATCCGCGCTCTAATGCCGGGGTGTATACCGAAATGGGCTTCATTGTCGATCCGGGTTGACGCTTGAGCTGAACGGCACGGTTAAACGAACGAAAAGGCTGTTCACCCCTGCCCCCAATTAACGCTCGTATTCCTCCATCTCGAGGGTCAACCAGAATCGCACCGCTTTGTATGAGTTGATCGGAGCTGCTTTCCGGGAAATTGCTTTCCTGCGCATAAACGCGCTCAGCAGCTTCTTGCATAACGGGATCAAGAGTCGTATAGATCTGAAGCCCGCCGTGGAGTACTTCATTTTGCGTGAGTCCAAATTTCTCCCCAGCTTCTCGGATCATCTGATCCACATAATAAGGATATTTAATCCCGTCGCTTACGGCTGGCTTCGCACTTAAAATTTGAAGCGGCTCATGAACAGCTGCCGTGTAGGCTTCTTGATCAATCTTCCCTTGATCTTGCATCAGCTTCAGTACGACATTTCTGCGAGCTTTCGCTTCTTCCTGGTGCCGGTAGGGCGAAAGCGCAGACGGCGCTTTAACAATTCCAGACAGCAGCGCTGATTGCGCGAGTGAAAGCTCGTCGACCGGAACGCCAAAATAGATTTCGGCTGCTTTCTGAATTCCCCATGCTCCCTCTCCAAAATAAATCTGGTTCAAATAGAACGTCATAATTTGCTGTTTGTCGAAGCTTTTTTCGATTTTTTGAGCGAGCAGAAGCTCCTTCCATTTCCTCGTCCAGGTACGTTCCTGCGTTAGAAAAACATTTTTAGCCAGTTGCTGTGTTATCGTGCTTGCTCCTTGTACCGTTCTGCCGCTCGTCAAATTGGTTAGCAGCGCCCGGCTTATACTTTGCAGATCCGTGCCGCTATGTTCGAAAAAACGCTTATCCTCAACAGCGACAATGGCCTCGACCAGATGTTCCGGCAAGTCGCCGTAACTTACGGCTTCGGATTTTTTAGGCGAAATGCGAATCGCTTCCTCGTTGTTACGATCATAAATAATAGTCGCTGCGGGAAGCGGCTCATCGAGCTGTGAAACATCTTGCCTGGCAACAAGCAAATTGAAACAAACGACACAAACCGCCGCAAGTAAAATACCGCTAATAATGACAACGAGGACAGCCTTATTCCAGACTGGCCCTTTATTTATTTTTCTCCGTTGGGTGAATGATGCCATGCTGCTTCCTCCAAGCCTTATTCCTCATCCTTTTGACTTGTATAATAGTTCGCTCGAAAGGCCCTTTTTCTGTACGTTTGGAAGAAAAGAATAATTTTACAGCCTGCGCGGCGCGCGATGCGCTGACCTGCCGGTCCGGCTTGTTCGCATGCTTTTCCAAACGATGAATACACATAAGTATTCCGTGTTTCTCAGGAGGAAGGTATGAGCCACCCGAAATCTTCATTTATGAAAGGCACGTTAGTGTTGTCGGCTGCCGCATTCATTAACCGTATTCTCGGTTTTATAAGCGGCATGTACATTGCCCGCGCGCTGGGCGCAGAAGGCATTGGCCTGTTGATGATGGCGCACCCGCTCGTTCCGCTCGTCATTACGATTACCGAATTGGGGTTGCCCGTTGCAATCTCCAAACTAGTCGCCGAAGCGAATGAACAAGGCAATCGCGAAAAAATCCGCAGGATTCTGCATGTTTCTCTCGCGATCACATCTGTCTTAAGCATTACGCTCACAACCTTTTCGCTGCTGTTCTCGGAATGGATTGCCTCCATTCTGCTTAGTGATCAGCGGGCCTATTATGCGATGCTGGCTATTACGCCAATTGCACCGATCGTAGCGATATCCGCGGTGCTAAAAGGCTACTTCCGGGGCATGCAGCAAATGAAGGCAATTGCCGCTTCGGATGTGCTTGAGCATACGGTGCAAATCGCTTGCGTTCTAGCTCTAGTGCATCTGCTCCTCCCATACGGCGTCGCTTATGCAGCCGCTGGAGCGATGGCGGCTTCTGTCGTTAGCGAAATGATCAGTCTGCTTTTCTTAGCTGCCAGCTATAAGCTCTACGGTGAGCGAAGAGCTGCTGGCGAGACATGGAAAAGCCATTTGAAGCATGGAAGAAGCACATTAGGCGAGCTGCTGCATCTTGGATTGCCTAATGCCGGTCAAGGCGTCATTCATTCGTTGTACAGCGCCTTCCAGCCGCTTCTGATTACAACCAGCTTAGCACTCGCCGGAATCGGAACAGCCATGGCGACCAAGCAATTTGGTTTACTGGCCGGCTATACATTCCCGCTGCTGTTTATGCCAAGCTTCATTACGAACTCCTTGTCTACCGCTCTTGTCCCGGCCATCAGCGAAGCCGCCGCCAGCAAAAACAGCCTGCTCATTCATGAGCGAATGAATCAAGCGATGATCGCCGGCCTGCTGATCGGAGCACCGGCTACCGTTATCTTGTTTCAGTGGGCAACGCCGCTGACATCCATCATTTACAATGCGCCGGAAGCAGGCTTGCTGCTCCAAATTTTAGCTCCGATGTTTTTCTTCCATTACTTCGATGCTCCGCTTCACGCCATACTTTTCGGACTTGGCCGGACCAATGCGGTCATGTGGAATTTTGTGTTATCGACTGCCTTTAAGGCGGTATCGATTTTCGTATTCGGCAGCCAATTCGGCATCGTCGGCGTGGCGTTCGGCATCGGCTTTGGCATGGTGCTGCAAATGCTGCTTAACTTTTTCTCAATCTCTAGCTCAATCGGTTTTTATTTCCGGTTAGAGCCTTATGTAAAAGTAGGCTTAAGCATGATCTTGATGGCGCTGTGCGGACGATGGACGATGAATTATTTGATCGATCAGGGCTGGACGATGGTTTGGAGTACGGTCGCTTCCATTGTAGTTTCGATGCTGTTTTACTTCAGCTTGCTCCTGCTGACGAATACGATTAATTGGAGAAGCTTTCGCCGGATCATTCCGGCCGCTTAATTCACAACGACAAAAAGGGGCAAAAGATGCAATGCTGCAATCTTTTGCCCCTTTTACTATTGCGAACTAACCCTTCCCTTTCTGCCCCATCCGTTCAGCCAGCTGCAGCAAATCCATCCCTTTGAGCGCACCTTCGATGAGCTCCGGAAGCCGGTCCGGCGTACATCCGAAGCAAGGGATCCCATAATGAGCCAGCTTTTTAGCGACCGATTCATCATAAGACGGGACGCCGTCATCGGATAAGGCGAGCAGGCAAATCGTTTTGACGCCCGATTCATGCATCTCTCTTAACCGACGGATCATTTCGGTCCGATTGCCGCCCTCATAAAGATCGGAGACGAGAATAAAGATCGATTTCTTCGGTTCCGTGATGAACGGCTCACAGTAAATAAGCGATTTATTAATGTCCGTACCGCCGCCAAGCTGAATGCCAAACAGCATATCGACTGGATCATCGGCGCACTGCTCGCTCAAATCGACTACCTCGGTATCGAACGCAATCACTCGTGTTTCTAGTGAGGGCATACTCGCAAAGATCGAGCCGACAAGCGAGGCATAAATGACAGAGCTGGCCATCGAGCCGCTCTGATCAATATCGAGAATAACCGTCCATTCCTTGCTTTTGCGGGCTTTATCGAAAAAGTATACCTTCTCCGGAATGATGAGGTTGCGGTCACGATCGTAATGCTTCAAGTTTTTGCGAATGGTCGTGCCCCAATCCAGTCCGCTTATGGAAGGCAATGGCGAATGCTGTCTGCGGTTCAAGGCGCCGGTAACCGCTCGGGTCAGATCCTGTTCAAGCCGCTTCATCATTTCGTCCACGACTTCACGGACAAGCACCCTTGCCGTCTCTTTCGTCCGTTCCGGAATTTGTCCACGCAGCGACATTAAGGTTGCGACCATGCCGATATCCGGCTTCACCTGCGACAGAAGCTCCGGCTCGAACAACAGCTGGGTAAGCCCTTTTCGTTCCACCGCATCGGATTGAATGACCGATACGATATCCGGCGGGAAGAAGCTCCTCACATCCCCCAGCCATTTAGCCAGCTTTGGCGAAGAGGAGCCCAGCCCAGCCGATTTCCCTTTTGACAGATTAGGGCTGCTTTTGCTTGCCGCACCTGCCCCGCCGCCTTCGGTTCCATCATAAATCGCAGCCAATGCCTCATCCATCAGCCGATCCGCATCGCTTAATTGTAAACCGCCTTGAATTCCGCCTGCGCCATGCAGGTTTTGCTCGGCAGCGGCTCCCAATATAAGCCTCCATCTTCTGAGTTGCTCCTGATCGATCGTCGTCATAGGCTATAAATCTCCAAAATCGAAGTCGTTAAGCTCATTCAGCCGCTCCTTCTCTTCATCGTTTAGCGGCCGCTGCAGCGCTTCGCCTGCTGTCTCTGCGCCTGCGCCCCATAAATCGCCAAGCAGCTCGGCAATCGCCGCTTTCTCACGAGGTTCAAACCCGCCGAAAGCCCGCCGCAAAAAGACGAGCGACCGTTTGAACGGCTCTTCCTCAAGCGAATGCACGTAAGCATCAAGCTGCCGCCATAAGTAGTTCCGCGATAGAAGCGCGTAACGGTTGCGCATCGACATCCCTTCAAACCAGCCCGCGCCGATATCGGCAGGAATGCCGGGCGAAAGACGCCGCGACACTTCACGCGCGCATTCGTCTTCGCCAGCTTCATTTTTCTCCAGCATAATCGAAAATGCGTAGCCCGAAAGCTTGGCGTTCCGATCGTCGCGTTCAGCAAGTTCCTTCAGCTTAGCCGTCCACAGCTGCTCATCTAACTGTTCGTAGTGCTGCTCGGCCGCTGTATTCATCATGTGAATAGCAGTAATCATCGCGGCAGCCGCATCGTCGTTGCAGCCAGCCGCATTCTGCAGCATTAGTGTCCCGTGTAAAAACAGCTGCTGCATAATCGGTACCAGCTCATCCGTATCGATGTTTCGGATCGAGCCGTACTGCAGCAGCACAGACAGCTCTTGAATCGTTTCCGCGATTTGCTCAAAGCTGCCCGCATCTACAGCGAGACGTTGAAGAGCGCTCGTTGCCTGCCCCATCACCTGCGGCAGCCCGCACTCGCATGATTTGCGGATCAGCTTGGCTGCATCCGTAATATTATCGCATGCGAGCAGCTCCTCATGAATGGCATAAGCGGCCGCAAGCTCAACGGTCTCCCCTTTTAAGGTCGACTCTACCGTTTCGATCTCCGCTTCCGGCGACCATTGCAGCACCCAATGCTCCGCCCATGTCGCATCCGCCTGGCTGACGCGCTGCTTGCGCGCAAAACGAATGCCCAACGCCTCTAAGCGGTGCAAAAAGACGGAACGGTTTAAGTCCAAAAAAGCGGCTTCCTCGGATTTGACTCTTCGGTTTTCCCTCAAATCAAGCTCCAATCCGGTCGCGACAAGCGTTTTGTATTTTTCAAGCTTTAGTCGTTTCAGTTCACGATTCAAATCATCTTGAACGGGCGTTTGGCTGACGCCCTCAGGAAGGCTGCCGATTGCGGTGCCGATATCCACTCGGGCAAGCGCTTCGGCCACAGTTGAAAGCTCCCCGAAGCCGAATAGCACAGTCGCCGCATCCCGCAAGTCTTTCCAAGTCGGCTGTACGCCTCCATGCATCGATGCCAGCGCCTCCGCCAGCCGAACGGCCTCAATAACAGACGCGGTTGAACGCCATGTGCCTTGCTCGCGCATACAGGCAGCGACAGAAGACAAATATAAGGCCGGCAGCTCGCTCATTTCCCCCTGCTTCATGCACTGCCATAGCAGCGTAAAGTACGCTGGCGCTTGATTTCCTGCCCCGTAGCCGGAGTGGGACGACAATTTATAATAGGAATAAGGCATCAGCGTCATTTTCGCCGGCACTCTCGGCAGCTTCTTCAGCTCGGCGTCTGTCATTACCGGCAGGTGTAACGAAAGCGCCGCAGTATGATGGGCGCCGCTTACGACGACGATTTTATCCGCTGCATGGCCTGAATGAATCGTCTCTTTTATTTTCCGGCGCATATAAGCTTCGCGAATTTCATTGTACGCAAATGCCCTTGGCGTCAGCCTTTGCTCATCATCCTCCGTCAATAACCGCATCTCCGCCGCATAATGGTAAATGCTGCTGCGATACGTGTCCGAATGCAGATGATGCTCAAAATGGCGTTCCCAATACGCTTCATAATCCGGTTCTCCGGACAGTTCGGCAATCCGCGAATACAAGTCTGTCGGCTTCTCCGCTTCCTTTGTATCGCCTTCCAGGCTGACAGACTGCCAGTCATACCTCGAGTCCGCCAGCGCCAACGATACTTCGGTCGGCAAGTCGATAAACTCTGCATGGCTGCCATTCCATCTAGCCCATTGAAGCGCTTGATATTCAGGCGAATAGTCGGCAAACGGGTACAAAACGGTGCGTACAGGAAGCCGGTCGGTGTAGGCAAGCATCGCAATCGGCGGCACAACGCCGCGTGCTGTCAGCTGTTCCGCCAGAATGCCGGCATCGCTGGGACCTTCAATCAATACCGCCGTCGGCTTTATATCCTCAAGCAGCGCCAGCAGATGATAGGAGCCTGCCGGAGACAAATGCCTGACGCCGAAATAATGAGGCCTGCGGTCATCGGTCAACCGTTCATCTCCTTGCAAGCGTTGTATAGGCTTCGCCATGACGCCCCCCGTTTTTTCATAATATTGTCGAGATACTCCTTCCACACCTGCTGGTCCTTCGTATCGTCTTTCACAATCGCGCCCTGCAGTCCTGCCGCAATATCTTCATCGGTCAGCTGGCCGCTGCCAAAGCTGCCGGCAAGCGCCATGCTGCCGGTAAGCAGCGAGATCGCCTCTGCCGTTGAGATGACGCCGCTAGGCGATTTCAGCTTTTCTTTGCCGTCCAGCGTCAAGCCGCTGCGCAGCTCGCGGAAGATCGTCACCACTTTAGCAATGGCTTCGTCATCCGGCTGTGATGCCTGAAGCTCATATCTGGCTGAGATTTCACTTACCCGCCGGCGCACAATGTCCACTTCCGTTTCAAGACTTGAAGGGGCTGGAAGAACGAGAATATTAAACCGGCGCTTCAATGCGGCGGACATTTCATTAACGCCGCGGTCACGCGTGTTGGCCGTCGCAATGATCGAGAAGCCCCGTTCAGCGGGTACTTCCCGTCCCAGCTCCGGAATTGAGATCGTCTTCTCGGACAATATCGAAATAAGCGCATCCTGCACCTCGGAGGCACAGCGCGATATTTCTTCAAAGCGCGCAATGCCCCCTCCTTCCATCGCGCGAAGAATCGGGCTGCGAATGAGCGCCTGATCGGAAGGCCCTTGCGCCAGCAGCAGCGCATAGTTCCACGAGTAGCGGACATGCTCTTCGCTAGTGCCGGCTGTCCCTTGAACAACCTTGGATGAATCGCCATGTATCGCGGCCGTCAAATTTTCGGAAAGCCACGATTTCGCTGTTCCCGGTTCGCCAATCAAGAGGAGCGCCCGATCCGTCAGCAAAGTGGCTATAGCCATTTCAACCAGCCGCTTATTTCCGATATATTTCGGAGTAATATCCATCCTACCCGCTTTGCCTCCGGTAATGAATGTAAGCACGGCTTTCGGAGACAGCTGCCAGCCGGAAGGCTTGGCATTGTCCTTGTCGCTTGCTTTTAACGCTTCCAGCTCACGCGCATACAACTGCTCCGCTGGCAGCCTTAGTACATTTTGTTTTTGATCCATGACCATACTCCTTTTGCACCCTCCTCAGCCGGTTCGTCCGGCAAAGCTTCCAGCGCCTCGACGATTTCCAGCAGCTCATTTTTTACCGTTTCGTTACTGACCGTTTCTGCAAATGCGCGCAGCCGCGGCGCGTATGTTTTTGGCAACGATGCGAACACGGTTCTCATCCGCCAATCGATGTAATAGAACGAGCGGGAAAATTTCTGTTCCAGCAGTCCCATAAACAATTCAGGAGCATCCTTATATCCGATTCGGAATAAGGTCAGCAGCACATTTTGCGTTTGATATTCGTTCACCCGAGAGCCGGTTTTCAGCTTGGAGACAAGATATGCCGTTATACTGCGGTCATCCTGCTGCGTGAAAGAACAAACCAGATCGGTTAAATCCTGCTCCGCAAAAACGTTCGTCCACCGCGAATCCCAAGCATCAGCGGGCACAACAGCGGTGTAATCGTCATTGTCATCGGCATCCGCCAGCTGCTCATGGACGATTTGCCGCAGAGCGGCCTGAAGCCGCTTTGCCGCACCGTTCCTTCCTTTTAGCGCACCTGCATATCGGTCATACAGCTCAGGAGGCGACAAGCGTTTAAAGGCAGACCGGAAGCTATAGCCGATGAACTTGCCTTTGTACGCGGAATGAAGGCCGATGGCGAAACGGTCGGCCGGCTCTGAGTTTAGCTCCAGCAGCATCTCTGCTGCTGTCTCTTGCACTGCTTCCGTTTCCGAAGCCATAAATTCATCCGTCGACAGCAGCCTGCCGAGCAAGGCGAAGGCTTCTTCAGCAAGCGGCTCTCCTTTCTCTCTTAAACAGCGGAGGTCATTGTGCAGCTGCTGCAGCGCACTCGCCTTCTCCTTGCCCTCGCTATTCAAATAGCAGTTCAGTTGTTGTTCCGCATGTTCGATGATCCGTTTATGCAGGTTAAGCTCCTTGCACTTCCGAATCGGATCGATAACGAGCTCAGCATCCTTGGATAGGACTGCCTCAAATAAACGTTCAACGCATAACGGAGTAGCCAAGCGTGAAAGCGCATAATACGCGGCTTCTCGTATTTCTTTTCTTTTCTCGCGGCTCTGTTCCAGCAAAAAGGGTTCCTGTCCGTCATAGCCGCCAAGCAGTTCAATAGCTGCCGCCTTAAGATCAGGCGAGCCGGAGGATCCTGCTTCAATTAACAGCTCAAGCGCATTCTCTCCTAGACAGCTATGAAGAAACTGCAGTCTTCTCGCAGCGCCCTTTCCGCCTTGAAGATCGAGCTGCCCGCGAACGGCTGGAACCGCAGCAGGCCCGAACTCGGGAAGCAGTTTATGCTGTACAAAATCCTGAATTTCGGAGTATACGTCATCAAGCGCGCGGCAAATGGCGGGCAGCGCCCGGAGATCCAAGAAGCTTCGATCTTCATAAGCCTGCCTGATTTGCTCTAACCGGCCGGCGCCTTTTGTCGTCAGCGCTTCCAGCAGCGGATGAAGTCTCCGGTATGTAACCTCTGTTGATAATCCGGAGTTCAAGCTGTCCAGCTTCTGCTGCTCGCCGGAAACGTCTGTTTTGCCTTGCGTATGAAGGATCGCGCTAAGAAGCGTTGAAAGCTCCAGTAGCTTTATGGCGCTATCCGTACGAGGCGCCGTTAGGAGTCCTTCTGCCGAGTCTGCCAGTCGGCTGAAAATCGGTGCAGCTTCTCCCGCTTTTCGCAACGAAGGCAGCAGCTTCGAGAGCCGCAAATCGCCTTCAGCCAAAGCGCTGCCGGCGACAAACAAACGGCGAACCTCCCGCTGTAAATCCAGCAATAACTCTACGCTCATAGGTGTCCCCCCTCTAATACAGCAGCCGGACAATCCGGCTGTCCGTAATGATGCTCATCGGCTGGACGGAAAGTCTTCCGCTGTCTGCATCATGCTGAAACATGACCAGTGCAGCTTGATTTTCCAGTTCTTCTGCAGGCAATAGCGGAAATAAGGACTCTGCCCGGACCGGCGTCTCGATAACATTGGCCGACACAGGAAGCGGCTTGCCCTGCGCATCCCGGAATACGAGGCCGTCTCCTGCCCGTTCGAGCGCTGTAAATGCAATAAGAACAACGGGATTGCGGTCGGCAAGCGGATTTTTTATGACGGTTTTTACCTGTTTAATGACATCCGGGTATGATGCGGCTGCGAACTGTTTCACCGTCTTGTAGTCCTGGCTGTTTGGGTCTCGGTAACTGTTTTTTTCCCAGCGCACTCTAGCATTAAGTTCACCCGGGTATTGGAAAAGTTCTTCCGTTTGAACGACCGCATGAACGGTATCCTCTTCCTTGATCGCCTTTGCGGCTCGAAACGGCCGCAGATGACGGGTCGCATGTATGGTGCCGTCCTGTAGATCCGCCCACCAGCCGGCATCTGCATATTCTCCCTTTGCTTGATCCGTATAGGATAAGAAGGATAGCTGCAGAAGCTCCGCCGATGGCTTCGTTCGGCCATACTCTTTCAGCTCCGCCAGCTGCCAAGCATGTCCTAGCAGCTCCTCTAACGCCGTTTCCGTTTCCATCGGCATATCGGGATCGGCAATGCGCCGTTCAAGATAGCTTCTGCCCTTCTTCACTAGCGAGTGAAGTCGAATCAATTGCTGAATCGCTTGTGTATAGACCTCTTCTTTGTTCTCCTCTTCGTTCAGCAGTCCGATAAGCCGCCTTAATTCCGCCTGTACGCCTGGAATATAATAATTGCCAAGCTCTTTCGCCTGTTCTTCAAACAGCTGAACAGATTTTTTGTTCAGGCTGCCAAGTCCGGACTGTACCGTCTGCAGCACCAGCTTCTCCAGCAGGGTAAGGCCATCCAGCTGCGCTTTCATTTTCTTCGTAAGCGTTGATCTATTAACCTTCCGTTTCGCCGGACTTGCACCGTTGGCCGCAGCCGCCTCCGCTTCCTTCTTCTTCTCTTCCCGCTTCTCCGATTTATCCCGCTTCTCTGCGATGTCGGGAGGCATTTCAGCCTGCTCAAACGGCTTGCCCATCGCGCATGCGTACATTAAGCCAAGCGTGTGCTTACAGGGAAACTGCCGGCTTGGACAGGAACAGCGTGACAATGGACTATTCGGCTGAATAAAATCGACCGAACAGCGATAAGGGTCCTTGCCGCTGCCCTTGCATTCGCCAAACAGCAAGGTTCCGTCTGCCGTTATGCGAAGGACAGGAAAGCTGTTCTTTTTGACCAAATCCCGGCCGTTTTTCATCGCTCCCGCATTAGGAGCCAAACTATCAATATATGATTCCGTTAAGGAAATCACCATCTGTCTCAAAATCTCCTTCCGTTAAAATTTCACCATTCTATCTTTATGAACACAAAGGAACATTCATGTTCAAAAAGCAAATACAGCCAACTATGACGACGAATGCAGTATTTGGACGAATCCGCTGACAACGGTAGGTCTCGTCCAAGAATGATCCGAATGAACGATCATCCTCGACCATGGTCGAGTGCTGTCACCTGCCGAAGTCGGTACCGGATCGCTGCGCTTTTCGATACAATGAAACAAAGTGTGCTGGAGGAGCGATTGGCCATGAGTTACGAACAGATTGTCATCCAAGAAATTTACATATGGGAGCGCCGGTTACTTAAGCCGCCCGGATTTATCGAGCGAACATCCAAGACGATTGGGACAAAAATCAATAACATTATCCCTCAAAAAATGCATGACGCCATTACAGCAACCATCAAATCGATCGTGCAAACTGCATTGTTTGGTGCAGAGTATACCCCTCTGAGACCGGTACAGACGCTTCCGCTCGAGCTTGCCGATCAAGATGCGAAACGGTTGATGTCTTTATATCAAAAAATCGCGACTGCCGAGGGAGCAGGAACCGGCGCAGGCGGAATTGTGCTAAACCTCGTAGACTTCCCCGCTCTAATCGCGATTAAAATGAAATTTTTGTTTGAGCTGGCTCATCAATACGGGTATGACACAAAGCGCTTTTCCGAGCGTGTTTTCATCCTTAACGTATTCCAACTTGCATTCTCAAGCAATGATAAGCGTACTAAGCTATTAGATACCATGAAGCGCTGGGATGCTGAGATGGAACTGTGGAGCTCGGATGCCGAGTACTCCAAGCATATCGACTGGGAAACCTTTCAGAAGGAATATCGCGATGCGATCGACTTTCGGAAAATGCTGCAGATGGTCCCGGGCATTGGAGCGGTGGCTGGCGCTTGGGCCAATTACACCATTCTCGAGGAGCTGGGTGAAACCGCATGCAACGCTTATCGTTTGCGAAGATTGAATGATAGAAGATTGTGAATATTGAAGAAAACCGCTCCCTTTGATTGAGGGAACGGTTTGATGCGCGTCTCTTTATGCAGTTTTCTTTAGAAAGTTAGAGTTGAAAAATCATCCTATTCTCCGCACTGTAAACGCGGCGTTGGATACGTCGACTTCTTGACCTACGAACAAGCTGGACATACGGACGTCAAGGACATCGTTCGCTGATAGATTCAAAATATACGTTCCTGAAATACTGACAAAGAAGGTTGAAAAGCCGGTATCCGCAGACACAACTGACGTGTCGGTTTGTGTAATAAATTCTGGCGAATTGTTAATATATAGAATGCTTTCCCCAATGCGATTACGATCCACAGCAATTTCATAACTAATTGATATTTTGTACACACCGTCCTGCGAAATCGTAATCGAATCGTTCGCAAGATCTACACTGGCGTTGATCGCAGTCCCTGGCGTGGTGAAATCAATTTTTGTCACAACGCTACCAATAGCCTGGCTAAAACTCGAATTATACAACGATGCAATCACAAGCACCAAGCTTGGTCCGGCATTACCTGTCGGCCCTCTTTCTCCAGTTGGCCCTGCGGTTCCTATCGGACCAGGAGGGCCTGTTAATCCTGTCAGTCCTGTTGGCCCTGTCGGTCCGGTCGGTCCTGTAAGCCCGGTCGGCCCAATCGGTCCAGCCGGCCCAGCAAGCCCGGTCGGTCCTGTAAGCCCGGTGTATCCCGTAATCCCAAGTCCATCCATAAGCAACACTCCCTCTGCTGCCGTTTTTCTGCAACATTGGATTAACCGATCCGGTTAATCGTAAATGCTGAATTGAATACCTCTATCGTTCGATTCAAAGAGTTGCATCTCACACGGGCATCGATTACATCATTTGCCTCCAAACTAAGCTGAATCGTCTTGGATGCATTAAAGATGAGCGTGATAGATGTCCCGACGACTACTGAAGTTGCCAATTCGATTATAGAACTGTCTACGCGGCTGTTATTTAAAAAGATAGAGCCAATTCCAACCTCTCCCCCCTCCGTTTGAAACTCGATGCTTAAAGAGAGTTCATAAATGCCGGTTTGATTAATCGTTATTGTATCATTGGCTGAGTCTATTACCGTATCCACAGCAGGCCCGTCAATGTCAAACGTGAGTATAGAATCCACTACGGAAAACGGCACGACCTGCAATGTGTTTTTGTACATCGCGCCAAATGCCGGCGTTACTCCTGTTCCAACCGGCCCCGTTAATCCCATTGGGCCCGTTAGTCCCATAGGACCCATCGGCCCTGGTGGTCCTGTTAATCCCGTCAGTCCTCTTGGACCTGTAGGTCCCGTCGGACCAGTGAGGCCGGTTGCCCCAATTGGCCCTACTGGGCCTGTGGGGCCGGTTGGTCCTGTAGGACCTGTAATGCCAGTAAATCCAGTTTCCCCCATCGCTGTATTGCTCCTTTCTATGTGACAAGCTCTCTCTACAAATATATGAGAAGGAGACGTGAAAGGCGCAGCTGAAAGAACCCATCTTTTCCTACAGCAGTTTCATGTTCGTTCATTGATGATGAACAGAGTGGCTGCGAGTGACACTGATGATGCTTTGATATAATTCTGAACCTTTGTTGTATGCTATTACAACAAAATGATCATGAATCGATTCCTTTTCATTGTAGCTCCAGACACAAGCCCAATTATTTTTTAATCCAGAATGATCGCAAATGAGCTTGCGTTCGGACCACTGCTGCGTCCCTGTCGGTACTCGCCACACTTTAACTCTATCGGCATTCGTTGTCGTAATCCGAATTATCATTTCACCCTTTCCCTCCGGAATATACGTCCAATTCCCTTTGGAGGCAGGTATCGTTTCAATTGTAAAGCTCGGCTCATCGAACGTGGTCGAAGACAAAATCGAACTAAGCAATACAATAAAACGAAATAGGTGTCTTATCATTCGTACCCCTCCTAGTCGTAATATGCCCCAATTGCATCTATCAAGCACCTTTATTCCAATAAAAAAAAGCCGCAGTTACGCGACTCTTCTTGCGCCATTTGGCTTGTCGATAATATTGCCCTTCACATACCATGCTGCGCCTAGCAGCACGATGCCCGTCAGGAGAAAAACGAACGGAATGCCGGTCCATCCGCCAAGGAAGCCGCCGAGCAGCGGTCCGACAACGATCCCAAATTGACTCGCTGATTGGCTGAGACTGACCGCCCTGCCTCGAAAATTCGGATCTGCGTATTTGATAATTAGCGCATTTAGCGCAGGGTATACCGCAGCGAAAAACAAACCGTAACTGAACCGCAAAATGCCAAATACTGCGAGATTATATGCAACCAGCTGCAGCAGATTGCCAATGCCGCCGCCCAGCAAACCGATAAGCAGCGTTTTTTCGTAGCCGATCCGCCCGCCGATTTTCCCCCAACGCGGCCCCATAATCACCGTTGCGATTCCGATCGCTGAGAATACGATGCCTGAGCTTAACGCCGCCGTTTTCACCGCGCCGCCTAACTGGACGACATAGATCGTTAACAGCGGTTCAATAATTAGTACGGAAGTCGACACGAGCAGAATCAGACCGTATAGCGGCAATAGCCTCGGATTCGAACCGGCTTTTTTGATGTCATTTAATAGGCTTGAATTCGATTCCGGCTTACGCTCAAGCACTTCTTTGACGCCAAATACGATCGCGGCCGAGATCAGCGTAATGATGCCGGAAGCGATGAAACACCCGCGCAATCCGACCCACTGGCTCAATATGCCGCCGGCAAGCGGACCCAGAATACCTCCGGCCGCTGTCGAAGTTGAAATGACGCCAAGCGCGTATCCGACATGTTTCTCCGGCGTATTGGCGCCAACCAGCGTGATGGCAGCCGGGCTGAAGCCTGCCATAAATCCTTGAAAAATCCGAACAGCCATAAAAGTGAACGGGTCTTGTACAAAATAATTGAGAAAATGCGCCGCGGCAAGTCCCGCGCCTGAGCGGATCAGCATCAGCTTGCTGCCGTATTTGTCGGACAGAGAACCCCAAAAAGGAGCGCAAAGTCCGCTTATGAGAAAGCTGATAGAAATGGAAATGCCGGACCATGCTTCCAATCCGTTCTCAATCCCTAAATCATTGTTCAGAAACAAAGGGAAAAACGGAACCGAAAGCGTAAATGCCATATGGTTAAAAAATAAACCGAGCCAAACAATATACAGATTTCGCTTCCAATGCAGCATGGTGTCATTCATAGCCGGAACCGGTTCAGCTCCCTGTTCCTAAGAGGTTTGAGCTGCTGAGCGGCTGGTCACCAATAGTCCCTCTATTTGCTGAGGGTTTTTCAACAGATTGAAAATCGGGCAAACCCGTTCAATCGCTTCATGAAGCTCTTGCAGCGCTTCCTCGGATTCATCCGAGTCAATAATTAGCTTATAACGAATGTTGTGAGGATAAAGGGGCACCTCCTCGTAGCCTGGTCGGCCAGCCAGCGTGTGCATCTCACCTTCTACCTCTACTTCCAGCGACCGGATTGAAAGTTGCCTGTCTGCCGCCTGAATCAAAGCGATATGCGTAATGCAGCTGCCGAGCACGCCGAGCTGCAGCTCTGGCGACGATGGACCTAGATTATAGCCTGCATAGTCCGGCGGACTGTCGCTAATAACTTGAAAATCACGTATACGAATTTCCCGTACGCCGCTGCGCCCAGCTGCTTTAACTTTCGCTCCTAATTTTGTTCTGGCTTGGTCTGGATTTGTATTCGCTTTAGCAATTCGGTCATGCAGCGACTCCCGCTTCTGTTGTAAATATTCGTTTAAGTTACCCATATATCGTTTGTCTCCTTCCAATATGCCGGATCAAATTCGATAAATCCCATGTATGAAGTGGGTTATCAATACTATAGGGTACTTAAACGATGCTGCATAATAGAAATCATCAATATAAACATTCAATATTTGTATATGCAAAACTGAATCGAATAGCATTAAACCGGATACGATTCGAAATAGTCGATAACAACATTTCTGAAATGATGCGCCGCCTGCGATAAGTACCGGCTTTTATTCCACAACAACGCGATCTCCCTCTCCAGCTTGCAATCCTCCACTTGGATATAATGAATACGGTCACGCGAGTTTCGCGCCGTGCTTGGTATAAATGCGATACCAATGCCAGCTTCCGCCAGCGCGCTAAGCCTTGCAGGCTCGTCGCCCTCATATACATACTGAGGTTCGAAGCCGGCGGATTGACACAAAAAATCGATTAAATCGCGAGTGCCGTAGCCCTTCTTTACGCCAACAAACAATTCATCTTTCAGCTCGATCAAGGTTACTTTCTTTCGCTTTGCCAGTCGATGATTTGCTGATACTGCGACCAGGATAGGATCGGTATAGACGATTTGACATTCAATATCTTCTCCTTGAAGCGGAGGAGATGATAAACAGAAATCGACCTCTCCTCTTTGCAAAAGCGACTTCATTTCTATAGTCGTCAGCATTTGGACGTGATATTGGACATTCGGCATTGCTTGCTGAAACGCTCTAAGAATACCCGGCAACGTACTTGCGGTCGTCACTGCCAATTCAAGAGTGCGATTCTCCATGCTGGCTAGATCCTTTATTTCCTGCTTTCCTTGCTCCAATTCAAACAAAGCCTTCTCCGCACGGCGAAGAAACCGGCTTCCAAACCCGTTAAGCCGAAGATTCCTTCCCGACCGATCGAATAAAGGGGCTCCCAGATCCTCTTCCAGACGCTGAATCGTTTTGCTCAGCGACGATTGCGTAACGTGGAGGCTACGTGCAGCCTCGGTCACATGCTCCAATCTCGCTACCTCTATAAAATATCGCAATTGAAGAAGCTCCATTTACACACCTCATTCATTCCTTTAAATCTATGAAATCATAACATAAAATGCGTTGGAATACATATTGAATTTCGATTACGCTTTGATTAAATCAAATTAGGGGGACTCGAAAATGAATGCGCGTAATTGGCGGCTGTTAATATCGGTAGGTCTTGGGATCCTTTTAAACCCGCTGAATTCATCCATGGTTTCTGTTGCGCTTCCAAGTCTGCAGCAAGTGTTTCAGATCGACTTTACTGTCGTATCATGGATTATTTTTTCCTTCTACATAGCTAGCGCTGTTGCCCAGCCCGTAATGGGCAAAGCCAGCGACTTATTCGGGCGCAAGAAAATATTTGTCACCGGGCTGCTTGTCGCCTTTGCCGCTTCACTGTTAGCTCCACTATCGCCTAACTTTGGATGGCTGATCGTCTTTCGGATTGTTCAATCAATCGGAACGAGCATGATGGTTGCAGTCGGAATGGCTATTGTGCGCATTCATATTACGGAAAAGCAAGGAGCTGCGCTGTCTATTTTGTCGATTTTTCTATCAGGCGCAGCGGCGATCGGTCCATTCATAGGCGGGATTTTAATACATTGGCTGGATTGGCAAGCGATCTTTCTCGTCAATATTCCATTTGCGGCGGCTGGATTTCTGTTAGCTTGGAAGATGATTCCGAAGGACGAACCGCAACGATCCAAAGCAAGTGCGATGTCCTTCCGAAAAGGGGTAAGCCGGATCGATGCGGCGGGCATCCTGCTGTTTACATCAGGTTTGGTCCTTCTGCTTGTCGGTTTATTGTCTGCCAAATCATCCGGTCAGATCACCCTCTTCAATGCAGGGATCGAATTGACGGGATTGCTGCTGCTTTCGGCTTTCATACGGCATGAATTAAAAGCCGAGTCGCCATTTATACCGTTGCATACATTCGCCCGCTATCCAGTATTGATAAAAGTCAATGTAGAATTCATGCTCGTTAATCTGGTTTTTTACTCTATCTTTTTTGGATTGCCTTCCTATCTGCAGCTGGTGCGTCATTATAGTGAATATCATACCGGCATTCTCATGTTGAGCTTAGGTTTAAGCTCACTCGTTGTTTCACCGGTTGCGGGACGATGGATAGATAAATCGGGCCCTCGGCCGGCATTGCTGGCATCCGCTATTATAATGCTCGCAGGCTCAATCGGAATTGCCGCTATGAATCAAACATCTCCGGTCAGTAGCGTAAGTTTCGCCTTAGCTGCTTTCGGAATAAGCAATGGATTGAACAATGTCGGTATGCAGGCCGCCCTGTTCCAGCATTCGCCGAAAGAAATGATCGGCGTATCATCCGGGTTATTTAGCACCTCAAGATATATAGGGACCATTCTCTCTTCCTTGCTGATTGCCATTGTCATGGGAGACAATTTCAGCTTCGGCGGATTCCGAATGTTGGCAATCATTCTCGCGATAATCGCTTTGTCTCTCGTGATCATAAACCGGCGTCGCGTGAAGCCGGGGCAAATGCAAGCATCTTAAAGACCGAAGCCATTACTGCTTATTCAGCAGCTCGCTTATTTCACTTACGTTTTCCGCGAATCCAACAAATACCTGATCGTTTATTACAATCGTCGGCACGATTTGCTTTCCCGTTAATCGATAAACTTCTTTTGGATACTCCGCATTTTCTTCACAGTTCAAATCCGTATAAGGAACGTCGTGTTCTTTAAAATATCGTTTGGCAAAATTGCAGTCGCTGCACGTCGGGATCGTATAAATTTTGACCGGTTCATTCATCATTGCACAGAATTCCTCCATTTTTTCCGATATGTAAATCGTATCCATCTAAAACTATCATACTATTAAGCAGATATGAAGTCCTGCTCCCGTACATTAGTTTCAGGCTGTAATTTCGGCAGCTTCGACGAAAAGGGGCCGTCTCAAAAGAGGTGCATGCGTCGAACCGATAATGCATATCCATCCTCGCTCTTTAATTGCTCCCTCGCTTGTCGTTTGAGGCGAAGATATTCCATGCTAACCTTTATTTCACGCTCGCCTTGTGCCTTCGTACATCGTTCCTTCAGCGGGCAGCCTTCACAGGAAAGGCTGCGATAATGGCGAGTGGTAATTTCATAACCACTTTCCGTGGTACTTCTGCTTTCATAACGGAATAGAAGTTTCTGTCCTGCTGCGCATGTCCTCGTGTCTTCTTTCTCGTCATACAACCAATGCTCGAATTTGCTAATGTCTTGCTTCCACGCTTTGGTATTTTCTTTGTGATAGGTATTGTATTTAACAAGTGCCCGTTGTTCCTCAGACTCCAGGTAAGCATAGTTTTCTTCACTTCCATAACCTGCGTCTGCAATGATGGTTCCCGGCAATTGACCAAGCGATGCTTTCACTTTGTCCAGGTGTGTCCATTTCGCATGTGATCTTCCTTCATGCGCATAAACGTGGCATCGGTGTCGGTTTTGCTAAAGCTGTTGCGGCTTCCGAGCGTTTCTTGCTGATCTTCATATTTCTGCAGACGTGGGAGGAGGTCTTTACGCACTAAGCGAATGGCTTTCTTTAGTGGCTTGTCCTTTGGCTTTTCTTGAAGCTTGTTTTCCAGCTGCTGAACAGCCTGCTCCAGCTTTTCACTTGTAATGGTCGATGCTTCTCCAAGTTCAGGGAGATCTACGTCGTTCATAGCTTGCTCTTCTTGTCTTTCTGCCTGTACAATGGCAGCCAGCCACATGAACATGATGTTTTCGCGTACTGCTTTCGCGATTTGGCGAGAAGAGTAAATGCGCTGCGTGTAAGCGTAGATGATGACCTTCATGAGCATTCTGGGGTGGTAGCTGTCCCGGCCACCTCCGGGATAAGCTTTGGTGAAGAGATTGATATCTAAACGATTGACCGCATCGTTGATGACGCGAACGAGATGGTTTTCGGGGATATCTTCTTGCAAGTCCATTGGCAAGGACAGCTGATCCATGGTCTATTCTTTGTACATAAAGAGGCCTCTCTTTCTAGAATGGTTGGTGGTACTCCTATTCTAACAAGGAGATGGCTTCTTTTTGTTTGTATTTCAAGCAATTAATTGACAGGTTAATGGCAAACGGAACATTTAAATGACTCTGGAGAAGCGTCAGCGTTCGTTTTTGTGAAGGGATTCCCACTTTACCTCGTTGATTCAAAGGAATCCCTGAGCAATGGCGATCGGAAGAACATTTAAATGTGCAGTTTGCTGTTTTACCCAAATAAAACAGGGGGGGATCCCATCGTCATTTTAATGACTTATGGGACACCCCCCCCTGGTGTCCGTTAGAGAAACTGGCCCAAAAAATTCGGCGCTGCACAAAAGTCGATGCTTATCGAAATAAAAAAACATCCCGCTTCCGGAGAAGCGGGATGTTTTTTCGTTCGTATGAACGAAATGCCATTACATATTAAACGGTTCGTCCGCGATTTTAATCGAATCCGTCGGGCAGCCGTCGCACGCGTCTTGCAGATCGTCAAACAGATCCTCAGGAATTTCTTTCGTGCCGGTATTACCGTCGTTGTTATAGATGACTTCCGCAATTCCTTCGTCATCGTAGTCATAAATATCAGGCGCTGTTGCGCCGCATGCGCCGCAAGCTATGCAGGTGTCTTTCTCTACCCATGTAAACTTTGCCATCGATTTCCCTCCCACGGAATGTTCATAATTTAACTTATGCTTGTCTTCCGCTTACTTATGAATAGTTTAAACCTTCACTCATCAATATATAACAAACAAGCGCGATTTGGCAATAACGTCCGCCTATTTACGGCTCTAATTCGTCCCGTTGCAATGAGGTTCCGCGGATTTTTTTGTTACGGATCAGCGTCGACGGATCATCGCCGAGCATCCCTGCTGTCAGTACAGCATCCTCGCCGAATTTATCGCGCAGCATATCCATCGCTTTCGTTAACGCTTCTTTGCGCGGCTGCTGCTCATAGTCGAATAAATCGAGCTGAACGGCCGTCTCCGACTGCGGCGTAAGGTTCTGCAGCGTCACGCCAAGAAGCCTGACGGGATCATTACTGGGCCAATGTTCATCAAACAGCCGGCAAGCCTCACGGTAAAAATCATCGCTCGAATTTGAAGGCGAACGCAGCGTACATGATCGGGTAATAGTTGTCATATCCGGCCGGCGAATCGTAATCTGCACGGTGCTCGCCATGAGGTGCTGCCTGCGGAGACGACGGCCTGTCTGGTCCGCCAAATTCAGCATGATGCGGTGCGCATCCGCTTTCTCTGTCACATCTTGAGGCAGCGTCGTCGTATGCCCGATCGATTTGTTGCTGCCGCGCTCCGGCACCACTTCGGAATGATCGATGCCATGTGCCGCCGCTTTCATCCATGATCCCATCACGCCGAATTGTTTCGTCAAAAACAGTTCATCCGCAGCCGCTAATTGCCCAATCGTATGAATATGAAGCCTGCCCAGCTTTTCTGCGGTTTTTCGCCCGATGCCAAATAACACTTCGCACGGCTTCTCCCATAGTATGCCCGGAACATCACGAAGCCGCAAAACGGTCATGCCGTTCGGTTTTTTCATATCGGAGGCCATCTTTGCCAGCAGTTTATTGGGCGCAATCCCTATTGAACATGGAATCCGCCATTCTTTGCGAATGCGTTCCTGTATGGCCCCAGCAATTTCTAGCGGACTGCCGAACAGCTTAGAGCCTGTAATATCCAAGTAACACTCATCGATCGACACCGCTTCAACCAATGGCGTATAGGACCGCGCAATCGCCATAAAGCCTCGAGAATATTTGCGATAAAGATGGAAGTCGGGCTGAATGAGCATGAGATCCGGACAAAGCCTGGTCGCCTGCTTGACCGTCATTCCCGTTTTTACTCCCTTAGCCCGGGCCGTGTAAGAACAAGTAACGACGATGCCTTTTCGAAGCTCAACGCTCCCCGCTACAGCCGTCGACTTTCCTTTATATAGCTCGGGACTTTCCGCCTCATGCACGGAACAATAAAAAGCGTTCATATCTATATGAAGGATGACTCGTCCTTTGGCTGGATAATTACGCCGGGCATCCAAAGCGAATCGCACCCCCTTTACCGATCATTTGTTCCCTTCTCTGAGCATACAATTTAAGAATAGAGCGAGTCAACTAAGCTTATTCCGTTCTTCGGCGTTAAATTTATTGCCAAGAACTCTCTACATTCGTTTGAACAAGTGATATAATAATACATTATGACTTGAAAAGGCTATCAGTAAAGGAGGCGTCCCAAACAATGACCACATCTATATCGATCTTTGATACGACGCTGCGTGACGGTACACAAGGCGAAGGGATCAGCCTGTCAGCGGATGATAAATTAAAAATTGCGAAGAAACTCGACGCATTGGGCGTTCATTATATTGAAGGCGGCAATCCTGGCAGCAACAGTAAAGATATCGAGTTTTTCCAACGTGTAAAAAGCTTAAATCTGCAAGCAAAGCTGACCGCTTTCGGCAGCACTCGCCGTAAGTTCAGCATAGCGGAGCAAGATGCAAGCCTCGTTCGCATTGTCGAGTCCGGCGTTCCGGCAGCGACACTTGTAGGCAAATCATGGGATTTCCACGTACACACTGCCCTGCAAACGACGCTTGAAGAAAACTTAGCGATGATCTATGATTCCTTCGCTTTTCTAAAGCAAAAAGGGCTCGAAGCAATGTACGATGCCGAGCATTTTTTCGACGGCTACAAAAACAATCCGGAATATGCGCTTGCAGCACTTCGCAAGGCGCAAGACGCCGGCGCTGACTGGCTCGTTCTTTGCGACACGAACGGCGGTACGCTGCCGGGCGAAATTTATGAGATCGTCTCTCGCGTCCGCCAAGAGCTAAGCGCTCCAATCGGCATTCATACGCATAACGACTGCGAGCTGGCCGTCGCCAATACGCTTTCCGCGGTTCAAGCCGGGGCGCGTCAGGTGCAGGGTACGATTAACGGTTATGGCGAGCGCTGCGGCAACGCAAACCTTTGCTCGATCATCCCCAATCTGCAGTTGAAAATGAACTATTCCTGCCTTCCGGACGAGAAGCTTCGTACATTGACGGGAACGGCAAGATATATTAGCGAAATCGCCAATGTCAGCATGCCAGTCGGACAGGCGTATGTTGGCAACGCAGCATTCGCTCATAAAGGCGGCATTCACGTATCCGCTATTATGAAGGATTCCAAAACTTACGAGCATATCGCGCCTGAGCTTGTCGGCAACAAACAGCGGATTCTCGTTTCCGAGCTTGCCGGCCAAAGCAACATCATCTCCAAAGCGCAGGAGCTTGGTCTTGATGTGAATGCCAACAACGATAAAACGAAAGAAATTATGGACCGGATCAAAGACCTTGAGCATCAAGGCTACCAGTTCGAAGGCGCTGACGCTTCGCTTGAGCTGCTCCTCCGTGAAGCATTCGGCGAAACGAATGAAAGCATTAAAGTCGAATCGTTTAAAATGCTTATGGAGAGCTCGAAAGGAAATATGATGTCGGAGGCTATCGTGAAGCTGAGCGTTGACGGACAGCCCGTCTACACTGCAGCGGAAGGAAACGGTCCGGTCAATGCCCTCGACAACGCGCTTCGCAAAGCGCTCATTCCGTTCTATCCGAAGCTGGAGGAAATTCACCTCTCCGACTATAAAGTTCGCGTATTCGACGAGAAGGATGCTACTGCGGCTAAAGTTCGCGTATTGATTGAATCAACCAATTCAGACAATACGTGGAGCACAGTCGGCGTTTCGAGCAATGTCATCGAAGCGAGCTGGGAAGCGCTCATCGACAGCCTGCGGTACGCATTGCTCGGTATGCGGAAGTCGAACAATAATGTTCCTTCCGACAGCCTGGATCGCATCGGTTTAGTCAATCATTAAAACAAGCAAAAACGCCCGAAGAGTTTCCTGCTCTTCGGGCGTTCCTTTATTTATATTTCTCGATTAGTCGTTCCCATTCATCAATCGTAATGACGCCGTTGATCCTCTCTCGGATCACGCCGTCAGAATCGATTAGAAAGCTTGTCGGAAAGGTGCTGACCTTGTATTGCTTCGTCACATCGCCAGAGCGGTCCATCAAAATCGGGAATGTAAACTCATGCTCATTTACAAATTCGCGAGCCGCCCGTTCTTTATCAAAAGTAGTCGAGTTTACGCCGTATAAATTAATCTCTTTGCCGTATTTCTCTTGCAACGTCTGCAAATCCGGAGCTTCAAGCTCGCACGGCCCGCACCAGGACGCCCAGAAGTTTACGAACGTCAGCTTGTCTTGCTTGCCCCCAACCTTATACGACTGCTCATCAAGACCAGGCAATTCAAACGATGCTGCAACTGAGCCTGCCTTTGGCTTGAAATCTGCTGCCGCTGCAGTAGTTTCTGTGTCTTTCGACACATATTGGTAGATGGCCAAGCCTGCCAATACAAATGCTACAATAAATAACGCTGAAGCGCGCTTCATCTCGTCCCTTCTTTCCGTAAACGAACTGCAATCATGTTAACACTTCATTAAGTGTAACTCAAGTTTCGGTTAAAATGTCCGCTGTCATTCAAAATTCACATTTGCCATGAGGTGCCGTATGGATCGGATTTCGCAACGCAGCATTTATATTACGCAAGAAGCCCGCAACAGACTTATCGGCGTCTGCAAAGAAGCGTTGCCGGCCGAGGCATGCGGCATACTTACATGCAACTTAGCAAAACACATAAACAGCGCAAATAAACCGGTCGTAGACGGCATCCGGGCAATTGTGAATAATCATCCCAATGCTCGAAGGTCGTTTTCCTTCGATCCGGCAGATTGGACAGCTGCATTTTTTGAAGCGCAAAAAAACCGACAGCAGATTGTCGGTTTCTTCCACTCCCATCCTTCCGCGAATGCCGCTCCTTCTCTCCAAGATGAGCTGGGCTTCGTGTCCGGCGATGAGACATTCTCTTATTGGATTGTGTCGTTCGAAAAAGGAAACTCTCCCTCTATCCAGCCCTACGTTCGCGTGCGGGATTCTTTTTATCCGCTATCGCTAGTGCTTGCTTAAATACGCATATAAATCGCCCAGCGTATTAATATTGCGTTCTAAAATACGAGATAAATAAGATTGCCACAACTTCGCTGTCATGATCGAATCCTGCAGCGCATGATGCCGCTCCGTTATCGGGATGTTGGCATCCTCAAGCAGATCATCAAGCGCGTAGGATGGCTGCTTCGGATCAAGCCATTTAGCGACGAGCATCGTGTCAAGCACGCGATGATTCAAATTGATTTTCGAAGTGCGCCACAGCGCTGCATTCAAAAACTGCTTGTCGTGTCCGGAAGCATGCGCAATCAGCAGCCGCTTGCCAATAAATTCCATAAAATCATGGAGCACCTGCATCAAATCCGGCGCATCCTGTACCATTTCATTCGTGATGCCTGTCAGTTCAACTATGGATGCAGGAATTCGCCTTTTCGGATTGACGAGACTGTAGAACGATTCCGTCTCATACAACTCAGCTCCGCGCATGAGCACTGCGCCAAAGGAAATAATTTCATCGCCGTTTGTCGGATAAAAGCCCGTTGTCTCCAGATCGAAGACGACGACTTCAAGCTCTCTTAGCGGCATATCCAGCATCGACTGTTTGCGCTGCTCTTTGTTGACGGAACGAATAAACGCCATCTGCTGCGCATTTTGCGACCCAAGCATTGAGGCGATTGCAGGCGTAAACCCGCCCATTTTATATAGGTTCCACATCCGGCCGACGCCTTTAGGTTCCTTCATAATCCATTACCACCGCCTTACGTGAGCCTTCCCATGGTTTGCTTATAAACCTTCCGTTGAAGCTTTTTCCCGATGCGGAGTGCATGCTTCAGCTCCTCCGTCATTTCCTTCGTCAGCTTCTTGCTCGGAAGCTTGCCATTGTTCGCAAACAGACCACCCTCATACTTCTCGGTTGTCATCAGCCTAAGCTTAAGAAACAATCGAAACGCGTGCTCATATGCCGCCGCTTCCTTCGAAACAAGCTGATCTGCTTCAACCAGTCTTCGAATGCGTTTAATCGTCGATGTGTCGCGAATTCCGGCTTGAACAGCTAGAAGGCGGATCGCATTGACCATCGGAATATAAGCTCCGTATTTAATATCGAGACTGCCTGAGTCTTCGCCATACCGTTCCTTAAGCAAGTGGCCGAAAAATCCGAGAAGCACCTTATGACGCATCGTATTGTCCAGCATTCGCTTGACAATAATCGGATGATCGAGCATGTCGCTGAAGAAGTGATCCTTTAACGCTCCGATCAACGAATTGTCGCCATAGACAGCCCTGCCATCCGCCATAATAAGCAAATAGCGGACCGCTTCCCAAGCCGGCTCTTGAAACCAGTTGTTCAATACGGCCTTCCATTCCGTTAACGACTTGCACCATTCCGGATTTTCGCTTAATACGTTCCCTTCGCAACGGGGGTAGCCGTTAAGTTCCAGCAATTTTACGATAATCGAAGATAATTGCTTAAAATATTGCTGAGTTGCTGCCGGATCTGTCACTGGATCCTGATAGACAATTCCGCTGTCCTGATCGCTGGACAACGTCTGCTCTTCCCGCCCTCCGCTGCCGAACAATAAATATGCGTAAGGCACGGGGGGAGAACCCATCCCCAACCGTGCCATTTCCGCTTCGGCAAGAACGATTGCGCGACGAATAATCGCATCGTGCATCTCGTTCAGTTGCCCATTAAATTGTTCGACTGGACTCGCCCAGAGAAGAGCTTCCATCTGCTCGTGCACTTGATCCCGCAGCCCGCGCAGCGTATCCGCATTATCGGCGCTGCCGATTTGCTTCAAAAGCTGCGTTCGGACCGGATCGGCCATCTTTGTCCTCTCCCCTCGGTCAGTCCATTCGCTTATTGATAAGATTGATTAACCTTGAATATTTTGTTGGCCAGCTTTTTTCAGTTGCTCAGGATAACCATAAGCGCCATGCTCGCTCAGGTCAAGACCGATAATTTCTTGCTCTTCCGTAACGCGGAAGCCGATGATCAATTTCATTACGCCAAGCACAAGGAACGATACGGCAAGAACGAATGCGCCAACAACAGCAACGGATTCCAATTGTACGAGGAATTGGTGCCAGCTGCCTGTATCGATAATGCCGCCTTGACCAACGTTAACTTTTTCAGCCAACTCTTGCGTTGCGAAGATACCGTTCGCAAGCGTACCCCAGATACCAGCAACACCGTGTACAGACAATGCGAAGATCGGATCGTCAACTTTAATTTTCTCGAAGAACTTCGCGCTGAAGAATACGAGCACGCCTGCTACCAGACCGATAACAACTGCAGCCCAAGGCTCAACGAATGCACAAGATGCAGTAATCGCTACGAGACCTGCAAGCGTACCGTTTAACGTTGTTGTAATGTCTGCTTTGCCAAGAATCGCCCACGAAATAAGAAGCGCTGCGAATGCGCCGGCGCCAGCGCCGAGCATCGTTGTGAATGCGACATAACCGAAGAAACCGTCGCCGATTGCAAGCGTGCTGCCTGCGTTGAAACCGAACCAGCCAACCCAAAGGAGCAATACGGACAATGCAGTAAATACTTGGTTGTGGCCCGAAATTTCATTAGCGGAACCGTCTTTGTTGAATTTGCCGATACGCGGTTTCAGCAATACCGTAGCTGCAAAAGCCGCAAGTGCGCCGGACAAGTGAACGACTGTGGAGCCTGCAAAGTCTTGCGCGCCATCTTCAGCGAGCCAGCCGCCGCCCCAGATCCAGTGAGCAACTACAGGATAGATGAATGCTGTAAATACGATTGTGAAGATCAAGTACGAGGACAATTTAGCGCGTTCTGCGAATCCGCCCCATGCGATCGACAGCGATACGGCTGCGAATGCAAGCTGGAACAGGAAGAAGACCGATTTCGGAATGCCTTCGCCATCGCCGGCATAACCAGGATTAAAGAAGAAATCGCCCCAGCCGAGAAAACCGTTGCCCTCGCCGCCAAAAGAGATGCCATATCCGAATGCCCAATAAATGATTGCTGCAAGACCTACTGTAAAAATAGTTTTGCCTGCTACGTGCCCGGCGTTTTTCATCCGAGTGGAACCTGTTTCGAGCAGGATGAAACCGCCTTGCATGAGAAGCACGAGCACAAAAGCTACGATTACCCAAAGCGAGTTGATTCCGATATCCAACGTCTTGCCCGATGGATCATCGGCAAATGCCATTGCCGGGAATACCAAACTGAGTGCACCTAATGTTACCAATAATTTCTTGACCACGACGACCACTCCCTCAGCGTTATGTTTCCTTACATGATAGGAAAGACTTAATGCCATTATAGTCAGAAGTACTCAGTTTGACAATACTATTTATTTCGTTTTTCAAAAAAAATCTAACGTTCGGGTCTCGAAACAAATCAAATGTTAAGTTTTTTCACAAAACGAGCGGAGTATTGCTCCTCACCCGTTTAAATTCTTCGCGTTTTATACTTTTATATAGTTCATTTGTGACTCTATAACTCTTCTCCAAACCATATAACCAACCATTTACATCGTCATGTAATACGTTTGACTGTATGGTTCATTTCCGATTATCATATTCATATAAGAAGAACGCCTATCGCATTGCATAGAAATGACGAACAAAGTTAAACGGCAGTTTTTCATAACGAACGAGGAAAGCAGGTGAATGCATTGGGGATATGAATATGAAGAGATATCGAATCGGCGAATTGGCAAAGCTAGCAAATATCAGTCCTCGAACGATTGACTTTTACACCTCCATGGGACTCATCGAACCGACGGAACGTTCCGCCAAAAATTATCGCTTATATAATGACGAAACATTGCAGCGTTTAGAACGTATAGAGCAATTGAAAAAGGAAAAATATACGCTTGATGAAATAAAGAATGCTCTGGCCGCTTGGGAGAAGGTAACGAACGAGGAACAAGTATCTCAGAAGCTGATGAACTTGCAGCAGCATTTGAGCCAGTTGGAGCGCGATGTCAAAGAACTCGAGCCGGTTCTAAAGCAATTGAAGCCTCGCCAGGCAAACAAGCTGTACACTCGTTTAATGCCGCAAACGGCAGCATGTATTGAAGCCTTAATGCTGCTGATCAATAAGGGGAACTTTATGTAAGACGCATACCGGCAAGCAGAGAAACATACATCATGAAACGGAGAGTGATCGTTCACCATGCTCTTTCATCCAATGTACTTCCTAATTTTAATCGCCTTCGCTATCTCTATCTGGGCTCAGTTCCGAGTAAAAGGGACATTTAACAAATGGGCCGTAGTACCCGCTATGAGCTGCTTGACAGGCTACCAAGCAGCAAGACGGATGCTCGACAATAACGGCTTGCATGATGTTCCGATCGAACCGGTACGCGGACGGCTGACAGACCACTACGACCCGATCCATCGCGTTGTAAGGCTTTCCGAGCCTGTCTACTATGAGAACTCAATTGCCGCGTTGTCCGTCGCTTGCCACGAGGTCGGTCACGCTATCCAACACAAAGAAAGCTACCCGATGCTCGTGCTGAGACACCGCATTTTCCCAATCGTTAACATCGCTTCCGGCATTGCGCCATTTCTGCTCATCGGAGGCTTCCTGTTCAACGCACTTGGCTTGATCGGCCTTGGCATCATCTTCTTCTCTGTTGCAGTCGCATTCCAACTCATTACGCTGCCGGTTGAATTTAACGCCAGCAACAGAGCGCGCGACATTATGGTCTCAGAAGGATTTATCGCCAACGACGAAGAGCGCGGCGTTGCCAAAGTGCTGAATGCGGCTGCGTTAACGTACGTAGCAGCAGCGCTTATCTCTCTACTGGAGCTTGTTAAGTATATTATGATCTTTACAAGCAATGATGACGACTAATATACAAGCAGGACGAAAATAAAAGAAATGGCGGTACAGGATTCGATCCTGTACCGCCATTTCTTTTATTGTTTATGAAGATCGTTGAAATATCGAAGAAGAAAACCATGGAATACCTTCGCCACTAATGGCAGTTTTTCGCCGCTGCGATGTATGATGCCGATGTTTCGAGTAACAACAGGATTGTTGACACGGACCTTTGCAGGCTGCAACAAGCCGCTATGATGGAGCGCCATCTCCGGCAGCAAGCTAACGCCCATCCCTGCCGCAACGAGCCCGCGAATCGTCTCGGTCTCCTCGCCTTCAAAGCCGATTTTTGGCGTAAATCCAGCTTCCTGGCATGCCTCCCAGACAATCGGCCTTAAAGAGTACCCTTCGCTGAACATGACGAAAATATCATCCTTCAGTTGAAGCAGGTCGATGCTTTCCTCACCGGCAAGCGGATGGGCCGGCGGCAATATGGCATACAGTTCCTCTGTCAACAGCACCTCGCCGCACACATGCTCATGCTCGTCGGGAAATGGCGAAATGAACGCAAGGTCAATTTCACCCTTTATCATATCGCGTATTAGCGACGGATACATCCCTTGCTTGAATCTGAACTTAACGTTCGGATGCAGCTTGCGGAAAGAAGCAACGACTTGCGGTATAAGCGATACTCCCAAGCTGTGCGGGAAGCCGAGCCGAATCTCCCCTTTCTCCGGGTCAAGAAATTCGTGGATTTCAACGACAGCACGCTCCAAATCTCCAAGAATAACTTCCGCCCGTTTCAAAAAAAGCTGTCCAACCGGGGTCAATTGCAAATTGCGTCCTTTCTGCAGAAACAGCTTTACCCCAAGCTCCTCCTCCAGCTGATGAATTTGCCGGCTAACCGCCGACTGTGCGACATGCAGCTCCTCAGCCGCTTGCGTCACATGTTCCTTTTTCGCTACTTTGACAAAGTAGTAAAGCTGACGAAGTTCCATAGTTTCTCCAATCTCTCCATCTCTAGTTCAAGTTCAAAAAGTCCGGTTTTCAGCACAGCGGACTTTTTGAATTACCAAGTTCAACACGTTAATTGATTCGGTTTCTTCGAACCATGGCGCGATCAAAACTGCTGTATAGCAGAAATCCTGCCAGCAATCCTCCGACATGACCCCATAGGCTGATCGCAGGTGTAATAATCGAATAGATCAAGCCCACCCCTAAAATCAAATAAACCGTTTTTCGCGAGCCTTCATCGAGCCAGCGCTTGCGGAAAAGCGCGATATAGAGAAATGCGCCGTAAACGCCATAAATCGCACCAGAGGCGCCGACTGTATGAATGCCTGGTTCATTTAGCAGCAAAGCCATCAAAGCGCCCACAACGTTCGACAGGACGCCGCAGAGCAAATAGAACGCCAAGTACTTTACATGGCGAAGCAGCCGTTCCAGTGGCGGAGCGAATACGAGCAGCGCAAACATATTATATAGCAAGTGCATGATATCCGAGTGCATAAAAATCGAAGTAATGTAGCGCCAAGGCTGCTCTAGTCCGAATGTATCCACGCCAACAATGGTATAGAACGATCCAAACCGTAACAGTTTTTCTCCATCGCTTGTGCCGCCGTTCAAAGCAACAACAATAAAATATACGATATTCAAAGCGATAAGTGTCGCTGTAACGGGGTATGCCCTCAAATAGCCGCGGAAGCTTTCATATCTCATAAAAATCATTGCGGAATTCACCTCTCTTTAATTGGACAATGCCGTTTCATTACGATTATAATAAAT
Source organism: Paenibacillus sp. NEAU-GSW1 (assembly GCF_009737085.1). Classification (GTDB taxonomy): domain Bacteria; phylum Bacillota; class Bacilli; order Paenibacillales; family Paenibacillaceae; genus Pristimantibacillus. The sequence goes on from NZ_WOVL01000029.1 coordinate 56,535, forward strand.
TTGGTATTGACCATACAAATCAAGGAGGAAATAATGACATGGCTACATTTAAAGGCAACCCCATTACACTGGTTGGTCCTACACTGAATAAAGGAGATCAGGCTCCTGACTTCGTCATCAACAAATCGCTCGTCGAGGAAGTATCCTTGAAGGACTTTGCAGGAAAAGTGAAACTGATCAGCGTCGTACCGTCGATCGACACTGGCGTTTGCGACGCGCAAACACGCCGTTTCAATGAAGAAGCCGCCAATCTTGGCGACAACGTTATTATCCTTACGGTTAGCGTAGACACGCCTTTCGCTCAATCCCGCTGGTGCGGCGCAGCAGGCGTAGAAAAAGTCGTTATGCTGTCCGACTTTAAAAACCACAGCTTCGGCGAAGCTTACGGCGTATACATAAAGGAGTTTGGCCTTGATATGCGCTCGATCTTCGTTATCGACGCCAATGACACGATCCAATACGTGGAATATCTTGGCGAGATGACAGAGCATCCAAATTACGAAGCTGCAATCAACGCCGTTAAAGCGCTCGTATAATTCAATCAAGCACACCTATAAACGGTTAATTGCACAAACAAAGCGAGTGAAGGTATACCTTCCTCGCTTTTTATTGTGTATTATTTGCTTCCGCCGCTAATTTTGAACGCGGCAAGCTTCTTATCAAGCGTCCGATAAATATCGAGAATAACTCGATAGTTGGAGCCCAAATCACCCATCGAGCCGCGGGAAGCCGAATAAATATCGACAGCGGAGCTCACAGGATTGACGCTGATAACGGATACGGTAATATCCATCGTTCTGCCGAGAGCTGTTTTCTTCTCGACCACAATTTCTCCGACCGATTGTACCTCGTGAAGCACTTTATAGCCCTGCATTTTCTTCAGTGTGGATACAACTTCTTCCCAAGCCTTCTCTTTCGACAGCTTGTAGAAGTGCGACTTAAGCAAAGGATCCTTGGCTTTATCGCCCGTTGACTCTTGACTGCGCAGCAGCCCGATGACGGTCCGCTTCAACAACTGCGATCTCCCCCTCCAACAACTTATGTATAAAAATATATAATATCAAAGGATATGGATAAACAGAAAAAAACCCGCCTATGCCGTCCGACTTACATGTTTCTGAACCCGCTCTCGCAGGTGGGTGTCCGCAGAAACGGTTTTGAGATCCCTTTTCGAGGGCATGTCAGCCGCGTTTCAATTTAGGAATCCCTTGAAACAGCCATTGGTTCAAAACAACGAAAAGCCGAAACGAACATCGCAGGATGTACTGTTTATTATAGACGTATCGGCCGCAAATGTAAACTTTGAGCGATTTCTATTTATTGGTCGGGTTCGATTCCTCGTCCGTCAGCGCTGCAAACTCATTCTCTTCTTCTTCCGCGCGCTTCGCTTTCTCAGCTTGCTCCTGTAGCTTCTGATAAATCAAATAGAAGTTCCAGAACGACAAGTACGCAATAATGCTGCCCATGAAAAACGGAATGAGAAAGGTGAAGCGCGTGCTCATATAAAACACAAGAGCAGCCATGATCGCCGTCGAAAAACTGCGAATCGGCCTGCCGATTGTAATCAGTACCGCATTCTTCAACAATTGAAACGTTTTCATATGATAGTGAGCGAGCATCGAAAAGAAGTTAAACAACGAGACGATAAGCAAAATCATCAGCGCGATAAAAATATACGAAACTAAGTTAAGCTGTTTCTGATATACATAAAAATCGACGATCATTATGCCGATCAGCAGTGTGTAAACAATTCCGCCGATCATAGCTTGTAGATAGTTTTCCTTATACGTGCGGAAAAACGTCTTGAAGAGCGGAACATCCGTCTCGCCCATTACCCATTTACGCGCTACGGAAAACATCGCCGCTGTTGCCGGGAACAATGTGAAGGGCGCCACGATTGCCATCAGTATAAACGCAGAACTCAATTGATCCGTAATATCTTTATCCGCAACTTGCGCAGGGGTAACCATTAAACCGCCCCAAGCAACGATAATAAAAGGAATCGAGCATATAATCCAAAGCACGTTAATGACTGACAAACGCATGATCCACTCGGAAATACGGTAAAACCCGCCCATTAGGCCTCTCGGTTCCATTTCATCTGCCTCCACAAATTGTAGAATGACTTGCAAATGCCTATTTCAATTTCCGTAGGCTATTGTCTAAACGGCTTTGACCCAGCTGCATACGATATACAGTGATCACTTCATATATCGATTATAAAGGAGGTTGCCTCATGAGCAATGCAGGTTACGGCGGTTGGACCTCTGCTGGAGTCATTCTCGTTCTGTTCATTCTTCTTGTCATTATTTCAAAATCGGTTCTTTTCTAAATTTAGAAAAAACCAGGAAAGTCAGGATGCCCGCAAGGCATGACGGACTTCCCTGGTTTTTATTGCAAGGCCTGTCTTAGTTATTTACATAATCTTCAGAGGAGCTTTTCGGACGACGCGACTCACCGCTGTTGCTGCGGCCTTCGCCGCGGCCTCTTCCGCCGCCGTCACGGCTGCCGTAGTTGCTGCCGCTGCCGCCGCGGTATCCGCCCCCGCCATTGCTTGAGCGACGATCATCACGACCGCGGTATCCGCCGCCGCCGTTCGATCCGCCGCGATTGCCGCCGCCAAACGAACCGCTGCCGGAATAACGGCGTCCGTTCGAACGAATGTCCGGCTTGCGTTTTTTAGCGCGAAGCGGCTCTTCCGGAGTCAACTCAACGTTAACATCCTTTTTCTCGCCAGTAAGCAGTTTGATAGCAGCAGCCAGCAAGTGAACCGAATCGTATTGATCCAGCAATTGGATCGCAATGCCTTTATATTCGTTGAACTCATCGTTATTCACGATTTCGAGAATGCGTTCTGCCGTTACGCGCTGTTTGCCTTCGATCGCTTCTGCGAGGCTTGGCAATGGCTTGCGGCTAATTTTTTGACGTGTAACCTTCTCGATAAAGTGCAGATGATCGATTTCACGCGGCGTTACGAACGACCAAGCTGTACCCTCTTTGCCTGCGCGGCCAGTACGGCCGATACGGTGAACATAGCTCTCCGGATCTTGCGGCAAGTCGAAGTTGATAACATGCGTTACGCCGGAAACGTCCAGACCGCGTGCAGCAACGTCAGTTGCTACCAGCACGTCGATGCTGCCTTCGCGGAATTTGCGCATCACGTTGTCACGCTGGTTCTGCGACAAGTCGCCATGCAAGCCGTCTGCGGAATAGCCGCGCTTTTGCAGCCCTTCGCTCAGTTCGTCTACGCGGCGTTTCGTACGACCGAAAATAATAGCGAGCTCTGGCGATTCCATATCAAGCAAGCGGCTAAGCGCTTCGAACTTCTGGCGCTCATGCACTTCAATATAAGCTTGATCAATGGATGGAGCCGTTACTTGTTTCGGAATGACCGATACATGCTCCGGATTTTTCAGAAATTGCTGAGCCAGCTTTTGAATGTTTGGAGGCATAGTTGCGGAGAACAGCATCGTTTGACGCTCTTCCGGCACTTGCTTCAGAATCGATTGAATATCCTCCATGAAGCCCATGTCGAGCATTTCGTCCGCCTCGTCGAGAACGACCGTTCTTACATCTTCAAGACGGATCGTTTTACGATTGATATGGTCGAGCAAACGACCTGGCGTACCAATAATAATTTGCGGCTTTTTCTTCAAAGCGCGAATTTGACGACCGATCTCTTGACCGCCGTAAATCGGCAATGAACGAAGGCCTTTGTATCGAGTCAACTTCCCGATTTCCTCAGCTACCTGAATAGCGAGTTCACGGGTTGGCGTCATTACCAATGCGACGATGCGCTCTTCGCTGGCTGGAATTTTGTTAATAAGCGGAATACCGAATGCCGCTGTTTTACCCGTACCAGTCTGCGCTTGCCCAATCATATCGCTGCCTGTCATTGCAATCGGAATGGACTTGTCTTGGATCGGAGTTGATTCCTCAAACCCAAGCTCCGTAATTGCCTGCAACACTTTCGGTTCCAGGCCAAATTCAGCAAATGTTTTCAAACTTTCTCATACTCCTTTTTATCTGCAGCCTACTTAAAAATATCTGAATCATTATAGCATAAATGTACTTACGAATACCAGCAAAGAGAAAAAAGGCATAATAAGTTAGCCCATTAGTCCTTAAAAAGAAGCGTCATAATTCAATCCAGGAGCCGATGAATGATGAAAAAAGCGATTACAACGAATACATTATCCGCTGCAGCGATGATCGCCGGATCATTCTTTATCGCGGCCGGATTTAATTTATTTCTTATTCCCCACCAATTGCTGAGCGGAGGCCTATCCGGTGTAGCCATGATGATCGGCTATGTAACAGGCGGCAATATCGGCTGGCTGTTTCTGCTGCTTAACATTCCGGTTCTGATCTGGGGCTGGTTTGCCGTCGGGCACCGCTTCATTGTTTGGAGCTTGCTTTCCGTCATTGTCTCAACCTTGTTTTTACAGCTCATTCCACAGTACGCGATTGCAAAAGATCTCGTGCTTGGCTCTGTCTTTGGCGGCATCATCGTCGGTTTCGGCACCGGACTCACGCTCAGGTACGGAGGCTCCTCCGGCGGCTTCGACATCATTGCCTCGATCGTAACGCGCCACCGGGATTTGCCCATCGGCATGATTATTTTTGTATTGAATGGACTTGTAATCGCAGTGCTGATCCTTTTTAAACGCGATTGGAATCTTGCCCTCTATTCGCTGGTGGCGATCTATTCTGCAGGCAAGCTCGTTGACGTTATCCACGTGCGCCATATTAAGTTTACGGCTTTTATCGTCACGACGAAAACAAAAGAAATATGCGATAAACTGCTGGCGCATCCAAGAGGAATTACGATTATGAAAACGCGGGGCGCTTACTCCGATGCGGAAAGGGATATGCTCATGACGGTCCGGACACGCTATGAATTAGACGAACTTCGAAAAACGATCATAACGATCGACCCAAAAGCATTTGTCAATATTGTCGAAACAGTCGGTGTCATTGGCGATTTTTCAAAGCATAAAAGTTAATTGCATCAGGGATTTTTTATGGACGAATATGGAATCATATACATATCCCTATGTTTTTAATTTTGATCCTGTTATAATATGGCTATCCCGTTCGTTTAAGTTTCTTGCCATATGATTTGCCCTTAACCAACCATGAAAGGGTGATGCTCAGGTGGATATGGAAACCGTCACATTGTCGCAGATTGTGGAGAAGCTTGTGCCAGAGCTCAGTTCCTTCCTTACAAAGCGCGAACTGGCGATGAACATCGTATTGCGGGACGGACTGGCTGTACTCGAACCGTCGGATGCGATGGAGATTGTGCAACATAGCATTTGCGAACAACAAAGAGAAGCTTTGCTTCAATGACCTTACGGGGCCTGCAACACAATTCGAACGAAGCCTGCTGACATGATCAGCAGGCTTTTTTGTGCATGCATGATCGGACTAGAAACAATTGGCGAGCTAAAATTCATCCGTTTCGAAAAAAATAAGTGCCACACCCACTGGTTCTGCTTTATAATTTGGGAAGAATAGCATGCGGGGAGAGAGCAAAATGGACATCTTCTTTTCTACAATGATGCTTATGTACAGCTTGATGACAGGAACCGGGGAAGAAAATGCCGCTGCAGGCCACGTCGCCGCCTCCATGGCGAACGCCGCTGCAGGCCAAACGATCTTCGAGACATCGCCGGCATTTGCCAGCGCAACGCCGCCAGTCGTCTCTGCAGACGGCAAAAAGACCGATCCTCAGCCAGACGCGCCGGCTGTAAAAGGCATTTATGTTACAGCGCACAGCGCTGGAGGAGCTAGAATGAGCTCATTGCTCAAACTGATCGACGACACCGATCTGAACAGCATGGTCATTGACGTTAAAGATGACAACGGGTACATAACCTATCCGACGGAAACGCCAGAGCTTTTGGAAATGGGAACACCGCAAAAATATATTAAAGACATCGGGTCCTTAATGTCGACGTTAAAGCAGCACGACATTTATCCAATCGCACGTATTGTCGTTTTCAAGGATACCGCTTTGGCAAGAAAACAGCCGGATCTTTCTTATCTTCACGCTGACGGCACAATCTGGAAAAACGGACGCGGCGAAAGTTTCGTCAATCCTTATCGTGAAGAAGTATGGAAGTACAATGTCGACATTGCCAAGGAAGCGGCAAGACTCGGCTTTAAAGAAATCCAGTTTGATTACGTTCGTTTCCCGGAAGGATTTGAGAAGCGCGCCGATTCGCTCACGTTTACCAAGACGGATGAGAGCCGAGTCAGCGTTGTAGCCGGCTTTGTCAAATATGCGCGCGAGCAGCTCGAGCCGTTAGGCGTTCGCGTTTCGGTCGATATTTTCGGCTATGCCGCTTCCGTACCGGCAGCAGAAGGCATCGGTCAGGACTTTGTCAAAATTTCGAATGACGTCCACGTCATTTCGCCGATGATCTATCCGAGCCATTACAGCACCGGTTGGTTTGACCAGAAAGACCCGGACAAAAGCCCTTACGCCACGATAAAAGGCGCAATGGCCGACACGCATAAAAAACTGGATCCTACAGGAGACTCGAAGCCGATTATCCGTCCATGGATTCAAGATTTCACGGCAAGCTGGCTGGGCAAAGGCCACTATGTCAAATACGGCAAGACCGAAGTCGAGGCGCAAATTAAGGCGCTTCAGGACTCCGGCGTGAATGAATATTTATTGTGGAATGCCGGCAACAAATATTCCGAAGGCGTAAATTACGAATAAAAGAAGCCGGACCGTACGCGCTGATGTGTCACATCGCGTCATCGGTCCGGCTTTATTTCTAGCTTAAGTGCCGTTTATCTCTTCATTTGCTTTCTGCGGAAGCGTTACTTTAAACGTTGCGCCGTTGCCAATCGTGGACTCAACTGTTATGCATCCATTATGCAGCTGGACGATTTTTTTTACAAGCGACAGACCAAGGCCGCTGCCGCCCGCTTTGCGATTGCGCGATTTATCCGCTTTATAAAAACGCTGGAAGATGAGCTCGCGGCTTTCTTCCGAAATCCCTATGCCGGTATCTTGGATCTTAAAAACAAGCGCTCCGTCCAGTAGCCGCAGTTCAATATGAATGGTTCCTCCGTTGGGCGTAAATTTAATGGCATTGCTTATTAAATTAATCCAGACCTGACTCATTAAATCCTCATCCGCTACAACAAAATTTTCGTCCAAATCGACATTCATTTCGATGGACTTTTCCACCCATTGCGGCTCGCAGGCTAATATAAGGCTCCCAAGCTGCCGATCCAGACGATACCGTTTCGGTTCGAACGGATGCTTATCCGACTCCAGCGAGGCGAGCTTAAGCAAATTGTCGCTGAGCTTGGAAAGTCTGATGCTCTCGCTTTCAATGATGCGCAAATATTCAGCTTTCATCTCTCTAGGCAACTGTTCGTTGCGAAGCGCGCGGGCGAATCCGCTTATTGACGTTAGCGGCGATTGAATCTCGTGCGAGACGTCTGAAATAAACTCTTGACGCAACTGTTCCATTTCGTCCAGCTCGACAGCCATATGATTGATCTCATGTATAATATGCTCGAACGGTCCGCGGTCCTGATTGCCGACCTCCAGCCTGACTTTGAAGTCGCCTTTGGCAATGCGCCGCATCGCTTCGGTCAAGGATCGGCTAATCTCTACATGCCTGTGCCCGACAAACAGCATAATGATCTGCATGATTGCAAAGAGCAATACAAGGCCGAGAAACATATTGATCATTTGTTCCCAATAATGATCCGGCTGCCAACCGATCCAGCGATACAGGGCGCTGGTGCCGTAATAAACGGCGGTCCAGCTTCCGCTTAACGCCGCTAATATAGTGATGATCGCTACTATCGCTTTCGAGATTTGAAACCAACGCTTGGTCTCCAGTTTCCTCCACAGCTTCTTCATTCGAAAGTCTCCAGACGATAACCGAGTCCGCGGATTGTAATAATTCGAAAACCGTGTTCACCTTCGGGAAACCGCTCCCTAAGCCGATTGATATGGACATCTAGCGTTCGTTCATTGCCTTCAAAATCATATCCCCAGATCGATTCTATCAATTGTCCGCGAGAAAATGATTGCGCAGGATAGCTGGCAAGCTTGAACAGCAGCTCGAACTCCTTCATCGGTATCGTCACTAGCTCTCCATGTGACGATACCGTATGAGACGCCTTATTCAGCGTAAGCGTTCCCGCTTGTACGGTTTGCGAAGACGCAATTTTATAACGCTTAAGCAACGCCTTCACTCTGGCGATCAGTTCCAAGGGCTCGAACGGCTTCACTAAATAGTCGTCGGCGCCAAGCTCGAAGCCTTTCAGCTTTTGCGCCGTTTCTCCCTTGGCTGTGAGCATAAGCCGAGGCAAATCGCCGTAATGGTCGCGCAGCTCTCTGCACAGCTCCCAGCCGTCCATCTCCGGCATCATAACATCGATTATGACGAGATCAGCCCGATTGGTCTCCATCAAAGCCAGCGCCTCAATCCCGTTGCCCGCTTCCATGACTCCAAATCCTTCCGCTTGCAAAAAATGAGCGACGAGCTTGCGAATATGTTGATCGTCGTCAACGACCGCTATTTTGACCATGCCGGTTATCCCCCTCTAGTTTCTGACTGCAGCAATAGATGAAGAATACAGCACTATTATAAACGGGATTTAAACAAAGCAAGAGTAAAAAGCGCCGGAGCTAGGCTCCGGCGCTTACTCATCATTATTGGGACAAACGGATCGCGAGCTCGTAAAGCTCCATGTTGAACGGCTTTTTCGTATTGACGACAGTGTCGATATCTGTCGTAATCAGCTCGCCTTTAACGATGCCGCATGCTTTGCCGGACTCGCCAGCCATCAACTGCTGAACCGCAAAGTCGCCAAGTCGGCTTGCCAGCACCCGGTCTGCCGCAGTAGGCGCGCCGCCGCGCTGAATGTGGCCAAGCACCGTTACGCGCGGTTCCATGCCGCAGCCGTCCAAAATTTCGCTTGCAACATGTTCGCCTTTTCCTGCGCCTTCAGCAACTACGACAATACTATGCCGTTTGCCTTTCGCAAAGTTTGCTTTCATCCGCTCCGAAACCTCTTTCGAGTCATAAGGCACTTCAGGAACGATAATCGTTTCCGCACCGCTCGCAAGACCGGCATAGAGCGCAATGTCTCCGCAATGGCGGCCCATAACTTCAACGATAGACGAACGCTCATGCGAGGACATCGTATCGCGGATTTTGTTGATTGCATCAACGACGATGCTTACAGCTGTATCAAAGCCGATTGTATAGTCAGTAAATGGAATGTCATTATCAATCGTACCCGGCAGACCCATCGTCTTGATGCCGAGCTTGCTCAGTTTGTTCGCTCCTTGATAGGAACCGTCTCCGCCAATTACAACCAAGCCGTCGATGCCGCGCGCGCGCAATACATCAGCGCCGCGTTGCTGGCCTTCCGCTGTCATGAACTCTTTGCAGCGGGCTGTTTGAAGAATTGTTCCGCCGCGTTGAATAATATCGCCGACGCTGCGAAGGTCCATTTGACGCAAATCGTCGTTAATGAGTCCTTGATAACCGCGTTGGACGCCATATACATCAATACCATGAAACAACGCGCTGCGGACAACGGCGCGAACCGCGGCGTTCATCCCTTGGGAATCTCCTCCGCTCGTTAATACTGCGATCGATTTTACTGCTGACATTGTCATTCCTCCAAAACGATAAAATTATATCTAAGCCTGCTGTTTGCGAATCCATATGCTGTTGATCCAAAAAAACAGGCGGGTAAGCGGGCTGTTCTTCATCAGCTTGCGAGTTACGCTTTGCACCTCGGACTGCGATTTGACTTTCGGATCCGACAAATAAAGCGCAAGCAAGCCTTCAATGATGTGCTGGTGAAACTGTGATGCGGGCAATTGTTTGACATCCTCACGAGCGCGTCCCGCAATCCATCCGATTCTTTCGGCCAGCATTTGACGGCTGTCGTAATAATTGCAGAAGTTCAAGTCGCCTCCGGCTTGGTCCTCTTCTTGATCGATTAAATAATCTAGCAAGATGTGAAGTCCGCATACGTGAGGGAAATAGATGTGTTTAATCGCTTTCGCATCGTCAGACGTCAGGCGATTTCCGCTCGCGGCCAAAAACAGCATAAACATGCCAAGCGTCGAGCCGGTCGCGGCGGCGAACTCATTCCATTTCAGCTCCGGATACCGATTCCTGTGCATGCTCCACCATTCCAGCAGCTGCGGTTCCCTTAGCTCTTTGCGTATGTGCTTGTACACCTGCAAATCGATATAAAGGGAAACAAGCTCGTTCACGAAGGGCTGTACGCTGCCATATGAAGGCAATTGCTTCACATGACGCCGGCAGGCTGAGACGAGGCTATGCAAGTATCCTCCGTCATCTCTCTCGTCCCGAAGCGCATAATAGTCTCTCATAGGCGCATCCGGATTTACGGCATCAAGCATAGATTGATGCAGCAGCCGGAAATCGTCTGGATCAAGCGAAGTGCTGCGATCGCATAAATTGTCCAAATAATCGCTAATTGTTTGCAGTGCAACGATTAACGGAATAAGAATATGCCGTTGTTCAAGATTGGGACACGCATACACGGCCCCGCCTTGGCAGTGGAATTTTTTACTGGATAAGCTGTCGAGCGCCTGCTTTCGAAGTTCACGATCCGGAATTTCTTCCGCTTTGCGTCGCAGTTTGCCCAATTCGGCCTCCACTTCCGGCAATATGTACTTATAAACGCGATACATTAGCTTCAAAGGGCTGCGGGGCGCCCGAATGCCAAATAATGTCGGTGCGGGCAAGCTCAAGCCCCTCCTCGTCGATCATCACATATGCATGCGAGTTTCCAGCTCCTGATTGATCCTGTACCAAATTTGCAGATCATTTATACGGCTGGCAAGCTCGGCGATTTCGGAATTAATTCGACATGATTCTGTAAAGCTTTCTTCCTCGAACAATTCGTTCTGCTTCACTCGAATGATGCGTTCGAATTGGAAGATTCGATCCGGAATCGTTCCGCGAATAAGCTCCCATTGCTCAATAATTTGAGCCTGTTCGGCTGCATCGTATTGCTCCCATTCATCGTTTAACACAGGAAGCGAGATGCGAAGCCGTTCATTCCATTGAAAACGATACGTCCCCACAACAAAACCTCCAAACATTAATGTACCATTTCGACAAACAATAATCCAGCAGTTCGTGCTATACTGATTTACAAAATCATTTAACAACAATAGGCTGCAGATTTGGAGTGAACAGTCGACATGGATCTCGCTGATGAGAGAAAAACTACAGAAATGAGCGCTGCCCGCGCTTCCGCGGCTAAACGAGAGACGACGGCGTTAAGAGCGTTCAGCTTCTCCGCGTACTCCACGCAAGCATTGCTTGTGTCGTACATCCCTTTATATTTTATGGATCAGGGCTTTTCCGAGCACCAGATCGGCATCATTTACGCTACTGGTCCGTTTATATCCATTTTCGCCAATATACTGCTCGGATGGACAAGCGACAAATTTCAAACGATTAAAAAGCTGCTTACGCTGCTTCTGTTCGGACAGCTTGCGATGCTGTCGCTTCTATTCCCTGTAGAGCATTTTGCAATCATTTGTGTCGTTATGACAGCTTTCTATTTCTTCCAAACGCCAATTAACCCGCTAAGCGACAGTCTTGTGCTGCTGTCCAGCCAATATACGGGAACGCCGTACGCGCTTATACGCATATTCGGTTCGCTAGGCTTTGCTGTATCGGCATACGCATTCGGATGGCTGCTTCGAGCCGTAGGCTCAGAATGGACGCTGCCGATTGGACTGGTTACCATTACGATTACGATCATATTATCGTTCTTGCTTAGAGACTATCGAACGAGCTCGCGAAAAATCGAGTTTTCAGGCTTTTTCCAATTAATGCGTAAGCCTTCGGTCGTCACCTTTTTCTTCGTTATGCTGCTCGTTTCTATTTCGCATCGGATGTACGAAGGCTTTCTCGCAGTTACGCTCCGCCAAATTGGCGCCAGCGACTCACTTATCGGCCTGGCATGGCTGACTTCTGCGGCAAGCGAAATACCTGTGCTGTTTCTGCTCGGCAAATACGGCCATCGCTTTAAAGAACTGCCGCTGCTTGCCGTTGCCAGCGTCATGTACGCCATCCGAATGTGGCTTCTCGGCGATTTAGACGATCCGCGTCTTGTTATCGTGACGCAGCTCATGCACAGCGTCACGTTCGGTATCTACTTTTCCACCGCGCTTCGCTATATATCACAGCTTATTCCGGACGAATTCCGCTCCTCAGGGCAGGCGGTATACGCTGTCGTCTGGACCGGGCTAGCCGGATTTATTAGCGGTACTGCCGGCGGCTATGTCTTTGAAGCGTTTGGCAGAAGCGCGTTTTTCCAAGCAGGGTCGCTGCTCGCCATATTGGCGGCATTCGGCTTCATGGCAAGCCATATGTACAACCGGTCGCGCATATAGCGGTTGGGCGAGAATGGGCTCACTCGGAGCCCATTTTTTGTTGAATAGCGCTTCGGGGCAGCGTTATTCGAGTGACAGCGTGCCTATAACACCTGCCTTACGCCAAATAGCGCTGGGGGGCAGCGTTATTGGGCGGGGTCAGCTACTTTTTCACGATATAACGCTGCGGGACAGCGTTATTCGAGTGACAGCGTGCCCCTAACACCTGCTTTATGCCAAATAGCACTGTGGGGCAGCGTTATTGTGCAAGACTAGCTACTTTTTCACGATATAACGCTGCGGGACAGCGTTATTCGAGTGACAGCGGGTGACGTAAAATAGTCTGTGTACCATGATCTGGAGTCTATCCAGAACATAAAAAAGTAGGGTATCCTCGGGATTGCGACATCACCAAGAGGAGGACCCTACTCGATGATTAATATACCCGAAAATGCATTTAATGATCTACTTGAAAATACTGTTACCAAATTACTG
>NZ_WOVL01000003.1 GCF_009737085.1 Paenibacillus sp. NEAU-GSW1
GCACTCTTGGCGGCACTTGTAAGGCCAATATCGGACTTACAGGTGTTCTCTGCTGCTAGTTCGACTCTTGTTAGGCCAATTTTGGTCTTACGTTGGAGGCGAGCGGGAGAGCGGCACTCTTGGCGGCGGATAGGTAGAAATAGCAGGTTCTTGAATAGTTAGTTTGGTGGCAGCAGGCCAGACGAGTCAACGACAAAAAGCGCCGGTTGAAACCGGCGCTCGGCGCTTTGCGCAAGCCAAAGCTTGAGTAAGTATGAGTAATTATTTTCCTACGATTGCATTCAATTGTGCGCGACCTGCGACAATTTCTTGCTCGTAGCGAGTCTGCATAGGCTCGAGAATCGAGGCGTCGCCGCCAGCAGCCGCTATTTGATCGCCGGCATCGTTGAAGATCGCAGTGTATTCCGCTGTGCAGCTGTTGAAAGCGGACGTAGCTACTTTGTAAAGCTCGGTTTTGTCATGCGTCGAAGTCAGTTTCGTGAACTCAACTGCATAACCGGTAAGCTCAGCTTGGCATTCGTTGCGGAGCTGGAAGAGTTTTGCGGAAGTCGTATTGTAAATACGCTGCACTTCTTTCTCAACCTGATTGCCATTGCCATTGCCATTGCCATTGCCTTGGCCGTTGCCGTTGCCGTTGCCTTGGCCATTGCCATTGCCATTGCCATTGCCTTGGCCGTTGCCGCTACCATTGCCAGTACTAGGCTTGCTGTCGCCGTTGCTGTTTTTACCCTTGCTTTTGTCAATCTCAGACTTCAGCTTGTTCAAAATTTTGTCCAAAAACTGGCTCTCAAATCCTTTAAATCCATTGCTCGAAGCTTTGGAGCTTAGCCCCAGCCAGGATCCGGATTGGCCGCCGATAGACAGCTTGGATGCCGCGGAAGCGTTAGCCGCCATAGCCGGCAGCATCAGCGCAACAATCAGCGTCATGGCCAATACGCGATAATTTTTTCTCATTGTCTGCTCTCCTCTCAAAGCTTAGTGATCCACCCGTTTTCAGCGGCAAACCCCACCAGTTGCGCATTGCTTGCCTAGAAAACGCCGTCAACGAAACCATTCACCCCCTCTCCCGGATCAAAGTTTTGAACTACAAGCTAACGGATCTCCGCCCTTCCTGCATCCGATTCACCGGCCTGCGTCCAATGGAGTAATAGATAAAGCCCGAGTTCTCCATCGCCGCAGGATCAAAGCAGTTCCGTCCGTCAATAATGACCGGCAGCTTCATGCCTTCGCGCACTTTTGCCAAGTCCATCGACACAATATCCGCCCATTCGGTCAAAATAACGCAAGCATCGCTTCCAGCAACCGCCTGCTCCGCCGATTCCATATAAGCAACCTCTGCCGGAAGCAGCTTCGAAGCCGCTTCAGTCGCGATCGGGTCATATGCGCGCACTGTTGCGCCCAGCTTCAGCAGCTCCGGCACGATCGACAACGATGGAGCTTCCCGCATATCATCGGTGTTCGGTTTGAACGCAAGGCCGAGCACTGCGATCTGCTTGCCCGCAAAGCTGCCGAGCGCTTCACGCAGCTTGTCCATAATGACAAAACGCTGCTTCTGATTCGTCCGAATAACCGACTTCAGCAGCTCGAATTCATAGCCTGCTTTGTCGGCGATATGCGCGAGCGCATACGTATCCTTCGGGAAGCAGGAGCCGCCATAGCCGATGCCGGCTTGCAAAAACTTGCCGCCGATGCGGCTGTCCATCCCCATTCCGGTTGCTACGTCCTCGACGTCGGCGCCGACTTTTTCGCAAATGTTGGCGATGGCGTTGATAAACGAGATTTTGGTCGCTAGGAACGTGTTGGCCGCATATTTGATCATCTCCGCGCTTTCCAGATCCGTTTTGAAAATACGCGTCTTAAACGGCGCATGAAGCTCCGCAATGACTTCCGCCGCCTCCATATTGTCTGAACCGATAATCGCGCGGTCCATGTTCATGCAGTCGGATAAAGCCGTGCCTTCGCGCAGAAACTCCGGATTGGAGACGATGTCAAAACCGATCCAAGGGTATTTCTTGTTCGCCTGCACCACCTCGCGCACAAGCTCGCCCGTGCCGACAGGGACGGTGCTTTTGTTCACGATAATTTTGTTGCTGTTCAAATGCTCGCCGATTTTGCGCGCAGCCGACATCACATAGCGCATATCCGCTTCGCCGGTCTCCGACATCGGCGTGCCTACCGCAATGTAGACGATATCCGACGCCTCGATCGCTTCGCCGACTTCCGTCGTGAACAGCAGCTGCCCCCGTTCCTTGTTGCGGACAACCATTTCCTGCAGTCCCGGCTCGTAGATCGGAATTTCATTCCGGTTCAGCATATCGATTTTGCGTTGATCGACGTCGCAGCAGATGACCCGGTTGCCGATTTCCGCAAAGCATGCGCCCGACACCAGTCCGACATAGCCCGTTCCGATTACCGTAATTTTCCGCATATTACTTCGCCACCTTATTTAGAATGGGAAAATGTTTCTCGTAAACCGACTGCACATAATGAAGCACGTCCGTTTGCAAATCTTCACGCTGTAAAGCGAAATCAAGCGTCGCTTTAATAAAGCCGAATTTATCGCCGACATCGTAACGGACGCCGTCGAAGTTGTAGGCCAGCACGTTGCGCTGGTCGTTCAGCTTTTTGATCGCATCTGTCAGCTGAATTTCGTTGCCCGCACCCGGCGCTTGATGCTCCAAAATATCGAAAATTTCCGGAGTCAGCACATATCTGCCCATAATTGCATAGTTCGACGGCGCCGCTTTGCGCGACGGCTTCTCCACCAGCCCGTCCAGGAAAAAGACCGACGGTTCGATCGAGGAGCCGCGAGGCGCGATAATGCCGTATTTGGACACGTCATCGTCGCTGACGCGTTGTACGCCGACAACCGAAGAGGAATACCGGTTGTATACACGGATGAGCTGGTTCAAGCAAGGCTCTTCCGATTGCACAATATCGTCACCCAGAAGCACCGCGAACGGCTCGTCGCCGACGAAGCTGCGTGCGCACCAGATCGCGTGGCCAAGCCCTTTCGGTTCTTTTTGACGGATATAGTGAATGTTGGCCATTTCGGAAATGTGGCGGATTTGATCAAGTTCTTTCGTTTTACCCTTTTTGGAAAGCATGTCCTCAAGCTCGAAGGTTTTGTCAAAATGGTCCTCGATCGCCCGTTTGCCGCGGCCGCTAATAATGAGAATATCCTCGATGCCGGAAGCGATCGCTTCCTCGATAATGTATTGAATCGTCGGCTTGTCCACGATCGGGAGCATTTCCTTCGGCTGGGCTTTCGTCGCCGGCAAGAAGCGGGTGCCAAGACCGGCTGCCGGAATAATCGCTTTACGCACTTTCATGAGATATCCTCCTGTATATGTTCATTTTTAAGCTCGTTTGAGCTTCATTCGCATGGGTCGGTACCGACTCGACTGGCTCCGTTTTAGGTTCGTTTGAGCCTAAAACTCACGCTGCTCGCACCCGCCGCTATTGCGCAACCGCTCGCTTCGCTTGCTGCAAACTGCCAACGATCACGTCAATAACGCGGTCCTGCTCGTCCTGCGTAAGGCTTGAGCCCGAAGGCAAGCAAATGCCTTCTTCAAACAAGCTGTCCGAGACGCTTTCTTCGCTGCTGTGCCGGTAGTAGGCATACTGCCGCAAAAGCGGCTGCAGATGCATCGGCTTCCATACCGGGCGCGCCTCAATGTTCGCCTCATTCAAGCGGCTGATCAGCTCGGGAGGCGTCAGCCCCGTCACATGCTTGTCGATCGTCATCGCAGTGAGCCAGCGGTTAGCCCGGCCATACGAAGCTTCCGGCATCATAGCGACGCCTTCCAGCGATTCGAACGCTTTAGCGTATCGCTCGAAAACTTCGCGGCGGGCATTTACCCGATCGTCAAGCACGCGCAGCTGCCCGCGCCCGATACCGGCCAAAATGTTGCTCATCCGGTAGTTGAAGCCGACTTGCGTGTGCTCATAGTGCAGCGCTTGATCCCGCGCCTGCGTCGCATAAAAGCGGGCTTTAGCCAAAGCTTCCAGGTCATCGGAAACGAGCATTCCGCCGCCCGACGTCGTAATGATCTTGTTGCCGTTAAACGAGTAGATGCCGAAGCGGCTTAACGTGCCGCTGGCTTTATTCTTATAAGTTGCGCCAAGCGATTCGGCGGCGTCTTCAATGACAGGTACGCCGTAGCGCGCGCATATTTCGTTAATAGGGTCCATGTCCGCGCTTTGGCCGTACAGATTGACGACGATGACCGCTTTCGGCATCCGGCCGATCAGCTGCGCATCCTCGAAAGCCTGCTCAAGAGCGGTCGCCGACATATTCCAGCTGTCCCGGTCGGAGTCGATAAACACCGGCTCTCCGCCTTCATAAAGAATCGGATTGACGCTGGCGATGAACGTAAGCGTCGATACAAAAACACGGTCGCCTCGCTCGATGCCGATCAGCCTCAGCGCCATATGAATGGCTGCCGTACCGGAGGAAAGCGCAACGGCTCCGCCCGCTCCCGCATAATCGGCGAGCTCTTGCTCGAAGCCGTCTACGTTCGCTCCAAGCGGCGCGATCCAATTGGTGCGGAAGGCATCCTCCACATAATCGCGTTCATGCATACCCATATGAGGAGGAGATAATAAAATGCGTTGTTCCACGCCGATGACAGCTCCTTTCGCTTTTCAAACGTCGCCTCTATTGAACATTTGATTGCTTATTGCCTGCGCTAGTTTGCCGATAAGACCCTGACAGGCTCTTATCTCGCATTTGTTCGGCAGTTTTGATTGCATAAGGCCCTCGCAGGGTCTTAGGTGTCATGGAGCTTTAAGACCTCCGCAAGGTCTTAAAGCTCGCTCGCAACAACAAATATGCGATTGCATAAAATCAATATCCATCGCGGCTTAGCGGATCGCCTTCGCCGGCACGCCGACAGCGGTTACGCCGTCGGGAACGTCGCGGACGGCGATGCCGCCTGCGCCCAGCACCGACCAACTGCCGACGCGGACGCTCGGAATGAGCACCGCGCCGCTGCCGATATGCGCGCCCTCTTCAGCGACAGCTGCGCCGGCCATTGTCGCGTTCGGCGATACATGCGCGTATGCGCCCACGACGGCGTCGTGTTCGACGACAGCGCCGGAGTTGATGATCGCATGCGTGCCGATCGCCGCGCCCGGGCCGATGACCGCCCCCGGCATAACGACCGTGCCGAGGCCGAGCCGCGCATCCTCGGCGACGACTGCCGCCGGATGGACGAGCACCGCGTACGCCGCCTCCGGCAGCGCAAGCCGCTCGACAATTGCCCGGCGCGTGCGGTTATCGCCGACACCGATGACGACATGCATGTCCGGCTCGTCAGCAATAAAGTTCGGCAGCTCTGAGATCGGGCCGTACGGCAGTCCGCCGCGCAGCTCCACCGCCGTGAAGCGGTCATCGACGACAGCCGCCAGCCGGTACGCCGTTAACAAGCGCGCCATATCCATCAGCACGCGGCCATGACCGCCGATGCCGACAATCATGAGCGGACGACGCGGAGCCGAACCGTCCTCATAAGCTTCCGAATTCGCGGCGTAAGCGTAATCGTATGCGTAAGCTGCTGCTCCCCGATTCGTCATGATGCGCTCCCCATTTCCCGGCTGCCCGTAAATTTATGGACGGTCGCATGACCCTGCTGGGAGATGCCGTCCCGCTTAAGCACTTTGACCGCCGTCAAAGCCAATATTCGCAAATCAAACCCTATTGATTGCCGCTCGACATACTCCGCGTCGAGCTTAAATTTATCTTCCCAAGACACCGTATTGCGGCCGTTCACCTGCGCCCAGCCGGTTATGCCCGGCCGAACGTCGTGACGGCATGCCTGCTCCTCGGTGTACAGCGGCAAATATTCCATCAGCAGCGGCCTCGGTCCGACGAGACTCATATCGCCGCGTATAACGTTGAACAGCTGCGGCAGCTCGTCGAGACTCAGCTTGCGGAGCAAACGGCCGAATGCCGTCATCCGCGCTTCGTCAGGAAGCGGCTCGCCGTTTCGGTCAAACGCATCGCGCATTGTGCGGAATTTCAGCACATAGAACGGATTGCCGTATTTTCCCGGCCGCTGCTGCTTGAACAGCACCGGCGAGCCAAGCTTCAAGCGCACCGCAACGCCGACTGCCGCCATTAAAGGCAGCAGCAGCAGCGCCGCAGGCACGCTGACCGCCAGGTCGAACAGCCGCTTTGCCATGCTGTTCAATCGTGCGGCTATCCCGCGCGAGCGGGATACGCGGCGGGCCGTCTCGCGATAGAGCCGCTGCAGACGCTCCACGACGCGCGCCTCCGTAAACTCGGCGTCGATCCGCCGGCGTCCGGCCTCGCCGAAACGGGCGCGCAGCGATGCATCGCCCATTACGCTCGCCAGCGCCTCAGCAAGCCGAACCGCGTCGCGATACGGCGCGAGCAATCCCGTCTCGCCGTCGGCAACAAGCTCCCTTGTTCCGAGCACATCGGTCGCTACGACCGGCTTGCCGAGCGCCATTGCTTCCATTAACGAGCGCGGAATGCCTTCCTTCTCCGAGGTCAGCGCTACCGCGTCCGCCATCACAATCCAAGGAATAATCGTCGGCTGCTGACCGGCGAATACGACATCCTCCGTCAGGCCATGACTGCCGACAAACCGGCGAACCGCCGCTTCCAGCGGGCCTTGTCCAGCCAGTACGGTTACCCAGTCCAGCTTGCCTTCCTGCTTCAGTGCCGCGAGTGATTCCAGCAGCAAATAATGATCCTTTACCGCTTCGAAACGGGCGGCGACCAGCAGCACCTTCCGCTCCGGCCCAATGCCGAACGCTCTGCGCAGCATTTCCAGCTGCGCGTCCGACACGTTCGCAGCTTTCGCTTCCAGCCGCTCCTTGTCGACGCCGTTGCCTTCCATATAAACCGGCCGCCATGGCGCCAGCTGTTTCAGCACCTGTGCATCCTCCGCATTCTGCGATGCCAACGCATGGCAGCATACGGCGCCCGCCTTCTCCAGCATCCGGTAAAGCCAATACGTCCGCTTCGGCTGCCCCTCATAAAAAGGAAGGCCGTGGCTCGTATGAACGACCGTCTTCACGCCTGCCATCATCGCCGCAACGCGGCCGATAATGCCTGCTTTTGCCGTATGCGTATGAACGATGTCATAGCGTTCTTTTTTAATTAGCCGGTACATCGCCATAATCGACCGGAAGTCTGCGAGAGGCTTGATGGAACGCTCCATCGGAACAGCTCGCCATTCGAACGGATACGCAGACATCGTTTCTGCATCCGTTCCCTCCGGCGACGATATGAACGTCACCTCGTAACCGCCCAGCTGCTGCAGCAGCCGAAGCTTGTCGCCCATAATTTTGTGGCTGACGCCGGATGTGCAAATATGGGCTGCTTTCATCATTTGCTGCCACCCGCAGTTGCCAAGGTCTCAGCTTTTTCGCCGTAATAGGCTTTGTACCATTCCGCAAACTTGCCGATGCCTTCTTCGATCGTCGTGTCCGGCTTGAAGCCGACATCCTTCATCAGGCCGTCAATGTTCGCGTAGGTAGCAGGCACGTCGCCCGGCTGCATCGGTTTATATTCAATGACCGCGTCGCGGCCGATCGAGCTCTCAATCGTGCGGATGAAATGCATGAGCTCCACCGGCTTGTTGTTGCCGATGTTGTACACCTTGAACGGCGCATAGCTGCTCGACGGATCGGGATTGCTGCGGTCCCAGGCGGGATCGGGCTGCGGCACGTTGCTGAGAAGCCGGTAAATGCCCTCCACAATGTCGTCGATGTACGTAAAGTCGCGCAGCATCTTCCCTTCGTTAAACACCTCGATCGGCTCGCCGGCCATCATCTTCTTCGTAAAGCTAAAGTAAGCCATATCCGGTCTGCCCCAAGGGCCGTACACGGTGAAAAACCGCAGGCCTGTTGTCGGCAATCCGTACAAGTGGCTGTACGTATGCGCCATCAGCTCATTCGCTTTTTTCGTCGCGGCGTACAGACTGACCGGATGATCGACGCTATCCGTCGCAGAGAAAGGCATCCGCTCATTCGCCCCATAAACCGAGCTCGAGGAAGCGTAGATCAAATGCTTCACGCCCGCTTGGCGCGACGCTTCCAGCACATGGCCGAAGCCCTTGAGATTCGTCTCCAAATAGGCGAACGGATTGGTCAGGCTGTATCTCACGCCGGCTTGCGCCGCCAAGTGGATAATGTGCTCAACCCGCTCTTCCCGCACGAGCTGGATCAAACCGTCGTAATCAGAGATATCCAGTTCAACGCCTTTAAAAGAGGTATGTGGAAGCAGCTGCGCGAACCGGTCGCGCTTCAGCTGCACGTCGTAATAGTCGTTAAAGTTGTCGATGCCGACAACGCGTTTTCCTTCTGCCAAAAGGCGGGCGCATAAATGATAGCCGATAAAGCCTGCCGCTCCAGTTACTAGAATTGTCATAATGCCTCCACCCTTTCTTTCGAATAAGTTGTTCTGACCGCTCCGCCGGAACGGACATACTCGCCAAAAGAACGCCAGAACGCTTGGCGCTTCGCATCCAGGCGCACTTTCGTGTAGCCCCGCGACTTGCCGAAGTTGAGCTCCGCCTGCTCTTTCACCCATGCCCGGTCGACAGCGGCGCGCTTGAGCTGCTCCGCCAATTGGGCTGCTTGTCCCGGACGGTGCAGGCAGCTTTCGTGAATCAGCTCGGGAATGCCCCCGGCCGTCGAGCCGAGCACCGGGCATCCGCGGCTCATCGCTTCAATCGTCGCGCGCGGCAAGCCCTCCTGAAAGCTTGGCTGCAAGTACAGGTCGATGTTGTCCAGCCATTCGAATACCGCTCCGCCGCTTGGCAGCACGCCTTCGAACGTCACCGCGCTCCCGATGCCAAGCTTGTCCGCTAGCGCCTGCCAGCGTGACGGATCGCCGTCGCCCAGCACCCGGAACCATACGCGGGGAAGATGCGGCTTTGCTTTCGCAATTGCCTTAAGCGCGACATCAATCCCTTTCGCGCCGCCATTCAAGGACCCGATCAAGCCAATCGTCATCGTTGTTTGCGAGCTTCCCGACATTATGCGCTCCAGCCTGCGGTTCAGCACCTCCTCGCCCGGCTCGGGAATTTCTACGTTCGAGCAGGACTCGGTCAAGCCGTTAACGCACGGATAACGCTGCTGCAAAAACTGCTCCGTTACATAAAGCGAGTAAGGCGCGCTTTTGACCAAAGCTCTCGTCTGCTGCAGCGCGAGCGGCGCATACAGCTTGCCTTGCACGCTGCCGTAATTCCACAGCCCGTCCCATGCGCAGGCGACGACCTCGACCGCATACGGCTTGCCCAGACTGCGGGCGACGCGAATCGCTTCCGCTCCAATCTCGCTCGGAAGCCTTGCAATGACCGCATCCGCTTTGCCGATCGCCTCCGTCAGCAGCTGCTCGATATAGCCCCGCTTGGTCAGCTTATTGACCGGGTTGCTTAATGACGGCAGCACCAGAAACTCGACGTTTGCGCCGCTCGATAGCGTTTTGCCGGTCATATCGGCGTCAAGCGGCGTTTTTTTGCCGCGGCAGGCGATCGTCAGTTGATCGAACACGCCGAGATACCTTTCCCACACGGCATAAGGCAGCTTGCCGCCGGAGAAAAACTTGCCGGATTCATTGAAATAAAATGTATGGTCATGCGCCCAAACCAGCTTCATCCTGTTCCCTCCTAAAAATGATCCAACCTCCGCCGTTCGCAGACGACGGACCGTATTGTGAAACCGAATAGCGGATGTTTTTTATGTTTTTTCCGCTATTTCGAGCCTAATGCCGCTCTTTCGCGGAATAGCGGAACTTTCTTCCGCTATTTCCGCCGCCAGCCTTGCTCGTCACCCTCGCGCCCCAGCATCGCCCCGTGGCCATGCCGCCGCGGCCTGCCCGTCGATGCGCTTCACCGCTTTAGCCGGCACCCCGGCGGCGATAACGCCGGATCCGACCGGCTTCGTCACGACCGCCCCGGCCGCTACGATCGAGCGGGCTCCGATATCGACGCCCGCCAGCACGCGAACCCCGCAGCCGATCCAAACGTCTCGGCCGATGCGGATCATCCCGCCCGCGACCGGATTGTCGCGGATCGGCAGCGACGCATCGCTCCACGTATGCTGGAACGAGACGAGCGACGATTGATGGGCGATGGACACCTCATCGCCGATCATCAGCCCCCCGTAAGCATCGATGTAGCATTGCTTATGGATGCTGACATTCGAGCCGATTGTCATCCGCTCCGGATACTTAAGCTCGACCGACCGGCCGACGAGCACGTTGTCGCCGCAGCTTTTGGCCAGTCTGCGCAGCAGGCAGTACCGGAATGCGACGCCCGCAAGCTCCGGCAAGCCGTCGCTCAGCACCCACAGCCATTGCAGCAGCGGTCTCGGGAGCGGCCGCAGCATCGTTTCCAGCAGCCTAAGCGCAGGTAAAAAGCGGCCGAATTTATCGCGTCCCCGCATGCGGATCAGCTCCTTTTGCACGTGTTGAGATCGCGTTTGCGATTAAAGCGTTATTTTTCACTCTATCACTAGTCTGAATTTTCTGATGTTTTGGCCTGAAGGAGTAGCGGCACCATACGAGCGTATAGGCGCTAATCGTATAGATCACCGGTACGATCGGCAATTTTTTCCGCACCATGTTGTCTCCGATCGTTCCAATTCCGTAATCAAGCGAGCGCCCCGTTACCGTCGCATAGCCGACCAGCACTAGCACGCACGCATACGTAAAAATAAGCAGGGCGGCCATGAGATAGAACCGGCGCGTTTCCTTGTACTTCAAGGCGTAGAACACGGACATCCCCAGCATGATCGTCATGAACAGCGCTTCCATCGTGCGCATCATCAGCTTTGGCTCCCAGTTCGCCGGATTGATCGGATTGGGACTGATGAACAGAAAGACCGACAGCATGCCGGCATTGATCAGCGAAAGCGGACCGACCTGCCATACGATGAGCAAAAGCGCGCCAACAGCCATCACAATCGCCGAGCGCAGCTTCTGCGCGTAAAGGAAGTAGAAGCTTAGCGTGTAGATGATTGCGTAATCCCGCAGCCCCGTTGCGTACAGCATCACGACGATAAACAGCAGCCATTGCTTGCGCAGCAGCAGTATGGTGCCGTACAGGCCAAGCAATACGCATGTAATGTCCTTTGCAAACAGCGAAGACATGTACATAAGCGAAGGACTGAGAAGCAGGCCGACCACCGTCACAATGGCAAAAGAATGCTTCGGCCGCCATGCGCCGTCCTCCAGCCCGTCCCGGCCTTCCGCATCCGGTGGCAGCGTATAGCCGAATCGCCCGTCGTTCAGCCGGTATGCCGCGTTAACGATAAGCAGCAGCAACACCGTGTTGAGCAAAATGATGGCCAGCGGATTTTCAAGCTCCAGCCATTTGAAGAACGGCATATACAGCATGCCGAAAATCGGCACCGCCGAAATGTTCATCCATTGCGTCCGGATATGCTCCATCGCATACGGCATATATTCCGACAGCCGCGCAAACGTCGTCACCTGCTCGAAGTAATGAATCTCGTCCGGTCCGTTGAGCGGATTGACGGTTGCGCCGTAGATCAGCTTGCCGAGCAGCATGGCCGTGAAGCCTGTCATAAGCAGAAGCGGCGCATTAGGCCAGCGCATCAGAGCAAATGCCGGGAGCAGCAGACCGCAGTATACGACGAGGGCGATCGTCTCATCCCAGGCAAACACCCAGCGCGCCGTCAATGCGAGCAGGATGGCATACGCCAAGCCGGCGGCTGTACGTACATCGATCCGCTCAGCCGGCATACATACGCTCCAGCTTTGCCGCGCTTTCTTCAATGTTGTAGCCGCGCTCGCTCAGCGCCGCCGCCCGCTGCTGCCAGCTTCTTTGCTTATGCCTGCCCCGGTCGCGAATATCCGCTTCCCCAGCGAGCTTCGCGATGCCTTCGGCCCAGCGTTCCGCGGTATCATCGGCCGGAAGCCGGCTGATCATGCCGAGCTCGAGATCGGCCTCGCGAGGCACTTCTTCAGAAACGAGGCACGGAACGCCGGCAGCTTGCGCCTCGATAAGCACGATGCCAAGACCCTCGTATAGCGAAGGAAGCAAAAAGCCGTCGAGAGCGCCCAGCAGCTCCGGAATATCTTTCCGCAAGCCGAGAAAGCGGACCTGGCCGGCAATGCCAAGCTCTTCCGCCTTTCGCTCCATCTCGGGCCTCAGCGGTCCGTCGCCGACGAGCAGCAGCTGCGCGTCCGGCGCAGCGCCGGCATAGATAGCGAAAGCTTCAAGCAGCTTGGCATGATTTTTCTGTTTGCTGAAACGGCCGATATGGCCGAGCAGCGGACCTTCTCCGCTTGCGCCGAACCTGCGGCGCAGCTCTGCGCGGTCCTCCGGCAGCTCCTCATAGGGTGCCAGCGAAATCGCGTTCGGGAATACGGCGGCGCGCTGATCGCGCCAGCAATCCTCGCCGAACAGCGATTCGCAAGCGGCCCGCGAGCAGCCGAGCAGCGCCGTCGCATGCTTGCGGATTAACCGCCGCATGTAGGCGCGGTACAGCGAGCGAAGCATCGAGCTCGAGCGGCTGTCGTTCGTATTGTGGCTGTGCCCGATACGCACCGGCACGCCCAGCTTGGCAGCAAGCTTCAGCACATAGCCGCTGAAGCCGAACACATGGCTGTGAACAGCGTCATACGGGCCATGCTTTTGCATATTGGCAAGCAGCTGCTTGCGGAAAGCGCCGATGCCGTTTTTGGGCGGCGGCTGGACGAATATCGTTCCGCCAAGCGCCCTAATCTCGTCGTCGTAAAAAGCAGGCTCGGGCGATTGGACAGCAAAATGAAATTCATACCGGTCGCGGTCGATATTGCGATAAACGTTCATTAAGAGCGTCTCAATGCCGCCGGGATGCATTTTGCCTACGATGTGCAGCACTTTAATTTTGCGGTTACGAACCGGATTCATCTTTGTCTCCTCCTCCATTGCCCTGCGGAGCCTTTTTCAAGTGAAAGCCCAGCGACCATGCCAGCGTCTGCACGCCCGGTTTGCGCCGGACGATCATGACGGCTCCGATATTCCAGGTCATGATCGAGGCTGTGGCGGCAATCGCACCCCCTGTCATACCGAGAGAAGGAATAAGCAGTCCATTAAGCGCAGCGTTAACGACAGCCGCTACCACAAGCACCTTGGTCAGCGCATTTTGGCCGCCGGTCATCGTCGCGACAATTCCGTTCTGTCCGCAAAAGGCGTTAAACACTTGGCCAAAAACGAGAATCAGCATCGCCGGGTACGCCTGCGTAAATTCAGGACCGAACAGTGCCAGCGTCCAGCGGCCGAAGATGGCGAAAAACAAACCGACGGCCACGGCGAACAGGAAGCCGACCCGCCCGGTCGATGTGCACACCTTTTGCAGCGTGTCCATATCGCCCTTTGCATACGTCTCGGAAATGAGCGGCGAAGCGGTCATGTTGACCGCCGTCAGCATAAAGGCGACAAGCGTCGCCAGCCGGACGGCGACGGAGAAAATGCCCGATTGCGTTTCATTCTCAATTAACCCCAGCATGAGTACGTTCAATTGTCCGAGAATGAGGTAGACGCCTGCGTTAGCCATCAACGAGCCGGACAGCTTCATCCAGCTTCGCATCTCGTACTGAGGTACCGCAGCCGTCAGCTCGCGGCCGATCCGCTTCTTGAGCACGACCGCGCCAACCGCGTACGCGATAACGACGGCGGCTACAAAACATAGCATCGCCACGCCGGCGTCAGCGGTAATGCCAAGTGCCGAAGCGGCAAATACGAAGGCGATCGTCAATACCGGACGCAATATTTTTTCCGGCATTTGCGCGTACAGCACGTCCTTCACCGCTTGCAAAGCGCTTTGGCGAAGCGTCGCCAGCGTCAGAAGCGGAATCGAGGCGAAGCCTGCCGCATAGGCAACAGCCTTTGCCGTGTCTCCTGCCGCATCGCCGTTCAGCAGCACATAAGCGAGTCCCGCGACAGCTAATACAATAGAGAGCGCCAGTCCAATCTGGTTGCTGCGCTGCAGCAGTCCTTTAATAAGTCCCCATTCGCCATTCACCCGATAGGCGGCAACCAGCTTTACGATTGCCGTATCGAAGCCCAGCTTTGCGGGAAACACCATAAACGTGACGACCGTCGTCACGAAAGCGTAAACGCCGTAGCCGTCGACGCCAAGCACTCGGGCCAGCGCGACCTGCATCAGCATCGCAAGCGCCATGCCTGCGGAGTTGATGAGGAAGCTCGCGCTGCCGCCGCGGCTTAGCTTTTTGGCGAATGACGACTGCTGCGTCTTGGGCGCTGCCGCCGGCGTCGCCGCCTGCTTTCCCGCCGCTTGTCCCGCCGTCTCGCCCGTAATCATCGTATGAATTCCCTCATTTCTCTTCGTAAAATTAGGAGCCGACTGCGATCGTTTCCGAATTGCGGTAAGTCGGCACTAGATGCTGCAGCACGGCGCGGATTTCATCCGGATGCTGCGCAAGCACCTTCTCCATTTTGCGGATTTCGAAATCAAGCTCGGTCCGGTTCAACTGCGCCGGCCGACCGATAAAGATCCGATTATGCTTCGTAGAGGACAAGCCCTCTTCGTTGGTCAACAACTCCTCGTATAGTTTTTCGCCTTCGCGCATGCCGGAGAACGTAATGTCGATATCGAGATTTGGCTCGTAGCCTGACAGGCGGATCAAGTCGACGGCAAGATCGTAAATTTTGACCGGCTTGCCCATGTCGAGAATGAACACCTCGCCGCCCTTGGCGAAGGAACCGGCCTGAATAACGAGCTGCACCGCCTCCGGTATCGTCATGAAGTAGCGCACCATTTCCGGATGCGTGACCGTCACCGGCCCGCCTTTCAAAATTTGCTCTTTGAAGCGCGGAATAACGCTGCCTCGGCTGCCTAACACGTTGCCGAAACGAACGGCGACGAATTTGGTCGAGCTGTGCTTATCCAAGCTTTGGATGAACATCTCGGCAATCCGTTTTGTCGTGCCCATAACGCTCGTCGGGTTAACCGCCTTATCCGTCGAGATCAGCACGAATCGTTCTGCTCCGTATGCGTCTGCGCATTCGGCGACGTTTTTCGTGCCGAACACGTTGTTCTTGATTGCTTCAGCCGGATTGCGCTCCATAAGCGGTACGTGCTTATGCGCCGCTGCGTGGAATACGACCTGCGGACGGAACCGCGCAAAAACGCTGTCGATGCGGCTGCGGTCTTGAACATCGGCGATAACCGTCTCGATTTCGAGCTCCGGGAACGTTCCACGCATCTCCATCTCGATATTGTAAATGCTGTTCTCGCCATGACCGAGCAGCAGCAGCTTGCTTGGAGCGAAAGGCGCGATCTGGCGGCATAGCTCCGACCCGATCGAACCGCCTGCGCCGGTAATGAGCACGACCTTGCGTTCAACATAGCCCGCGATATGCTCGAGATCGGTCCGAATCGGATCGCGTCCGAGCAAATCCTCAACGCTCACGTCGCGAACCCGGCCGGAAGCGCCGCGTCCGTCGATCATATCCTGCAAATCAGGGACGATGCGCAGCTTTGCTTTCGTCGTTTTGCAGATGTTGACCAGTGCAGAAATTTGCGACTTTGATACGGAAGGCATGGCGATAATCATTTCATCGATGCGGTGGCTTTCGACGATGCATGCAATATCGCCGCGGCCGCCGAATACCGGCAGTCCGAGCACCTGCATCCGGTGCTTGTACGGATCGTCGTCAATAAAGCCGACAGGGGTAATCGTAACGCCGTCGTTCTGCTGCATTTCCTTCGCGATCAGCGTGCCGCAGCTGCCGGCGCCGATAATGAGCGCTTTGCGCGTGACCGGCTGCTTCTTGATGCTGTACTTGTCGCAGAACGCCCGCCATGCGATGCGGGGACCCGCCATTAAAGCCAGAATGCCTGCAAAATGGTGCAGCGCAAGCAGCCCATGCGCTTTGCCTTGAATAACAAGCGCTGCGGCAAACGGGATAACCGCAGCAAGCAGCGCAGTTTGCGCGATGCATTTCAGCTCCGCCATGCCGGTATACTGCCAGATGCGGCGGTCCAGCTTATGGCGGTTCAAGCTCCAATAACCGATCGCCAGCGAAGCGGCGCCGTAAAGCAGCCACCCGGTCGGTCCTCCCAGGGGCTCCGACGGCTCGAGAGCGTAAGCAACGGCCAAGCTGAGCAGCACGGCCGCCAGATCCCAAGCGATAATTACTTTTGTCCGATAAGCTACACGCATAATTGTTATTCCTCCTTCTCGTTTTGCCTGTTCTTCCTTTCCAGTTTTAGAATGCCTGGGCGCTAACCCTCGGCGTATTCGTAATAAGGACCGGCTTCGCTTTGCGACGTCTGGTTCAAAGCGACGCCAACGATTCGAGCCTGAACAAACTGCAGCGCATTGCGCGCTTTGACCACATGCTGCCGTTTGCCGGTTCGGGCATTCACGACGAGCAGTACGCCGTCGCATCTTGTTGCCACAATCTGCGCATCGCTTACGGCAAGCACAGGCGGCGTGTCGATCAGCACCATGTCGTACTGCCCTCTCAATTGTTCAAGCATCGCATCCATTCGGGCCGATCCAAGCAGCTCCGACGGATTCGGCGGCGTCGGTCCAGAAGTGAGCACATCAAGTCCTTTGATCCGGCTCTTCTGAATCGCATCGTCAAGCCGCGCTTGTCCCGACAGCACCTGCGACAGGCCTGCGCGATTGCTAAGCTGCAGCGTATAGTGTGCTGTCGGCTTGCGCAAGTCGGCATCAATAAGAATGACTTTGAGATCAGACTGGCTGTAAGTGACGGCGAGATTCATAATGGTTGTCGACTTGCCCTCCTTCGGGCTTGCCGAAGTAACCATCAACAGCTGAAGCGCACGGTCGATTTCCGCATATTGCAAATTGGTGCGCAGCGTCCGGTAAGCTTCCGAAATCGGGGACATCGGATTAACCTCCGTTACGATAGGCCGCTGCTCGCTGTCTGATTTGCCCTTGCCTTTGGCCATGCTTTTGCTCATGTTGAGCCTTGTCATGCGGGACATACGTTCCATCAGCCTCCTTTATTCTCAGACATGAGCGGCGAAGCTCCTCCATTTGCAGAAGCTGCTGCTCTTGTTTTTAGCCTTAAATCGCTTTGCCTGATATTCGGAACCGCAGTCAGTGTAGGCAGCCCGAGATGCCGTTCGATTGCCGCTTCCGAACGAAGCGTATCGTCGAAATATTCAAGCAACAGCACGAGCATAATGCCCAGCATAAGCGACACCACCAAGCCGATGGCGATATTCAGCTTCGTCTCCGGCTTGATCGGGCCCGGCTGCTTGTCCAAATCTGCTGTGTGCAAAATATACACATTGTCGACTTGCATAATAAGCGGAATTTGCTGCTGGAACACATAAGACACGGAATTTACAATTTGCGCCGCCCGCTTATAATCGGTGTCCATATAGGATACCGTCACCACTTGCGTCCCGTTCACGGAGCTGAACCTGATATTGCGCATCAGCTGCTCCGTTGTCAGTTCAAGCTCGGGATGCTTCTCCACGACTAGATCCATTATGGACGGCGTGCGGATGATCTCTTTGTACGTGTTGATCAGACTGAGATTTGTGTTGATCATGTTCAAATCGAGCTTGAACGCCCCCGCCTGACCGACGGTCGAATTGACGATCAGCTTCGTATAGGCTTGGTAGACCGGCTTCATAATCCATGTGCTATAAGCTCCCGCCGATGCTGTGCCGATGACGGCTACGAGTATGACGAGCCAAAGCTTTTTCCGAATGAGCATTAAAATTTGCTTCAAGTCCAATTGACTGCTCAATACGACACGAACCTCCATCCTTCTCCAACAAGTCGTTTTATTCGATTTGATTATGTCACAATACCAAACTTTACAATGAGGGTTTAAGGTAATATTTTCAAATAGGAGCTGACTATCATTTTCAAAACCATTTACATGCTAAATATCCTAATCATTTATCTTGAACTCGAATAAATATATGAATAAAAACATGACATGAACGAATAAATTGTTGTTTAAATATATTATTTGCAGTTTTAATTTTCCATGTAGCTATAAACGGTTATATGCCTATTGGATTAGTCGATTTCTTGCCTTTGAAAGGTCAACTTTCCGCACAACATCAATGGTTAACAAAGAAGGACGAGGAATTATGGCGCGAGGAGGGGGATCGCTTTCGGAAGCAATAGAAGGACTTTTGCCATGGATGGCGCCAGCCTTTGGGATTTTCGTCCAGCTTTTCGCTATTGCGTCAAAAACAGATCATTAATCAGCAGGTATGGAAAACCGTCTGCCGACCTATTCTTGGTCTTTTTTGGAAGGACGATTGTCCTCCAGCATTGCTTATGTAATCATTATGCTCGCCAAAAATCGAGGAAATGACGATTAATATAATTTAATGCGGCTCTCATTATGGATAAGTAATGATTGGTTTTCCTGAATAATACAGTATTTAAGCGCTTTCAACATATGTCAATTGTAAATGCCGATAGTTCGCCGGTCTGACGACACGAGTCTAATCCTGCCGCACCAACCGGACATTTTAGACTCAATAGCCTTAAAGTCTGCCTTTTCCGCCGACTGCTGCTGTTTTCTATCCATATAAGGCCGTTTTCGGTCTTTCCTCCTCAGCTACACCTCGCGCACTCGACTTTAAGGCCGTTTTCGGCCTTAAAGACCGCCTTTTCCGCCGACTGCTGCTGTTTTCTATCCATATAAGGCCGTTTTCGGTCTTTCCTCCTCAGCTACACCTCGCGCACTCGACTTTAAGGCCGTTTTCGGCCTTAAAGACCGCCTTTTCCGCCGACTGCTGCTGTTTTCTATCCATATAAGGCCGTTTTCGGTCTTTCCTCCTCAGCTACACCTCGCGCACTCGACTTTAAGGCCGTTTTCGGCCTTAAAGACCGCCTTTTCCGCCGACTGCTGCTGTTTTCCATCCGTATAAGGCCGTTTTCGGTCTTTCCTCCTCAGCTACAGGTAGTGCGCACTCGACTTTAAGGCCGTTTTCGGCCTTAAAGACCGCCTTTTTCGCCGACTGCTGCTGTTTTCTATCCATATAAGGCCGTTTTCGGTCTTTCCTCCTCAGCTACACCTCGCACACTCGACTTTAAGGCGTTTTTCGGCCTTAAAGACCGCCTTTTCCGCCGACTGCTGCTGTTTTCCATCCGTATAAGGCTGTTTTCGGTCTTTCCTCCTCAGCTACACCTCGTGCACTCGACTTTAAGGCGTTTTTCGGCCTTAATATGCCACGTTGATGCCGAAATCCAACGACATTAGGCTCATTTGAGCCGAATATCTGCAAATGCAACCTGTCTTGCCGCACCAACCGGACTTTTTAGTCTCATATGCGCTTAATATGCCGCGTTGATGCCGAAATCCAACGACATTAGGCTCATTTGAGCCTAATATCTGCAAATGCAACCTGTCTTGCCGCACCAACCGGACTTTTTAGTCTCATATGCGCTTAATATGCCGCGTTGATGCTGAAATCCAACGACATTAGGCTCATTTGAGCCGAATATCTGCAAATGCAACCTGTCTTGCCGCACCAACCGGACTTTTTAGTCTCATATGCGCTTAATATGCCGCGTTGATGCTGAAATCCAACGACATTAGGCTCATTTGAGCCTAATAGTGGAGTCAGCTAGCCAGTAAGCCCCATCCACAAACAAAAAGCTACCCCATTGTCATCGTGATGACGTTTTGGGATAGCCTTTTCTCCTGACCCGAATCCAACTAACCTTGTTCAATTTGCAAACTGGTCAAAATTGTCCTTACAGCGCTTCGGATCGAAACTGCCCGTGAACGGAAGCGATCGCCTGCGCCAGCTTTGCAGGCATCTTGTTCGTCATGATTAGCGCTCCGGCTTACAGATAAACGCCTTGCACGCAAACCGCTCCCGGAACTTCGATGGCATATCCCGTGTATACAGGCAAACCCGATTCCTCCAGACGAAATACAGCTACGTTATTCGAGTCCTTATTAGCCGCAAGCAAATATTGGCCTCCCGGCAAAATCGAGAAATGGCGCGGATGCTTGCCTTCGGTGGACACATGGCCGACAAGCGCCAATTTGCCCGATGCCGCATCAACTGCGAAAACAACGATGCTGTCATGTCCGCGATTGGAGCCGTACAGGAATCGGCCGTCCGCCGACATCGTAATTTCCGCGCAGCCATTCTGCCCTTCCCAGCCAGCCGGAAGCGTCGAAACCGTCTCAATCGTCTCCAGACGGCCGCCTTCCGCATCATAACGGAACGCAACGATCGTCGAATCCAATTCGTTAATGACGTATGCAAAATTGCCGTTCGGATGGAACGTCAAATGGCGCGGGCCTGCTCCTGCTTGCACCGCAGTCTCGCCATGGAATACCAGGACGCCTTGTTCTTCATTAATCGTATATGCGCGAATGCGGTCGATGCCCAAATCCGGCACGAATACAAAGCGGCCGTCAGGGCTGAAGAACAAGCTGTGCGGATGGGGCGCTTCCCCTTCATGCTGCTGAATGTCGAGCAGTTCGCCGATTTCGCCGTTGTCCGTAAGCGACACCAGGCTTACGCGGCCGCCATGATAGCTAGCAAGCAGCACATATTTGCTTTGCGCGTCGCGTTGTATGTGGCAGGATGGCGCCGTAATCGCAAGCTTGCGATTCAACAGCGTCAACGATCCGCCGTCGCCTTGAACGCCGATCTCAAACGCAAGCGCGTCTCCGCCTTTGCCGCCATCTTCCGTTACGCCTTCCGCAATCGCATACAGACGGCGGTTCGCCGCATCAATGTTCAAGTACGTAGGATTGCGCATGCCCGATGCTTGATCAAGCAGCGTCAATGTGCCCTTTTCTTCATCAAACGCATACATATATACGCCTGCCGCAGAAGCCTCCGCATAGGAACCGATAAATACTTGTATTTGTTTCGTCTGTTCTGTCATTTCTCCAATCTCCTCCATCGCTTTTAACCAATAATTCCTATTGTACTAGCTTAACGCCTATAAACCAAGCCCATCCCTTGCGGCAGAGAAAGCCCCTGCAGCATTGAAAAATGCGCTGTAATGCGCAACAATAGATACAAACATACTATACCTCTGGAAGGAGCTTTCCCTGTGGCTTTAAATCGCAAATTGTTGACCGACCGGGACTTCGAAGAGGCGGTACAGCTGGAGACGCGGGTGCGCGTGTTCCAGGACGATTATATTGTAACGAGCAGCGGCGTCATCATCCGTTTCGACGAGCGTACAATCGTTGTGCAGTCCAGCGTCAGCGAGATTGACTACCATGACAGGAACAGCTGCGAGTTTTTCGAAATGAGGAAAAATAAATGACCGCCGCCGCTTCCAAAATATTAATTATGACCGCCGTCGCCGCCGAACGGGACGCGGTGCTGCGCGGCCTGCGCGGCGATGCGCGCTTCGACGTGCTGGAGGCCGGCGTCGGGCCGGTCGAGGCAGCCGTTGGCGCAGCGACCGCGCTGGCGCTTGCCGGCGATGGCGCGTACCGCCTCGTCATCAGCGCCGGCATCGCCGGCGGCTTTGTCGGCCGCGCCGCTGTCGGCTCGCTCGTCGTGGCGAGCGAGCTCATCGCCGCCGATCTTGGCGCCGAAACGCCGGAAGGCTTTCGCCGCGTGGACGAGCTCGGCTTCGGCTCCGCCGCCATTGCGGCCGATGCCGAGCTGGCTGCGCGGCTGGCGAAGGCGCTTCGGGCCTCCGGCCTCGAGACGGCGCACGGCCCGATCTTAACGCTGTCGACCGTTACCGGTACGGCGGAAACGGCGGAGGCGTTGGCCGCGCGAGTACCGGGCGCATGCGCCGAAGCGATGGAAGGCTTCGGCATTGCCGCCGCAGCCCGCCGCCATGGATTGCCTGCGCTTGAGCTGCGCGCCATCTCCAATCCGGTCGGTCCGCGCGACCGCAGCGCATGGCGCATTAAAGAGGCGCTTCAGTCGCTCGAAGCGGCGAGCGCGGTATTACTGGAGGTTATCGATTGATGAATGAACAACCTGCATTGAAAATTGCATATTCCCCTTGCCCGAACGACACTTTCGTCTTTCATGCGCTGGCGCACGGCCTCGTGCCGGGCGCGCCAAAGCTGGACGTTACGTTTGCCGATATCGACATTACGAACAATCTGGCCGCCAGCGGCAGCTGCGATTTTGACGTGCTCAAAATTTCGTTCGCCGCCCTGCCTTGGGTGCTTGACGATTACGCGCTTATCCCTTGCGGCGGCGCGCTCGGCAGAGGCTGCGGCCCGCTGGTGCTGACCAATGGTGAATCCAGCGGACCTGCTGCGTTGAGCGGCAAACGCGTCGCTGTGCCGAGCGAACGTTCCACCGCCTATCTGCTGTTCCGATTATGGGCGGCGCAGCAGGTGCCGGGCGGCGTCGGCGAAATCATCGTCATGCCTTTCCATGAAATTATGCCCGCCGTACGCGACGGCCATGTAGACGCCGGCCTCGTTATTCACGAGGCGCGCTTCACTTACACCGATTACGGCCTGACGATGCTGGCCGATCTCGGCAGCTGGTGGGAGTCCGACACCGGACTCCCGATCCCGCTCGGCGCGATTGTCGCGCGCCGTTCGCTCGACCGCTCCGCGATTGCCGGCTGGATTCAAGCTTCTGTCGAGTACGCATGGAAGCATCCTGACGCATCGCATCATTATGTGATGGAGCATGCGCAGGAGATGAATCCTGAAGTCGCAAAAGCGCATATCGCGCTGTACGTTAACGACTTCACCGGCAGCTTAGGCGGCAGCGGCTATGCCGCCGTCACTTCGCTTCTCGAACGTGCGGCGGCAGAAGGCCTCGTTCCCGCTATCGATCCCGAAAAGCTGCTGCCATAGATGCAAAAAAAGCTCTGCCGATCGCATTTAAAACGATCGGCGGAGCTTTTTTCCGTTTTATCTATACGTCAGAATCGTCCCATTTTTTCGAGTACGCTTTTTTCGTCACCCATAACGTCATCCAAGTGAGCAAAATAACGATAATAATCGCAAAAATCCATACGCCAGCAGGTACACCCATTTCGGCGAAACCCCCTTTGCCTTTTTTCATTATCATAACGGACAAAGTCGAAAAATAACCGCTTTAATTATTAACATTTTGCAACAAAGCTTGACTAATTTCTGGAATTTATTGTACATTGAAAACGATTCACCGCTTGAAATCGGTTTACACTGGGAAGCACCCGTGGAAGAACGGCAATTTGGCCGCTCTTTTGCTGGTGCTTTTTTTGCGTTGAGCCGTTCATGCAAAAATTCTGATGAAAGGAGGCAAACATTCATGCAAACCGCCAAGCTCAAGCTCATTCTCATTGCGCTCGCCTTGCTGCTCCCCTTCGCCGCGATTGCTGTCCCTGCTTCGCCGGTCCATGCTGCAGCCTTCGAGTTTTCAGCTGCGGGCAAAGCAGCCTTCGACAAAATGGCGGATGCCGCAAAAGACGGAACCCAACTGAAAAAACAGTACAGCGATCTGCAATCCGCCCAAAAACGGGAGCTCGATTGGGATCGGAAAATTAACGAGCTGCATTATCGCAACGAGGAGGCTTTGGCCGCCGCGCGAAGCCGGATTAAACAAATCGGCGCGAAGAAACAGGCCGACTTGGCCGCCGAAGTAGAGAAAACCCGCAGCAAGTACGAGCCGCTGTTCGAGCTGTACGATTCGCTAAAGCAGCAGCTGGCGCTGGCTAAATCGTTGAACAGCAAAACGATGACGGCAATCCTTCAGCCCCAGGTCGATACGGCAAAAACCGCTATCGCCATGGCGCGCGAAGACATCAAAGCAAAGGAGAATGCTCTAAAGAAAGCGAAGGACGAGGCGAATGCCGCAAAGAAAAAGTTGAACGGCATGCTGGCTCCGATCAATGACTCGCTGAAAATTAAAATCAGGTCGTCAAAAGGAACGATCAGCAGCTTGAAAAAATCGTTCGCAACCGAAGGGAAAATTTTAAATCAATCGGTGCGCAGGGGCGATGCGGCCGCTTCCTCCGCGTCCTTCATCCGCATGCTCGATTGGCAGCAGCAAATCAACGAGCAGAAGCAATCCATCTATAAATACGAAACGCAAATCGGCAGCATCATTAGCAATGCAAGCGCGCAAATTCCTTAGTATGCTTGCTAGCGGCAGGAAGCCCCGGCGCTGAGGCCGGGGCTTCTATGCCGCCGCCGTTTCCATTCGCGGCTGCAGCTCCTATCCAACTGCATGAATCAATTGGAATCTGCACATAAACGATGCTGGCCGCAATGGATACATTTGAACAGGTATCCTTGAAGGCCTCCTTCGTTGCGCAGTATTTTTTTGAACTCGTTCACGGTCAGGTCGTATCCCGAACAGATAGATGCAATATCATCGGCGAGTTCGTCTTCTAAGTGCTTGATCTCATCCCAGCCGACATATTGGATAACCGCACAAAAATCGCCGCAATGGCTCAGCCAATACTCCTGCTGCCATCCGACATAGCCTGGAGTCCGATGAATCAGTTCATCTAGGCTTTGTTCATTTTCCACTTCATCGCAGCTTGCCGGGTCTTGAAATTCTCCATCGAACATCCTCGATGCCGCCCCGTCTGAAATACACCAAGGACATAAGCCTTCAACGTCCTCAGTTGAAAAGAAGGGGCCGTAATAAACATAGTCCCGTTCTTGTTTGCATACAGGGCAGTTCGTTTTCTCGTTCTTGATTACGCCCAGCAATAAAGCGTTCGGATTGTATTTAAAGGCCGGCAATGTCATCGGCATGTTAGAACTAACCCAGAATGGAGTCGATGCGCGCCAGCTCTTCGTCCGTGAAGTCGCCTGCTTGCATCGCTTGCACGGCATCTTCGATTTGCGACACCTTGCTCGCTCCGATCAACGCAGAAGTGACACGGCCGCGACGCAGCACCCAAGCGAGCGCCATTTGGGACAGCTTTTGCCCGCGCTCCGCCGCCATCTCATTCAACAACCGCACTTTGCCGATTTTCTCGTCGCTGATTTCTTCCGGACGCAGGAAAACGCTTGGGCCTGCCGCACGGGAGTCGGGGGCAATACCGTTCAAGTAGCGATCGGTCAAAATGCCTTTTTCCAGCGGGGAGAAGGCGATTGAGCCGATTCCTTCCTCATCGAGCACATCGAGCAAGCCTTTCTCTACATCGCGCGCCAGCATGTTGTAGCGCGGCTGATGGATGAGGCAAGGCGTGCCCAGCGATTTCAGAATGCGCGAAGCCTCGCGAGTCTGTTCAGGGCTGTAGTTGGACAAGCCGACATAGAGCGCCTTGCCTTGGCGGACGACCAGATCGAGCGCAGCCATCGTCTCTTCGAGCGGCGTATTCGGATCTGGACGGTGATGATAGAAGATGTCCACGTAATCGAGCCCCATACGCTTCAAGCTTTGGTCGAGGCTGGACACCAAATATTTTTTCGAGCCCCATTCGCCGTACGGTCCAGGCCACATGTAATAGCCCGCTTTGGTGGAAATAATGAGCTCGTCGCGGTAAGGAGCCAAATCCTGCTTCAAATAAACGCCGAAGCTTTCTTCCGCAGAGCCCGGAGGCGGTCCGTAGTTGTTGGCAAGGTCGAAATGCGTAATGCCGAGATCGAACGCTTTTTGCAACAGGCTGCGTCCCTTCTCCAGCGTGTCGATGCCGCCGAAATTATGCCATAAGCCGAGCGAGATCGCCGGCAGCTTCAAGCCGCTGCGTCCGCTGCGGTTATATGTCATCATGTCGTATCGTTGTTCATTTGCCGAATATACCATTCCATACTCCTCCTCGTATATAGACCAAATTCAGATTTGAATATTGCGCCTCTTTTGCTGAAACGAACAAAGGC
Organism: Paenibacillus sp. NEAU-GSW1; assembly: GCF_009737085.1. Classification (GTDB taxonomy): domain Bacteria; phylum Bacillota; class Bacilli; order Paenibacillales; family Paenibacillaceae; genus Pristimantibacillus. The sequence continues at coordinate 25,746 of NZ_WOVL01000003.1, forward strand.
TATGTTTATTTTAGGCTTGAGGTTGTGTGCTCGCCTATATCAACATGGATGCTATTTATGGAGTAATGTCTGCAAATAAGCTTTTGGCGATACCCCAGTCGTTTTTTTGAACATGCGGGAAAACAGCAGGGCGTCCTGATAGCCGACCGATCTCGCAATCTCTCCGACCGTATACGTTCCTTTGGCGAGCAGCTCGCAGGCCTTGTCCATCCGGTAGCGGAGCAAATATTGCTGAGGCGGCACGCCAAGCGACTCCTTGAATAGAGCGGACAAATATTTTCGATCCAAGCCTAACGAATCGGCTAGCTGCTGAACCGAAATATCATAGCAATAGTAGGCGTGTATATATTCCATGCTTTGATGGACGTAAGCGTCTTGTTTCTTCGTCAGCACATTCGCATTCGCGCCTGCCGAGCCCGATTGCGGTGCCATGTCGATCATAAGCGACAACAGCTCGTATAACAGTGACTGAAGTCGAAAGCCTGCGCTTGCCTCAAGCCCGGCCGCTTCCGTCAACTGCTCGTACAACCCCGGCATCATGCGCACATCCATCGGAAAAATCGGCGATTGCGGCGTAAGCGTTGCCCGCGACAGGGCGGGCTCGGCAGCCGTGCCGACGAAACCGACCCACGAATAGGTCCATGGGTCCGCCTGATCCGCCTCGTAATACGTGACGATATGCGGAAAAATAAGAAAAGCCTGACCTGCGCCCAGATTATATGTCTTCTCTCCGATTCGCAGATGGCCTTTTCCTTTATGTATAAAATGAATTTTATAAATTTCACGCACGCCCGGTCCAACGGCATGCCCGGGAACGCAATCCTCTTTGCCCCAATATTGCAGGTACAGCTCCGCCTCGTCCCGCTGGGGACGCTCCGGATTATATTGAAAAACGGCGGCCATGCGATTACCTCCCTCGCGTACAGCATAGCACAAATAATCCGTCTAACATAAAAAAAATGGGCGGCACGATGCCGCCCATTTGCACGATATATAGATTAGTCCCCTCCCTCGTACCACAGTTCCAGCGGCAGACCGACCAGAGCTTTGCCGATCCATTCTCGAGCGATATTGTTGGAGGGGCCCATAGCTATTCCTGCACGCGCATCGCGGAATAGCCTTTCGAAAACGCCTTTTTTGTAGCCATAGCCTCCGGTTACGTCAAGCGCAGCTTTGGTCGCCTTATTGGCAACCTCAGCCGCATGGATCTTGAATTCCACAAGCGGCAGCAGAAGTTCCACCTGCGGCCGTCCCTGCGCCTGCAGTTCATCCAACTGTTTGGCAAGAGAAATTTGCCAAGGCTTCAAGCTTGCGATCAGCACTTTCACTTCTGCCAGCTGCTGGCGAATGATTTGATAATCCGCCAGACGTTTATTGAAGTCCCGATGGACCATCCCTTTTACGTATTCGGTTGCCGCTTCAAGCGCAGCCTCCGCAACACCCAGCCAGGTTGAACCCAGCCCGATCAGATAAACGGGAGATACGCCGCTCTCCAGAATTTCACGGCCTTGTCCTTCCGTTCCAAGCTTGTCTTGGGGCGCAACCCTTACTCCCTCGTATTTTATCGGCCCGCTATGATTGCCTCTTACGCCAAGAGCCTCCCACACGCCCGGCGTAATACCCGGCAGCGTGCCGTCGACGATAAAGAAGCTGACGTCCGTTGGTGTCTGCGCGCCCGGCGTTCTCGTTTGAAAGACATAGAAGTCAGCTTGCCCGGAGCTCGTCGTAAACGATTTTTCCGCGTTGAGAATATAATCCTCTCCGTCGCGCGAAGCCTCACTGAAGTTAAACCACCAATGTCCGCCCGATGCCCGTTCGCTCGTTGAATATGTCCCGATCGAACCGCTGCGGATCGGCTTCAGCCAACGTTCCTTTTGGTCGTCGTTTCCGTACAAGGCGATCGTTTGAACAGCTCCGACATGCATGACATAAACCAGCGAAGTCGATGGGCATCCCTTGCCGATTTCCTCGGCCGCAATGGCGAAGGCGACGTGATCCAGTCCTTTGCCTCCCCAACGCTCCGGAATCAGAACACCGTTCCAACCGGCTTCCGCAAGTGCCTCCAGGTTTTCCCTCGGAAAGATCCCTTCACGGTCCGTCAGTTCTGCCCGCGGTTTGATAGCCTCGTCTACTATGCCTCTTATTTCAGCTCTCAATTTTTCATAGTTCGGTTGTGCGCTTGTTTGATCGAGATGGATACTCATGCGTAATCTCTCCTTATTTAAATTATAGTTTATGAAGCTGTACTTCCCGCTTTCGTCATGTTTTCCAAAGACGTTCCTTTACCTTCGACTCCTTTGAAATACCAAGGCACCATTGCGAAAGCGCCGATTAACCAGAAAGCGGACAGGACGCATAATGCGGCTTCAATTCCTGCAGACGTCGCGATTGCGGTCAGCATTATCGGCGAAATAACGCCCCCAAGCCGACCGAATGCAACGGACAAGCCTATCCCTGTGGAGCGCAAATGCGTTGGAAAGATTTCGGCAAACGTTACGTATGCTGAAATCCAGCTGCCATTCGCAAAAGTGGTCGCCAGCGTAAAGGCTGCAAGCACCCAGCCCCAGCTGTGCGTCTGAGTAGATACTGCAAGCAGCACAACCGAAATGGCTGCCAGCGTATAAAACAGCGGTACGGTCTTTTTGCGCCCGATGCGCTCCAGTAAGTAAGCGACAATGAGGCCGCCAATGAGCCCGCCAATATTGGCGATGAGGTAGAAGAACGGCACAAAATTCGCGCTAACGTTGATCTCCGGCAAAATAAAGATCGGCATGAATGCAAAGATGCCATAATAGCCGGCTGCCTCAGAAAAATCCAACAGACTTCCGAGCGCCAATCGGCCGGGATACTTCGTAACCAGCTCTTTGGTTTGTTTCCAAATGGATGCCGTATTTGCCTTTTTCTTTCCTCTCACGACAAATCGCTCTGTGCTTGCCTGAGCCTTCTCAATACCTTCAACCACTTTGGACGCCGCTTCCAGTTCACCCTGCTCGATCAGCCATCGAGGAGATTCCGGGATATATCTCCGAATGATTAAGGCAAGCAGCGAGACGAGCGCGCCAAAGCCAAAGGCAATTCGCCAGCCCCACTCCAAAGGAAGGCTATTGATCACGACCAGCGTGACCAGCGCCGCAAGAATAGGCCCCAGCGACCAAAAATTCATAACATGTGCATTGGCTTTTCCGCGATACTTAGTCGGGATAAACTCGCTGATAGCAGCATTAATCGCCGCATACTCAGCTCCTACGCCAATTGCTGTCAGTAATCGAAGGACGAGCAACGACTCGTAATTCCAAGAAAATGCCGACAAAAGCGTGAACGTTCCATAAAGCGTCAGCGTGATCAGAAACAACCGCTTTCTCCCGAATCGGTCCGCCAAATACCCGAGCACATAGGAACCGATCATGATTCCGATGAACCAAACGCTTAAAATCCAGGATTGCTCGTATTCGGTCAGGCTCCATTTATCTTTGAACACGCCGATTATATTGCCGATGATCGTGACCTCAAATGAGTCCAGCATCCAGGCGATGCCAAGCGCCAGTGAAACGTGAGTATGGAATTTGTTCCACTTCAAATTTTCCAGCCTGGCCAGAAGCTGATTTTTCACCCTGTGTCACCTCCTTTTCCAAATGTCTCATAACGCGGAAGCGCTGAGCAGAGCTGCTTCCTTCTCCCTCACGAGCGGAATAACTTTTTCCCCAAAAGCTTTAATGTCCTCGTCATAATGAAGGAAGCCCGTCAGAATTAGATCAACCCCGATTTTCTTTAATTCGATAATACGGTCGGCAACCTGCTCCGCCGTCCCGATCAAGCCGGTTTTGAATCCGTCATTGTACTGTACAAGGTCGTCGAAATTGGAATTCGCCCACATGCCTTCCCTTTCCGGAGAAGCTTTCCCGGCAAACTGGACTTGGCTGCGGAAGCCTTCGACCGCTTCGGGATCGGCGTAATCGATAATATCCCGCAAAACTTGCCTTGCCTCTTCCTCCGTATCCCTTACGATAACGAACGCATTAACGCCAAAGCTCAGCTTGCGGTTTTGGGCGGCAGCCAGTCGGGACACATCCTCAATCTGAGCGCGGAACCCGTCAATCGTATTGCCGTTCATAAAATACCAGTCGGAAACTTTCGCAGCCATTTCGCGGGCTGCCGCAGAGTTTCCGCCCTGGAATACGGGCGGGATTACGTTCGGCTTCGGTTTATGCGGAGCCCCGTTGATTCGATAAAAATCACCGCGGAAGCTCGTTTCCTCCTCAGACCACAGCTGCTTGAGAACGCGAATAAACTCTTCCGAGCGCCGATACCGCTCATTGTGGTCCAGCCACGGTTCACCAAAGCCATGAAATTCGCCTTTGAACCAGCCGCTTACGATGTTGACGGCTGCACGGCCTTTGCTGATTTGATCAATGGTCGTGATCGCCTTTGCAATCGTTCCCGGATGCCAAAGCCCTGGCAGAACGGCGGCGATTAATTTAAGCTTCGTTGTCACCGTGGCCAATGCCGATGCCAATGCAATGGCCTCAAGCTGGTTTTCAGCGCCGTAGCTGGCGATAAATCGGGTTTGAAGCAGCGCATACTCAAACCCCGCTTCTTCGGCCAACCGGGCATATTTCGAATTGTCATCAAACGACCAGCCCGTCTTTTGCGGAATTTTGGATATGACCAGCCCTCCGCTTACATTCGGTACCCAATAAGCAAATTTCAATGACATTGCTTTCACCTCTTCATTTAAAATTTAATATAGACAAGGGACAAGCCCTGTTCTAAAAGGACAAAAAGACACCTGATACCATGCATTCAGGTGCCTTTAGTGGTCTAATAGGCCGCGGATATTCAACTGTTATTTCACGGTAGCAGCTGTCTTCACGACATGCGCCGGAATGTTGTTGTTTGCAATGATTTCTCCGAACGGACTGATGAACGACCGTTCGCCGCTCTCGCGGTCCCGGGAGTACTGCAGCTTCGGAAAGAGCAGCTCCGCAGTCCGATAGGCTTCTTCCAGATGAGGGTAGCCCGACAATATAAAAGTCTCGATTCCAAGCTCTTCATATTCTCTGATTCGGGCCGCAACTTGATCGGGATTTCCCACTAAAGCCGTTCCGGCTCCTCCTCTCACCAATCCAATTCCAGCCCATAGATTGGGACTGATTTCAAGACTCGAACGATCGCCTTTATGAAGCTCCGACATTCTTTTTTGCCCAACGGAGTCCATTCTGGCGAAAATTTTCTGAGCGGAAGCAATCGTTTCTTCATCGAGATGGGCAATCAAGGCGTCCGCAGCTTGCCACGCTTCCGTCTCGGTTGGCCGAACGATAACATGCAGGCGTATACCGAAACGGAGCGTTCGGCCTCTCTTAGCCGCGAGCTCCCGCATGCGGTTGATTTTGCGTTCAACTTGATCGGGAGGCTCGCCCCATGTCAAATAGACATCGACATGATCGGCCGCCACCTCCATCGCAGCGTCGGAGGAGCCTCCGAAGTATAACGGAGGATACGGCTTCTGAATGGTCGGGTACAGCACCGTTCCGCCTTTTACCTTCAAATAATTCCCCGTATAATCTACTTCTTCGCCCTCCAATTCCTTACGCCAAATGGTCAAAAATTCGTCCGTTAATTCATACCGCTCGTCATGTCCCAGAAAAAGACCGTCTCCTTCAAGCTCTACCGGATCTCCTCCGGTTACGACATTGATCAGAAGCCTTCCCTTGGAGAAGCGGTCCAAGGTAGCGGCCATTCGCGCCGCCGTTGTCGGCAGCATAAGACCTGGACGCGCGGCAACGAGAAACTTCAGTTTTTCCGTTACAGGAATCAAGGAAGAAGCGACAACCCATGCATCCTCACAGGATTTTCCTGTGGGAAGCAGCACGCCGGCAAATCCAAGCTCATCGGCCGCTTGTGCAATCTGTTTGCAATAGTGATAAGTAACGGCTCTGGCGCCTTCCCTTGTGCCAAGGAAGCGGCCGTCGCCGTGAGTCGGGATAAACCAGAATAGTTCCATTCATTAACCCCCATTCGTTAGATTACCGTTAGTCCGCCTTTGCTGGTCTCCTTAAGAAGATTCCAAATCGGATTGGTTAACGATTTCTTATCAAACCGATTGTATTGATTGGCGAGACCGCGAATCGGATCGCCGGCGTAAAATCTTTCATACAGCAGATGTCTCGCGCCAAGAGGGCTGCCAATAAGATCCCAAGCCAATTTGAAAAGCTCCACTTTCTTCTCCGCGCTGACAGAAGCGCCTTCGAAATAGAGATGCATCAGCTCCGATATGGGTCCGTAGAAATCCTCGATGCCGGAAGGCGTCTGCACGAACCCCCCTGCTCCGACCTGCTGCAAAATCTCGATAGCTCTTGGATAGTATTTCGTTCCCAAACTTCTGGCCGTCTCGATGTACGAAAGGTCTGGAACCAGCACCCCGGATTCGTCGGGAACGGCTTTCGTTTCGGCCGCGATGATAAGTGCCTTTATCACATCGATTTGCGTCAGCAATTCGCCAAGCTTCTCCTGAATATGGAGGAATCCCGTTGCTCCAATGGATTCAGCGACTGCAAAAGCGATGCCCGTGACAAACTCCAGCTTCGCGACGAAACGAACGACATTTTGATGAAAAGCAAGCCCGTTCGCCGTCTGATTTGCCCGTAATGCGAGCACCTTTTCGGGATCGCCGTACAGAAGAACCCTTTCCCACGGAATGAGTACGTCATCGAAAAACAGGACCGCATCCATCTCGTCATACTTCGCGCTAAGCGGATGATTCCGTTCGCGCTCGTCGGCGAACGATTCTCTGCAGACGATATGAAGCCCCGGCGAGTTGGCAGGTACGATGAGAACATGGGCATGCTTTTGATGCTGCGTTTGGAATTGAAGGAAAGAAAAGATGACGAAATCATGCGTGTACGGCGCGCCGGTGGCTATCATCTTGGCGCCCCGCACTACGATTCCTTCCGACGTTTCCCTGACAACATGCAGAAACCGCTCCGAAATTCGCTTATCGTCCAGATCGCTTGAGCGATCAATCTGCGGATCGATAATGGCAGTCGTTAAAAAGAGATCGTTATCCCTTGCCGCCTCGTAATACGACGAGATTTTATGCGCAAAATGCGGATCGAGGGCCGCCAACTGATGCCGCGCCGCGTACCAGCCAGTGATCATGGAACGGGCGTAATCGGATAAACGGCTCATCATACCGTTTGTTTCCGCAGACCAGCAGGAAAACGATTGATTTCTTTTCGCGAGCTCTTCCTGCGTATACGGAACTAGAAACGAACTGTGGGCATAATGCCCTTTGTCCGCAACCAGATATCCCACCTTATCCCGCTCGCCCGGATCATCCAGCATGTTGAACAAATTTTTAATCGTATTTAATGTGCCTTTGAAGGCTGCATGCTCAGGAATGTTACGGACTTGCTTCCCTTCCAGCCAGATGCTGCGCCCGTCATTCAGACTTGATAAAAACCGCTCTCCCCTCAAGTTGTCCCTCCTTACATCAGGATCTTTGAGCTAAGCTCAAAGTCACTCCTTGCAAAATAAATTTTTACTATTCCGATTGATTTGATGTGCTTTATTTATTAATATAGCTATTATCCAATTTATATCAACAATCAATATTTCTGGATTCGATGTTTATGTAACACAAATTGCAATTGTGTTGGGAAATATCGAAATAAACTACATTTTATTCGCAATTGATGCTGTCGCTGCCTGTTGTTTAACCGACATTTTATGCAAATATGTTGTTTGAGAGGTGGTTGGAAAATGAATAATAACCGGGTAACGGATCGCAGAATCATTCGTACGCGCACCATGATTTCCGAAGCATTTCTAGTCATATTGCACAACAAACCGTTCGATGAAATCAGCATCGTAGACATTTCTGAACAAGCCAATATTAACCGCTCGACCTTTTATGCTCATTTTATCGATAAGGAAGATCTGCTTCATCAAATGGTTGCCGATAAGCTTAATCTGCTTAAGGAAAAGATCAATAAGGGGATCGAATCGCCTGCGGCTGCGCCTGCATTCTACAGACCCGATCCGATTTTTTTGGCACTCTTTGAGCATGTATTCGAGTATGGCTATTTTTATCGCGTTATGTTTGCGAACTGCACTGCAGGAGATTTTCGCACCAAATTTAACGGAATCATTAAAGATGGATTTTTCTTATGCCTATCGAAACAGGGAATGGAACAAAAACTGCAGGTTCCGCTTGATCTATTGCTCGACTATATAAGCTATTCAACAAGCGGAGTTATCGATAAATGGCTGTCCGAAAATAAAGTATATTCACCTGACCATATGGCACTTCAGCTTACGCGGCTGTCTTTGCTCGGCATTTATAAATCGATGGGCGTATCCGTCAATGAAGTCAATTAATCGTTATGAGCGGTCCGCCGCTATAATTAAAAGAAGCTCCTCCGCTAGTCGCTAGTCGGAGGAGCTTCTTTGATTTGGAACAACGCTTAACGAACCGCTGTACGCGAGCCGATCACAGCTTCGATGCACTGCCCGCCGATCAGCCTCGGAGCCGTAAGCCCCAGCTCCGCGTGCAGCCGCATCGTCAGCCTGCGCAAATATTCAAAGTTCGGGTACACGACGAGATCGGACAAATAGGCCGAGGTCATTGCGCCCGGCTCGCGCTGCCGATTGAGCGCCGCAATAATCTCTTCGCCAGTCTCGATGCCGATGCCATGCCCAAAGAACAGATTGCCCTCCAGCTTGACGACGTTCTCGCCCTGCCATTCCGGCGTGTCCAGATCGTGGTCGGGATTTTTGAAATAAAGAACATCCCCCGGAAACGCCTCGTCTTTGTCATGCGTTGAAATGAGCCACAGGTCGCTGTCGTGATTCCAGTCACGCAAGTACAGGTTGGTGAAATAACGGTTAAACGCCTCGTCGCCGATTACATCCAATATCGCCTTATACCACACGATTACAATAGCGGTTGCGCATTCAAATCCGTAAAGCTCGCCGTTCTGAAAAATATCGCGTATAGCGTCCGACGGCCTCACGCCGCTTCGCAGTCTGAATCCGCCTTCCCGCGTCCGCGACCAATACTGCTCGTTGCAGCGAGATTTCTCAAAAATCGCAAACGCCGCTTGGCTCTCCTGCAACGCTTTTGCCGCATTGACAATGCTCTGGCGCATTGCCAGCTCAAACCGCAAATCCTCCGGCGAGTCGTATCTGTACACAACACGGCTTAATTGCTTGCCGCGAACGATTTCCCTCTCCAACTGGGACAACGGCATTTGTTCAATCCATTGCGCGCCGTTGCCGCCCGAAATGACGATCATCGCTTTCCCACCTCGCATCCGAATTTTTGGGCAAAGCCCAAACTCACTCTCTTTTACGCATCAATTGGATTATTGTACGTGTCGATTCGCCTAATGGTGTGGGCTCTGCGCTTCGATCGCGGAGCACAAGCACCTTGTCCCTCCGCAGAATATAGTAAGTTGATAATAAGCAAAAAGAGGGTGATCGCGTAATGTCGAACAGAGATTTTTCGGAATCGCTAATTGGCTATGAGAAGGAGGACGACCAGCTGTGGCTGTGGGATGATATTCCCGAGCTCAAAATGGAAATCGGCTATAAAATCAAAAAGCTGCTGCATCTGGAAAAATCGGCTTTTCAGGAAATCAGCATCGTTGAAACCGCAAGCTACGGCCGCATGCTTGTGCTGGACGGAACGCCTCAAATTACGGAGAAGGACGGCTTCATCTACAACGAAATGATCTCGCACATCGCTTTAACAACCCATCCGAAACCGCTGACAGCGGGGATGATCGGAGGCGGGGACTGCGGTCCGGCGCGCGAAGCGCTGAAATATGGCTCCGTCGAAACGATTGACGTTGTTGAGATCGATCCGCTGGTCGTATCGGCTTGCCGCACTTGGATGACGCCTTATGAAAGCAATGACCGCATTCGCCTGTTCTACGAGGATGGCGCGCGTTGGATTAAGAAGCAGCAACGCCAGTATGACGTGCTTCTTGTGGATCGCTCCGATCCGTACGGACCAGCAACGGCGCTGTATACGGCAGGGTTTTACCGTGACGTGCATCAAGCGTTGAAGGACGACGGCATTGCCGTATTTCAATCCGGCTCGCCTTTCTACAGCGATTCGTTCAAAAAAACGGTCAATCAGCTGCGCAAGCTTTTTCCGATTGTCCATACGTATACGACCACTATTCCTTCGTTTCCGGGCGGAATTTGGACGTTCACAATCGCCTCGAAGAGGTGGAGCCCGCTCCAGGCCGATCTAAACCGGCTGCAATGGGAGAACGCCAAATATATGAATCCCGACATTTTTCGCGCGTCCTTCCAGCTTCCGAACTACATTCGGGACATGCTCAAATAAATGCTATATCATAGCGGATCTGCACTACTTTTAGCGATTGGACACTACCTTTGTCGGGCGGGCAGGGAGCGGAAAGAAAGGGGCGAATATGTGTATGATCTAAACCGGAGGTGATCGTTCATGACGCTGCTCAAAACGAAGGAAGCTGCCCAGCAGCTTGCCGTCAGCGAAACGACAATTAGACGCTGGGTTTCTCTGTTCCCGTCTTCTTTTCCGAAGGACATGTTTGGCCACTACATTTTTGACGATGCCGCGCTGGAGAAGCTCCGTCGCATCAAGACCGAGCTCGAGGAAGGCATCGGCCTGCCCGATATTAAGCTGCCGAAAGCCGGTACGCAAACGCTAACGCTTGAGCCGCAAACCGCGGCGCTGCCGCAGCAAACCGCTCCGCTCATCCCCGAGGCATCCGAATCGCTGCTCATTCGCATCAGCCGGCTGGAGGCTTCCCTCTCCCATAAAGCGGACGAGGTCGTCTCGTTCCAGCTCATGCACCATCGGCAAGAGCTGGAGGACATACGCCAGACGCTTGCCCAGCTGGCGGCAAGCGTCGAGGCGCTCTATATTCCAATCCAGAATAGCGCGGCCGCCCTTGCCAGCGAGTCCGCAGCCGCTTCGCCTGCTCCGGCCGGAGGCCGGTCGAAACGGAAACGGATGCTGCGCGCTATTTTCCCATTTTTATAGACTGACGCTATTCTTCTTCCTCTTCCACCGATATAATGACCTGATTCGAGTCCGACGTCCCTCTAAGCTGCCTTGCCGTTGACGGAAAGAAGAATGTTGCCGCTACCTGCGCAGGGAGAAGTCCGTTCGCAGGCTCCGCCCTAACTACAACCTCGTACGTGATGACGACGGACCGATTCGGAAGCAGCGAGCCGATCGGAATGCCGATCGCAAGGCTCGCATTGGAAACAGGCGCGCCGTTTCTCGTCGCGCTCCCGGCTATGGCTGCGGTAAACGGAGGAATCAATTCAATCAGGTTGACCTCCGTCGCTTCGGCGAGCGAAGGATTGGAGACGACCGCCGAGTAAACGATGGTCTCGCCAATAGCAACCGAGGCCCGATTGGCAGACAGCTGCACCGTCAAGCCGTACACTGTATAGGTTGCCGCGTTGCTCTCGACTTCAATCTGATCCGAGCTCAGCATCAAACGGGTTGAAACGACACTGCCGGGCGCTGATCGCACCGCAATATCTACGACCCCTCTTAAAAACGAGCCTACGACAAAGCGATTAATCCATACGGCCCGCAGCAGCAGCGAATCGCGAATAAAAACGTTGGTCAAATCGGTATTTCCGGTGTTACGGAGCAATGCATTGTAGGTTTCCGCTTCTCCTTGAATGACTTCTGTCGGAGCAACGCTCAAAGCCAGTTCGACTTTCGGTTCGGAGAGGACCGTTACATCTGCCGCAACGCGAACAGGCGCCGTCTGGGAGCTCGTCGCGATAAGCGATCCGGTAATGACCGTTCCCGGCGGCGTTTGGGCTGAGACGTCAAACACGCCCTCAATGCGGTAGCTTTGCCCCGGGAGCAGTTCTTGAAGCAGACCCACATACTGGAAGAGCGGCGAACGAAGCTCAATATTCCGAACGGTAATTTGAGACGGATTCGTAATGACTGCCGAAAAAACGATCGATTGATTCGGAAAAACGGTTGTACGGTCTGCAAAGCCGATTGCGCTAAGCGTCGCATCCCGCGGAGGAATTGGCGATACGGTTACAATAACCTCGGCATCATCCGTAATCGTCCCCAGCGCAGGGCTTTGCACGACTAGCACATTGGAGATAAGCGTGCCGGGCGGCGTCCCTTCCGGAATCACATAATTAGCAGTAATAAGCCTGCGTTCCCCGATTGGAATGGGCGCCACAGCTTCATTTATCCCAAGCAAGCTGTCCGTAATCGTAATATCGGTCAGCGTTGTATTGCCGGCATTAATTAACGTGAACAAATACTGTACCGTGTCGCCCGGATTGGCAAACTGCGTGTCAACGTCCTTCGCCACCAGCAATCGGGGACTGCTGCCGATTCGCACCGTTCTTGACGCCTGCTCGATGCCATAAGCAGACTGAACCGTTACGGTGTTTGTAAACGCTGTGCCCGCAGGCGCGCCTTCCGGCACAACCAACGGCTGACGATAGACGACACTGGACCCGGGTGGGAGCGTATCGATCAGCTTATTCAATCCGAGCAAACCGTCAATGACCTGCAAATTGTTGACTGTCGTCGTAAGCGAATCATTGGAAACACGTATTCTGTACGTAATCGTATCGCCGGGAAGCGCTACATCCGTATCGGTCTCCTTCGTCAAGCCGACGGACGGCGTTTCCGATATTTGAATCGTATAGCTCGATTCGATATAGCCTGGAAACGGCAAATTCGAAGCGGAAAGTCTCGCTGTATTCACAAACGATGTCCCCGGCGCCGCATTCGACGGTATGACAAAAGGCAAGTTCAGCAGCTCCCCGGCAAATACAGTGCCTAGAGTCGTCTGAACGCCGAGGGCTACATCCGTCAGCGTTGCGTTCAGTAAATCCGTATTTCCGTTGTTGGTTAGAAAAAAAGTATAAATGACCTGCTCGCCCGGAACGACAGACGTTTTATTAGCCGATTTGGTAAAGCTCACATTAACCGGCAACGCGCCGATAATGACGTTCGCCGAAGCCGATTGGGCCGTTGTCTGGTCGCTTGTGACGACAGCAACATTGGCATACTGCTCACCGGCTTTGCCGTCCCTTACCGCTGAATTAAACTCGCTTACATATACCTGACCTGGATTCAACGCCGCGACGTCCTGCTGAACTCCGATCACATCATCCTTAATAACAATATTCGTAATCGTGACGCCTCCCGTATTGCGAACCGATATCGCATAAACGAACGGGGTTCCGGGCACTCCGGTAAATTCAGCGGCGCCCTGAACCGTTTTCGCAACAGAAAGCGAAGGATTGCCGCATAAATCGGGTAAACAACCGCCATAGAGGACCATCGCCTCCTTAAAGCTGTTGAAGTTGCCATTATAAGCGGCAGCGATCAATTGCCCGTTGATTTGCCCGGAGCCATTGGCAGTCACTGTTGCAAACGGTGCAAGAAGCGTCCCTTGCAGCAGCAAACTTTGATGAAAAAACGCTGCGGCCTCGGGCACGTTCCATAAAAGCCGACTGCCGGGCGGATTGGGATCATTGCTGTTCTCAATCGTAATGACGTAACTGCCGAAGCCAATATTGTTGCCAAGCAAGTTAATGAGCGCATACGAGCCGTCCGGAATTCGGATCAGCACATTGTTGGCGGAAGCCAGCGCCAGACCGCTCCCGTCAATGTCTGCGGCGTTAAACGTGAAGACATTCAACACTGGGTCCGTCCCCGTCATAACGAGACCGCCAAACGCATTAACGGCAGTGCCGTTTGCCGGAATCCCCGCCCAGCCGGTCGAAGTGCACTGCAAGAATGTCCGCGCCGCCGCAAAATCGATTCTTTCGTCGACGATCGGCTGTCCGGCTACGCCGTTGCTGTTAATCATCGAGTATTCGGTGACAACGGATGTCGGCGCAATAATGGTATTGCCGTTATTAAAGCCCCTCACGATGGATACATTGCCCTCAATAATCAGCTGAGCGTCCATCGTGGAAATAGGCAGCGTCGTGCCGACGGAATAATCCTGGTAACTGACATTGCCGCCAGCCGCCACTCGACCGTCCGCAGACGTGTTCATTTGCGAATGGTCGCCGAAGACAAACACATTGTAATCATTAGCCGTACCAAAATTCGTGCACACTGCCATTTTGCCTCACCCCCTCGATCTAACCCTCCTCTTTCATATATAGGCCGAAAAAGATTGGAATATTTCTATGTAATAGCCGTAATAACCTATCCTCAATAAAAAAAGGTTGTCCCGCAAGGCCAATAATGGACCTTTGTACGGAACAACCCTTTCTTCTACAATTCAAGCGATGCTTAAGCCGTCGCATTTGACGCTGGCATCGGCTACACCCCTGAGTAAGCCATGAAACCTCCGTCCACCGGCACGGTAATTCCCGTTACGAAGCCCGACATGCTGTCGTCAGCCAGCCAAATGAGCGTGCCGAGCAGGTCCTCCGGCTTGCCGAAGCGGCGCATCGGCGTATGGGTAATGATTTTGTTCGAGCGTTCCGTAAGCGAACCGTCCTCATTCGTCAGCAGCTTGCGATTTTGCTCCGTCAGGAAGAAACCCGGAGCGATCGCATTGACGCGAATGCCGACATCGGCCATATGCACCGCAAGCCATTGCGTAAAGTTGTTGATCGCCGCTTTGGCCGCGCTGTACGCCGGAACCTTCGTCATCGGGCTAGGCGCACTCATTGACGACATGTTAATGACAGTGGCTCCCGGCTTGCCCGCCATCCCCTTCGCAAATATTTGCGTCGGAATGAGGGTCCCCATAAAATTGAGGTCGAACACGTAGCCGAACCCTTTTTCCGTCAAATCGAAAAACGTTTTAATGCCCTCATTGGCCAAATCATCGGGATGGAACGACTCTTTCGTCGTAATGCCGTCCGGATGATTGCCGCCCGCGCCATTAATCAGAATATCGCAGACGCCGAACGTGTCCGTGACGATATCGCATGCGCGCTGCACACTCGCCGAATCGAGCACGTCGCAAGCGACCGCAATCGCTTCGCCGCCTGCTTCGCGAATTTCCTGCGCTACCTGCTCGCCTTTTTCCGCCGTCCGGTTCAAAATCGCCACTTTGACGCCATGGCGTCCAAGCTCCTTCGCCATCGCGGCGCACAGCACGCCGCTGCCCCCGGTAATTACAGCGATTTTGCCTGCCAGTTGACTATGCACAGGAATCGATGCTGTCGTCATCTTAGTTGCCTCCTTTGGCGCGCTCCAGCGCATCCCATAAGCCCCACAAATACATAATGCCGAGCGCGCGATCATACAGTCCGTAGCCCGGTCTGCATTGTTCGTCCCAAATATGGCGGCCGTGGTCCGGACGGACAAACCCTTCGTAGCCGTTCTCATGGTAGGCCCGGACAACATCCGCGATATCGACGGTGCCGTCCTGCGTCCGGTGAGATGTTTCGATGAAATCGCCGTTTTCATATACTCGCACGTTGCGAATGTGGGCAAACGGAATCCGGTCGGCAAACTCTCGCACCATTGCCGCAACGTCATTGCTTGGATTAGCGCCAAGCGAGCCGCTGCAAAGCGTCAAACCGTTATAAGGGCTGTCTACCAAATCAAGCAGCCTCCGCAAATTGTCGCGGTTCGTCACGATGCGCGGCAAGCCGAATACTGAATAAGGCGGATCGTCCGGGTGAATCGCCATTTTGATATCGTTCGCTTCCGCCACCGGCACAATCGCTTCCAGGAAGTATTTCAAATTGTCGAACAAATCCTCTTCGCTCACGTTCTTGTAGGCGTCGAACAACGGAGCGATGCGCTTCAGCCGCTCAGGCTCCCAGCCCGGCATCGTGAACTGCGAGTTTTCGTTAATGTTGCGAACGAGGTCTTCCGCAGCCATGCTTTCGATTTTTGCTTTATCAAAGAACAGCGCCGTCGAGCCGTCTTCCATTTCCTTGAACAGGTCGGTGCGAATCCAGTCGAAAATCGGCATGAAGTTGTAGCAAATAACTTTGACGCCAACCTTCGCCAGCTTCTCGATTGTGCGCTTGTAATTTTCGATATAAAGGTCTCGCGTCGGCAGGCCAAGCTTAATGTCCTCGTGCACGTTAACGCTTTCAACAACCTTCAGATGGAAGCCGTGCTCGTCGGCCAATCGTTTATATTCCATAATCTTGTCCATCGGCCATTCTTCCCCGGCAGGGACGTCGTGCAGCGCCCAGACGAGCCCTTCTACGCCAGGAATTTGTTTAATTTGCTTTAACGTGACCGAATCGTTGCCCTCTCCGTACCAGCGAAATACCATTTTCATGTCTATACACTCCTCACATCAGGATCTTTGAGCGGAGTTTAAAGCCACTCCTTATTCTCAAAGTCACACTTCCAATTCCCGTCTCGATTTAAGGCCCAATTGAGCCTTAAATTATATCATTCGGGTACTCCATCAGCGGTTTAAGGCACATTCGGATCTAAAATGACCTTACGAACGTACGAGTTGCTGCATATTCCACAATATAAGGCTCATTTGAGACTAATATCGCAAAAACCGCCACTCACCAACCTCTTTTAGATTCATTTGAGCCTAATTCTACTAATCTGTAAAATAGTGCGGAAATAACCGGCGCAGCTCCGGCAGCTCGTGATCCAGCTTGCCGATATGCGGCTGCAGCAGCATCGCCGCCAGCTGCTCATCCCCTTGCCGGAGCGCGTCGAGCAGCTGCTGATGCTCCTCTATAACCCGAGGCGTCTGGCCGAACTGCTTCATCGCAAGGTAGCGGGCGCGGTTCAAATGGCCTCGCATATGGTAGACCACCTGCAGAAGCGAAGCGTTTCCCGCCGTCTCCAATATGATGCGGTGAAAGGATTCATCCAACTGGAGGAAAAGCGCGGCATCGCCGCTATCCGAAGCAGCCCGTTGCTGCTGCATCACATGCTCAAGCGCCGCATTCGCTGCTTGAAGCGCCGCGCCATTCGGCTCCTCCCGCCATCTCGCGGCGGCGAGCCTGAAAGCGCCCAGCTCCAATTGCTCGCGAATAAACCGCGCTTCGTTTACTTTGCGCTCGGAAATGAGCGCGATGCGCGTGCCTCGCTGCGGCAGCACGTCCAGAAGCTGCTCGCTGACCAGCAGCCGAATTGCCTCGCGCACCGGTGTGCGGCTGACATTTAACGCTTCCGCCAGCTCGTTCTCATAGATCATTCCGCCCGGCTCCAGCTTCATCGACACGATTTGCTCGCGGACCGTTTCGTAAATTTGATCGCCCAGCGATTTGCGCTGCTCCTGCGGCTTCAACGGCGGCAATGGCGGAGTTAACGACATTGGAGTAGCTCCTTTCAACGTTTCCTGCATTCATTTATTATCTATTCTTAATGTACTTGTATCCTTGTATACAAGTCAAGATGCTAAAATCTGCTCCGGCATGCAGACATAAGGAATGGACGTATTACAGCCGCAATTCATACAAGCCCCCTGCGTTCCGACGCATAAAATAATAGAGAAAGGAGGTGATCCGCTATGAATCAAAAACAAATCTCGATTGCAGTTTTCGGCAGCAGCGGCGGGGTGGCCAAGTCTGTGCTCGCGCTTCTTGGCAAATCAGCTCAAACTCCCGATGACCCGCTTTACGAGCATTTGCGTCAATGCCGCCTGCATCTCGTAGACTGGAAACAGAGAGAAGCCGGTTATTACAAGGCGATTTGCCCCTCGTTATCGGACAAAATTACGTTGCACAAGCTGGATCTAACCGATTTGGATACCGTTCGCCGGTTTCTTGCGGAGGCGGAAGTCTCGCTCGTCATTGATACATCATGGGCCGATACCGTTGAAATGCTGGAGCTTTGCGACGAGCTTGCGATCGCTTACGTCAACACCGCCCTAGAAATCGCCTCAGTCGACGCCTCGGATCAATTGCACGGCTTCACGCTGCTCGAGCGTTATCATATTTTCGAAGAACGGCGCGGCAGCTTTCAGAATACGAAAGCGATCGTATGCTCGGGCATGAATCCCGGCGTCGTGCAATGGATGGCGCATGAAATGCTTAAGGAAACGCCAGACGAGCTCCCTATCGCCTGTTACGTTGTTGAAACCGACAACACCTTTTACAAAGATAAGTCCCTCGTCAAGCCCCGCACCGTTTATTCCTCTTGGTCGCCCGAATGCTTCCTCGACGAGGCGATCAGCAACTATCCAATGTTTGTCCAACAGCATACCCCGCTTGTCCTCTACAACGACGTTTACGAGCTTCAATTCAAAGTTACGCTTGGCGATATTCAGTTCTACGGCTGCCTGATGCCGCATGAAGAAGTGCTGACGATGGGCCAGCACTATAATATGGAGTTCGGTTTCATTTACAAGGTTAACGACTATACGATCGGCACGATCCGCGACAATCTGCAAAATTCGGATGATCTGTGGGAATGGAATCACAAGGTGCTCGATCCTGGTGATGCAGAATTGACCGGCGCCGATCTTGTAGGCGTGCTGCTTGTCTATAAAGACAAGGAACGCTTCATGTACAACGTCATGGATAACGCTTCTGTTTACGCAAAATACGGCGCGAACGCTACCTATTTTCAAGTGGCTTGCGGCGTCTATGGCGCTGTATGCTCGCTGCTGCTCGATGAAGTGCCGAACGGCGTCCATTATGTCGATGATTTGTTAATGACCGCAGCAAGCAGCTACGGCCATTATGTCTCCCGCTATATGACGCCTTTCATTAAGGGCGAGAATGCAGCCTCGGACGGACTTCTGCTGCAGCGGATGCGGCCATTCCGGTCATCATAATTCAAGCTCTCGAGCTGCCTCTTCTCGAGCAGAGCCGGCAAGCGCGCTCTCGGCTGCCGAAGAGCTCCGCTCGGATACGTCCGGCATTTGCTCCGGTTCAGCGATTCGTTCGACGGCCCGCTGCCGTTTGCGCCCGACTCTTCTTGAATATCGCCGGCTCAGCCTTAAACGTTCTCTAGGATCCATAATAGAACACCTCCGCCGTTGAGCCGACCGGCATCAATTCATCGGCATATTTCTGAATGACTTCCCTGTCTTTTTTGCCAATTGTCGTGTAGCTGTACGCTGCCATATGAACGGTTCCTGTTCGCAGATCATAGCGCCTGTAGGCGAGAATGATGCCGGAGAACAGACTGTTCAAGACGGCAAAGACGGCGGTCTGATCAAGACTGCCGTTCATCGCCGCCTTTCGCAGCGGTTCAGGCACCTCGCAAGGATATACGCCGTCCTCGGGCGCAGCCGAATACGGCTTCACCGTAAAGCACACATCCTGCGGCAAATAATCAGCGGAAAATCGCATAAGCTTAGCCGCATCCGCCTCCTGAAGCCGAAGCTGGTCGTCCCAAGCATATATAACGGCTTTGTGGCTGCCGGCGTTTTGAATGCGTACATAACGAAGCTGCGGCAAATGTTCCCTCACGACATGCTCCATCCATAGACGAGTTCCCATCATTCCACCTCCGAATTGATGCGCACTAGATAAAATGATAGCGCTTACAATTATCATATGGCTCTCCCCACAAACTATTCATCCCATATGCAAATCGTGCAGGCCCGCTATCCCTTGTCAATCGGATCTTAGCTACAGCAATTTTTACAGGATGAACGTATGGAGCAGTTGGGTGAACGACTACTATCACGTTCAAATACCGGACCTTCATCCCGATGAAGGACTTCCGAAAGCTTGGCTTGAAAATTCAATTGAACGCGCAAGAGAACGTCAGCAAATATAAGAATGAGTACTAGCAAGGGCGTGATTCATCTGCGAAAAAAAGCCGGAGCTGCTGACCAGTCACAACGACTGAATCAAGGCTCCGGCCTTTTTTACGTCCATGCCCAGAAAAAACCGTCCCGATCCCAGGCTACTTTGCCCTTATGCAGCTTTCGGAACGCCTTCTTCACTTCTTTAGACAAGGACGGATTGCCATTCTCATTCACAAAGACAAACTGTTCGCCAAACTGCGATTTCACATATTCGATCGCATCGGCTTGATGCAGCATGCCCTTGAACTTGATTTCACTAACCATCCACTCCGCAATCGCTTGCTCTGTTGTCTCCATATCCAGCCACTCCTTTCCATACGAAGAGCTACGATTTCGAACTGTTTTTAATTAACCGGCTGATGTTTTGCTCTTTCTGCTCAATAAAACGGTGCATATAATCATTGCCGTTCCGCCGGTTAAACGCTTCCGCCAGCGTTCCGATCTCCTCATCCAGCCACGCCATCGTCACCCGCTCGGATTCGGCCAGCTTCTTGCGCCGCTTCGTTGCCGACCACTGCTGCAGAAACAACCGGACCGAGAGCAAATACTGAAACCGATCCCACGGCATTTTGCTTTCCAGGCCGAGCCGGATGGTGCGCTCGTACAGCTTGACCGCCTTCGCCATATCCGTCACCGTGAAAAACTCCATGAACACGCCATACTCCGCCAAATAGGACGGCCCTTCGATCGAGCGATACGCCTTCTTGGCGATTTCAACCGCCTGGTCATATTCGCCGAGCTTAAGCAGCGGCACAATCATATTGCTGTACGTATTCTGGGGAATGGACCGGCAGCTCAGCTTCCCTTCGAGTATCGGCTTTATCGTCTGCATGCCCCTCTTTAGATGATTGATTTGGAAGTAGTATTCGCCGAACAAATTTTGCTCGCATGCCCGGCAGTCGGACAGCTGATCCCGAGGCGTTTCCCTCCACTTCTTATACATAGCGGCCGCTTCTTCCATATGGCCCTGCGACAGCATGAAGTTTACCTTCTGCTGATAGTACGCCCGCAGCGAGTAGCCGTACTGCACACATTTTTGCCGGAAATCTTCAAAAATACGCTCGATTTGCTCCAACTCAACCTGCGGCAGCCGCCAAATTTGATTCAATACCCATTTGTAGTGCCACATAATCATGTAGCTGGAGTATTCGCCCGGCCGTTGCTCGAACTTCGCCAGACACCAGGAGAAGGATATGAAAATGCGCTCGGGACAGCCGCATTCGAGCGCAGCCGAGGAATAGTCCATCCGTGCATCATAAGCGTCGCTTTCCGTCATGTGCTGGTCCGCGATGCGGATCGCTTCCTCCATAACAGTCAGCTTCCGCTTGCCGTCAGGCATCGACCATAGCTCGCGCCGCAAGCCATAAAAGCGGTTTTTCATCGCTCGCCTCCGATTGCCTGATTCAAGCCCATATTCATAAACTGAAGCAGCGATTCGTTCATCAGCCGCAGCTCCTCCGCGTTCATTGTATGGTTGCCCATTAGAAGAGCTTGCGTATAGAGCAGCTCGATGCACGTCTGCTGAATATTTTCGTCTTTGGAAGCAGCCGCTTTCCGCACGATTGGATTGTTGTAATTGAAACACAGCTGCGCGAAGGGCTCTTCGTAGAGCTCCTTGCGGATCACATGCACGATTTCCGCGAACAGCCCGTTTGCTTCCCGTTCGCTGTCATCGGCGAGCTTAATGAAATTGACTTCATCGTTTGTCGTATACAATACCGGGATATCGGCCGGCTCAAACCATCTCACCAGACTCCGGCACTGAAACCGTTCCAGCAATTCGTTGGCATACGCAAGAAACGGCTCGATGGACTGCCGCTCTTCCCCGCCAAGCCGCTCGAACCGGCTCGAAAATTCTAAAATATCAAGAACAGCAACGCTCGCCTCTTCCTCAACGCTCGGCAGCTGGCGGATCAGCTCGAAATCGTGGACATAGCCGCCGTTGACGACCATTAGTCCTTGCGATCTTGCGACGCGGGCGATTTGCCGGAATTCATCAAGCGTCGTTGTCACGAGCAGGGAAGGATGGCTTGCGATAATATCGGACATCGCCATATCGCCGTATGACGTTTCAAAGCTTAAGTGGCGGATAATGAGCTCATACAGCTCGCTATCCTCGACTGCCATCGCTTTCAGCGAAGCGTAGTGAACGACAATAATCCGCTTGAACAGCTCCGGGTTGCGTCCCGACAGGTCGATTAAATACCGTTTAATACAATCTCCAAGCTCGTCTCTCACTGCAAAAAAGAGCTCATTCTCCTGGACCGCTTCACGCGAGGCTGTCGGCCGCAAGCTGTTCGTGTTCAGAATGCCGTTAACGAAAAACGCCCATGGAGGCAAAATATTCGGCATTTTGTCCGAAAGCAGCATATTTTTCAAATAGACGTGATGCCGCTTTTCATCCTGCAAGCTGACGGCATAAGGGAGAATATAAGCGACCCCTTCAACGCCGCCAATCGTCGAATGAAGCGGAATGACGTCCATCGGCTTATGAAACGATTCCCGCTCGATATATGCAATTGCTTCATCCCGATCCATTTTCCACGGCGCTTCTGTCTCGTTAATGCGTTCTTCGTCCTTGCCTACCGTTAAGTAAATCGGGATCGGCAGAAACTGCCCATAATGTCTAAGCAGCTCGTTCACCCGATACGAATCGAAATATTCCTCATATTCCAGCTTCGCTTTCAAGTAAACGGTCGTCCCGATCGGCGCCTGCTTCTTCATCTTCTTGATCACGTAGGTGCCGTCCGGCTTGCCGCGCCATTCCAAGGAATCGCCGTCCGCTGCCGATCGGGTGACCAGCACGATTTCGTCGCTTACAACAAAACAAGCGAGCAAGCCTACGCCAAATTGGCCGATGTAATCATCGGACATATCCAAATCGCTCTTCTTCGTCGTGCTTCCGATGCGGGCCAAAAACTGTTCAATTTCCTGCTCCGTCAGCCCGGAGCCGTTATCTTGAAAAGCAATCGTGTTGGAGGCTGTGAACAGCTCCACCGACACTTTCTCCTCGAATTGGTGGCCTAGCCTCTTGCGAGCGGTAATGGCATCCACTCCGTTCTGAAGCAGCTCCCGGATAAAGACGCCGGGGTCGGAGTACAAATGATTCGAAAGCAGGTCGATAATCCCGTTCAAATTCACTTGAAAATTTATATTTTCCATATTATACCTCTATATTCGTTATGAATGACAGACGCAATAATCATTCGAGCAGAAGCGCGCATTTCCTTTTTAAAAAAAATATTAATTTCTCAATCATTATGCTTTGCGCCGTTAGCTTTGACCACGGTAATATTCCGGAGTTACGCCGGTAAATTTCATAAAGGTCCGATAAAATTGGCTCGGGCTGGAAAAACCCATGCTGTAGCTGATTTCCGTGACCGTCGACGAGCCGCGGCGAAGCTGCGCTTTCGCTTCCTCTACGCGAAGATGCAGCACATATTGATAGGGCGTCATCCCCGTCGCAAGCTTGAACGAGCGGATAAAATGATATCGGCTCTGCAGCGCGATCGCCGATAGCGTATCGATGTCCAGCTGCTCGGCATAGCGCGCATGAATGTAGTCCAGCACGCGCAGCACATTTCTGTCGGCTGCTGCCTTCGCCGGCTTTCCTTCAGTCCCTCCGCCCCTCAGTATCTGCTGCAAATCATGCAGCGCCATCGCTTGCGTCTCTTCCACAGCCAGCCGATCGGCAGGCTCCACTGTCAGCATCTGTCCAGCCCAGCGCTGGAAGTACGAGAGCATCGCGCCTGGTTCTAAATGCTGGCGAGCCGCAGGGTCGGTTATGCCCGCACCTCCGCTGCCATGGTTCACGCGTATAACGATCAAACTCGCATCGTCGCTAGTATGAAAATAGTGCCGGTCTGACGGATTCAGCACTAGCCCGTCTCCCGCTCCCAATGTCATATCCCGATTCTCATAGTTGAAATAGCAAGTGCCTTTAACCGGAACTGTAATTTGATATTGGTCGTCATGGGCATGGGGTATATTTTGAAATTGATTATCGATTTTGTGAAGCTCTAATTGCGGTAAAGCCACTTTCATCAGCATCTGCCATCACCCTGCCGCCATTATAGCAAAAATTGCTTCGATGGAGAGCAATTTTCGCGTCGCGCTCCAGCCATTTTTGCATGTACGATGGATAAATCATTTATCGAACGCGAAAGGATGTCGAGAGCTATGTCCCAGTCAAATATTCACACGGAACCGCGTGTTGCCGCAGCCGATTCGACAGCAAGGACCAGCCGGACTGCGATGACCGTCCTGCTAAGCGTCAGCGCAGCCCATCTGCTGAACGATGCGATGCAGTCCGCTGTGCCAGCCGTGTTTCCTGTTTTCCAGCAGGAGATGCACCTAAGCTTTTTCCAAATCGGCTGGATCGCATTTACCTTGAACATTACCGCATCCATTCTTCAGCCGCTCATCGGCCTGTATACCGACCGGCGGCCGCTGCCCGCGCTGCTTCCGCTCGGCATGGTCTTTTCCTTGCTCGGCATGGTCGGGCTCGCGCTGGCGCCATCGTTCGCCGTTTTGCTGCTGTCAGCGGCTTTGATCGGGATCGGCTCCTCTGTGCTTCACCCGGAGTCGTCGCGCGTCGCGCATCTGGCGGCAAGCAAGCGCAGCACCGAAGGAAAAAAACGGGGAGGCAAAGGCTTTGCGCAATCCGTCTTTCAGGTTGGCGGCAATATGGGGCAGGCGTTGGCGCCGCTTATGGTTGCCTTCATCATCAATCCCGGAGGGCGATACGGTTTTCTCTGGTTTACTTTGCTTGCTGCCGCAGGCATTGCGATCCAATACAAGGTTAGCAAATGGTACCGGGAGCATCAGCGGGCGAAGGACGCTGTGAACAAAAGCGCGGCAAGGGCCGGCGGCGGGACGCCTTTCAGCAAATCTTTTATCGCCATTACGCTAGCCATTCTCATTCTGATGCTGTTTTCCAAGTTTGCCTATTTGTCGAGCATGGGCGGCTATTATGCTTTTTACTATATGGACACGTACCATCTCCCGCTGGAGCGCGCGCAGCTGGCCATATTCGCGCTTCAATTTGCCGGAATGATCGGCACGTTCTTCGGAGGGCCGCTCGCCGACCGGTTCGGACGGCAAAAAATCATTTGGTTCTCGATTCTCGGTACGGCGCCTTTCTCGATGCTGCTGCCGTATGCCGGGCCTGTCGGCTCCATACTGCTGTGCATCGCCATCGGCCTCGTTCTCATGTCGGGCTTCTCCGTCATTATCGTCTATGCGCAAGAGCTGCTCCCCGGCCATGTCGGCACGATCGCGGGACTTTTCTTCGGTTTGTCTTTCGGCCTTGGCGGGTTAAGCTCGGTTCTTCTAGGCTGGCTGATGGATTCGCACGGCGTCGATTATATGGTCAAAATATGCGCCTACTTGCCGCTGCTTGGCCTGTTCGCCCTCCTGCTGCCGAAAGATTCGAAAATAATGGCGAGGACGTAGACTGCCTCTTTTCACATTTGCTTGAAGTGCATCTCTATGCTACACTGTACGTAATTTCCAATGGACGGAGGGTTACGTGTGATAGATTTTATCCGAGTTCGTACTTTGCGCGGCTAATTTGCCACTAATAGCGACAAAGCTCTGCCTGTGCGCAGAGGACTCAGGATTAGTCTGTCATTTCCGCACGTAACCCATAGCGACAGCTTAGCATAAGGCATCCGCCTCGGCTCTCGGCTTGTTCAAGCACCGGATATCCGCACATAGCTTTAAGGTGCGGCTTGAATTGCCTTTATGTTCAAGAGCTGTTGCTTTGGCTATTATCGCGTTACGGCGGCACGGACTCGTTTGCTGACAGCCTCTCGCCAAACTGTGAACGAACACAGGCAGACACGCCTGTGTTTTTTTGTTATTTTTCACCTTGGAGGATGATCTACTATGATGGAAAACCAAACCCTGCTGCAGCAGCAGCAAAAAGCAATTATCGTTGGCGTGCAGCTTCAGCTGCAGACCGATTTCGCATATTCGATGCAGGAGCTCCGCAACCTGGCGGACGCCTGCTTCATTGAGGTTGTCGGCGAGCTGAGCCAGAAGGCCAGCCGCGTCAATCCATCCCACTATATCGGTACGGGCAAAATTGAAGAGCTGAAAGCTTTGCATGCCGAGCTGGAGGCGGACGTCGTTATTTTCAACGACGAGCTATCGCCTTCGCAAATCCGCAACCTGGAAGCCGATCTCGAATGTACCGTCATTGACCGAACGATACTCATACTCGATATTTTTGCGGAACGGGCGAAAACGCGGGAAGCCCAACTGCAAGTCGAAGTCGCTCGGCTTCAATACATGCTGCCGCGGCTTGTCGGGCTTCGCGCATCGCTCGGCAGGCAGGGCGGCGGCTCGGGCGTCAAAAATAAAGGCGCCGGCGAGACCAAGCTCGAGCTCGACCGCCGCCGCATTGAGGAGCGGATTACGGCGCTGCATGCCGAGCTGGAGAAGCTCGTGGCGCGCCGCCAAATTCAGCGCAAGCAGCGGAAGAAAAACGAGGTGCCGGTCGTCTGTCTCGTCGGCTATACGAATACGGGCAAATCGAGCCTTATGAACGCGCTGATCGACAAGTTCCATCCGGAAAGCGAAAAACGGGTTTTCGCTCAGGATATGCTGTTCGCGACGCTGGAAACGTCTGTTCGAAGCATCGATCTGCCGGATAAGAAAAGCTTTCTGCTTACCGATACGGTCGGCTTCGTCAGCCAGCTCCCGCATCATCTGATCAAAGCGTTCCGTTCGACGCTGGAGGAAGTGACCGAAGCCGATCTGCTCGTCCATGTCGTCGACTACTCGCATGCTGACTACAGCCAATTGGTCGCCGTTACGAACGAGACGCTGAAGGATCTCGGCGCGCTTGAGCTCCCGACGATTTTCGCCTACAACAAGTGCGACTTGACCAATCATCCGTATCCGCAAATTGTGGACGGCACCGTGTACATGTCCGCCCAGGAGAGCGCCGGTCTCGACGAGCTGATTGCTGTGATCCGCAGCCATGTGTTCAACGACTATGTGCAATGCGAGCTGCTCGTCCCGTTCAGCCAAGGCCGGCTCGTCGCATACTTTAACGAGAATGCCCATGTGCAGGAAACGAGCTATGAGGAAACAGGCACTCGCCTGCGAATGGAGTGCCGCACAAGCGACCTCGAACGCTATCGGAACGATGTGACGGTGCTGCAGGGCTAACTCGAGCGGCCTTTCGCCGCTTGAGTGAACGCTCTAACGGAACGCTCTAACGGACTTTCGTTCCGTTAGAACGACATAGCTGCCGCTCGGCGTTGATCCTAACGGCCTTTGGGGCCGTTAGGATTTCAAAACAGCGTACTATTTCGCCTTTTCTCTGATTGATGGACATTGTAACGGAATCAGTTTCCGTTACAGCGATTCGGTTTCCTCCTGGCGATAATTCTAACAGACTCTGGTTCCGTTAGAACCGCCCTGTCGGCGAACAACAAATAAAAAGCAGATGCGCACGCGGCGCATCTGCTTTTTATTTTGCCGGTCCGCTGGAAGCGGCCAGCTTGCCGATATCGGGATTTTCGAGAATCGGATTATTGTAGCCGTATTGGACGGCATGAATCATCGCGACGCCGAGCTCTCTCATCGAGGTTACGATTCCCGGGAACAGGCGCCGGGTAACCGGATACATCCAGCTTAGCGCGCTATAATAGCGATGCGTGTTTTTCAGCCCTTTGGTCGGATGGATGTACCCGGGGCGGAACATAAACGCGCTTCGGAACGGAAGGCGCAGCAGCTCGTTTTCCGTTTTCCCCTTCACTCTTGCCCACATGCTCCTGCCCTTCTCGCTGCTGTCCGTTCCGCTGCCCGATACATAGGTAAAGGTCAGATCCGGATTTAGCTCCGCTAACAGATGGGCGACATACAGCGTAAGATCATACGAAATGCGGGCATACTGCTGCTCGGTGAGCCCAATGGAGGTTACACCTAAACAATAGAAGCAGGCATTGTAGCCTTTCAACTGATTGCAAACAGGCTCCAGATTAAAAAAATCGTCATGCACCACTTCAACCATTTTTGGATGTGCGATCCCGCTCGGACGCCGATTCAAGACAAGCACTTTCTCTACATCCGGATGCTGCAAGCATTCGTGCAGCACGCCTTCACCGACCATTCCCGTCACTCCGGTAATGATGACTTTAAGCTTCAATGCAAAACCCTCCTTGTTAATGGTAATGGCCTCCGGAGCCGCTCACTGCTTCGCGTAACGCAAGATCGCGATCGCCGCGCGCTCCCGCCGCTCGGCATCCTCGCTGCGCAGCGCTTCTTTGAGCACCGCGATCGCAGTCTGAACCGTTTCCGCGTCGACAAGCACTGCGGGAGCCGCAGCCTCGGCAGCTGCAGAAGCTCCCGAGAACCAGCGCTCCAGCGTGCTCTTGTCGACCGGACGGTCCAGCCAAGCGATGACCCGCTCCTCTCGCAAAAGCCGCACCAGTTCCGGCGCGGCCAAATCTTCCGCAGCAAGCGTCTTGAGCCAGGTGACGCCTCGCCGATGGCAGGTGCCGTCCTCCGGCGTATCCGCGCTCTCAACGTAATAATAGTCGCCGATATCGCCGACATGAACGATATCGCCGTCCACAACAAGCACGTAATCCCCATCCGACATGCCGTATACAAACAAGCTGATTTCCTGAATCCGGTCCGCCAGCTCCTGCCCCTGCAAACCGTAAGCTTTCGCCAGCAACGACATCGTCTCGTCCGGCTGCTCCTGCTGCAAATCGCCAATACCGGGCCAACCGATGCAAATATAATGGTCTTCCAAAAACTGCTCCATTCGCCCTGCTCCCAGCAAATCTGCTTTGATTGCAAATAGTTGCATCGACTGCGCCCCCTTGTTCTTGTTCTACCGCTTACCAGCGAATTTGCTTAATCGTCTCCAGCATCGCAGCCCGCTCCGCCTGATCCATATTCCATCCGGCGATCTCATTCCGGACTCGCTCCATATTCGTAAAGCCTTTTGCCAAGCCGTTCAGCCTTGCCGCAAGCCTCGATCCCAGCAGTTCCGTGCGTTCGGGGTACAGCATGGCGAGCTTCTCCATCGCGTCCGGGTACCGCTGCAAATAATATTTCTGATGCCGTTCTTCAGCCGGATAAAAATGTGCAATTGCCTCGATACGCGTCTCCGGCCGCGGCAGTTCCCGTTCTTCTCTGCTGTTCAGCACGCGGCGGATCGCCTCTTCCTGCTCCGCACTCGCGTAGAACAGCAGCGACATATATTGCTTTCCTTTATAGTCATTAATATTAACGGGGTTATGATTCGACCAGAACAGCTCTGCAAGCTGTTCAAACGTAACGAGCCGCGGATCGTAATGAACCTGCACCGTTTCCGTATGATCGCCCAGTTCCCGATAAGTCGGGAACGCTGTCTTCCCTCCGGCATAACCGACCCGCGTGCCGACAACGCCGGGCATATGGCCGAAAAGCGCCTCCGGACTCCAAAAGCATCCCATGCCGAGCGTAACCGTCTGTACCGCATTCATCCCTACACCTGCTCCGCGTGATTTAAAAGGTTATAAATATGATCCACCGAACGCATCGCATATTCCAGCTGAACAGGCTCGCCGTTCTTCACCACCGCAAGGCAAGGCACGCTCGAAATGCGCCATGCTTCCCGAAGCTTTGGCGCATAGTTCATATTGATTTTATACAGCGTCGCGGGCGTTCCCGCCGCATCGGCGATTTCGAGCATCCGCTCCGCTACTTTGCACGTCCCGCAAAAAGGCGTCGAGAACAAAATCGCATCTACGCCCGTACCAATCCGGTTCATGCCCAGCCATTCGTCTTCAGAAATTTCTATAATAGCCATGTGGCCCATCTTTCCTTTCCTTGCCGTCTTGCTCCTTGCATCTTCGGCTCCGTTATCTCATCTAGTTATTAGTATAAGCCGAAGCTTCGCATATGGAAACAAAGGGAGAACCGTCCCGGCACCGCCGGCGGCTCTCCCCTATCCTCCCTAGTCCCTATTCCAAGCTTGCGCGACTCCGCGGTCTCTCTGTCTCGATAGCAAGGATTTGGAAAACACAACGTCGAATACAAAGAATAAGATTGGGACAGGAGGGCGTGTATGAATAAATTAAATCCGCAAGATGCCGCGCTACAATTTATTGCGGAGCGATGCCTTCAATGTTTTTTTACAAAACAGGGGACAAAACGAAGGTTGTGGGCTTAGCAAACAAGGTGCTGCGTCCGTATGGAGGAACACTATTTGACGGCTTCTCATTAGGAAAAAAACAGGCGGAAACTAATCAAACAAATTAGCATTTATTTTTTCAGAAGGAGACGAACCAATGCCTGCTTTACTCGACAGCCATATAAGCGAGCTTGTCCGGCTGTTCCCTTGCTTCTCCTCTGTCCCTCGCGAAGCTTGGCGCCTGGCGGAGCTCGCGCCTGTAACCCCCGATACCCCGCATACCATCCGTGAAGGCCATATGCTGCAGCACGCGATGTTCGTCGTCAGCGGCTCCATCCGCATATACAAAATCAGTCCGGCAGGCCGCGAGATTACGCTATACCGTGTGCGCGGCGGACAAAGCTGCGTGCTGATGATGGCGAGCATTCTCGGCGAAATGGAATATGAAGCGTCAGCCTCCATCGAGACGGAAGCGGAAGTGCTGCTGCTCCCTGTCGATGTATTCAAGCATTGGATGGATCTGTATGCCCCGCTCCGACAATATATTTACAAGCAGATCGTCGAGCGAATGACGAGCGTCACGCAGCTGCTTGAGAATGTAGCATTTCAGCCGATCCCTTATCGGATCGCAGAATATTTGTGGCTGCAGTCGGCGCATGCCGATTCGCTGCAGCTGACGCATGAGCAGCTGGCGATTGAGCTTGGCACCTCCCGCGAGGTCGTTACCCGGACGCTGCGCAGCTTCGCAAGCGACGGGGTTGTTGCGCTGAGCCGGGGCAGGATCGGCATACCAAAGCGCGATGCGCTGTTGAAAATAATCGAGCGGCATTCGTGACTAAGTCACGGAGGCCGCTCTTTATCTCCCTTATGATCGATAATATTAACGATTAGGGAGGCTAACTAATTATGAATCAATCGTATTACGATCCGAAAAATTTGCAAAAAATACCCGAGCTGGTGAAGCTCGCGCCGGAAGCGGCAACTTCTTTTTTCGAATTTGAGAACAACGTATACTACGCTTCCGACTTGATCCCCCCAAAGACAAAAGAGCTGATTGCCATTGCTGTCGCCCATATCACCGGCTGTCCCTATTGCATTGACGTCCATGTGAAAAAAGGAAAATCGCTCGGCGCAACCAAAGAAGAAATTTTCGGCGCGGTGCTTATCGCTGCCTCCACCCGGGCCGGCGCAGTGCTCAGCCATGCAACGCATGCATTAAACGCATACGATGAAGAGCAGCGCGCAAGCGGCGAAACAGCTGCTCCGTCCAGTTCAGCTTCGGCTTCGCCGCCGGATTGTTTTTGCTAATATAATGAGAATGATTGTGTGATAGCGAGCCTCGTCAGTCGCCTGCTATATGCGCGAGCGCTACCGAAGGCTCGCTCATACGGAGGATGATTTGGTCGATCTCGACATGAAACCTTGCAGCAATAAATAGTTTCATGCTTTGCAGTTCCTTGGCTAAAACCGCAATCTCTTCCGCTGTAAACTTTACATTGGTCGCATAATAATCGTTCATTTTCCGCAGCAGTACGTAGCTCCTCCAGTACGTATTGCTCTGGAAAATCGCTTCATGCACCGCTTCGGGTATTTCAAAGAAGCCGATTTGCTCCTTATTGCGCGAGTAGAGCACGACATCAAACCCCATCGTTCCAACCCCTTTCCATTCCATTGTTGTTCTAAGCTGCGCAACATCTCACACTATTCATCCGATAACAACTATATCGGCATGTCCACTTTGAATAAAGTAGCAGAAATTGAATCGCTCTAAAAAATATGAAAATATAGAATCGGGTGATGATCATATGGATTCAGAACACTGTGCAAGCAATGAGAAAGGGATCGGACACAGAGGCGGACAACGGGCCGGAGCCGGCAGAAAGCCGATCGGAGTAACTAGAAAGCTGTCGCTGACACTCCCTCCCGCTTATTGGGAAGAAATCGAACGGCATTGCGGGGGAAGACAGGATTACGCGGTATCCGCCTTTATCCGCTCCATTATCGAAGATTATCTTCAGCAAGCCGACCAATTATGATTCCGGAAAGGAGCAGCTATTCCAGTTGACCGGACAATTTTTACAGTTGCAAGATTGTGAGCTTTATTATTCTGTGGCAGGAAGCGGACGTCCGCTGATCCTGCTTCACGGCAATTTCAATGACCACCGCATTTGGGACAGCCAGGCCAACGCTTTAGCTCAAAGCTATCAAGTCATCCGGTACGACCTTAGAGGATACGGGTTTTCGGGAACGCCTTCGGCCGGTTACTCCAATGTAGACGATCTGTTAGCGGTCTTTAACCATTTGCAATTAGAAAAAGCCGTGCTGATTGGCTCCTCCTCCGGCGGCGCTGTCGCTATCGACTTCACCCTTGCCTACCCGCATCGGGTCGAAAGCCTCATACTCGCCGCTCCTTCGGTAAGCGGCCGCTCCTATCCGCTGCAGATGACGTGGAACGGCATCAAAAACTACTCCGCTTTTCGTTCCAAAGGCGCGGAGGCCGCTATCGAAGCTTTTATTCAAAACCGCTTTTGGCAATATTTCTTTCCTGAGTCGCACAAGCCAGCCGCTTTGGAGCAGGTCTTAAGCAACGTCCGAAACCCAAACAATTTTTGCCGTATTTCACCCAAGCTGATTACGCCGCCGAAGCCCCCGGCAGCCAAGCGGCTGCAGCAAATAAAATGCCCGACGCTTCTCATCGCTGGCGACCGCGACCATCCATACAACCGCTCCACAACCGACCTTCTGCAAAAGCGGATACAAGACGCCGTCTTGACCGTCATAGCAGATTGCGGACACCTGCCTTTCGTCGAAGAAGCGGCACAATTCAACCAATTGGTGATCGATTTTCTATCTAAGTCATAGTATTTGCTTTTTAATAGGCATTCGAACAAAATGGACTCCAGCGATCTGCACTGGCATGCCGCGCTTAAAAGGTGATTCCTGTATGGTACGGGAGTCATCTTTTTTAGTCCTCACGGATAGCGATAATCATTACAGCAACGGATGCAGCGGCCCGTAAAACAAATGAAGGAGCTGTTCCCGAAAGGGTCAGCTCCTTCTACTTGCACTCTATTCCTCATCTTTCTTCTCTTCTTCGTCTTCTGGCCCCAATTTCGACTGCTCCCGCTCCAGTTCGTCAACGGATGCGTCTGTAACGCCCGCACCGCCGAGACTTGCCGCTTCCGCTTCCGCTTTCGGCATAAACGGCTTCACCGCCACATGCTCTGGACGCTCAAGGCCGTACAGTCCCTTATAAATCTCATCGATCTCTTCGCCGGTCAGGTCGCCGCGAAGCAGCAGCTGCTCCGCTATGGCATGAACGAAATCGCCATGATCCTTGACGAGCTTTTTCACCTGCTCCATTTGATCCTTCAACAGCTCGTTGATTTTCGGACGAAGCGCCCGCAGCGCATCCGCTCTAGAACCGGTAGCCAGCCAGCTGAACAGCTCGTCGCCCATGCCGACCATGCCGAGGTAAGCGCCCGCCATCTCCGTCGCCTGCCGCAAATCGGACGTTACGCCGTTGAGCTTCTTGCCGAGAAACTCCTCTTCCACCGCCCTCGCTGCAAGGCAAACCTGAATCGCCGCCAGAATCTCGCTGTCGCTCCGGTTGTACCGCTCATGCGTCGGCTTGGTTGCCGCAAGACCGAGCGCGTCTCCGCGCCGAATAATCGTCACTTTCCATACCCGCTCATGCGGCTTCAGTAAATATTGCGCCACCGCATGGCCGGATTCATGATACGCGACATTCCGCTTCTCGTCCTGGCTCATCGAGCGCAGCGGCTGCTTAAGACCCCATTCATAGGTCTCCATCGCAGCCCGAAAGTCTTCATAGCTGATTAATTGGGCTCCCCGCTGATGGGCAAGAACGACCGCTTCGTTCACAATATGCTTGATTTGCGCCGGACTGTAGCCGATCGTATCAAGCGCCGCCTTCTCCGGGGTCAATTCCGGCTCGCGCTTCACTTTCTTCAAGTAGTACTCGAATACGTCTACGCGGCCGTCGTAGTCAGGCGAATCGACCCACAGCTTCCGGTCAAAACGGCCTGGGCGCAGCAGCGCCTGATCGAGCACATCCGGCAGGTTCGTCGCAGCGATTGTTAATACGGCGGGCCGTTCCGCTTTCTTGCGCCGCAAGCCTAACGTCCGCAGCAGCTTGGCGAACTTCGTAGCGTCCAGGTTCGGCGGGTCCATTTGCAGCAGCAGCTCGTTGAGCAGTCCCGACCCGCCGCCCATCCCGAACATGCCGCCGCCCATTCCGCCGCCAGCTTGCCGGCTCATCCCAATCGCATCGACCTCGTCGATGAAAATAATGCAGGCGCCGTATATTTTGGCAAGCTTGCGTGCTTTTTTGTAAATCCGCATCACCTTCAAGTTGCCGACGCCGAAAAACATGTTCTGAAAGCTTGGCGCTGACGCATACGCAAACGGAACCTGCGCTTCGTTCGCAATAACCTGAGCCAAATAGGATTTGCCGGTGCCGGGCGGTCCGCACAGCAGCAAGCCGCGGATCGCTTCGCCGCCCATCTGCTTGAACTCTTTTACGCCCCGCAGCAGCGTAACGATACGTTTGGCGTTTTCCACGATCTCGGGATTGCCGCGGTAATCATCCCACGTCGCGCCCGTCTCCCCGGGAAGCACCCAATACGTTCGGCCGCGCGCAAGAAACCAGAACAGTGCGACAAACTGAATAATGATGAAAAGCACGGCGAATAGAAGCTGAAACAATAACCCGGCGAGACTAATCAAAATTCCCCAGGTTGTCGGTCCTCCCTGCCACACCAGCACGCCAATGATGACGAGGACAACGAGCCTAATGAGGAATCTTCGCCACTTAATCCATTGATACTTCCTCATGGCCCACTTCCTTTTCGATTGTTTTAATTTTTCCCCCTTGGATATTCAGTCGTTAGCCGTTATCTTCCTCGCATGTCATATGTATATGATGCTTGCAGTTTGAACTTTCCTGCCAATGCTTGCAGCTATCGAGCTATATTTGAAGGCTTGTCGGGGACAACAAAACCCCCGTCTGTCATTAGACGGGGGCCCCACTTTGATGCCGATTAAACGTTCAAAGTCTAGGATGGAATCCTTTGAACACTCTCCTGCTTCGCCTTCAATTCAACCAGCAGAGCGTGAAGCTGCTCAGTAGCTAAGCCGTGAAGCACCAGGCGGAAGCCTGCTCCAAGCGTCGTCATCGGCACCATCGGATGCTTGTTGTTGATGAGCGCCAGCCGATCGTTGCTGCCAATAATTTTAGAAGCGTACAAGCCGACCGTCTCATCCAGTTGCAAGGAATTAGTCGCCCGCCAAAAATCGTTGTCCGTCAAAAACATCTGATAAATCGGCGTGAAAATCTCGATAGCCGTCGTCAAATCGAGAAAGTTGGTCCACCGCTTCGGCAATGGCTCGATCGGAATCCGCGTCGAGGTTATCGCATCGAAATGGAGTCGATCCTGTTTCGTCACCTCCAGCTTTTTGCTCTGCAGCTCGCGGTTCAAGTTAATGATGAAATTGTACAAATTCAGATCGTGAATAAGGAAAAGATCATCCTTTACCGGCTCCAAATTAGTCGGCTTCAATGGGTTCATCGTCATTTGCACACCCGGCACATTATCCCGGATAAATTGCAGCACCTCGGAGCCGAGATAGAAATGACGTAAAATCATAAAATTGGCGCTTGGGCTGACGAAATTTTTCATCCCCCAGTAAAGTACCCGATGCAGTAATTTGGACGAGGTAAACGCCTTCGGCACGATGCTTTTGTATATTTGCAGCACAATAATCATCAGCCGTGCAAACGGCCGCAGCAGCGGCAGCAAAAACTGTCGGGTCCGGCTTGAGCAATCTCGGAGGTAAACGGCTTTGGCTTCCTCGTTGAACGGAATGCTCTGGTCGAGAAAAATCGCTTGAAACGGGTTCGGATCGTCTCGGTCATGCGGCATTTTATAGTAAAAATCGGCTTCGCTCATCGCTCATTCAACTCCTCAAGCTGCAACAGATAGAGACGCGCCGTCGTCTTCGCCGTTTTAACGATGCGCGCTGCAATTTCTTCCGTCAGCATCGGATGCTGCACAACCGTCTCCAGCCGCTCGAAATGTTTTTCGTCCGAGTCGCTGTGATAGAGCAGGAACGAGACCTGCTCATCGCTGAGCGACAGCTGATCGCGAATCATTTCGCCCCAATAGCGGGCCATCCGGCAGCCGAGACCTTCGATAATCCACATCGCGCCGATCAAATCATACGGATTGTCGCGGCTCGCCCGTTGAAATAGATAGGCGGACAACGCCTCGCTGCCGATATTTTTTTCCACGGATTGAATATCAGCCAAATTTCCTCCGACCGCCGCATAATTGCGTTCCAAAATCTGAAAGTCTCTATGCTCGTCTCGGGCATGGGCGATAAAGGTCGAACGAAGATCAATATGCTCAATCGCGATATAGGAAGCCGCACGGGCAATCCACTGCGAGCCGTCGATGACCTGCTGCCGGATATTTTCCATCAGCGACTTGTAGTCGTCCAGCGTAAATTTGTTATGGTAAAGCTTATGAATGATAGGCACCTGGGCAAGCTTTTGTTCAAAATCAATCCATACCTGGACGAGCTGGCGCACGAGCTGTGCCTGTACCGCATTGCCGTAATCGTATTGAAGGCGGGGCGCCTCCGGCTCCCGTTCCTCAAACGCCGGGCTTGCCTCCTGTCCCGCCTTATCGCCGACAACCGTTAACAGCATATATGAGGTTTGAAAACGTCCGCTTTCTGGCACCATGCACAGCACCTGTTCACCTGGCGACAAGCGGCCCGAATGGAGCAGTTCCTCCAGCATAATGTAAATCGAGGCCGCGCCCGTGTTGCCTTTTGTATATAAATTGGTGAACCATTTATCTTCTGGAATGGTCATGCCGCCAAGCTGCAGCAGCCGGAATATTTCATCGCGAAAAAAATGGGACGAATAGTGGCATACCATCCAATCGATTGCCGAAGGTTGAACTCTTCCTTCCTCCACCAGCTCGAAAAAACGGTTCACGCCGACTTTCGGCATTTCGTTAACGAGCCGGATATCCTGCTTCAAGTTGACGGCCCCGTCATCAGCAGCTTCATGGACGGAACGGTAATCCAGCCATGAAGAGCAGCCCTCGCGCTCTTTGTTTAAGCCGGCGTACATGCAAACGTCATATTTATTGGCGTAAGACTGGTTATCGATCCATTCGACGCGCAGCGACAGTCCTTTTGCCGAAGGCTTGTTTTGCAGCACGGCCGCACCCGCCCCGTCAGACAGCATAAACCGCAAAAAGTCGGTATCGAACGGCAATTGACCGCCACTGAAAGCGGCTTGCGCTTCAAAACGAGTATGCTTGAAAGCTCTGCTTGGAAACTCGCTGGCGCACGATATCGCGGTATCGTGCTCTCCGGACTGAATATGCAGGAAGGCATTTTTGAGCGCGTGCATGCCGCTGGCGCAAACGCCGTGATGCGTGGCGATTTCCATAACGGGCAGCTTCGTTTCCGCATGAACCATACTGGCGAATCCCGGAACGAGCAGATCGCCCTGCGTCGTCGCCGCCGCCAAAAAACCGATCCGCTCATCCAGCTTCTCCGCGTTTCGATCCAACGCGTCGCGGATCGCAAGAGCAGCCATTTCCGCGTTTGAATATAGGCTCTTCTGCTCTTTATCGATTGCATAATGGCGGTAACGAATCTGGTTCTGCTCCAATATGCGGCGTTTCGATTTCGAGCTTTTACCGGCCGTTTTGCCAAGATATTGTTCCATCTCTTCATTGCCGATCGGCGCCCCGGGCAGAAACTTCCCGATACTCGTCAAATAAACAGGTGTCATTGCGCACATCACCCTTCAGTGGTATTAACCTCATGATGCGCGCTGACCGGTGAACCGTCTAGTACCATCCTTTTTTGGTACCGCAAGTAAATAAGGATCTAAACCAATCCTTAGCCCAATCTAAATAATTACTGAAGAATAATAACGAACAGAGCTGCGCCAAGCAATAGACATAGCGGCGAATAAAGCAAGCTGTCCCATCTCGCGAACACAGTGCCCTTCTTGCTTTTGAACAGACCCAGCCACTTAAAGTCGCCGACTGCCCGCAGCACAAACACGATCGCCAGCGCCCAGCCTGCAAACCGTAACAGCGTGTCGGAAAAAAGGACAGGCTCGATTCCGCCTCCGAGCTCCGCCACCGCCCAAGCCGCAAGCGCCATCAAGATCGCCACAACAGCCGTAGCGGGTTTAGTCGGACGAAATAATGGCTCCTGATCGTTGCTGATGCTGGGAATGGCGGCTCGATACCCTTTTCTGCCGCCAAAAACCCAATAGAAATGGATGCCGCTTACCGCAAACAATAAACCGCTTACGACCCAAGCCAATATCTCCGTCATCGTAAAACCTCCTAATATAGATTCAATCCGCGCGCCCTCCGAACCATTCCTTCCGCAGCAGGCCGACATGCTTCTCCAACTGTTCCTCGCTTACAGGCGTATGTTTGTGCCGCTCATACCAGCCTAAATAATAATGGTATAGCAGCCATGCTTTTTGCAGGGCAATCTCTTCGGAAAAGCCTTTTTGCACAAAAATCCGACTCGCAAAATCGATCCGCAGCTGCTCTGTCTCTTCCAAAACAGCGGCATACGCTTCATCCTCCAGCGCCAGCTTGCGCAAATAGAACAAAAAGTCACCCCGCATCGTTACGGAAAACATTTGCCTTAGCAAAACTAACATTTTCTCGTCGGCTTCCGCGTCATCGCTCAACGTATGGATGACCTGATGTGTCGTTCTCGCCCTCCACTCCTCGACGATTTGTCTCACAAACTCCGATCGATTGCTGAAATACCAATAAAAGCTGCTTTTGCTGCATTGCAAGGCGGCCGCCATCTTCTCAATGACCAGCGCTTCTTGGCCGCCTTGCGCAAACATCTCCATTCCCTTCTGAAGCCACTGCTCCCGTGACACAACCACTTTGGGCATATCCGCTCTCCACCTTTTCTGTACGGTACCGTCTAGATAATTGTATTATATGCATCGTTTCCAATAAATTGCAATCTGTTCAAACGAATGTCACAAAACCTTGCCAAATGAAAAAGACGCCCATAAGGGCGGAGGTTGCCGGGAGCTTCCTCCCCTTACACTGCCGAATAACGAAACTTTCCTCCGCTATTTTCTCGTGTCGGGCAACCCATTCTAAAAAAGAGAAACCCGTCGCCATTAAATAGGACACGGGTTTCTCTACATTCTCGACTTGCAAAACAATCTATTTCGCAGCAGCCATTTCAATCATTTCGCACGCTCTCGCTTCTCTCTCCTCCGCCGTCAGCCGCGGACAAGTATAGCACTTTGATCCATTCTCGCGGCGGTCGTACAGACAGCAGGACGACTGCATGAGCCATTTTTCATCGGGATTCAGCGGATTTTCCACATAACGCGGATTCAAGTGCTGATACGGATTCCGTCTGCGGCGAAACAGCTCCGGCTCCAGAAGCTCAATGAGCTGACCGCTGTCGCGAATAAATTTGTCCAGTATCGCTCCCTCTCCGAGATAGCTCGTCAAGAAATCTTTCAAATAGGTCAGCTGTCCGCCAAATTGCTGCCAGATGGCATCCGGCTTTAATTCGGCCGCTTCCGCCAAAGCCTCGACAGCGGGCGTAATAAAGCTCGAGAAGTATTCTCGCCAATGGTTGAGCAGAAACGCTCGCCGATGTTCCTCGCCATCCGCCGGCAACGGAACCGAACGAAGCTCTTTGATTTTGTAGCCGAGATGGGCATGATCGTCATGCAGCTCCACCTGGAAAATGAGATTATCAGGCGACAAATCGATGAGCCGGTCGACCTGGGAAGCAAACAGCAGCTGAATCAACGTCAGTTTGCAAAGCGACGTTCCGACAAAGGATGCCGGGAGAGCAAGCGATGTCGCTTGTACCGTAGCTCCGCCCATGCGCAAGGCTTCCTGCAGCATAGCCGAGTTAAACAGCTCATCAGCCGCGACTTCATAAATCGGATGATCCGCACCTTCCGGCGACACATGATAGTACATTTTCACAATGGTGAAATCAAACAACTGCTCCATAACCGGCTCCTCCATCGTCCCTCTATATCAAGCGCAACTTACTGTTATCTTTATGATTGTCATTGGATTCTATGATAACCATTCTCAAATAGAGAGTCAATTTTTTTGCGCCGCAGCGAGCGAATCAACAAAATAATCCGCGATAAACCTAAAACAAGCAGCGCTATGGAAGCGCAGAACGCCAAGTGAGTTACGCCCGGCATAAAGGAAAGCAACGGCGCCCACGACATTTGGAGAACGAGCGGCGCCGCAATAAGAATTAGCAGCGGTACGGCAATGTGCAGCAATCCAACCGATATGAAGTGCATCGCAA
This sequence comes from Paenibacillus sp. NEAU-GSW1, assembly GCF_009737085.1. Classification (GTDB taxonomy): domain Bacteria; phylum Bacillota; class Bacilli; order Paenibacillales; family Paenibacillaceae; genus Pristimantibacillus. The sequence continues at coordinate 65,994 of NZ_WOVL01000003.1, forward strand.
TCGAAAGCCCTTTAACTTTAAAAACCTTCTTCCATCGCAGCGCTACATATAATGAACGAACAATAAATAGCAGCACGAGCAAGCCGATAACGCGCAGCGGCCATTCCTCCCCGCTTCCGGCAGCCAGCGCCGGCGGCTCCTTGCCATTTAATATATTTACGATGGCAGTTGTCAAAATGCCGTACACCGATACGTTCCGATTAATGAGAATAACGATGCCATAATCACCTTCGATATGCATATTGGCTTGAAAATGCTCCACGCCGCCATTATGCGAGATCGTATTCTTCTCTGCTAGCCATCCCATGCCCCGTTTTTGTCGACGATGCCAACTGCCGCGCCGGGCAAGTTCAGCCGATCCAAAACCAGATTCATATAGTTATCGATTTCTGCGGATTGCGATTGCGTTAGCGTTGCGGCAGCCGACGCAGATGCCGGATGCTCTTTGCCGAAGCTGTATGCCACCAGCCCCGCGGCAATTGTGCAGAGCAACACGGACATGCAGAACGTGTAGCCAAATGCCGACTTTTTCATTTCCCCACCCGTACCTTTCTTCTCTCCATCTCAAACGGTATAAACATGCTATTTATTGTAAGTTGAATGCGTCGAGTAAACAATAGCCTCCGGATGGAGAATGGCTCCGACTGAAGTCCAGAGGAATCAGCGCGCTGGCAACAAGCGATTTTATAAAGCTTCATTCATAAAAATGCCAAAAGCGTGGAATGGTAATAAAGTCGTTTTTTACTATTTCAGTTTTTGGAGGACTTCTAGCATGAGTATGCTTGGGCAAAATTTGCAGGATCACGCGCATAAGCTTGCGCTGGAACATGAGCCGCACGGCGGGCGATTTTCGCCCAAAGCATTATGGCGGCAAATGGAAGCGGACGTTGAAGGGCTGCGCGATTTTATAAAACAGCTGCACGAGGATCGCAGCTCTTGCGAGCAGCCTTCCGAGGAATGGCTCCTCGACCATTCGGAATTTCTGGAATCGGAGCTTTCCGGCATTCAAATAGAGCTCGAAGGGCTGCGCGCCAAACAGCTTCCCATTGTCATGAAAGCGAACGGAAAGGATACGAAAGTGCGGATCGCATCGATCTGCGAAGCTTATTTGGAGCATACTGACGGACAGCTTGAGGAAGACTCTTTCGCCCTCTATTTCAATTCCTATCAGGAAATATCCGTACTGACCTCCGCCGAATGCTGGTCGGCGCCGCTTTTCATGAAGATGGAAATGATCCGCCGATTGGCCGGGCTCATGGAGCCCGTAAAGGAACGGAGGCAAATATGCAAGAAAGTGGATCAAATGCTCTCGGGTATCGCCGCCTCCGATCTGACGCCGGAGCGGCTCAAGCTCGCGCTGGACGAAGCAAACGTGGATCTGCCGCTGTCGGGAGCAATGATCGTCCACCTTGTCAAACATCTCCGCGAGCATGCCGAGGATACCGCTCATATCGGAGAATGGCTCGTTTGCAAGCTGGACAATGCGCCGGATGATTTGGACGCCATTCTCTCGTATGAATATCGCCTGCAAGCGGTCTATCAAGTAAGCACCGGCAACGTCATCAGCAGCCTGCGCACGCTTTCCAGATGGATCTGGAGCGACTTGTTCGAACAGATCAGCGTCATTGAGCAGACGCTGCGCGGAGAGCAGGCAGGCGACTATGTCCGATTGGACGGCTCCAGCCGCCATACGCTGCGCTATCGGGTCGAGCAGCTCGCCGGACGAATGAAGGTGACGGAAAATCTAGTCGCTTCCCAAGCTACGCAATTGGCCAACGCCGTATTCGAAGCTGCGAAAGGGAAGCCGGAACAAGCCGCTGTATTCCCCCCCAGAGCCGGGAATACAGCTTATTATTTGCTGGAAGCGCGCGGGATGCGAAAGCTTCAGCAAGCGTTAAAGCAGTGCGGCAAGACGGGGGCTTTGCCGCAAGCCGGCATTAAACGCCGGGCAGCCGGGTTGTACATCCAGCTGTCTGCGCTTTTTACGGTCGCCGCACTCATCGCCTTCTTTTTTACTGTCGGCGCGAGCGGTCCGATCACCCCGCTCGGCTGGGCCGCAGCGCTGCTGCTGCTCGTCATCCCGGCGAGCGAATGGGGCGTGACGGCCATTCATTGGCTGATCGAACGGGTGGCAAAGCCAATCCGCCTGCTTCGTTACGACTTTTCGAAAGGAATTCCCGAGGATGCCGCCACGATGGTCGTCATCCCCGTCATCTGGTCGCGAAAGGAAGATGTTACGGCAACGGCTCAAAGGCTGGAACTGCATTATTTGGCCAATCGCGATCCTAAGCTCCGCTTCGCGATATTAAGCGATTTCCGCGACGCCGACCAGGAGCGGCTTCTGGAGGATGAAGCGATACTGCGCGCAGCCGAAGCGGAAATTGAAAAACTGAACCGGAGCTATCCGGGACAAGTGTTTCATCTGTTCCACCGCAGCAGGAAATGGAACGCATCCGAGCAGGCATGGATGGGCTGGGAGCGCAAACGGGGCAAACTCGAGGAATTTGTAAAGCTGCTGCGAGGCGATAAAGACACCAGCTTCTCTTTCGTGTATGGCGACAAGCATGCGGCACTAGGCTCGATCCGCTACGTCATAACGCTGGATGCCGACACGCAGCTGCCGCTTGAGAGCGCGAAACGAATGATCGGCGCGATCCATTTGCCGTTCAACCGACCGCGCTTGAATGAAAACAAGACGAGCGTCGTCGAAGGCTACGGCGTGCTTCAGCCGAGAATCGGCATGACGTACGAAAGCGCGCGAAGATCGCGCCTTACCTCTCTATACGCATACGAAGCCGGTCTAGACCCCTACGCCTTTGCGGTATCGGATCCTTATCAGGATGCGATCGGGCAAGGCATTTTTACCGGCAAAGGCATTTTCGACGTGGACGCCTTTTATCATGTGCTTGGCAATCGACTGCCGGAAAACCGGGTGCTCAGCCATGACTTGCTGGAAGGCGGCTTTCTGCGGGCCGGACTGCTGTCCGATATCGAGCTGATCGACGATCACCCGCCAACCTTTCTGTCGATGCAAAAAAGGCTGCACCGCTGGATTCGCGGCGACTGGCAGCTGCTCCCTTGGCTTGCGGCAAAGGCCCGCAACGGAAGCGGCGAGCTGGCGCCCACTTATTTGTCGCTGATGACGCGCTGGCAAATCTTCGACAATCTGCGCCGCAGCCTGCTGCAGCCGGCGCTGTTTATCGTACTTATGCTGGCCGCTCCCGTTCTTCCGGGACCGTTCTGGGGCTGGCTGTCGATTGTGCTGCTGACGCATTTTCTGCCGGCAATCCGGCAGCTGTTCACGCCGTTCACGCTGGTTCAACGTCCTGCAAGTTTGCTGCGTACATTAGGACACGGATTAATCTCGTTTATGACGATGCCGTTCCAGAGCGCATTGCTCCTTGGAGCCATTGTCCGAACCGTATACCGGCTCGCAATCTCCAAGCGGAGGCTGCTCGAATGGACGAGCCAAGCCGAGGTCGAGCGGACAAACAAAGATAAGGCTGCTCCCGCAATGGCCGGTTTGGGCATAGGTTACTTACTGATCGTACTGATGGCCGCGGGCGTCTTCACTACAGGCTCCGTTTCCGTGTTCATAACCGGCATCGTCATCTGCTTGTTATGGAGCTTCGCGCCGCTTGCTATTCGCTGGCTGGATCAACCGCCGGTACGCGACGAGGCGCAGTTCTCTAAGCAAGAGCAGGAGATGCTGCTGAAGCTCGCTCGCGACATTTGGGCCTTCTACGAGGACTTCGTCACGGAGAAGGACAACTGGCTGCCGCCTGACAACGTGCAAATCGAGCCCGATCGCGGCATTGCGCACCGCACCTCGCCGACGAACATCGGCATGTATGTGACGTGCGCGCTGGCTGCAAGAGATTTCGGCTTTATCGATACGCCAAATCTCGTTGAACGTCTGGAGCAAACAGTCGGCACGATCGAGCGGATGAAAAAATGGGAGGGCCATCTGTACAACTGGTACGATACCGAGTCTCTCGCTCCGTTGCTGCCGATTTATGTGTCCACCGTCGACTCGGGCAACATGGTCGCTTCGCTAATGACCGCTAAGGAAGGGCTGCTGGAGTGGCTGCGGGCGGACAGCGGGCAGGAGCTTGACGATCCGCTGCCGAGTAAGACTTGGCCGCAAAAGCAAAAGGAAGACCGCTTCGAAGTCGCCTTCTCCGACGAACTTGGCGCCGTTGACTGGACGGCGCTAAACGCCCGGGGGCAGCGTCTGGCATCCCGCATCGACAAGCTGATTCATGCGACCGATTTCCGGCCGCTGCTGGACGGCAAGACCAATCTGTTGTCGCTTGGCTACCATGTCACTTCGAACAAACGCGATGATGTGCTCTATGACTTGCTCGCATCGGAAGCGCGGCAAGCCAGCTTCGTCGCGATTGCGCTTGGCCAGGTGTCCGTCGCGCATTGGAATGCGCTTGGCCGGACATTGACGAAGACCAGCAACCGGCCGCTGCTGCTCTCTTGGTCCGGCACGATGTTCGAATATTTGATGCCTTGGCTGCTTATGAAAACGTATCGGAATACCATTTGGGACAGCACCTACCGCGCCGTCGTCGATCGGCAGATCGATTATGCAAGGCAGCATAATGTGCCGTTTGGCATTTCCGAATCCGGCTACTATGCCTTCGATCATCAGATGAACTATCAGTATCGGGCGTTCGGCGTGCCGGGACTAGGATTTAAACGCGGGCTGGAGCAAGATTTGGTGCTCGCTCCTTATGCGACGGTAATGGCGCTTCCTTATGCGCCGAAGGAAGGCTTGCAGGCGCTGGGACAAATGGAGCAGCTGGGCGCGCGCGGAAAATACGGCTATTATGAAGCTTTGGATTTCACGCCGCGACGGATGCAGTCCGGCCGGAAGAACGAAGTTATCCGCAGCTTTATGGCCCATCATCAGGGCATGAGCATGCTGACCTTGTCCAACCTGCTCTCTCCGTTTACGATGACGGATCGGTTCCATCGCAATAAAGAGGTTCGCTCCGCTGAGCTGCTGCTTCAGGAACGTGTGCCGCGCCGCTCGAAACGGATCAAGCATCCCGCTTTGTACCGCTCTCCGGGAAGCAGAGAGCAAGCGAAGCCGGAGCATAATCCGATTCGCGAATTCAAGTCGCCGCATACCGCAACGCCGGAGGCTTGCCTGCTCTCGAACGGCCGCTTCTCCACGATGGTGACGGCCAGCGGCAGCGGGCACGCAAGCTGGGAAGGCCTTTCCGTTACAAGATGGCGAGAAGAGCCTGTCCGCGATTCGTGGGGCAGCTATATTTATATTCGCGACGTCTTCTCCGACCGGATCTGGTCGCCTTCTTACCAGCCGTGCCGAACGGAGACGCTCGATCAGCGAGTCTATTTCGAGCCGGATAAAGCGACCTTCACCCGGACGTTCGAGGGCGTCGAGACGTGTATGGAAATATGCGTCTCTCCCGAAACCGATACGGAGGTTCGGCGCATTACGCTGACCAACCGGGGAGACGCGCAGAAGGTGCTTGAAGTAACCTCCTTCCTGGAGCTCGCGCTCGCAAACCCGATTGCCGACGATGCGCATCCGGCGTTCAGCAAGCTGTTCGTCCGCACGGCATACGAGGCGGGAAGCGAGCTGCTCGTCGCCAGCCGGCGCAAGCGGGAGGAGAAGGACCGGGCGCTGTGGGCTACCCATACGCTGACGGCAAACAGCAGCGCCGTCGGCTCGGTTGAGTTCGAAACCGACCGCGTATCGTTCATCGGGCGCGGACACCGGCTGTCTGCGCCAAGCTCGATACGCAGCCGGCTGAAGGCGAAAACCGGGTCGGTAGCCGATCCCGCCTTCGTGATGCGGCGGCGCGTGCAGATCGAACCCGGCGAGAAAGTGCAGCTGTTTGCCATCACATCAGTAGCGGAGACGAGAGAAGACGCCGTCGAATCGACCTCCAAGCTGGCGCACGCGCAAGCGGTAGAGCGAGCATTCCAGCTCGCTTGGACGCGCAGCCGGGTCGAGCTTCGCAGCCTGCATCTCGATCAGGCCGAAGCCCTATCGTTCCAGAAGCTTGCCGGTCAAATTTTGTACACCCCTCCGCTCAGCAGCGAAAGGGCCTTGCAAATCGAGGCCAATACGAAAAGCCAGCCGGGGCTGTGGTCGTTCGGCATTTCCGGCGACAAGCCGATTGTGCTCGCGCAAATCGAGAATCAAAGCCATATGCCGTTTATTATGAAGCTGCTGACCGGCCATGAATATTTGCGGCGGCTGGGCTTGCGCTTCGATCTCGTGTTTCTGAACGATTCGAACGACGGCTATCAGCAAAATCTTCAGGATGCTTTGAGCCGCGCGGTCGAACACGGCGTCGACCGGTTCGGCACAGGCGCAGCGGGTATCCATGTGCTGCCGACAAATCGGCTAACCGCCGAGGATATCGCCTTGCTCAAAGCGGTTGCGCGTGTGACGCTCCGCGCAGGCGGACCAAGCCTGGCCGGCCAGCTCCGGCTTCCGAAGCCGGATGAAAACGCGGCCTGGCCAGAGCCGCTGCAGACCGTATCGGAGCCTGCGCAGCAGCAGGATACGGCGGTCTCAAAGCCGGCCGTTTCGGTTTCGTTGAATGTTGGCCAAGACAGCGCGCACGCACCTGCCTGGAGCGGCAAGGATGTGCAGTTTTTCAACGGCTGGGGCGGTTTTTCGGAGGACGGCAAGCAATATAAGCTGCTTATTGCAAACGGCAAGCATTTGCCGGGACCGTGGATTAACGTGCTTGCCAATTCCAACTTTGGCGCGCTTGTTTCCGAGCTTGGCACCGGCTATTCGTTCTGGCGCAACAGCCGGGAATGCAAGCTGACGCCATGGTCGAACGATCCAGTACTCGATCCGCCGGGCGAGCTGTGCTTTTTGCGCGACGAGGCTTCCGGCGAAATATGGACGACCGCACCGTCCGCAGGCGAAGACACCAATCCGTACGAGGTCACGCACGGCCTCGGCTTTACCGCCTTCGAGCATGAATCCGAGGACATCCGCCACAAGATGACGATGTATGTCCCTATCGATGACGCGGTCAAAATTATGCGGCTGAAACTGACCAACCGCTCTTCAAGGACGCGGCATATTTCCGTCACTTATTATGCTGAGTGGGTGATTGGCGTACAGCGGCAATCGAACGCGCCGTATATATCCAGCGTATGGGACGAGGAAGCGCAAATATTGACCGCGCAAAACCGTTATCAGGAAACGTTCCGCGACGCGACGCCGTTTCTCGGCATTTTTCCGCAGAAAGCCGCCGATCGTGAAGGCTTGTCCTGGACCGCCGATCAGCAGGAATTTATCGGACGGAACGGCAGCGCGGAGCGCCCCGAGGCGTTAAGCCGCGAACGGCTGTCTGGACGCGACGGCATCTTCAACGCCAGCTGCGGCGCCATTCAGCGCAAGCTGGTGCTGGAAGCCGGCGAAGAGACGGAGGTTATCCTTTTGCTCGGCTGCGCGCCGTCCCGCCAAGAAGCGGCTGAACTGGCGCGCAGATATGCCGATGCTGCAGCCTGCGACGCCGCGTGGATGAAAACGGCCGCTTATTGGGAGGAAACGCTTGGCCAGATCGTGGTCGAGACGCCGTCCCCTGACACCGATATTATGCTGAACGGCTGGCTGCTGTATCAATCGCTCGCCTGCCGGATGTGGGCGCGTTCCGCCTTCTATCAAGCGGGCGGCGCATTCGGCTTCCGCGATCAGCTGCAGGATTCGCTTGCGCTGCTTCACTCCAAGCCTGAGTTGACGAGGAAGCAAATTGCGCTGAACGCTTCGCATCAATACGAGGAAGGCGATGTGCAGCACTGGTGGCATGAGGAGACAGAACGCGGCATCCGAACGCTATTTTCCGATGACCTGCTCTGGCTCCCGTATTCAACCTCCCGCTATATCGAGCATACGGGGGACAGCTCCGTGCTGGAAGATCGTGTGGCGTACATTAAGAGCCATACGCTGCAGGAAGGCGAATATGAACGCTATGAGGAAACGATCGTTTCCGAGCAAACCGGCACGATCTATGAGCACTGCAACCGGGCCATCGACAAAGCGCTGTCGCGGATCGGCGAGCACGGCATTCCGCTCTTTGGCGTAGGCGACTGGAACGACGGGATGAACCTTGTCGGCGAGAAAGGCCGCGGCGAGAGCGTCTGGCTCGGCTGGTTCCTGTACGAGGTGCTGCAGCGATTCGGGCCGATATGCGCGGAACGGGGCGAGGGTGAGCGCGCAGAGCGCTATAAGCAGGCTCGCGAGAAACTGGCTGAAGCCAATAATGCGCATGCCTGGGACGGCCAATGGTACCGCAGGGCTTTTACCGATGCGGGCACCTGGCTCGGCTCGCTCTATAACGAGGAGTGCCGCATCGATTCAATTGCCCAGTCGTGGTCGATCATCTCGGGAGCCGCTCCTAAAGATCGCGCCGTCCAGGCGATGCAGTCGTTCGACCGCGAGCTCGTCGATCGCGACCTGTCGGTTGCGAGGCTGCTGACGCCTCCGTTCGACCGGACCGAGCCAAGCCCCGGCTACATCCAAGGCTATCCGCCGGGCATTCGCGAGAATGGCGCACAATATACGCATGGCGTCATCTGGAGCATCATCGCCTGGAGCAAGCTCGGCAACGGCGACAAAGCGTTTGAGCTGTTCCGGATGCTCAATCCGGTCAACCATACGCGCACCGACCAAGAGGTGCGGCAATATTTCGGCGAGCCTTATGTCATGGCCGCGGACGTATACACCTCCGAGCCCCATCTCGGACATGCCGGCTGGACCTGGTATACCGGCGCTTCGGGCTGGATGTACCAAAGCGGCATCGAATGGATACTCGGCCTTCGCAAACGCGGAGACCGGCTCTATCTCGATCCGCGCGTGCCGTCCGATTGGCCCGGCTTCAAGGCGACCTACCGCTTTGGCGATACGAAGTACCAATTGGAATTCACGCGCGAATCATCAGGGCAGCTGCAAGCCGGACCGGAAGCTTATATCGAGCTGAAGGACGATAAGCAAGAGCATCGCATTACGATCCGCCTTTAACGGGGTCATCCTTCGCAGCGTGCAGCGCATGCTTGATTGCTGCATCACAGCGTTATTGATCGCACGGGCGCACAATTGATTACATAGCGCTGTCCCACAGCGTTATTCCATCGAAAAAGACCGAGAAGGACTCGATTTTCGGCAAATAGTGCTGCCTCACAGCGTTATTTGATCGCACGGGGGCAAAATCGGGGAAATAGCGCTGCCTCACAGCGTTATTCCATCGAAAAAGACAGAGAAGGCCCCGATTTCGGCAAATAACGCTGTCACACAGCGTTATCTCATCACACAAGCGCACAATCGAGGAAATAGCGCCGCCCTACAGCGTTACACACCTAAAAATAAGGCTCTCCCTATTTGGGACAGCCTTATTTTTTTACATCGATTTTACTTTCATTTGTTCCGGATAGCCGTAGGAGCCGTGCTCGCTCATATCGAGACCGACGATTTCTTGCTCTTCCGAGACGCGAATGCCAATCGTTTTCTTCAGCACGTACAAAATGCCATACGATACGGCGAAAGCGAATGCGCCGCATGCGACAATGCCGAGCGCTTGAACGCCAAGCTGTTCAAATCCGCCGCCGTAAAACAGGCCGGCTTTGCCGACGCCAACTTTCTCCGCAAGCTCAGGAGTCGCGAACAAGCCGTTGGACAGCGTACCCCACACGCCAGCTGCGCCGTGCGCGGACAATGCATAGATCGGATCGTCGATCCGCATTTTTTCGAAAAACTGCATGCTCAGTACGACAACAATACCCGCAACCACGCCGATAACGATAGCCGCCCACGATTCAACAAACGCGCAAGACGCCGTAATGGCAACGAGACCAGCCAGCGCGCCGTTCAGCATCGCACCGATGTCGGACTTGCCGAGCACCATCCAGCTAAGAATAAGAGCCGCGATTGCGCCGCCTGCAGCTCCAAGCTGCGTATTAAGCGCTACAAAACCGAAGAAGCTGCCGTCTCCTGCCGTAATGGTGCTGCCTGCATTGAATCCGAACCAGCCGATCCAAAGCAGCATAACGCCAAGCGTCGAGAAAACCTGATTGTGGCCCGGCATATAGTTAGCCGTACCGTTTGCATTATATTTGCCAAGACGCGGCTTCAGCAGCAGAGTTGCCGCAAGCGCCGCCATTGCGCCGGTCAAGTGAACGACTGTCGAGCCCGCAAAGTCTTGCTTGCCGTGTTCCGCCAGCCAACCGCCGCCCCAAATCCAGTGCGCGACAACCGGATAGATAATCGCCGAGAACAGTACTGCAAAAATCAGATAAACCGACAGCTTCGCCCTTTCCGCAAAACCGCCCCAAGCGACGGACATCGAGATAGCCGCAAACGAAAGCTGAAAGATAAACATAACCGTCGGCGCTACTACGGCGCCTTCCGACACGGTCATTGCGTCAAATCCGAAATAATCGCCCCAGCCCAACAGCCCGTTGCCGCCGGAGCCGAAAATAAACGCATAGCCCACCGCCCAAAATACGATTGACACAATGCCGACTGTAAATACAGTCTTACCGGCGATATGGCCGGCATTTTTCATCCGGGTCGAGCCCGCTTCCAGCATAATAAATCCGCATTGCATAAAAAGAACTAAAATTGCGCCAAGCATCGTCCAAATGCCGTTGAGTCCAAGTTCCATTCTGTACAACCCCTTCTGTTCATATCTATTAATGAGAAATCTGCTTCAAAGCTGCCATTCGGTCCAAAATACCGCCTAACAGCTCGTGCGAGCGTGCGCTCCGCTCTTCCATCCCTGCAGCAACTCGATCCGCCTTCTGAATGAACGGCGCTTCAACAAGCTCATGCGTCCAAACATCCAGCATCGTCGCGGCGCAGGCCGGCGTCGTTTCCAAATGGAATTGCAGCGCCACTACGGAATCGCCGTAAGCAAACGCCTGATTGCCGCAAGCTTCCGAATAAGCCAGACGCTTCGCGCCATCCGGCAGCGTGAACGTATCGCCATGCCACTGAAAGCTGGCGAAAGACTGCGGCACGCCTTCGAAGCATGGATGGCGCTCCTCAGTCCGCTGCACTTCATACCAGCCGATTTCCTTAAACTCATTGCGGTACACTTTGCCTCCGAGCACCTCGGACAACATTTGAGCTCCAAGGCAAATGCCAAGCACAAGCTTTCCTTGATCGATGCATGTCCGAACGAATCGCTTCTCCTCGACCAGCCAAGGATACTGCTCATCTTGGTAAACGCTCATCGGGCCACCTAAAATGACAAGCATATCAAATGATGCTATCGCTGGATATTCCGCTATTTCATATGGAACGATTACGTTCAAGGAATGGCCCTGCCTGACCGCCCAAGCCGCGATAGCGCTCTCGTCATCAAAAGAAAAATGCTTCAACGCGATAATGTTCACCCGAACTCACTCCCTTCTGGAAATCGCGGCTGCAATCGCTCGGACTGCTTTATCGCCAATCATCGTTCGAGAATAAATTACGGCTCATTAAAGGCTATGACCGTATATTAATAAAAATATTTAATGATGTCAACTAATCTGACATAAAAAATCAAAATTATATATCAATAAAAAGAGGAGCCGGTTAATCCGCCCCCTCTTGCACTTGTTTCTATTCTCTTTTCAAGTCAACCCGATACAATTTCAGCGGCCGTCCTCTGACGTTCGTCGTTTCCTCGCCGATGACCTCGGCGTAGCCGCTCGATTCCAGCTGGATCAAGATGCGTCTTGCGCTCCGCGGCATAATCATCATCTGCTGCGCCAGCTGATTCGAGTGAATAGTTTCCGTCTGCAGCTTTTTCAGAATGGCTTCGATTTTCCCCAGCGTCACTGCGCTCAATCCGGTTTGTTCGCTGATTTCTTGCAGACCGTCCACCGAATAGGAATAAGCCAGCCTCTCTGCGCGGCCAAGCGGTCCAATTACCGATTTATCGTCAAAAACGACCATCCACGAGCCTTTGCCGTAATGCCTCGTCTGCCGCAGCGCATGTCCAGCCATAAGCTCCGCCTCATATGCGGTACGGCCGATGCCGATGCCGCACGTCAGCTCATTGCCCCAGTCGCGAAGCTCCGGGCAGTCTGGAATTTGCGTAAATTCATGCGTAATATCTCTCATAATGCCCCGCGTCGTAAAAATAGCGTATCGACCCGGAGATATCGTCTTCATCGACCCGAGCACTCGTTTCGAATAGTCGAGCAGCGACTCGCTGGCGGCAAGCTCCATCCGAAACAGCTCATCCGAGCCGTATGTATCTTTGGACACCCCCGCATACAGGTCGAGCTCGACGATTTGCACCGCGATTTGGGCGTCCATATACCGCATAGTCTCCCATCTCCGGGACGCATCCGTCAGCGCTTCCTGCACAGACAATTCCGTCGGTATGACGCGAAGCACCGGAACGCCCATCGCCTTCAGCTTGTCCTGCACATACCAGACGCAGGTGACCGCGTAGTCGGTTTCGCCGCGCTTCCACAGCTCGGCATGATAATCGATCAGCCCTTGATAGGAGCCATCGAACGGCTTGCCCTTCAGCCGGACGCCTTCCAAATTCAATTCCTGCGCAGCCTTGGCAAGCTCCTCATCCGTATACATATCAAAGCTCAGCCTTGTGATATCTATTCGTTCGCGATAAAACAGCTGGCACAGCGTCCGATATAAACCTGTTCCGCTGTACGAAATATAAAACATCGGCTGTCGGATTTCCGGCGCTTGCTCCTTTGCCGCCTGATAGGGAAGCGGCCCCGAGAACAGCCACATATCGACCTTCCCGGAGTGCTCTCTTATTATTTGCCCGACGTCTTCAAATCGTTCGTGCTTAAAGGGCAGGCATTCGAATTCCGCGCTCTGCCGCACGATCTCCGTTACAAATGCCATCGTGTCCTCCACGCCGACGTAACCGAGCTTGATTTTCATGCCGATCCCCTCCTTCCATGCCGCTCATCTTGTTGCTTTCCATATATGTTAACACCAATAGAGGGTCGAGTGAAATAGTAAAAACGCTGGCGCAGCCACACCCGCCAGCTCGATTTTGTCCGCTTTACGCTTATTTGATGCGGATCAGATTGCTTTGCAAAACCGTATCTCCCTCTTGCGGAGTAAAAACAGCCTTCGTTACGCCCGTAACGTTCGTAATCAGCTTACGATCCGCCGCCTGGATGATACGGACCTCGTACTTGAATTTCACTTTAGACAAATCCGCGTAGAAAAATACCGATTTGCTCGGCCCTAACTTGAGGATGCATGTTCTCGTTCCGCATGGCTGAACCTTGAGCGGAACCGGATAACCGTTCGGACCAGTCATAAACCTGAACTGCAACGATGCGGCTTCGGTCCGCGTTCAAGTTAACGACATCGACTAGAGCATAGCTTGTTCTTGTCGGCTTCCTCAAGATGCCTGTGGAATAGGTTGCTTTCTTCGCTGTCATAGGATCACCTCTCTATTCTAGTCGATATATTAAATGCTAGAGAAAATAGAATGTGCTCGTATGCACCTGCGTTTCTCCCTCATGAATGTAATTTTGATCTTCTGCGATCACATTTCTCCGGGATAACGAAGCTGCTTCGCTGATTAACGAATGGGATTTCGCTAATTCGGGCCATATTGAGCGGTTTAAGAGCGGTTCCGGGGCATTAACGAAGCAATTTTCGCTATGGCGGAATCAAAGTGCGCTATTAGCGAATGTAGATTCACTAACTGCTGGAGAACAGGGGGATACTGGCGGATTTACGAAAGTTACTTCTTTATTTTGCGAGTCTGCTTCGCTAATTGAGGAGGGGTGACTTAGGCGAACGGTAACTGGAGGTAGACGGGCAATGGGTTATATGGCGATGGACGAGGTGAGTGAGGTAGACGGCGATAGGCGACATTTTCGGAGGGTGCCTGGAAGGTGGCCGCGGTGGTTGGATGGGGCTAGCCGGACGGACTTGGTGGATGCGGGCAAATAGAGGAGGACGTGATATTCGATCGGACTGGACTAGATTAGATTAGTAGGCGGTCTGTGATTGGCTCGCTTCAAAGAAAAAACGGTTCCCATGGGAACCGTTTCTCAAGCAATCGCCTTCAAGCCGCTTACAGCTTGAACTTCAATACTGCTTCTTCCAAGCTTGCGCTTCTTTGCTTCAATTGCTCGGTCGTGTCGGCAATTCGTTTCGCAGCCTCCAGCTGATGCGCCGACATGTTCTGGATGGCAGCGGTATTGTCCGCCGCGGCGACTGATATTTGAGAGATTTGCTCGACCGAAGCGGCAACCTCCTCGGAGCCTGCCAGCACCTCCTGCGCCGCAGCCGAAATCTCTTGAATCTGACTGTTCACGAGCACAAAACGGTCCAGCGTCTGATCGAACAGCGTCTCCGCTTCATTCGAAAGCGCCGTGCCTTTGCGCATCTCCTCGCTGCCCGTTTGCATACGCTCGCCGATTTGCATCGACTCCTGCGAAATTTGCTGCAGCAGCGACGTAATATGCTGTACGGAAATTGAAGCTGCTTCCGCAAGCTTGCGTACCTCACCTGCTACGACCGCAAAACCGGAACCGTGCTCGCCTGCCCGCGCAGCTTCGATGGAAGCGTTGAGGGCGAGCAGTTTGGTCTGATCGGCAATGCTCGTAATCGACTGCAGAACCGGCTCAATTTCGCCCATATACGAATTGAGCAGCTGAACCGAATTTGCCGTCTGCATCGTAACCTCGGAGATCGACGCTACTTGCGCTTTCAGCTCATGGATCGAGCGCTGTCCTTGCTCGGCGAGCTCCAGCGCCTCGCCCGATGCGCCGGATACGTGCGCGGAAGCCTCGGAAACACGCTGGATCGCCGACGTAATATCCTCCATCGACTTTGCGCTTTCCTCAGCGCCAAGACGCTGATGCTGCGCACCGTCCGCAAGCATCGCGATCGATTGCTCGAGCTCCACATTCACCTTCACCAGCTGGTCGGCTTCCGCGCCGAACTCGCCGGTGGAAAGAACGAGGTTGTTTGTTGTCGCCTTCATATCTTGAATGACCGATCCGAGCGTAGCGCCCAGCCGTTCAATCATTTTGATCATAGCGGAATAGGCTTGCCCGATTTCATCCTTCGAGCCTGTCCGAATCTCGCCCAAATGGACTTTAGCGGCAGCAATGTCACCGCCGGCAATAGCTTCCGCCCCTTTGACGATTTTGCCAAGCGGACGCAAAGCGCGGAACATGAACCATACTAAAAACGCGAAAAACATTAACGTCAGCGCGCCCATCATCACAAAGAGCGGGATGCTTTGCTTAATGACGTCGCGATAAATCGCTTGCGATACCGAAACGTCCGTATCAATCCCCATAACGCCAATTACTTTGCCGGCCGAATCATGAAGCGGCGCATAGGAGGAAATATAGTCTCCATATTCAGGATTTTCGATTATGCCGCTTTTGGCAGCCTGCCCTTTCAGCACGGCTTCGATCGCATCCTTCGGCATGTCGGTCACTTCGCCGATCGGCGAGGCGGAATCCGAATCTTTCGGCTGGCCGTCAATCAACAGAATTGGCTGCCCCTGGCCATCAATTTGGACAGTATACACATACAAGGCGCCGATCCGTTCACGGTAACGATTCATTTCCTCGCGGATGCTCCAATAGAGCTCGGTTTCCTTCTGTTCCTGCAAGAAGCTTTCATAAGATTTCACATCAAACAGCGCTGCATAGGCTTCAGCAAGATGAATATTGAAGTTGCCGATCGCTTCTTCGCTGGCCTTCTTCGTATTCTGAAGCTGCATGTAGATAAGGGTGCCGGATAAGATGATAAGAATAGCCAAAATAATGATAGACAGCTTGAAGACCAACCGACTTCTGAATCCTGACATGATGTCAATGCCCCTTCTGACCCTTATTTTTCAATTATCATTCTACATTAAGAACGATTTTTCCTATGCAGTTCGACAAAAATATCCAAATTTCCTGCTTCCTCCGCATGTTTGCAAAAATCTTGGTCAGCGTAAAAAAAATCATATAAAATAAATGTGCAATCCTACCTGAATTGGAAAGCTGGTGGCATAATGATAGATTCGACAAAAGCACCCCTCGTGAACGGAGCGTTCATAATAGCGTCGCTCACGTCCGTTGTTAGAGCTGAGAAGCTGCATCTACTTCATCATTTTCTGCGCCAAGTTTGATTCTGGACAACAGCACCTCCAGCTCCGCCTCACATTCGGCAGCGGTCATCCATCTCGACTCCAGCAAGCCCTGCACGAAGCGCTTCACCTCGGGTTCAAGCTCCAGCTCCTCTTCCCAGCCGCGCTCTTCCTGCCCCTCATAGGGGGTATAGCCCGCATACATCATAAACAGAAACAGATGGCCGAGCCCGTAAAGATCGCTCGTCGGGTAAGGATCGCGCATCCGTTTTTTGACCGGCCCCCAGCTGTCCGCGAAGCCGCTCGGCTCCCGTTCGTCTACTGTTTTTCGCTCATCGCTTGGAAGCTCGCCAATCCGGCAAGCTAGGCCGAAATCGATCAGAAACACGCGCTCGCCGCATTCAATCACGTTCGGGGTACGCACATCGCGATGCACATAACCGGCTTCATGCAAATGCCGCAGCGGACGCAGCAGCTCGCGTACGATCCGCAGCGCTTCTTGCTGCGTAAAGGCCCGTCTCAAGCCCAATATTGAATCTTCCAGCGTTTCACCTTCCGCAAATGCCATAACGAGCGCTTTCTCGCCCCGATGCGCAGCGTCCTCCAGCCGCTGCGGAATTTGCGGATGGTCCAGCCTCTGCATCATTTCGCTCTCCCGCCCCAGCATCTTTCGCGCGCTTTTCCCTTTGCTCGGCTTCGCTCTCTTCATTAAGACAACGCCGCCCGTTGCCAGATCGACAGCGCGATACGCTTGGCCATAGCTGCCCATGCCAAGAAAATGCTCCACGCGGTATTTTCCCGCCCATATTTGACCCGGCCGCAACGGATAGTCCATCCAATTGCGCCAAACTTGCTTGAACCACGCGCCCAGCATCCGAAATCACTCCCTTCCCTCACATACGGCGCCCGCCGCTATTAGGTTCCGCTCGGCATATCGCTTAAAAAGGCGGTTGCCGGCGAAACCTGATTCAGAGCCTTGCGTATTATTGAATAAGAATAGGAAATGAAAATAAAGAAAATAGATTTAGGAGGCTCGCACATGCTTAAACATTTGCTCAACCGACTTCTCGGTTCCCTTTCCAACAGCAAGCATTACGGTCACCGCCCATACGGTCACGGACATTATAGCAGCAGCGACTACAAAAAAGGAAACCATTACCCGCCGCAGCATCCGCCATACGGCCACGGTCATTTCAGCAGCAGCGATTATAAGAAGGGTACCTACTACCCGCCGCAAAATCCGCATTACGGACACGGCCATTACAAGAAGAAGTACAGCAGCTTTAGCAGCTAATGTTGCCAACGAATGATAAAAAGAGAGCTTCGCCGTCGTCTCCGCGACGGCAGCAAGCTCTCTTTTTCGTTCATTACATCGGTTTAAAATTCGATCCGATTACATTTTGAAATGGCTAAGCTGTTCTTTCGACATTCGCGTCATCTGCAGCAATTCATCTGCAGAATCCAGCAGCGATTTCATCACTCGCGCCTGCTTCGTCATCGACTTCGATGCGTAATTCGTCTTCTCCGCCGATTGTTTCGCGATTCCGGCAACCTCTTGAACCGAAGCCGTCACTTGCTCCGAGCTGGCCGAAATATGCTCCGTTAAGCTGGATACCTGCTGCACACGGTCAAACAGCCGTTCAGAGGACTGCAGAATATGGCCAAAAATATCGCTGGCATTTCGGATAGCCTCCAAGCCCTTATCCGTCTCGGCCATTTCATTGTGCATGGAATCGCCCAAGCTGTTGATTTTGTCCGAAATAGCCGCCAATTTCTCCGTAATATCGTCTGTAGACAGCTTTGACTGATTCGCCAGCTTTTGAATTTCAGAGGCAACGACCGCGAACCCTTTGCCGTGTTCCCCGGCGCGAGCCGCCTCGATAGATGCGTTAAGCGCAAGAATATTCGTATGCGCCGAGATTTGTGCGATCGTTGCTACAATGCTCTGCACCTGCTGCGATTGGCTCGTCAGAAACTCGACGAGCTGGCCGGAGCTTTTCACAGAAGCGTTGATTGTATCCATCTGCGTGAACGCTCCGTCCACAGCCAACTTGCCTTGAATCGCTTGCTGGTAAGAGTGCGATGATTCATGAAGCGCATCCTGCGCATACTCCGCGATATGCTGAATATGCTCCGCGATATCGTTCATCGCCCTCGAGCTTTCCTCGGAATTGATAAACTGCGTTTGCGTTCCGCCGCTTAACTCAGCCATCTTGCCATTGATGTCTTCCATCTCTTCAACCGATTCTGTGATCGCCTTTGTTAACGAAGAAGAGGATACAGTGACCTTGCTGCTCGAAGCTTTGCTTGCGCTGATAATCTTCTTGAATTCGCCGATCACTGTATTAATCGGCTTCACGATGTCCCCGATCTCATCTTTCGAATACGGCACAAGGCTTTGCGACAGATCGCCTTGGCTGACATGAATGAGAGACGTGTTGATATAGTGGATCGACTTCTTGACCGACATATAGAACCCGATAAAGATATAGAGCAGAATGATGAAGCCAATCGCTACCGCAATATTAAAAACAAGCGCCTTCGACTCGTATGCGTCAACCCTGTCTTGGATCAGCCCATCCAGCAGCCGGAGTTCCAACTGATAGAGACCCGAATTATGCTGCAGCGCTTCCTCCGAAACTTGCAAATATTGTTCCACCGGCAGCCTCAGCGTTGAGGTATGCAGCAGTTCGTTATTTGTCAACTCGGTAAATTGATTGCGCACTTCTTCCAGCTTGAGCCGGGACGGTTCAAGCTCCGCGCTTAAAGCCGGATTTTGTTCCATAACCACGTTGATGCCGTTTATAATATCGTTCGTGGAGGCGCTAAGCAAAGCGTTCAGCGACAGCAGCTCGTCGCGCTGCTCCTCGGTCATGGACTTAGCGAGTAAATAGTCCGACCCCGCATCGCGAATTTGCGCAAGCTTTTCCGTTGCGAACGGGATCTTGTTAATGACTCCGTCCATTAAGTAGTAGCTGTCCAGGTCCGGATCCAGAATCAAGTTCGATGAATCGCCGACCTTCGCGATCAGTTTGATGCTGCTGTCAATGATTGCTGTATGGCTGTCGGCCGGACTGGACTCGCCGATTGCTTTCCAGCTGTCATAGATTTCCTTCAGCATGCCTTCGACCTTTAATTGCTGGCCCAGCTTTTCATCCACTGTAAACGTTTTCTGAAATGCCTGCTCGATTTCGGCATTGTTCGCGGCGATCTTTTCTTTTACCGCGGCATCGTTGCCGGACAAATAGACGCTGTATAACCCCCGGTTTTCCTGCATTTCCGTAATCAGCAGCTGCAGCGGACCGATATATTCAACGCCCAGGCTCTCCTTCGTGTTGAACGTAATCAGGTCGCTGGACTGGCGTTGATACATGTAAGACATAACGACCATCGGAATAAAGATAAGCAAGCCGATTAAAAGAAACTTATAGACATACCTCAACCTTCGGATCAACTGCTCGGACAACCAAAAAATGTTCATTCGTATCCCCCTAATTAAATTAAATTGAAATTTAAATTAGGACGCCGTTGTCCTGTTATGTTATCTAACACGTAATTCAACAAAAAATGACAAAAACCTTTGTTGTGCGCAAAAAAAAAATTGCCGGCCCCGATAGACCGGCACAAATCGGCTACACTAACACATGCTGCCGCTCAAGAAGCTCCATTACATGCTCCACCATCTCCTCTGGCGGGTAAGGTCTGCCCTCCAGAATCCACCATTCGACAAGTCCGGCAATCGCCGAAACGAGGAACTGCACCATAATCGTTTTTTTCATATGCGTATTCGGTCCGTTCATTTCCAGCTGCAGCGCGAGACCTTTGTGAACACCGGTCAGCAGGCGGCTTCGGAATGTCGGGATCCCTTTGCTCTTCATCAGTACCGTGTAGATGAACGCATTGTTCTCCAAATGCTGGAACGTGTTGAGCAGCGACTTGCGAATCGAAAGCCGGGACAGATTTTGCGGCATGCAGTCATGCAGGTTGAGATAGGTCTCAATACATTTATCCAACAAATCGTATTTGTCCAAATAATGCAAATAAATCGTTCCCCTGTTAACATTGGCCTGTTGAGCGATTTCGTTCAGCGTAATTTGCTCAAACCCTTTCTCCTCCAGCAAAGCTACAAAAGCGCTCATAATGGCTTCGCGGGTTTTCTGTATCCGACGATCCATAGTTCCTCCTGTACATCGTTATTCAACAATTTCTATGTTTTTGTTCACAAATCAACAAAAGCTGAGTTTTTAACGATTGCAGCTTCAAATACCCGCAATTAAGCTAAGCTTATTAGACACACGTTTAAAAATCAACAACTGTTCATTAAAGAGGAGAACTATGAGAATTTTAATTTACGGAGCAGGGATTCTAGGCAGTTTCATGGCTCATTCATTAATCCGCGGCGGGCATGAGGTAACAGTGTTGGCGCGGGGACAGCGGGCAGAGGAATTGAAGCGGAACGGCATCGTGATCCGGCATGTGTTTCAGTTAAAAACAACAAAAGATTGTGTACGCGTCATAGAGACGCTGATGCCGCAAGACAAGTACGATTTTATTTTTACCGTGATGAAATATAACGATATGCCCGCTATATTGCCGTTCCTTGCAAAAAACGAAAGCCACCGCATCGTGCTGATAGGAAATAACGTCGATGCCGAGCGCATGGAGCAAGAAATCCTAACGCAAAGCAGCGTCCCCAAAGAAGTCGCATTTGGCTTTCAATTGAGCGGCGGGCGAAGGGAAAAGCATCGCATGCTCAGCATTCGCGGCCAAGCGCAAATGGTGTACGGCAGTTTAAGCGGAGAGCTTGGCTTTAAGCCATTTCTCGAACAAGCATTCTCCGCGACGGGATTTCGTCTAACGGATATGGGAGAGGACATTGATGCATGGCTGAAAAGCCACATTATCCCCATTATTGCCATGAACGCGGCTAGCCGTGTACACGGAGGCAAGGCGAATGCCGTCGCTAAGGACCGCGAGCTGCTTCGCAGGATGATTGACGCGATGGACGAAGGTTTCCGCGTACTGGAAGCGGCCGGCTATCCAGCTATTCCCGAGAATCAGACCAAGCTGGCGAGAGAGCGCAAACGGTTGGCTTATACGCTTTTTAAAATGTACTACACATTGCCGATCCACAAGCTCATGACCGGAGATCAGACAGAGATAGACGCTTTGCAAGAGAGGTTTGATCATTGGAGAGCCGCCTCGAACATTCCAACGCCAGGCTGGGACTACTTGTCCGTAAGCAGGGATATAACCAAAACACCCTGTCCTTAATAGGTCAGGGCGTTTGACTTGCCTTTCGCTACTCCGTAATCAGTCCGTTCGGCGTAATTGTTCTTATCCGATTAGCAGCGATCATGGATACGGCATAAGCCAGTGCAACCATAGCTCCGTACAGCACAACAATTAAAGAGAGCTTAATGGTAAACTGTATTGTGATAATCCGTTAATAGGGCGCCGGATTGCTTCATATCCTTGAGCGTCGCAGACATCAGTATTCCGCTTTCGGACTCGCTAAGACTATCGAACAATTGTCACTCCCCCCCTCTACAGTCTGATTTTCCATGAAAAGCATAAAAAAACCAGAGTATATTGTTTAATTTGTATAGTTAAAACATTTAGGGCAGCCGATATACTCTAGCTAGGAAAGGAGGCTTGCTTTACAAAAAAATGTAAGCGCTTTATCGAATCATCAATTTTAGTTGGAGGGGAATTTCATAAATGAGCAGAACACTCGCAAGATTCGTCTCGATCCTACTCGCAGCAGCTTTGCTTATTCCGTCAGGCTGGCATGCTCCGGTTGCGGAAGCTGCGGACCCGGCAACGGCCGTCGTTTATCACGAAGCGTTTGCAGCAGGCAAAGGAGCTGCCGCGCAATCGGGCGGCGCAAGCTTGACGCCGGTCACCGGCAAAGTGTTCGAAGGCAATGCGGACGGAGCAGCATTATATGTAAGCAACAGAACAAACAACTGGGACGCCGCCGATTTCAATTTTGCAGACATTGGCTTAGAGAATGGCAAAACCTACACCGCAACCATATCTCTCTATGTTGACGCTGATGTCGCGGTGCCTAGCGGCGCGCAAGCTTATCTGCAAGCCATAGACAGCTATGCTCTGCTGGCGAACGCGAATTATACAGCGGGCGGCGCGGTTACGTTGACGAAGGAATTTACGGTGGATACGAGCAAGGATACGAAATTGCGCGTTCAATCCAACGATACCGGAAAAACGGTTCCGTTCTACATCGGAGATGTGTTGATTACCGAGCAGGCCGATACGGGCGGCGGTACGGATCCGACTAGACCGCCAGCATTAGACTTCGACACGATCACCTTCGAGGATCAAACCGCCGGCGGCTTCACCGGCCGTTCCGGCAATGAAACGCTGACCGTAACCAATGAGGATAACCATACGTCCAGCGGT
Source organism: Paenibacillus sp. NEAU-GSW1 (assembly GCF_009737085.1). GTDB lineage: Bacteria > Bacillota > Bacilli > Paenibacillales > Paenibacillaceae > Pristimantibacillus. Next base: position 88,508 of record NZ_WOVL01000003.1, read on the forward strand.
CAGTACGCCCTGAAGGTCGAAGGCAGAACCTCGACGTGGCACGGGCCGTCCTTGCGCGTAGAGAAATATGTGGACAAAGGCTATGAATATACCGTTTCAGCCTGGGTCAAGCTGATCTCGCCTGCAAGCTCCCAGCTTCAGCTGTCCACGCAGGTCGCCAACGACAGCGGCGCAAATTACGTCGCCCTCTCCCCGAAAACAATCAGCACAAGCGACGGCTGGGTTCTTTTCGAGGGAACATACCGTTATAACAACGTAAGCAGCGAATACTTAACGATCTATGTGGAGAGCTCTAACAATGCTGACGCATCCTTCTATATCGACGATATCAGCTTTGAGCGCACGGGCTCAGGACCGGTCTCCATCCAGAAAGATCTCATTCCAATTAAGACTGTATATCAGGACGATTTCCTGATCGGCAGCGCCATTTCTTCCGAGGATCTGGATGGCGTCAGAATGGACCTTCTGAAAATGCACCATGATGTCGCTACGGCAGGCAATGCGATGAAGCCGGATGCGCTGCAGCCGACGAAAGGCAACTTCACCTTTACTGCGGCGGATGCGCTTGTCGATAAAGTGCTGGATGAGGGCATGCAGATGCACGGGCATGTGCTGGTATGGCATCAGCAATCGCCTGTTTGGATGAATACGACAACTGATGCGGCAAACAACACGGTTCCATTGGGACGTGATGAAGCGCTCGCCAATTTAAGAACCCATATCCGAACGGTCATGGAGCACTTTGGCGATAAAGTTATCTCGTGGGACGTTGTTAATGAAGCGATGAACGACAATCCTTCGAATCCGACAAATTGGAAAGCGGCACTGCGGCAATCCCCGTGGTATCAAGCGATCGGACCAGACTATCTAGAGCAGGCATACCTGGCAGCAAGAGAAGTGCTGGATGAGAATCCGGATTGGGATATTAAGCTGTATTACAACGATTACAACGAAGACAATCAGAACAAAGCTACGGCCATTTACAGCATGGTTAAAGAAATCAATGACAGGTATGCGCTGACGCACCCTGGCAAGCTGCTCATCGATGGTGTCGGCATGCAAGGGCATTACAGTGTCAACACAAATCCAACGAATGTGGCGCTGTCGCTCGAGAAATTTATTTCCTTAGGTGTTGAAGTGAGCATTACCGAGCTGGACATTCAGGCCGGAAGCAACTATCAGCTTTCCGAGAAGCTTGCGGACGCACAAGGCTATTTGTACGCGCAGCTGTTCGAGCTGTTCAAGGCCAATGCGGAACATATCGCCCGCGTTACCTTCTGGGGCTTGGATGACAACACAAGCTGGAGAGCCTCCTCCAATCCGTTATTGTTTGACAAAAACCTGCAGGCTAAACCGGCTTACTATGGCGTTATCGACCCGGTTACGTTCATAGAAGAGCATACGCCTGACGTATCGGAAGCGAACCAGGCTTCCGCTAAATTCGCAACGCCAACCGTTGATGGAACGGTGGATGCGGTTTGGAGCCAGGCGGCTGCAATGCCGGTCAACCGGTATCAAATGGCTTGGCAAGGCGCAAACGGAACCGCTAAAGCGCTGTGGGACAATGAAAATCTGTATTTACTGATCCAAGTCAGCGACGCGCAGCTTGATAAAGCAAGCGCAAACGTATGGGAAGAAGATTCTGTCGAAATTTTCGTGGACCAGAACAATGGGAAAACATCGTTCTACCAAGAGGATGACGGACAATACCGGATCAACTTCGACAACGAAACCTCATTTAATCCGACAAGCGTTGCGAACGGTGTGGTGTCGGCCACACAAATTAACGGAACCAACTACGCGGTGGAAGTGAAAATCCCGTTAACGGCAGTCACTCCGGCTAACGGCACGAAGCTTGGCTTTGATGTACAGATCAACGATGCCAAGGACGGCGCTCGCCAAAGCGTTGCCGCATGGAATGACACAACCGGCACCGGTTATATGGACACTTCCGTTTACGGCGTGCTGACGCTCGAAGGCAAAGATGCTGTCCCGCCAACCGCAACGGTAAGCTACAGCAATACAGAGCTGACGAACGGGAACGTCACAGCCACAATTACAGCAAGTGAGCCCGTTACCATTACGAACAACGGCGGCTCAGCGAGCTACACGTTCACAGCGAACGGCAGCTTCACCTTCGAGTTTGCCGACGCGTCTGGAAACACAGGCTCCGTTACGGCGACAGTGGCAAATATCGATAAAACGGCACCGGCATTGAAGCTTTCCGCCGACCCGACGGTACTCAACGTATCGAATCATAAAATGGTTCCGATCCATCTGTCATGGGAAGCCGATGACGCTTCGGGCATCGCCTCCGTCAAGCTGGTATCCGTTACAAGCAATGAACCAGACAACGGAACAGGCGACGGGAATACTTCTAACGACATTCAAGGCGCAAGCATCGGTACAGCCGACAAAGAAATTAGTGTTCGCGCGGAACGTTCCGGCAACGGGAATGGCCGAATCTACACGATCGTATATGAAGCTGTAGACAAAGCAGGCAATAAAACGACGGCGAAAATCGAGATCAAGGTCAAACGTTAAGGAGCAAAAGGAAGAGCTGCCGCGAAACCGGCAGCTCTTCCTTTTGACTACACTTTATTCGAGGTTCTTAAATTCCTTCAAGCAACAGTTCAACCATACTCGCAAGCGACTCCTCCAGCGTGCGCCCAGATCGGCCCGCCATTTGATTTTCCATTAAATGATACAAAGCTCCCACATATACTTGAATAAATAACTCCATATCAAATGAACGAATTTCTCCTTCTGAAACACCCTCGCTGACCAGCAAACGGATGTTGTCCCATCCTTCATTAAGATAATTGTCGATCTTTGCCCATTGAGATGGATATCGCTTTTTAAGATCATTCAAGATACGAATATCGCCGAAAGCAAACCCTCCTGGCAGAACGACTAGAGCGTCTTTCAGTTTTTGCCTAATCGTAAGCGATGAGCCGCTCAGCAATGCTCTTTCCTTCTCTTTCATCTCGACAATGGACTGCTCAACCATTTCATTAATGATTTGCTCTTTAGATTCAAAGTATTGATACAACGTCTTCGTGCTGATTCCAGCGCGAGCGGATACTTCTCTGATAGAAAACTTTAATCCGTTATGCAAAATTTCATATACAGCAGCTTCAATAATTCTGTCTTTCATATCTTTCATCCTAAATACTCCGCTTCATTAGGTTTTGCTTACGTATGCTAAGGTTGTTTTCTTGATGAGGGCCGGGAGGAAAAAGAGAGGATAGATCATAAGAAATAAGTTCGGTGCCCACCAAAACAGATCAAAATCGCCTTTGGCTCCCCAGTAGGCAATTGCTTGCAGTCCAGAACAGAACGTCAAGCTCAAAGACATGATACATAAAGGCAGACCTATCGCTTTCCCTTTGTTGAAGCAGTAAATACTCATCAATCCCGTAAATGAAATAAACAAGTCCAAAGGAATAAACGATAAGTTCCACGCGACCAGCCATTCATTATTATAATCCTGATATTGATATTGTTTGGGGATTAATTCAAATAATACGATAGTCCAGTACACGAAAAATCCAACATCGGTCAACAGCATCAGCGTCTTTAAAGTTTTGCTCATAAGGCGACTCTCCTTGAATAGCAGATTAAATTCACGGAAAACAAATAAACCATTACGTTTTCCTTATTTTCCATATTACTAAACATCATATCTCTGAGTCAACACAACATCCTCCAAGGTGAAACGGCTGTCGCCGTCCGTTGGCTGCGTAACGCGTTTCATTCCGAGAATTATAGGTCAAGTATGGAGAAAACTAAATGCTTTCCTATAATTAAAAAAAATACCCCGCCTGTTAGATTCGATCTAACAAGCGGGGTCTAATTACTGCTCCAGCGTTTGTTCGAGCTTGTTCATGAGCTCCTGCAGCTGAACAATTGAAGTGACAATATCCTCGACAAAACGCTGCTGCTCAAGCGAGCTTGCCAGCACCTCTTCTACGGAAGCAGCGGATTGCTCAGTAAAGGCCGCTACCGTCTCCACCTCTTGCACGACCGTCTCGGAAGCGGTATTTAACTTCGCATTCAGCTCGTGAACATGTCCTGCCTGCGTTTGCAGCTCCATCGCGTTGGACTGGATGCCTGTGAATAGCTCCGCCACGCTGCCGGCCGAGCCCTTGCCCGTTTCAACGATGCTTTGGCCCTGCTGCACCAATTGGCCAGCTTGCTCTATTTTTCGTTGAATGGACTCCAGAATGGTTGCAATTTCGGTCGATGCCGCCTCGGAATGCTGCGCAAGCTTGCGAATTTCGGACGCAACGACCGAAAATCCTCTGCCATGCTCTCCTGCTCTTGCGGCCTCGATCGAGGCATTGAGTGAAAGAAGATTGGTCTGCGTCGCAATATCGCTAATGGTCGTAACGATATTGCCGATTTTCTCATTTTCCTCGTTTACTTCGCTCATTACAACGGAAGTGCTCGCCACGACCCGATCGATTTCATTCATATGAATCGAAAGCTCTTCCATTTTCGATTTCCCTTGAATCGTATATTGTGCCGTTGCATTCGACTTCTCGTTCATCGCGACCGATGCGTCGGTCGACGTGCTGATGCTGTCGTTCACGTGGCCAATAGCGTTCGAGATATCCGAAACGCTGTTCGACTGCGTATCGATGCCGCTTGCGATTTCTTGAAAAGCCGCAACGACTTGCTTTGTAATTTCGCCGGTTTGCGCCGCATTTTTTTGCAAGCTATGTATAGAGGTCCCTAATACTTGAACGGAATGTCTGTCCCCGCCCAAAACTTCTTCCGTACGAGTCTTGGCTTCCGCCGATTCTGCCGCGCTGATTTCCGCTTTCTTCAACGCCTTGGATCCGAGTACGCTTGATGCAATTAGAGCCGCTAAAGTAACGACCTGATACGCGGCTATGTCCACCGTATTAACGTCTGCGAAGATCTCTTTCGTCTGGGTAAAATAAACGGTCATCGCAATCGACAGCACGCCGCTTAATACGAGCGGACGATAATTATGATAGATCGAAATAATCGCCATCGCAAAATATAACAGATACAGGCTGTCGTAGGTCGTCCCCGCCTTAATAAAGAAAAAGGCGATAACGGCAAGCCCGACCGACACCAGATACATAATGTATGGAACGGCGATTCGCTTCCAAGTTAACCCTATGCAAAGCAAGCAAAATGGAACCCCAACCACCGACAGCGTTTTCTGGATGACAGCGTCCGAAAGGGCGATTCCAAGGAGCAGCGTTCCAATTAACAGCCACACCATGAGTTTGTTTTTCTTATGCAGTTCAAGCTGATTGACAGACATTCGATCACTTCTCTTTCATGAAATTCGATATAAACCAACATTAACCTATTTTTCCTATTGAGGAATCCCTCTCTATTATAATTATCGGCAAACTCGGCTCAATGCTAGAGTATAGTGCTCGAAGTAGTCTCTCGTTGAATTGTTAGCGGCTAACGGGACATGATGCATACGCCGCCTTAAGCGGAACCGTATATTTCCTCGCCGCGCGGAAAGCTGCCGCTTTCGTCAGGCTCGAGCGTAATCAGGATGGAATCGAAAACAAGTTTGTCCGCGGAGACCGGCATGGCGAGCACGCCGATTCCTCTGTCATTGACGCGGAACGTTCCTGCGCTTTGCCGGCCGGCGCCATCATTAAGCCAAACTTGATAGACCGAATCGTCTACCGTCGATTTCGCGCCGAATACATAAACGACAAATTGCTTGTTGTAACCGTTGTCGACAATGCAAGCGACCGCATACGATTCCATGTATTTTTCCGACTGCGGCTTCAAAGTGACGAGCTGTTCAATCCGGGCTGCGGAAACGGATAAGGCCTGTTCCAGCGGAATGACAGGCGCAGCCGTACGTTCGCGGTAAAGCTGGTAATTCCACCCCGTGCCGGCGACGAACACAACGAGCGCGGCCGCGGCAATGGCCCAAAATTTCCGCCGTCTCCTGCCGGTATCCGTTTTTTTGGCCTGCCGAACGGCGTCGGCTTTCGCTTCTTCAGCCATTGCGGCATCCATAACTTGCTTCTTCAAATCTGCCGGCGGTTCGATTCGTTCCATAACAGACGGAAGCTCCTCCCATACGAGACGCAATTCATCGATTTCAGCCTGACAGTCGGCACAGCCGGGAAGATGACGTTCGAAAGCGACTGTTTCTTCATCTGTGCATACGCCTGAAATATAATCCAGGCAGAGGTCGCATAGCGAAGAGTGTCCGTTTTGTTGTCTCATAATCCGTCTCCTTCCGTCACAAGATGTCTGCGCAATATTTTTAACGTTTGATGCAGACGGTTTTTAACCGTGCCGATCGGTTGATTATAAATGGAGGCCAGCTCGCTTAAGCTATAGCCTTGCCAATAAAAATGCTCCAGCAAATGAATTTGCTGACGGGATAAATGACGGTATACGCCGCGAACTTGTTCCTTCAGCGATTTGCTCAAAGCGCTGTCTTCCGGTGATGCGGCGGATTCGTCGGGAATGCGGTCCCAATGCTCCGCTTCGAACGGAATATACGCCGTTGATTCGAGCCGCTTCTTGCGAAGCCAGTCCGTCGTTAGGTTGCGGGTAATCGTCAACAGCCAGCTAGAAAAGCGGCCTTGTTCCGGATTATAGGAAGCCCCGGTTGTCCATAAGCGCAGAAATACGGATTGCACGATTTCTCTGGCTCCCGGTTCCTCCTTCAACGCTTTCCAGGCAAAGGAATAAACGATAGACGCATACCGGTCGTATAAAATAGAGAGCGCCTCGCTTTGCTTGTTTTTGACAAGCAGCATAAGATGATAGTCGGAAAGATCCCGCATACGAAGGTGACCTCCAGGACAGGTATAAGATAGCTCTATATTATCAATAAAGGGGATAGCCGTGAACGGTAATCCCCTAAATAAAGAATATGATTATTTGGCTGAGACGGTTATCGTTCCCAGCATGGCCGGATGGGGCGCGCAGTAATAAGCGAACTCCCCTTCCTCGGAGAAAACAACGACCTTTTCTTCGTCTTGACCGAACAGTCCGGTGTCGAAGGAATCGTCATCGGCGGTCGCGGTATGCCGAACTTCGTCTTTATTGATAAATTTCACGCTGTCTCCCGCCTTGATCTCAAGCTTGCTTGGCGAGAAGGCGAAGTTTTTAATTTCGACGACATGCACTTTGCCGACGGACTCGGCAACAGGTGTATTTGTCGGCGTTGCTTTTGGCGTTGACGTCGCTTGAACGGCCGGTTTCGTTGTTTCTTTTGCGGTGGGCGTGCTTTCCGTGTTCTTGCCGCCGCTTTTGCCGGATGGAGCGCTGCTGCCGGCAGCATGCGCATCCTCATGCATGTGGCCGGAATCTTTGGTTGGCTTATCCGTAGTCACCGGAGATGGAGACGGAGTCGAAGATGAAGTCGGCTCCGGGCTGTTTGTCATGGCGGGTTCCGCCGATGCCGCTGTTTCCTGCGGCGTCTCCGCTGCTTGCGAAGGGCTCGCTTGCGACGGAGACGCGGTATCCTTCGAGCTGCAAGCGGAAATGACCATCACGCATAACAATAAGAACAGCAGTTGAAATATCCGTAGTTGTGTAAGCCTCATCCGTTCACCCTCACTTTACAATAATCTGGCCGGTCATAAAGCTTTTGTGCGGCTCGCAGAAATAGTTGTGCGTTCCGGTTTTATCCAGCGTTATCGTATAAGATTCGCCTTTGGCGAGGAGAGGGGTGGAGAAGCTTCCGTCCACCGCGACTGCATTATGCTTCATATCATCGTAGTTGGTGAAGACGATCTTGGAGCCTGCTTCAACCGTCAAAGGCTCGGTGCCAAACGAAAATTCCTTAATGTCAACATGATAGGTTTTAACATTTGCTTCGGTTTTCCCTTTGAAGCTGGCAGGGTCGATCACGTACCAGACACTGCCGACATTTTGTCCTTTAATATCGCCCGGTTGTTTGTCCTGGATGAAATAATATAACGGGTACCCTCTATACATCCATTGTTCGGTTCCGTCAGGACGCGACAGCTTCGTGAAATCCGCCTTGTTCAAGAAAGCGGGGATTTGCAATTGCTTGGAATCGTAAACCGGCCAGTTGACCAGACATTGATCCTGGCAGGCATTCAAATCTTCCGCATCCTTCGTAAAATAATATAAGGTCATGCCGCTCTTATCGGCCATATATGTACCGACCGCAGCGTCGCTCCGCAATTGGATCCGTTCCCCTTGCGGGAGCGAAGCGTTTGATGCAATAACGCCCTTCGATTGAAGCGCGGCGAAAAAGGTTTGTCCGTTCGGCGTGCTTGCCGTTAACGTCTCGACGAGCGCAGTCGCGAGATGGGCGTTTGTCAAAGCGGAGTTTCCTGCGATTTGGCTTAGCCCTTTTGCGGCTGCGAACGATTCTGTCGCCTTATAGGCAAAGTCCTTGCCGGAGCGGTAACCGATATTTTCGAGAAGCACCTTATACAGCTGCTGCGAGCTGACGGCCTCGCCAGGCTTGAAGGAGCCGTCGCCGTTTCCGGACCAGCCGTATTCAGGATGGCTCTTTAAATAAGCGAGCACAGGCTGATTGGCTTTGCCCGCTTTGTCCGCATCGGAAAAATTAGCGGTTCCGGCAAAAGACAATGCTTCTTTCAAATGCCCGTTAAGGCGCAGCGATATGATAGCGGCTTGCATGCGCGTCGTTTTCTTGGATAGATAATTTGCGTTGACGCCGTTTCCGTCGCCGATCAGCAATCCGAGCTCTGCGGCTGTGTCCGCATCGGACGCAATGTTCGGCTCCTCAGCCGCCGAAACCTCGACAATGGATGACAGAAGTCCTGTAATCAAGAATGCGATAAAGATAAAAACGCCATATTTCTTTGTTTTCATACGTTTGCCTCCTAATCGATAAATGGCTCTCCATCAGAGGTAACGAATGAAAGGGACAAACGGTTTGAATGCTGCTCTATTTTTTTTATTACTGCACGTTTCAATTGTTAGCGGCTAACGGGACATGATGCATACGCCGCCTATTGGCCAACATAACAATCCAGGCCATGACGGCAAGCGCAGCGCAGCAAATAAACATAATGGAGTACGAGAAGTTTTCAACGACAAGCCCCAAGACCAGTCCGCCTAACGAGTATCCAAGGTCATAAGAACACATGAACAGCCCCATCCAAGCGTATTTAGATTGGACAGGCAGTATAAATGACAAATAGGTCGTCAACGTAGGGTATAGCAGCGCCATGGCAAAACCGTTAAAAATAGCTGCCAGATACAGCACACTGCTGAATTGCTGCGCGAAAGCGAGCAGCAGCGATCCAACCAAGGCCGACAGCAAGGTTGCCGAAATAAAACCGGTATGCCACTGGCCGTCTGAAGGTATCTTCTTCCGGAGAATAAACCGGCAGCCTATGACGACAATTCCTTGCAGCATTAAATATAATCCCGCATGACCGGAATTTCCTTTTACGATAAATAAAGGAACAAAAGTCGCCGTGGCGCCGAATATGCAGGAAACGCACAGCATGACCGTCATGCTAACGAGCAGTGGACGGTTTTTTCCTATACCTGCTAACGACTTGCCGATGTCGGACAATGCAAAAGGTTTGCCCTCTCTGGAGCCGGTGCCGGCACCTTTAGCAAGCGGGGTATTGAAGCCGATAAGAAGCGGCGCTGCCGCCAGCCCGATAAGTACGGCGACATACCATATACCAGACTCGCTGGCCCATATTTGCATCGCTGCAACTGGGCCAAACAAAGAAGGCACCATTGAAGACAAGCTGTAGAGCGTCATCCCTTGCCCTCGATCGCGTTCCGCCAGCCCTTCCACAATTCCCGCCTGCAAAGCCATGGAGAAAAAAGCAGTGACAGCGCCCTGCCAAGCGCGAAGCAGAATATAACTGTCAGCGCTGGCAACCGTATAAAGGAGCATGCAAGCAGCATGCGCAATCAACAACAGCCGCATAATCATATGCGGACCAAAGCGACCGATCAATTGGCCGGCGAACGGACGAAACAGCATACAGACAAACATATATGCACCCATCATAGTCCCGATCTCCGCATGATCCATCCCCGATTTTTCACTTTGCAGAGGCAATAATACGGTTAAAATCGAATTGGATGTAAAAAAGAGAACCGTTAATACAAATAACGGGAGCATTCTCAAAAATAATGGACGATTTTCGTTCAAACAGGCAAATCTCCCTTCCGCTTTCTTCCTTCTCCGGTCCGAGCCGCGGAAAATGATAAACCAAAGTCTAGCACAAGCGCATCCGTTCGTACATCCAAGCTGTTATAGCGATACGAAGCCAACAATATTTAGTCATTGACAGCACCTTTCAATTATTATACTATGCAATGAGAAAATGATAATCATTATCAATAAATTTATAGGGGTCGAGAGGAGCACTACCACATGTTTAAACAACAATCGAAAGCACTGCTGCTCATGCTGCTGCTATTGTCAATTACACTTGCAGCCTGTTCCAGCACGAACAACAATAATGCCGGAAGCAACGCTTCTGCAAATAATACAGAATCGGCAACGCCTGCGAGCAAAACGATTACAGTATCGTGGCCGCGCGATGTCGGCCCAATGAACCCTCACGTTTACAATCCATCCCAGCTCATTGCGCAGTCGATGATCTACGAGCCGCTAGTCAATTATAACGAGGGCGGTGAAGTGGTGCCTTTCTTGGCCGAATCGTGGACGATTTCCGAGGACGGCAAAACGTATTCGTTCAAACTTCGCCAGAACGTTAAATTTTCGGACGGAACGACGTTTAACGCAGCCGTTGCCAAGAAAAATTTCGATGCTGTCATGAAGCACACCGAAAACCACAGCTGGCTCGGTTTTATCAGCTTACTGGACAAAACCGAAGCGGTTGACGAATATACGTTCAATATTGTGTTGAAACAAGCCTATTCCCCAACTTTGCAAGAACTGTCGGTCATTCGTCCGGTGCGCTTCCTTGGCGAAGCCGGCTTCCCGGATGACGGCGATACCTCGAAAGGCGTGAAGCAGCCTGTCGGAACCGGTCCGTGGATGCTCACAGATTATAAAACAGACGAGTATGCGGAATTTACACGCAATCCTAATTATTGGGGCGAGCAGCCGAAAATCGATAAAGTTGTATTTAAAATCATTCCGGATGGCGACACGCGCGTTCTTGCCTTCGAAAAAGGCGAACTGGACTTGATCTACGGCGAAGGCGCGATCAGCATGGACGCATTTATGCAGCTCCAGGCTAACGACAACTATACAACGCAAATTTCCAGCCCGGTTGCGACAAGACAGCTGGTTATGAACACGACCAACGCTGCGCTTTCGGATAAAAAAGTTCGTTTGGCGTTGCAGCAAGGCTTTAACAAAGATGCGATGGTACAAGGCATCACTTCCGGATTGGAAGAGACTGCGGACAGCTTATTGTCTTCCAACTTCCCATATGCGCAGACAAATTCCGCTCCGCTCGGCTACGATGTCGAGAAAGCGAAAGCCCTTTTGGACGAGGCGGGCTGGGTATTGCCGGAAGGCAAGTCGGTTCGCGAAAAAGACGGAAAACCATTGGAAGTGGAATTGATTTACGAAAAATCGGATCAAGTTATTAAGCCAATGGCCGAAACGCTTCAAGCAGAATGGGCGGCTATCGGCGTGAAGTTGAATATTTCGGGCCTTGAGCTTACAGAGCAAATCAAACGTTTCCGTGCAGGGCAATTCGATTTGTACTTCTTCAGCAACTACGGCGCACCGTACGATCCAAGCTCGTTCATTCATATCGTAGCGGAAAAAAGCTTCGGTATTGCAGAGGCTCTCGCTAACCTGCCGGTGAAGAATGAACTCGACAAACAGGTACAAGAAGCGCTCACCACAACTGATGAGAATAAACGCAAACAATTGTATGCAGCTATTCAGACGACATTGCATGAAGAAGGCGCTCTTGTGCCAATCTCCTATATCAAAAAGACAGTTGTTCTTAACAAAAAAATTAGCGGCTTTGAATTCCCTGGAAGCCGAGACGACAACCCGTTCTCCAGCATCGAGTTAAATCCGTAAACTAGGAGGAGCATTATGGGCAGCTTTATCGGAAAACGGCTTCTGACCGTCATCCCCATTTTCCTATTTGCCACGCTTCTCACGTTCTTACTAATCTATCTCTCCCCGGTCGATCCCGCCGAAGCCTATTTGACGGCGGCACATATTCAACCGACCGAGGAGCTGCTGGAACAAAAAAGACATGAGTTCGGCTTGGATCAGCCGCTGCTCGTTCAATACGCCCAATCCTTAATGAAGATGTGCCGACTCGATTTCGGCACATCTTATGTTTCGAACGAGCCCGTTTGGCACGAAATTGTTCTTCGATTGCCATCAACACTTCAGCTTGCCTTTAGCAGCATTGCGCTGGCTATACTTGTCAGCATACCGATCGGTTTTTTGGCGGCTATATACAAAAATAGCTTATTTGATCATCTTAGCCGGCTTCTTGCCTATTTCGGCGCATCGATTCCGCAATTTTGGCTCGGCTATTTATTAATCTATTTCTTTTCAGTCAAGCTGGACTTGTTTCCAGTGCAGGGAAAAGGCTCAATAGCGCATCTTGTGCTGCCATCCATTACGCTCGCGCTCGGTCTGATCGCTATTTATTCCCGGTTGCTGCGCACCAGCGTTCTAGAGCAACTGCAGGAGCCGTATGTCCTGTATGCTCGAACAAGAGGGATCAAGGAAAAAATCATACTAAGCAAGCATGTGCTGAAAATCGCTATTTCACCGATGCTTACTGGCCTTGGCATGAACTTAGGGAAGCTTCTCGCAGGAACGATAATCGCGGAAGAGATCTTCTCTTGGCCGGGCTTTGGCCGTTATTTTATCGAAGCGATATTTAATCGGGACATACCGGTCATTCAGGCATATGTACTCATTTCCGCTTTTCTGTTTATTATTTGCAACCTGATCGTCGATCTTCTGCAAATGTATTTGGATCCGCGAGTTTCTTGGAAAGGAAGAACCGACCAGTGATAGCGAGTATACGTAAAGGCCTCATGAGCCAGAAGACCGCAGCGATTTGCTCGGTTATTCTGGCTATCCTTTTTCTGCTTTCAATCTTGGCTCCTTGGATCGCTCCGCATGACCCGATACATGTTAATTTAGCGCTCAAACTGCAATCCCCTTCATGGGACTACCCGCTTGGCACAGACCAGCTCGGGCGATGCAATCTGTCCCGCCTGTTGTACGGATCGCGTATTTCACTTGGTTTCGCTTCTTTGATTTTTATCTCCTCGCTCCTGATTGGTTTGATAATCGGAACGTTCTCCGGATATAAAGGCGGAATGATTGATCAAGTATTGATGCGATTGTGCGAAGGCGTCATGGCATTTCCTACGCTAGTGCTTGTACTCGGGCTAGTGGGAATTTTGGGTCCTGGCCTGCCGCAAGTAATCCTGGCAATGGTCATGGTGCAGTGGGTCTATTACGCCCGTATGTTCCGCGGCATGGTGATCACTCTAAGAGAGCGTAATTTCATTACAGCAGCAAAAATAAGCGGTTCCTCCCAGTGGACGATCATTAGGCGCCATATGATCCCGAATGTACTCCCTCCTATCGTCGTTATGGGAACGCTTGAAATCGGATGGGCTATTATGGATATCGCCGCTATGTCGTTTCTCGGACTCGGCATTCAGCCTCCTTCACCGGAATGGGGATCGATGATTCACGAAGGCAAATCATATATCCGCAGCAATCCTGAGCTTATGCTTTATCCGGGCGCTATGATTCTCATCATTGTCATGGCATTTAATATTTTAGGGGAAGCTTTGTCGGAGCGATTCGGCGTAAAACGACGTTTTTGAAAGGATGAGGCCAAGTGACAGCACAACCTAACGCAATATTGCAGGTTAACGGCCTGCGAGTAACGGCGAAAACCGCTCAAGGTGAAACGCCTCTTGTGCATGCTGTCGATTTTGAGCTGCAGCCCGGCCGCGTGCTTGGCCTGATTGGCGAAAGCGGATGCGGCAAAACGATAACAAGCATGTCTATACTGCAGCTGCTAGATCGGAAAACGACGAATGTCGAAGGCAGCATTCGGTTGAATGGACGCGAACTAAACGGGATTCGCCCGGAAGCGATGCGAGCGATTCGCGGGAAAGAAATTGCGCTTATTATGCAAAATCCGATGAATGCTTTCAGTCCTGTACTGACCATCGGCAATCAATTAATCGAAACGATCCGCACCCATACGTCGCTTTCCAAAAAGCACGCTTATGAGTTGGCAGTCTCTTCACTGCATGGCGTGAATTTGTCTGATCCTGCGGGCATTATGAAACAATATCCATTTCAACTGAGCGGAGGAATGCTGCAAAGGGTCATGATTGCGACAGCCATCTCCCTTCGCCCCTCGGTTATTATTGCCGACGAGCCGACTACCGCGCTGGATGTGCACAATCAGTTGCGGATATTGCGTCAGCTCGAGCATATCCGCGCAGAATACGGCACTTCTATTCTGCTAATAACCCACGATTTGGGTGTCATTGCGGAAATGGCCGACGAGGTTGCCGTTATGCAGCAAGGGAGAATCGTCGAGAAAGCGGACGTCTTTCAGTTGTTCGATCATCCTCAGCATGAGTATACGCAACAGCTGCTGAACGCGCGGCTTTCGTTCTCCATTAACCGGCAAGCTGAGGAGTTTATATTGGCATGAATGTAAAGAATGCATCCGAGAAAACGGGAGCTGCGGTCGCAAAGGGGAACAATCATCCCTTCGGGCTAAAAGCCATTCAAATTTATAGTATGGCGGTACTGTTTTATACAACCAGCCATCTATTGCTTATTCTGCTGCCGCTTAGCTCAAATAAGCTGGGAGCAACGCCGGCGCAGATCGGCTTAATTATGGGAGCCTATATGTTCACTTCGATGTTTTTGCGGCCGATTGCCGGCAAAATCGTCGACAAGCTGGGTACGAAACGGATCTTCATCGCAACGCTAATCCTGAATGCGGTTGTATTGTCGTTATATTCGTTTCAAGAGCTATGGCTTTTTGCCGGGCTGCGGATTGTGCAAGGCGCAGTCCTTTCCTTTTTTTCCATGGTATCGCATCTTATGATTATTGAGGCGCTGCCGGAAGACGCGCGCGGACAGGGCCTGTCCCTGTTTTCGCTATCGTCTATGCTGCCTTACACGTACGGTCCGTTTCTCGTCCTCTTTTTCATTGATAAAGTGCCGACAACGGACATATTTCTGGCACTCATCCCTCTCGGTCTGGCAACGCTTATCATTGGCTTAAATGTCCGGTTGCCTGAGCTTCAAAACCATAATCATATGCAGGAAGACGCGGCTTTGGATGAGAGCTATAAGGGATGGCGTGACCGAAAGCTGCTGTTCTCTTCCGTCCTTATGCTGCTTGCATCGGCCGTTATCGGCACAATAGCCGCGTTTCTTCCGCTCTATTTGGAGAAGCGCGGATTGCCCTATGCCGGCTTCTATTTTCTAACGGAAACCGCCGTTCTGATCGTTCTTCGATTTTTCGGGAGAAAGCTGATTCCAACGGAAACCCGGTTCCCTTTCAAAATCGTCGTTCTGCTCCTCTTTCTGATGACAGCCGCCGTTGGATTGCTTCGGATAGCCGACTCGCTGACGGTCGTTCTGCTTGCCGCTGTCTGCAACGGGATCGCATTATCGATGCTGTATCCAACTTTGCTTACCTATGTGTCGTTTATTGTGCCTGAAAAGTATAGAGGGCAAGGAATCGGATTATTTATTGCAGCGGCCGACTTTGGTGCTTCAGTCGGTATCTGGACGTTAAGCCTGTTGGCGAATGCGTACTCCTATGATGCGATGTTTTCAAGCTGTATCGGGATTGGCGGGGCGGCTCTGCTGCTGCTTTTCAGTTATCGAAGATTGGGGGTTAGATGATGAGTCTGCTTCAAGTAAACCAAGTTACGCACAGGTATACGTCAGCCAATTTATTCAGAAAAGAAAAAGGAGCAACCGTGCTTTCCGACGTCTCCCTCTCAATCGAGCCTGGCCAATGCCTCGGTCTGCTTGGAACGAGCGGTGCGGGCAAGAGCACGCTGGGCAGGGTCATTCTTGGTTTGGAAAAGCCGCAAAAGGGACAAATTTTGTTTCAAGGCATCGATCTGTATGCTTCAAGTGCTTCAGAACGCAAAAGGCTTCGCCGTGATTTGCAGGTTGTGTTTCAAGATTGCTACTCCTCCGTCAATCCGAAAATGAATGCGGAGCAAATCATCGGAGAGCCGCTTCAAAACTATGAGAAGTTAACGAGGCAGGAGCAGATACGCCGGGTGGAAGAGCTCCTGGAAATCGTCGGTCTAAAGCCGGAGGATCGCAAAAAGCATCCCCACCAGTTCAGCGGCGGGCAACTGCAAAGGATCAATATTGCGAGGGCGATTGCGTTGAAGCCGAAGCTGATCGTGCTTGACGAAGCTGTAAGCAGTCTGGATATGGTTAACCAATCGGCTGTTCTCGCTTTATTAAGCGATTTAAGAAGGAATTTCGGCATGTCCTATTTGTTTATTACTCACGACATAAAGGCCGCATACCACATTTCCGATGCGTTAGCGGTCATGGAGCAAGGCAAGCTGGCCGTCTATAGTGAAGATAAAGAGCAATTCATGCAGCTGCAGCACCCAAGCGTGCAAATGCTTTTACAATCCATGCTTCCGGAACACCCCCGCTTTCGAACCGTAAAAGGGGCTAATTAAAAAAGGAAAAATGCGCAGCCCGCGAAGGCTGCGCATTTCTTTTACTAAAAATATTAGGAAGCAATACCCGTAATGCTCGTTCCGCTTTTCGTAATGGTGTACGTAATGACATTGCCGCTCCAGAAATGAAATTTCAAATTCACTTGGCCATCGTTCACTTCATTAAAGAAGGCCGGCAGCAATTTTATTTCGTTCGTATCGTAGGATGGCGTAAAGGCGTAGCCGAATTCCTTGAATGCTGTCCAGCTCTGCGGTCCGGCATAGCCGCCAGTTGTATATTCCGCTTCCATTGTCGCGAGACGATCGCCATTGAACGAAGTCGGAATGGAGAATGTGCTTGCAATGCCGTTATAGCTGTACAATACTGGCGTATTGTAGCGCAGCACATGGAAGCGCCAATCCGGTCCTTTATTGAACTGCGCGGTCAACACAGCGTTCTCGCCAAGCTGTCCTGAATCCGTCACTTTGGAAAGGAAGCTTGCTTTAAATGTCAGCACATCGCCGTCCAGCGTATAGTCATCGCCTTTGTTCAGCTTTTTGCCGTTCGATTCGATGCCGGTTAACTGGTTGCCGTTCAAATTCAGCGCAACAGACGTATCCTGAACCGCTTCGTCTTTCTTGACATAGATAAGATCGGATGCAGCGGTGGAGGAACGGCCCTTCAAGCCCATATTCAAAATATTGAACAGCTCCGTATCCGACCATTTATAAGTCGTTCGGTTGAAATGCTGTCCGTTGTCCCACAGCATTTGGGTAATTTTCTTTTCTTTCAAATAAGAAGTGAGGAACTCGAAATACTTCAGTTTTTCGCCTTGTTCAATCGTGCCGATATTTTTATCGAAGCCCAGCAGGCCGAATTCGCCAAGCACGACAGGGATGCCTTTTGCGACAAGCGTATTGTAGGCTCGGTCGAAGGTTTGTGTCAGATCGTTCTTCGCATTGTCGTCAAAACGCGTTCCGCCGGCAACGTTGACGCTAAATGGCCAGTAGCCGTAGTAATGAATCGTTGCAATCAGATTCGGATCGTTCAGCTTGGTAATCGTTTTGTAAAGCTCGTCCAGGCCCGCTTGTGTCCCGGATGTTGCATACGTCGGCAGCACAATCGGCCGCTCGGCATTATTCGCGCCGGAATCGCGTACGATTTGGTGCATCGAAGTGTTAAGCTCGTCCAGCAGCGCAAAGTCCGCCGTTGTCGCATCGCCCCAGCCGTCGTTGAAGCGCGGCTCATTAATGCTCTCGAACATCAGCTTATTGGAATGGTTTTTGAACCGCTCGGCAATTTGCGTCCATCCGGCATTATAACGGGCAAGCACCCCGTCATGATCCGTTCCCATCGTTTTCACCCACAGCCATGAATCGTGATGCATATTGATCATGACGTACAAGCCTTCATCCAGCGACCAATCAACGACTTCCTCGACACGGTCCATGAATGCCGGGTCGATCTTATAGGCAGGAGCATTTCCCATGCGCTGCTGCCATGTGATCGGAATCCGGATACTCTTATAGCCTTGAGCGGCGATCTGATGAATGAGCTCCTTCGTCACTCGCGGATTGCCCCAGGAGGTTTCATCTTCGCCTGTCGCATCCAGCGTATTGCCGAGATTCCAGCCAGGCTGCATCGCTTCTGCATACTGTTGCATCGTTTGCTGACTGCCCCCGCTATGATTGCCGCGCTCCGGTCCGTTGCTCTCATTCCCTTTCGCAGCGGCGCTCATCGAGGTTGAGAAAAGCGCAACCAGCAGCGTTGCGATTAGAAAAATGGACAACCTGGACTTCTTGTTTACTGTTTTCAATCCATTCACCCCATCATTTGTTGGTATCTTACTATAAAGTAAGCGCTGTCATTCTTGTTGCTGCTTTTTATTCACCTCCTAACGCTTTTTGTATTTCCGTATTTACTATTCGATTAGAGGATGTGAATTCCTTTGATTATTTTACATTTTATGGTACGGTTTTCGTTCTCACTTTTCGAACAAAAAACGGTTGCATTCTCCGCTGAAACGATGAATGTAGTCAATTACAGGTTGACATATCGTTTCATTATAGTAAATTATTTACTAGTTGCAGCGTGAACTTGAAACATGCATGGGAGGCTCTTCATTTGGAAATCAAAGCAAGCAAGTCTAAAGGGTTCATGTGGCATTTCATGATTGTCGTTGTGATAGAGCTGTCCGTATGGATGTTGTATGGCGGGATCTTCTTCCTCTGTGTGTGCATACTCGGTCTGAGCTTTGGAGGCGTCATGTATCTGTATCCGAAAATGTTCGATCATCTATATTTCATTTACCATTTATTAGCTCCTTGCAGCTTTCTATTCCCGGCAATCTATGCAGCGATCGTTTTCTTTTACAGGCGGCGCAAGAAAAAAGAGACGCTTAAACAAGTATAATTCGCGGAAGCTAACAAACATTTCTCCGACCCACAACGGTTATTTCCGGGCAGGAAAGGCAAACCTATTGAAAGAAAGTAATAGAGAAGACGAACCATCGGAGGTTGTAATGGGAAGAATCATCCATTTTGAGGTTCACGTAGACGACATGGAGCGCGCGAAAAAGTTTTATGGCGACGTATTTGACTGGACCTTTGAAGATTGGAGCGAGTATGCGGGAGTACCCTACTTCGGCGCAGTGACCGGCGATGCAAATGAGCCTGGAATCAACGGCGCTTTAATGAAACGGATGGGTGCCTCCCCGCAATCAGGACAAGCTATGAATGGCTTCGTCTGCACGATGGGGATCGAAGACTACGATGCTGTCGAAGCCAAAATTTTAAAGCTCGGCGGCGTTGTCGCACTGCCTAAGCATGCGCTGCCCGGTATGGCTTGGCAAGGGTATTACATGGACACCGAAGGCAATGTGTTCGGGATTCATCAGCCTGATGTGAATGCAAAGTAGCAATCTGCCTTAAATGAATAAGAGCCCGGCCTCGTGAGGCCGGGCTTTGTTTGTGCGGGAAGTTATCGGGGTTTCACTGCGTCTTCCGCGACGCACTCTTCCACACATCCATCAACGCCCTGCCACGGCATCCTTCCATGCCTCCTGCTCATGCATCTTTCGGCGCCTCCTGCCATGGCTCCTGCAAAAAGCGAAGCAGGTTCGCAGTTTAGCGAATGCAAATGCGCTAATTGGGTGAGTCTAGTCGCCGTTCTAATCAATAACGAACCCAATTGCGCTAACAGCGAATCTGCGTTCACGAATAGCGCAACTCGGTTCGTTGCCGGTTGAAGGCCGCACCAAACTAGCTAATATAGCGAATTTGCCTTCGTTATATGGCGAAGGAGGTTCGCTAACGCAACCGCATCCGGTTGAGGTTGTTCGATACAGAAGCAAGAAGAAGCAAGCATTCATCTTTGCAGCATTTTATAAATAGCAGCCATATCGACATGCTTGCGGACATGGTCGGCGAGCCGGTCGAAGCTTTGCTCACGCAATAGGCCGAACGGCGTTTCGGACTCGGATAAAGGCAATCCTTTGCTTCGCCGAACCCCGTTCAGCCAATTGTGACGAAAGCGGTCGTTATGAAAAATATGGTGCATATACGTGCCCCACACCCGGCCGTCCTCCGATATAGCCCCATCCGAGTGATACATCTCCGGCTCATCTTCCAGTCGGCTCGGCCGGATGCGAAACGGCTGCGTAACAGGCTGCGTAAAAGTTGTTCTTCCCATATGGATTTCATAGCCTTCCACTGCTGCTTCAGCTCCATCAAAGCCTATTGTGACGCTCCCCGTCACCCGCTCCGTCGTTTTGTCCTTCGCAAATACCGTCTCCATCGGAAATAAGCCCAGTCCGGCAAGCTCCGGCAGGTCTGATTCCACGCCGTCCGGGTCCAGCAGCCGATCGCCCATCATCTGATAGCCTGCACAAATACCCGCTGCTCTGCCGCCTTTTTGAATATGCTTAAGAAGCAATGACTCAAGTCCCGATTCCCTAAGGAACAGCAAATCTTCCACTGTGTTTTTGCTGCCGGGTATAAGCACGACATCCGGCTCCCCCCACTCGCGCACATCGCGCACGTAACGGAGAACAACCCCGGGCTCCTGTTGCAGCGGGTCAAAATCGGTAAAGTTTGAGATGCGCGGCAGCCGGATAACGGCAATATCCAGCTCATCCTCCGCCGCCTCGCGCGTACGGTAGCCTTTAGCATCCAGCGATGCGCCGTCCTCATCCTCCAACCGCAGCCCTTCCAAATACGGCACAACACCCAGCACCGGCTTGCCGATCCGCTGCTCCAGCCAATCCAGCCCCGACGTCAGCAAAGAGACGTCCCCGCGAAATTTATTAATAATAATGCCTTTAACCCGTTCCCGCTCTTCCGGCTCCAAAATCTCCATCGTACCGACGACCGAAGCAAACACGCCGCCCCGATCAATGTCAGCAACAAGCAGCACAGGAGCATCGACCCATCCGGCAAGCCGCATATTGACGATATCTTTATCCTTCAAATTCACTTCTGCCGGACTGCCCGCTCCTTCCAGCACCACGACGTCATTAGCATCCCGAAGACGGGCAAACGCCTCCCGAACAATAGCCCCTGCCACAGGCAAATAGCGTTCCCTGTATTCTCTCGCATCAAAATCGGCCAACGGCTTGCCGTGCACGACAACCTGCGACACCATATCCTTCTTCGGTTTCAGCAAGATCGGATTCATATCGGTCGTCGCCGCGATTCCGCAAGCGTCAGCCTGCATTCCTTGCGCTCTGCCGATCTCCTTGCCATCCGGCGTTACATAGGAGTTGAGCGACATATTCTGTGATTTGAACGGAGCGACACGCTTGCCATCCTGCTTAAAAATCCGGCAAAAAGCCGCTGTCAGCAAGCTTTTTCCGACGTCGGACGCCGTTCCTTGGAGCATAACCGTTGCTGCAGGACGAGGAAAGCTTTCGCTTTGGCTTCTGTCTGACGCTCCATTATTGTTGTCACTCATTACAAAATCCCTCCTTGTTCCTGCTGACTCTGCCAGCGTTCTCCACATAGATTGTACGAAACTGCTGCTTCGATGAAAATAGCAAACTTCTATTTTATACCGCAATTCTCCATGACTTGTTCGTCAAGAAGCCATGGCCAATAATGTTGCCCTAGGCAGGCAGAGGAATTTGCAGCAGATATAATGAATCATAAGTACACATAGAAACTCAAAGGGGGCAAGCATTTCGATCAGTTGCTTTCATCACAAAACGAAAAATCCGCTTGACTTTGTACCTAAGTAAAGGGTTCATACTAACAACTGAGGAGGAAAAAAATGAGTGGCTTCACGATAGGCCAAGTAGCCAAAAAAGCAGGCGTTCATAACGAAACCATTCGTTATTACGAAAGGAGAGGACTGCTGCCAGAAGCTTCAAGAACCGAATCGGGATACAGAATATTTTCTGCTGAAACTGTAAACGACATTGGCTTTATTAAACGAGCGCAAGATTTAGGATTTACCCTTGAAGAAATCAAGAAACTTCTATCCATTTACAAGAGAACCGACTACTTCCCAATAGAGGAAATGCAATGCTTCGCTATTGATAAAATCCACAGAATTGAAGAAAAAATCGAACAACTGAACAAGTTCAAATCCATTTTAGAGCTGGTGGTCGATCGATCTCATTCAGATCGCGATCCCTCAAAAAACGACTGCCTCATTATCCAAACCTTATCCAATGGAGAGTGAAAAATGGCTAAGATCGAAGTTTTCACTGCAGACACTTATTTATGTGAAGATTTACTCAAGCAGGTAAAGGAACTTGCTTGTTCCAAATGTGAAGTTGTCGTGTATGATCTAACTCAAAGCAATGTTACTGCCGAGCTCAAAGATATAGCGAGATCATACGGCATTCAGTCCATTCCTTCCGTTGTGCTTAATGGAAGAATGGTGGATGTTGAAAAGATAAAGAGCGGAAAATTGAACGGACTAGCAAAACCGGCTCAACATGATTAATCAAGAGATTGCAGCACCCTTTAGTCAACCAAGTGACTTCCTGTCTCTCACTAAATAACAAACGAACAACACCACATTCGCGGGCGGATGTGGTGTTTTATATATAATCGTCATTTCTGATGGCAGTATTATTTTTTTCAAATCGGTCATTTTTGTCACAAAATTCTGCCATGAATTGTCTCAAAGATGATTGACCAAAAATGATGCGAAACGAGGAGATTAACATGAATAAACGATTTGATTATTACAAAGCCTGCCCAGAAGCGACCGAAACGATGTTAAAGCTAGAAGAGTTTATAAAAGGAAGCGGACTGGATAAAACGCTATATGAATTGATCAAATTACGGTCGTCCCAGATAAACGGCTGTTCTTACTGCATGGACTCCCATACAAGAGACTTAATGAAATTAGGCGAATCCGATCAGCGTCTCTATTTGCTATCCGTATGGAGAGAAGTCCCCTTCTACAGCGAGAAAGAGCGTGCTGTGCTGGCATTAACCGAGGCTGTGACGCTTATAGCCGAAGCAGGAGTGCCGGATGAAGTGTATGAGCAGGTAAGGAAACAATTTGATGAACGGCAATTCATGGTGCTGATTATGGCCATTAACACCATTAATAGCTGGAATCGCATTGGAATAGCAACACGATTGCTGCCGGATCAGAAATAATGGCTGTAAGAAAGGATGATCGGCATGAAGGCGGCACAAGCTCCGGTTCACAACCGGAGCATCATATTGCTTTTTATTTGCTTTGGCATCTTTATGGTTTATTTGGATTCGATGATCGTCAATGTCGCTCTTCCCTCCATAAGCGATGATTTGCAAGTCGGCATATCCAGTTTGCAGTGGGTAATTGACGCCTATACTATTACGTTTGCCTGTCTTATCCTGACAGCCGGGAACCTCGGTGACAGTTACGGTCATAAAAAAGTGTTCGTTACCGGTTTAATAGGGTTTACTTTCGCTTCACTGCTCTGCGTGTTTGCGCCTTCGATTGGCATTCTATGGCTAGGAAGAGCTCTGCAAGGCATAACAGGATCGATGATGATTCCCGTCTCATTGGCTATCATTAGAGGGATTTATCACGAGCCTGCCGCAAGAGCAAAGGCAATTGGAATTTGGGCAGGCGTTGGCGGACTCGCCTTAGCGGCGGGCCCTGTCGCAGGAGGGTTCCTGGTCGAGCATTTCGGCTGGCAAAGTATTTTTTGGATCAACATACCGTTTGGATGTTTGGCCGCAATTGTCTTGTTTCTTTCCCTAAAAGAAACGGGAACGAAACGAAAGCAGAAGCAGGATATCCCTGGGCAAATTCTGTTTATTGCCGGAATCGCCGCGATCACTTATGCCTGCATTGAGGGCAACTCATTAGGCTGGAGCTCTCCTCCTATTTTGCTCGCTATTGGGTCGTTTATCATTTGCTTGTGTCTTTTTGTGCTTTGGGAGCTTAGGTGCAAGGAACCGTTAATCCCGCTCGATTTTTTTCGAAATCGAATTTTCAATGTCGCATGCGCCGTTAATTACTTTGGCTTTTTCGGAATGTACACCGTCATCTTTCTATTGACGCTATACCTTCAAACGATCAATCATTATTCTGCCCTGGAGACAGGCATTCGGTTTTTGCCTCTAACGGTCAGCATTATGGTCGCTTCGTTCGCAGGGAGTATGATCGCTTCCCGATTCGGATATTTAAAGCTCATTATTTGGGGGACCTTCATGGTAGGAGTCGGGGCTATCGCCCTTACGGCACTAAAAGAAGGGAGCAGTTACCTTACGTACGGCTGGGCTCTTGCACTCATCGGCATCGGCGTTTCGTTGATCGGAGCGGCATCGACCATCGCACTAATTGAGGCAGTTCCGCCCGAACGCGTTGGCGCCGCATATGGCGTCACGAACACATTTCGGCAGTTAAGCGCGGTTTTCAGCGTTGCCTTGTCGGGCACATTGGTCTCTCAACACAGCAGCAGCGCCTCTAATCCCGAAATAGCGCCGGATATGTTCCTCCAAGGGTTTGAACAATCGTTTTATCTCGTCGGCATTGCCAGTTTGATCGCGGGCGCTTGTGCTATCGTTTTATTGAGAAATCGCGCTCGTCGTGCAATGCCCCAGAAGGAACTATCACAATAATGGCGTCGTAAAATACCCAAAGGGGCCGTCTCAAAAGAGGTTCGCTCGCTTGAGAAATGGCTCGCATCAGTAAATTAAAAAAGTTGAATTTCATAAAAATAGCGTTGCGGACCTGCAACGCTATTTTTAGATTGTTATCCTTTGCAGCTTTCTTCAGCAAATGATGGGCAAATGAAAGCCACCCGACCTCTAGGCCGACTTTCGGCAAGCCTCGAAGCAGAAACCGGCGGAATCCTCGGTTAGCCGTAATCCCACGATGGTTCCAAACCCATAGCTTCGCTTGTGATGCGAGGTCGTTGCCTTTACCAGCTCAAACATGATCAATGGTAGCAATGGGAGAACAGTTTAAATGACGGGGTATAGCCCCAAATGTGCAGACGTTCTCACGGCTACCGCCATCGTATAACGGCCATAAAGAAAGGCCAACCAGAACATTCTGGTTGACCTAATAATACGAAATGTGCAGTTTGCTGTTTAACCTAAATAAAACAGGGGGGATCCCATCGTCATTTTAATGACTTATGGGACACCCCCAATATATTAGGAACTACAATACGCCAATAACGACGAGCACCCATCCGATCATGAAGGACAGTCCGCCTAGCGGTGTTATGGGACCAAGAAATCGCGCTCTTACAAGGCTCAGAACATACAAGCTGCCGGAGAACAAAATAATTCCCGCTGCCAAAAACCAGCCTGCTGTTAGGATAAGCTGTTCTCCCGGGTAATTATTGGAAAGCAACCCGATGAGAATCAAGCCTAGCGCATGCACGATGTGATAGAGTACGCCGACCTCGTACACCTTTAGCTTGTCAGGGGCAAGCTTGCTTTTGAGCGCATGTGCGCCGAACGCGCCGAAGGCGACAGCCAAAGCCATCATAATACTGCCGAGCATAACGAAAGTTTGCATGGAAATCCCGCCTCTTTTTATTATTCGTCCCCTAGCATATCATGAACATGACTCGGAAGGAATTATGAGGTTGAGTCAAACTTAGATGTTTATAAAAGTACATACAATACCTGTGTAGCCCATGCTACAATAGTAGGGGGGGCTATATATGAAAAGAAATTTGGTCAAGCTCACGATCACACTCATAGCTGCCGTACTACTTACGTTAGTTATCTCTTATTCTTATTCTCGCTTGTCCAGCAGCAATCGTCCATCGGACCAACCGCAGGTACCTGCATTGACGACCGTATTCAGTTTGAGTCCTTCACTTCAATTCAAGAACGGGGAGCGTATTGAAGACAACGTGCATCTCCGGTGGGTGCGGGAACATCTCGGAATCGATATCCATTATTTATGGACAGCCCCTGACAGCACATTTACGACTAAACTCAAGCTTCATCTCTTGAACGGCAAGAAAATGCCCGATATCGTCCCTGTCAGAACCGATATTGTGCATGACTTAATCGATTCCGGACAGTTTATGGCTGTCGATGAACTAATCGACCAATACGCCTCTCCGGTGTGGAAAGATGCCCTCCAAGAGGACCCTTCCGTCTGGTATCCCTATATACGCAACGGGAAACGTTATGCAATCCCTATCCTCGATTATAATTACAATTCCGATACCATCATGTGGATCAGGGAGGATTGGCTCAAAAATGTAGGATTGGACGTTCCTAAAACCTTGCCTGAAATTGAAGAAGTCCTCGACGCATTTACGAATCGCGACCCTGACCGGAACGGCAAGAACGACACCTATGGTCTCGCCGTAAGTTTGCAGCATTCATTCAATACATGGATGTCGGATATTAGCTGGGTTTTCGGCATGTACGGGACACTTCCTTCCCAGTGGAACAAAGTGGAACGCGGACACCTGTCCTACGGTTCCGTTCAAGAGCAAGCGAAACAAGGATTAATGACACTCACAAAGTGGAAATCTGCCGGATATTTTGCCGATGAGGCCATGTGGCAGGATGAGGAAATGGCAGCTACCTTATTCTCACAAGGTAAAGCCGGTGTTATCGTTGGCCCTCACTGGATGCGTTACTGGCCGCTGGACAGCCTAAAGCTGAACAATCCGGATGCCAACATAATAGCTGTCCCTCTGCCGGAAGGTCCTGCCCCCACATCTTACTATAGAGCAAATCCGCCTCGCAATGGCGCGATACTCATCAATAAGAACATGGCCAAACCTGAACTGTTATTCACCTACATGAACTATTTATTCGAAAATCAGGGCATGGGGAAAGGCAGCTACCAGTATGGCCTTGCAGAAGATTATGACTATACCGTTGTCAATGGAAAGCCAACGGCAGACCGAACTCTCATTCCTGGCGGCTACGTCCATGTTTCTGCGTATACGCTCACTTACGATGGCGCTAGAATCCCATCCAGATGGTACGAAAATGTAGCGCGTGAAGAAAAACAAGCGCTGATTTCCCAATTGCCCCGCAGAAAACCAACGGAGTTTTGGGGGCCGCCTACGCCAACCATGAAGGAGAAATGGGAGCAGCTTCTTCAGATGGAGCATGAGACTTATCTTCAGATTTTATACGGCAAAAAGGATATTTCTTTCTTCGATGAGTTTGTTCGCCGCTGGTCTGCAAACGGGGGCATGCAGATCGAACAGGAAGTAAACCAGTGGTATAGCTCCACGGTGCCAATTAGTAAATAATTTATTACTTATGTTAAATGTTTGCTCTGTTAGTGCCAAAGCCTATCCCCTAGGATAAGTATATACTTATAACTAGGAGTGAAGAGATGTTTAAAAGAAGGTCAATTGCATGGTTGGGAGTACTCTTATTGCTTGTTGCAGGATGCTCGGCGAAAGAACAATCACCGGAGAATTCACTCTCGGAATCCTCGGCCGAAACCTGGGTTCAGTCATTTAAGGAGCAAAATGTTGAGCAATGGGAAAAATCGAACGGTTACGGCAACGGCAATCCGTTTGGTTGTACGTGGTCGGCAGACCAAATTCAATTCATGGACAACGCCATGAAGCTGAATCTAACGAAGACGGATTCGGGTGAATCGCTTTGTTCGGAATATAAGACGTATGATACTTACCACTATGGCAAATATGAAGTTCGTATGAAAGCTGCCAAGAACATAGGCATCGTATCCTCCTTCTTTACTTATACCGGCCCTTCCTTTGGCACAGCTTGGGATGAAATCGATATCGAGTTTCTAGGGAAAGATACCACGAAGGTTCAGCTCAATTATTACACGAATGGCGTAGGCGGACATGAGAAGATGATCGATCTCGGATTCGATGCTTCCGAAGCATTCCATGACTACGCATTCGAATGGAGAACGGATTCGATCAAGTGGTATATCGACGGTCAGCTTGTTCATACAGCAACAGAGAATTTGCCTGTAACGCCAGGTAAAATTATGATGAATCTTTGGAATGGCACGGGTGTCGATGAATGGCTCGGAGCCTATGACGGAGGATCTCCAATTACCGCAGAATATGAGGGGATGAAGTTTACTCCATTCAAAGACGAAATCCCGTCCGGCGCCGATAAGCAGTCATAATCCAAGGTTCAGAAAAAAGCCGTTTGCGATAGTCGCAAACGGCTTTTTTTTATCTCACAAATTATGAAATCGCATTTTTCGTCATCACGTATCTAAGCCAGTATGCGCTCTGTTTCGGTATACGCTCCTGGGTTTCATAATCGACGTATGTGATGCCAAATCGCTTGGAATATCCGAAGGCCCATTCATAGTTGTCCATAAATGACCAGCAGAAATATCCCGCTGCCTTGCCGCCCTCCTCTATAAATTTGCCGACAGCATTAAGATGAAGACGGAAATATTCAATACGTTCCTCATCGTTTACGACGCCGTTTACGACCTGGTCTGCATAGGCGGCCCCGTTCTCGGTAATATAGATAGGCAGATCCGTATACTCGTCTTTCAATCGAGTCAGCAGGTCATACAGACCTTCGGGGTAAACTTCCCAATCCATATCCGTATGGCTTCCCGGTCCTCTTACCGAAGCTCCTCCTAAGAATAGATCCTCCGGATTATTCCGGACAATGTTCCGAGTATAATAATTTATACCGAGAAAATCGCAAGGGATGCTTATCAGCTCTAAGTCTCCCTCATGGATAAATTCGAAAGAAACGTTGTGTTTCTTGAACATTTCCATCGTATCTTCCGGATACCGGCCCTTAAAGACAGGATCCATAAACCAGCGGTTCGTAAATCCATCGGATCTCCATGCAGCCATTCGATCGTCTTCACTGTCTGTCGCCGGATCTTGATACGTCAGATTCAATGTGATGCCGATCTGATGCTTATACCCCTTCTCCCGGTACATTCGTACTGCCTCGCCATGGGATAACAGGATATGGTGCGCCGCAGCTGTTGCTTCCTGCCAGTCTGTATGCCCTGGAGCATGCACTCCTAATCCGTAGCTAAGGAACGATGCGCACCAAGGCTCGTTATGTGTAATCCACATCGGAATTTCTTCACCGAAATGCTCAAACAGCACGGCTGCAAATTGCTTGAAATATTCGACCGTTTGTCGATTTGTCCATCCTCCTTCTTCGTGAACCCAAAGAGGCAAATCCCAATGATAGATCGTAACAGACGGTACTATATTATATTTCTTTAGTTCTTTAATCAAATTCGAGTAGAACTCAATACCTTTGGGATTCAGTTTCCCTTTCTCAGGAAAAATTCTCGGCCAAGCTATTGAGAATCTATAAGCCTTAAAGCCCAGCTCCGCAATCAGCTTGATGTCTTCCTTGTAGCGGTAATAATGGTCGCAGGCTACGTCTCCATTATGAGCTTCATATACTTTTCCGGGAATAGCCGCAAATTCATCCCAAATACAAGGCGTCCTTCCATCCGCCGAGCCTGCTCCTTCAATCTGGTACGCAGCTGTTGCCGTTCCCCATATAAATCCAGGCGGGAATTGTTTTTCACTCATTTCCATCATCCAACCTTTCCAAAACGAATAAACTGTAAACTAGCCTTTAACCGCACCAGCCGTCATGCCCCGAATAAAATACTTCTGCGTTAAGAAGAACGTGATAATGATAGGCGCGGTAACTACAGTCGCTGCCGACATCAGAAGATCGTATCGGTTATTGTATTGACCAACGAATAGTCGGATCCCTACCGGAATCGTCTGCACATCTGCTGTTGTTGTCAGTACCCAGGCGAATAAAAGCTCATCCCAAGCGGTTAAGAAGACATATACGCACGTAGCAATAATTCCCGGGAAGGACAGAGGGAGGATGACTTTTACGAACGCTTGGAATCTCGTACATCCGTCGATCAATGCCGATTCTTCCAAATCCCTAGGAATGGCCACGAAGAAGCTGCGCATGATCCATATGCTCATTGGCGTATAGAATGCGGTATAAACAAGCACCATCCCCCAGTACGTATCGATCATGGGAAGTCCAATCGTCTCCTTGATCGCGAGGAACATAAGATAGATCGGCAACAGGAACATAATGCCCGGAATCATCTGCGTTGCAATAATGCTCATTCCGAAAGTCCCCGAGCCTGGGAACTTAAAGCGGGCAAGCGCGTACCCCGCCATAACTGCAAACATGCAGGATAGAATCATCGTCAACGTACAAATGATTAAACTATTCAAGAAGAAATCGGCAAAGTTAATATTCTTCCACATGTCAACATAGTTCGACCATTGCGGCTTTGGAATACTGAAGCCAGTAATTCCATCCAAAATTTCATTGTTAGAGTGCAATGAGATTTTAACCATCCAGTAAATAGGAAAAATCATAATGGCTACAATTAGCCAAGTGATCGTATTTAATACATAATACCCGGACTTTTTCTTTATTCGGGCGCTCATCCGGTTACTCATTCAGCTCTCAACTCCGATCTAAAGATGCGGTACCAAATACCGACAATGACAAGCATACCTAGCATTAGCAAGAACGAGGCTGCAGCTCCGGCGCCGAACGACCAATAGCCAAACGTCTGCCTTTGAAGTGCTGTCATTAGCAAGTCGCCCCATTCGCCTGGGTATCCTGCTCCATTTCCGAACATCATAGCAACAATGTTATAGGAATAAACGTTATAAATGATTTGGAACAAGAGTTGAACAGCAATGATCGGCTTTAGAAGCGGCAGGGTTATGTTCCAAAACTGTCTGACCTTTCCTGCCCCATCAATTCTAGCGGCTTCGTAAAGGTCGTCATTAATCGTTTGCAGTCCAGAGAGGAATACAATCATAAGGAACGGCCAGCTTCTCCATACAGATGGTATAACAATGGCCCAGATTGTGTTCGGACCGATTAGCCAATAGGGCTTATCATCCATCAAATGCAGAATATCGACAAGAATATGATTGATAATACCTTCCTTCTGCCACATGAATCCCCATAGAATGCCTACAACATAAGAAGGAACGACCCAAGGAAGCAGCATTGCCGCCCTCGCAATTCCTCTGCCTGGGAACTCTCTATTCAGCAGCATCGCTACAAATAATCCAATAACCATAACCGTAAAAGTGACCACAACGGTGTATATTGCCGTATTGCGAATGGCATATCCCAATCCCTGTCTTACGGGATTATTTTCATTAAATAGAAGTTCGGAATAGTTCTGGATTCCGATAAATGGCGCCTTGAGGTACTCGCCTAACGTAAATTGGTTTAGCTTCAGCAGCGACATCCAAATCCCTTGTACAACAGGAATCGCATGCACCATTATCATGAATAGAAGCGTAGGGAGAATTAGTCCGTACGCAAAGCGATGCTCCTTGAAACTAGCTTTGAACCTTTGTCCAACCGTTTTCTTGTGGGGAGTATTAACTGTTGCTGTTCTCGTTTCCAAATGTATCCCTTCCCTCTAATGAAGTGTGCTATCAGGCAATAGGCCCGATAGCACACAATAGAATCATCCTATACTCTTTATTGATTCAGAATTGCGTTAACTTCCTTCGCAGCGGCATTCAGTTGCTCCTGTACAGAAGCTTCGCTATAGGTTCCGCTGACACCAGCTACAATGTCCCAGATGTTTCCGAAATATTTGACAAGAGCAGTCTCCGTCGGCCCCCATTGCGGGATGGAAGGGTAAGACTTGCCATATTTCGTCGCTTCAACGAATGAAGCAAAGTTAGGGTCTGCCCCGAGAGAATCGATAACCGACTTCTTACCAGGCAGGTTGCCCGTAAATTTGGAGTAATTCAATTGAGCCTCATCCGTGGACAAATACTTGATCACATCCCAAGCCGCATCTTTATTTTTGGATCCTTTAAAGATCGTCAAGTTGCTGCCGCCAATAAAGGTGGATTGCTCAGCAGGACCCGCCGGCAGCGGAGCTACCGCAAAGTTTTTCGCAGCTTCCTTATCGCCCATACCGCCTTTATCTGCAGGCGTGTTCAAATTCTTCACCATATATGCGCCTGAAACGATGATTGCGGATTTGCCTTCGGCGAAGTCGGATTCGACCTGAGCGGAGTTCTTCTCCAGGGAGGTTTTGTCAACAAGCCCCTCATGCGCCAGTCCTGTATAATACATAACGCCCTTCAAGGCTTCCGCGCTATTGAACGCCGCTTCCTTATTTCCATCGGTGTATATTTTTCCGCCCGCTGCCCAAACCCAAGGGAAAATATTATGCGGCACGTTCCAGTCATTCTTGCCGGAGAGGCCGAATGCCGCCATCTTCTTCCCAGCGATTTCGACGCCGTTCAGCTTCTTCATAGCTTCCTTGAGGCTGTCCCAATCTTTAAACGCCGTCTTCGGATCTACGCCAGCTTTCTCGAATGCATCCGTTCTGTAGAACATCGCTCTTGCGTCTACAAACCAAGGAACGCCGTACACTTCTGGTTTTCCGTCAATTTTTGTCGTATTCCAGCTTGCCGGCAAATAGCTTTCTTCGCCGCCTACATCGGCAATGCGGGAGGTTAGATCCTCAATACCGTTCATCGCTGCAATCGCAGGCACCCAAGTCGTTCCCAATTGAAGCAAGTCAGGACCTTCGCCGCTTGTTGCCGCTGTCGTAATTTTGGTCCACGCTGAGCCCCAGTCCAATACCGTCGCTTTAATTTTCACATTCGGATTTTGTTCCAGATAGGGCTTAACCAGCTCCATGAATTCTTCTTCCGGCTTAGGGCTGTTTGGCATAATCCATGCGGTTAAGGTGACGTCCTCTTTCTTTCCTGCATCCGAAGTATTGCTGCCCTCTGCCGATTTCTCCGTCTGGTTTGCTTTAGTGCCGGATTCATTGTTGGATCCGCCGCATGCCGCCAGGAGCGTGCTCATCAATGCCATGATTACTAGAAGTGTCAGACTTGCTCTCTTTTTCCCCATCTCGGTTCCCCCGATTCTGATTCTTGGTTTAGGTAATCGCAGATTTTTCGTAACCGGTTACGAAAATAACGAATGTCCGCCGCACAACCTGCAGCATTATGCAACTGATTCGTTAAATCATCATTTTCATACGTGTCCTGCGATGTACTTTTATTGTAATCAGTAATCGGTAAAGCCTAAATAACTCTTTATCAACTTTTCTACGAATTTGATAACACTTTCCCGTCCATTTCCGTAACCGGTTACGATTATGGATTGAGATTTTCCACACTTTGCCGAATGACGATATCCGGCGGGACCAGAATGATTTGCGGAACGGCATTTTCATTATCGATGAGCTCAAGCAATGCGAGAGCAGCCGCTCTTCCCAACTCGTTACGATTTTGCCTTATTGTCGTAATGCCTGGCTTAATGTAATTCAGGGCTAATATATCGTCATACCCAACGATGGAAATGCCTCTGCCGATTTCGTAGCCGTATTCCTCTAGCGCATTCTTGGCTCCAATAGCCATAGAGTCGCTTGCGCAAACAATCGCTGTCGGCATACTTCCGGAGGCAATCAGCTTATTTACCGCCTCGCAGCCTCCGTTTTCGCTAAAATCGGCATGCGTAATCCAGCCTGGGTTAATCTTGCAGCCTAATGACCGCATCGCTTGCTGAAAGCCCTTAAATCGGTCTTGCCCCGGCTTGCTGTTGAAGATGTCTGCAATAAACGCAATTTGCCGATGACCCTGCGAATATAAGTGTTGAACTGCCATAATGGAGCCCGCTACATTATCCGTTGTTACGTATCCCGCCCTCGGGCCATATACGTCCAAATCGACGGAAATACACGGTATTCCGCTTTTGACAAGCTGTTCGAGCTGCTTGTCGTCTCTGGCAATGCCGAATAGAAGGATCCCGTCTACATCCCGCTGTCTAGCGCGTATCTCAAAATGATTTTCCTCGATCGCATCTGTGTTATCGTTCGTAAAGATCAGCAAGTCGTAGCCTTTCGCTCCAACGATATGCTGAAAGCTGGATAACACATCCTGCAGGAAAGGATGCACCAGTCCGGAATGAAGATGATCATGACTAAACACGCCAATCATCTTGGACTTCTTCATGGCAAGCCCCCTTGCCGTTGCATTCGGGTGATAACCTAGTTCATCCATAATCTCTAGAATCAAGGCACGTGTTTTCCTGCTTACATCCGGACGTCCATTAATGACCCTGGAGACCGTTGCCGATGAGACCCCTGCCCGCTTAGCGATATCATATATTGTAATCATCTTGCTCACTTCCACTCCGCTTAAATTTGATCTCTATATTCCTGCGGCGTCATTCCGAATTGCTCCCTGAACACCTTGCTAAAGTACGCCGCATTCTTAAATCCCAAGCTTTCTGATATTTCATAGATTCGAACCGAATCTTGTTTGAGCATATGCGCCGCTTTCTCCATACGTTGTGCATGGATGTAATCGCTTATGCTCTGTCCCGTCTCCGCTTTATAGAGACGTGACAAATACACCGGATGCAAATATACGGCATCCGCAATCGTTTGCAAAGAGATTGTTCCAATATTTCTAGCAATATAATCATTAACTTTCCATATTAATTTTTCCTTGGAGCTTCTCTTTTCCACCAAAGCGTTTGTTTTGATTTTGTCTAAGACAAAATACGCCCATTCCGATAAATGATGCACGGAGCGCACCGTACGGTCAAGAATATCAGCGCTTCCTACCAGCTCGCTAAGCAGCCGGTTATGTTTATGCGCATAATGATAAAATGCGCCGGTTATAACCATATTGGCCTCTTGAACATGCTCCTCAGATAAATTGGATTGCTGCTTAAGCGTATTCAATACTTGATCCAACTTCAAGGTGAACGCATCCCACTGATGGCTGTCTAGCAAATGGTGAAATGTCGGCGTTTCATGAAGAAGATGCACGGGATGAAATTCCAGTTCGGCTTCCGGGATATCCCCGGGAATAAAGCAGCCCGATTCGTTGCCAAGCCGGCTCCTTACCAGGTTAATCAGATGACTGTATAAGGAATAAATATCATCCGGGAATATTCCGCTCCTGCTTAAGAGAATCGAAACCACCCTTTTCAAATAAAGACCGATATTACGCTGCAATTGAAGGGAGAGCGACTCCATTTTTTTGGCTTCCTCACTTTGCGATAGGGCCGTTCTTCCCTGCGCTAATATGACGAGGTAGTTATTCGAGTCTCTGCAGGACCAGAGCTTGAAAGAATCCTTAAATACCTCGTCAGCAATGTTCATAATGGCATATTCGAGCAAATAAATATCTCTGTCGTTATATTCAGCAAAGCTTTCCTCCAGCCGAATTAACATGATGTTAATCGAATTTCCGATTTGAAACGGCACTTCGTACAAATCGAGCAAATGGGTTAACGACTCCTTGGAATGCTGAATGACGAGCAATTCGTTCAACAGCTTGTCTTTCAGCACCGGCAGGCTTTCTTTTAACGTATGAACAACCCGATCATGGGAAACCACTTCCTGCCATTCCTGTCTCACTTGCTGCGCTACTCTTCCAATTACTCTTAGAACCTCTTCGTCGCTTGCCGGCTTAAGCAAGTAGTCGTACACATTGAAGGCCATCGCTTGCTTCGCATATTGAAACTCAGCATATCCGGACAACAATACCGATTTTACATGCTTGTGGTGCTTATACACTTGCTCGATGAGCTCAATTCCCGACATACCGGGCATATAAATATCGGCGATCATAATATCAATTGAATGCATCGTCATCAACTGCAGCGCTTCATTAGCCGAATATGCCCTATACACCGTATCGATATTAAGCTGTTCCCAATCTATTGTATACGCTAATGTATCCACAACTGACGATTCGTCATCTACGATAAGCAAACTTAACATTGCTTCACTCCTCTTGATGTACAATGCAACGAATGGTAACTAGAAGCCCGCCTAACTCCGATGCTTCAAATTCCAGTCCTGAACCTTCATGAAAAATATTCTTTACCCTTTGATGCGTATTCCATATCCCGTATCCCGATTCTTCCGACAACGGCTGTTTCATCTTGGCGCCCAGCTTCTCCAATTGCATGTTGTTCATTCCAATTCCTGCATCTTCAACCCGAAGCAAGAAGCCTCCCGGAATAAAGGTTCCGGTTATTCGAATCATGCCGCCGTCCTCTTTAGGAGCGACTCCATGGATAATCGCATTCTCCACAAGAGGCTGAATCAACAGTCTTGGTATTTGAAATGGGAGCAAACCATCATCGATTTGAATTTCGTATTGGAACCGCTTCGCCCGCATGGATTGAATCGTTAAGTAGTTTCGTACAAGCTGCAGCTCTTCTTCCAGCGTTGCCATAGGATTCTCCAGTCTTGTCGTATAGCGATAATACTCTCCGAGGTTCAATGCCATTGCGACCACCTCTTCCTCAGCACCTAGCTTTGCCATATTCTTAATGTAGAATAGACAATTATATAGGAAATGCGGATTGATCTGCGATTGCAGCTGCTTGAGTTCCGCTTCCTTGGTGCGCAGCTTTTCTTCATAAACGGTTTCAATTAATTCCTGGATCCGATTGGCCATACTGTTAAACCCCGTAAATACAGCTTCAAATTCATCTTTCCGATTCGAATCCAATCGGGAAGCATATTTGCCTGTACGAATGTCTTTTATTTTTAACATGAGTTGATTAATCGGAGTCTGTACTTGTCGGTATGCGAGCAGCGCGATCATAATACCCAAGAGCAGCAAGGTCACCGTACCTAATATAAAAAAATTCCGGCTCTCTTGAATAGGCATAACGACTTCGGATAACGGAATGTAATCGATTAAGTACCAGCCTAGGCTTTCGGTCTTTACAGTGCTTACAAGTATAGGCTGCTTATCACTTTCGATAATACGGCTGCCTAGAACAGGCTCTTGCTCTCTCCAGCTTTGTTCAAGGTAAGGCTGAGCCTCATCGCCCGCCCCAATGAAACCGAATGAAGAGTGATACAATAGGGTCGTACGCTTGGGGTCCTGCGTGTAGTTGTCAATCATATTTCGAATATACGTATCGGGAAATCGAGCCTCAATTAAATATTGACCGCCTATGCGATCCGTATAGAAGTAACCGGAGCTCTGCCCATTTTCTTTTTTATATCGCCATACTCGTTCTCCCTGCTCTTCTGCCAGCGATCCAACAGGTTCGTCATAACTCACTCCTGCTTTTGTCGATATGACTTCTTTTCTCGATAAAGAATAGATTGAAATATCAATAGGCCAGTTGGTAGATGCGCTTTGCAGCTTAATTTTCTGAAGAACATCTAACCTAAGCTTATTCGCATCAAATAAATCTTCCGATATGGATGAATTCAAATATTGCCTTATCGTGGGATCCTCTTCTAGTTCCAACACATTGACCGCCAGCTGATCTACCTGATTTTCTACTTGAGACATGAAGAAGAGCAATTGGTTATAATAGGATGTGCGAATGTCCTGTTCGATGACTTGAACGCTTACCCGATGGGAGTTGCCGTTCAAGGTAATAATAATTCCTTGGAAAATGACAAGCAATGCTACAAATTTTATAAATAGTGTTAGCTTTAGTTTCCATTTGAATATAGTTAGCTGCATGAGATTCACCCTCGAATACATACGTGATAATGCTATCATACTTAATCATTCAATAAATAAAAATAAGCACGACATGAATTACATACTGGAAATCGATATTTTGTAAAAAAAATCGCACAAAAGTTAAATTCGAGTTATAGTGATCCTTGATCTGTAAGTATTAAATCCTGCACATATAAAGGCAACACGCCTACGACTGGCCTCGCTCCCTCTCCTTTCTCTAATTCCCCATAATAATATTGGGTAACAGAATAATAGTGAAAAAATACACTATTGGGAGTTTACAATCCATGGACAACAATCAACGGATATCCCCGTCTGGGCTACCCGAGCAGCCATCATCATTCTGGCTCACTTCGACTGAACAGCCGTCATTCGAGCCGCTGTCGTCCGACGTTGATATCGACGTATGCGTCGTCGGCGGCGGCATTACCGGCATTAACGCTCGCTTATTGGCTTGCTGGGACTGTCCGTGCCACGGTTCCCGATTCTCGTATAAGGACGACGTGCTCGAAGGACCGGCTAAAAAAACATTAAGACCCATAAGGAGTAAAAATAAAAGGAGCGTACAGCAGCGGTAGCCCGCAGCTTGTACGCTCCTTGAATAACTTGTACATCCAAGTCGTCAAAAAAAGATAAACTCAACTCATAGCAGCTCTGCACCTCGATAACCCATTTTGCGATAGCCCTTCACTCTTTTCTTGTACATGCTCATCAAAACAGGAACTTGGAGATCAACGTAGTCAAAAATTTTGACCTCCTCTTTGTTGATATGGGCGCGGTGCAGCCTGCCAGCATATTGCTGCAAAGTCCCCGACCAAGAAATCGGGTGAACCAGAAACAAGGTGTCCAATCTAGGATCATCGAAGCCCTCGCCAATAAGCTTCCCGGTCGCAATGAAAATTCGTTCTTCATCATTCGGAATGCTCGCCATTTTCTCGCGGATTGCCTCCCTTTGCTTCTTCCCCATTCCTCCGCGCAGAACAATTACATTTTTCGCAAAACCCTTCAATCTTTGCTCAAAATATTCAGCATGCACCGTGCGCTCGACTAGCAACAAAGGTGACCTGCCGTCATCCAAACATTTAAGCAAATCATCAAAAATCATCGTATTTCGTTCCTCATCCGCTACAAGACTCTGGTACACATTTTGAATATCAGAAGATGTAGTGCCGGCAGGCATTCGAAACATCGTATATCGAGGAATAACCGTTAGAGTAAAGCCTCTAACGTTGCCTAGCATCTTCGTATCGATTCTCATTCGAATGGGACCAAGCTGCATCGCTACAATCGCCTCTTGGCCATCTTGTCGTTTCGGTGTCGCAGTAAGCCCGAATATAAATTTCGCTTTAGCTTGCTTAAGCACCTGCTCAAAGCTGAACGCTGAGACATGATGGCACTCATCCACAATAATTTGTCCATAATCACTTACATACTCTTTAATCATGCCCTTATAATTCAAGCTTTGTACGATGGCTATATCAACTATCCCCGTACGGTTATCTTTGCCGCCCCCGACTGTTCCAATCGATCCTTTTGGCATGTCTAAAAATGTTTGAAACCGCTCTTTCCACTGCTCCATTAGTTCTCTGCGATGAACAAGAATAAGGGTGTTTACCTTTCGATTTGCAACAATACTTGCTGCCACTACTGTTTTTCCAAATCCTGTGGCCGCCGATAGAACTCCAGTATCGTGCACTAGAATCGAGCGAGCTGCAGTGTCCTGTAATGTCGTTAGTTGCCCAACAAACTTAGCTTGGATAGAACGACCCGCAAAACGATTATCTTCAAGTTGAATAGATGAATGATTCTTTTGAATAAAATCAGTAACCGAACTTAGACATCCCCTTGGCAACACGATATATTGCGAAAGGATCTCTGCGCAAGAAATCACTCTCGGCTTTCCGTAAGTGGAAAGACGCATTGCTTGTGTTTTATAAAAGTCCGGATTCGAGAAGGACGCCATTCTCATAATGCGATGGATTACGATAGGCGTAAGATCCTTCTTCTCGATATATAGCCTGTCCGACAAGATGACCGAAATATTCTGCGGTAAGGAGTCTGGTATTTGTTCAGAATCCGCTATAATGCTTGACTCCCATGGCTGTTGATCTTCTTCATCACTAGTGTGCAAGAAATTCGCACTATATTGATCTGCAGAGCGATTTTCTTGAATGAAACGCATTACATCCTTTTCGGACATTTTCCCAAGTTCATAGAGAAAACGCCATTGATCCTCATAAGGTACAAGGGACTCATCCACGAAGGTGCTATTTCCATTTTTACGTGGTCCACCTTGGAGCGGCAGGGCAATAAGATTACCAAATCCCCCCTTGGGAAGGGTGTCCTGATTAGGAAATAATCGATCATAGGAATCCAGAGTAAGTTGATATCTTTGCCTCATCGTTAAAGATAATAATAGAGTGCCTAATTGCCTTGCCAAACAGGCAGCAATCGGATCCATGAAGAAAATCCATATATGACCTCCATTCCCTGACCGGGAACGTTCTAAGGCCGCTGGGATATTATGATGCTTACACACCTGCATAACAGCAAGAGCATCATCTTTCCAATTCTTCTTGTCAAAATCCATAGCCAAAAACCAGCAAGTTTCATCCTCTAACATCGGATATATTCCAATCGTTCGATCCTCGCGTGCATCCAGGTGTCTGGATAACACATCATCCGTTATTGGAAGGAAGCGCTGATGGGTACATACT
The DNA here is from genome assembly GCF_009737085.1 of Paenibacillus sp. NEAU-GSW1. Lineage (GTDB taxonomy): Bacteria > Bacillota > Bacilli > Paenibacillales > Paenibacillaceae > Pristimantibacillus. Next base: position 128,805 of record NZ_WOVL01000003.1, read on the forward strand.
GAGCATTTTACTTTTGGCTTCTGACAGACGGCTGTCCATTCATTGCCGCAAACCGGTGAATAACCTGACTTGCCATTCTTCCCGTTCCAGCGAATAGGATAGACGTCCTCTCGACCGCGAAAATAACTTTTATACAACGCCAGTTTCGCTTCCACGTTAGAGAGACGATGAACTGTGGAAGGAGTAGATTCTTGCACGGGCAGGATAACTTCAACATTTGCATCGCCGTCTTCTTGACTTCCCTGAATTACCCAATTAGTCTCCAGCGAAATCTTCCTTATATGGTGCCTAAGGGAATTGATCTCCTGTTTGAGTTTTTCTATTTCCGCCAAAGCCTCTTCATACTTTTGCTGTATGTTTTCCACGTTTACGCTCCCTAACGAATAAAACAAATATTCATTATATTTGTGCACCTTATATTTAATATTATAGACTCATGAAAGCAAAAATCCACAACCTCATGCGGTTGCGGATTTACATGGTGGAGGCGAGCCGTGGCTGTGCAAAACCACAATTCGCCGGAGTGTGATGTTAATATCGTTTTAAGAAACTGCTTAGTTCTTAAATTCTAAAATCCCTCTTTCAAACATATATTCCTCCATTACTTCACATGCAGGAGTATAAAAAGATAATCAACTTACATTTATGATGGCAACTTTTCAAAAGAATAAATGGGCTAGTTTAACAGCATCCAAAGATGTACATAATAGGTGTAATTGAGTATAATAAAAATAAGATGAATCCATTGATTTAATTGGGTTTTCACGTGTAAAAGGCGGTGTAAAAATGACTTATATATTTGCATATGAGCACTTCGATACTTCGGAAGACAGATTAGTCTTTCATCCGAATATCAATCCCTTTGATTATGAAATACAACAACTCATCCTAGAGGCAGAGAGAAATATAGGGGCATTAGCAAGACTCGGTTTAAAAAGCCATCCCTTAACGCCTACTATCTTACGTAACTCTATGGTTAGAACAGCACACTTTACTACCAAAATTGAGCAGAATAAACTGGAGTTCAAAGAGGTAGTACAACTTTATCAGAATTACAAAAAGAATCCACTGACCATTAAACAAAAAGCACAAATCGAAGTTAAAAACGTCTTTGAGACTTATGAGTATATTTATAGCTTAGATCCAAACAAAGATTTTTCCGACATGGATGAACCTGTACTAAAAAAAATACAATATACTTTAATGAACGACTTAACCGGTTATCCAGTAGGATATAGAAATATTCCGGTAGCTCTTCAAGATGGTGATGGGCATGTCAGTTACCAACCTCCAGCATTTAATGAAGTTCCGCGCCTCATGCGGGCTTACTTTTCTTGGCTTTACACTAGTGTAACCGGATATACAAACCCATATGAGACGACAAATGCCAATCTTGATAAAAAGCTCCATCCCCTCATCATTTCTGGAATTACTCATCATTTAATAGGTTACATCCATCCTTTTCCCGATGGTAATGGAAGAACAGCTAGGGCATTTTCTACTTTGGTTGGTTTAATACACAACGACCTTGCCACAATAAAGGATGCATTTAGTGTAGAAGAATTCTTTGATAAAAGAATCGAAGATTATTATGATACACTCATGGCTGCGACTCAAGGTAACCTAAAACCATTCATTGTTTTTTATCTAGAGTGCGTCAATGCATCACTTACCAAGGTTCTCAAAGAACTGCAACGTTACGATAGAATAAAACATATTCGCGAATTGCTAGGTAGAGGGCATGCAAAAACAATGTTCGAATTGATTAGCAGAATGGATGACGAAGAGATATTTCATAGACAATTGTTTGACAATACTCTAGAAGCTTCTTCCTCAAGTATTGCCAAGAATATTACAAAACTTAAGGACTTAGGTGTTATCAAGTCAGGAAACGGTCGCGGAGAATATATCGTCTGTATAGTGGATTAACCGAAATGAACCCCTGTCCATGTTAAATAAAAATAGCACCGTATAAACAGCTCTTAGGCTGTATACACGGTGCTTTTGTTGGAATGATTTTACGATAACAGTTACTTTTGATAAGCCTCTAATGCTCTGCGAACCTCTGCCGGCGTATCCATATCCAGGATTCGTTCGGCAAGCGCCTGACAATCACTGCGGGTTAAATGGATAATTTGGCGCTTAATCTTTTGAGTGGCGGATGGAGACATGCTCCATTCATGCAGCCCCAAGCCCATTAATAACGGCGCTGCCAATGGATCTCCGGCCATGCTTCCGCACATGCCTGTCCATTTGCCATGTCGGTCGGATGCGTCAATTACTTGTTTGATGAGCCGAATGACTGCCGGGTGGAAGTAATCGTACAGATATGAGACCTTCTCGTTCATTCGGTCCACGGCAAGCGTGTATTGAACCAAGTCATTCGTGCCGATGCTGAAGAAATCGACTTCCTTGGCGAAACGGTCGGCTTGAAGCGCCGCGGACGGAATTTCGATCATAATGCCGACTTCTATCTTATCCGCCATCAGGACGGCCTCAGAACGAAGCTGCTCCCGGACCTCTTCGAAAATCCCCTTTGCTTTTCTCCACTCTTCAAGCCCCGAAATCATCGGAAACATCACTTTGAGATTGCCGTAAGCGCTGGCCCGCAGAATAGCCCGCAGCTGAGTGACCAGCAGATTCGGACGATCGAGACATAATCGAATCGCGCGATAGCCTAGAAAAGGGTTCAGCTCATGAGGAAGCTCCAAATAAGGCAGCTCTTTATCGCCACCGATATCGAGCGTCCGAATAATGACGGGACGTCCCTGCATCGCTTCCGCCACAGATTTATAAGCTTGAAATTGCGTTTCTTCGTCCGGCATACTGCTGCGGCTCATGAACAAAAACTCCGTACGGTACAAACCGACTGCTTCCGCTCCTGTGTCCAGCAGGCCGATTGCCTCTTCGGGCGTTCCAATATTCGCTGCGATTTCGACCTTAAAGCCATCTGCAGTGACCGCTGCTTTATCCGCATAGGCTAGCAATTGTTGGCGGGATTCTTCTTGAAGACGCATCTTCTCCCGCACATCCTCAATCGTCTCGATATCGGGGTTTACGATACAAATGCCGGTTGCCCCATCAATCGCGAGCAAATCGCCGTCCTTAATTTGTTCAATGCTGCTTCCTGCTCCCAGAATAGCCGCTATGCCCAATGAGTTCGCCAAGATCGCCGTATGCGAGGTTTTGCCGCCAATTCGGGTAACAAAACCAAGTATGAACTGCTTATCCAATTGAACGGTATCGGAGGGGGACAGATCGTCTGCGACGATAATGACTTCTTCCTGAATATCGGATAATTGGCTTCCCTGCCGTCCCCGTACATACGAGAGCAGCCTGCTGCCCACATCCCGAACATCCGCAGCCCGTTCCCGCATATATTCACTCGCCATGCTTTCGAATAGGCCAGCCGTCTGTAACGTCACCATACGGACTGCCGTTTCCGCCGTCCACTTTTCGTTATGAATCAATTTCTCCATGGGCGGAAAAAAAGAAGGATCATTCAGCATACTGACCTGGCCTTTGAGAATAACAGCCTTCTCTTCTCCGAGAATATCATTCGCCCGTGCAACTAAAGCGTCCAAATCGGCTAAACATAGCGTTTTGGCGGTATGAAGCAGGCCCGCTTCCTTGTCCGGATCATCGGTTTTGAGATCTTTGACATCCTCCAGACGCACAGGCGAATAGACAAACGCTTTTCCTATTTTAATGCCTTCTGAAACCCCTAAGCCTTGAATGTTCAACTCCCGGGCCTCCTCTCCGTTTTCACGCTGTTGTTAAACCTCTCCAAATCCGCCTTCAACCAGCTGCACAAGCGATTCCAACGCTTTCTCTTCATCAGGGCCATCGACAGAAATCTCAATGACGCTTCCTTGCGCAAGTCCCAGCGTCATGAGTCCCAAAATGCTTTTGCCGTCTACTTTCACTCCTTGATCTTTAAGCAAAATGTTTACTTGTGATTGAAACTTTGCCGCCTGCTCCGTAAACAATTGTGCTGGCCGTATATGAAAGCCCGTCGTATTACGAATAGTTACTTCTGTAGTTAACATATTTTTCTCCATTTCCTTCTTCTATATCGTTTGCAGCAAGCCGATCAATTCCTCTGAATCCTGAACGGCGAACAGTTTATTGCGGAATTCCTCATCAATTAATTTGCGCGATATTGCAATCAGAATTTGCAGATGCTCGTTACCTGCCGCTGCTTCCGGTACCGCGATCATAAAGGCAACGGATACGGGCTCTCCATCAAGCGAATCCCAGTCTGTCGGCTTCGCCAGCTTCGCAAAGGCTAAGCCGGGCTTGCTGACTCCGGCGGATTTGCCATGCGGGATAGCTACTCCAAAGCCAATTCCGGTAGAACCCGTCTTCTCGCGGTTCATAACGGCTTCAAGATAGGCAGACTTATCGGTAACGCATCCGGATTGCGCCAGAGCGTCCACCATTGCTTGCATGCATTCCGATTTGTCCGTAATATCCAAAGGAATTAAGATCGATTGTTTGTCCAGCAGTGTACTTACGTTCATATTAAACCCCTCCTGCTACTTCTTGTTTCACCGGTTTTTTCAAAATACTTACCATCAAGGCTGTAACGACGGTTCCGATTAGAATGGCTAGAGCGTACAAGCCCAAATGGGATACTGCGTTCGGAATCGGCAGTACGAAAATGCCGCCATGAGGCGCTCGCAGTGTTGCTCCAAACAGCATGGATAGCGCTCCCGTAACAGCCGAGCCGACCATTAGGGACGGAATGACACGGAACGGATCGCCAGCGGCAAAAGGAATCGCTCCCTCCGTAATAAAGGAAATCCCAAGCACGGCTGCGGATTTGCCGCCATCCTTCTCATCTTGCGTGAACTTTTTAGGTGCCAGCATCGTTGCGAGCCATAATCCGAGCGGAGGCGTCATTCCCGCTGCCATCACCGCTGCCATTGGGCCAAATACATCACTAGCCAGAAGCCCTACCGCAAAGGTATAAGCCGCTTTGTTGACCGGACCGCCCATATCGAAGGCCATCATTGCGCCAAGCAGCAATCCTAATAGAATAGCATTTGTAGAACCAAGCGACTTTAGCCACTCCGTCAAGCTGTCCATAATAAATTTAACGGGTTCCCCGATAACAAATACCATCAACAAGCCTGTAACCGCCGTTGCAATTAACGGAATCAATAAGATCGGCTTCAAGCCTTCCAGGTTTTTAGGCAGTTTAATGGAATGCTTCAACCATTTCGACAAGTAACCTGCCAAAAAGCCTGCCGCGATACCGCCGATAAAGCCCGCGCCGATTTGGGAAGCCAGCATCCCTCCAACCAATCCCGGAGCAAGTCCAGGCTTCTCGGCAATAGAGAACGAGATAAAACCGGAAAGAACGGGAACCATAAGTGCAAAAGCGGCGCCTCCGCCAATACTCATCAATGCTGCTGCCAGCGTTCCTTCTTCTTTAAAGGCCTCGATTCCGAAAATGAAGGAAAGAGCAATCAGCAATCCACCCGCCACAACGAGCGGCAGCATCGCCGAAACGCCGGTCATCAGATGCTTGTAAGCGCCTGTTCGCGAAGAGCTGCGTTCCGCTTTAGATTTATCTACTTGCTTAAGATAATCATTAGGTTCAGAAGCCTGCATATTTAACGCTTGTTCAATTAATCCTTTTGGATCTTTGATCGCTTGGGCAACACGGACCTTTACAACCGGCTTTCCTGCAAAACGGGATTCCAGCACATCCGTATCGGCCGCAAGGATGACAGCATGCGCTTCAGCGATTTCCTGTTCCGTGATCTCATTTTCAACGCCAACCGCGCCGCGGGTTTCGACCTTCAGCTCGATTTGTTTCTCTTTTGCCGCTTTCACAAGTGATTCCGCAGCCATGTACGTATGCGCAACGCCCGTAGGACAAGCTGTTACAGCGATAATTTTCTTCATTGTTTTCTCCTCCTGATGTTTAATCCTTGATCGGTAACCGGAAAAGATCGACAAGTTCCAGCTTGTCCTGTACCTCGCCGAGCGTGCAAACCTCAGTTCCTGACTTCGAAGCGGTAATCGTCCCTGCTGCCGACGTCCATCTTGCTACATCCTGGAAGGACTTGTTATGCAAGAAGCTGTAGGCCATTGCCGCTACCATGGAATCCCCTGCACCAACCGTACTCAAAGGGGTAATGGGAAACGGCTTGGCGCGAATTGCCTCCTTCTCGCTGACAAGAATAGAGCCTTCGCCTCCCATAGACACCATGACATAAGCAATTCCTTTACGAATCAGCGTTTGCGCTGCGGATACGATTTGCTCATCGGTCGACAACGCGGAGCCGAGCAACGCTTCCAATTCATGAATGTTCGGCTTAAGGGCATAAGGTACAGCCTCAATGCCTTGTGCAAGCGCCTGCCCGTCCGCGTCCAGGATGGTACGTACGCCCGAACGTTTGGCCAATTCAATCAGCCGTCGGTAGAAATCAACAGGCGTCCCTGGCGGCAAGCTTCCTCCCAGGACGACGAACGATGCTTCGCCAAGGCTCTGTTCGAAGCGCTGGATAAATTGCTCGAGATGCGTTTCGCTTGGCGAGAAGCCGGCCTCGTTCAATTCCGTCGTTCGCTTGGTCCTTTCGTCGACGACCTTAAGGTTAGTGCGCGTTTCCCCTTCCGCTTCGATAAAATGGCTAGGAATTCCGCGCTCTCGAAGCTTCTCCAGGATCACTTTTCCTTCATGGCCGGCCTGCAACCCCCAAGCCATGACAGGTACCGAGAAACGCTGCAGCACTTTCGCGACATTAATGCCTTTGCCGCCCGCGTCCGTCCGTACCGTCTTAATGCGGTTCAACTCGCCAAACGCAAAATCTTCCACCGTTACGGTTTTGTCCAGTGCGGGATTTAAGGTTACCGTATGGATGGTCTTCATTGTTCCGTTCTCCTTACTATCGTTACGTTTATTCCTTCTGATTCCATCTCTCTAATTGCTTGCTCGGCTATCGCGTCATCGACAATGCAATGATGAACGTCTGACAACTCGGCCACTTTGGCGAACGTAATCTTCCCGAATTTGCTGTGATCCGTTACTAACAGCACTTGTTTCGCGGATTTGATCATTCGCCGTTTCGTTTCCGCCTCTAACAGATTCGGTGTCGTCAGCCCGACTTCCGGATCGATGCCGTTAATGGCTAAGAACAGTTTATCGACCCGGATGGAATCGATCGCCCGATCCGCAATCGGGCCCACCATCGCCTGCGTTTCGAACCGCAAGGTGCCGCCGGTAAGAATCAAATCAAGATGCTTCATTTGCTTCAGTTCCTGCGCAGCCATGTTCGAGTTGGTGACGACAGTTAATTTCCGAAAATTTTTCAAGTGCTTGACCATGCAATACGTCGTTGTTCCCGAGTCGAGAAAAATCGTGTCCCCTTCTTCAATAAAGGACATCGCTTTCAGTGCTACCGCTTCCTTCTGGACGCGGTAGCGGTCTTCTTTCTCCACAAAGGAGGGCTCAGCCGTATCCGGTTGAATCAACACCGCGCCTCCATGGGTTCTGCGGAGCAGCTTAGCTTCTTCCAACTCCCTCAAATCCCTGCGCACGGTCGATTCCGATACCTCGAAAAGCTCCGCAAGCTCGGGCACTAACGCTCTGCCATGGCTCTGTATATAATCGATGATCTTCTGCTTCCGTTCTTCCTCAAACAGCATGCTTCTAACCTCTTTTCGTAATGCTCACTTGAAATAATTATCATCATTATTTGCTCATATGTGATCGTTTGTTCTTGTTTATGATTATATGCGCTCATTTGGTGATTGTAAAGCGTTTTCATTTGGGATTTTATTCATACATGCGTTTCCGATAGCATCACCATAATATTCGTGTTCATGCAACCACGGAAGAGGAGTGAAGGTTTGATGGATGTACCAGGCGTTACAGAAGGAACGAATGAAACAAATACTTCATAGATCATGACTTCAAGCAAATATCAGATAAACAACAAACCCAGTCCTCATGCGGACTGGGTTCTCATGGCGGAGGCGAACCTCGGCTGTAAAAAACCGCAATTCGCTGCTCGTTATTAATTGCAACAAGCTCCTACTTTGAATTTATGGCTGCCTCGGCGAGCTCAAGCCATCGCAAATCAGCCTCCAGATGAAGAAGACTGCCTTCAAGAAGCAACAACATGGCGGCTTCTTTTGTCTCGTTTAGCGTTGTTTTGACGCGTGTCATTTGCAAAATCGACTGCATCGTCTTCGCTTTCTGGCCGTTAATCATAGCTGAAATGTCCTGATAATTGATTTTCTGGGCGCAGAGCAATTTAAAGTAAAACTCGTCCTTAAACAAAGAACGTTCAACAGGTTGAAGCAGCCAATCTAGAAGCTCTTTTTTGCCCTCCTCCAAGATCATATACTGCTTACGATCCTGATCTTCACCTTCCAGAGGCTCGACAAATTTATCTCTGACAAGACGGTCGATGGTCGTATAGATTTGTCCTGTGTTGAGAGGCCATTGCTTATGCACCATCTGTTCGAATTCGGTCTTGATCTCATATCCATGCCGCGGCTTTTGATATAAGAACCCGAGTATTGCATGTTTGACTGACATAGAAACCTCCGATCAGCTATTCGTAACGCAATGCCTCCGACAAGGGAACGCGTGAAGCTAAAGCAGCAGGCAACCAAGCAGATCCTAATGAAACGACAATTCCAAAACCGGTGACAAGTCCGATTTGTCCCCATGAAATCTGGAAAGATAATGGCATCCCCGCAATCACATTCCCTTCAGCCATGGAATACGAGAAAGATAGCCCCAGTATAATGCCAACAATCGCTGAGGTCACTCCGATGATGAACCCCTCCCCTAGTACGATCTTGCGAATTTGCCATCTCGTACTCGCAATTGCGCGCATGGTCCCGATTTCTCGCGTACGTTCAAAAACATTCATCATCAGCGTATTTAGCACACCAACGCTTGATATAATAACAATCAATCCCAAGAGCACATTCATCATCGCAAAGGGAATAAGCAGATCCTCCCTCCGGTTTTGCATATAATCATCGAGGGATCTAAAGCCGGATAGTCGTTCCTTGAACAGTTCTTCCATACGTTCCAATAAAACTTGCGAGGAAACACCAGATTGGGCAAGTACATCCAGACGGGTACTGTTTTTAACGCCAAATTCACTGCCGATCCGATCCTCCGATACGAAAACAACATCGCCGTTATCGCGAATCGAATAAACGACAGCGACCACTTTCAATGTATGTACTCCGTTTGGCGTATTAAATGTAATCATATCCCCGATATTCTTGCCCCAGCCCTTATATACGGCATGTCCTAATGCTACTGTATGCGGTTCTTTCAATTTCTCAATAATAGAATGGATCGTTTCGTCTTTCGATGTAAACGTAGGGATGGATTCATTGGATGGCTCCTGCACCCCGCTCATCAACAGTTTACGCGATCCTTTCTCGTCTTTCCATACGACAGAGGTTTCTTTATTCAGAGTTGCACCGGCAACGCCCTCGACTTCTCGGGCCCTCCGCAGATCTTCCGCAGTAATTGGAGTTGTTGTGTTGACGATCAAATCTCCTCCTACCATGGATCTTGCAGATTTCTCTACACTCTGTTCCATTGCAATGCGAATAGAACCAATCGCTAATAAGAAGGCCAATCCTATACATACAATACCGGCAGTTATAGAGGTTCGACGAAGCTGCCGTCTAATGCCAGTAGCTGCAACCGTCCCCTCAAATTGAAAAAACAAACGCAATACGGGAGATAAAAGGAACTGCATACCTTGCATGATCAATGGAAATAGCAGCAGTATACCTGCAAAAAGAGGCAGCACGCGCTGCGCATCGGACATCCATAGGCCAATTGCCGAGAGGATCACGCCTGCCGCAACAGCAATCCAACCGAACTTAGAATCTCGCTCCTGAACCGTTTGGCGAAGATTGAAAGCCACGCTAGTTCGTACCGCATCGATTAGCGGAATTAAAGCTGCCAACATCGTACAGCCAACCCCCGCAGCGATAGACAGAAGAATGGCTTTCCACGAAATAGACATTCCAGGTCGGGCAGCTTCTTGAATATCGTTCAACATTTCCATGAATCCATAGGTCATGCCAAATGATAAGCCTATTCCCAATACCAGCCCAGCAAATGTACCGAGAAAAGCGAGCAGTGCGATTTCTTGCAAGAGAATCCATGCAATTTGTCCTGTTGTGCAACCCAACGTCTTCATTACGGCAAATTCCCTTCGCCGTTCGGACACACTCACATACAGTGAGCTGAATAAAATTGCAGCGCTCATAAGCAGACCAAGTATGCTTAACATGTACAACGCCGAATAGATATCGTCAAGTCCATACATTAAGTCGTTTTCACTCATAAGAATCGGATCCAAATACGTATGGGGATAAGCCTTTAATAGGGATTCTAGCTGTACCGTTGCTTCGGGCCTATGGCCATCGGAGATATTAATCTGAATCTCGCGCACTTGACCGTTTAGACCTGACCACTCTTGAAGCAGCTCTAAAGGGACGGCAACATGCCAGCGGCTGACAAGCGAGCTTTTCCATCCAGAAGGTGTACTCAACACGTCGTTAGCAGAAACGATGGCTGATACAGCAATCGTATGCAGGGCTCCCCCTATTTCAAAAGTTGCTTGATTACCGACTGATACTCCCCAAAGCTTTGCCGCATTGGAGGTTAGTACTAAGCCTTTGTCCTGCAGATTGCCTTCTACGACCCGCCAGTCGAGAATTTTGCTATCATAGCTGCTGTAACCGTGCAGCACCGCCTTGGCATTCTGTTCCGGATCGTTAGGTTGAGCCGGAATTGACGTTATTTCAAGCTTAGCCGGCTGAATCAAGTGGGCTAATGAAGCACTTACATACGGGGTCTTCTCGACTTCGGCTAATACGGTATCCGAGAATGTAAACTCTGTGCCCTTGATGCGCATGTTTGCCTTCTCATTGAATGAATTTAGAAATTGCTCTACCGTTTGCTTGGTCATATCTACCGTACTCGTGACGGCCAAAGTGGAAGCTACTCCAATCGAAATCGCTAAGAAAGTAAAAAATGTTCGAAGCTTTCTACGTGTTAAGTTTCTCCACGAGATCCGCCATGAGTTCATCGCGCACCACCTCCGTTCGACTGACTTCCTGAACAATTCGCCCATCCTGTACCGTTATAATACGATCAGCAAATCCAGCAGCGAACATATCATGAGTGACTACAACGATTGTCAGCCCCTCTTCACGGTGAAGCTTAGAAAGAAGCTGCAAAACCTCCTGGCCTCTTTGCCGATCCAAATTGCCGGTCGGCTCATCGGCTAGCACTACACGCGGCTTCATAGATAGCGCCCTTGCAATGGCTACCCGTTGCTGCTGACCGCCACTCAGTTTGGCCGGGAACATTCCTGCCTGAGCTGTCAGGCCAACGACCTCAAGCAAGCGGGCTACACGAGTGCTCGTTTCCATTTTGGATGCGCGTTCCGCATATAGCGGAAAAGCCACATTTTCCTCTACAGTTAAGGTTGGCAGCAGCTGATAGTTCTGAAAGACAAATCCGATATTGCGCCTGCGGAATAATGTACGCTCCCTTTCATTCATTGCGGATAAATTAACGTCGTCCAAATGAATTTCGCCGGAGGATGGCCTCTCAAGGCCCCCCAGCAATTGCAATAACGTACTTTTTCCGGAGCCGCTTGGTCCCATGATCGCTACGAACTCGCCCCTTTTCACATGCAAGTCTATACCATGGAGTACCGGCTGTACTTGCCCTTCTGTTTCAAACTGTTTAATTATCCGATCAACACGGATCAAGAGAATCACCCCTCATTAGATATATACCGAGTACTTATATACTGAGTATATAATAAGTGGCGTGATTGTCAACCTTTTTTTACCAAAAAAACCGCATCCTCATTTGGATGCGGTTTTTTCGTTTAAACTCTTGTTCTACGATCGCTTCTATCGCTGCCTCGCCGCTTGAAAGATCGCGCCGCATACGCCTCCCCCATCTGGAGTGACGTATTCGCCGCATTAACGATGGCATCGACTTGCATGCTCGTGATATCGTTTCGAACGATGGTAAAAGGCATAGGACGGTTCACTCCTTTCGGATCGGCTATTCATCAAAAATCCAACGCTTCCCATACTCTTTTATGATCGATTTATTTTCCGGAATCTCTTCTATAACATCACCATAGGCGTCCGTTGTTTCTCTATTTTGAGTATACGGCCCATTTACGCCTCTAAACCATGCGATATGTTCAGAGCCATTGATTACGTAAATAATTTGATAAAACGTAGTGTCATTACCTCGCCTTCCCTTACGACTCTCCATTGTCGCAGTAAAAGGGGTATCCTCCAGCTTCACTTCCGTTATTTTCACAACAGACCCGTTCTTTTGAGCAATCGTATGATAGATTTCTTCCTTATGTAAGCTTTCTCCTTTTGTCCAGCTAGCCCAGAAAAAGAGAATTGCTCCAACAAGAACGACAAGAATAACGACTAAAACTACCTTATTGCCAGACTTCCTCATATACAAGCGAAAATCCCTCCTTACCGTTTCCTATATTACGGCCTATTGGCGAATAAGGTAACTCTTTTATCAGGTCATTAAAACGAAAACCGCCGTAAAAATGGGTGCTTCACCTTACACGGATGACTTTTTCCTAGAATATGATTGTTTGAGACGCTGCCCCTCGGACGTTAACGTAACCTTAAGCTCACGCTTACGATGCGAAGTGTTGCTTTGCAAAACTTTAAGGAGATGTGGTTCAATGGCACAAGGCTCTGCTATGCGCTACAGAGTGAAGCGAACGTATAACAATCACGCCTACCGTTTCATGCAAAAGCTTGGCTGCAAACCGAATGACCGGCTGCACTTTCTACTTATACGCGATGACAAAAAAACGCCTCGCCGCTTTAGCGCTTCCGCCGATGTTCCGGCGATGCCGCTGCATAAACCTTTTCACTCGTTGGAAAGACTCGTTCCCCGAATGACGCTTTTTTCCAAGAAAAACAAGCTGATCAACGCTCTCGTCAAAAACCGGAAAGGGTATGCCGTTTTTATGGAGATCAACGCTCGGGAAACGACAAAAGGCCCGTTCCAAGCAATCCGGGCACAGTTCATCGACGTCGATCTGAATAAAGTAGCTTTCACCGCACAGGCGAAAGAACACATTCAGCAGCATTTAAAAACGATCATGGCCGATCCGTCAGAGCAGTTTCAGTCTATTGAAATTACACAGATCAAAAACGGCCAATATCGCCTTCTGGCGCAGCGAACCGCACAGCGGGTAGCCGCATTAAAGAAGCAGTTTATGAACAAACATCGGAGCAGCCTCAAGGACACCATGATCATTGAAACGAAAAACGGCTTTCACGTTTACTGGGTCATCCAAGGCGGATCTATCGAAAAATTCGTTCCGATCCAAAAAGCGCTTGCCCGTAAATTCAGCTCCGACCCGCTCATCACCAACCTGTCCAGAGTAATGCGCATTCCGGGCTTCTACCATATGAAAAATGCGGATAGCCCTTATTTGGTAAGGGTTAAGCAATGGGGACGTGAGAAGCCGTTTACGCAAGAGGAAATTGTGGAATCCCTCGGTTTAAAGCCAGTGCTGGCGTCAGAAAAAGGACGAAAGCGCAAGGTTCGTGCGCGCCGCCGTTAATGCATGAAAAAGAGGTTTCCCATTAGCCAGCCACTTGGATGACGAATGGGAAACCCCGTGAAACTCGCTATGATTATGCGCCTAGCCTATCCAGCTGTTCACTGGCTTCCGTATGATCCGGATCTTGCTTAAGCGCATTTTCATAGGCTTGTGCGGCTTGCTCAGGTTCCCCATTTTTTTCATAGGCTTGACCCAGGCTGTAATAGATATCCGCATCTTCCATTCCATTTTCAATGCAGTAAGTAAAATCCTCTATCGCCTTTTCCACGTCGCCGCCAAATTCGGCAGGCGCGTTCAAATAACGGTTTCCGCGCACCATATGAACAAGCGCGGAGTCAGGTTCCAACGTTACAGCCATATCCAGCGCTTCTTCCATTAGCCGATTATATTTCAGCTTTTGAAACAGGCCGACTTCGTCGATGATGCTTCCATAGCATGCAGCGAGCCATGCGTATGCTTCTGCGTTCTCGGGCTCCTGCTCCGTAATCTTCAGAAGAATAGGCACTGCTTGTCCATACTCCTCTTGCCCCATCAATTCAAGAGCTGAGGTCAAATCATCTGTTTCCTGAGGCGCACTGTCTTCTTCAAGCGGCTCAGGCGGAGCATCTGTCCGAGCCTCTTCATCATCACCTTTATCGGGTTGATCCTGATTTTGACCTTGTTCCTGATCCTGGCTTTGATCTCGCGGCTGCGCGTCCTTTTCTTCAGGCGCTGCTGTATAAACACTCTCGCCGCTGTTTGCCGTTACTGTACTATTGCTTGTAAAAAGGCCGGAATAACTGAGTAAAATAAATATGGCCGCAATAACGGCAGCACCTGCCAATATCCAGACAAATAAAAAATTACTGCGCTTGTACATTATGCCGTACTCCCTTTCAAATGCTCAAATGCTTAACGGGTACGTCGATTTGAAACATAGCTGGATTAAAATACTCGATCAGATGAATGCCTACTGAACTAAAGCCGTCAAAATGTATCGTATATTCCTTATAAGGAATCATACCTTTTTCATCAAAAGACAAGGTCATGCTTTCCCCAAACAAATTAATGATTTCCTCATTCCGCCTCCATCCAGACTCTCGAATATGTCTCGAACAACTTAGACCTAAAGTTCGAATAACTTTGCCTATACCTTCTTTCTTGTGCAGCAGTTTGGAATACAACTCTAACGGGATCGCATCCGGGTACACCAGAGCTATATTGTGCGAAATCGTCGTTTTGCTCTTCTCGGCAATCAGTACCGATTCTCTCACAATAATGGCTCTCTCATCATTAGCGGAGTTATCTTTCAATTTCTGTTCAATCACGATAGGGTGCAAACAATCATTTACGACCGTTTCCAAAAAATCCGTCGTTCGGTTATCTGAATGCAGCAGCAACTTGATGATGGTTTTTTTCATTCTCTCCAGCTCTCTCGTCACGTTGCTTTCACTCCCTCTTTAATCAACATCCGTTGAAGATATGCCGTGTTCATTTTCCCCGCTTCATTCAAAGGCATTTGCTCCACGAGCACAAATTGGTCCGGAATCTTAAATGAAGACAATCGGTCACGGCAATATTGAAATAAATCATCCGCAAGTCCAGCTCTGGCATTCAAATCCAAGCCCCTGACAGGCTGAACGAAAGCAACCGGACTTTGCAAGCCATATTCATTGATACTGCGCACGACGGCAACCTGCTCGATACTTCCGTGATTTCGCAGCACATTCTCCACTTCAGCCAAGTGGAACATATACCCGGCGCGATTGATCGATTGATCCATTCTGCCTTCAATATACAAATATCCGTCCGCATCTACGTAGCCAATATCCCCTGTGCGGAAATATCCGTCTGTAAAGGAGGCTTTGTTTAAAGTGTCATCCTTGAAATAGCGGTCCATCACAAAACTCGATGAAACACAAATTTCTCCTTTCTCTCCTATTGGCCGTTCATTAAGTTCCTCATCGACAATTCGAATTTTAACAAAGAAGGATGGACGGCCTACCGATCCCTCTTTGTGCACCCATTGCGAATGCTCAATCATTGAAATTGCGCCAACTTCACTCAACCCGTATAAATTAGTTAGCCGGATGCTTGAGGAGAACTTGCGTAATCTCGCCCTGACATTGGGGTGAAGGCTCGTTCCCGTGGACACCCATTCCTTCATGCTATTCGGGAAAGCGAGTTCTTCTGCCTCCATCCAATTAACTAAAGCCAGAAGATCATAGGGGGAGGAAATAATTTGACTCACATTATACTTCTCAATCAGGCGATAGATAGATTGGGACGCAGCGTCAGCGCATACAATAATCGTTTTGCCTTCCTGAAGCATAAAGCACAGTGAACTAAAATGCGCTCTGAAGAAGAGCGGCCTTGCCAAGAAATAGGCCGACGGCCGTTGCAGCGAATAGCTGCTCATAGCCACATTGAGTTTTGATTTGCTGATTGTAATTCCCTTCGGCTTGCCGGTACTGCCCGAGGTAAAGAAAGTTAACCACTGTTGAGCTTGCTCTGAATCCGTATTAGAGGCGGCATACATAGTCGGATCGCTCTCATCATGAGCCGCTTGAATAGGTTCTTTGTATACGAAATGTGGAGATTTGCCGGCGCTTTTACCACAATGCCCCTCGAGCTGAGAAAACTTTCGCTCCGTTAAAACATAATCAACCTGTATCTCCTGACACAGCTTCGATACTTCATCATTTGAAAGTCCAGTATTCATAAACACAATAGCGGACCCCATCCGCACTAGAGCGATTGCAGCTGCTATAAACGCAGTATCGTTCTCCATAAAGATAAGAACTTGGTTTGAGGCGGATACGCCTCTCTCCCTCAAATAATGCGTCCAGAAGTTGATCGTTTCGTTCAGCTCTTTATAAGTCAATTCACTAGTAGGGCTAGCTACTGCCATTCGATCAGGGCTATGCTCCGCATACCATTCAATGGCATTACTCACAAGCTGCATGAAACGATCCTCCATTTATGTTTATTCTAATCATCAAAGCGCATCCGCCAGATCGAAACGAGGATGAATATGAATCCGAAGGCAAATAGCGCAGCTACATTGCCTAACACATCTGTAGCCCCCATGCCGCGCACCAATAAATCCTGATAGCCCGACAATGCCCATGCATGCGGCGTAACGAGCGCAATTTTCTGCATAATGTCAGGCATAATGAATAATGGCACCATTGTTCCGCCCAGTGCAGCAAGTGTAAGAACAATAAGCATAGAGAAGCCGGTTACTTGCGACTCCGTACGCACAATCGAAGCAATCAGCATCCCTAAAGTTGTGCTGGCCCACACCATGCTTAAGGAAATCAATAGCAAACCAATTACCGAGCTTCCTAAAGACATGCCGAAAGCAAAATGACCGAAACAGAACATCACCATCGTTTGCAGGATGCCTATAAAATAGTTCGGCAGCATTTTACCTATAAAAAGCTGAAGTCTATTGATTGGAGCAGATAGTATTCTGCGGAATGTGCCTTCGTTTCTTTCATGAATAAAGGATCTGCCCGCAAACATGACCGTAAAGAAAGCGAACATGACCGTATAGCCGGGAACGTTCTGTTGAAAAGCGTCCGGCTGCGGCACTTTTTCGATATTATCAAAAGTAGAATTCACTTTAATGCTCGGCTCCGACATCGAACTGGATGCCTTCTCTGTCAGATCGGCCTTTATCGCCTCATAATCGACCGTATCCTGATTGCCGGTATCGGTTGTGGAAGCCGGCACATCAATGGGAATCTGCGCTTGCTTAGCGATTTTTTCGATCTCTTCCTTCAATCTATTATCATAGACGGTTCGCATCTCATCGAGCTTGGAGTCAAATGTGGTCTGAATCCCCTTTACCTGTTCATCTACCAGATTCGAAATGGTAAATTGCACAGAAAAGGTTTGCGATACGCCTTCAATTGCCTTGCTTACGACAGAAGTCGTACTCGCTTGAGCAGGGTCTTCATAGCTTATAAGAGCTACCTCGTCACCCAGCAGTACTTTTTCGCCAAATTGATCTGGTATAAATAAGGCCATCGCATATTTCCCGTTTTTCACCAGCTCTTTTGCCTTGGACTCTGTCAGTTTGGATTCATTCGTTTCGGTTATAATATCCAGTCCCTTTACACTGCGAAGCGACTCTATAAACATAACGGATTCACCGCTTCCATCAAGGTTAACAACCGGGATGCTTACGCCCTTATCGGAGTCGGGGGCATAAACCGCGCCTAGCGCAAAGCTCATCACGCTAATAAACATGATCGGCAATATAAAAAGCACGATAATTGCGCCTTTATCTTTCAATAGCACTATGA
Organism: Paenibacillus sp. NEAU-GSW1; assembly: GCF_009737085.1. Taxonomy (GTDB): domain Bacteria; phylum Bacillota; class Bacilli; order Paenibacillales; family Paenibacillaceae; genus Pristimantibacillus. The sequence continues at coordinate 146,737 of NZ_WOVL01000003.1, forward strand.
GGTCCTTCTTTAAGATAGGTATGAATTTCAATGTTTTCTCTCCTCGCAACAAGTCGTTAATTAATCTCTTAGCTCTTTACCAGTAAGATGCAGAAACAGCGTTTCTAAGGTTGGTGGCTTCATATGCATACCGGTAACCTGAATTGAGCATTGTTTAAGATGCTGCACGATTGTGCCTATCGCTTCCTGTGCATCATCAACAACGATAGATAATTTATTATTAGACCCTTGCGCTGAAACCACATGACTCAAACCTTGTACTGCCTCAATAGCCGCAGTCGCAGCCTCCGCTTGAAGAGTTAGCTCCAGAATGCCGCCATGCACTTTCGCAATAAGCTCTTCTGTCGTGCCGTATTCGATTACGCGTCCATTATCAACGATGGCTATCCGGTCGCATAATAGAGTTGCTTCTTCCATGTAATGCGTCGTATAAACGATCGTCATCCCTTGTTCCTTCAAATGCTGAATTAATTCATAAATTCGATTGCGAGACTGCGGATCGATGCCAACCGTCGGCTCATCCATAAAAACAACATCCGGATCGTGAAGCAACGCGGCAGCAATATTAATTCTTCTCTTCATCCCGCCCGAATAATTTTTAATAGGATCTTTGGCGCGATCCTTCAATCCGACAAGATCCAAAATCCAATCGACCTTTTGTTTCAGTTCCTTGCGCTTCAGTCCGTATATTGCGCCAAAAAATTTCAGATTGTCATTTGCGCTAAGCACGGAATATAAGGAAATATCTTGCGGCACCACGCCTACCATGGACTTTACGCGAAAAGCTTCCTTATTGGCATCTATGCCGTTTACGAGAATCGTGCCGCCACTCACATCCAGCTGGGCGCTCATCATGGAGATTGTCGTCGTTTTGCCTGCTCCGTTAGGGCCGAGCAAGCCAAACACTTCTCCTTTTTTCACTTCAAAGCTTAAACCGTCTACCACGACTCTCTCGTCATACTGCTTCTTGACGTTCTTGACCTCTATTAAATTCATAAGGTCGCTCCTTTATGAATAAATTCTAGTTGTTGCCGAGCTTCGGCATGGTTGGGATTGTATTGCAGCGCTTCGATAAAAGCAGCCTCCGCTTTCTCCTTAAGCTCAGTAGCTAGATAAGCAAGACCAAGTCCATAATACGCTTCACTGTCTTTCTCTCCGTTAGCGATAGCATATTCAAGCTCTTTAGCCGCTTCTTCCGGATCACCGCCGAACTCTTTAGGCGTGTGAAGCAATCTCAAGCCGTTCACCTTTCTGGCCAGTGTAAGCTCAGCATCCAGCTCTAATGCTGTAGCTACCTCTTTCTCGAAGTCCGGCAATAGCATGACCTTCTCCAACAGGCTTCCATTCTCCAGCAGACGTCCATATGCAGCAGCCAGCCACGCATGCGCCTCGGCATTATTCGGTTCTTGATCCGTCAAGGACTGAAAGAAATCGCGGGCCAGTTCATATTCTTCCCTCTTTAAGTGCAGCATGCCTGGATAGAATTTATTGTCCTCAACCATTCCACGACACTCCTATGATCTCGATTATTTGCTAAAATGTACTCGGCTTGCTTTTCCGTATGTTCTTGGAATATCGCGAACAACTTCTACTGAGCAATCAATGCCTACACGTTCATTCATATGATCCTCTATCTTCTTTATAAGCTCCGCATCGCTAATATTCTCGTTGACTCGTTCCACTTCAATAATGAGCTGTTCATCGGAAGTCACTTTGAAATGGTACCAGAGGCTGATGTCTTCAATTTCCAACAGGAAGGTTTCCAAGAAGAACGGGGAACATTCCTCTCCCTGTAAATAGAGCTGGTTTTCCATCCTTCCCCGCAAATGGAGAATTTCCATCGAATTCCCGCATTTACAAGCCGCTTTCTGCAAATAGCCTACATCCCCGGAGCGATAACGCAGCATAGGCATGCCTTCCCGTAAAAGTGTCGTCACTACAATTTCGCCTATTTCATCATGCTCCAGCACTTCGCCTGTAGCCGGATCAATAATTTCGACCATGACATGGCCTTGAGCTACATGATATCCGCTATGCTCCTTACACTCGATTCCGATAACCCCGCATTCGGTAGAGCCGTAAAAGAACGATACTTCACAGCCCCATAGCCGCTCTAATCGCTGGCGGAACGTATCCGAGCATCCCTCTCCCGTCAATACGATCCGCTTCAGTCCAATATCCCGCTTGAGGTCGATCCCGAGTTTTCCGCTTTCTTCCGCCAACAGGGCCGCGTAGGAAGGAGTCGTCGCCATTACGGTCGCATGGCATTCCCTCATTAACTCCAGCGACTTGTCTACGGGGGCCATATAACCGCCTTTGCCGAGCGATAAGATCATCGACCCAAACGCAAACTGATACAGCCTTTGAAAACCTAGGCCAGGGAGAGCGAATTCATAAGGAAGCGCGACGGCTATTATATCTTCCTCTCTCTCTGGAAAAAGCTTTTCGTATTTCGGCAAAATCTCATATACAAATTGATCATTTAAAGTGAATAAGGTGTAGATTGGCTTTCCTGTCGTGCCAGAAGTAACATGGACTTGTCCGATATCCTTCTGTTCGCTGGACAACAGCTTCTTCAAGTCTCCCCGAATGACATCCTTATGCAACAGCGGAGCAAACGCCAAATGCTCTAAGCTCTCGAGTTTGGGCTCTATAAATCCGGCCTGGACAAGCTCGTTGCGATAGTATGCATTGTTATTCCATATATGACTTAACGTAAGATTCAGAGCTTTCAGCTGATACTGCCGAATGTCCGATTTGGCAAGGGTCTCAAACATTCGTTCTTTTTCATCCAGCTCGGCGAAAAAATCGATTAAGGGCTGAAACACGTTGTCCTCGTTATCAACGGTCAGCATAATTCTCCGGGCTTGTTTTTTCGTTGCCATATTTTCAACACCATCCTTTAAAGAGACGCTTACTAAATAACACTTAATTCTTTAAATGTGGGTTGCGTATAGATCATCATCGCTTCCTCTGGAGCAGCCCCCGCATGAACGAGTGCATGAAGAGCTCTGCACATCGCCCTTGGATCGCGGTCCTCAAATACGTTTCTGCCCATGCAAATGCCTCTGGCCCCGTCCTGAAGAGCTTGATAAATACTGGACAGCATGCCCAGCTTGTCATTGCTTTGCTCCCCGCCAGCCAATAAGACCGGAATTGGATAGGCTTGGATTAATTCACTTGTATATTCCGGATCGCTGCACATGGGAACTTTCACCAGATCAGCACCCAGTTCTCCAGCAATTCTCACGGCATGCGCCAGCTTCTTCCACGACCGTGTTTGCTTGCCGGACTCCTCGTATATGTTAAACATCGCCAGCAAAGGCAGTCCCCATTGATAAGCCTCCTCGCTAACGCGGCCAAGCTCCTTCAGCATTTCAGCTTCGTTCGGAACGCCAAGATTAATATGCATAGAAATGCCTGTAACGCCTATGCGCAGCCCATGCCGAATGGTCGATACCGTTTGTTTAAAAGATGGCTGGCCGGAAAGCGAAGTGGAAGCGGATAAATGCAGCAGATACTCTACATTTTTAGCCTCTCTTCCGCTGTCTACCGCCCATTGGATGACACCTTTATGCGCGACGACTCCTTGCAATTGGAACTGCGCAGCCAAGGATACAATCTCAGGAACTTTTTTCAGGCCAAAGGTTGGACCTGTCGTTGTGCCGTGATCTAAAGGCAATAAAATCGAGCGGTCCGATACGGAATGAAACAATCGATGAAACCGTAATGTTTTTTGATCCATAGTGTATACCGTTCCCCTCTTATATGGAATAAAAGCGATTATTGCTCGGTAATCGTTTCATCAATCTTGACGCCGACATGCCGGCCGGACTCGCATACATAGGCAAGTATTTCATCCCCGACTTTAAATGCAGTCGCGTTCTGCGGTTGTCTTTTCCCGTCAAAAATTCGAATATGCCAATCATCCTGTACAATGGCGTTGATCTTCTGGCCTTCATACTCTGCCTCAATGAGCAGCAACGGTCTCACTTCAACCTTCATTCTTCCAACGTTGACCGTTCGCATTTTGCCATGAATATCAATGACAGAAACGGAGCTGCCCACTCTCAAATCTGTAATATAGGCGGTTGTGTCGTTAGGGCACCATACATAACTATGAACCGCCCCGGCATTTACGCGGAAAGGCCTTGTGTTCATATATGGCAAATAGTGCGTTTCACTGCAAACGAGCAGCCCTCCGCCCGATGTCGAGCCAATAATCATCGATTCCTCTTTCGTGAGCAGACTTGTCGTATCAATACATGCCCGCTCCCCTGGACCAAGATGCTGAACTCTAGTCACCTTCGCGGTCACAATTTCCAGCCTCGCTTGGTCTATACGCTCTGCTATCGAATTAAGCTCTACAATATCCGACTCTCTCGCAGAGTTAAGGATAATGCCGTCGCAGCCAACCTCCATCACTTCCTTGGAGACCAGTGCGTCGTCTACGGTCTGCACAAGCTTCAAAATGTTTACATTCGCTTGTTGCAGCTTGGCAATAATCAGCTCCAGCGGGATGTTCGTCTCATGCTTGAACTCTACGATCGCATACTGGTGGTTGGCTCCCTCCAGGTAAGCGGCATTCATTGAGTTCTCGTCATAAATATAGGCGTAATAAGCCGTTTGCAGCCCCTCGCCCTTCGCTTGCGCCAGCACCTGCTTGTCCATGGATACGATAATGACCTTGTCCAACGGATAATCCGAACGCAGAGACTCCAACGATTCAATCTCATCAACTTGAACGGCTATGTACAAACGATTAGAATGCTTGAACGTATCCTCTGTAATTCCCGAGGCGTGATACAGTATGCCGTCAAAGCCGCTGGATTGATTAACGAGCACGATTAAACTGTCCATATTGCTATGTTTCGTTCTTGCGTCATACCATACAATTTTATTCATAGTTCCTCCATAGTTTAGGAATTGTATACGACCCGTTTCATTTTCCCTTTATTTTTCAAAACCTTATCGACAACCTCAATCTCGATCTCTTCATTAATATGAAACTCCAGCAAAGATTGAAGACTACGCTGCAGCATCGTTCGATCGGTGTCTTTGCTGCGAGGCTCAACCTCAAGCTTCACATGATCGTTCGTAATGACGAACCGGTAGCTGTTCCCCATCTCTGGCTCCTGCATAATAAGGTTCTCTAAGTAGAACGGAGAATAACGCTGTCCCGACAGCTGAAGTTGATCCTCTGTCCGCCCTCGCAAATGCAGTTTTGGCAGCGAAATTCCGCATGCGCATTCCGATTCGTCGATAAATGCGATATCGCCTGTCCGGTATCGAATAAGCGGCATGCCTTCGCGCAATAAAGTAGTTACAACCAGCTCTCCTTGCTGTCCGTTCTCAAGCCTGGCTCCCGTTTCCGGGTCTATAATTTCGATATATAGATGACCGTCGGCAATATGGAAACCGTCCTTCTCCTCGCATTCGAGCCCTATCAGCATCGCTTCCAGCGAACCGTACAGAATCGTAGAAGAGCAATTCCATAATTGCTCGATCCGATTGCGAAAATGATTGGAGCTGCCTTCGCCCGTTAAATAAATATGACGAAGCTTGATATCTGTTTCCGTACTTATGCCAAGACTGGATGCCGCTTCATACAGCTCTACCGCATAGGATGGCGTCGTCACTAGAATATCCGCATTCCAATCCTGCATAAATTGAAGGGCAAGCTCTGGCTCCGAATAGGCTCCGCCTTTGCCTACGGGCAGTATCGTACAGCCGAGCAACTGGGAAAATTCATGATGGAACGTTAATGCCGACGAGCTCATTTCGTAAGGGAGAGCGTTCGCAACAATAGAGTGCTTTGCTTTCTCCATAAGAGTTGGGTATTTGGGCAAGAAATAGTAGTTGTAAAGCTCATCGAGCGTATGCCCAATATAAGTTGGCTTGCCCCCTGAGGTGCCTGTTGATTTGCTGATCTGGGCTAGGGGCTTCTTCGTGAGGATCTCTTTAAAGTGCTCCTTTAAAGTGTCTTTATTCATAAACGATATGTTCTGAAATTCATCCAGACTTAGCTGCTGTCCGTCATAGCCGTCAGCCTTCAGCCGGTCGCGGTAGAAGTTATTGCTGTCCCAAACATAACTAAGCAATGCATGGATCGCGTATTGATGATACGCATTCACTTTAACCCGATCCAAGGTTTCAATAGATTCGCCATTGGCATCAAGCTCTTTAAACCAGCTGGAAATATGCTCATACCGGGATAACGCTTCTACACCGATCATAGGGTTACACCACCTTAACGGATGCTTGCAGCAGATTAAGCATATTTTTGCCCATAATATATTCCTTCTGATTGTCTGGAATATTCAACACATCGATTTTGGCGCGTTCAACACGGGGATTAGACAGCGGATACTCCGATCCGAAAATAACCTTCTCATAACCGCAGCGTTCCACCGCTTGCTCAATAGCCAGAAAATTTGCAGTAGAGGTTTCCAAATAGACATTATCTTTGCTTTCTGCCGTTTCGATTGCCTCTACATCGCATGGGCCGAAGCCAAGATGACCGATAATAAACGTCGTTTTTGGAAACTCCGCTGCCAGCTTGGCTACAGATGCTGTGCTTGCGCTAGCCTGAAACATCGTATGCGTGTAGTAAGGAATGCCGAGCTGGCCGCATAAATCAGCCAACGACTTAGAAACCTTGCCCAGCAATGAAAATTGATGAACCATTGGCGACAGTTTAAGACCGGACATGCCTTGATCAAACCAGCCTTGCAATGCGCCTAGAGCGTCATTTTCCGATTGATTCGGATTGATGTTGCAGAAGCCATAAAACTTATCCGGATATTTCTTCACCAGTTCAAGAACATAATCATTGGGAGGCTCCATCGCAACCGGCTTCTCTTTGCCTATTACATAGTTCGTCATTCGGCGCACATCGACCGTGCCTCCCGGAACCAGCACCGTTTGATCAATACGGGCCGCATTCATAAGCTCAAAGAGCTTCTCCACGCTGGAGTACGATTCTCTTGAAATATGGGCATGTCCATCCAAAATCATAAATATTGCCTCCCCTATTAAGATTGATAGAAAACGCGTTGGGCTTTGCTAAACTGGCGAGGAATTTGCAGGTTAAGCACAACCTTGCAAACCGCGCCTGCCATATTGTACATATGGCTTCTAACTTGATCTAAAAATTGCTCTTCATCGTCAGCCGCTATATCAGCTTCAATTTCGATCGTTAATTCCTCATCTGACAATATAAAGCGATACCACAGACCGACCTCCGGAATCATAAGCAGGCAATGCTCCAGCATGAGCGGCGAATAAGATACTCCCTCAACCGTAATCTCGCCGCCCATCCGGCCTCTTAAATGCAGCTTCTTCAATTGAATGCTGTCTCCAGGCTGCGGCTCCTCCACATAGCCGAGGTCTCCGGAGCGGTATCGGATAAACGGCATTGCTTCCCTCAATAAAGAGGTGATTACGATTTCCCCGACTTGGCCATGTGCTGCCGGCAAAGCGGTTTCCGGGTCAATAATTTCGATGAGAAGACCGCCCTCAAGCAGATGGTAGCCTTGCTCTCCGTCATTCTGAATGCCCATCATGCCGATTTCGGTAGAACCGTATACTTGCTGGATTTCACAATCCCAAATTTGTTTAAGACGATTGCTAAACGCAGGCGAACAGCCTTCACCTGTTAAAACTAGCTTTCGAACATTCAGGCTATCCATCGTTATGTTCATTTTCTTCATTTCTTCCGCCAGCAATGCAGCATAAGAAGGCGTCGTGACTAGAATCGAAATTTCGAAATCTCTCAGCGCCTCGATTGATTTATCGACCGGCGCCATATATCCCCCTTTGCCCAGAGAGACAACGGCAGCATCGTAAGAGAATTGATACATGCGTTGAAAGCCAAGCGCCGGCTGAGCAAACTCATAGGGCAAGGCAATGCCGACAATATCGGAGGAGGAATTTCCATGAAATAGATTGGGATAAGTGACAATGGCATCGTGATAATACTGGTCAGCCAATGTATGCGCAGTGAAAATCGGTTTGCCCGTTGTGCCTGAGGTTAAATGATATTGGCATATTCTATGGGGCTCTACGGACAGCAGTAAATTTTTATTTCCGCGAATCGTATCCTTAAGCAAATAAGGAATTTGATAAAATTGTTTAAGCGAGCTTATTCTAGGTTCAGTAAAGCCGCTGCTTTCAAGCTGCTTGCGATAGTAGGGATTATGCTCCCACACATGCTTTAGATTTAAGTTAATAGCGAAAAGATGATAGTGCTCCAATTCGCTTGGCGTTAACATTTCAATTGTTATTCCCTGCTCTTCATATCGGTTAAAGTACTCCTCTAATTTGGAAAGAAAAGTATTGGACCACTGCTGTGCGATGTCAGAAGGATGTCTTTTTTTATATTGAACGTTCATGCTCTCATCCTTTCTTATTCAACTTTTTTTGGAGGTCTAGCGCTGTTTTGCTAGCGGGCTGCAGCTGCAGAGCCTTTTGCAAAGCTTCTTTTGCATCGGATATTCGATTTAACTTCATATTGGCTTCCGTAAGATATAGCCATAAATCCGGATCTTGCGAGCCCAAATAGAGGCTTAACTTAAATTGCTTCAGCGCCCTGCGCACATCACCTCCGAATTCCTCCGGTGTTTTCAACAGCATAAGACCGAGCACCCCTCTTGCCAGCGGAGAAAACTCATTCATTTGCACGGCTAATGCCGCTGATCGTTTAAGGTTGGGCAATAGCTTCACCTTGCTCAGTAAATTCCCTTGCTCAATCATTTTGCCTAGACATGCAGCCTGAAAGGCATACGCATCCGCATGCTTCGCATCTCGTTTGATGACCTCTTGAAACAACTCCATCGCTTTTGTATAGCCGCCGTCCAAAAATAACGTTTTCCCCTCTTCAAACATTGTTTTTTCGGGGGAATCATCCAATTTCGAAATATATTGCGGCTTTCTCCCTGCATCCACCGTTAGAAGCTCCGCCCGATTTAACAACGTATTCTCACTGACAAAGGTACAGCGGAATCCCTGTCCCAACTGCGTTTTAATATAGGACTCGATATGGCTTGTATCTGCTTCTTCCTCATTGTTGAATTCCAACATCAATTCGAAATCTTCCTTGCATTCTTTCACCCGCCATGCAACCGGGACCGGTTGAAGTCCATAGATTGCCTCTTGAATATCATAACTGTCTATAATTTGACCATGAACTTCTATTCGTTCGCTTAGACGGCCGTAATGTCTAATTTCATGCTTGGACGAGCCGCAAGCGCATTGGCTTGGTTGAATAGAGACAATGTCGCCATTCTCATAGCGGAGAAGCGGAGAAGCTTCATGCTGCAAGGTGGTAATGATGGCTCTGCCTCTCTCTCCTGTTGGCTTAGGTGAACGATGGTCCTCTTCAAGAACCTCGATATAGAATTCATCCTCTGAATAATGCAAGTTCCCTTCCTCACACATGACCGCAATATTGCCAGTCTCTGTGGAGCCAAAAAGGTTATAGACCGGCACTCCCCACAGCTGCTCCAAGTGCAGCTTCCGTTTGGGACTTAACAACTCGCCTGCTACCCAAATCGCTCTAAGCGACGGGAATTGGGCTGGGATCGAATAGTCCAGCAAGCGAGCCGTTTCGGCCAATAATTCCAGCTCTCTGGGCAATCCTGCAAATATAGTGACGCCGAGCGTGCTCATTAATTGGAGAATCTTTGGATATGTAGTAACGTTATTGCGGCTGCTTGCATGAATAATGCTCGCATTCATCTGATAGGAGGCCTCCTGAATCAAGAAGGCTGGAAGGAACAAAGCATAGGGAAAGCGGATTAAAACCATGTCCGTATCTTGAAGGCGAATGCCCGATAAATTGATTTGTGCGGCGTTGCGAATAATATCATTTCTAGTAAACCATGAAGAGGAAGGCTGGCCTGTTGTTCCAGAGGACTCATGATAGTGCGAAATAAGCGCGCGATCAACAGCAAGTATATCTGTAATGCTTGCATTTCTTAGCTCTGCTTTTGTTGTTATAGGAATGCTCCCAAACGCTTCGATATGATCAAGTCCATCAGGAAACTTACTCCTGTAAAATGGAGAGGCACTTACGCGGTCATGCAGGCGGGGTACAAAATCATAATCGTTAGCAGAAACATTAGTGTTCATCGAACGGCGTTCCTCCAGTCCTTAGACAAAATTTATAATATAAGGAAATTGTACTAATTATAACATTTAGTTTTAATTATTGTATTGTGAGAAAAGTAGGATATTTTTTCCATAGAATAGGGTCATCCCACGTCTATTCTGAGACGTTATCACCAAATGAATGGAAAAAATGAACAAGAATCGACAGGAACGGAGAGGAATCGGGGAATGCCGCCTTCATATTCTTAGGAGATAAGTCCGGGAAATCGACATGCGAAACGGCACTAAAAACCCCCTGGATTCGAGCTTAACTGATCAATTGATGCGGCAAAAGACAGCGAAGTTTGAGGAGGGTGCGTATTTTGAAATAAGAGACCAATATCTTGTAATAAAAAAGACGTATTCAGACGAGCCGTTTATTGTAACCCGGCGTCTTGAACACGTCATTGCTTACTTACTCCAAGTACTCGATCTTATCAATCATCCAACCATACTTTGTTTTGACTAATGAAGTCGATGCTTGTACATAGTACGAACCGTCTTCAGATTGTTGTTCAATACTTTGCTTAAGATAAGCGTGAATGCCGTCAGCGGATTTCTCTAATTCAGCATCGTCATTATAAGTTGGCATTAACCAGGACATATCCCCTGTTTCCGTATATTTCTGAAGATAGCCGTTATACTCTTCGCTGAATAAAGCACCGTCTTGCATAAATTCATAGATGAAGTTGTTGGAGAAGAACGGTCTCATAAGCTCCTTTACGCCTTCTTCAGTCTCAATCGGGGACATCCAATCATACTGAAGCTTCTGAGCGACTTGTACAATTTGGATCGCTTTATCCTTCGTGATCTCTCCAATGGAGTTTCGTTCATCATCTAACAAACCATCAGTTCCAATTGCAGCTGCTTCATAGGAAGAAGTTGAATCACTCCATTTGAACACTAGCTCTTCCATTACGCCATCTGCGCGGGAGAGCCGATCCGAGCCTGGTCCAAGATCATAGCCGTACCCTTTAAATTCTTGAAAGTTGTCGGCATCTACATCGATAATTATATTCTCAAGGTAAGGCTCGCCGACCTCTGCACTAACACTAGCAACTGCAGTTAACGTATCGCCTTTGTATGCAAGAACTTCTGCAGTGTAATTGGTTGAAGAAGCTCCAGCATATAATTTGATCACAGCAAGACTATTACGATAAGCAGGATTCGCAATCGGAGTCACATACACTTCATCACTGGCCTCGTACTGTCCTGCAAATAATTGTATTCCGTCCTGAAGCGAATATACGGCAATGCAGTAATTCTCTAAGCCGTCATTAAATTGCTTTTTAGTAAACAATACAATTTCAGCTTCGCCATCATTCGTGACATCATACTCAAGCGGTTCTGCCAATAATGCCTCGTCCAGAGCGAACTCATTGGCAAATTTGGTCCTAACCTCATTCAGTCTTAGTGCGATATCCTGTTCTGTCATCTTTTTGGCAGATTCTGGTTCAGGTGATTTTGTTGATGATGTGGGCGCAGGAGCCGATATCCCCTCCTTCGATTCATTCGCAGCGCACCCTGCCATAACAAATACAGCAACAAGCATAAGTATCAGCTTCTTCAATTACTATGTCCCCTTTTTTAAATTATTTAATATAGTACCATCCGGATTAGAACGGCTGTAACCGCCACCCTCTCCTTCAGAAAGAGATGTAAGCGAATTGCCATCGCCATCTCGCCAATAGCCTTGCACAAAAGTTCCATCGTCTCGGACATACCCGTCTACCCAATGCGGCGCTACATGATGAAGATTATCGCCATTTGAAACACTCGCAGCTCCTGGATCATTAGCCATTGCGACTGCAAGTTCATTGGTCTGTGGAATAGCATCTAGAGGCATCGCAATATCGCTGCCTCCAGCGTCAAAATCAAAATCAATATTAACAACGAGTAAACCTAACGTGACGATCCCTAATACGAAATAGAGAGGCAGTCGCATAGGCTTAATAATCATAGCAAATACGACCAAGAGAAGTAATGCGGAAAAACCCACTCCTACAACAGCGCCAAACGTTATTTCATCAAAGGCGCTAAAAAGAAGGCCAACTAAGTAAAAATAGACCACATTCAGCACTAATCCTAACCAAAATTGAGGCATCATCAACATTCGAACAAGCTTGTACAAACGATATATTAGAAAGATCATTAATAGTATTCCGAGTAATGTCGCCACTGCTGTCCTCCCTTACCAATTCCCTACAGATTTTTGAGGTTCCAATATAGTAAAAAAGACCCATTAACTATGTATAACACATCCTTGTCATATTGGGAATACTAGATTAAACGCAGAAAACCGCATCCTCAAACGGATGCGGTTTTGATCGCGAAGGCGAATTGGAACTATTTTTTCCAATCGCTTACTTTGATTATTTCCGCTCCGAAGCACTTTATTGCTTCGATTAGCGGTTCAACTCCTCCATATGGAAACGCATGCGGGCAATAACTAAGACGACCTCTATTGTTGCTTATTAGATTACAACTTACAATTTCATATTCGCCTTGCCCGATTTCACTAAAGACGGTTTCATAATCCCATGGCACTTGTGCCAAATGCGCATCTCTTTCCTCAAGAGGAAGCTTTACATATTCATCCCAAAACCTCTTGCGTTCTTGTTCCGTTGGCCACCAAAAATAATTCAATTCTTGTTCTCCGAAGAAATCGAATAATAGTAGATCTTGTTCTAAATCAGTAATTTGAATGTCCTTTTGCTTCTTTAGCTTAATGTATGCAAACAATTCTGATAGGTTATGAAATGTTTTAAGAGAAGAGAATGAAAATTCAATATAAGAAAATGCCAGCTCACTCATTGCTTACCTACTCACGCTTTCCCTCATATTAATCGCATTTCCATCGGTCGTTCCATACCGGCTCATTTTTGCAAGCAGATAGTTTATATGCTCGACTCTATCCGCTTTGATGCGAATTCTTTTTCTTTTCAGATAAACAATAACGATATTATGTTTTTGAACAACTTTGAGAATGTCGATATATTTAAAATGAGAACGTATTCCCCAACTATTGCTATAGGTGAATGTATACTCCCGCATAATAATTTTCCAATTTCGCATTTTAACGAACAGGACGATACGGATGAATACCGTGAGCAAATAGATCGGAATAACAATAAAACTTCCGATAATCGCGAGTATGATCCAAGAAATAGGCATGTAGAAGCAGTATTTCCACCAGCTTACGTCTGGTGTTTTTATGATCGTTGACTTAGACACCGCATCTTGTTTCCGGCTGCCGGACACTGCTATTTTTTGAGTCGCTAACGCGTAAGTATCAACAAAGCGGGCTGGATACTTGTTTGAATTTTTTGTTATTGTATCAAACAATGCTGTATGGGCTTCTATCAGTTTCCAAATATCATCATTCAAATTGTGCTGCTGTGAAAAAAATTGCAGCATTCGATCCTTTATAACTGACTTTGATTGGAGGTCCCATAATACGTCATCGTTAAGCAGCTCTTTCCAAGCCTCGAGGTCGTTTCTTTGATTATGATCATTATAAAGACGCATCAAACGCGTCATGAAATCATTGACTGCTTGAATCTTATCCTGCGTTTCAGCAGCGAAGTAGCGGCGTTGCACCACGGGACGCGCCTCGCCCTCATAAGCTTCGTCCTGCTCGGAAGCATCTTCAAGGCGATTAATGAAGTCGGACAGTCTGTCCGCTCCCACATCAGCATCCTCAGCTGTTTCAGCTTCTGTATCCGCAGGAGCATAAGGATTTGCATCATTGTTTGCATGAGCAGAACGCGCTGCCCTTTTCGCCTCGTTCATCGCTGCCGTATAAGCTGCTCTTACCGTTTGATAGCCCGCAGGATCATCTTCCGGATGATGGACGAGCAGCTTCTGTTTATAAGCTTTTCGGATTAGCGTTGTATCCGACGTGCGTTCAATCCCGAGTATCGCCCAGCAATTCATCTATGCAACCTCTTTCTCTAATAGTCGCGAAATTGTTCAATCGAATCTAAAAACTGTTTGAACTCTTTCGCCGCCTTGGCAATTTCCCGCGGGTCTTGCTGGGCAAGCACACCGTCGAATTGCACCATATAGTACATCACTTTCTCGCGCTTTACCCCTATAGCTTCTTCATACAACCGCTCGGCTCTAGCGACAAGCAAACGGTTTTCCGAGCGATCGCGCGGGTGAATTTTAATATCTTTTAATGCAGCCAAACGTGCGGCCAACTGTTCCGGCGTCATTTTTTCCGCGTTTTTTTCGATGATGAGCGTTTGCGCTTGACCGGTTAATACGGATTGAACTTCTACTTCCAAAATACCATTGATATCGTAAGTAAACCGAACGTCAATCGTTGCCTCGCCACTTCTTCTGCGGGGCACAGCGATGTCGAGCTCCCCTAAAAACAAATTATTGGCTACACGCAGACTCTCGCCCTGATATACTTTCAGATTAATCGTTTCTTGATTATCGCCAAGAGTGCAATACCGTTCGACTCTGCTGATCGGAATCGGATTGTTTCGTTCGATAATCGGCGAAAAATATCCATTTTCATAACGGTCCACTCCGCCAACATTTTTACTAATCTCAATTCCCAGCGTATACGGGCAAACATCCGTTAGTATCATCTCATTAAGCGCTTGGTCACGGTTTTTCAGCGCCGCTTGAACGGCAGCCCCTAAAGCAACAGCCTCATCCGGATTGATGTTCGAGAACGGGAAATGCCCGAACATTTTACCTACTACCGATTTAATAAGCGGCATTCGAGTAGAACCGCCGATCAATATAACCGCGTCCAAATCTTTCAGCGTCAGCGATGCGTCGCTTAGCGCTCGCTCGATCGGATTTCTTAACCGCGCAATTAATACAGAAGCGAGCTTCTCGAATTGTGAATAGTTGATGGCCGCCTCATAGGTTTTCTCAGGCGTTTCATACACCATTTTCCCTGTGGTCCCTACACCAAGCTCCCTCTTGCACAGCTCAGCCTGCTTGAAAATAACCGATTTGGCTTTGCTGTCCAAATGCTCAAATGTAAGATCGCTTTCCTCCATAAAATAGCTGGCGAGCAGCTCGGTGAAATCTTCTCCGCCCAGAAAGTTGTCGCCTGCGACCGATTTAACCTCCATAATGCCATCAAAAAATTCAAGAATGGATATGTCAAACGTGCCTCCGCCCAGGTCGAAAATCAAAAATTGCGTGTTATCCGATTTTTCGTGTAAACCGTAGGAAAGAGCGGCGGCAGTCGGCTCACTAATAAGACGCTCCACTTTAAGACCGGCAATCTCGGCCGCGTATTTGGTCGCTTTGCGCTGCGCATCGTTAAAATAGGCTGGAACACTTATGACCGCCTCAGTCACTTCTTCGCCAAGAAAAGCCTCCGCATCAGCCTTCAGCGACCGCAAAACAAATGACGACAGTTCTGTAGCCGAAAGAATATAGTTTTTGAGATGAAACTGCTTCTCTGTCCCCATGAATCGTTTAAAAGCTGCCACCGTCACTTGCGGATGCGTAATAAGGCGCTCCTTGGCAATTTGGCCGATGATTATCTCTCCATTATCGTCTACGCTCACAACGGACGGCGTCAAAAAGCTTCCAAACGCATTCGGAATGAGCTTCGGTCCATCTTCCGTCCAGTAAGCCGCCAAACTATTTGAAGTTCCCAAATCAATCCCGATCGTTGTCATGAAAGCCCTTCTTTCTTTTTCATCGATTCTCTTATTTCCTTCTTTTTCCTACTATAATTTGTTTGACAAATTTCAGCAATAGCGTACAAAAATGAATCGACCGCCTTGAAAGAAAGAGGCGCTGTTGCAAATTTATGCGCTTCTTTTACATTCTCATGCGGATGCGGTTCACTCCTCACCAAAAAAGCTCCCGCTATACTGCGGGAGCTTTTTTGCGCAAGTGTCGTAACGACACAATTAACGGTACTTTCATAAAAGTGTTTATGAGTGGTAACAATCAAGATCGGCATGAAATAAAACATGTCTGTATAAAGGACTATTTCTATCTACTTTCGGGTGATTGAAGGTTTTAAGGAAGCTCATTCCGATCTTCGTCATAACGCTCTTCGAAGGGGCATTCACATCGGCCGTAAAACTATAAACGTCAGTAAAGCCCAATTTGTCAAAGCCATATTGCAAACAAGCTTTCGCACCCTCCGTCGCATACCCTTTTCCCCATGCCTCTTGTTTCAGACGCCATCCAATTTCGATACACGGTGTAAAATCAGCCTCGAAATTTGCCCTATGGAATCCAATAAACCCTATAAACTCTTTACTTTCTTTGATTTCTACGGCATATAGCCCAAATCCGCATTCTTTGAACTCGGATACAATGGATTCATAGAACACCTTTGTTTCTTCAGTTGATAAGGTTTTAGGAAAATACTTCATCACCTCTTCGTCCGCATTCAGCCGACTGAACGGCTCTATGTCCGTTTCCTCCCAGTCGCGTAATTGCAATCTTGCCGTCTCCAGATAGATCATTGTACACCTCCTAAAAATGATGAATAGACAGCTTATCGAGCCAGTAAAACCTCTTCTGCCGATCGTCTAGGGCTCGCTAGCCCTTCACTGACCGGGTAGCCGGCACGAAAAGTAAATACTCCCTCAAACCCCGGTTCCCCCGTCAATTCCATTATAGCCTGCCCGAAAACAGGTTCAATTCCAAGCTGAAATTCACGATCTCGCCGTTCATGCGGTTGATTCAATGGCTGCATGGCCAGTCCATGTACAGCAGACCATAAGTGCATGCGCTGCCATAGCCTTCCCGCTTGCAGCAGCTGTACCCGATCCGATTGATCTTTGACAAGAATCATGCCGAACACGGCTGCGGTTGGCACATGGATCTCCTTGGTCATTTTCAGCCAATAGTTGTTTGAGGTTTGTTCCGAGACGGGCGTTAGCTTCCCAAAAAATCGAGTCAATGCAGAGTTCCCGGTCGCATCCAAGGTAGTTCCATCTTTATGCCTCTGGATCTCATCCCAATCATGCCGGTACCACTTATGGCTGTCGCCCGCTTGAATAGGATCGTTAACAATAGCTTCAGTCGCCCGAATAATGCAGTGTCCCAACTTCTCCTTAAGGGAAGCGTCCGCAAACCAAACTGCCTTCACGTCAGGCAGATCATCGGCTAGCCGGTCCAGTTGCTGCAATACGTCCGAGTCTACTTGTTTATTCCGATCATAGGCCGCACGATTGGTGTGGCGACTGCCGATGGCATGAAACAGCTCCGATTGCTCTGGCGAACCTTGCGTCAGCGCAATGTTAGCAATATGAATGCTGTCAAATTGGCCGGGGATTATCGTTGCTTTCGCATCATAGCCATAGGCTTTGGCAGAAATGATTGCGTTCTCGATCGCACATCCCAAACTGATATTCATTTCTCGAAACAGCGGGTCCATCGTTCCGATATTTCGTGATATATCCGCATAGATATTAATCCCCTGTTCATTCAGACGATAGAGCCAAGGCTGTGTATTATGGGCATTAGCTGCCAGAATAGAGGCTCTTACCAGCCTGAGCATCGGGTCTTTTCCTGCCTCTTCCTCCATCCATGTGTGCCAAGGCTCGTATGCAGCGCCTCTTCCCGTTGCGAATCCCCCCTGATCAATGGCTCGAATGACGCCGCCTGCCGACAAGAGTACCCCTGCCGCAACAGCGCTCTTCAGAAAATTTCTGCGAGACAGCCTCACCATGACGACTCCTCCTCTGCAGGTTTAATCGCTAAATACGGGGTTAGTATGGACCATATCAGCTCCACTCCTTCTTGAAAATGCTCGGCTGTAATGACTGAGCCGTTCATCTCCAGGAAAGCCAGCCAATTGTTGGCGACGATCCAGCATGCGGTCAGCAGCTGACGAAGATTGTCCTTGTCAGGGTGAATCGTTAATACGCCCGCTTCAATAAATCGCTGAACGAATGTTTCCTGTTCCGCCATCCGGCTGTCTATCATCTGAATATGCTTCTGCTTGAGCTGCTCATCCGCCTGAAATAACGCAATGGCCTCCCGATAAAAGAAACGGAACTCCCACAAAATTTCAAAGTTCATGATAAGACGATTGCGCAAATCCTCACGGGTTACCTTCGACTCATTGGGGAGGAACCATACAAAGTTCCACTTCGCGTACATTTGAACGAGTATGGCTCTTATAATCTCTTCTTTATTTTTAAAATGATAATACAAATTTCCCGGACTCATCTGAGCCGTACTGGCAATGTGATTCGTCGACACTTTCCCCGTGCCGTGTTCATTAAACAGTTGAACAGCCGTATGAATGATCCGCTCTGCTGTACGCAATAGAGTTACAACTCCCAATTTAGAGTAATTACTCTAAATATACATTGGAAGTATTATGCAGTCAACAAGAGAAAGCCGCGAAATTTCACATTTGGATAAGACGCGACTGCGGAAGGGAACCTACATGAATTGGATCGATGAAGGCATCGTTGCTGTTACGACAATTCGAGATCGACAATGCGCCTAAGAAGGAGCTCCTGTAATGAAAGCTAATAAGAAAAAACTTGATCTAGTCGCATTATCTTCGATTCCATTAATAATGACGCTTGCGAATTCCATGTTGATTCCGATACTTCCTTTGATGCAGCGGCAATTAAAGATATCTGCACTTCAAACCAGTTTGATCATAACGGTGTATGCCGCCTTTTCAATAGTATGTATCCCAATCGCAGGTTACCTATCTGATCGCGTCGGCCGCAAACGAGTTATTCTCATCAGTTTATCCATAGTAACAGCAGGCGGATTCATTTCGGGCTTGGCTGCTTGGCTGATGAATGGTCATAGCGGCGGTTATGCCATTATTTTGACCGGGAGAGCGATTCAAGGAATCGGAGCTGCCGGAGCATTCCCGATCGTGATTCCTTTAGTCGGCGATATGTTCAAGAGCAAAGACGAAGTGAGCAGCGGACTAGGCATGATTGAAACCTCCAATACATTCGGCAAGGTGCTTAGTCCCATATTAGGATCCGCTCTTGCCTTAGTCGTTTGGTTTCTGCCTTTAGCAATCGTTCCGGTCATATCGGTCATTTCCATTCTCGCTGTAGGTTTCCTGGTTAAGATCCCAAAGTCCGAAAACGCCAGCACGGACGAAAAAGCGGCGAAATCGCAAAGATTTCGTACTTTCATCCGCAATACCGCCTCTTTGCTCTCAACCAATAGGTGGCTATATGCAATCTTTACAATAGGCTGCCTGGTTATGTTTACGATGTTTGGCTTTCTGTATTTCCTTTCATCTACACTGGAAGATAACTTTCAAACCGATGGCATACGGAAAGGATTTATGCTTGCCATACCGTTAAGCGCCATCTGCGTTTTATCCTATTTCACAGGTAAAATCATTGGCGAAAACAAACGGAGGATGAAGGCGCTCAGCGTTATCGGGCTTCTATTGCTTATGTCTTCGATGTTGATTTGCGGGTTTATAAACCCCCATAAGCTATGGCTGCTTATTACGCTTATTCTCGTCAGCGGGATTGGCATTGGCCTCGTCCTTCCGAGTCTTGACGCGCTTATTACGGAGGGAATCGAGAAAAAGCAACGCGGTACGATTACATCATTGTATAGCAGTGCCCGGTTTATCGGCGTTGCGCTCGGACCACTGATTGCTTCAGTTATTCACGATAAATGGTTATTTTACCTGTTCGCAGGATGTGCATTGGTCTCTTCCATTCTCGCCATCTTTACGATTAAGCCCAGCCGCTCAGATGGTAGAGCTTAAATGGACACATAAAAAACAAACGATGTGGAAATATATTCAATGGTGAAGTAATAGTTGAAAATAACAAACAGGAGTTCATAATCCATGGACAACAATCAATGGCTATCCCCGTCCGGTCTGCCCGAGCAGCCAATATCCTTCTGGCTCAGCTCGACTTCACAGCAAGCTTTCGAACCGCTGTCTTCGGATCTTGATGTCGACGTTTGCGTCGTCGGCGGCGGCATCACCGGCATTACGCTCGCCTATTTGCTGGCCGAAGAAGGGCAGCGGGTGGCGTTGCTGGAAGCCGGGCATCTGTTCGGCGGAACAACCGGGCATACGACGGCCAAAATAACCGCGCAGCATGATCTGATCTACGACGAGCTCATCCATCATATTGGACTGGAGAATAGCCGCCTCTATTATGATGCGAACATGGAAGCGCTGGATTTTATCCGCCGTTATGTTCAACAGAATCATATCGACTGCGATTTCGCGGAAGAGGATGCCTATGTCTATACGACCTCCGATACGAACGTTTTAAACATTGACAAGGAATGGACGGCTTACAGACAGCTTGGCATTCCGGGAAGAAGAGAAAATGAAATTCCATTGGAGATTACCGCTAAAGCCGCCATTGTCATGGAAAAACAAGCGCGTTTTCATCCCGTTGCTTATCTGAAGCATCTTGTTCAAGCTTTTATCGATCGGGGCGGACTTATCTTTGAGCAGACGACCGCACTGAATGTAGATCACGGCAATCCCATTTCTTCAGTGCAGACGAGTACCGGACACTCGATAAATTGCAAGGCGGTAGCCTCCTGCTCGCACTTTCCGTTCTATAGCGTGCGCGGCTTTTATTTCGCCCGCATGTACGCGGAACGGTCCTATGTGCTAGGGGTACGCACAGAGCAAACATACCCGGGAGGCATGTATATCAGCGCCGACGATCCGCCTCGCTCCATTCGTGAAGTCGATTACAATGGAGAACGACTGATCCTCGTCGGCGGCGAACGCCACAAGACGGGCCAGGGCATCTGCACGATCCAATATTACGAAGCGTTGGAACAGTTCGCCCGCGAAAATTTCGGCGACGACATCGAGATCGCTTACCGTTGGTCAGCCCAGGATTTGACCACACTGGACAAAATCCCATACATCGGCCGCGCTTCGCATACGAATCCGAATGTATTCGTTGCGACCGGCTATCGCAAATGGGGCATGTCAACCAGCACGGCGGCCGCGCTGCTGCTGAAGGACCTCATCCTTGAGAAAGAGAGCCGCTACGAGGAGCTGTTTACCCCCTCCCGCTTCCACGCCGATCCAGACGTGAAGACGTTCCTCACGCAAAATGCCAACGTTGCCAAGCATTTGCTGGAGGGGAAGCTGGAATGGGTAACACGCCGTTCCGAGGAGGTCGAGCGCGGCGAAGGCGCGGTCGTTCAAGTAAACGGCAAACGGGCTGGTGCTTATCGTGAATCGGACGGCACGCTGCATCTCGTCGATACGACCTGCACCCATATGGGCTGCGAAGTCGAATGGAACGCCGGCGAGCGGACATGGGACTGTCCGTGCCACGGCTCGCGCTTCTCTTATCGGGGCGACGTGCTTGAAGGACCGGCGAAAACGCCATTGAAGACGTATACGGAGTAAAATGAATAAGAGCGTACGAACGGCGTAATGCCGCTGTCGTACGCTCTTTTTATCCAATTTAAACATTATAACGTTATATTATTTTATTCTGTTTTCTATGCTATCTTGGGAGTAAGCAACACATCCGACTTAAATAAAACGGGGGATTCCCATGAACGAGAGGTACGTACTGCGCAACTTGAAGCTCTCAGACGAACGTGCCGTCGACATCAAGCACTATACTGGACTCCGTACATCTTAATTTGGGCGAGAGTTGATAAGAAAAAACACTATATGCCCATTCCCATCACTCCGCTCCTACATACAATGCTTTAGCCCATCCAATAAGGAGTGACAAGATCATGTCATTTTTTCCGCCTCCACCCCCAGGATTTCCAGGATTCCCTGGGCAGCCGGGAGGACCGTCAGGACCGGGAGGACAGCCAGGCACTATGGGACCCAGCTCACCTCCCCCGAGCTTCATCCCTCAACAACCTGCGGTTACACCCTTCGCTGTCGACCCGGGAGCGATTGCCGGTTGTTTGTTTCGAAATACGTACGTTTGGCTCAGGAATGGAAATCAATTTTGGTTTTTCCCGGTTTTCGTAGGACGCACCTCGGTTTCAGGGTTCCAATGGAACGGAAGGTTTTGGATGTACACGGGACTAAGCTTGCAGTCTATTCAATCTTTTACATGTTTCTAAACGGGCACATGAAAAGTTGTTCGGGCTGCTGACCACATCCTCATTGAAACTGCACCCCACTGTTAGATGATGTCTAGCAAATGGGGTGCAGCAGCTGTCTCAAGCACACTTTCATCCGTTCACATAATGGTGAAATCTGGCTTTCAGAATACGATAAAATAACTTCATCCTATTCGGTGAGGACCCTATCTTTTTTCTAAAATAGGAGAACGCTGAACGGTTTCCCCGCTTCGTGTTACACTCCATGCAAGCTGCGAGTAAGTTTCGGGGGAGATCCGAGCCGCCTTTGCTTGAAGGGATAATGTGATCAACCGTCATTCCGGGACGTCCACACCACAAGCATGTGTAATGATCCCGTTTCAGCGCAGCTCTTCGATAATCCCGAAATAAAAAGGGGTTATATAGTAATTGGATGGTCTGCTCGTCTATCCATATGGCACGTGCTCGATTAACTTCCCTCCACGCCCGGTCAAGCACACATGGGGTTAATTTTTGACCATCCACATTAAGAACGTTGATCATAGTCATTACCTCCCAAGGGTACTCATTTCAAGAAAACGAATTCCTTATACCTAGGATACCATCGTTGCAATGCCGCTACTCTATAAATATGGATCGATTCTGAGGAAATGAAAAAAGCTCGACCTCATGCGTCATGCGGTCGGGCTTTTTGGGGAGGAGACGAACCGTGGTTGTGCAAAAACACGATTCGTCGGAGTGTGATGATACGGATATTTTTTGGGAGTGCTTAAGTTTTATATCTGAATAAACATACCGATAAAATTCTTTTGACGGATGCGTTTGTAGACTAAATCTAATGTTCGCTTGGTGAAATCAGACTCAATTGCTAACTCATAATATGCGATTGTTCTCATTTCCACAAACAGATCACGCAATTCATAATCCATTATAAGATTTCACCTCACGTTCATTTTCTTTATAGGTTGCCATTTCTCCCAAACTTTCAGTTTTTGATCGACAACCCCGCCATGCCAATACTCCACCCGAAATTGATCTGCTTCTTTCTTAGCTGGACCAGTCAAATCCGATGTCGTCACAAGCAACGTCAATATACAATCGTGATTCCTTTTAGCCGCGACTAATTCCCGAACAGTCTGCACTGAAACCATATTGTGATCTGCGTAACATTTCGCTTGAACAGCCGTCTTTTCCCCACGCTTGTCCACAATGACTAGATCCACTCCACCGTCATTTCCGCCAACACCGACCTCATGAACCTTGTAGCCTTGATCTCTGAAATATAATGCAAGCAGTCTTTCAAACTCTACTCCATTCAAAGCATCTAGCGGTGATGTTAGTATTACTTCGTCCGGTCTACATGTTTTCGAAGCACGATTGAAGCTGCTGTTAACAGTTCGTGAAGTGCTTCTATTGGTTGCTGTTTTTCGTTTTTTCACGCTTCTCTTCCGTTTCTTCGGTTGCATAAAACCTGAAACAACGCCCAACAACACAATTATCACAAACAACCAAATTATCTCTTTCACACTATCCCTCGCAGTCGTTTCGTTAACTACTAATATTCTACATTAATAGTAAATATTTTACTACTGAACGAAAGGTGACCCCTGATAAATTCAGAAGTCATCGCAGGACTGTGTCCGCCGACCTTGCTGAACAGATCGGGATGCGTGAACGCATTGTGCAGCGCCACCCAGCCGCCCATGGACAGATCGCCAATATAACGACCTTCCTTCGTTCCGATCGCCGGGTAATGACTCTCTACATAAGCGAGTCGTTCACAATATAATCGCTGTAGTTGCCCTCCGACGAATTGAATCTGTAAAAATGAACTTTCTTCACGTCCGGTATCATAGATACGATCTCCGATTTCTCGGCACCTGAAGCCGACGATGCAACGCTGCTAGATACTTTGCCGTCGGACTCCACAGGGGCTGTGTCAGGCTGCTCTGTGTCTGTGTCCCTCGTCCATTTATTATAATTTCCCCTTTAACATTTGAGCGGCTAACTCCGGGTCATACGGTATTTGATTAGCTAAATCTAAATCCATATTTGCTTTATCTTTCTCTCCTAATTTCAGATAAGCGTCATATCGACTTAATAGCACATTACGATATAAATTATTATTAATGTGTTTACCTTCTTTAATTGCAATCTTATGCTGTAGTAATGCCAAGCTATAAAAGTCAATTGACTCTTCATCTCTCCCTCGGTCACGTTCAAGATTACCTCTACTGTTATACAGACTCATCAACTCTTCTAGATTTCGCGTCTTGCCGGAACGACTTTGATCCTCATGAATGGAAATCGCCTTATCATAACATTCCATAGCGTCATCATATTGATTCAATTGACGATATACCTGACCTAAATTTAGCAGCAAATCACAAATATCTGCACCCACATCAATCTTTTCATCACCGTACTCGTCTAACTTATGAAATAAATCTATCGCTTTCTGAATGTAATCAAACGCCTTGTTGGGATCTGTGCGTTTTATCGTATTTCCATATGCTTTAAATACATCGATTTTCGCAACCATAATGTATTGTTGGGGTAAATTATTCTGTTCTGCTTTTACTATTTCTTCTAGTAAGCGATCTAATTGAAATTTAGCCATTATAGGCTGATTTCTATTTTTATAGTGCACCGCTTGCGCAATTTTACTTGAAACATTTCTAATAAACGCTGCTGACTTACCTTTCACATCTTTACTCAACTGTTTGTCCAACTCGGCGTTTACTTCATCCTCCAATTGAAAATAGGTTTCTGCGCGATCCTTATTACCCATTTTGGAATGAAGAATCGCTAATTTGCTGTAGCATTCAGATCGCATTGCTATGCTGATAGCATGACCATAATGACTTAACAGATTTAATCCCTCTTCTAAATAGCGCGCTGCCCATTCCAAATAATTACTGCTAAGCAATTCTATGCACAGAAGATTCATCAAACGCATATACATCTCATGGTTAAACGATGTCTTTACCTTTAAAATTTCATGAACAACCTTGTTAATCTGCAGATAGAGCAGATAAAACCCCTGATTCAGGTGTTCGTCTAGAACACCGCTGTGTTCAGACAGCGTATTCACTAAATGTTCAATAATAGAGGGGAATATAGAGATAAACTCCTCACTTGTCCTAGCGTACTCATTTCGAATAATAATATTTAATAAAGTCAGTACAAAATAAAGATCTTCTTCTGCATAGGACAGCCTTCCCTTACTGAACGATAGGAGGTGCAATTCTTTCAAAAATAAAGAAAGAAGATATTCTTGAACATCCTTATATTCATCGGCAAACTCTACCGCTTCTATCTTGTGAATACTAAACTGATTCCCTTTAGTCGATCGTTGGATATTAACCAATGGCAGAAGTTCTTGGAGGAAACAAAGAAAACGAAAGCTAATTTCTTCTTCTCCGCACAGGCGAGAGAGCATCTTTACTGATAAACCCGTCGGGGACAGCGTTATCGCAATTAACATACGAAGCATGTTCTGAAAATAGGGCTCACCATAGAGTTTCTTCAATATGTTTATATAATGCTTTTCCGCCACCACCGGTTGAGTGTCGACCCAGTCGATCCCATACTCCATATAAGCCCTTATTATAATTTGAAGATATACCAACTTGCCATCCGATGTTTCAATTAACTTAGCTTCTTCCGCAGCATTTGATTTGATACGAGATCGGATGAACCTTACTAGCAAGTTCCGATAATGATGATCTGTTTTATTAAGAGCAATAACCTCCGAGAAGGTTGTTAAATTAAGCTGCTTCTTCGTAAAAGGTGATAATTCTTCATTCGTACGACAGGTCAATAAGATATAATTTCCCGGATCCAGCATTTCTGCTGTTGGGATCAAGCCCATGATTGATATCCCCTCATAATATGGGATTTCATCAATTCCATCGATGATTAGCAGCATTTTCTCTGCTGTCTGATGTTTTCGTTGTTCATTACAAAGTACATTAATTAAATGAGCCATTTGCTCTTTAACCGTCACGGCATAAATATTAACGTCTGGAAGGACACCTTCCAGTAAATTGTCACGGTTGTCTATCTGTCTTAGCAAGTCTGTAATCTTCAGAACAAATGTAGATGGTACATGTGAAAACGTATCATTAATATAATAAGCCCTACAAACTGTCCCCTTAATATTATGCCGAGCATAACCAAAGGGATCGATCATTTTTGAAAAGGTGGTCTTACCCATGCCGTTTTCCATCTGAAGCAGCAGGATACCTCGATCATGTGCACTTAGCATGTTTTCTACTTGTTCAATCAACTCATTAAAAGACTCCAGATCAGAAGAATCAATGATTTTCTGAACGGCATCCACTTGAGAACGAAGATAAATGTTACTTTCTGCGGATCCATCAACATGCTGGACGGTCAGATTTTTCTGTAGACTTTTATATATATCAAGGATACGAGTCGGATTCTGCTTAATCTTTTCGCCTGCTGGATAGTTGATTAAAGTTGCCGTTAATTTCTGATTATAGTAGGAATCGAATACATATAAACCACCTTCTATAACTTGTATATAAGGGTCTAAACGTATATATTGGTTATTTAAAATCCCGTAAGGCATCCCAATACCGACATCTGACCCTTTTGTTAGTCCTATCAGCGGGTTATACTTCCCCTTATGTTTAACCATCAATTTTATCTCGGTATAATGCCTCTCGCAATTGTTTAAATGTTCCGTAATCAGACGGATCATCTGTCCGATTTCCTTTTGAAATTCAAAATTACTATCTAGTCTTAGTGCACCATGACCAATCCGATCATTTCTCCAACTTACAATCTGTTTTGCGTTATATATTTTCCAGATGTCTCTAAGGATACACATGATAGGATCATGTCGTTGATTCTCCTTCTTCAATATTGCCCCTGCTGCTTGCTGCCAATCCCCCAGACTTAATGGCTTGCTCAACATGAATGCTAGTATGTCACTATACTCGTACTTCTTTTTCTTTGATTCTAGTATTTCAGAAATAATATAAAGCACAGGGAACTTCAAAAGGACTTCAAACATATCCTTAATCTGCAATTGAACACCATATGTCGAACCAGATAAGAACAGTTTATGCAGTTTATCGTACTCATAAGCAATCAGATATGGAGCCTGGTCAAGAATCGACTTATTCCATATAGAAGAGTCATTCCCTAATTCCTCAAACCACCCGCTGCTGAATGTGATTTCCACAAAGTCGCAATGAGGGTTTTGACAAATTAACTTTGAGCCGTACTGATTTAGCGCACCGCTGCATTTTCGACATGCTTCCAATTGTGTCAATTTAGTTCCTCCGCTATTCAACGAATTGTATTTCCAAAGCGCTTGTTCTCCGTCCACCAAAGCCCCCCACCGCCAGCACTCCGCTTAGCACCAGCAAAAGCACAATAGCCGGCACTTGCCATACGAACAAAATCACATACGCGACTATGAGCAGGGATGCGGATAACCACGGCTGCCAACATGCAACCCCTATACGTGTTCTAGCGAGATAGCGGCTGAACACAAGCTCCATCGAGGCAAGATACATCAGCGCAGAACTGAACAGGAACGTCAAACCGAAAAGATAATTGATCTCGTACAAGTAGAAAAGCTTAATTGATGCAGCTGTCATGCTGAGCGACAGCAGCAGAGCGAGGTGACCGTAGATGACGGCTTGGCCAGCAGAGGAGATTGTCTTATCTGCGCGATGCTCAGTGCGTTCGAAGTACGGCCACCACATTGTTAGAATTAGGACGAAGGCTGCAAATGAATAACCAATTGAGTACCAGTCACCCGTATTGGGCTTCAGCACCGTCAGAGTGCTGACGATTGATTCGCCGAATAAAATGATAGTGAATAAGCCAAACCGCTCAAGCAAGTGTGAGGTGTGCGCTGGCATCCGCTTTAGCAGTCGGCGACCTAGAATCGGGATGATCATGTCTATAACGATGCCAGTGTACAGCAGGATATAGCGCACTGGCGGGTCGAACAACAGTGAACTGGCTGAAAAAGAAATTCCGAGCCAAAATCGTGTCCCCAGATAATGGGCCACCGCACGGCGATTCGGCTCTCTCTCTCGAGCTCGAGCTATTAGATATTGGAGAGCTGTAAGTACCCTCAGCCCTAGATAGCCGAGTGCGAAAGAGTAGTAGTAAGCGTCGAAATCCACGGACAAGCTCGCTGTCATAATGAGCACGAAGGCCATCTCCGTAACGAGTAGCAAGCGATGATGCAATAGGTCCTGTCCAAACCGGTTGATAAATAGTGTTTGGCCGACCCATGCCCACCAGACGGGGACGAACATGAGTACAAATTTGACCAAATCATGGGCAGGGACGATTCCATCCTTCACATGCAGCAGAACGTGTGTTGTTGTGGCAACGGCCGCTACAAAGATTAAGTCGTAGAACAGCTCCAGCCACGTTACTTTCTTCTCTTGTTGATACAGGAATATCCCCCCTTTTAGTGTCCGGTGCTTGCATATCGTCTTATTCCAATTTTCCATATGGCCAGTGCGAAGCCGAATACGAGAATACCAACTAGGGGTGTTAACAATCCGACAGCACTCATTTGAACGGAGTAGAAATATTGCGCCGGATAAAAGCTGACAAAGGCGAATGGAAGGATATAGGTCAATAAATATCGGATAAGCGTCGGGTAAATCGATATCGGATAAGCAATAAAGCCTCTCATCTGATAAAACAACAGATTTTGTATTTCAGAGGATTTGGTTGTCCAAAAGGTGAGCGAAGCTACGAATAGCAATATCCCACCCTGTATCAGTACGCCACCGACAATCATAGTTATAAGGATTCCGATATGAGCCCAATCAAAGGTGATTCCAGAGCGACTAGCAGCATACACAATAAGCACGACGCCTAGACCACCGTGACCTATTGTCGCCATCACATCGGAACGCCGTGCAATGACTTGAAACAGGGGCCTTAGCGGTTTCGTTAAATAGGTATCGAATTCACCCTGATTCGCAATACTTTCGAAGTCTCTGACTCCCGTGAAAATGAGGATGCATAAGCTGTAGGTCAGAAAAACAAAGCTGTACATGAATAATAATTGTCCCATATCCCAGCCGTTAATCGTGGATACTTTGTTCAGCATAAACCATAAGGTCACAACCGTTACGCTCTCACGGACAAAAACGGCCAGGGACAACAGTAATGTATCAACTTTATACTGCAGGCGCGCCGCGATTGTCATTTTCAGAAACTTCCCATACAACCTAAGATAACTTAGCAACGTGTGCTTACGAGTCTTCATGCCATTATCCCCCATGAATGATCAGTCTCTTTTGTGCCCTTTTCCATAAGATGCGCCCTATTAGATACATGCCGAAGATCCAAACGATTTCCTGAACGAAAATGAATATGGCTTCCCCAGCAGAAGTTTGCCCAAGATAAATACTTAGAGGTGTGAAATAAATATTTTGAAAAGGCAACACGCCCAGAATCGACTGGATTGGACCAGGCAGAAACCAAAGCGGGATCGTGGCGCCTGATAGCAGCAGCAGAATTGCATTCTTAATCGTAACCATGCTCCATGTGTGATGAATCCAGAATGACAGCATCCAGAATAGAAAATTTAAATAATACAAGGTTAGATACGCTAGTATGAGGCTAAGGACAAACAAAGAGGCATCCAAAACAGATGAAGGCAGGTCTAGGTGAAATACAAGAAACGAAAGCACAACAACAGGAAGCACTTTGGTCCATAGATTAAACCCCACCTCGCCAAGCACAATCGAAAAAATATAACGCGGGAAATACAAAGGCTTTAACAGGTCCGAAGCGATTTCGCCGGAACGTATTTTGCCATCGATCAGAAATTCATTCATTGACAGCATTGTCCGCATAATCATCCCTAGAACGGCATAGGTAATCATCTGACTCTTACTTACTCCATCAATCATTTCATCGTTATGGTAAAGCGCGGACCAAATCGCCACTCCGATGAATAGCATCAATACAGCATTAAAAAGTCCAAGAAAATATTCCAAACGGTAAACGGCTTTTCGCCGAAACGACTTTTTAGCAAAGTGCACATAGGCGTTCAAAGTACCACCTTCTCCCGCAAATCTGATCGCCGCTGCTCTATTCCGTTTTCATAGATTTCGGAGATGATCGCTTCGATTTCAGGCTCTTCAATGGTCAAATCAGCAAGCTCATTACGTTTGGATACCTGAGAGATCAGCTCGGAAGCCGAAATGGTATCTTTGTCAAACCCAATAGCGACGCGTAATCCCTCGCGCCATAATACATATGCACTGGTGAGGCCTGTTAGCTGCGGTTCTTCTTTAAAATCAACAATCAACTTGCGCGATTTGCCGTACCTGCGCTTAATTTCGTCTATTCCACCATCGTATACGAGCTGGCCTTTGTCGATAATGATCATTCGTTTGCATGTTTTTTCAATATCCGCCATGTCGTGCGTTGTCAGCATAACGGAAACCTTCCGTTCCCGATTAATGGAGGCAAGCAATCCTCGGATGCTCTCTTTAGCAATAGCATCCAAGCCTATAGTGGGTTCATCGAGGAATAAAATAGAGGGGTCATGAAGCAGTGCCGCGAGAAGATCGCCCCGCATACGCTGACCTAGACTTAGCTGGCGAACCGGAGTGTGCATAAAATGTCCGACATCTAATAATTCCGTCAAAAAAGAAACATTTCGTTTGTACACATCTTGCGGAATCCGATAAACATCCTTCAATAAATCAATGGATTCTATGAGCGGCAAATCCCACCAAAGCTGCGTCCTCTGTCCAAATACGACGCCTATAGAGAAAGCATTCTCTTCACGATGCTTGCTAGGAATGCGGCCGTTTACAGTAATCTCCCCTGATGTAGGCACCAGGATCCCTGTCAACATTTTGATTGTCGTCGATTTCCCTGCACCATTGGGCCCGATAAATCCGATCATTTCGCCTTGCTCCACATCAAAGGAGATACCTGAGACTGCTTGCTTAACCTCATACTGGGGAGAAAATAATCCGCGAACGACTCCCATAAATCCATGATTCTTACGGGTGATGTGAAACTCCTTATTCAGGTCACGAACAGAAATGATAGCCAACCCTACTCACTCCCTATAAATGGATAATGAGATAAATCTATTCGGGATTTGGATTTGTGTCAACTATTAAATAAAATTTCAACTCTTTGAAAATCACCTTTTCAATTCATTTAGAAAGCAATATCAGATCATCACAAAATCCAGTCCTCATGCGGTAGTGGATTTACATGATGGAGGCGAACCGTAAGAATCTAAATTCACGATTCACCTACTGCAGTATAATACAGGTTAAGACCCCCATTAAAAAAATAGTGACCGTTTGTTAGCCTGAGCGGTCTAACTAGTATAAAGATAATAACAACAGAAAGGAGTTTACCAAGTGGACTTTACAGAACTCGCAGCAAAAGCTGCGGCAGGCGATGCTGATGCTTTTATTAATTTGATCAAACGGTTAGAGAACTCTCTGCATTTTATGGCCAAGTCCATCCTGACCAAAGATGAAGACGTGGCAGATGCCCTGCAGGAAACCATTCTCAAGGCTTTCAGATCTGTCTCTTCTTTACGGGAGCCAAAGTATTTCAAAACCTGGATATTCCGGATTTTGATCAACGAGTGTCATAACATTATATCGCAACAATCAGGTTCAATTGCCTATGCGGAGGTCCCGCAGGCTACCTCTTACTCCGGCGACTACGAGAAGGTTGATCTTAGAGAGGCTGTAAACCGGCTGGATGAACCGCAGCGCCTTGCGGTCATTCTTCATTATTTTGAAGACCTTCCGCTTCGTCAGGTAGCCCGGGTCCTAGATATTTCGGAAAGCGCCGTGAAGATGCGTCTTTCCAGGGCGCGTGACGCCCTACAACGAACTTTACCCAGTATGTATGAAGGGAAGATGACTTATGGAAGAGTTTAACTTTAAGAAGGATTTAAATATGGAGATGTCCCCGCTCGTCCGATCCCGTCTGGATGAAACCTATGCACTCCTGTCCCAGCAGGCGCAACGCACCGGCAGAAGGAAATCTTCACGGTCTCGCCGACTGGCTCTAACTACGACAGCAGCTGGAATCCTAGCAGCAGGTTTGTTCATTTCCCCTTTTGTTTCTCCTGCTATGGCTAGTTCACTAAAGAACATCCCTGTTATCGGCAGTATCTTCACCACGATACAAGGCGACACGGGACTTCGCATAGCCGGCGAACTTGGTCTTACTTCAACCGTCAACCGTACAGTTTCCTATGAGGACGTAAATCTTGAAGTGACCGAAACACTTTATGACGGACACAGGGCCGCTTTTCTGCTGAACGTGACGGCACCAAACCTGGAGAACGGAACCTATAACAATGGGAAAAAGAATATCAGACTGAGTCAAGCCGTATCGAATATAAGTCTCTCTATAGATGGCAAGCAGCAGAATGGAAAAGTCTTCTACGGGAGTGCAGGAGAAGCCCATCCGAATACATTGGTCTTTGAAGCCGTAATTGACCCTCAAGCCGCACCCAATTCCTTCGATTCCACTGTTACAATCACTCTCGACGGGATTGACCATGAGTTTACCGTGGACATTCCGTTTAAGAAAACAACCGATCAAACGGTTGAGCTAAGTCCGGGGGCCGTCACCGTTAGCGACGACCTTGCCTTCTCTGTCTCCAAGGTTTGGGTAACGCCGATTACGACACGACTGACGACTTCCATCGCCCTTACAGATGCTGCGACGTTGACTTCTAAAGAGGAGAAGCGCTTGCTCAAAATCAGAGTAGCCATATTTGACGATCAAGGACGTCGTCTGACTCCACTGAACGGAGAAGGCGTTATTGAAGGAAACAGCCTAGTCTTCGACTACCGCTACGCTTCCCAATTAGGAACGAGCAAGTATTTTATTGCAAAGCCCTTCGTCGTCAAGGACAGTTTTGAAGAGGATGTAGAGGAAGACCAATATTTAAAGGAATTGGAAACGAAGATCGAGCTTCCTTTTGCCAACTAATATAGAGATAACGGACTGTGAATCTCTTCTTCGCAGTCCGATTTTTTTATCGTTACATTTGCAGACCAACCAACAGAAGGAGAGGTTTATCGGTGTCTATTCAATTTACGATACAATCGTGGTATGTTTTAGTCCCTTTGTTTCTTGTTCTATTCGTTTACTTCAGTACTAAGACCTTCGCTAGCAAGACCTATTCCGTGACACGGTTTATGTTGATGCTCACGTTTACATTCTATACCCTGGCAGTTCTTCATCTGGTCTTCTTCCCGATTGAAGTAAATATCGGACAATTTGCCAACCAGACGCCGTGGTATAAGAGCATTAACTTTATCCCCGTCTTGACTATAGATATAAAGACTTTTATCTATAACATTATGATGCTCACACCGCTTGGAATGTACCTGCCGTTATTGAGCAATAAATTCAACAGCACCTTAAGTGCAGCAAAGTTTTCTCTATGTATGAGTCTTTCCTTTGAGGCTCTGCAGTTAGTTATTCGGATTTTGCTTGGCAACGGCAGAAGTACCGATATAAATGACATCATCGCCAATACGATCGGCGGAGTAGTTGGCTTCCTAGCCTATAAACTACTTATTAAAGCGAAACCTATCAAGCTGTTGGCGGATAGAAGCCATTGAAAAAAGCAAAAACCACATCCTCATGCGGATGTGGTTTTACATGGTGGAGGCGAGGGGATTTGCCACGCTGGCTTCTACCTATTCTCAACAATTTGGTCGATTTCACTCTTAAGCAATAGGTATCTATGAACATTTCTCATGATCGGAACTTTAGTTAAATTATTTTTATCCACGAATACTTTCATCTGGTCTTTGGAGAGACCGATTAACTTACCAGCCTCCGTGACGGTTAATACAGCTACGTTGCTCGTTGCGTTAAAGTCTCTTTTTAATTTTTGGTTCCAGTCTTCAAAAACGTTCATTTATCGTTTCCTCTCTATTCCTCGTCGATCGGATACTTCATTATATCATGACTTCACGCAAATATCAGATAAACACAAAACCCAGTCCTCATGCTGACTGGGTTCTCATAATGCAGGCGAAGCGTGGGTGTGCAAAACCACAATTCGCCGGAGCTTGATCCTAATGATGTTTGAAGGTAAGTCGCTAATATATTGATCATTTTATTTCTAAATAGCACTGGTTTTAATCGCAGTTAAGCTGATTCTGTATCTTCGAGTAAATCCCCCATATATGGTTCACTTAGTACTTTCTGAACAATCGTCGTATCAGTATAACCTTTATATCGATCATCCAATTGTTCCTTGAGCCTCAGTAACCGTTGATTTGCGGTACTTACCAGTTGACCAAAGGTAGTTGCCTCGATACGACCTCTCTCAGGATTATCACCGACTTTACGGATTCGGGTTACTTTTGAATCAATTTCATGACCTACAACAAAAGCGTTAATAAATGGCGTACCGCTTAGATGTCCCGAATTAAGAAGATCCTCCACATAATGTCCCGCTTGATCCATCTCACTACGACCAATCGCAAAGCCGCCACGCTTTAGTTCAATAATAAGTATCCTCTTCATCTTCAACAGCGGACTTTCATCGTCAAACTCTTCTGAACAAACGGCGGACATTGTAGCGTTCTCCACGATAATAATATCAGGGCGATTACGCGCATTATAAAAAGCATCCTTGTTCACTTTCTTCTGGAACAACTTACTCATTGCAGATGTAAGCGAAACATTGGACGTATAGTGCGGAGAATCAAATTCAGGTCCAAATAACCAACGTGCTTGTAGAACTAAAGGATGTAAGGTCTTCAGTTCATCTGTAGTAGGCTCTTTCGAAAACCTGCTCAAAGCTTCAATAACAAGCAGCCTTTTATCGATTTCATCAAGAACGACTAATGCATCTTTTACACTCCAGTCATCAAGAAGGCGATTTAATCCGTCAACATCCTCCTCGGTTAGCATAGAGAGCTTGTGAAGTAAACTGGCGCCGCTCCTCGATTTCTCAAGCTGAATAACAGCTTGAACCGCCGCTGATAGGTACTCTTGGTTGATTGTCGGCTGCTCTTCCGTTAGCTGCTCAACGAACTGGGAAACCTCAACTCTACCCAGTGCATGTAATTGGATTAACTCCGTTCGATGCTGAAATAACACCGCATGCTGCGTCTCTTGAATTCTTTCTTTCATGGATTGCTTATATAATGCCTCTATATTGGAAGCCACAATTCGATAAACACTGTCAATGATTGGTCCCCTCTTAAATGCTGACCAATCGGGCATAACCTCATCGAATAGATCATTCGTTTTGACAACGATAGTATGGCGCTTAGCGAAGCTCGTTCTACCGTCCACTGAATAATCACCAAGTGTCCAACTCGGTTCGCCGACAAGCCGATTACCAACCCAAAAAGCTACTCCGTGTTGTCGTGCCGTCTTCGCTGTTTTCGAAGAATCAATAATCACAAGTTCAAGTGATACATTGTCACTTACAATTATCTTTCTGGAATCAATAAGCCCTTGATGCTGCATCAATTCAATTGAGGAACCATTTACAGTTACTTGAAATCTCGGGTCCTGCATGAATCTTGCTGAAAGCAACTCACGAACCACTTTCGGGTCAGGAAGATTCCTTTCCACTTTCGCTCGTAATATCGTGCCATGCCCCGGTCCCTTAATACGTTCTTCATGTATAAGTGTAAATGGCTGCGGACCGCTCATTACTGCAACAATAAACCTCGAACCAATTCCACTCTCATGAAAGGTTTCTACAATATACTGATTTGAAAAACAAAGCATACCATGTCTGCCGACTCCATTTCTACCGAATGCTCGCCGGTACCCGGTGCCATTACCTTGAGGAAACTGTACAATATCACCCTGGTATTTTAAGCGGTTATATCCAAGTGTCATCCATCGTTTTCTGAAGTCCTCTGGCATCAGACCTGTTCCATTATCTGCTACAATTATTTCATTTGAAAATTCACTTGGGATCGTAATGCTAACATCCGAAGCGCCAGCATCCCAAGCATTCGCTACCAACTCAGTTAAAGCAATATCTGGGGAATTAGCGAGTGCTCCTAACGTGCGCACCAAATAATCTTCTTCAAAGAGCGATCCAAATAAATAATCCAAGACAACACCGCCTAACCTGAGATATTGGTACATCGATGGCTCTCTTGGTTGTGTTGTTTTTAATTCGCCAAGTATTTACAAACACCTTCTGTAAGGTGCATCAACGCGCCATTATGTAATAATTCATCATATCATCTGAACCAGCATAGCAAAAACCCACTACCTCATGCGGTAGTGGGTTTACATGGTGGAGGCGAATCGTGGGTATGTAAAACACAATCCGCCGGAGTGTGCTGATTCGGATATTTGCAAATTCTTATGTCTATTTAAGCATGGAACAAAGAACTAGTCAGGGATAATACCTTATAATTGCAGATTGTTTATTATACACCCATATAGAATTTGCAACGCTAGTTACTGTTCTGAAAAAGTTATTTAAATCCCCGCATACTTGTTCTGCATTCATCCTATTTAATTGAAATTTCAACCAGAGGAGTCCTCCATGAGTAACCCCTTCTATTCGAGGAGGAATTTGAATAATAAAATGTTTTCCATTGTGAGTTATGAGTACTCTATTCTGATTGCGTGCTATTTCAAAAACTCTCTCATCTGTAATTCCTTTTAGCCCCAATGATTGGACACTTATTACATCATGACCATCTTGCTCGAATAATTCTGCTGCTCTTAGAGTTATGTTCTCATCTAAAAATAATCTCATCATCAGTCCTCATGAAACGGTATATCGAGTATATCAATCACAAAATTAATTGAAGACCTTATTTTTTCCTCTTCAATACCATAATCTTCACTAATCTCAGAAATGCGCATCCCATCCCTAAGGCAAGAAACAATAAGCGAAACAGAGATTCGAGAACCAGCAACAGCAGGCATACCACCAATAACTTGCTTATTCATACTTACAGAAGGATGGTTATACGCTACTTTTTCAAAATATTCACTAGGATTCATAATGCTTCCCACCTGTTTCCATTCTTGGTGGTATCCATTATATTCAAATCTAAGTTGTTTTAGTCCCCCATTTTGAACATTTCTTACGAAAAGCTCATATTCATTAGGTTTTGAGTCACATGGTCTTTTAAATTGGCCTTTATCAGTAAACCATCTTCCTGATACCATGTCGTTCGAGTTGCATATTAGCCTATTAATTCTATCATTTAGATATACTGCTTCCATTTTTATTACCCTCTTCTATCTATCAATTTTTTTGATAGTGTCTACAGCCTCTTCTAACACCTTTACAATTTCCTTAAGTTCTTTAGTTGAGAGCTCTAGAGCAAATCTATGATTCGAATCAGGCTTTATAGAGTCGTTATAAACAAGACTTAAGATTACACTTGTACCTATTATATAATTAGGGTCTTCCTTACTACGTTTAGTAGCAATTTCATAATCTATTTCTTCAAATGTATTTATAACACTAGTTGATCGAATCCTAGCATGCTCCAAAACATCTTCATTTTGATTCAAGAATATTTCTGAAATAATTTGGATCTTCGCTTCATCAATGTTTTTAGATGAAACACCATTAGATAAATCACGGACAACTTTAAGAATAATAAAGGCTACATCAACAAATTCTTCCTCTGAAAATGTAGAGTCTATTTTAGGTAATTCTTCGTCTAAATCAATCGTGGGTCGAAAGTATACCTGTTCTCTCCCCCACTTAGCACCAACCTTACCATCTTTGTAAAATTGGGAGAACAGCTCAACATATCTACGAAATTGTTCTAGAGTCATAGACTTTCACCTCACCTCTCACATAAACATTATCAAGTAGTTCTTCTATTATAAGTTGCCAGCATATTACAAATCAACAGTTCTCTGAAATACTTCTTAATTAAAGAAAATCCACATTATTAAGAGACCATGGACTGACTATGACTGAAAGAGGTGACTCCTTCACTATCGAACTATTAGTAGAATAGTATCATCGCAATCAATAATAAGATAGATTCCTGCCATCTTGTCTAATGTTAGAAAATCGACCATCTCTAAACAGCAAAAACCCACTACCTCATGCGGTAGTGGATTTACATGGTGGAGGCGAACCGTGGCTATGCAAAACCACAATTCGCCGCAGGGTGATGATTCAGATGTTTGGGGAGGCGGCCTAGATCTTTTCGATACTGTTTGCCCCTCCGAATATAATTCGCTCGTCATTTTCAACAAATCTCCCTTTTGTTCTCGTCCCGAGTTCAAGAGCTTCATTTATATGCGATATAAATGCCCGTTTCCCACTTTTGTTTATTTAAAAATCCTATTACAGAAAACGTCATCAAACAATGATCAAAGACTCTGATTGTAGTACGCAGCAAGTGTTTCTTTTCTGACAGAGTGCTTATCCTAATTGAATAATAGTATGCTTCACAAAGTAAATAAAATACATTTGAAGTTTTCGCCAGCATTTGGTATAGTTACTTATGCAAGAAATTTCGACATTTTAATACAAAGGAGTTTCTCACTTGGCTATAAACCTTTCTACGTCCGGCATGACAAGAGATTCTTTAATACCACCTTCAAGTTTGACTTTACAATTCCAAAAAATTCGCAACCTTCTAGCAGGCCAGGCAACAGGCATGAACTTAGATCAAACGTTGGCTATACAATTAATTGATTTATTGATCTGCAAAATGTACGACGAAAAGAAAACAACATCTAATGAAATGGTTGTTTTTCAAATTTTACCAAATGAGAGTGCGATTCAGTTAAAGGAAAGAGTAGACGCACTTTTTAAAGAAGTAACGAGTCTCCCTCCGATCAATTCATTATATTCTGGTACCGAAAACATTACCCTGGATCCCGAACTACTGTACCAGATTATAATGATTCTGCAACCTTATGAATTGACTCTTGCAAAACGAGATGCAATAGGTGAAGCTTTTGAAGCTTTTATCGGACCATCGTTACGAGGGGAGGAAGGACAATTTTTCACACCTAGGAACGTGGTTGAATTAGCTTGTTCTATTCTAGATCCTAAAGAGGGAGAAATCGTACTAGACCCTGCATGTGGTACAGGTGGATTTCTTACTGAAGCTTTAAAACACAAAAAAAGTGTAAAAGTACTCGGTATAGACAAAGATAATTTTCTTGCACGAGTTGCCGCTATTCAGATCAGTCTTCTTTGCGATAATGATTCCTCTTGGGCTTTTAATGCCAATTCATTGAACCCAGTCTCTTGGCCAGCGATTCTAAGTAATAACATCCAACCAGAATCAATTGATGTTATCATGACCAACCCTCCATTTGGCTCGAAAATATCGGTTGGCTCAGAGATTGTTTCACAGTATGAGTTAGGGGCGATCTGGAAAGATGAAAAGAAAAAAGGAACATGGAAGAAGACTGATAAGAGAGTAGAAGATCGCCCCCCTCAGATTTTATTTATTGAGCAATGTCTGCGTTTGCTGAAACCAGGTGGACGAATGGGGATAGTTTTACCCGATGGGATTCTTGGTAATCAACGTGAAGGGTATGTAAGACACTTTGTTTCTCAAATTGCAGATTTAGTTGCTATTGTTGATCTCCCTCTTGAAACATTTTTACCAAGTACATCTACTAAAACATCAATGTTATTTTTAAGAAAGAAACATGATGACTTTGACCAAAAAAGAATTTTTATGGCAATCGCTGAGAGATGTGGACACGACCGTAGAGGGAAAGCAATTTTCAAAGATGACGGCTCAGAGGATGATGACTTCCCCAAAATAGCATACGAGTTTAAGAAGTGGAGTGTCGATAATGCTTCAGATTTTTGAAATTCTATCCTCTGAACTGTCAGCGATTTGGACTGCGCCAAAACATAATTCTAAAATAAATATAGAAGAAGCAAAGACTGGGTTGAATTTTGTCTCTTTAGGTGAAGTAGCTAGTAGAGTAAGTGGACAATATATACCCGAGTATACGGAAGTCGGTGTCCCATATTTAAGGGTTGATAATATCCGTCAACTTATTGCTAATTTTTCAGAAGGAGATGTTGCCTTTATCAGCGAAGTTGACGCTTCGCGACTCTGGAAGAGATACAAATGTACTCCCTCAGATATCTTAATTTCACGTACAGCTTCTCTTGGTAAAGCAGTTTTAACAACAAGTCACTTCTCTAGCATCACATTAAGCCAGCACGTGACTGCTATTAGAATAAAAGAAGAGGCCCCTGTTTTACCAAGTACAGTTTGTCTTTTTCTAAATAGCGCTTTAGGTAAATCTCAACTAAACAGCAATGCAATGGGCTCCACTAGACTTGAACTTTCTCACGCCGCTCTAGAAGAAATACAGGTTCCTTTATTACCAATGGAACTACAAAATAAATATTATGACCAACTCACTTCAACTTTAGAAAAGTATTATGACCTTTTCTATAAGATAAAAGACTTGCTTATTGAAACAGATAACCTTCTCTTTAAAAATAAACTTTTAGAGATGTCGTTCTCAAGATCATATGAAGTGTTCTCAACTGAAACATCTCAATTGGATGAATATTGGTTTCCTAATCGTTATCTACCAAAAAAACAGTCAATTTTAAAAGAATTAGAGCTAGATTTTTCTTGCTTAAAAATTTCGGATTTTGCTGATGTATCTAGAGGTAAAGGGACTAATGTTTCTGAGTATGAAAAGGATGGAATTCCATTCTTACGAACCTCCAGTTTGATTAATAATGGAGTAGATCCTTTTACAGATCATTACGCGAATCAAGAAACTTATAAAAAATTTAGTCAACCAATTCTAGACGGCGATATACTTTTTTCAATGGAAGGAAAGATCGGCCAAGTTGCATTGCTATTTGAAAAGTCACAGGTTGTATTCAAAAATCACATTGAACTAATTCGCATTAAGAATATGGTATCTTCCTTTAAAGATTCTAAGGGGCTTTCAGGTTGGTTATTTCTTGTCCTTTCAGGTACTCTTGGTAAAATCCAGATACAAAAAAATGCAGTTGTACAGTCTACACTTCCCGGCCTAGCGTCTAGATTAAGAGACTTTATTATCCCTATCTCCAGTATAGGCTCCCCTTTTGAGACCGACCAAATGGTTGATCTCGGTGAAAAGGCATTTCAGTATTTAACTGAGTATATGGAAGTCATTTTAGATCTTAGAAAACTACAAATCAGTTTTGATAGTGATTTACTCTCT
The DNA here is from genome assembly GCF_009737085.1 of Paenibacillus sp. NEAU-GSW1. Taxonomy (GTDB): domain Bacteria; phylum Bacillota; class Bacilli; order Paenibacillales; family Paenibacillaceae; genus Pristimantibacillus. The sequence continues at coordinate 188,095 of NZ_WOVL01000003.1, forward strand.
AACGAATAAATAAAGGAGAGAGGGCCTCCCTACGGATAGGCCCTCTTTGTTTTATTTTCCAGATTTATTCCTTAGTGATGCTATATCCATTCCATGTAAGAACTTGTCCCATCCACTCAATTGTAGGTGATATACCGTAGTCTCGAGCAACTGTATTACAATGATGATGCCCCCAGCCCAGATTATAGATACTATGGTTATACAGACCTGTTCTTAATTCGTTTACATGAAATAAGTTTGCTCCTGTGACCGTAAGATCCGGTACAAATCTACCTTCTGCTTGTTCTAGTCTGGACCCTAGTTCTATCGCAGAAATAGGCTTTAAGCAAAGGGGGCAAACAGTAATGTCGTCTTTAATAAGACGACTTTGCTCTAACCTTTGAACATCAATGAGATTATTATTAGCACAAAATTCGTCTACATGTGCTTTATAAATTTCAGGGGTTGCAATACCCTCGCTGATAGCAAGGTCGTACATGCCAACTGTCCTCCAAGCAAGATATGCTAACTGATATCTAGTCAGTTCTAAGGTCGTTTTTGATGCATACTCATATACCCGTATTCCTGCACCTTGCCCCCCACTAGCGGCATTTGTAAACCCTATCCTAATATCCTGATCAGTCTCACTCGTAGTATCTGGAACTCGCGCACAATATTGGCCTAATAACGGTGACGTCCGCGATTTTGCATAGTCCCATCCAAACTTTTGAGGAGGATACGTTAACCAATCTTTTCTTGTCTCATAGAAGACTAACAAATTTTCTCCCAGGGTCAAGTTTTGGGAAGTATCATTAGCTATCTCCTCAAAGTACTCCTCAGGATAAGCTAGAACAATAAATCCATTCTCAAAACCTTCTTCCAGCAAAATTGCTCCCTTATTCCAGGTACGAAAAGGAATGAGAACAGTGCTATTTCTTAAAACCCTATTCTGAAAAATTGTATCTTTATCAGCACCTCTTGTTTGACTTGTTTTGTATATCTTATTTCCGATTGCTACTGGAAGACCACTTTTATAACTCATTTTTGCCATTCCACCTTACCTCCAACTTTCCGTTTTGTAGGTCCTTTTGACTACTATTCATTTTATCCGATATCATAATTTTTTCCTATAGTGGATTTTGCAAATGAATAAATTGTTCGAGCATATATCAAATGAAAAGTCTCTTCTACTGACTATTAAGGTTACATAATAAAAAACCAAGAAAAATAAAGTGCTATTCTTTAATTCTTTTATAATTTACAAAAAATAAACTGGAGGCCCAGATGATAATCAATTTGAAAGAACCATTCGCTTGCGAACTTTTACTCACTTCAGTTGTTAATAAGCTGTATCCTAAAGATAGCTTTGACATTTCTAAAGGAGGTGAAGCCACTCTACTTACTGCAGGTGATGAAATATCAGAGGAACATCTCGGTGGAGATGGAAGCTTTGAACACTTCAATATTAAACATGATCAACTGCTCTTTACTTACGGATACGATCTGCCCGAAGTCGATTTACAAGCCTTCCTTATCGCTAATGCAGAAATGAACGAGGTCTATTGCATCTGCCTCCTTGACAGTGACGGCAATGTATTCAGAGCAATCCGAGACTTTAACTTTGGCCCAGCATAAAAACCCACTCTCTTTTCAAACCAAATAAAAGCGAAAGGAGCGATCCCCTTGAGCCTTACCCTTAATGAGAAAGAAAAACGAAGCATTGTCGCTGTCGTGCAAAACAAATTAGAGGCACATCTGAATCATTTCCCTTATGCGAGATACCCTATTGAACCATTGAATGAATGGAAACGTATTTTCTGTGATCCAAAGACCGTACCATCGGATACGCTAAAGAAAGCATTGAATTGGCATTTCGGTAGCTGGCAACGCAAAGACCTCGCTCTTGCCCACCGTAAAATCATTTCAGTGATCCTGAAATTCTGGCCTGAGTACGTCGAGCATCCGGCTCATGCTGCCGAACAGTCCTTCCACTTCTGGGAGCAAAAGCTGAGCGACTGGCATCACGGGTTCGGAGCGGTTGCCTTCTTGCTTCATCTTCAGCGGCCAGATCAATATGAAATTGCTGATCGTCATCGGATTGACGCCATGTTTAGTTTGCTGAAAGCTATTGACCATGCCCATAAGGAACGTGTATCCACTCTCTCCTTTCTCGATCTTCAAGACTACACTTCATTCTTCCGGTCCACTTTCCCTAAGCTACCTCATGGAAACGAATCCCGCTTAAAATTGGATCGATTTCTAAAAATGTATGGCAATCGCCACGCCTACAAAAATGTTACATTGGATTATCAAACTAAAGAACCATCCATACGAGAGTTTTCCTGGGAGAAGGCTTCCTCCAAGCAATTTGACTTAAAGAAAATCATGCTTCGCTCCAATGCAGATGTTTTGTTTGCCTGTCTGCTTCTATCACTGGAACAACATAGCCAACCCGATGAGGCACTGACTATAGGAAGGATCGCCGAATATATCCCTCTCGGTACAGCTGGTATCTGCAATTCCGCAAGCTACAACTATGCCATGATATCGCTTTTCGGAAGCCAAAAGGGACGTGACTATTTTCAATTAGAGGGTGCTGTGCTACGGGATGACTTTACCGATCAGGCCAATCAGTCAACGCGGGACATGAAATTCTACGCCAAGCATGCCGATCTAATCGTAACGCTCAACCCGAAATACATTAAAAAGTCATAACTTGTTATAACTAATTCTAATGAAAGGGGGTGAGAAATAATACCGATAACCTGCGACAACTACGAGTCCTTAGTTGAAAAAGAAGATATTTTGATTGACCGCATTGAAACGTGTAACGCAACCATTGATTCGGTTCTGCAGTCTCTCTACAAAAAGGAAAGCCCTGTGCATCTCCAAACCGTACTTGACATCATGAGCGCCATGCATGAAGTTCAAGTCAAACTTGAACGTGAACTCATGTTCGTTAAGATAGAAAAGAGGCTTGCTGCCCGATACATGGACCGCAAGCCTCTCAATTGACATTAACGCTTAATCTTATTCTGCTCCCAATTGAGCACTGTTTCCAACACTCTTAAGATCATTGCGTGATCCTCTTGGGATCGTTCAGAAAGCAAGTGGACAATCTCACCAAATGCATCCCTTCGTTCCATCGGCCCGAGAAAACGAAATAATTCCTCTAACGAAACGTCCAGACCCGCTACGATCTTCTCAAGGGTTTCAAGCGTCAGGTTTTTCTCCCCACGCTCTACCTGCCCTACGTAATTAGTATGTAAACTTGAACGCTCCGCCAATTCTTCTTGCGTGAGATTCTTTTCCTTCCGGAGTTGCCGGACTCGTTCTCCTACCTTTTTTACGAGATCAGACACGCACGCATCACCTCAAAACAAGCTTACCTGAGTGAAACGCGCACATTAACACACTATAAATGTTACTTTACGTTAATATCTCATTCAAATATAATGAAGCATGAATCTACAATTTTCGACTGTGTTTCCAACATAATCATGATTCATTCGCTCTACTATTCCAACAAAAGAGGTGTACGATGCACAATTCAACACAAACCCAAAATGAAAACATCAGCCAACAACCGTTTACATTCGAATGGAATGGCGGTTTCAGCTATCTCACCTACCTGAAAGTCAAAACTGACGTCACACTTTCAGAACAAAAGCTGCTCATTAACACGAAAAATTACATTCTCGGCGCTTTTCCAGGAAGTTCAAAAACAACAGAAGTGACAATGTCTAATATCAAAAACCTCGCAGTCAGTTCCAAAATCAACTGGTTTGATTTGGTGTTCTCCATTCTTTTTGCTGTTGTAACGCTCATCAGTATGAAATTGTGGTTTCTCCTGCTAACGGCATTCTTTATCTGGCGGACGTTCAATACTTGCATCAGCATAACGGATCACCACGACAACAAGATTCGCATTCCGACCGGCTCTAAAACATCAGCCAACAGCTTCGTCCATAAAGTATCGCAAGTTGCAAATCAATACATGGAGACCGCTGCCGAACAAGATAATGAAACATGGTCCACAGCCCCACAGCCGATTGTTCCGACAAAGAAAAGCAGCAAGCTAAAAACGATCTTCCTATTCGCCAGTGCGGCAATTATTGCGATCATCATTCTTTTCGTAGCCCTTCAGTCAAGAGGCAGCTTTGATAATCAGTATGTTGAATGGGTTAAAGAAGGAACAGTAACCGGCACAAACCTGAAAATGAGCCAGGTGCTGGAGAATGAAACGTATTTCAGCAACATTGTATGGAAAGAAGTGCAGGAAGAGGGTAACAGTCTGGACAAGTTCGTCATGTATCAAGCAACATTGTCCGATCAAGGAGTAAAGGTATCCATTCAAACTATCTTTCAAGTATTTGGAGAAGACCATTTTGAAGCCGTCGAAACTTCTTCAGACGGAGATATTTTACATACATCCGACTGGTATGTATTCTTGGCCGACATGGCTGACAGATACAATAACGCCAACGCTCCGAAGCAAAGCGTCCAAACAACAGAGCCGAAACAAGAACAATCGCCCGCAGTCCAAGAAACGACGACACCTTCGGAGAACCCAACCACAACATACAACCAGGTCACGGAGCCAACGTCCAGCGAAATCAATCTGGCAAGCTTCGACAAATGGAGTTTTCCACAGCCTGACATCACCATGCCGCTAGAGCTTGACGGTGAAAAAGTAGACCTTGTGGTTGGACTTGACACTCCTAACGGAGTGAAAGTTTTGGCGATGAGCGTTTCCCTTGAACAAGGGTGGCACCTTCAATTGAACACCAATGCGGGTGGTGGAAGCCCTTTCGACGACTATGGCGATCTAAAGGAAGGATTCAGTCTTTACATTAAGGAGTACGATTTCGAAAATGATTCTGTCCCTGAAGTTGTGATCGCCGCTAGCGACGGTATGCTAGAAACCTACACATGGGTCTTCAGCTACAATTACGTTTTCACCGAGATTGAAGCGTCGCCACTCGATCTCATTTGGTATGGGGAAGGACAGTCCGATCTCATACTCGAAGATAATAAAATTTTGATGCCTTTCGGATCTCAAGGTCTTTTTGACGAATATGTGTACAGCAACAACTCGTTTATAAAGCAATAAATAATTGGTGTAAACTGGAAATATTCTTGAGCCGATAATAAAAAGTAAAGACATGAGGAAAATACCGGAGGTATCGTCGAATGAAAAGTTTTAGATTCAAATCTATAATCCTAATTATGCTCGTCGTAGCTCTTATCCCCTTCAGCGGACTTGCCAACGCCGCCAGTGGTAAGGAAATCACCGTATCAATCGACGGACGCTTCGTCAGCTTCGACGTACCGCCTCAAATGATCAACGGACGCGTTATGGTTCCGCTTCGCCCCATCTTCGAAGGACTCGGTTCTACGGTCGGTTGGAACGAGAAGACTCAGACCGTTACAGGTAATAAGGTTAATATTTCTGTATCGCTCGTCCTGAATCAGAAGCAAGCGACCGTAAATGGAAAGACCGTAGCTCTGGATGCGCCTTCCACGCAGATCAAAGGCCATACTTTCGTTCCTGCCCGCTTCGTGGCTGAGAGTCTTGGAGCTGATGTTAAGTGGGATAATAATAAGCAACAAGTCATTATCACTACTGGCGCTGAAGTCGTCAAACTTGACAATTACTTCTTTGTTTACAACAGTAGCAAAGTGAACGCGACGGACCTCGCCGCGATCAGAAAGTTTTCCGCCAATTTCAAGAGCACTAATAACTTCATTTTTGATACAAGCCAATACTCGACAGCACCGATGCTCTATGACGCGCTTAAAGCCGAGCAGAAGAAGCTCGGCGGCAAGATCGCCGGAATCCAAATCTTCGGCCTAGCGAGCGACGTCCCTTCCTTCTCCTACATCCATAAGATGAAAGTTTCGGAAGGTAACTTTGAATGGAACGGTGTTGAGTACGACAAGAGCGGAAAGCCCGAAAAGTTCGTTTCCGACCTGTTCTACTCCAACTTCGAGAGCGAAAGCAGGCACCTGACGGACGTCAATGTCTATGGAATCATTCAGGAGAATCAGCCAGTCAGCATCGTTCCGGAATGGCCGGTCTCTCGCCTTCCGCTGACCAAAGGGGAACTATCCAAGTATATCGGCAACTACGAGGCGTACCGAAAGCAGGTCGAAGGTAAATCCGTTCCCACTGTCGCACTCTCGGCCCCCTACGAAATTCAAGACGGACTTGCTCAGAATGACATCGCTCATCTCATGAAGCGAATGAAAGAGGAAAAAGAATTCGGTCTCTTCAGCAACACGGACCTCCGCGTCTACTACAATGATCTCGCCGCGAATCTGGCGAAGGAGAACAAGTCCGGGGTGATGGATCTCGTGATCGGCAGCGACGGCGGCACCGAGGGAGCCGCTCTGAAAAAGAGTGGAAAGGATTATTTCTTCGACCGCAAAAGCGCGGCCAGCCTGAGTTCCAACTACTACACGGCATTCCTCTGGGGCATGAGCTCCGCCAAGGGACTGGACGCGAACAGCATCGTCCACGACGGAATGGCGAAGGGCAAAATGATTAACCCCATCGCCCACACCATTCCGACCTACGACAGAGGGGTAAAAAATTACCTGTGGCTTCAAGTTCTAGCGCCCGAAGGAGACGACACCGGCGACACCTGGTTCGACTACGTCGCGGTAGGCAAGGAGCACTTGGAAATGGACAATCCGTTCTACTTCGTCTACAAATACTACGAGGCGATCGAAAGTGGCAAGACCCGCCTGCAAAGCTTCCACAAGGCTCAGACGGCGTACGCCAATCTGTCCGTGGCCAATAAAAATACTTCGCGGTTCTTATTCGGATCCGAAATGAAGTATTCTGCTTTCGGCTATGCGAACGTCATCTCCCTGCACTACCTCGGTTTGGCCGACTACTAATAGTCGGCAGGCCTATCGGATTCTTCCGGTAGGCTTTTCTTTTTTTCTAAAGTCACTTGGGGCAAAAACATTTTGAATAACTCGTAAATAAAAAAGTAAATAAATGTATATTATATATTGGTATAACGCTGAGACGCTCGGCGTGCGGCACATAACTGGAACATAAAATATTTTTTCTGATTTTCTTGCTTTTTAAGAATAAAGTATGCTAGTATCCATAATACAACTAAAGAACAAATGGCCGAGCGATGAAAAAATCCTGCGGGATTTAAAAAGCACGTAAAAGCATACTCATTTAAAATGAGGAGCGCCAAGTAAGAGTACGGTAACTTTTTCGTTACTGTGTTCTTGCTTGGCGCTTTTTTGTTTTTTCCGTTCCATATCCCTAGTCTCGCGTCGGTTACACCACCAGTTTAGCAATTGCTAACAGAACCAAATCCTAATTTGGGGAGTGAATCGGTATGATTAGTAATTCTGTTTCAATCAAAGAAGAAATCGAAATTCAGCAGTTGGAGTTAAGGCCGTCTGCAAGTAGGCAGGTAAGCAGAGGGGCTTCGCCATCGAATAAACTCACTGTTGTAAACACGGAACGCCACGGCAAGAGAGTTGTCATTGCGCAGGAAGTGATCGAGAAGATAGGTTCCCCTTCTACTGTGCAGATTGCCTTTAACGGCGATGGAATAGTGATCTGTAAGAACCTTGGCCTTGACGATAATCATTTCCATCTGAGAACCAGTCGTAAAAACTTCGCCATTTACTCCAAAGAACTGGTCCATGAAATCACAGAAAATTACAAGCTAGATTTCACGGGCGGAACATCCGTATCTTACCAGCTCGTAAAGTACCTGAACCTAAAAGGCACGCTTGCAGCTCTAGTAACCTTAAAGACCAACGAGCACGACGAGATTGGAAACGATTCTCAGGCCGAGAAAGCGGAACATGAATCCGAGGCTACTACCGAGCATGAACAACCCGATTACGAACTTGATGAACTGGAATTAGATAGCTTCGAATACAACGAAGATCATTAAGCATTAACAGCAGGCGGGGCCAACTCCCGCCTGCCAACATGACAGAAAGCGGTGACAGACATGGCGAAAGACGAAGAATTCTTTCAACTCTCCTCAAATGATCTAAATGCAATGACGACGCAGGAAGCGGCACTCGCCTACGCAGGCGCAAATCTCTTACTAATCCCAGTTTGTAATCCCGATCACATAGGAGCTTCCGAACTGCATAAGGAGAGTTGCAATAATCCAGGCAAAGCGCCACGGATTACCCAATGGTCGGAAAAGGCGACTGCCGACCTCGAAACCGTCAGCAGATGGTTCCAGAAAAGGCCCGAAAGCAATGTCGGGATGCTGACTGGTTCCAAAGCAGGGATTGTAGGAATCGATGCAGACGGCGATTACGGCGCATCGAAAGTGCTAGGGCTGTTCGGGGGCGAACCTCCGCTGACTTGGACGTTTTCGACTCCAGGAGGCGGCACGCGGTACCTATTTGGGATTCCGAAGGGTACAGCTTACCAAAAGTACACCGATCGAAATCCCAATGGGGGGCATGAGGAGCTGGCAATTCTTGCGGATGGACAAATGACCGTGCTTCCTCCTTCCTTGCACCGCAATGGGGGCAAGTACGAATGGCTTCCCGGCAGAGCTCCCGGCGACATTCCGTTGACTGCCGCTCCCCAAGCCATTCTGAATCTCTTGACGCCGAAGCCTACAGCCGTGAAGCAAATCGGCAATGAAGATGAACCTTGCGAGCAACCTTCTGTACCGCAACGTAAATACGAAGAAATGCAAATGAGCTCCTGGCAGCGTGTACCGTCGGGAGATTTGGTACTGAATGAACTGATGAAGAAATGCGAAATAATGTACGACTTCGTTCAGGAGCAGAAGAGCTTCGGCTGCGACGAAGACTCGTGGCATAAGGTGACTTCCATGCTCGTCCGCGCGGGTCATCCAGCAGCGGCACTCGCCTTCTCTCAGATCAGCGGCAAGCACAACCCACATAGCGAGCAAAGGATCACTCAAATGGCTGCGGAAGGAGATAACAAAACCTACGGCCCGACTTGCTGTAGGACTTTCGGATGCGGAGAGTATCAAATCACCAAATGTTTCGGCACCGTCCGAACAAACGACAAGGGTGAGATCACCAATTCTCCTGCCCTGTTTGTGTCACTCGGTAGACCGAAAAAGGTGGTCAGCACCTTCTCTGCCACGATCAAAGCAAAGACAGACCTGCTCCCAGAGCGATACTCCGTAAATGGGAGCAATCTGTGTCTGGCGCTAAAAGATAAAGACGGCGAGCAATCGTTCATTCCTCAGGCTAATTTTTTTGCCTGGATCAACAAAGATACCATGAAGGACGACGGCGCGGAACGGCAGCGGTTCTACGAACTGGAGGGCTGTGTCTTGTACAACAAGAAGCGGCTTTCCCCCATACTCGTTCCTGCCAATGACTTCGAGAGCATGAAATGGCTATCAATGTGGGGCCCGGAACCGAACATTCAGCCTGGGAACAAATCCAGGGACACCGTCCGTCACGCCATCCAGTCAACGGCAAGCGAGGCAGTTCTGGAACGAATCTACGCTCACCTTGGCTGGGTAGAAATCGACGGAAGTTGGGCGTACTTGCACGCTGGCGGGGCATTGGGTGTCCCGAACATTAAGGTGGAGCCGAATGAGAAACTCAAAAACTTCGTTCTGTCCGCTAAAGCGGCAAACGCCAAGAAAGCGATGGAGGCAAGCCTCCGGCTGCTAGACATCGCTCCGCATCGGATAACGCTGGTTCTGTGGGCAATGGTTTTCCTCGCCCCGCTGTGCGAGTGGCTGCGTTTAGTGCGGCTGGAGCCTAAATTCTTGGTTTGGTTCCACGGCTACACGGGATCACGCAAAACGACATATGCCAAGCTGATGACGTGTCACTTTGGAGATTTGCTGGAGCATCCCCCCGCCAGCTTCAAAGACACGGCAAATACGGTCGAGAAATGCGGCTTTGACGCAAAAGACTCGCTTCTGCTCATCGACGACTACCATCCGACGGACAGTCCTAGGGAAGCAAAAACTATGATGCAGATAGCCCAGCAGATCCTCAGAGGCTACGGTGATCGGGTTGGACGCGGAAGAATGAAACAGGATACAAGTCTTCGACAGGACTACCCTCCACGTGGCATGGCGATTGTAACTGCAGAGGACGTTCTAAGCGGCAGCTCCAGCGTCGCTCGCCTTTTTCCTGTCGGCATTCAACCAGGTGACATCGATCTCGAAAAGCTGACTGTCGCCCAACAACAAGCCAGCGCTTTAAGCGAAGCGATGACAGGCTACCTGGAATGGATCGGGGCTGCCATGGACGAGCGCGAAGATACACGCCTCACGCAGATTTTCTTCGAGCGACGGAACGAGGCGAGCAGGCTGAACGTGCACGGAAGGCTGACGGAAGCCGCCTCTTGGCTCTACCTCGGACTGAGTTTCGGCTTGGAGTACGCCGTCAGCATCAGGGCGATCGAATCCGAACGCAAGCAGCAACTACTCGACGAGGCATGGAACATTTTCCTTAGTACGGCAAACCATCAGGGTCAACAGGTCACGGAAGTTAAGCCTACGACGCGCTTCATCAACATCGTGGCTGAGCTTCTGGCCAGTCAATCCATATGTACAGAAGAGATAAAACCGAAGCACCACGATGATGTTCCGAGAAAAGGAACTCTTGTTGGCTGGCATGATAATGACTTCTTCTACTTCCTACCCGAAGTTCTGTACAACAACGTCAGCCGTTTCCTCTCCGCAGAGGGGACGCAGTTCCCCATCACCAGCCAAACGCTCTGGAAGCAGCTGGCCGACGAGGGGATTATCAAAACGGAAACTTCCAAGGAAAACGGCAGGGACCGTCGACATCTCCTCGTCAAAAAGGATGTGCGCGGCGAACGCTCCCGGAAGCTTTGGGTGCGAGCGGAGATTTTGCAGAAGCGAGATGCTCCCGAACCTGAGCCGCAACCTGAAGTGAAACTGAATAGGTGGCACGTGGACAATCGGCCTCCAAGAAGAGAGGATGACCCCCGCCACAGACCAGAAAACTACGACGACCCACTTGAACTCGATGACTTAGGATACGCCCCCTGAATCGGGGGCGAAGGCCCCACACACGAACCGTGTGGGGGCTCCTGAAGCCCAAGCGGGATAAGGGATGCAGCGAAAGCGCCCCCCTTTCCCCCGTAAAAAAAAAAGAAAAAAATAAATAGATCCCCCCCCCTGACGATAAAAAAGATTCTCTCTCCCCCGCCAAAACCGGGGGAAACGGGGGCGATCCCGACAATAGCACGCAGGGCAAGGATTTCAGGCAGATGCTTGCGGGGGAGCTAGGCGTAAGGCGGAGGAGAAAAAAGGGGGCGGCAGCAAACGCACCTGACCCAGGCCGTAAAAGAGGCCTGGAACGCCCAAAAAGGCCAGCCAGCAAAGAGAGCAAGGAAACGCCACAAAAGGAGCCTAAAAAGCGAAAGGGTCAAAGAAGATGATGCCATGAAAACCGTCTCTGTTCGCTTTTCAAACAGTTAATATTCTTAAGATACGGAAATTAATTGGAGGCGAAGTAAAGATGGTTTTCATGGATTCACGCCAAGATGTAACGAAGGCAGGCCACCTGCTTTCAGGTTCCGCCGCTCGGTTTCTCGGGGATTTTTTCGACCAACTTCGTGAGTTGCTCGGGCAGAACGGGACAGACAAGCCGTTCAGCCTGTCCGAACACGGCCACGAGCTGATCTTTCTTCAGCCGATGGAATCGTTCCCAGACTTTCAATTCGACGGAAGGGCATTGGAGTACGCGGAACGGATCATTCTGGATGACGTTCAACTATTCAAAGCTTGCCTGATGGAAGACAACGAAGGTTTCACGTTCCTCTTCTCCGTCGTCGGTACGCAAGTAAAAGAGATCGAAGCTTGGTTTGCCGACCATGCGGACGGGGACGAAACGAATGAGTGAAGCCATCGTGGGTACTGCAAGGAAAAATGATGAAAAAGGGTTGGCCGCTAAGCGTGTTCAAGTGCTGAGCCTGCGGATGGTCAAAGAATCTTTAACGATCTTCTTTCCGAATAGAGTCATTCGAAGCCCAAAAGACGCCGCAGATCTCTTTCGTAAATTCATTGGCGACTTGGATCGTGAGCAGTTCTGCATTCTGTGCCTCAACACGAAGAACGAACCGACCGCTTTGCACACTGTAAGCATCGGCACTCTAAACGCCTCTCTTGTCCATCCAAGGGAGACATTCAAGCTGGCGATTCTGGCCAATGCCGCTTCCATCATCGCCTGTCATAACCATCCTTCGGGACAGCCCGATCCGAGCCCTGAAGATGTCGAGCTAACCGAAAGGCTGCGCGACAGCGGCACCTTACTCGGCATCGAGCTGCTCGATCATCTCGTTCTCGGCGACGGCAATTTCGTCAGCATGAAGGAACGCGGTCTTATGTAACAACACTACTAATGTTCCCACCTTGGATCTACAACTTAGAGCGAACGTACACGAATAGGGGGAAAGAACGTGCAGATCGCACGCTTTCACACCAGCATTTCGCGCGATAAGCTCAAACAATCAGTCATTACCCCAGATACATACAAATGGGGAAAAACCAATCAGATCCAAGAAACTCACGAATCGTACTATCAACCTGCCGTTGAACTTTTAGATGCAATTTCAAAGAAACAAAACAACCAATGATCCAATTTTATTTCAACGGCTCCTCTCTCATGAGGAGCCATACCTTTTCCAACATTAACGACTTCCGTAAATTGAAAGGGGAAACTTCAGATGACAGCTACACAACTCCTAACCCTAGTACGAGTTGCTGCCTATGTTCGCTACTCATCAGACAACCAGCGGGATGAATCGCTGGACGCACAAATTCGTGCAATTGAGATTTACTGCAAGCAAAATGGTTACGAACTTGTCAAAGTTTACGCGGATCGCGCCAAAACAGCAACCTCTGATAAGCGTCCTGAATTTCAGCAGATGATTGAAGATAGTGGCAAAAATTTGTTCGAAATTGTTGTGGTTCACAAACTGGACCGCTTCAGCCGGGATAAGTATGATAGCACCAAATACAAGCGGAAGCTGAAAGTCAACGGCATTAAGCTTCTCAGCGTGACAGAAAACCTCGATGGATCGCCTGAAAGCGTCATTCTGGAATCTTTGCTTGAAGGCATGGCCGAATATTACTCCAAAAACCTCGCACGTGAAGTGATGAAGGGAATGAAAGAAACTGCACATCAGTGCAAGCACACTGGTGGGCTACCTCCCATTGGCTACTCTGTCGATCCTGTCACGAAAAAGTACATCATTAATGAGAAGGAACGTGGAATAGTGGAAACGATCTTTTCTATGTTCCTAGCAGGGTGCGGCTACAATCAGATCGTTACCACACTTCAAGAAAAGGGTTACCGTTCCCGTTATGGTCGTCCGATCGGCAAGAACAACTTACACGACATCCTCCGCAATGAGAAGTATACTGGTACATATATTTTCAACTTAACAAGCAGCAAGGATGCGGAAGGAAAACGAAACAGCCATAGAAAGAAAGAGTTAGAAGACGTCATCCGTGTAGAGGGCGGCATGCCTGCGATAGTGAGCAAAGAGCTGTTTCAGCAAGTCCAGGCCAAAATGGATGCAAATAAACAAAAGGCCGGACGGCAAAAAGCCAAGGAATCGTACTTGTTGAGCGGCCTTATCGTTTGCGGTGAATGTCTAAAGAACGTAGGGTTTGAATATTCCATGATAGGAAACACCAAATACAGTGGGCGAAATAAGTTAAAATACGTCACCTACCGCTGTGGAAATCGCGACCAAAACAAGGATTGCTGCAATCCTGAGCTTCGTCGAGAGTACGTTGAGAATTACGTGATCACGCAGCTTCAGGAGAAGATTTTCAACGACAGCGCCATTCCGACACTTGCAAGGCAGTTATCCGAATACCAAGCAAAAAAGAATACGGCTTTTCAGGCGGAGACAGTGAGACTCGATAAGAACTTGCGCGAGACGAAGAAACAGATCAACAACATCGTGAACGCAGTCGCCAGCGGAGTGTCTAACGCCGCCCTACTTAGCAAGCTGGAGGATCTTGAAGCGCAGAAGATGAAGTTAGAGCAGCACATCCTCGAACAGTCATCGAAGAAGCAACAAACGATCGTCACAGAGGATGCGCTTCGCCAATTGCTCGCATCTTTCAAAGATCGTGTCGCTGATCGTAATATTCCCGAGATCAAGAAATTCATCAGTAGCTATGTAGAAAAGGTGATTGTTTACAAAGAGTATGTGGAGCTAATTCTGAAGGTGCCTGTTTCGGCTCTTGAGGAAAAGCAAAAACCACAACCTCGTGCGGTTGTGGTTTCACATGGTGGAGGCGAGGGGATTTGAACCCCTGTCCGAAGACAACGCCACACAGGCTTCTACGGGTGTAGTCACAGTTTTGATGTCACCCGAGCAACGCCCCGTAACCGGCTTTGCGTTGGGTCAGCCTGATTATCTTCTTCCGTCGACCCCAGGCGGAGACCGAAGCGGCGTATCCCACTATTTGTTAGCCCCTAGTCTAGTCACATGGGCGATGCTAGGTAGGAGCACGCTCACAGGTTATTAAGCTGCGAAAGCGTAAGTTTGTTTTTGGTTGCCATTTAATAGGCTTTAGCGTTGATGAAGCAGACGACTCCCTGCTACCCGCAACCCGCGCTCGTACTATCCCCGTCGAATCCATAAACGCCCCCAATAGGGCATAAACGGCCTTATAACAAAGCCGATTAGCTTCAATCAGGTACGCTCGGATTAAGGATCAAAGAGATGATCCAAGATCAATCGAGCACGAATCGTAATGCTATGACGAGAAGCTCGACATTAATCATTCGTTCGTAAAAAATAACTTCCTTTGCGGTACAACATTAGTATACCACGACTGCCGCCGTCTGTGCCAAACATCTTACTGGCAACGAGGGCGAAAGCTGGAACTGCAGCCAGACAGCCTGTAACACGATCTGCGAGCTAGCGAGCCACCTTCTGCTTCTCTCGCAGCGCACGCTGTATGTCGCGTTGTGCGTCGCGTTTAGCCGCCGTATCACGCTTGTCGTACTGCTTCTTGCCTTTGCCAAGGCCGATGAGCAGCTTGGCGTATCCATTGCGTACATAAATCTTCAATGGCACGATGGAGTAGCCTTCCTGCTTGGATTGCCCTAGCAGCTTGTGAATTTGCTGCTTATGAAGCAGCAGCTTCCTTGCACGCGTCGGATCGGTCGGGTTGTGGCGATTGCCTTGCTCAAAAGGACTGATGTGCATGTTATGAATGAACATCTCGCCGTTCCGGATCGTCGCAAACGCGTCGCTAATATTGGCTTTGCCCATGCGCAGCGATTTGATTTCCGTGCCCATCAGCACGATTCCAGCTTCGTACGTATCTTCGATGAAGTAATCATGGGAAGCCTTCTTATTTTGGGCTAATTGCTTGCCGTCATTTTTCTTGCCTGCCATTGATCTCACCTCTCCAAAGCTGCGTCGTACGAGACTTGCCCGCTCGCATGTTCAATCCGAATATCTTTCATGGTTAGAAACTCATTGTAACAAATTACAACTAGTGTTCGCAATGTCTTCTTGTTTGTCTACCTATCCTATCATATGGATATAAAAAAACCGCCCAGACCAGAGGCCTGAGCGGATTCTCGAAAAGTATTAAGCTATTACAGCTTAACTACGTTTTCTGCTTGTGGTCCGCGGTTGCCTTGAACAACGTTGAACTCAACGCGTTGGCCTTCTTCAAGAGTTTTGAAGCCTTCGCCAGTGATTGCGGAGAAGTGTACGAATACATCGTTGCCGCCTTCAACTTCGATAAAGCCAAAACCTTTCTCAGCGTTAAACCATTTAACTGTACCTTGTTGCATGTGGAATTACCTCCAAAAATAAATTAATATGCGCCTGTTTCGTTATATTACAAACAAAAAATTCACACATTGGAAAAGGTTTCATGACTTAAATGACACCCTTTTCAATATGTGAATTCAGGTTCATATCATCAATTGCTTTGAGTGTACTATACCCAAATTCAAAAAGCAAGTGACAAGCTCAAATATTATTTTCCAGCTTATCCCTGACGCGGCGCATCGATCTGTCCCGTCTGATCAGCGCCGCGTTCTTGAATAGGAGTGTGTGCACTCGGTATTTATTTGCGTTTTTTGCGTACGAAAGCCGCTGTGGCGTTACCGCCGCCGCCTCCGTTCTTCTTTCTCTTTTTATTTTTTCCCTCTTCGCCGGAATTATTCACGCCGCCGGCAGAAGATTTATTATTTTTTTTGTTAAAATGTTCCGAGCCGGACGATTTCTCGCCGCCAGCTCCAACTGCTCCAGCTCTTGCTCCTCCAGAGCGGCCGCCGTTACCGCCGCCTCTGCCGCCGCGGCCTTCGCGTCTCTCCGGGCGCGGATCCTCGCCCGTGTCGCCGCCCCAGCTGCGGCTGCCCTCGCGGATGGGCAGCCCCCACATATCCTTGCGCGGCACGCTTTTGCCGCCGCGCACCTGACGGCCCGGCTCGAGCGGCGCTGCCTGCTCTTGCCACGGCGACGCAGCAGCGCCGGCTTCACCGCCGCCGCCTGCGTTGCGCTTGCCTCTGCCGCCCTTGCCTTCGCCAGGGCGGAACAACCCATCGCCGCGCCCGCCTTGCGCGGCGCCGCTTCCAACAGCATGGCCGCGCTCGCCGCCGCGGCCGCCTTTGCCGCCGCCGCGCGCCTCGTTGCGGCCTTCCTTCTTGCGGCCATCGCCCGCTGCGCCGGCGCCTCTGCCGCCGCCTTTACCGCCTTTGCCGCCGCGATCATCGCCTTCGCGGCCAAAGCCGCTGCGCTTCTTCTTCGCGTTGCGCCCGACGCCAAAACCGGCATCGGCGACGCCTTTAAAACCGCTGCGCGGCTTCATGTCGACCATCTCGAAGTCCATCGTATACTCATCCATATTGACGCGCGCGAGGCGGATTTTCACCTCGTCGCCGATACGGTACACCTTCGAGGTGCGCTCGCCGATGAGCACCATATGAAGCTCATGGAAGTGGTAGTAGTCATCGGTCAGATCGCTCAGCCGAATAAGGCCTTCCACCGTATTGTCCAATTCGACAAACATGCCGAAACTTGTAACACTGCTAATAATGCCGTCGAATTCCTCGCCGACTTTATCGAGCATGAATTCGCATTTTTTCAGCTTGTCGGTATCCCGCTCCGCATCTACGGCTACGCGCTCGCGCTCCGAAGAATGCTGCGCGTAATCCGGCATGCGAGCAGCCAGCGCCTCTTGGCGCTTCTCGGTAAGCGCTCCGCCGTTCTCCAGCACCTCGCGAATAACGCGGTGAATGACCAGATCGGGATAGCGGCGAATCGGCGACGTGAAATGCGAGTAAAACTCGGCCGCAAGCCCGAAATGCCCGAGGCACTCGGCATCGTATTTCGCCTGCTTCATCGAGCGAAGCATCACGGTCGAAATAACCGTCTCTTCTTTCGTCCCGCGAATTTCCTCGAGCAGCGTCTGCAACGCGCGCGGATGAACGGAATTGCCCTTGCCGCCCTTCACAACGTAGCCAAAATTCGACGCAAACTGCATAAAATGAAGCAGCTTCTCCTGATCCGGGTCCTCATGAATCCGGTACAGGAACGGCACCCGCAGCCAGTGAAAATGCTCCGCTACCGTTTCGTTCGCCGATAACATGAACTCCTCGATAATCTGTTCAGCTACCGAACGTTCTCGCTTAATGATGTCGACCGGTTTGCCCTGATCGTCCACAATGACTTTCGACTCTTGAAAATCAAAGTCGATCGCGCCGCGCTTCATCCGTTTCTTACGCAGCTTCATCGCAAGCTCTTCCATCAGCTTGAACATATCAAGCAGGTCGGCATAGCGCTCCTTGAGCTCGGTTTCCGGCTCTTCCTCCGTTGCCGTCAGCAGCTTGCGAACATTCGTATACGTCATCCGCTCTTTTGTTTTAATCACACTTGTAAAAACATCATGGCGAACCCGTTTGAGCGTCTTTGCATCAAACTCCATCTCGCAAGATAAGGTGAGTCGATCCACCTGCGGATTAAGCGAGCAAATGCCGTTCGACAGCCGATGCGGCAGCATCGGGATTACACGGTCTACCAGATAAACACTGCAGCCGCGGCGGAACGCCTCTTGGTCGAGTTCCGATTTCTCCGTCACATAATAGCCGACATCGGCAATGTGAACGCCCAGCAGGTAGTTTCCGTTTTCCAATCGCTTCACATGGACCGCATCGTCCAAGTCCTTCGCGTCCTCGCCGTCGATCGTGACGATAACCTCGCCCCGCAAATCGCGGCGTCCCTGCTGAATAATTTCTTCTTCCGTGATCGAATCCGGAGCCGCTTCCGCTTCCGCCATCACTTCGTCCGAAAAGCCCTCGGGAAGCTGATGCTTGCGTATAATCGACAAAATATCGATGCCGGGGTCGTTTTTATGCCCCAAAATTTCGATAATTTCTCCGGTCGCCGCCGCTCGTCCTTCAGGATACGTCACAATTCGCGCAACGACCTTTTGTCCCGTAACCGCCCCTTGGAAATCCTCGCGCGCGATAAAAAGATCGCGATTAATTCGTTTGTCATCCGGAATGACAAATCCAAACGCTTCGTGATTCTCGAACGTTCCGACCACTTGCGTAACCGCCCGCTGCACAATGCGTACGACCTCGCCCTCCAGACGGCCGCCGCCTTCGCTCTGCGAAGTAATGCGCACCAGCACGATATCGCCGTTCATCGCGCTTTTCTGGTCGTTGGCATGTATGTACACGTCCGGGTGATCCTTATCGTCGGGCAGCAGAAACGCAAAGCCTTTGGCATGCGCCTGCACTTTCCCTCTCAGCAGGTTCATCCGCTCGGGAACGCCGTACCGCTCATTGCGCGTACGGATGACTTTGCCGTCCTCTTCAAGCTGGTTCAGCAGCTTCAAAAACTGTTTGAAATCGTTGGCATCCTCAATGCCGAAATGCTGCTCCAACTCTTGATAAGTCATCGGCTTATAAGCCGTCTCCCGCATAAAATCAAGCAGTTCCTGCTCTTGCATCATAATTGTCTCTGTCACCTCATAAATTGCCGGCTGTTTCATTTAGTTAATGTCTAATTGAACGCGCATGATCGCAACTTGCATCCATGCAGCCGGTTGATAGATTATCATATACCATTTAGTATACACGAAATGTTTATCCAGCATCCGCGCATTCCGGAAAAAACGAACAAAAAAAAGCGGAAGGCATTCACCCTCCGCTTTCTCGATCCACCCTATTACACTTTAACAACGTAAGCAACGATCAGGGACAACACGAAAAATCCAACCGCAAGTCCAACTGTCAAACGCTGCAGGAACAAGTCCAGGCCGCGCGCTTTCGTTTTACCGAACAGATGCTCAGCACCGCCGGAGATTGCACCGGATAAGCCAGCGCTTTTGCCCTTTTGAAGCAATACGACCGAAATCAAGCCTACTGCAAAAAGTACAAGCAATATTTTCAAAAAGATTTCCATTTCATCCACCTCCAGCACAGGAGCTCCGTTAAAAACACATAAACCGATTGTATCATAGCCTATCCATGAATACAATAGTTTTGCTTTGCCGCCCTGTTCCGCCACATTTTACCGTTCGCTCGATTCCGAGTTCGATATAGATAACGTGTTGTGGCAGATAAATTGCTGCAATTGTGCATCTATTCTGCCCGCTATAGGCGCACAATGTGAGCATTCCTGCAATGCGGGAGCGCAAATTTGTCGCTCTCTGGAGAAGCGGCACAACAACCTATATCAAAAAAAAGAGCATCCCTGACCGGGATGCTCTTTCGTTATAGCCTTCAAAACTTATTTGAAGTTTTTCAGGTTGTAGAATGCGGATTTGCCAGCGTATTGAGCTGTCGAACCAAGTTGGTCCTCGATGCGGAGCAATTGGTTGTATTTCGCTACGCGGTCCGTACGGGAAGGCGCGCCTGTTTTGATTTGGCCAGCGTTTGTAGCAACTGCGATGTCAGCAATTGTGCTGTCTTCGCTCTCGCCGGAACGGTGAGAGATAACAGCTGTGTAACCAGCGCGTTTAGCCATTTCGATAGCGTCGAATGTTTCAGTCAGGGAACCGATTTGGTTAACTTTAACCAGGATCGAGTTGCCTACGCCTTTTTCGATACCGTCGGAGAGGCGCTCAGTGTTCGTTACGAACAAGTCGTCGCCAACGAGCTGTACTTTGCCGCCCAGTTTGTCAGTGAGCAATTTCCAACCTTCCCAGTCGTCTTCGGAGCAGCCGTCTTCGATTGTGATGATTGGATATTTCTCAACCCACGAAGCGAGCAGGTCAACGAATTCAGCGGAAGTAAACGATTTGCCTTCGCCTTCGAGGTGGTATTTGCCGTCTTTGTAGAACTCAGTGGAAGCTACGTCCATACCGAGGAATACGTCAACGCCTGGTTTGTAGCCAGCAAGCTCGATAGCGGAGATGATTGTTGTGATTGCTTCTTCGTTGGAACCCAGGTTTGGCGCGAAGCCGCCTTCGTCGCCTACTGCCGTGTTCAGGCCTTTGTCTTTCAGAACCGATTTCAGGTTGTGGAAGATTTCAGCGCCGATGCGAAGTGCTTCTTTGAATGTAGGAGCGCCAACAGGCAGAACCATGAACTCTTGCACGTCAATGTTGTTGTCGGCATGCTCGCCGCCGTTGATAATGTTCATCATTGGAACCGGCAATGTTTTAGCGTTGAATCCGCCCAGGTATGTGTACAGGGAAACGTTCAGCGCGTCAGCTGCTGCGCGCGCTACTGCCATCGAAACAGCCAGAATTGCGTTAGCGCCCAGTTTTGCTTTGTTAGGCGTACCGTCAAGCTCGATCATTTTGCGGTCGATAGCCACTTGATCAAGAGCGTCCAGACCGATGATTTCAGGAGCGATGATGGAGTTTACGTTCTCAACTGCTTTTACAACGCCTTTGCCCAGGTAACGGCTTTTGTCGCCGTCACGAAGCTCAACAGCCTCGTAAGCGCCAGTGGATGCGCCGGATGGAACGATTGCGCGGCCTTGGCCGCCGGACTCCAGGGATACTTCTACTTCAACAGTCGGATTCCCGCGGGAATCGAGCACTTCGCGTGCGTATACGTCAACGATGATAGACATGAATGAAACACTCCTTTTTTAATTTGAAATGGTTAAGCTTGAATTACTTTTGAATGAGCGACGAGCCGGTCATTTCTTTCGGTTTGGCAAGCTGCAGCAGATCAAGTACTGTAGGCGCCAAATCGGCCAAAATACCGTCCTCGCGAAGCTCTACGCCTGCGCTGGTAACGATGCAAGGAACCGGATTCGTCGTATGGGCAGTATGCGGGCGGCCATTCTCGTCGAATACCATATCCGCGTTGCCGTGGTCGGCCGTAATAATCGCTACGCCGCCTTTAGCAAGCACCGCTTCTACAACTTTGCCGAGACACTCGTCCGTCGCTTCAACCGCTTTGATTGTCGGCTCCAGCATGCCGGAGTGACCAACCATATCCGGGTTGGCAAAGTTCAGGATAATCGCGTCTTGGCGCTCCGCTTCAATTTCCTTCACAGCAGCTTCCGCTACTTCGTAGGCGCTCATTTCCGGCTGCAAGTCGTAAGTCGCGACTTTCGGCGAAGGAATGAGAATCCGCGTCTCGCCCTCAAGCTCAACATCGCGGCCGCCGCTAAAGAAGAACGTAACATGCGGATACTTTTCCGTTTCCGCGATGCGCAGCTGCTTCTTCCCGTTCTGCACGAGCACTTCGCCCAGCGTGTTGTCGAGGTTCTTTGGTGAATAGGCGACAAAGCCGCCAACCGTTTCACTGAACAGCGTCAAGCAGACAAAATGCAAGTTTTTCGGAACGTGTTCGCCGCGATCGAAGCCGCGGAAATCTTCGTTCGTAAATACTTGTCCAAGCTGAATCGCGCGGTCCGGACGGAAGTTGAAAAATACGACTGCGTCCTCGGACTCGACAAGACCAACCGGTTTGCCGTCTTCGCCGACGATAACGGTTGGCATAACGAATTCATCATAAACCGATTTTTCATAGGATTCAACTACCGCTTTAATCGGATCGGTGTAAGTCGGGCCATCGCCGTATACCATGGCGCGGTAGGATTTCTCCGTACGCTCCCAGCGCTTGTCGCGGTCCATCGCATAGTAACGTCCTTGAACGGTTGCGATTTGGCCTACGCCTACTTCTTCGATTTTCGCTTGCAGCTGCTCCAGGTAGCCTTTCGCGCTGTCTGGCGCTACGTCGCGGCCGTCAAGGAAAGCGTGGATGAATACTTCATTCAGCTCTTCTTTCTTAGCGAGTTCAAGCAGCGCAAACAAGTGTGCAATGTGGCTGTGTACGCCGCCGTCGGACAGCAGGCCGTACAGGTGAAGCTTTTTATTGTTCGCTTTCGCATGGCGGACTGCGCCAATCAGCGTTTCGTTATCGAAAAACTCACCGTCACGGATCGATTTGCTGATCCGAGTCAGGTCTTGGTATACGATGCGTCCAGCGCCGATGTTCAAGTGGCCAACCTCGGAGTTGCCCATTTGACCTTCAGGCAAGCCAACGGCTTCGCCGGATGCCGTCAATGTCGTATGCGGGTAAGTCGACCAGTAGCGGTCGTAGTTCGGCTTTTTCGCTTGCGCAACCGCATTGCCTGTCACATCATCGCGAAGGCCGAAGCCGTCCAGAATAATAAGAGCTACAGGTTTCGGAGCTGCCATCTTACTTGGCCCCCCGGGCGAGAGCGATGTACGATGCTGGCTCAAGGCTCGCGCCGCCGACAAGAGCGCCGTCGATGTCTGCTTGACCCATGTACTCAGCCACGTTGTTTGGCTTCACGCTGCCGCCGTATTGGATGCGTACTGCATCAGCAGTTGCTTGGTCGTAAAGGCCTGCAACAACGCCGCGGATGTAGCCGATAACGTCTTGCGCATCTTCGGAAGTCGAAGATTTGCCAGTGCCGATCGCCCAGATTGGCTCGTAAGCGATAACGACTTCAGCTGCTTGAGCTGCGGAAAGGCCTTGGAAAGCTGCTTCCGTTTGCACTTTAACAACATCTTTCGTTTGGTTCGCTTCGCGCTCTTCGAGGTGCTCGCCTACGCAAACGATTGGCGTCAAGCCGTGTTTGAATGCAGCATGCGTCTTTTTGTTTACGATTTCGTCCGTCTCTGCGAAGTAAGCGCGACGCTCGGAATGGCCGATGATTACGTATTTCACGCCGAGATCTTTCAGCATTACGCCGCTGATTTCGCCTGTGAATGCGCCGTTATCTTCGAAGTGAAGGTTTTGTGCGCCGATTGCGATCGACGTGCCTTTTGCCGCTTCAACCAGTGCCGGAAGCGTTGTGTATGGAGCGCAGATAACGCTCTCTACGCCGTTAACCTCTGCTGCGCCTTTCACTTCGGAGAAGAAAGAGACCGCTTCAGATACGGTTTTGAACATTTTCCAGTTGCCTGCGATGATTGGTGTTCTGCTCATTTGTTTGCCTCCTTGAAAAAATGATGATAGAGCGCGTGGTTCGTAACTTCGAAAAAGGTTGGACTTCCGGTCGCTGTTGTTTTCGGATTTCTACATTACACACCCGCATCGCGGTTGAAATCCTCAAACAAAGGCGAACGCTAACGCTCCTCCAGCTCAACCTTTCCCTCCGTTACTCACCGATGCTCTAAAAATATTTTTCAACCAAACTGCATTCGCTTGGTTGGGGTTACTTATTTATCGTTCAGGGCAACGACGCCTGGGAGCGCTTTGCCTTCCATGAATTCGAGCGATGCGCCGCCGCCAGTGGAGATGAAGTTCATTTTGTCGGCCAGGCCGAATTTCTCAGCAGCTGCAGCGGAGTCGCCGCCGCCGATTACCGTGTAACCGGAAGTTTCAGCGCAAGCTTTCGCTACCGCTTGAGTACCGTGCGAGAACGGCTCGATTTCGAATACGCCCATTGGTCCGTTCCAAACAACCAATTTGGAGTTTTTGATGACGTCAGCGTAAATTTCACGCGTTTTAGGACCGATGTCGATGCCTTCCCAATCAGCAGGAATGCCGTCAACGTCTACGATTTTCGTGTTCGCGTTTTTGCTGAAGTCGTCAGCAACAACGATGTCGACAGGAATCAAGAAGTTTTTGCCTTGCGCTTTTGCTTTCTCGATGAACTCAAGAGCCAGATCCAGCTTCGAGTTGTCAACGAGCGATTGGCCGATTTCATGGCCTTGCGCTTTGAAGAACGTATAGGAAAGACCGCCGCCGATGATGATGTTGTCAGCGATTTCGATCATTTTGTTGATAACGTCGATTTTGTCCTTCACTTTAGAACCGCCTACGATCGCCGTGAACGGGCGCTCAGGGTTGTTCAGTGCTTTGCCCAGTACATCCAGCTCTCTCTCCATCAGAAGGCCGGATACGGCTGGCAAATGATGAGCGATGCCTTCAGTCGAAGCATGCGCACGGTGAGCAGCGCCGAATGCGTCGTTTACGTACAGGTCAGCCAGTTCAGCAAAAGCTTGCGCCAATGCCGGATCGTTGCTCTCTTCGCCAGCATGGAAACGAACGTTTTCAAGCAACAGCACGTCGCCGTTGTTCAGAGCGGCGATTTGCGCTTTTACCGCTTCGCCAGTCGATTCGTTTGCTTTTACAACCGGTTTGCCCAGCAGCTCGGAAAGACGAACAGCAGCAGGAGTCAAACGAAGCTCTTCAACCACTTCGCCTTTTGGACGGCCCAGGTGGCTCGCCAAAATAACTTTAGCGCCTTTTTCAATCAGGAAATTGATTGTCGGAAGCGTTTCGCGAATCCGTTTGTCATCGGTAATTTTACCATCTTCCAGCGGCACGTTGAAATCGACGCGCACAAATACGCGTTTGCCGGATACTTCTACGTCACGAACACTTTTCTTATTCATATCGTAACCCTCCTGATTGGTTGCTTATTCGGCACTAGCCTATGTTAAGTACTGATTACATAAAAACGGCGTTCCTTCATGGAGAAGGAACGCCATACGCTTCGCCCCTCGCGTTACCGGGAGCGCTGCAGACTAAGCGCATCCCGGATCAAAGCGATCCGGGATGCGAGCGTTCCATGCAATTAATTAGGGGAACTAAGTCTTACAGACCTTTGCTAGCGATGTAAGCAGCGAGGTCAACTACGCGGTTCGAGTAGCCCCACTCGTTGTCGTACCAGGAAACAACTTTAACCATGTTGCCTTCAACAACCATAGTCGACAAAGCGTCGATTGTGGAGGAAGCTGGGTCGCCGTTGTAGTCGCTCGATACAAGCGGAAGCTCGTTGTAGTTCAAGATGCCTTTCAGAGGGCCTTCGGAAGCCGCTTTGAATGCAGCGTTAACTTCTTCAACTGTAACGTTAACTTTCAGTTCAGCAACCAGGTCAGTTACGGAAACGTTAGGCGTAGGAACGCGCATAGCCATGCCGTTCAGTTTGCCTTTCAGTTCTGGCAGAACAAGGGATACTGCTTTTGCAGCGCCAGTCGACGAAGGAATGATGTTTTCTGCAGCAGCGCGAGCGCGGCGCAGGTCTTTATGTGGAACGTCCAGTACGGATTGGTCATTCGTGTAGGAGTGAACAGTCGTCATCATGCCTTTAACAATGCCGAATTTGTCGTTCAATACTTTTGCGAATGGAGCCAAGCAGTTAGTCGTACACGAAGCGTTGGAGATTACAGTGTGGGAAGCAGCGTCGTATTTGTCTTCGTTAACGCCGATTACGATTGTGATGTCTTCGTTAGTTGCAGGCGCGGAGATGATAACTTTTTTAGCGCCGCCTTTCAAGTGAAGCTCAGCTTTTTCTTTAGCTGTGAAAATACCAGTGGATTCAACAACGATTTCAGCGCCTACGGAAGCCCAAGGAAGGTTCTCAGGGTTGCGCTCTGCAAATACTTTGATTTCGCGGCCGTTAACGATGATCGCGCCTTCTTTAGCTTCTACAGTTGCGTCAAGCGTACCGTGCGTAGTGTCGTATTTAAGCAGGTGAGCCAGAGTATTCGTGTCAGTCAAATCGTTTACTGCTACTACTTCTACTTCTGGGTTGCTCAGGGACGCGCGAAATACGTTACGACCGATACGGCCAAATCCGTTAATACCAACTTTAACCATTGTTAATTCCTCCTAAGTTTTGATTACATAAAAATCTATTTTCAAAACGTCTTGCAGCTATCCCATTCGACCGCCGCAAACCGTTAAGACACAAATTTGCTTTTATTGTTTTTGATCGATAATGCTGACGATTTCCATTGCCGCCGCTTCATCAACGACCAGCACGTCATCATGCCCAAATCGCATGACCGCCGCGATCGCTTCGCCCTTGCTCTTCCCGCCGGCGACGCCGATAACAACTTCAGTCTTCACAATATCATCGAGTCGTAATCCTACCGTCTGCATTTGATGAACGACCCGTCCGTCCCGGTCGAAATAATATCCAAATGCTTCGGCAAGCGCTCCGTCAGCCGTCATTGCCTCAAGCAGCTCCGGTTTGAGCTTTCTTCTGCGGGCCATCACTTTAGCGTCTCCGATGCCGTGCACCACAATTCGCGCTTTTCGAATGACTTCGACGATCTCGCGAATGTTCGGCTCCTGCATCATCGATGCGTACGCCTCGTCGCCCAAATGATCCGGTACGTGCAACAGCCTGTAATTGGCTCCTGTCCGTTTAGCCATATTGGATGCGATCGTGTTCGCCTGGTAATCAAGACTCTCTCCGAGACCGCCCCTCGCCGGCACGAACCAGTTGTTCTTCAGCGGCGTTGCGCTCGTTAGATGGTTGGCTACCTGCGCAATTGTCGTTCCGCCGGTTACAGCTACCACATCATTGGGCTCCATCGCTTTGCGAAGCACCTGACATGCTGCCCGGCCAAGCTCTTTTTTCGTTTGAGCCGATTGCTCCGAATCCCCGGCCACGATAACGACCTGCGTTAATCCGAATGCGGTGCGAATTTTCTCTTCCAGCTCAGATAAGCCAAACAGCGTCGTGTAGAACGGCTCCAGCTGCTCTAACAGCCTTTTCCCCGCTTCGCTTATCCGCATGCCCGTCGAATGAATTTCCAGCAAGCCTTGCGATTTCAAAAAATCGGTTTCGGCGCGCAGCACTCTCTCCGTCATAGATAAGGATGAAGCTAACGTTCGCCGGCCGATCAGATCGGAAAGCATGACCTGATTCAGAATGGAGTACCTCGTTCGCATCACATCGAGCAAATCCGGGAGAAGCTGCTGCTGCAGTTCAATAATCTGGCGCATCCTCTATTCTTCACTCCATCGGCTTACTGCTTATTGGAACTTATTGCTTGTTGGACTCAAAACGTCCCATATAATCAATTTAAGTCCCACACCCCTATTGTAGACAATATTGTGACAGTTAGCAAGCGAACATTTGCCCGTGAAAACGGTTTCTGACACGATTTTCACAAATTTAATTTTCTCCCACTGCTTGATTTCTACATTCGGATAGCATATACTAATTTTTGCTGTTCCATTTATTTATTTGCGCCCGTGGTCCAATGGATATGACGTAGGCCTCCGGAGCCTGAGATCTAGGTTCGATTCCTAGCGGGCGCGCCACTTTATAAATGACAAGCCGCCCTGTTGGGCGGTTTTTTTGTGTTTTACGATAACCTAACATAACTTGTCCGCCTTATAACGGGCTCAGAATCCGTTACACACCCTCTGCCCGCCACTTTCCGTCCACTGGCAACCTCCTAACGGAACGAGAAGCCCTTACAACGACTAATTAACCTTCTTCTACTCTCCCTAACGCACCCGGAGTTCTTTGCACGCACAACGACTGCCACTTCACCACTTTCAGAAGACCTCAACAATCACTTTGACTATCTTTGACTTTTGTTTGCCATTCGGCTATTATTGGATTACGGCACCATCATACATGTAATTTTCGAGGAGGGACTTACGTTGGACATGAATTTCGTTCCTATGGTTATTGAGCAGAACAATCGCGGAGAGCGCGCTTATGACATTTATTCGCGGCTTCTGAAGGATCGCATCATTTTCCTCGGCACTGGCGTCAATGATGTCGTGGCCAACTCGATTATCGCGCAAATGCTGTTTCTGGCGGCTGACGATCCCGAGAAAGACATTTCACTCTACATTAACAGCCCTGGCGGTTCGATTACTGCAGGTATGGCTATCTACGATACGATGCAATATATTAAACCGGACGTATCTACGATCTGCGTAGGTATGGCGGCTTCCATGGGCGCTTTCTTGCTCACAGCCGGCGCAAAAGGCAAACGTTACGCGTTGCCGAACAGCGAGGTTATGATTCACCAGCCGCTTGGCGGCGCTGAAGGCCAAGCAAGCGACATTGAAATTCGCGCTCGCCGCATTCTCAAAATGCGCGATAAGCTGAACGGCATTCTCGCCGATCGCTCCGGCCAACCGCTTGAGCGCATCGAACGCGATACGGACCGCGATTATTTCATGAGCGCGGAAGAAGCGAGAGAGTACGGCCTCGTCGATAAAGTCATCGAGAAAATTCAATAAAGAACAATAAAACCGGCTGCGTCCGTCCTCTAATGAGGCGGTGCAGCCGGTTTTTTCATTTCGACTAACATCCCTGCTTAACAATAAGACCCTCCCAAAACCAACCAAAACAAAAAAAACTGCCGAACAAATCCCAAGCGGATTTCATTCAACAGTTCCTTTAGGTTCAATCTGGCGATAACCGTAATATCGATAAAATTACTGGTTCTCCAGCTCTTCTTTGCTGACGAGCGCAACTAAAGCGTTTACAGCCTGCTCGGCGTCCGAACCTTCTGCGCTAATGAATACTTCGGTACCGGAACTAATCGCCAAGCTCATAATTCCCATAATCGATTTGGCATTCACTTTTTTGTCGTCTTTTTCAACAAATACTTCAGAGGAAAATTTATTCGCTTCTTGAACGAAAAGTGCTGCTGGTCTAGCATGAAGACCCGTTTTCAGACGAACGACAACCGGAAGCCTTGTCATGGAAACCATACCCCCTATATCAAAGTCATTATAAATAGTGCGAACTGAATCTTTTTGTACATTATTATAGCATTATACCAAAGGTTGCACTAGGATAAAAGGCTAGGCATTACGTATTTTTTCAGCCATTTCATCAATTTTGCGCAGCCGGTGGTTAACGCCCGATTTGCTGACATTGCCTTTAAGCAGCTCGCCTACCTCTTTCAGGTTCATATCGGGATGCTGCAGCCGGATTTCCGCCACTTCCTTCAGCTTATCCGGCAAGTTGTGCAAACCGACTTCCTTTTGCAGCAGCTTGATGTTGTCGATCTGCCGTACCGCAGCTCCGATCGTCTTGTTCAAGTTCGCCGTTTCGCAGTTCACAATCCGGTTGACCGAATTGCGCATGTCGCGCATAATCCGGACGTCCTCAAACTTAAACAACGCTTGATGCGCGCCGACAATGTTGAGCAGTTCGATAATTTTCTCGCCCTCTTTGATGTAAAAAATAAAGCCTTTCTTACGCTCAATGCAACGCGCGTTCAAATCGAACTTATTCGCCAGCTCCACCAATGCGCCGCAATGCTCCTCGTACATCGAGGAAATTTCCAAATGATATGAGGAGCCCTCCGGGTTATTAACCGATCCGCCGGCCAGAAATGCACCGCGCAAATACGACCTCTTGCAGCAAGGCTTGCGTATAATGTCTTTATTAATGCCCAGATTAAAAACGAATCCTTCGGAAACGATGCGCAGCTCGCTCAAAATTTCTTGTACTTTGGCCGGAATCCGGACAATATACACATTATTTTTCTTGAGACGCATTTTTTTCCGGACTAGAAGCTCAGTGTGCACATCGAAATGCTTCTTCACGAGCGAGTATATCCGTCTCGCGATAGCCGCATTCTCCGTGGAGATGTCCAGTACGACTTTGCGGCTGGATAAGCTGACAGAACCGTTCATCCGGATAAGCGCAGACAGCTCCGCAAGCTCGCAGCAAGCGTCTGCCTCAACCAATGTAAGTTCTTTTTTTGTTTGCGCCGCAAATGACATCACTATTCACCTCTTTCTGAGCATCCAATTTTCAACTAGCTTATATATATGATGGCTTAGTCGTTCCGCATCATGTCTTAGAAAAGTTCGGAAAAGAACAAGCCGGTCAGCAATAACCTGATAGCCTCTGCGCGTCACCTCATCCAAATCGAGATGGACCGCTTTTGCGCCCATTTCCGCATATCTGTCTTCAACCTGCGGCGGAATTTCACCGTCGTTTACGATGACGTAATCAAATAAATGATGGCCAATATGGGTATGAATCGCTTCCAAATGATCGCTCACGGAATAATTGTCCGTCTCGCCGGGCTGCGTCATGACATTGCAGACAAACAGTTTTACCGCATCGGATTTGCAAATCGCCTCTGCCAGCTTCGGCACAAGCAGGTTTGGAATAATGCTCGTATACAAGCTGCCTGGACCGATTAAAATCGCGTCAGCCTGCTGGATTGCTTCTACCGCTTCCGGCAGCGGCTCGACCTCGCTCGGTTCAATGAACACGCGCTTGATGACCTTTCCTGATTTCGGAATAAGCGACTCTCCTACTACAATAGAGCCGTCGGTCATTTCCGCCTTAAGCACAATCGCTTGGCCCGCTGCGGGCAGCACCTGTCCGCGAACGGCGAGCACTTTGCTCAATTCGCGTACGCCTGTTACAAAATCGCCGGAAATATCGCTCATTGCCGCCAGCATTAAGTTGCCCAAACTATGGCCCGCCAAACCGGTACCGTTGTTAAAACGATACTGCAGCACTTCCGTCAACAGCGGCTCTGCGTCTGCAAGCGCCATCAGAACGTTGCGAATATCGCCCGGCGGCGGCATTTGCAGCTCATTGCGGAGAATGCCGGAGCTGCCGCCGTCGTCGGCGACCGTTACGATCGCCGTAATATCCAGCGGCTTCTCCTTTAGCCCGCGAAGCATAACCGACAAGCCTGTGCCGCCGCCGATTACGACGATTTTGGGGCGCCTCATTATTTTATGCCTGCTCTGCATCCAATCACCTCGTCAATGCTTATCTCTGTCGGCATCACGATGGCTGACACGGACACGCTCCGTATCGCTGCTGCCGAGCACACGCCCCAAATATTCGGCAATCGCTACCGAACGGTGCTTCCCGCCCGTGCAGCCGATTCCGATTACGACCTGGCTTTTTCCTTCCTTATGATACTGAGGAATAAGAAATTGCAGCATGTCGATCAGCTTGGTTAGAAAAGTTTGCGTCTCCGGCCATTTCATCACATACTCATAGACTTCTGGAGTTTGCCCGGTATTCGGACGCAAATGCTCGATATAATGCGGATTAGGCAAAAAGCGAACGTCATAAATCAAGTCGGCATCGATCGGTATGCCATATTTGAAGCCGAAGGAGGTTACATTGACCGTGAGGCTGTTCTGCTCAATATGATTGAACCTTGAAACAATCCTCTCTTTCAGCTGGGCTGGCTTTATGCTGCTCGTGTCTATAACGAGGGAAGCGGAGCCTTTCAGATCCTCCAGCATACGGCGCTCCATCTGAATGCCTTCCAGTGGCATGCCCTCCGGGTTAAGCGGATGACGGCGGCGGCTTTCCTTATAACGCTGCACAAGCACTTCGTCTTTCGCATCCAGAAACAAAATTTCGCAACTGATCGTAGAGTGCTCTCTAATAAAAGTTAATGATTCCGATAAAGCCGTGAAAAATTCCCGTCCGCGCAAATCGATGACGAGCGCAACCTTCCCGATCTTACCGTTGGATTGCTCGATCAACTCCGCAAACTTCGGAATGAGCACCGGAGGCAAATTATCGACGCAGAAGAATCCGAGATCCTCCAGGCTTTGCACGGCAATCGTCTTCCCTGCGCCCGACATCCCGGTAATAATAACAAGCTTCGACATCGCTCCCGTTTCCATAGGGGTCCTCCTTAAAAGTTTTGCCGTAGCGTAAACGGCTGCCGCCGTCATGCGGCGAGTCTCGTTTCGCGTTGAAATATAAGCTTATTTATAAATGTATACCTTATAAATTCTTATATTTGGCAGCAAAACTTGCTTCGTAAGCATAAGCCGGCAGCAAAACTACGAGCGCAAAATTAAGCCGGCAGCGCCAACTACGCCAGCGTTGTTGCCCAGTGTTGCCGCTACGATTTTCACGCCTTCTTTCGCTTGATTTTGCGTATATTTCTCGAATACTTCGCGGATTTGCTCGAACAGGAATTCGCCTGCTTTCGACACGCCGCCGCCAATAATAAAGCATTCTGGATTCAGTACAACTGCCATAACCGCCATTGATTTGCCGAGGTAGTAAGCAGCGCGGCTTACAATACGAGCCGCCACTTCGTCGCCTGCTTTCGCTGCGTCAACAACGTCTTTCGCCATAATATTCTCCACGAGCGACAATGTTGTCCGGTCGCCGCGCTCAACAGCGTCTTTCGCCATACGGATAATGCCCGTAGCCGAGGAAACAGTTTCCAAGCAGCCCATTTTGCCGCAGCCGCATTGAATCGCTTCGAGATCCGGAACGATCGAAATATGTCCGAGCTCGCCAGCCATGCCGGCAAAGCCTTCGACAATTTTGCCGCCGATAATGATACCGCCGCCTACGCCTGTTCCAAGCGTATAGCACACGCAGTTATCAATGCCTTTGCCTGCGCCGGCCCATGCCTCGCCAAGAGCGGCAACGTTCGCGTCATTGTTGACAAGCACTTTCACGTTAAGCGCTTCTTCCAAGTACGCTTTAAGATTAACGTTTTCAATATTCAAGTTAGCGGAAAACTTCACAATGCCATTCGGAATATCCAAGAAACCGGCAATGCCCACGCCTACGCCGCCTACTTGTTCCCACTTATATGGGGATTCCTCTACAATATGCTTTGCGTAGTTCGCAATATTTTGCAGAATAGCATCGGTTCCTTTAGCGGTATCGGTCGGACCTTCATACGTATGAAGAAGCTCCCCTTCTTCATTACAAATTCCGACTTTAATTGCTGTTCCGCCGATATCGACGCCAACGTAAATCTTCTCAGACATTGCTAGCCACCTCGTCAATAGGTTATCTTCTCTGTATCCAACTATAAGCGAACGCCCTAATTCGGTCAAGATAACGGCACTCTCGCTCATTTCAAGTAAAAAGCCCCGTCCTGATGCGGAAAGGGGCTTCGATCATTGGGTTTCAAACTACGCCTTGGAATTACTTGGACTGGCTCCAATCCTGAGTAATGTGTCCCTCCAGGAAACGCTCGCAGTCGAGCGCTGCCATACAGCCGCTGCCGGCAGCCGTAATCGCTTGGCGATACTTGCTGTCCTGCACGTCGCCGCAAGCGAAGACGCCCGGTACATTCGTCTCCGAGGAGCCCGGCTTTACTTTAATGTAGCCGTGTTCGTCGGTATCGATTTGCCCGTTCAAAAACTTCGTGTTCGGCGTATGGCCGATAGCGATAAAGATGCCGTCCGTTGGAATTACCTCTTCGTCGCCGGATTCATTGTTGCGCACCTTCAGGCCGGTAACGCCCATGCCTGTCGCTACAACTTCAACAGGCGTACGGTTCAGGCTCCAGCTAATTTTCTCGTTATCGCGAGCGCGGTCTTGCATGATTTTGGAGGCGCGAAGCTCCTCGCGGCGGTTAACAAGCTCAACGTTCGTAGCAAACTTCGTCAGGAAGCTTGCTTCTTCCATTGCGGAGTCGCCGCCGCCGACAACGATGATCTTCTTCCCTCTGAAAAAGAACCCGTCACAAGTCGCGCATGTGCTTACGCCTTTGCCTACATTGTCCTTCTCGCCTGGAATGCCGAGATATTTCGCCGATGCGCCAGTCGAGATAATGAGCGTTTCGGCCACATATTCGCCTTTGCCTTCAACTTGAAGCTTGAACGGACGCTCGGACATGTCAACGCTGTTTACCCAGCCGGTAACGAACTCCGCGCCGAAACGCTCCGCTTGCTTACGCATGTTCGCCATCAGATCAGGTCCCATAATGCCTTCCGGAAAGCCTGGGAAGTTCTCGACTTCCGTCGTCGTTGTCAGCTGGCCGCCTGGCTCGGGACCTTCGATAACGAGCGGATTCATATTCGCACGGGCCAAATAAATCGCGGCTGTAAGGCCTGCAGGGCCGGTTCCGATAATAATGGATTTGTACATGGTTTGCCTCCTCGAAAAATGTGACGGTGCCTTCCGATTGCCGCTGCGCATCCCTATCATTCTTCCGATCGCCATTGTCCTCGAATGCCATGAACATGTCCCCTAAGGGGACCATTCGAGGACAAAAGCGAACGCTAACGCTTCTCCAGAACGATAGGGCCGCTCCGCGACCTCGGGCACCTCTATGTTTGTCTCGCTCAACCATGTAATGGTTGAGGAGAGGGTTAGCTCGGTTATTTGAGAAAACCTCGCTTATGTTATTCCAACAGCTCCTACTCCGATTCCGGATTTAAATCGGCAAGGGAGAAAACGGAGCTGAGCGACTTCATTTTTTCTTTGATGCCGCACACTTCGTCGATCCTTTTGGCGTTCTTGCTGATCGTCGCAATCGACGTGCCGTAACGCACCGACACTTCATGGTACGAAATCGTACGGCGATGCATTTTGGCTGTCAAATATTCTAGCGCTGCCGCCCAGCTCTCTACTTTCGTAAGCTTCGGCACTTCCGGGTACACTCTGGATAGAAACTCAACCCACAACGTCATCAAATCATGCTGCTGTACGAGATCGTAATGTTTATTCATGCGCATCAAAGCGGTCTCGACGACTTCTTGCCAGCGGTCTTCCCAGACCGGCAGTCTCGACGGCACGCGATTCGGTTCAATAACCGTATCTTTGCCTTCCAGCACTGCGCGAAGCGGCTCCTGTACGCCAATCGTCCGAAGGACAAAAATCGCGATGCGCTTCAAATAGTCGTCCTCTTGCTCTTCCAAGAGGAACGAGCGAAGCACATCTTTAACCTCATTGTCGGCAATCATGCCAAGCGCCTGGATAACCTGCAGCTTCGTATGCTGATCGCCGTGCCGCAGCGCCCAGAAGAACGAAGAACGGACAAGCGGGTCCCGCTTCATATGGTCAGGAAGGCCGTCGGAGGAATTCTCCCACAGCTTGAATTGCTCTTCAAACGGCAAATGATAATGATAGCTGATCGAAGCGTTATGCTCGCCGCCTTTGACGAGCTCCAGCTGCTCCATGTAATAGCGCGGAATACCCGAATCCGGATCAAGCTTCGCCGCTTGCTTCCATAGCCGCTCCGCTTCGCTGTAGCGACCAATATTGCACGCCGCAACCGCTGCGTAATGGTACAAGCAAGGATCCTGGGGCAGCGATGTATCCTTCAGCAATCGGATAAAATGCCGGTGAGCCGCCTCATGCTCTCCTAAGATACCCATTGTGGTAGCCAGTTTAAACACATGCTCCTGGTGGAACGGCACCGTTTTGCGAAGAAGCTCGACGATAGGCGCCAAGCTGTCCTTATCATTCGCATGCTGATAGAAAATCGCAAGGTTGCACAACGCATGCAAATTTCCCGGTTCGATCTCGAGCGCTTCGATAATCGTGTCCATCGCTTTGTCGAACAGGCCCATATAGTAATAGGCAAGCGCCAAGTTGTTGCGGGCGGCCAAGAACTCCGGCTGCGCTTCGATAATTTGCTCCAAAATGCGAACCGCTTCGGCAAATTTCCCTTCCTCCAGCAGCAAGCGAGCTTGATCATGCTCCAGCATGCCTTCACGGGACTTAATGTTCGTCAGACGCGTCGGACGCTCCAGCTCGTAATGAAGCAACTCCATCATTTCTTCCGCTTCATCAAGAAACTGGCCCTCCGCATCCTCCTCCAAATAATGGACGAGCGCGTCTTCGGCAGCTTCGTACAGCTCCATGTTGGCGAAATTGTTAGCCATATAAAAATGGCATTCCGTCATCGTTGGATCAAGTTCTTCGAGAATCCAATTCAATATGCGATTGGATTCGTCATAATTGCCCATTTCAGACAAAATACCGGCCATGTTGCAATGATTAACCGGATTATCCGGCTCGTATTCAACAGCTCTGCGGAAATACTTGAGTGCCTTGTCATAGTGGTAACGATCCAGTGACCGGACCGCCCTCTCGAAAAAGAACGTTGCGTCCCATTGTACCGGTATGACTTTTGTTCGTTTATCTATGGCTGCTCGTTTCTTCTCTTTCACCCGCAAGGCACCTCCCGATCTTCTGTTTTAAACCGCACTCAGTCGTTTCTACGATTATACCATAGCAGCGACTTTCCTAACACGAAAGAATATGTGGGAAAATCGCGAACGTTATACAAACCGCCCGCGATTTTCCGCTGATTGCTATGAAATTAGACGTTATACGCCATTGCTTTTGAAGAGCGTACTGATCGAACCGCCTTCAATAATGATTCTTGTCGCTTCCGCAAGCAGCGGCGCTACCGACAGAACCGTAAAGCGTTCCGGATGATTGTCCGGCATCAGAATGGAGTCGGTCACGACAACTTCTTTAATATTTGGATGATCTAAACGCTCAATGGCATTGCCGGAAAACAACGGATGAGTTGCGCATACGTAAACGTCTTCCGCGCCGCGTTCCTTCAAGCTTTCAACTACGTTCACGATCGTGTTGCCGGTATCGATCAAGTCTTCGATAATGATCGGCGTTTGGCCCGCTACATCGCCGATTACATGCGTAATGGACGATTCATTGTGCGCAGGACGCTTTTTGATCATGATGGCAAAAGATGTGTCCAGGTAGTTCGCAAGCTTTTCCGCTGTGGAAGCGCGTCCCGCATCCGGAGAAACGACAACCGGGTTCTTAATGTTCTTCGATTTCAAATAGTCGCTGATCAGGTCGAGCGCCGTCATATGATCTACCGGAATGTTGAAGAAGCCTTGAATAGCCGGTGCATGCAGATCGATCGTAAGCACCCGGTTCGCGCCGACCGTCGTCAGCACGTCGGCAACCATTTTCGCCGAGATCGGCTCACGCGGGGCAGCCTTCCGTTCCTGACGGGCGTACCCGTAGTACGGCATAATAATATTGATCGTCTTGGCAGAAGCCCGTTTCGCAGCATCGATCATGACGAGCAATTCGATAAAATGCTCGTTGATCGGATGAGAGAACGATTGAACGAGAAAGACGTCGCAGTTCCGAATCGTTTCTTCGTAGTGAACGTACACTTCCCCGCTCTTGAAACGGGACATTTTGATAGCGCCGAGCGTCAATCCCAAATCCTCCGCGATCTTTTGAGCCAAAACCGGATTTGACGAACCCGAAAAAATACGCAACTTGTCGCTTAACATGATACCCTCCTGAGCGTTTTAAAACCAATAAAATTAAATTCCATGCGATGAGTCCGACAACCTGTGCAGGGTACGAGCTCTCGCCAATAACTGCCACCAATCGATAAGGCGTCAGCCGTTTCGACTTTTCTATAATACCATTATACATTGATTTTACGATAATTCAAAAATCGGCCTTTGGCAATTTTCGACTCTCTCTGCCCGCCTGTTCATAAAAAACGACATCTTTCATCCTATGACGCTTGCTTGATGCCGCATTGTCCCATTGATGCTGATTTTGAAGCGCTCGGCGCACAACAGAAAGCCGACCGAAAATGAACTGCTGTTACCCGAATTAGAGGTGAAGCAGCTCATGTCGGCCGGCCAGCGCAAGGACGGCTTACTTGCCGCCCGCTTGCTCGCGTCTCATTGCGTTGTTCGATGCCGGCTTGCCGTGTCTGTCTTTCAGCTCGCTCATCACATCGTCCAGCGGAAGCCCCCGCTCGCGCAGCAGCACAAGCAGATGGAAGATCAGGTCGCTCGATTCGGAGCGGAGCTCGTCATTGTCGCCGTTTTTCGCCGCAATGATCGCCTCGGTCGCTTCCTCGCCAACCTTTTTCAATATTTTGTCGAGGCCTTTCTCGAACAAGTATGTCGTATATGCGCCCTCAGGACGCTCCGCATACCGCTGTGCGATTACACCCTCGATATCGCCAAGAATGGAGAAGCGGTCCGCTTCCTCGGAAGCTGTCGATGCGACAGCGCCTTGCACGTCAATCGGGTTGAAAAAGCAGCTGTAGCTGCCGGTATGGCATGCCGGTCCCGCTTGGTTTACCTTTACCAGCAGCGTGTCCCCGTCGCAGTCATAGGACATCGAACGGATTTGCTGCGTATGGCCGCTCGTTGCGCCCTTATTCCACAGCTCGTTGCGCGAACGGCTCCAGAACCACGTCGTGCCCGACTCGACAGACAGCTTGAGCGATTCTTCGTTCATATAGGCGAGCATCAGAACTTCCTTGCTCTGCGCATCCTGGACGATTGCCGGCACAAGGCCGTCCTCAGACCATTTGATTTGTTTGGACAAGCTTTGCGCATCCAGTTGTTGTTGCTCCGTCATCGGATTTCCACGCCTTTCTTCCGCAAGTCGTCTTTTACCTCGCGAATCGTCATTTCCTTGTAGTGGAAAATCGTAGCCGCCAGCGCCGCATCCGCATGCGCCTGCTGGAACACGTCGCCGAAATGCTCCACGCGGCCCGCTCCGCCGGAAGCAATAACCGGAATGCTCAGCGAGTCCGAGACCGCTTGCGTCAGCTTCAGGTCAAAACCGTCCTTCGTGCCGTCAGCGTCCATGCTCGTAAGCAAAATTTCGCCGGCCCCCAGCTGCTCGACCGTTCTGGCCCACTCCAGCGCTTTAATGCCGGTCGGCTTGCGGCCGCCGTGCGTGAATACTTCCCATTCGCCCCATGCCTCATTGAATTTCGCGTCGATCGCGACCACGATGCACTGCGAGCCGAATTTGCGCGCGCCGTCGCGCACAAGCTCTTTGTTGAGGACTGCTGCGGTATTGATGCCGATTTTATCGGCGCCTGCTCGCAGCAATCTTTTCATATCGTCGACATGAGAGATGCCGCCTCCGACCGTGAACGGTATCGTAATTTCGCCAGCCGTCCGTTTGACGACCTCGATCATCGTCGCGCGGCCTTCAACCGAAGCCGAAATATCGAGAAATACCAGCTCGTCGGCGCCTTCTCGGTCATAAGTGGCTGCGAGCTCAACCGGATCGCCGGCATCGCGCAGGTTAACGAAGTTTACGCCTTTCACTACGCGGCCGTCTTTGACGTCCAAGCACGGAATAATACGTTTTGCCAGCATGCTGCACTCTCCTCTCTTGATTGATTAAAGTCTATTAACGGCCATAGCGGCCGGAGTTGCTAATGGTTGAACGTTAATCGTTATGATCGCCGTTTGCATTATGCAATTCACCATAAACCATCGTTTTATCGCTTTAGCGAACCAGGTTCGCTGTTTAACGAATCAATTTTCGCTAATGTAGCGGTTTCCGCACCACTTAGGAGCATTAGCGAAATTAGTTTCGCAATTAGGGAAACCAGCTTCGCTATTTGCGAAGCAGCTTTCGCTATCTCGCTGCCCGCCGCCAAATGACGAACAAAGAGCGAAGTTACCTTCTCTAATTAGCGAAGCTGGTTCGTTAATCGTTACGTTAGCGTTGCAGCGACAGCGTTCAAGCGTTCATAGCGATACAGGGTACGGCCGCTGTTGCGATACCAGCCATTACTGTGTCGCTTTCTCCGCCAGCGCCAGGAAGTTGCCGAGCAGCTGCATGCCGAGCTCGCTGCTCTTTTCCGGATGAAACTGCATGCCGTACACGTTGCCGCGACCGACAATCGCCGTCACCTGTTGATAGTAATCCGTCGTTGCCAGCAGATCGGAAGCTTGCTCCGGCTTCGCATGGAAAGAGTGAACGAAGTACACATGGCCTTCTTCAAGCCCTTTGAACAGCGGACTTTCGCTTTGTTTGAACGAAAGCTTGTTCCAGCCCATATGCGGAATCTTGTAGTCGCCTTGGAAACGGACAACCTGGCCGGGAAGAAGCCCAAGCCCTTCATTAATGCCATGCTCCTCGCTCTGGCTGAACAGCAGCTGCATGCCAAGGCAAATGCCGAGCAGCGGCTTGCCGGAAGCGGCGTAAGCTTTCGTCACCGCATCCAGTCCCGTTTCCCGCAAATTGTCCATCGCATCGCCAAAAGCGCCTACGCCTGGCAAAATAGCGCCTTCCGCAGCTGCAATAACAGCCGGATCGGCTGTAATAACCGCTTCATAACCAAGGCGCTCTACCGCCTTGCTTACACTGTGCAGATTGCCCATCCCGTAGTCAATGATAGCGATCATATTAGAGAACTCCCTTCGTCGAAGGCACTCCTTGTACGCGTGGGTCGATGCTTGTCGCTTCGTCAATCGCCCGGCCGAGCGCTTTAAACACCGCTTCGATCATATGGTGCGTGTTTTTGCCATAGTGAACGATGACATGAAGCGTAATGCGCGCTTCCAGCGCAAGCTTCCACAGAAACTCATGCACAAGCTCTGTCGAGAAGCTGCCGACTTGAGCCGACGGATATTCCGCGCGGTATTCGAAATGCGGCCGGTTGCTAATGTCGATCACGACTTGAGCAAGCGCCTCGTCCATCGGTACGAATACGCTCGCATAGCGTTTGATGCCGCGTTTGTCGCCAAGCGCCTCGCGAAGCGTTTGACCGAGGCAAATGCCGATATCCTCAACCGTATGATGGTCGTCGATTTCAATGTCGCCGCGCGCATCTACATGCAGGTCAAATTGGCCGTGCTTGGTGAACAAATCGAGCATATGGTTCAAAAATGGCACATCCGTCTCGATTTTTGCATCGCCGGTTCCATCAACGTTAAACGCCAGCTTAATGTCAGTCTCATTCGTTTTACGGGCGATCTCGGCTTTCCGCGAAGCCCCGCCGTTAAGCTCTGTCATTTCAATCCCTCTTTCTATCGCAATTATTCGCAGATCCTCTACTTGCCTTCTTGTTCCAGACGGACTTCAATCGCCCGTGCATGCCCCTCGAGCCCTTCATGGCGCGCAAGCGTCATAATTTTCGAACCGTTCGCGAGCAGCGCTTGTTTGCTGTAATAGATCAAACTCGATTTTTTCAAGAAATCGTCCACATTAACCGGCGAAGAGAAACGAGCCGTGCCGTTCGTCGGAATGATGTGGTTCGGGCCGGCAAAATAATCGCCCACCGGCTCGGAGCTGTACGGTCCGAGGAAAATCGCGCCAGCATTCTCAATCAGGCCGAGCAGGCTCATCGGATCGGCTGTCAGCACTTCCAAGTGCTCCGGTGCAAGCCGGTTAATGACGTCAATGCCCTCTTCCAGAGAGTCGACGAGCAATACCGCGCCGTAGTTGTCGATGGAAGCGCGGGCGATAGGCTCGCGCGGCAGCGTCGCCAGCTGGCGATCCACTTCGGCGGCAACAGCTTGCGCCAACGCTTCCGACGGCGTTACCAGAATCGCCGACGACATTTCATCGTGCTCCGCCTGCGACAGCAGGTCGGCAGCAATATAGGAAGGGTTTGCCGCTTCGTCGGCAAGCACTACGATCTCGCTTGGGCCGGCGATGCTGTCGATATCGACGGCGCCGAATACGGCGCGCTTCGCCAGCGCCACATAAATGTTGCCCGGTCCGCAAATTTTATCGACCGGCGCAATCGTGTCCGTGCCGTATGCCAATGCGGCTATCGCTTGAGCGCCTCCGACCCGGTACATCTCCTTGACGCCCGCTTCTGCGGCGGCAACGAGAATATACGGGTCAATGCCCGCCTTGCCGCCAGTAGCCGGCGGCGTTACCATAACGATCTCCGGCACGCCGGCTACTTGAGCCGGAATGACGTTCATGAGCACGGACGATGGATACGCCGCTTTGCCGCCGGGCACATAGACGCCGACACGCTTCAGCGGGCGCAAAATTTGCCCAAGCATCGTCCCGTCCGGCTGCAAATCCATCCACGAGTTGCGCAGCTGCTTCTCGTGGAATACCCGAATGTTCACCGCGGCTTCACGAATCGCCGCTAGAAAAGCGTCGTCAACCTTATCGTACGCCGCTTGAATTTCCTCTTGCGTCACAAGCAGCGACGCCGCATCAAGAGCAACGCGGTCAAACTGCTCTGTATAACGCAGCAAAGCCGCATCGCCTTCCGTCCGGACGCCTTCGACGATTTTCCGGACCGCTTCATTTTGCTCCGGCGTGCCGTACTCCACCTCGCGCTTCAAGCCAAACTGTTCCGGCCTCATTATACGCATACCGTTTCTCCCCTTTCTTTACGCTAACGCTATCTATACCTTCGACGCTATCGTTTCCTGCAGTCTGTCGCACAAGCTTTGAATCGCATCGTTTTTCATTCGGTAGCTGACCCGGTTCGCGATCAAGCGGCTCGTAATGCCGAAAATTTCTTCCATCTCCACAAGACCGTTCTCGCGCAGCGTTTGCCCCGTCTCCACCATATCGACGATGCGGTCAGCCAGGCCGATCAGCGGTGCAAGCTCAATAGAGCCGTTCAGCTTGATCACTTCAACTTGCTGGCCCAGCTCGCGGAAATAAGCCGACGCTACGCTCGGATATTTCGTCGCGACGCGCGGGTTAATAACCGGCTCCCAATCCGGCAGTCCGATAACCGACATGCGGCATTTGGCAATACCGAGATCGAGCAGCTCATAGACATCTTTATTTTCTTCCATAAGAACGTCTTTGCCGACGATTCCGATATCTGCTACGCCGTACTCCACATAAGTCGGAACATCAACCGGCTTAGCCATAATAAATTCCATTCCCGCCTCGGGGAGCTCGATAATCAATTTGCGCGTATCGTCAAAATCGCTCGGAATCGGCAGTCCCGCTTCCCGAAACAGCTTAGATGCCTGCTTATAAATGCGTCCTTTCGGCATTGCAACTTTCAAAATTTCTTTTCCCGCTCCGCTCACGCCTTGCTGCCTCCTGTCCGTTCCGAGCCGTCGACGAATGCGATCAGCTTTGTAAATGTATTTGCTTTATATTTGAACGACGCGACGTCT
Source organism: Paenibacillus sp. NEAU-GSW1 (assembly GCF_009737085.1). Taxonomy (GTDB): domain Bacteria; phylum Bacillota; class Bacilli; order Paenibacillales; family Paenibacillaceae; genus Pristimantibacillus. The sequence continues at coordinate 230,830 of NZ_WOVL01000003.1, forward strand.
CCGCTCTGCGCCTTTGCGCTCGCAGCCAGTTCCATAATGCCTGCTGCCGTTTGAACGTCCATGCGCTCCGTTACAACAGCCAGCCCTTGCGCTCTCAAACGCTGTGATTCGGCTAGCGCCTGCGCACGGCCATTCGCGTCATAAGCGACCAGAATCCGGCCTGCAGCCGCTGTCTCCTTCTGATTGCCAAGCAGCTCCAGTATGCGTGTCGTCTTTAACGCAAAACCGGTTGCCGGCGCCGGACGTCCGAATTGGCTGAGCAAATTGTCATAACGGCCGCCGCTGACGACCGGGAAGCCCAGATCCGCCGCATAGCCCTCAAACGTCATGCCCGTATAATAGGAGAAATCGCCGATCATCGTCAGATCGATCAGCACATGCTCGCATACGCCGTATGCTTTCAATACGTCCCAAATCTCGCACAAATGACGAATCGAGGCCTTCGCCGTTTCGTCAATCGTCAGATCGAGCGCTTGATCGCAAATTTCCTGCCCGCCGCGCAGGCGGAGAATGCTCTCCAGCTCACGTTGCACAGGCTCGGTCAGCGAAAGCTTGCGCAGTTGATCCCGATAGCCGACATAGTCGCGGCCAAGCAGGCAAGCTTTCAGCTGCTCCTGCTCTCCGACACGGCCTTCAAGCGCTTTTTCGAACAGACCGTTCAGGAAGCCGACATGCCCAATGGCGATTTTGAAACGTTCCACGCCCGCAGCCTTCAGCGAAGCGATGGCAAGCGCCACAACCTCGGCATCCGCCTCAGCGGAAGCATCGCCGACAAGCTCTACGCCCGTTTGGAAAAACTCCGCTTCCCGTCCCGCTTCCTCTTCAATCGAACGAAACACGTTGGCATGATAGGAAAGCCGGAGCGGAAATGCCGTATCTTTCAACAAAGACGAAACGACGCGTGCGATCGGCGCCGTCATATCGGAACGCAGCACGAGTGTCGTGCCCCGATTGTTCAGCAGCTTGAACAGCTTCTGATCGCTCGTCGAGCTAGCCACGCCGACTGTGTCGTAAAATTCCATCGTTGGGGTAATAATTTGCTCATAGCCCCAGCCTTGCATGCAGCCGAGTACGTCGCGCTCAATGCTGCGGAGCCTTGCTACTGCACCGGGGAGATAATCTTTAACACCGATCGGTTTCTCAAACACTTTTGGTTTGGACATTTTCCATCCACCTTCAAATACTTTATTATATTAAAGCGACAACTTGTTAATATGCTAACAAAATAAAGAGTTTAGTCGATAGTAGCACGAAGTGTTTGATCCCGTCAAGGTTGAACGCTGCCCCGTTGCCGTTAGAATGCCTCATTATCACAAGCATAAACAGCTAAAGCGGTTCTTTGCTTTGGCGGCATCAGCACTCCTTTTCACATAAAAAGCCTCATCTTTGCCGGAGTCCGAATGGACTTCCTCTCAAGATGAGGCAGAAATGCACAGGTATTGGCTTTGCGCATGTTAACGGACGCGGAGCACTTACCGCCTCCCTGGCTCACGTCACTCTGCCGCGCTTCCAGCCTCCGCGCGCGCTTCGCGCCGAAGGTCCCGCAGCGGATTGCCGCCGACAAATGCGTGCGCCGGCACATCCTTGTATACGACCGAGCCTGCCGCCACAACGGCATGATCGCCAATCGTCACCCCGGGCAATATCGTCGTATTCGCGCCGATCATCACATTCGAGCCAATCCGAACGCGGCCGATCCGATATTCCCGGATTAAATATTCATGCGTCAGAATCGTCGTGTTGTAACCGATAATCGTGTTGTCCCCGACCTCAATCCGCTCGGGAAAAAACACATCGACCATCACCATCAGCGCAAAGGCCGTATGACGCCCGACCTTCATCCCGAGCATGCGGCGATAAATCCAGTTTTTTATCGGAAGGCTCGGACAATAACGGGCAGCTTGAATGCATACGAAATTCCACACCGCTTTAGTTCGGCTTACCGTGGAATAGACTTGCCACAACGCATTGGGCCCTTCCACCGGATAACGCTCAACGTCCCGCAATTACTCCCGCTCCAATCCCGCGAAGGCGTACAGCTCTCTCATGTCGTCGATGACATGCTTTGCTCCGCTCTCCTTCAGCTTCTCCGCTCCCTTAAGCGACCAGGCGACGCCGACTGACAATACGCCGGCCGCATTCGCGGATTGCATATCAACGGGACTGTCGCCGACCATCAACGTTTCCTCCGGAGAGGAGCCCAGCTTCTCTAACGCCATCAATACCGGCTCGGGATGCGGCTTCGCATGTTTGACATCGTCGATCGTTACAATAGCGTCTACATTAACATAATCGTACAGACCGACAAATTTTAAGCTCTTCTCGGTCGTAAACCGCATTTTCGTCGTCACGATCCCGATCTTGAAGCCTTCTTTGTGGAGACGGCTCATTACCTCGTCCACATTGGCGAACGGTTTCACCAGCTCATCGTGCAACTGGAGATTCACCTTTCGATAAGCCGCTACCAGATGCTCCACATCGTCCAAACCGGAGAACAGCTTCATCTGATCGGTTAACGTCAGGCCCATGCTCGGAATAATATTCTCTCTGGAGAAATCATCCGGCACGACGCCCTTTAACGATTCCAGAAACGAGCGGATAATTAGCTCATTCGTGTCTACTATAGTGCCGTCCAAATCGAACAGCAGCGTGTTTATGGAACTCTTGCTCGCCAAATGGATTCACTCCTTACATCCTTGCTGTCAGTTTACCCTTCTGTCTTCGGCGCATTCTCGCCTTTCAAAGAAACATCCGCTTCTCGCTCTTGACCAACGGCAACTTCGGCTGCCGCAGGCTTTGTCGACACAATCGGATCCGAATAGTATGGCGACGATGCGCCAGTCACGCGACGAATGACGATAAAAACGATAGCCGCGACAATCAGACCCAGCGCGAGCAATTGCGAAATGCGCACATTGCCGTAAGCAGGATCGAGATAACCTTGCTCGAAGAGCACCGTCATCGGCGACCAAAGACCATTAACCATAGAAGCAAGCCATTCAGGTCCTGCGAAAGCCAAGCTGTCGGTACGCAGCGCTTCAATAAAGAAGCGGCCGATTGAATACCAGATGAAATAGCTGGCAATGAGCTCGCCTGCGCGCAAAAACTTTTGACGGCGCAGCACGATAAGAATACCGAGTCCCACCAAACTCCACAGCGATTCATATAAGAAAGCAGGGTGATGGAAAATACCTTCGCCGCGAATATTCATTTGATCGACGATAAAGTTAGGCAAATGAAGCGTATCGCGCAAGAAGCTTTCCTCAACGACGCCGCCGTATGCCTCTTGGTTCATGAAGTTGCCCCAGCGGCCGATCATTTGACCGGCAATAAGCGAAGGCGCACACACATCGGCGATTCGCCAGAAACTATACCCCTTGTAACGGGAGTAGAAGAATCCGCATATTAATGCGCCAATGAGAGCGCCGTAAATCGCAATGCCGCCCTCCCAGATTTTAAACACGTCCCACAGGTTGTTCTTGTAGTCATCCCACATGAAGGCCACATAATAGATACGGGCAGCGATAACAGCCGACGGTACGCCAAGCAACAGCAGATCCATAAAGAAATCGGGCTTGATGCCGAATCTCTTTCCTTCTTGAACGGCAAGCAGCAGACCGACCAATGCAGCCGTTCCCAAAATAATGCCATACCAGCGAACAACAATCCCGCCTATCGAGAAGGCAATGGGATCAATGAGCAAATTCATGGTTTAAACTCCTCTTCTTTGAAAATGGGATTTTCAAATGAATCCATTCCATTTCATCTGCACGGCGCGCAGTTCCCAGCGCGCCGTGCAGAAAGTCCGTCAATCAATCGTAATCATCCGAATCTTCGGCAATCGTCTCGGTCAGCTTGTTTGTAAATTGCAGCGCCGCATTGTAGCCCATTCGTTTCAACCGGAAGTTCATCGCCGCTACCTCGATAATGACCGCGAGGTTTCGTCCCGGACGAACCGGAACAGTGACTAGCGTCACATCGGTATCAATAATGCGCGTTTTCTCTTCATCGAGGCCAAGCCGGTCATATTGCTTGTCCTGTTGCCAGTTCTCCAGCTTAATGACAAGCGAAATTCGTTTTTGATTGCGAACGGCACCCGCTCCAAACAGCGTCATGACGTTAATAATGCCTAGTCCGCGAATTTCAAGCAGATGGCGGATAAGCTCCGGCGCGCTGCCATGCAGCTGATTATCCGACGTCTGTCGAATTTCTACCGCGTCGTCGGCTACGAGACGGTGTCCGCGTTTTACGAGCTCAAGCGCCGTTTCACTTTTACCGATGCCGCTGCCGCCGGTAATAAGCATGCCAACGCCGTATACGTCGACGAGAACGCCATGAATCGTAGCAGTAGGAGCTAGCTTTTTCTCCAAGAAATCGGTAATCCGGCTCGTCAAGATAGTCGTTGCCACATTACTCTGCAATACCGCGATTTGTGTCGCGTTCGAATACTCGAGCAGCTCGGCCGGCGCTTCCATCCCTCTCGTAATGATGATGCAAGGCGTTTCCTCATGGCAAAGCTGCTCCAATCGGCATCTGCGTTCTTCAGAAGTCAACGTGCTGAGAAAGGATAACTCTGTTTTCCCGAGCAGCTGAACGCGTTCACTTGGATGATAGTCGAAATATCCGGCCATCTCCAGACCGGGACGGTAAAGATCGTCGACCGTAATCGAGCGTTTTAAGCCGTCTTCGCCGGAAAGAATCTCTAAAGAGAATTGCTGTACAAGCTGCGAAACTTTTACTCTTTTAGCCATCGTGCGGCCTCCTCGTCTTACCGTTCTATATGTCTATATGTAAGCTAATTTCCAATGATATCATCGTAAATGAAAAAAGCGCCGAACGCAACGTTTCTGCGTCGTCCGGCGCCAACACTTTATTTAATTCGAATCTGAACCGGCTCCATCGTATAGCCGGGGTATTGATAAACCTCGAAGGTGAGCGGCTGCACGTAATCCGCCTTCGGGATGTCGTAATAGATCTCCATTTCCGTCCCTTTTTCCGTTTGATGCCAGGATGACTGGGTACCGCTGCGGTCTAACAGCTTATAGACCTTGCCGGAGGCATCCTTGAAAGAAGCGCCATGATCGAAGAACCAATATCCGTATTGCCCCTCATGCTCTGATAAACGCGCTAATTTGACCGTTAAACCGAGGCTGTTCTGTCTCTGTTCCACATTTGTCAGCGTAATTCTCGCATCCGGAGTCGTCAGTGTTTCGCCCGTTGTCGTATTGATGACAAATTGCTTATTCCGATCCGACAGCAGCAAGCCGTCCGCTACAAGCGTCAGTTGCTTAGGCTTTTCGAAATAGGCGCTTTGAAAATAAATACTTCTTTCTTCGTCATCGCTCATACCGGAGCCTCCCTTCGTCTCCCATCTTCTTCCCTCTTCATCCACAAGAGCCAGCTTAATGAAGTTGTTAGCCCGTTTCAAGTCGTTACGTTCCGTTTGCATCACGACTTTGGCTTGCAATGGCGTAACAACAAGCTCCTTCACCATAAAGCGAATACCGCTAACCTCAAAGCTCTTATTGACAGCAATCGTCTCCTTCATTCCCTCGAATCGGCTATGATCAACAGGAATATCTACAGACAGCCACTGCCCCTCCAAATTCGCTTTGAACTTAATCACCTGCGGAACGGGAATTCCTTCGCCCATAATAATATCCAGCGTATCGTGCATGACGGTATTTGGTTCATCCTGATCATCGGGTATCGAGAAGCTCGCTATACCTGCTTCGATATCTTTATTATTCTCATCCGTAAACTGATAGTCTTTAATTTCTGTATTTTTACTCACACCAGGTCCTGTCCCTGAGAACAAAATGACTACGCGCTGATCGTCCGCCATAATGCCGTCAACCGTTAGCGTATATCCGTTTTTACTGTCCGACAGATTGACAGGCTGAACGAACTCATTGTTTATCGCGCTCCATAACGTTTTATCTCCTTCAATAAGCTCCACGAAACCGCTGAACCCGGGAATATCGCGAAGCAAAGCGGCAAAAGCCGGAGACACGCGCACGAACGCGGTCAGCAGCAATACAACACTGAGTAAAGCAGCCGTCATCCGTAAGCTCAGCATGGTTCGTCTGGCCCTTGCGGTTCTTTTTCTGCCGCGGTTCATGCCGGCGCGTATAGCAGCATCCAATTTCTCTTCTTGCATTTGACTAAGCATCCTATCTGTAAATTCCCGATCATTCTGCAACGCCGTGACGACTTTTTCCGTTTCCAAGTCCTTGCTCATTCGCATTCCCTCCTTCCATCAACAGCTCTATATCGCTTCGCAACAAACGCAACGCCTTGTTAAGCCAAGTGCGAATCGTCCCGTCCGGCTTCTCCAGCAGCTCGGCTATTTCTGTAATCGTCATATCGCGATAGTACTTAAGTACAATGACCATCCGATATTTCGCAGGCAATATTGCAAGTCTAGCTTCCATATCCAGACGCGCGGCCGAACGGTCGGCAGCGGACTCGTTCGACTGTGATTCGATTTGTTCGAGCAAGCCAGCTCGCTCGCGCTGTTTTTTTCTCCGCTCGTCGAGACACACTCGAATCAGAATACGCATCATCCATGTCGTAAAATATTTCGGCTCCCGCAGCTTCCTGCGTCCAGCCCATACCCGGCATACCGTCTCTTGAATGGCCTCCAGCGTATCCGCCTCGTTACGCATATAGGAAAAGGCAATTCCATACATCTGCTGCTTATCCAGACCGATTCGCTTGAGAAGCGCTTCCTCGTCTCCTTTTACCGCGGCTGCCGCCCATTCATCTTTGTCCATTTCACTCCCCCTAAACTCTGAAGCGTTTGCTGTTTATTAGACGTACGAGTGTCAAAAACGGTTTTAATAGGGATACAAAAAAATAAAAGGCTGCCCCCCGCGGGAAGAGCACTGAATTTGAGTTCAGTGTTCTCCCCATTCGGAAGACAGCCTTGGATTAACTAGAATTAGTTCTCGAAAATGTTCAGCTCGGACTCTTTGTCGAACAGGTGAACTTTGTTCATGTCCAGAGCAAGTTTAACAGTCGAGCCGTCACGAAGCGCGGAACGTCCGTCTACGCGTGCAATTACAGATTCCGAACCGATACCGTTCAGGTACAGGTACATTTCATGACCCAGGTTCTCAGCAACCTCGATGTGCGCGTTAACGATCGTGTTCGGGGAAGCTTCCAGGAATACTGGCTCTTCATGAAGATCTTCTGGACGAATGCCGAGAATAACTTCTTTGCCAGTATAACCTTTGGAACGAAGAACTGCAGCTTTGCCTTCTGGGATCGCTACGTCTACGCCAGTTGTTTTGAATTTCAGTACGCCGCCTTGCTCGGAGATCGTACCGCTGATGAAGTTCATCGAAGGTGCGCCGATAAAGCCAGCTACGAAAATGTTAACCGGATGGTTGTAAAGCTGCTCCGGAGAATCTGTTTGTTGAATAAAGCCGTCTTTCATAACTACGATACGGTCGCCCATCGTCATTGCTTCGATTTGGTCATGCGTTACGTAGATAGTTGTTGTTTCCAGACGTTTAGTCAGTTTGGAAATTTCCGCGCGCATTTGACCGCGAAGTTTAGCGTCCAAGTTGGAAAGCGGTTCGTCCATCAAGAATACTTGCGGTTCACGCACGATTGCGCGGCCCAAAGCGACACGTTGGCGTTGACCGCCGGAGAGCGCTTTTGGTTTACGGTCGAGCAAGTGCTCGATATCGAGAATTTTAGCAGCTTCACGAACGCGTTTGTCGATGTCTGCTTTTTTGAATTTACGCAATTTAAGACCGAATGCCATGTTTTGATATACGTTCATGTGCGGGTACAAAGCGTAGGATTGGAATACCATCGCGATGTCGCGGTCTTTAGGAGCAACGTCATTTACAAGACGGTCGCCGATGAACAATTTACCTTCGGAAATCTCTTCAAGTCCTGCGATCATACGCAGTGTTGTCGATTTACCGCAACCGGATGGACCTACCAATACGAGAAACTCTTTGTCTTTGATATCAAGGTTAACGTCAGTTACCGATGCCTTGTCGGAACCCGGGTATTTTTTGTAAATGCCTTCTAAGCGTACGCCTGCCATGTGTTTTTCCCCCTAAAAGAAATTTCGTTATGCCTATATCTTATCCCACAGCCCAGCAATCTGACTATGCACAAACTTTACAAAAAATCTAATTCCTTTTCGTAACTTTGTACAATAGCAAAATGATTTTGACAAGCACGGCATCCCGAAACTGTCTAACATCAAGCCCCGTCTCTTGTTTCAGCTTATCCAGCCGGTACAATAGCGTATTTCGGTGGATGTACAGCTTCTTCGCCGTTTCGCTCACATTGCAGTCAAGCGCAAAGAACGTCTCGAGCGTCGCCAGCATTTCTGCCTCGACAAACAGTTCGCTCCGTTTCAGCGAATGCTCCAAATAACGCGAACGCTGTCCTTCGGGAATCGCATTTAACAGTCTCTCCAATTGGAGCATCCACGGCAGATGAATATTGGTGCCGACATGGAATTTTCGCCCTAAATTAATGGCCTCGCGCAGCAGCGCCGTCGTTTCCACGATCGCTTTCGCCGGGCTTATCGGATGGGCTACCGCCAGATGGCATTCACCGATCCATTCACTGGCCAACATTTCGTGCAAGCCAAGACAGATTGAGGACAAATTGTCTTCAATACTATCCTCCTGCGCATCATTCTCAAACTCGGAATCCGCATCGTTCAACAGCGATACAGGCCCCCATATAAGCCACTCCTGATTTTTCAAAGGCAGCAACAGAATATCGTCGGCCAAAAAAGAACGAAGCAGCTTCTCAAGCTCTGTATAAGCTGTCTGCTTCGTATTTGGCTGTTCTGTAATGAGCAGAAAAGGAATCATTTCGGCAAACAGCTTGCCGCCAGCCGTCAAACTATCCGGGATAGAAGATGAAGGTTTCTCGGATTCGAGCTGTTCCTGAATCCATTCGCTTAACTTGAGCGCAAAGCTCTCGCTTTCGGATACGGCAGATGCCGACAATTTGGACAACTTCTGCTGTGCGCCTTGCAGCTGTACAGTCCATGAGATGAGTTCCAGCTCTGTTGGCTGAAGAGCCTCGCTCTCAATTTCCAACGCTTCAACCGTATGGTTGTCCTGTCCGACCACAACCCATACTTTCCGGTTATGTTCGACACGGCTTCCTTCCGTTAACGGTAATGCGCTTTTATGTTCTGAACTTTCGTTTGCATTCCATATACTTGCAGCTTGCTTCGTCAATTCGTTCCAATCGGACACCGGCATTGTTGCGATACGAACCGGACAGTTCAAAATGTGCTTCAGCGGGATCGACCAATCTGTCATGCTCATTTTCGCCTATCTCCTATTCTCCAGCTCCAAGAATGACGCTTTTTTTCGTCATTGTATCATAAAGCAGCGCTTCATTTCAGCAAATCGTCGCATTCACTTTGCTTCCATTAAAGGTTAGAATAGAGCGAGAAGCATGAAGGATAGCCGTATTCGAATCAAGCAACTCTGTTGACGGTCCAGTAAATACATGGTAAAGTTAATCCATAGTTAATGCATCGGAATAATAAAATTATTTGATTGACCATTCAAAAGGAGCTGAATGCTATGTCTAAAGTCGTCATCATTTCCGGAAGCCCTAATCCTGGTTCGCGCTTAACTGGAATTACGCAATATGTGGAAAGCCAATTGTCCTCGCAGCATATTTCATTCAATCATATTACAGTTGCATCCTTGCCGGCAGAGGCGCTAATCCACGCTAAATTCGATAATCCCGAAATCGTTGAAGCAGCCGCTAAAGTCGAAGCTGCTGATATTGTTATTATTGCGAGCCCTGTATATAAAGCATCCTTTACAGGCGTGCTCAAAACTTTCCTTGATCTGCTCCCTCAAAAAGGATTGAACGGCAAGTTTGTTACCCCATTGTTTATTGGCGGTACAATCGCGCATCTGCTTGCTATTGATTTCTCATTGAAGCCTATCCTCTCCTCGCTTAACGCCAAACATTTCGGCAGCGGCGTTTATGCCATCGATTCTCAAATCGCTCGCATTGATGCAGGCGTGGGCGAATCGCAATTTCAGATTAATGATGAACTAAAAGAGCGTCTGGATGCTGCAATTGCTGAACTCGTCGAGGAATTGCAACGCAGAGGCTAATCTGAAAATAATAATGGCGCAGTCGAAAGAGGGGTAATCCTTTACCTCCTTACAGCTGCGCCTTTTATATTTTTGCTTTCGGTCAACGGATGCACACTCGCTATTCACTCGGTATTTCTATCCTAAGCCCTCGGCAACGAAGCATATTCGCTAATTAAAGTAACAATTTTCCTTAAATAACCCCTAATCACACCTTACTTTTCGAATAGCGAATCCCTTTTCGCTGCTCATGAACACATCTTCTCGAATAGCGCAACTTGGTTCGTTATCCCCAGTGTAGACGCCTTTCTGCACCGGAATAGCGAAATTGTATTCCTTAATCAACGAAGCAGTTTCGTTAGTCAAATCAATTGGACAAAATGGCCTTGAACATCTACATGCCCAAAATCGGTCAGGCATAATAACATCATTATCCTCAAATCATCCACAGTATTAATGTTCCCCAATTATCCACAGCGGGATAACTTTAAATATCAATAGCGCTGCAATCCTGCAATTACTAACAATAGGAAATAATCGCACCTTCTCAGAACCTTAGATTTCATCCACAGCTGCATTCCTAAAACAATCAAAAAACCCGCCGACCGAAGTCTGCGGGTTGAACATTCAAAACTGGTGAGCCATGAAGGACTCGAACCTTCGACACCCTGATTAAAAGTCAGGTGCTCTACCAACTGAGCTAATGGCTCTCATAAGAGAGAAGTTATGGTGGAGGGCGATGGATTCGAACCACCGAACTCAGAGAGAGCAGATTTACAGTCTGCCGTGTTTAGCCACTTCACTAGCCCTCCATAACAAATGGTGGCTCGGGACGGAATCGAACCGCCGACACGAGGATTTTCAGTCCTCTGCTCTACCGACTGAGCTACCGAGCCTTATGTTGTTATTAAAAAATGGCGGAGCTGACGGGATTCGAACCCGCGGTCTCCTGCGTGACAGGCAGGCATGTTAGGCCTCTACACCACAGCTCCATGAGATGTTTCTCGGATAAGTTCCGAAAAGAAATTGGTTGCGAAGACAGGATTTGAACCTGTGACCTTCGGGTTATGAGCCCGACGAGCTACCGGACTGCTCCACCTCGCGGCATTACAATTATGAAAATGGTGGAGGCTGAGGGGATCGAACCCCCGACCCTCTGCTTGTAAGGCAGATGCTCTCCCAGCTGAGCTAAGCCTCCGAAAGATATGGTAGCGGCGAAGGGGATCGAACCCCCGACCTCACGGGTATGAACCGTACGCTCTAGCCAGCTGAGCTACACCGCCACGCTTGTCCCACTTTTGTCGCATGCTTCGCGTGGGAACGAAAGCATGATCAGGAATTACATCCTGAAAACTGGATGCGAAATGTTTGAACTCTTTAGCATTAGGATAAGCCCTCGACCGATTAGTACTGGTCAGCTCCACACATTGCTGTGCTTCCACCCCCAGCCTATCAACCTCGTCGTCTTCAAGGGGTCTTACGAATTGGGAAATCTCATCTTGAGGGGG
>NZ_WOVL01000030.1 GCF_009737085.1 Paenibacillus sp. NEAU-GSW1
CCCCCTCAAGATGAGATTTCCCAATTCGTAAGACCCCTTGAAGACGACGAGGTTGATAGGCTGGGGGTGGAAGCACAGCAATGTGTGGAGCTGACCAGTACTAATCGGTCGAGGGCTTATCCTAATGGAGCCCCACAAAGTGAAGCGAACGCTTCCGGAGTTAATTCCGATACCTTTGCGGGGACCCCGAACTTGCTAAAGAGTTCAAACATTTCGCATCCAGTTTTCAAGGTACAACCCTTGACCGTTTGGTGGCGATGGCGGAGGGGAACCACGCGTTCCCATACCGAACACGACCGTTAAGCCCTCCAGCGCCGATGGTACTTGGACCGCAGGGTCCTGGGAGAGTAGGACGTCGCCAAGCACGAGAAGCCTGCCGTATGTGATGCGGCAGGTTTTTTGTTGTTCATAGGGTTGAGCGCGCTAACGGTAATGAGCCTTGTATGAACTCCACGCGCTAACGGACACCACAGCCCTTATTCGCTGAAATGGGGGCTTTTGTATGTTTAACGGACACCAGCGCTCTAATTTACTTGAAAACTGACTCGAATGAGCTGAAACTGGGGCAATAGCGTCTCTGATGTCCGTTAGCGGAATAGTGAAGGGGAAACTGAGCGAATAAGGTCTCTCATGTCCGCTAGAGTGCTATCGACGGATTCCCTACAGAAATTGTACCCATTATGCCCAGATCCGTGTACAATCGCATACTATGCAGCCACCTTATCAAGCTTGAACGAACGCAAGTTATCAACAGTTCGGCCACTCTTCCTCAGAGCCATACTCAATTAATCAAGTTTGCAGCGTTTCATTATAATAGCTGCATTGGGCTCTCAATTAACTCATTATACATAGTGGTTTCTACTTAAAGAGTCGATGCATAGTCACTTCCAGCAGCGTACGAACTCAAAGACCACTTACCCATCTAGCTTTATAGTCAATGATTACTCACACATATTAATAAACCACACGCATGCAACGCAAGATCTTCACACTTAGCTGACTCTTACTCATTCAATACCGATCAATTCCACTATGAATCATACTCTTAGGCATTCACCGTCTACAACACTTCATCCCTCTTTATCTTTGACGATCACTCCTTTCATTAATTTACATCAGACATCCCTCTTTCTACACATCAACATCAACATCCACTTCTCCATCCTATCTCGTACTTGCTGTGCATAATCATTCAAACGGCTTCCTTGTCCCTCATTTATAAACAAGTTACACCCGGTTGTGGAGAAGTGTAAAAGGGAAAAAAATAGTGATCACTTGTCGGTAAAAAGCAAAAAAACTTACTAGCATGTGTATAAAAGGGTTGCATCGGTTATTCAGTATAAGCTGTGAATTGTGCATCAAATTTGTGGATTTGTGGATGATTTCAATTGTGTTCGATTGGGTATAAATAACGAGAAACGGCACCATGATAGGTGATACAGGCAATAAAGCGCGATAGTGGACAATCGTCAGAAAATTGCAAATCCATATCTTGACCTTTGCTGATTTTCGCGTATAATGAAATTAAAGTCAAAGAAAGTCAAAGTCAGTTGATGCCGAACCGATAAAAGGACTGTTACAGCCAGCTCTTTTCCCTGGATCTGCTTCAACTGCTCGCAAACTCCCGCCATCGGCAACAAGAAGGGCGTGAGAGGCGTCATTAGCAACACTGGGAGGTTGGTGGTTTGCGTAACATTTCCGATCTCATCGAGCAATATTTGAAGCACATGCTGCAGGACAGCCCGGAAGGCGCTGTTGAAATTCAGCGCAATGAGCTGGCGGATCGATTCTCCTGCGTCCCTTCCCAGATCAATTATGTAATCAGCACCCGGTTCACGCTGGAGAAAGGCTATATAGTTGAAAGCAAGCGGGGAGGCGGCGGGTATATCCGAATCCAAAGGGTAGATTTGCCGGCACTCATAACGATTCAATCGCACATCCATGATACGATAGGCAATTGTGTCGAGCAGAGTGCGGCTGAAGGGCTTATTTATCAGCTTGAAGAGGCAGGCTTAGTTACAAAACGGGAAGGCAATTTGCTCCGAGCAGCGGTAGACCGCGAGACGATCGCCGTGAAGCTCCCGCAGCGGGATGAGATTCGAGCACGCATTTTGCGGGCTATGCTCATATCGCTGCTTGCGAAGTGATCAAGCAGACGAGTGATTTTGAGTACAAGGAGTGACTTTGAACTTCGTCCAAAGTCCTGATGTAAGGAGGGGATGCGGCTTGAATTGCCAAGAATGCGGCAAGAAGCCGGCAACGCTTCATTTTACGAAAATCGTTAACGGTGAGAAAACCGAGTTCCATATTTGCGAAGCTTGCGCCAGAGAACGAGGTGAAGGCATCCCAGGAGCTCCGAATGGTTTTTCCATTCATAATCTGCTCTCGGGACTCCTCGACTTTGATCCTTCCGGCTCCGCACATGGTCACTCAAGCACAGGCTTCAAACAGCAGCAGCCGGTGCGCTGCGAGGAATGCGGTTTAACGTACAGCCAGTTCAGCAAGCTGGGAAGATTCGGCTGCAGCTCATGCTACAAGCATTTTGCAGACCGGCTTGACCCGCTGTTGAAACGAATTCACAGCAATACGGTGCACAGCGGTAAAATTCCGAAAAGAACCGGCAGCCAAATTCAATATAAACGAGAAATCGAACAGCTGCGGCGCGATATGCAGAGCCGAATCGAATATGAAGATTTCGAAAGCGCGGCTCAGCTTCGAGATCGCATTCGCGAGCTTGAACGCAAAATAGTAGACCTTTAGCATATAAGAAAGTACAGCAATAGCAAGGCCGCATGAAGGAGGGTTCCTCTTGACGAAGCATCGTTTCTCACAACAGGCGGTAAGCGATTGGATGAAGGGAGACGGTCCCGAATCCGATATCGTAATCAGCAGCCGCATACGAATTGCTCGAAATTTGCGACAGCAGCCTTTTCCGATGCTGGCGACAAACGAGCAGCTCATAAAGGTGATGGAGCAGTTAACAGAGGTGGAAAGCTCCGGCAAGCTCGATCCGGCAGGCAAGTTTGAAACGATAAGGCTGTCCGAATTAAGCGAGCTTGATCGAAGAGTATTGGTGGAAAAGCATTTAATCAGCCCGAACCTCGCGAATGAATCGCGCAGCGGGGCCGTTATCCTCAGCGACAACGAATCGGTCAGCATAATGATTAACGAAGAGGATCATCTCCGCATTCAATGTTTATATCCGGGCTTTCAAGTGATGGAAGCTTGGACGCTGGCAAACCGGATCGACGACATTTTTGAAGCGGAGACGGATTATGCTTTTGACGAAAGAAAAGGGTATTTAACAAGCTGTCCGACAAACGTCGGAACAGGGATTAGAGCATCGGTCATGATGCATTTGCCGGCGCTCGTACTTACGCAGCAAATTAACCGGATTTTATCGGCGGTTACGCAGGTTGGTCTTGCGGTACGAGGGCTTTATGGGGAAGGCAGCGAAGCGCTTGGCAATCTGTTTCAAATCTCGAACCAAATTACGCTCGGCCAATCCGAAGCGGAAATTATTGAGAATTTGCACGGAGTTGCCAGGCAGATCATCGAGCATGAGAAGGCGGCGCGAACGAGGCTGCTGTCGGAGTCGAAACTGCGCATCGAGGATCGGGTTAAACGGTCGTACGGCATTTTGTCATATGCCTCGATCATGGACTCGAAGGAATCGGCGCAGCGTTTATCCGATGTCAGACTTGGCGTTGATCTCGGATTGCTAGAGGATGTTTCGCCGCAGGTCATGAATGAATTGATTGTGATGACCCAGCCCGGCTTCCTGCAGCAGGCGTTCAACGAAAAGATGAGCGCAGAGCAGAGGGATTGCCGGCGGGCCGAATTAATTCGCAAGCAATTGCGAAGTCAAACCGAGCATGGGGGTGCGTGAATATGATGTTTGGACGTTTTACGGAGCGAGCGCAAAAGGTGCTGGCACTTGCGCAGGAGGAAGCGGTTCGTCTTGGACATAACAATATTGGAACAGAGCATATTTTACTCGGCTTAATTCGGGAGGGCGAAGGCATTGCGGCTAAAGCATTGATCGCTCTCGGCCTTGGCCTTGAGAAAATACAGGATGAAGTGGAAGCTTTAATTGGCCGCGGTCAAGAGCAGCCGACGAACATCGCTTATACGCCGCGCGCGAAAAAAGTGATTGAACTGTCGATGGACGAAGCGAGAAAGCTTGGCCATACGTATGTGGGAACGGAGCATATTTTGCTCGGCCTCATTCGCGAAGGCGAGGGCGTCGCTGCCCGCGTTCTGAACAATCTTGGCATCAGCTTGAACAAAGCGCGTCAGCAAGTACTGCAGCTGCTTGGCAGCAGCGAGGCTGTTTCAAGCAGTCACGGCACGCCGGCGAATGTAAGCACGCCTACGCTTGACGGTCTGGCGCGCGACTTGACGGCATATGCAAAAGAAGGCAATCTCGATCCGGTCATCGGCCGCAGCAAAGAGATCGAGCGTGTCATTCAAGTGCTTAGCCGCCGGACGAAGAACAATCCGGTGCTGATCGGCGAACCTGGCGTTGGTAAAACGGCAATTGCCGAGGGTCTGGCGCAAAAAATTATCGCCAACGAAATTCCCGAGACATTGCGCGACAAACGCGTAATGACGCTCGATATGGGCTCCGTTGTAGCCGGCACGAAATACCGCGGCGAATTCGAAGACCGGTTGAAAAAAATTATGGATGAGATCCGCCAAGCGGGCAACATCATCCTGTTCATCGACGAGCTGCATACGCTCATCGGCGCGGGCGGCGCGGAAGGGGCAATCGACGCCTCCAACATTCTGAAGCCGGCGCTCGCGCGCGGCGAACTGCAGTGCATCGGCGCTACGACGCTTGACGAGTACCGCAAATATATCGAGAAGGACGCCGCGCTGGAGCGTCGTTTCCAACCGATCACAGTCGATCAGCCGTCTCCTGACGAGGCTGTTCAAATACTGATGGGACTGCGCGATCGCTATGAGGCGCATCATCGGGTCAAAATTACGGACGATGCGATTGTGCAAGCGGTGAAGCTGTCCGATCGTTACATTACAGACCGGTTCCTGCCGGATAAAGCGATTGACCTGATCGACGAGGCGGGCTCTAAAGTAAGGCTCAACTCGTATACGGTACCGCCGAATCTGAAGCAGTTGGAAAACCGTCTCGAAGATATCCGCAAAGAGAAGGACGCGGCGGTGCAAAGCCAAGAATTCGAGAAGGCGGCTGCGCTTCGCGATACGGAGCAAAAAATTCGCGAAGAGCTCGACGTAACGAAAAACCAATGGAAAGAAAAACAAGGCCGTACCGATTCCGAGGTAACGCCTGAAGATATCGCGCAAGTTGTCGCAAGCTGGACCGGCATCCCGGTAAGCAAGCTGGCTGAGGAAGAAACCGAGCGTCTGCTCAAAATGGAATCGATTCTTCATGACCGCGTCATCGGCCAGGACGAAGCGGTAAAAGCGGTATCGAGAGCGATCCGCCGCGCTCGCGCAGGTCTTAAAGATCCGAAGCGCCCTATGGGCAGCTTTATCTTCCTTGGACCTACAGGCGTCGGTAAAACCGAGCTCGCCCGCGCGCTTGCTGAAGCGATGTTTGGCGACGAGAATGCAGTTATCCGCATCGATATGTCGGAGTACATGGAGAAGCATTCGACTTCCCGTCTCGTCGGAGCGCCTCCGGGCTACGTCGGCTATGAGGAAGGCGGCCAGTTGACCGAGAAGGTGCGCCGCAAACCATACTCTGTCGTGCTGCTCGATGAAATCGAGAAGGCGCATCCGGAAGTGTTCAACATCCTGCTTCAAGTGCTGGAGGACGGCCGTCTGACCGATTCCAAAGGCCGCGTGGTCGATTTCCGCAACACGCTCATTATCATGACGTCGAATGTTGGCGCGGATCAAATCAAACGCAACTCGTCGCTTGGCTTTACGGCGGTGCAGGATTCGGGACGCGACTTCATCCAAATGAAAGACAAAGTGATGGCAGAGCTGAAGAAAAGCTTCCGTCCAGAGTTCATTAACCGGATTGACGAAACGATTGTGTTCCACTCGCTGGAGCAAGAGCATATCGCTCAAATCGTGACGCTCATGTCCGACGAGCTTCGCAAGCGTCTGCGCGAGCAAGAGGTCGATTTCATCTTGACCGACAGCGCCAAAGCATTCCTCGCGAAGGAAGGCTTCGATCCGCAATACGGCGCTCGTCCGCTGCGCCGCGCGATCCAGAAGCATATCGAAGACCGTCTGTCCGAAGATCTGCTCATGGGTAAAATCAAAAAAGGCGACACGTTCGTTATTGACGAGAAAGACGGCGACCTGACCGTCTCCAAATCGTCGGACGAAGGAACGGCGACGCTGTCCGAAGAACCGGCTGCTAAATAAAAGCTGCCTGAAACCAAGCGTCTCTCCCGCGCAAGCGGGAGGGACGCTTTTTTCGTTGAGGGGTTTATACGTTCGGCATTAAATGGTAAACTTTCAATGAAAGCAGTTGTTAAAAGGAGCCTGTCATGGCAAAAATAAAATCAAAGTTCGTTTGCACCGATTGCGGCACCGAATCTCCGAAATGGCTGGGCAAATGCCCGGGCTGCCATGCGTGGAATACGATGGTCGAGGAGAAAGAAACGGTCGTCAAGACACAGGGCGTCGGTCTTCGAATGGTTCATACGAAAGAAAAGCCGCAATCCATCATACATATAGAAAGCGGGCAGGAACCGCGCATCGAGACGAAGATGCAGGAGCTGAACCGCGTGCTTGGCGGCGGGGTTGTCCCCGGCTCGCTTATACTGGTCGGCGGGGATCCCGGCATCGGCAAATCGACGCTGCTGCTGCAAACGTCGCATGCTATGGCGGCCAAAGGCCTCAAGGTGCTCTATATATCCGGTGAGGAATCGGTGCGCCAAACCCGGTTAAGGGCAGATCGTCTCGGCGCGCTGACGGAAATGCTGTTTGTGCTGTGCGAAACCAACATGGATCATATTAACGATGCGATCGAGTCGATTGAGCCGGATTTTCTCGTCATCGATTCCATTCAGACGGTGTACGATCCGAATGTGCAGTCCGCGCCGGGAAGCGTCGCTCAAGTAAGAGAATGCACGGCGCATTTCATGCGAGTCGCCAAGATTAAAGGCATTGCAACCGTTCTTGTCGGTCATGTAACGAAGGAAGGCGCTATTGCCGGTCCGCGCTTGCTCGAGCACATGGTCGATTGCGTTCTCTATTTCGAAGGCGAACGGCATCATACATACCGGTTGCTGCGGGCGGTAAAAAACCGGTTCGGTTCTACGAACGAAATCGGCATTTTTGAAATGGGCGAAGAGGGGCTTCGGGAAGTATCCAATCCCTCCGAGTTGTTCTTATCGGAGCGTCCGCTCGGCGTATCCGGCTCTACGGTCGTCGCGAGCATGGAAGGGACGCGTCCGGTGCTCGTTGAATTGCAGGCGCTGGTCGCAACGACAAACTTCCCATCGCCGCGGCGCATGTCGACCGGCATCGACCATAACCGGATGGCGCTTATTATAGCGGTGCTGGAGAAACGGATTGGCATGTTTCTTCAAACGCAGGATGCCTATCTGAACGTGGCCGGAGGCGTCAAGCTTGACGAGCCGGCAGTAGACCTTGCTGCGGCGGTATCGTTAGCGTCGAGCTTTCGCGATGCGCCGACAAAGCCATACGATGTTATTTTTGGCGAAATCGGTTTAACAGGCGAAGTGCGCGCCGTATCGCGGGCGGAGCAGCGGGTCAAGGAAGCGGAGAAGCTCGGGTTCAAACGGGTCATTATGCCGGAGAAAAGCCTCAAAGGCTGGAAGCCGCCCGAGAGCATTGAAATTATTGGAGTCAATACGGTGGCGGAAGCATTAAAAGCAGCGTTAGGATAGGGGGGCATACGATGAAAGAACAGAGTCAGCTAGAAATCATGAATCAGCTTTTGCAGCTAGTCGCGCCCGGCACCCCGTTCCGTGAAGGCTTGGAGAACGTTTTGCGGGCGAAGACGGGAGCGCTTCTCGTTGTCGGCTACAGCCCGGAAGTGATGGAGGTTGTGGACGGAGGTTTCTCGATCAACTGCGATTTTTCGCCCAATTACTTATACGAGCTGGCCAAAATGGACGGAGCGATTATTCTGAGCGAGGATATGCGCCGCATTCTGTATGCGAATACACAGCTTATTCCGAACAGCTCGATTCCTTCGACGGAAACGGGCATCCGTCACCGTACGGCGGAACGGGTTGCGAAGCAAACCGGCAAGCTGGTCGTATCGATCTCGCAGCGGCGCAACATTATTACGCTTTATCAAGGCAATTTGCGCTATTCGTTGAAGGAAATGGGCGTTATTCTGACAAAAGCAAACCAGGCGATTCAGACGCTCGAAAAATACCGGGCGGTGCTGAATCAATCGCTCACCAATCTTTCGGCGCTGGAATTCGAGGAGCTTGTTACGCTGCAAGAGGTTGCTCATGTCATGCAGCGCGTTGAGATGGTGCTTCGCGTCAAAATGGAAATTAAGCGCTACGTAACCGAGCTTGGAACCGAGGGGCGTTTGATCGCTATGCAGCTCGAAGAGCTGGTTGACGGCGTCGATGAGGAAGCGTGGTATTTGCTGAAGGATTATGCGAAGGACAGCGCCGACGAGAAAATTCGCGAGCTGCGCATCGCATTAAAGAAGCTGAGCTCCGACGAGCTGCTGGAATCGCAGCCGATTATAAGGCTGCTCGGCTACGCGCATACAGGCTCGATGGCCGAGGAAGCGGTATCGCCGCGCGGTTTCAGGCTGCTCAATCGCATTCCTCGCCTGCCTCTCATGATTATGAACAATCTGATCGAACGCTTTGGCCGTTTGCCGCATGTATTAATGGCGACAATCGAGGAATTGGACGAAGTGGACGGCATCGGCGAAGTTCGCGCAAGGGCGATCAAAGACGGTTTGAAGCGTATCCAAGAGCAGATGTTCATTGACAGACAAATTTAAATTTCATACAATGGGTTGAATGCGTGTCGCTAACTGTTAGTCGATACATTAGCAAACGGTTTTAGGGCATAGTAGAGAAGAGGTGGAACAGATGATCACTAAGTCGATACCGAGCCTTCTCACGGTGGGAAACCTATTCCTCGGAATAGTTGCCATTATATTTGTGTTCAACGATAAGCCAGACAATGCCGCCATGATGGTCATTATCGCCATGCTGCTGGACGGTGTGGACGGCCGCGTTGCTCGGGCATTGAATGTAACCAGCGAATTCGGCAAAGAGCTCGATTCGTTGTCCGATGTGATCTCGTTCGGCGTAGCGCCGGCTTTTATTATGTACGTAGTCGCATTTCAAGAGTTGAATCCGACGATGGCATGGATTATTACCGCATTGTTCCCGATTTGCGGCGCCTTGCGGCTTGCCAGGTTCAATGTCATTACATCTGCGCCCGGATATTTCATCGGTTTGCCGATTCCGGCCGCCGGCGGCGTTGTGGCGACGCTCGCGCTGTTCAAGGATGATATACCGGTATCTGTATTGTTAACAAGCACGCTTGTGCTGTCGCTGCTTATGGTGAGCACAATTCGATATCCGAATTTCAAAAAAATCGGCATTTCCCGCAAAGCGATCTGGCTCGTTCCGGTCGTTATAGCGGTAGCGGTCATTTTGGGCGTGAGTTTCCCGAATCATTTGTCCAAAATTGTTTTTGTACCGCTCTTGCTGTACGCGATTTACGGCTTAAAAAAAAACGTTGATCGCCGTTTAAAGCGGCGAAACCGCAAACGCCATCCGGAAGCAAACGTAACGGAGGACCCGACGCAGTCGGATTCGACGTCGGCATAGGATAAAACGGCCAATCGAAGAAATAGCGCTGCCATGCAGCGCTATTTCTTCGATTAACTGCATATGTGATTGAATAACGCTATGTCATGGCGTTATTTTTATTTTATCGCTTTCTGCTGCACTGCGCCTTTTATCCCAAATGTACCACGACTAAAGAGGGACGATCTTTACAAAAAAAGAAACTTCCCTATCATAATATCGTATACTATATATTGTGTTACCGTTCATAGTTATAATTGAAAAGTGGTTTGACACGCAGAAGAGAGGCATTTATATGATTCAGGATTTTATTGACTACTTAATGGAGTTCGGAACGCTAGGGCTCTTTATTCACTCCTTTATCGACGCGATTATTTTTCCGGTGCCGGCTTTATTTCTGCAAATTCCGCTTAGTCTTATGGACCCGTCCAATGCGTTGTGGCTTGCTACCGCTGGCTTTGTAGCCTGCTTGCTTGGTTCGCCTATCGGCTATTATATCGGCCACTCGCTCGGAAGTACGGTTCTGTACAAAATGTTGAAAAAAGAATGGGTCGACAAAGCGACGGCCATGTTCCAAAAAAACGGCGAGGCCGCCATTATGATCGGCTCGTTTACGCCTATTCCGTTTAAAGTGTTTACGATCTTGTCCGGAACGTTGAAGTTCCCGCTTTGGCGGCTGCTCGTATACGCGGCTATCGGAAGAGCGGCGAAGTTTTACGCGGTCGGCGCGCTGTTCTATATATACGGCAAATCGGCCGAGGGAATGGTCAAGGACGTATCGTTGTATATGTTAGCAATCGGCGTTCCGCTCATCGTGCTGTTTCTATTCGTTCGCAAAAAAATGCGGCAAAAGCGCGCGCGAGTCACTGCTGCAGCATCGCCAGCATCGGGAAGCGAGAAGGCCGACCATACCGAGCAAGCCTAAAATGAATTCGAAATCGCAGATGCGCATAGGCAAACAGCGTCTCCCCGAGCCCGGGAAGACGCTGTTTTTTTGTGCTTATTGATCTATTTACGTTAAATTGAACAATCCAAGCGCTCTGCATTTGTCGTATTCGTCAGCAATGACTTCGTTAAGCTCGATATCCAGCAAATTACACATCGCAGTCATGTAGAAGAGGTTGCGTCCAAGCTCGGCCTTAAGCACGTCGCGGCAATGTTCGCAAACTTGTCCGGAAAGATGGCTTTGCAGCGTTGATTTGGCATTTTCGAGATTCAGCTCTTCCGAGTATTGCTGCTTGCGGGCATTCAATTCGATACAGCCGCAATCGGTTACCGCCTTTGACACCGCGCGATTAACGGATGCGCCTGCTTGCCCGAATTTGGACATGACATCAAGCAAGCTTCGATGACGGAGCAGCAATTCGGATACTTGGTTTTGAAATTGTTCCAGTGTAGGAGCGCTCATCAATTCCACCTCTTTCATCAGCTTCTTCAGAAGTTATCGCTGTTTCTATTATAAGCTTAGCCGCTTGGATTTCAAATTGAAAATTCATTCGGCTTTTGACGGTTAGCAGCTCCATAATTGGAACATAATTGTAATGGAGGTGGGAATGATGGTCAAAAAAATAATTCAAATTATGGGTGTGTTATTCGGCGCGATGGCCGGCAGCGAGGTGCATGGCTGGACAAGCGGGACGACGCTGTGGTCCGAGCCGTCTTTTGGCGTGCTGCAGCGTTCAAGCTCTTATTACATGAATGTGGCGCTCGGAGCGGTCGCAGGTCTTATTCTCGCTACAATGGTCGCGGGCAGAGTCATTCGGTTTTTGCAAAACGGCGCTGAGCAGACGGCTTCGCTGCCAATGAAGGATTTGCTCGCAGGAGCGGGCGGCCTGCTGGCAGGCTTGCTGTTGTCGGTATTGCTCTATCCGGCTGTATCAGGACTTGGCGGACCGGCAATGCTGGCGCCGGCGGCAATGTCGCTATGCTTTGGATATGTAGGCATGAGAATTGCGTTATCGAAAAAAGATGAGCTGGCAGAGGCGGCGGCTTCGCTTCTGGAACGAAAAGCGGCTCCCGAGCCGGAGCAGAGTAGCGGCTTTGAAGAGCATAAGATTTTGGATACGAGCGTCATTATCGACGGGCGTATCGCTGATATTTGCAAAACCGGATTTATCGAAGGAACGCTTGTCATCCCGGAATTTGTGCTGGAGGAGCTGCAGCATATCGCTGATTCGTCCGATTTGCTCAAGCGCAATCGCGGACGGCGCGGTCTCGATATTTTGAACAAAATCCAGAAGGAGCTCGATGTCAGAGTTCTTATCTATGAAGGCGATTTTGAAGAAATTAGCGAGGTCGACAGCAAGCTGGTGAAGCTTGCGAAGGCGCTGCACGGCAAAGTGGTCACGAATGATTTTAACTTGAATAAGGTTTGCGAGCTGCAAGGCGTATCGGTGTTGAACATTAACGATCTGGCCAATGCGGTGAAACCGGTCGTGCTTCCGGGTGAAGAAATTATTGTACAAGTTATTAAAGACGGCAAGGAGCACGGACAAGGGGTAGCTTATCTGGATGACGGCACGATGATCGTCGTCGAGGGCGGCCGCGACTATATCGGCACAACGATGGAGGTGCTCGTAACGAGCGTGCTGCAAACCTCTGCGGGCCGAATGATTTTTGCCAAGCCGAAGCTGTTGGAAAAAGCGCTCTAACCCTGTATAGTAGTAACTAATAAGTTTGTCGCTGTATAGGGAGAGTTGAAGAATGAACCAATGGGGAGTCGTTGTCGTCGCGGCCGGACGCGGATCGCGGATGGGAACGGCGGAAAGCAAGCAATATTTGCCGCTTTGCGGAAAACCGATACTTGTCCACACGCTGGAGCTGTTTCAGGCGATGGATGAAATTGCGGAAATTGTGCTAGTCGTCGGAGAAGGCGATGTGCCGCGCTGCAATGAGCTGGTGCAAGAGCATGGCGCATTGCATAAGGTTACGGCTGTTGTCGCAGGCGGCAGCGAGCGCCAGCATTCGGTGTATGCCGGAGTCAAAGCGATCTCGCCGGATGTAGCATGGGTCATGGTTCATGACGGCGTTCGTCCGCTGGTTGCGGCGGAAGCGGTACGGAACTGCTGCGCAGCGGCGGAACGTACTGGAGCGGCTGTGCTTGCCGTGCCGGTAAAGGATACGATTAAACAGGTCAACGAGTCGGGAGTTATCGTCTCGACGCCTGACCGTCGAAGCTTGTGGGCGATCCAAACGCCGCAAGCTTTTCGTCGTGAATTGCTGGCCGCAGCGCATGAACGCGCTTTGGCGGAAGGTTTTCTCGGCACGGACGACGCGATGGTCGTCGAACGGACCGGCGCCGAAGTCGTCATCGCCGAGGGCGACTACACGAATATAAAAATTACGACGCCCGACGATTTGCCTTGGGCAGCGTTTTTAATGGGGAAGCGGGAGGTTTACAAACATGATTAGAGTAGGACAAGGCTTTGACGTGCATCAATTAACCGAGGGGCGTCCGTGCATTATTGGCGGAGTGACCATTCCATACGAAAAAGGGCTGCTCGGCCATTCCGACGCCGACGTGCTGCTGCATGCGATTACAGACGCTATTCTGGGAGCGCTGGGACTTGGCGATATCGGCAAGCATTTTCCCGATACCGACGCCGCGTTCAAAGATGCGGACAGCTTGAAGCTGCTTGAGCAAGTATGGGCTTTGGCGAAGGAGCGCGGCTACAAGCTGGGCAACGCCGATTCGACGATTATAGCGCAGCGTCCGAAGATGGCGCCGTACATTCCGCAAATGGCGGAAATTATTGCGCGCGCGCTCGAAGCGGACATTACGCAAATTAACGTGAAGGCGACGACGACGGAACAGCTCGGCTTTACCGGCAGAGGCGAAGGCATCGCCGCTCAGTCGGTCGTTTGCTTAATCAAAGCGTAAGGACGGATAACATCAGCGACGCTGAATAAGTCCTTTTTATTTTTATTATTTATTAATAGCATTGAGCCTAGGAGCGGCGGAGAAAAAATGTTGAAACTGGAAGAGCGTAAGCGTTCGCCTTTGTTTTTGGATTTCTACTGCAATCAACGTATAATCATAGAAATCCAAAAACAACAGCGACTGGAAGTTCAACTTTTTTCGCAGCTGCGACCCGGGCTCTAAGCTCCATATCGAAAGGGGTATTTTACAATGACACAAGAAATACGCGTACGTTATGCGCCTTCACCGACGGGCCATCTACATATCGGCAACGCCAGAACGGCATTATTCAATTATTTATTTGCCCGCAACCTGGGCGGCAAGCTCATCATCCGGATTGAAGACACCGACGTTAAACGGAACGTGGCAGGCGGGGAAGAAAGCCAGCTGAAATACTTGAAATGGCTCGGCATGGATTGGGACGAGAGCGTCGACATCGGCGGCGGATACGGTCCGTATCGCCAAACCGAGCGTCTTGATATTTACCGCGAATATTGGCAGGATCTCATTGATCGCGGTCTGGCTTATCGCTGCTACTGCACCGAGGAAGAGCTGGAGCAAGAGCGCGAGGAGCAGACGAGCCGCGGCGAAACGCCTCGCTATTCCGGCCGACACCGGAATTTGACCGAGGAGCAGCGCCAAGCGTTTGAAGCGGAGGGCCGCGTCGCGAGCATCCGTTTCCGCGTGCCGGAGAACCGCACCTATACGTTTGACGATATCGTTAAAGGATCGATCAGCTTTGATACGACGGAAATGGGCGACTTCGTTATCGTCAAAAAAGACGGCATTCCAACCTACAACTTTGCCGTTGTGCTTGACGACTACCTGATGAAAATCAGCCACGTCCTGCGCGGCGAGGACCATATTTCCAATACGCCTCGCCAGCTTATGATTTACGAAGCTTTCGGCTGGGAAGCGCCGCGCTTCGGCCATATGACGCTGATCGTGAACGAAAGCCGCAAAAAGCTGAGCAAGCGCGACGAGTCGATCATTCAATTTATCGAGCAATACGACAATCTCGGCTATTTGCCGGAAGCGCTGTTCAACTTCATCGCGCTGCTCGGCTGGTCGCCGGAGGGCGAGCAAGAAATTTTCACTCGCGAGCAATTGATTGAAGCGTTTAACGCTGAGCGTCTCAGCAAGAGCCCGGCGGTATTCGATACGAATAAATTGACGTGGATGAACAATGAATATTTGAAAAAAACCGAGCTTCCTCGTCTCGTTGACCTGTGCTTGCCGCATTTGCAAAAAGCGGGCCGCGTCGCTGCCGAGCTTGATGCAGACGGCCGCGCATGGGTGGACGCGCTTGTGGCGCTCTATCAGGACAAATTGCGTTACGCAGCGGAAATTGTGCCGCTGACAGAGCTGTTCTTCCGCGAATCGGTTGAAGATGAGGAAGAAGCGGCTGCCGTACTGGCTGAGGAGCAAGTGCCGACTGTATTGGCAGCGTTCCTTGCACTGGTCGAAGCGGGAGAGAAAGCTTTTGACGTAGACGGCATTAAAGAAATGATTAAAGCGGTTCAGAAGGATACGGGCTTCAAAGGCAAGCAGCTGTTCATGCCGATCCGCGCCGCTCTGACCGGACAAACCCACGGTCCTGACTTGAATCAATCGATCGCGCTGCTCGGCAAGGAAACCGTCGTTGCGAGACTGAAGGGCCGCTTAGCGTAAGCTCCGCCGTCAATGAGGGCGAAGCCGTTTCACCTTAGGCAAAGGCACATTGGTCTTGTCACTTTTTTGACGATTGAGTATACTGTTACTACCATACAATTCGATGATTCGATAAGCTGTGAACAGGAGAAGTACGTTTAGCAGGATTTGCAGAGAGGACAACGGTCAATTCGATCCTTGCCGGGATAAGCGGCGGGCGGATTGCAAGCTGCGAGTTGTCTAGTCCGCGGGCGGAAATATGCACCTGGGAGCTTTGCTCCGATCCGAATGCCGATATCACGCCAGTTGCGCTGCATGCGAAGCTGAGCCGGTGCGGCAACGGGGTAGGCGGCAACGTAAGCCTGCGTTAAAGGCGTTGAGATGGACAGTCGGCTTCCGTTTTGCCAGTCAGCCAAGCGTCGCTCGATAAGAGCTCGCAGGTAGGGCAAAGCAGCGCCTGTCCCAAGCAGAGTGGAACCGCGTACGCTACACGCACGCCTCTGCAGCATCGCCATTGCTAGGCAAACGATGCTGCGGGGGCTTTTTTTCATAGATAACAATATTGCTGCCGCAGGTCCGCAAAACGCATGAGCGTGTTGTGAGGGGTTAAAGGGGGTCGAGTTTATGTTTCGCCATTTTCATTCAGATATTACGGCAGTATTCGAGAATGATCCGGCGGCGAGAAGCCGTTTTGAGGTTATTTTCACCTATTCGGGAGTGCATGCGATTTGGGCGCACCGGATTGCGCATGCGTTGTATAACAATAAATGGTACACGCTGGCGCGCATGGTTTCGCAATTCAGCCGGTTTATGACCGGTATTGAAATTCATCCCGGGGCGACGATCGGCAATCGGCTGTTCATCGATCATGGCATGGGGGTCGTAATAGGCGAAACCTGCGAAATCGGCGATGATGTCGTCATCTATCAAGGCGTTACGCTAGGCGGTACCGGCAAAGAAAAAGGGAAGCGGCATCCGACAATTGGCAATAATGTCGTTATCGGCTCGGGAGCCAAAGTATTAGGTTCGTTCACGGTAGGCGATAATTCGAATATCGGGTCGAATGCGGTCGTGCTGCGCGAGGTTCCGGACAACTGCACCGTTGTCGGCAATCCCGGTCGAGTCGTTAAACGGAACGGAGAGCGCGTCGGCGATCGTCTGGACCATAAGCAGCTGCCTGATCCTGTTATTGAAATGTTTCGTGAAATGCAGAAGGAAATTGACGGCCTGAAGTCGGAGCTGGAGAAGTTCCGCGAGCCCGTTGCTGGAGGAGAATTTACCAAATGACCGTTCATATTTATAATACGCTCACCCGTTCCAAGGAAGCGTTCGTATCGCTAGAGCCAGGCAAGGTGAAAATGTATGTATGCGGCCCGACCGTATACGACTACATTCACATCGGCAACGCCCGGCCCGTCATATTTTTTGACGTTGTGCGCCGTTATTTGGAGTATGCGGGTTATGACGTCAATTACATTGTCAACTTTACGGATGTAGACGATAAATTGATCCGCAAAGCGGAGCAAATGGGTACGACTGTACCTGAAGTGGCAGAGAAGTTTATTGCTGCATTCAACGAGGATATCGCCTCGCTTGGCGTGCACAAGGCAACGATGAATCCGCGCGTGACGACGCACATTCCAGAGATTATTGCATTTATCCAGGGTCTTGTGGACAAAGGCTTCGCTTATACAAGCGAAGGGGACGTCTACTACCACACCGGGAAGTTCGAAGAATACGGCAAGCTGTCGCATCAGAATCTCGAGGAGCTGCAGTTCGGCATCCGGATCGAGGTGGGCGACCGCAAAGAAAACCCGCAAGATTTCGTGCTTTGGAAAGGCGCGAAGCCGGGTGAAATTTTCTGGGAAAGCCCTTGGGGACCTGGCCGTCCCGGCTGGCATATCGAATGCTCGGCGATGGCGCGGACTTATCTGGGCGACACGCTGGACATTCACGGCGGCGGGCATGACCTGCAATTCCCGCACCACGAATGCGAAGTGGCGCAATCGGAGGCGCTGACCGGTCATCCGCTGGCCAACTACTGGATGCATAACGGTTATATCCATATCAATAATGAAAAGATGTCCAAATCGCTTGGCAATGGCATTACGGTGCATGAGCTGGTGAAGCGGGTCAAACCGCAAGCGATTCGTTATTTCATGCTGTCAGCCCATTACCGAAGCCCGCTGAACTTTAGCGACGATACGATTGCGCAAGCGGAGAAGAGCGTAGAGCGGATCAGCAACTGCCACACGAACTTGAAGCATATGCTGGCTTCGTTCGGCCCGAATGCGAAAGTCGACGCAGCGCTGCCTGCTGAGCTGGTAAGCAGATTGGCGGCGATCAAAGAGCAATTCGAAGCGAAGATGGGAGACGACTTTAATACGCCGGATGCGATCACAGCCGTATTCGAGCTCGTTGCCGAAGCGAATCAGTTTTTGAATCGCCAGGATGTTTCGGCGGCAGGCACAGCTGCTTTGCTGAAGGAATTGGAAGTCATGGATGCCGTTCTCGGCCTGCTGCCGCAGCAAGCCGGAGGCAGCGAACTGCTGGACGATGAGATCGAGCAATTGATTATCGACCGTACAGAAGCGCGCAAATCGAAAAATTGGGCGAAGGCCGATGAGATTCGCGACCTTCTTACGGCGAAAGGGATTGCGCTTGAAGATACTCCGCAAGGGATTCGCTGGCGCCGCTTATAGAGGTTGGGGGAATAGACATGTTAGATGAACGCGATGACGTTCGAGGGAACAATGAAGCGGGCGAGACGATCGGATTGAACGAGGCGCGGCGGGAAGCCGCGCTTCTGTTCCATACGCCGGCCAAGAAGCCGCAGCTGATCAATCCGGTTGTGCTGGCCTATGTCGGCGATGGCGTATTCGAGCTGATGGTTCGGCAATATCTGGTATCGCTTCCCAATCATAAGTCTCATCATTTGCACCGGGAGGCAACGAAGCTCGTCTCCGCCAAGGCGCAGCGGAAGCTGCTTGAGCGGTGGCAGCCGCTTCTTACCGAGGAAGAGGCCGATATTGTCCGGCGCGGCCGCAATACGAAATCGGGAGCGCCGCCGAAAAACGCCGATCCGGCAGATTACCGTCAGGCAACCGCGTTGGAATGCCTGGTCGGATATTTATATTATGAAGGCCGCATCGCTCGCCTGCAGGAGCTTTTTGCAGTCGTGACAGCTGTTGACGATCATGGAGAACAGATTGCGGAAGCACAAGAAGCACAAGAATAGGAGGATCGAACTGGCATGAGTGAAACGTACAACGAAGAAGAACTGGTTGCAGGCAAGCATCCTGTTATGGAAGCCCTTCGCTCCGGCAGGGAGATCAACAAAATTTGGATTGCGGAAGGCGCGCAAAAAAGCTTAACGCAGCCGATTATAGCCGAAGCGAAAAAGAGCGGCATTGTCGTTCAATTTGTGGACAAGCGCAAGCTGGACAGCATGGCCCCTGGCGTACAGCATCAGGGCGTAGTCGCGCAGGCGGCAGCTTTCGCTTACGCGGAAATCGAGGATTTGCTTGAGCGGGCGAGAAGCCGCGGCGAAACGCCGTTTCTGCTTATTTTGGACGAAATCGAGGATCCGCATAATTTAGGTTCGATTTTGCGGACGGCGGAATGCACAGGCGTTCACGGCGTTATTATTCCGAAGCGCCGCGCGGCGGGCTTAACGGCTACCGTGCTGAAAACGTCAGCAGGCGCTGCGGAGCATGTGCCGGTTGCCCGCGTTACGAATTTGGCGCAAACGATCGAGCGCCTGAAGGAAGAGGGCGTATGGATTGCCGGCACGGACGTCAGCGCGCCTCAAGATGTGTACAAAACGAAGTTTGATCTGCCGCTGGGCATCGTCATTGGCAATGAAGCCAAAGGGATTGGCCGTCTGATAAAAGAGAAATGCGACTTCCTGGTTAAACTGCCGATGCTCGGGCAACTGAACTCGCTTAACGCTTCGGTTGCAGCGGGAGTCTTGATGTACGAAGTCGTCCGGCAGCGCCGGAGTCTGTAACGAATGACTCGGCCTGATGATATTCTGCTGGTCGACGGCTATAACATCATTGGCGCCTGGCCTGTGCTGGAGCGCTTGAAGGAGTACGATCTGGAAGAAGCGCGCGATAAGCTGCTGACTATGCTGGCCGATTATCAAGGCTATTCCGGGATGACGGTATACGTTATTTTCGACGCGCATCAGGTTCCCGGGCTCGGCGCTACTTACAAGCAGAATAAGCTGATCGTCGTCTACACGAAAGAGAAAGAGACGGCTGACGAGTGCATTGAACGGCATGTCGTCCAGCTTTATTCCAGAAGGCGCAATCTTTATGTCGCAACCTCGGATCTGATTGAGCAGCATGTCGCTTTCGGGAAAGGCGCGCTTCGGATATCAGCACGGGAATTGCTCGTCGATGTTGAACAGAGCCGCAAGCAAATCGAGCACAAGCTGCGCGAGGAAAAGCCGGGCAAGCGCAATTCGCTGGACGGCAATCTGAGCCTGGAAGTCAGAAGCCAGCTGGAGAGGCTGCGGCGGGGCGGGAAATAGCGGCGTCGGCGCGGTGGAACTTCGTTACATTTTTTCAATAAAAACGAGGGTTGCGGCGGGGCAAATCGGTTGACGGTATAAGGTTACATAATGTATACTGACTCTATTATCTTTCAGCGCTAGGCGCGGTTTTGTCGCGTAATTCGGCAGGGTCCGCCTATGGAGAATGAAAGAGTTATCCAGCTTCATCTACGATTCTAGCAGTGTACGCCTTGCAGGCCGGAGGGATAGTTCGTGAGCATCGACCTCAAAGAATGGAGTACGCTCGAATATGACTGCAGTACGGACGAAGAGATCGTCGAAGCGGTCCGCAATGGCGACAGCCTGGCTCTTGAGTATTTGATTAACAAATACAAGAACTTTGTGCGTGCCAAAGCGCGTTCTTATTTTCTTATCGGCGCGGATCGGGAAGATATTGTGCAAGAGGGCATGATTGGCCTGTACAAATCTATCCGCGATTTCAAAGGAGACAAGCTCGCGAGCTTCAAAGCCTTTGCTGAGTTATGCATTACGCGGCAGATCATTACGGCGATCAAGACCGCAACCCGGCAGAAGCATATCCCGCTCAATTCCTACGTCTCGCTCGATAAGCCGATTTATGACGAGGATTCCGACCGTACGTTGCTTGATGTCATATGCGGGACACGGGTGTCCGACCCTGAAGAATTGATTATTAATCAAGAAGAATTCATCGGCCTTGAAGACAAGATGTCCGAAATTTTAAGCGACCTGGAACGTAAAGTTCTTATGCTTTATTTGGACGGGCGTTCCTATCAGGAAATCGCCGTTGACTTGGACAGGCATGTGAAGTCGATCGACAACGCGCTGCAGCGTGTCAAACGCAAGCTGGAGCGGTACCTGGAAGTGAGAGATTTGAGCACTTAAGCGTACTCAAATATATGAGACTATGAGAAGGCTGTCTGTCCGGACGGATGCGTGATCCGCTCGGAAGAGACGGCTTTTCGGTTTTAAATGGCAAAAAATAGACGATACTGATAGGACGAGCGATCCCGAAGTCGTTGGAATTCCAATATCTGCGCGGTACGAGCAGTCCATCTAAGCGTTGACATCAATTTTGCCATATGATAAAGTGTTTTAGGTAGGCCTAAATGTGAGGTTTTTTTCGTATTGGGGCCGAGAACTCGTGTGGGGTGGGCTACTATCTCATCACGAAGCGTATTTAGTAGCAGTTCGGGAGGTGTACTTCAATGCGGGTTATTATCACGTTGGCATGCACAAACTGCAAACAGAGAAACTATGCGAGCAGCAAGAACAAACGCAATCACCCCGACCGCATCGAGTTGAAGAAGTTTTGCAAGTTCTGTAACGAGCAGACTCCTCATCGCGAGACGAGATAGTCAATTGGAGGTGTGACCGTGGCATTTTTGGCTAAACTGAAGCAAAGCTTCGGAACAACGTTTAGTTTCTTTGCCGACAGCTGGGCAGAACTGAAGAAGGTTCGCTGGCCAAACCGTAAAGAGTTGACAAGCTATTCGATCGTAGTTCTTTTGACGATCACGTTTGTGACGATTTACTTTTGGCTTCTTGACATCGGGATCTCGTCGATTGTTGAACTGATTGTTTAAGAAGGGTCCAAAGGTGGATTGGAATGGAAAAAAGATGGTACGTCGTTCACACTTACGCCGGTTATGAGAACAAAGTAAAAGCCAACTTGGAGCGTCGACTTGAATCGATGGGCATGGAGGACAAAATCTTCCGCGTGCTCGTTCCTATGGAGGAAGAAGTGGTAGAGAAGGACGGTAAGAAAAAGACCGTTCAGCGTAAAGTCTACCCTGGCTACGTCCTGGTGGAAATGGTTCAGACTGATGATTCGTGGTACGTTGTTCGCAATACGCCGGGCGTCACGGGATTCGTAGGATCGACTGGATCTGGGTCGAAGCCGACTCCGCTCATGCCTGATGAAGTGGAACAAATTCTCAAGCATATGGGTATGGAAGAGCCGAAGCCGAAGATTGAATTCGAGCTTAAGGAAACCGTGCGCGTCAAAGTAGGTCCTTTTGCGGATTTTGTCGGTACAGTGGAAGAAATTCTGCTCGACAAGGCAAAGCTCAAGGTGCACGTCAACATGTTTGGCAGGGAAACCCCGCTTGAACTCGACTACACGCAAGTGGAGAAAGTTTAAGTTAAGGTTTTCGTGCGACAAAGTTCTTCGGATTTCATGTAAGGAGGTGTAAGTCATGGCAAAAAAGGTCATCAAGATGGTCAAACTGCAGGTTCCTGCAGGTAAAGCGAACCCGGCTCCGCCGATCGGTCCAGCCCTTGGTCAAGCAGGCGTTAACATTATGGCATTCTGTAAAGAATTCAATGCTCGTACTGCCGATCAAGCTGGTTTGATTATTCCGGTTGTAATTACGGTGTTCGAGGACCGTTCCTTCACATTCGAAACTAAAACTCCGCCGGCAGCAGTATTGCTCCGCGTAGCAGCAGGTATCGAAAAAGGATCCGGCGAACCGAACAAGAAGAAAGTCGCTACAGTTAAACGCGCGAAAGTGCGTGAAATCGCTGAGCAAAAAATGCCCGACTTGAATGCAGCTTCCGTTGAAGCAGCAATGCTTATGATTGAAGGCACTGCACGCAGCATGGGCGTAACAATCGTTGACTAATTGCGTTATTCCTGGATTGTAAAGATCCTTGTTTTAACGCAAGAGGCCTTCGGGCCAAGTGGGAGGGTCATTCCATAGGAGGATGCTCCGCTATACCACATGAGGAGGAATATTCAAATGGCTAAACATGGCAAGAAGTATCTGGAAGCCGCTAAGCTGATCGACAGCGAAGCAACTTACGAGCCGCAACAAGCGATTGAGCTTGTTAAAAAGGCTGCAACAGCTAAATTCGACGAATCCGTTGAAGTAGCAGTCCGTCTGGGCGTTGACCCGCGGAAACAAGACCAAGCGGTGCGCGGCGTCGTTGTACTTCCGCACGGCACTGGTAAAACAAAACGTGTTCTCGTATTCGCTAAAGGCGAAAAAGCAAAAGAAGCGGAAGCTGCTGGCGCTGACTTCGTAGGCGATGCAGACATGATCAACAAAATCCAACAAGGCTGGTTTGAATTCGACGTCTGCGTAGCAACGCCGGACATGATGGCTGAAGTTGGTAAACTGGGTCGTATCCTGGGTGGTAAAGGCCTCATGCCTAACCCTAAAGCAGGTACGGTAACATTCGACGTGACGAAAGCCGTGCAAGAAATTAAAGCCGGTAAAATCGAATACCGTCTGGATAAAGCAGGTCAAATCCATGCGCCAATCGGTAAAGTATCTTTCGATGCTGAGAAACTCGTTGAGAACCTCAAAGCATTGGTAGACGCGCTGAACCGTGCAAAACCGGCTGCAGCTAAAGGGGTTTACCTGAAAAACATCGCCGTTTCTTCGACAATGGGCCCTGGCGCTCGTGTTACAACTGCGGTTTACCGCTAAGAAGAACGGAACTCAATTTCGAATATGCATGCCGTAGACAGTAGGTGCCGCAAGGCTTAATTTCCTACCGAGGTGTTATGATATAGCGTTTGTAAGCTGCTTTCCAATGACGGAATAAGCGCATTAACGAACCATCATGGCCTTCGCAGTCTTGGTACGTGCGGAGGCTTTTCCTTTGCCTGTTGGCAGGTTTTGGAAAGCTCGTCGTAGTAAACGGGATGTACAACTATTACAGGAGGTGTACAGTTTGGCAAACGCAAAAATCATCCAAGAGAAACAACAAGCGGTTGAAGAGATCACAGCTAAGCTTCGTGGTAGCTCCAGCACAGTTGTTGCCGATTATCGCGGATTGAACGTTGCGCAAGTTACCGAACTTCGCAAACAGCTGCGTGAAGCTGGTATCGAGTTTCAAGTATTGAAAAACTCGCTCGTTCGCCGCGCTACTGAAGCTGCTGAATTGACTGAACTGAACGAGATTCTGGTTGGACCTACAGCCATCGCGTTCAGCGTTGACGATGCAGTTGCTCCAGCGAAAATCCTTAACGATTTCGCTAAAAAGAACGACGCTTTGAAACTGAAAGGCGGCGTTGTAGAAGGTAAAGTTGTTGGACATGACCAAATCAAAGCGCTGGCGGAACTTCCGTCCCGCGAAGGTTTGCTTTCCATGCTCCTCAGCGTCCTGCAAGCTCCAGTTCGCAACTTCGCGCTTGCGGTTAAAGCAGTCGGCGAACAAAAAGAAGCTCAAGCTTAATTCAATTAAGCGAAGCAACGTCATAGATGTCGGACGGTTAACGCCGGCAGCGTAACAAACCAACAAAAAAACTAAAACCATTTCGGAGGTATAACCATGTCTAAAGAGCAAATCTTGGAAGCCATTAAAGTTATGACCGTTCTTGAACTGAACGACCTTGTTAAAGCAATCGAAGAAGAATTCGGCGTAACAGCTGCAGCTCCAGTAGCAGTAGTTGCTGGCGGCGCTGCTGAAGTTGCTGAGCAATCCGAATTCGACGTTATCTTGACAAGCGCTGGCGCTTCCAAAATCAACGTTATCAAAGTAGTTCGCGAAATCACTGGTCTTGGCCTGAAAGAAGCAAAAGATCTGGTTGACGGCGCTCCTAAACCAATCAAAGAAAAAGTTGCTAAAGAAGAAGCAGAAGCAGTTAAAGCTAAGCTTGAAGAAGCTGGCGCAGTAGTAGAAGTGAAGTAATTTCACTTCCGGAAGCTAGCTTCCGGGAATATAACGGGCCCCTTGAAACGTCACGTTTCAAGGGGTTTGTTGTATGTCGTTAGAATAGCTTGGACAATGGCGGACAGCTTAACAACATGTGGGTGAGGCGAAAAAAACTTATCCAGCTGTGGATATTGCGCGGCGAGCGTTAAATCTGTTGGTAAGTGGCGAGGCAGTGTGTATAAGCTGCTTTTGGACAGCTGTCTGAGTTTCGATGAATGGAAGTGCGAAAATGCATCTATTTTGTAAAATGCGAGGATATCGGCTAGAGCGGCTGCGGCGAATTAAATGCATTTTCGCATCTCTATTATGTAATTGCCCATACGACCAAGCGAGACAGATAGGTGAAAAGGAGGGGATAAAGTGTCGGACCATTACTATACCCAGAAGCCTGGGGTTAAGCATGACCGTCAGACGCATCAAGCGGAATTGAACGGCTATTCGTTTAAGTTCATTACGGATGCCGGCGTTTTTTCCAAGTCTGGCGTTGATTACGGCAGCCGGGTATTGCTGCGAGCGCTCGAGCTGGACGTGAATGCAAAGGTACTCGATGTCGGCTGCGGATATGGTCCTATCGGACTGACTGCCGCTAAGCTGGCGCCGGAAGGACATGTTACAATGATCGACATCAATGAAAGAGCGGTTCAGCTGTCGAAAGAGAATGCTGCGCTTAACGGAATCGCCAATGTTGAGGTGCTGCAAAGCGATCTCTATGATGCGGTTAAAGAGAAACGATTCGATGCGATTCTTACGAATCCGCCGATTCGTGCGGGTAAAGAAACGGTGCACCGCATTTTTGAAGAGGGTTATGAGCTGCTCGTTCCCGGCGGGAAAATGTGGGTCGTCATTCAGAAGAAGCAGGGTGCTCCTTCTGCCGAAGCTAAACTCCAATCGCTGTTTGGCGATGTTGAAGAGGTTACGAAGGATAAAGGCTATCGGATTTATATGGCAACAAAATAACCGTATCCAATTTCTTGACTTGACTTTTTGTGTATGGTAATATTATAGAATGTCAGCATTAAATTGGGCTCAATCTCTTTAGTCAACTAAAATGTCAAGTGCGAATTTTTAGCGCGGAATGCATATTTGTGGCGCATTTGACGTATAATGTTTACATTTTGGGCAAAATTACTTGATATGGAACCAAGACGCCCGCGCTGCGTTTGGTTGACTGCCGGAACATGCTCTTTTTTCGAAACTTATTCGATAAGGGCTTTTCTTTATTTGAATTGACGCAGTGATAATATCGATGCTGTGAGACAGACATGAGGGGTGAGGTTAAGTTGGCAGGACAACTTGTTCAGTATGGTCGGCGCACGCGGAGAAGTTACGCCCGGATCAACGAGGTGCTGGAAGTCCCGAACCTGATTGAAATCCAACAAAAATCGTACGAGAAGTTTTTGGATAACGACTTGCTTGAGTTGTTCCAGGACATTTCGCCGATTCAGGACTTTACGGGAAATCTATCGCTTGAGTTTATCGATTACAGCTTAGGCGAACCGAAATATTCGGTCGATGAATCAAAGGAACGCGACGTTACGTATGCTGCTCCGCTGCGCGTTAAAGTACGGCTCTTTAATAAAGAGACCGGTGAAGTGAAAGAGCAGGAAGTATTTATGGGTGACTTCCCGCTGATGACCGAGACCGGTACATTTATTATTAACGGGGCGGAACGTGTTATTGTCAGCCAGTTGGTGCGATCCCCGAGTGTGTACTTCAGCACGAAGGTTGATAAGAACGGTAAGAAAACATACACGGCGACGGTAATTCCGAATCGCGGAGCATGGCTCGAGCTCGAGACGGATGCCAAGGACATCATTTACGTTCGGATTGACCGCACTCGGAAGATTCCGGTTACGGTGCTTTTGCGTGCGCTTGGCTTCGGCACTGACGCTGAGATTCTTGAGCTGCTCGGACATGATGAGTACATTCGCAACACGCTGGACAAAGACAATACGGATTCGACGGAGAAAGCGCTCATCGAGATTTACGAACGCCTTCGTCCAGGCGAGCCGCCGACTTTGGATAACGCGAAGAGCTTGCTTGTCGCTCGCTTCTTCGATCCGAAGCGCTATGATTTGGCTAACGTAGGCCGCTACAAAATTAACAAAAAGCTTCACATTAAAAACCGTCTGTTCAATCAACGGTTGGCTGAGACGCTTGTAGATCCAGCTACTGGTGAGATTATCGCAGAATCAGGCCAAGTGATCGATCGCCGTCTGCTTGATGATATTCTCGATAAGCTGGAAAAGAACGTCGGCTTTAAAACTTACCATGTCGCTAACGGCGTTTTGGATGCGGATAGTATTCCTCTTCAAACGATTAGCGTATTCTCCCCGCTGGACGATGCGAAGGTGATCAAGGTCATCTCGAACGGCGTGATCGACAAGTCGATCAAGCATATTACGCCTGCGGATATTATTTCGTCTATCAACTACTTCATCAACCTGTTGCATGGAGTAGGAAGCACGGACGATATCGACCATCTCGGCAACCGTCGTTTGCGTTCGGTAGGCGAGCTGCTGCAGAACCAGTTCCGCATCGGCTTGTCCCGTATGGAGCGCGTTGTACGCGAGCGTATGTCGATTCAGGATGCGAATGCGATCACGCCTCAAGCGTTGATCAACATCCGTCCGGTAATCGCGTCGATTAAAGAGTTTTTCGGTTCCTCGCAGTTGTCGCAGTTTATGGACCAAACGAACCCGCTTGCCGAGCTGACGCATAAGCGCCGTCTGTCTGCACTCGGACCTGGCGGTCTGACGCGTGAGCGCGCAGGCTTTGAAGTGCGCGACGTCCATCACTCCCACTATGGGCGGATGTGTCCAATCGAGACGCCGGAGGGACCGAACATCGGTCTGATCAACTCCTTGTCTTCGTTCGCGCGCATTAATGAATATGGCTTTATTGAGGCGCCTTATCGTTGGGTAGATCCGAAAACGGGTGCCGTTACCGATCAAATCGCATATATGACTGCCGATGAAGAGGATAACTACGTTATCGGTCAGGCAAATGCGAAGCTGACGGAAGACAACAAGTTTGAGGATGACAGCCAGATCGTTCGCTATAACAAACAGGCGGACAACATTCTGACTATGCCATCGGATCGCGTCGACTACATGGACGTATCGCCTAAACAGGTCGTATCGGTTGCGACAGCGCTCATTCCGTTCTTGGAAAATGACGACTCCAACCGCGCCCTCATGGGATCGAACATGCAGCGGCAGGCTGTTCCGCTCTTGATTCCGAAATCGCCGCTGGTTGGCACAGGAATGGAGCATAAAGCTGCTAAAGACTCCGGCGTATGTATCGTTTCTAAGTTTGACGGTGTCATCGAACGCGTTTCGGCTAATGAAATTTGGCTGCGCCGCATCGAATTGCTTGACGGCAAACCAGTCACTGGCGACTTAGTTAAGCATAAGCTTCATAAATTTATGCGTTCCAACCAAGGTACGTGCATTAACCAACGTCCTATCGTCCGTAAAGGCGATGTCATCAAAAAAGGTGATATTCTTGCTGACGGTCCTTCGACCGAGCAAGGCGAATTGGCGCTTGGCCGCAACGTAGTCGTTGCCTTCATGACTTGGGAAGGCTACAACTACGAGGATGCGATCCTGCTTAGCGAGAAGCTCGTTAAAGAGGACGTGTACACTTCGATTCATATTGAAGAATACGAATCCGAAGCGCGCGACACGAAGCTTGGACCTGAAGAAATTACGCGCGACATTCCGAATGTCGGCGAAGAAGCGCTCAAGAACTTGGATGAGCGCGGCATTATCCGCGTCGGCGCTGAAATCGGCGCAGGTGACATCCTCGTCGGCAAAGTAACGCCTAAGGGCGTAACCGAGCTTACAGCTGAGGAGCGCTTGCTCCACGCGATCTTCGGCGAGAAGGCTCGCGAGGTTCGCGACACTTCGCTGCGTGTGCCGCATGGTACAGACGGCATCGTCGTTGACGTTAAAGTATTTACCCGCGAGAACGGTGATGAGCTGCCTCCAGGCGTGAATCAACTGGTTCGCGTATATATCGCGCAAAAACGTAAAATCTCTGAAGGCGATAAAATGGCGGGACGCCACGGTAACAAAGGTGTCATCGCACGTATCATGCCGGAAGAAGACATGCCGTTCCTGCCGGACGGCACACCGGTTGAAGTCGTGCTTAACCCGCTCGGCGTACCATCGCGGATGAATATCGGGCAGGTGCTCGAGGTCCATTTGGGTATGGCGTGCAAACAGCTCGGCCTTCATGCCGCAACGCCGGTATTCGACGGCGCGCGTGAGTATGACGTGTTCGATACGATGGAAGAAGCAGGCATGCAGCGCAACGGCAAAACGATCTTGTATGACGGACGTACGGGCGAATCGTTCGAACGTGAAGTTACGGTCGGCGTCATGTACATGATCAAGCTGGCGCACATGGTTGATGATAAAATCCATGCCCGCTCGACGGGTCCTTACTCGCTCGTTACGCAACAGCCGCTGGGCGGTAAAGCTCAATTCGGCGGTCAGCGCTTCGGCGAGATGGAAGTGTGGGCGCTTGAAGCCTACGGCGCAGCCTACACGCTCCAAGAGATTCTTACCGTCAAGTCGGACGACGTTGTCGGCCGCGTGAAGACGTACGAATCGATCGTGAAGGGCGAGAACGTTCCAGAACCGGGTGTTCCGGAATCGTTCAAAGTATTGATCAAAGAGCTTCAAAGCTTGGGTATGGACGTTAAGATCCTGACCGAGAACGAAGAAGAGATCGAAATGAAAGAAATCGATGATGACGATGAGGGTACCGGCGACAAGCTGAACCTGAATCTTGAAGGCGCAGAAGTCGGCGCTGGTGAATAAGATTGCCAAGGCTGCTCGTCCCGCCGAATCGCGGGGCGTGCAGCCGCTAATTTGATCGACAATGCTTGACATTGCCATATAGCCATACATGACGAAGGAGGGTTGCTCCTTGTTGGACGTGAACAACTTCGAGTATATGAAAATCGGGCTTGCCTCGCCGGATAAAATTCGTTCTTGGTCCCGCGGAGAAGTCAAAAAACCGGAGACGATCAACTATAGGACGTTAAAACCGGAGAAGGAAGGGCTCTTCTGCGAGAAAATCTTTGGACCGACCAAAGACTGGGAGTGCCATTGCGGCAAATACAAACGGGTACGCTATAAAGGCGTTGTCTGCGATCGTTGCGGCGTCGAAGTAACCCGCGCGAAGGTGCGCCGCGAGCGCATGGGCCACATTGAATTGGCTGCGCCTGTATCGCATATCTGGTATTTCAAAGGGATTCCAAGCCGCATGGGCTTGGCTCTTGACATGTCGCCTCGTTCGCTCGAGGAAATCATTTATTTTGCATCGTATGTTGTAACGGATCCAGGCGATACGCCTTTGGAGAAGAAGCAACTGTTGTCGGAGAAAGAATACCGCAGCTACCGTGAGAAATACGGCTATGGATTCCAAGCCGGCATGGGCGCTGAAGCGGTTAAGAAGCTTCTTCAAGACATCGATGTGGAGAAAGAACTCGATACGCTGAAAGAAGAGCTTCGTACGGCTCAAGGCCAACGCCGCAACCGTGCGATCAAGCGTCTGGAAGTAATCGAAGCGTTCCGCAACTCCGGCAATGAGCCGGAATGGATGATTCTTGATGTGCTGCCGGTTATCCCGCCGGAGCTTCGTCCGATGGTACAGCTGGACGGCGGACGTTTTGCAACGTCTGACTTGAATGACCTGTACCGCCGCGTAATCAACCGTAATAACCGTTTGAAGCGTCTGCTTGATCTCGGCGCTCCTGACATTATCGTTCAAAACGAAAAACGGATGCTCCAAGAAGCGGTTGACGCGTTGATCGACAACGGCCGCCGCGGACGTCCGGTTACAGGCCCAGGCAACCGTCCTTTGAAATCGCTCAGCCACATGCTGAAAGGTAAACAAGGCCGTTTCCGCCAAAACTTGCTCGGTAAACGCGTTGACTATTCCGGTCGTTCCGTTATCGTAGTAGGTCCAAACCTGAAGATGTTCCAATGCGGACTTCCGAAGGAAATGGCGCTTGAGCTGTTCAAGCCGTTCGTTATGAAAGAGCTGGTCAACAAAGGCCTTGCTCATAACATTAAAAGCGCGAAACGCAAAGTAGAGCGCGTAAGCCCAGAGGTTTGGGACGTTCTTGAAGAAGTGATCAAGGAACATCCGGTTCTTCTGAACCGTGCCCCGACGCTTCACCGTCTCGGTATTCAAGCGTTTGAGCCTATTCTGGTAGAAGGCCGCGCAATCAAGCTTCACCCGCTCGTATGTACAGCGTACAATGCAGACTTTGACGGTGACCAAATGGCCGTTCACGTTCCGTTGTCGGCTGAAGCACAAGCGGAAGCTCGCTTGCTGATGCTTGCTTCGGGCAACATTTTGAACCCGAAAGACGGCAAGCCGGTCGTTACTCCATCGCAGGATATGGTCCTTGGATCGTACTATCTGACAATGGATAACAAAGATGCTAAAGGCAGCGGTTCGGTGTTCGCGACGGTTAACGAAGCGATCTCCGCTTACCAACGCGGTATCGTTTCCCTTCATGCGCGTATCTTTATTCCGGTTCGCGTCCTGAAGAAAACGAACTTTACGCCGAAGCAGCAAGAGTCGTTGATCTGTACGACTGTAGGTAAAGTGATTTTCAACGAAATTTATCCAGAGGATTTCCCTTACATCAACGAAGCTTCCAAAGCCAACTTGCTGAACGGAACACCGGATAAATATTTCGTCTACGATAAAGGAAGCGATTTGAACAAAATCCTTCAAGAGCTGCCGATTGCCGGCGGCGTTGGCAAAGAGTATCTGGGCAATATTATCGGCGAATGCTTCCGTATCTACCATACAACATTAACGTCGATAATTCTTGACCGCATTAAACAACTCGGTTTCACTTACTCTACTCGTGCAGGTATTACGGTAGCCGTATCGGATGTTATCGTGCCGGAAGAGAAAGTAGGAATCTTGAAAGAGTCTGACGCGAAGGTAGCTGTCGTTATGAATCAGTACCGTCGCGGTCTGATCACGAATGAAGAGCGTTATGACCGTGTAATTGAGATCTGGAGCAAATCCAAAGATCAAATTACCGATATCCTCATGAAATCGATGGATCGTTACAACTCCATCATGCTCATGGTCGACTCCAAAGCACGGGGTAACAAATCGCAGATCGCTCAGCTTGGCGGTATGCGGGGTCTGATGGCCAACCCGTCGGGCCGGATTATCGAATTGCCAATCAAATCGAACTTCCGTGAAGGCCTTACCGTCCTCGAGTACTTTATCTCGACGCACGGTGCCCGTAAAGGTCTGGCCGATACGGCGCTTCGTACAGCGGACTCGGGTTACTTGACCCGTCGTCTCGTCGACGTTGCGCAGGACGTTATCGTTCGCGAGGACGATTGCGGCACGGATAAAGGCTTTACTGTCGGCAAAATCCAAGACGGTAAAGAGGTTATCGAGGATCTGTATGATCGTATTGAAGGACGTTACTCCTTCGCGACGATTCGTCATCCGCAAACTGGCGAAATTATCGTGAAGAAAAGCGAGCTGATCGATTCCAGCAAAGCGGACGCGATCATCGATGCAGGCATTGAGAAGCTGCAGATTCGTTCCGTACTCAGCTGCCGTGCCCGTCATGGCGTCTGCAAAATTTGCTACGGCCGCAACTTGGCAACCGGCAAGCACGTTGAGATCGGCGAAGCGGTAGGCATTATCGCTGCGCAATCGATCGGCGAGCCGGGAACACAGCTCACCATGCGTACGTTCCATACCGGCGGCGTTGCCGGCGACGATATTACGCAAGGTTTGCCGCGTATCCAGGAGCTTTTCGAAGCGCGTAATCCGAAAGGTCAAGCGATCATCACCGAGCTTGACGGTGTCGTGAAAGAGATTCGCGAGGCGAAAGACCGCCGCGAGATCGAAATTCAAGGCGAAGCAGAGTCGAAAGTTTACGCAATCACTTACGGCTCGCGTATCCGCGTTACGGAAGGCCAGCAACTTGAAGCCGGCGATGAGCTGACGGACG
Source organism: Paenibacillus sp. NEAU-GSW1 (assembly GCF_009737085.1). Classification (GTDB taxonomy): domain Bacteria; phylum Bacillota; class Bacilli; order Paenibacillales; family Paenibacillaceae; genus Pristimantibacillus. The sequence continues at coordinate 32,550 of NZ_WOVL01000030.1, forward strand.
GTTCGATCGATCCGAAAGACATGCTGCGCATCAAAGGCATCCGTGGCGTTCAAAACTACATTTTGCAGGAAGTACAGCGCGTATACCGTAACCAGGGCGTAGAAATCAACGATAAGCACGTTGAGGTTATGGTTAAGCAAATGCTTCGCAAAATCCGTATCGTTGATGCCGGCGACACGACGCTGCTTCCAGGCGCGTTCGTTGACATTCACGAATATGAAGCGCAGAACCGCGAAGCGATTCTTGCCGGCCTTGAGCCAGCAGTCGCTAAGCCAGTCCTGCTCGGTATTACGAAAGCTTCCTTGGAGACCGATTCGTTCTTGTCGGCGGCATCGTTCCAAGAGACGACTCGCGTACTGACTGATGCAGCGATCAAAGGCAAAGTCGACCAATTGCTCGGCCTGAAAGAGAACGTTATTATCGGTAAGCTGATTCCAGCTGGTACCGGTATGAACCGTTACCGCAACATCAAGCTCGTCGGCTTGGAAGACGAAGTAGAAGACGCGGAACAAGGCGAAGTGGAATCGGAAGCTGTTACGATTGAATAGAATGATGCAAGATTAGCAGCACCTTTGTTTTAAGGGGCGTGACTTCAGCCGCTGAGCGCTAACGCTTGGCGGCGGGAGTCCGCTTTTTTAATGAAATTGGTGCAGCGGCGAGGCTGTTAATGCTTGTGAATAACAACGGAAGGCGTACAAGGAAAGTTTTACAGCTTTTTTGTACGGGCAGTTGCTTGACACTGGCGTGGTGCCCATGCTAATATATCGAAGTGTGCCTAATTGTGTGACGTATCTTCCGATAAGGAATGGTGATATCATGCAGTTTAAGGTCGGCGCAAAGCAGACAACGAAGATGCTTGAGACTCATAAAGCAATCGAAGTCTATATTGCACGAGATGCAGATCCGCGGATGAGAGAGAAGGTTGTTCATCTGTGTGAGAGGTTGGGTGTACCGATTAAGTGGATAGATACGATGCAAAGCCTGGGGGATACCTGCGGCATTGACGTCGGAGCTGCTATGGCAGCGCTAGTCGCTGACGGGGAATAAACGGAATGCTATTTTTGCTGATATATGTTTACTTTACGTAAAGAATAGATCGGCAGAAATTTTTCTTTGTTCTTTTGCGAACCACCTGGATCTGTGGGCTTAAAGTGCGGTAACAAACGGGTATAATGTCTTGCCATATGCGGATACGGCTCGCGTCAGCAAGCCCGATTCGCAAGAAATACAAGCGTCATAATTAGCATCTAACTTATAGCCTTGTATTTTTAATAAGACATAATCATGGGAAGGGGGTGGCAACATGCCAACTATTAACCAGCTCGTCCGTAAAGGACGTCAAGCTAAAGTCGTAAAATCGAAATCGCCAGCTTTGCAAAAAGGCTTCAATGCCCTGAAACGTGAAGCAACGAACATCAGCGCTCCGCAAAAACGCGGTGTGTGCACTCGTGTAGGTACGATGACTCCGAAAAAACCGAACTCCGCGCTTCGTAAATACGCACGTGTGCGTTTGACGAATAAAGTAGAGGTAACGGCTTACATTCCGGGTATCGGACACAACCTGCAAGAGCACAGCGTTGTATTGATCCGCGGCGGTCGTGTAAAAGACCTTCCGGGCGTACGTTATCATATCGTGCGCGGCGCATTGGATACTGCGGGTGTTAACAACCGTAACCAATCCCGTTCGAAATACGGTACTAAACGTCCAAAAGTTAAAAAATAATTGCAACCAGATCGAAGCAATTCGGTGAGGAGCGACCGCGTTTAAGCGGTGGGTTCAATCGCCAATCGAATATTCTTTCCTTTTGCTAAGCAAACTGAATTGAAATTCGATGTGGAAATCTGATCCTTATCAAAGCATAACTACTATTTAAGAAAGGGGGACTTTCTCATGCCACGCAAAGGTCCTGTCACTAAACGCGACGTATTGCCGGATCCGGTATACAACAGCAAATTGGTAACACGTCTGATCAACCGTATTATGATCGACGGCAAACGCGGCGTTGCACAAACGCTGCTGTATGATGCATTCACGCTGATCCAAGAACGCACGGGTAAAGATCCGATGGAAGTGTTCGAAGCAGCATTGAAAAACATCATGCCAGTACTTGAGGTTAAAGCTCGCCGTGTCGGCGGCGCTAACTATCAAGTGCCGATCGAAGTTAAACCAGAGCGCCGCACATCGCTTGGTCTCCGTTGGCTCGTGAACTATTCGCGCAACCGCGGTGAGAAAACGATGGAAGAGCGTCTGGCTGCTGAAATCATGGACGCTGCCAACAACACTGGCGCATCCGTGAAGAAGCGCGAAGACACGCACAAAATGGCAGAAGCAAACAAAGCGTTTGCTCACTACCGTTGGTAGGATAATAAAACAAATTACGATTGGCGACTTGCTCGCACAATTCGGAAGGAGACAGATTCATGGCAAGAGAGTTCTCCTTGAATAATACGCGTAACATCGGGATCATGGCGCATATTGACGCTGGTAAAACGACCACGACTGAGCGTATCTTGTTCTACACTGGCCGTACCCACAAAATTGGCGAGGTGCATGAAGGCGCCGCAACGATGGACTGGATGGAGCAGGAACAAGAGCGCGGCATTACGATTACGTCTGCCGCAACGACAGCTCAATGGAAGAGCAACCGCATCAATATCATCGATACCCCGGGACACGTTGACTTCACAGTAGAAGTTGAACGTTCCCTGCGCGTATTGGACGGGGCCGTTGGGGTTTTCAGTGCTAAAGAAGGCGTTGAGCCTCAGTCTGAAACCGTATGGCGTCAAGCTGACCGCTATGGCGTACCTCGGATCGCTTACATTAACAAAATGGACATCATTGGCGCGGACTACCTGAATGTCGTTAAAGACATGCGCGAGCGTCTGCAAGCTAATGCTGTTGCGATCCAAGTGCCAATGGGCGCTGAAGCTGACTTCGTAGGTGTAATCGATATTATCGAGCGCGCCGCTTATGTTTACAAAGACGATCTCGGAAGAGATCCTGAAAAGCAAGAAATTCCTGCTGAGTACGCCGACCAAGTCGAAGAACTCCGCGCGGAATTGATCGAGAAAGTAGCAGAGCTGGACGAAGAATTGACTATGAAATATCTGGAAGGCGAAGAGCTGACAATTCCAGAAATCAAAGCTGCGCTCCGCAAGGGCGTTTGCGAAGTTAAAATCTTCCCGGTTGTTGCTGGTTCCTCGTACCGCAACAAAGGCGTTCAATTGATGCTGGACGCGGTTGTTGACTACCTTCCATCCCCAGTAGACGTACCTGCAATCAAAGGTACGCTTGAAGACGGAGAAGAAGCAGTCCGCAACTCTTCTGACGAAGAGCCGTTCTCGGCGCTCGCGTTCAAAATCATGACTGACCCTTATGTTGGTAAATTGACGTTCTTCCGCGTATACTCGGGTATCCTGAAGTCCGGTTCGTATGTTCTTAACGCAACTAAGAACAAACGCGAGCGTATCGGACGGATTCTCCAAATGCACGCGAACAGCCGTCAAGAGATTACTGAGGTTTACGCAGGCGACATCGCCGCTGCAGTCGGTCTGAAAGACACGATTACAGGCGACACGCTTTGCGATGAGAAGAACATCATCGTTCTCGAATCGATGAACTTCCCTGAGCCGGTAATCCAAATCGCTATCGAACCAAAAACGAAAGCGGACCAAGACAAACTCGGCGTAGCGATCTCCAAGCTTGCTGAGGAAGATCCAACTTTCAAAGCTTATACGGACGAAGAAACGAACCAAACGATCATCGCAGGTATGGGTGAGCTTCACCTTGAGATCCTCGTTGACCGTATGCTTCGCGAATTCAAAGTTGAGACGAACGTTGGTAAACCTCAGGTTGCTTACCGTGAGACATTCCGCGAAGCTGCGAAAGTCGAAGGTAAATTCGTTCGTCAGTCCGGCGGTAAAGGTCAATATGGCCATTGCTGGGTTGAGTTCACTCCGCAAGAGCCTGGTCAAGGCTTTGTGTTCGAAAACAAAGTTGTGGGCGGTTCGATTCCTCGTGAATACATCGCTCCAATCCAAGCTGGTATCGAAGAGTCGATGAAGAACGGCGTCCTCGCTGGCTTCCCGATGGTCGATGTCAAAGCTACTGTATTCGACGGATCGTACCATGACGTCGACTCCTCGGAGATGGCGTTCAAAATCGCTGGATCGATGGCGCTTAAAGCAGCTAAAGACAAGTGTAAACCTGTCCTGCTCGAGCCTATCATGAAAGTTGAAGTTACGGTTCCTGAAGAGTACATGGGCGACGTTATGGGTATGCTGAACTCCCGTCGCGGTCGCATCGAAGGTATGGATTCCCGCGCAGGCGCGCAAATTATCCGTGCTAAGGTGCCTTTGGCTGAGATGTTCGGTTACTCCACAACACTTCGTTCCGGTACGCAAGGCCGCGGCGTATTCTCCATGGAGCTCTCGCACTATGAAGAAGTACCGCGTTCGATTTCGGAAGAAATTATCGCTAAACACAAAGGCGCTTAATAAGCCCCGTGTGTTTGGAACCTAGGTTGCTTAGGCCGATATCTTCACTTGTCATGCAGGCGGGGATACGGCCCACACATAAAACTTTAGTTATATTAAGGAGGATTAAGTTCAATGGCAAAGGCTAAATTTGAACGTAACAAACCGCACGTTAATATCGGTACTATCGGTCACGTCGACCATGGTAAAACGACTCTGACTGCTGCGATCACAACTGTACTTTCCAAAAAATACGGCGGTGCGGCTATCGCATTTGACCAAATCGACAAAGCTCCAGAAGAGCGCGAGCGCGGTATCACGATCTCGACAGCTCACGTTGAGTATGAGACTCCTAACCGTCACTACGCTCACGTTGACTGCCCAGGTCACGCCGACTACGTTAAAAACATGATCACTGGTGCTGCTCAAATGGACGGCGCTATCCTGGTTGTATCCGCAGCTGACGGCCCTATGCCGCAAACTCGCGAGCACATCCTGCTTTCCAAACAAGTAGGCGTACCATACATCGTTGTATTCTTGAACAAATGCGACATGGTTGAAGACGAAGAGCTTCTTGAACTGGTTGAAATGGAAGTTCGCGACCTTCTGTCCGAGTATGAGTTCCCAGGCGACGACACTCCGATCATCCGTGGCGCTGCTCGTGAAGCTCTGCAAAACCCAGACGGTCCTTGGGCTGAGAAAATCGTTGAGCTGTTCGAACAAATCGACACTTACATCCCAACTCCAGAGCGCGACACAGCTAAGCCTTTCCTTATGCCAGTCGAGGACGTATTCACGATCACTGGTCGTGGTACAGTTGCAACTGGTCGTATCGAGCGCGGCGTAGTTAAAGTCGGCGACGAGATCGAAATCATCGGTCTGGCTGAAGAATCCCGCAAATCCGTTGTTACGGGCGTAGAAATGTTCCGTAAATTGATGGATTCCGCTCAAGCGGGCGACAACATCGGCGCACTGCTTCGCGGTGTTGACCGTAAAGATATCGAGCGTGGACAAGTTTTGGCTAAACCAGCTTCGGTTAAACCACACACTAACTTCACAGCTCAAATCTACGTTCTGACTAAAGAAGAGGGTGGCCGTCATAAGCCTTTCTTCACTGGCTACCGTCCACAGTTTTACTTCCGTACAACTGACGTTACAGGTATCATCAACCTGCCAGAAGGCACTGAGATGGTTATGCCTGGCGACAACATCACAGTTACTGTTGAACTGATCGCTCCAATCGCGGTTGAAGAAGGCACTCGCTTCTCCATCCGTGAAGGCGGCCGTACTGTAGGCGCTGGCGCTGTTGCAACAATCCAAAAATAATTTCGCGCGGCGTTAACCGCACGAGATATAAAAAAGCTATTCCGAGGCAACCCGGAATAGCTTTTTTTTCATATGCTCACTTTTGAAAATAAGTGTTACGGAGATTCATTTGATTCGGCTAATCGGATTCAAGTAATATTGCGGTTCCATAACTCCTTCAGTTGTTTAGGCATTGCAGAGAGATTTTGATCGCCGAGATCACTGACCTTGTTAGAAAAATCTATCGGGTCCGTAAGCTTGACCCTACTCTCAACATATTTCCACGCGTTTATTTTGTTTTTCAGTCCTTGGAGATTGCGATCATCGCCCCGTCCCGATAGCCGAACAACTTGAGCGGTAGTCGATTGACCCGCCATTTGCCCTCCAAATTCGGCGCCACCGTAAAACATCCCTAGTTGCCCGTCATGCAATGCCTGTTTGCCGGCTGGATCATAAATCGTGCTGCGCAAAGCCGCCATAAAGCATCGGTAAGGAAAATAAATCACTTAGTGAACTGAAAAGCAGCAAAAAGAGCGTGAGCGGCAATTTTGATTGAAGACCTTTCGACATACCAAACATAAGGGTAATCTCCTCGATATTAAAGCAGCTTTGGTGAAATATTTGCATTGACAGTGAATAACATAGACATTTAATATTAAAACAGATTATTCGACAAATAATCCTGTTCAGTTATGGGAATTAATTCCATAACACTTTATCGAAGCAAAGCAACAATGTATTAATGCGTCGATATATATTGTGACTGGAAATAATTGTCGATATGACACGAGAGGGGTAGACAACATGAAAAAGAAATGGTTCATTCCGTTTGCGCTTGTATTGCTGCTAGTAGCAGCTGCATGCGGCAACAACGGCGGCAAAACTAATAACGGCTCAGCATCGGGCGGCGAGAATGCCGGCACTCCGTCGGATCAAAAAAAATATTCGATCTCTATCTCCCAAATTGTGGAACATCCGTCGCTTGACGCTACGCGAGACGGATTTCTTGCCGCATTGAAGGATGCGGGATTTGTAGAAGGGGAAAACTTAACTGTAGACTTTAATACGGCGCAAGGCGATTCCACAAACAACTTGTCCGTTGCACAGAAAATTGCAGGCGCGAAAGCGGATTTGGCGCTTGGCATCGCAACGCCATCGGCGCAAGCGCTTGTACAAGCCTATGAGAAAGCGGGCAATAAAGCGCCAGTATTGTTTGCCGCAGTTACTGACCCATTGGATGCGAAGCTGGTAACAAACCTTGATGCTCCAGGCGGCAATGTAACCGGCGCTTCCGATACGAATCCGGATGCAATCGTCCAACTGATGGACTTCATTGCAGCTAACTTCCCCGATGTAAAGAAAGTCGGCGTCATTATTAATAAAGGCGAGCCAAATGCTGTTGTAATGACGGCAAACGCGAAGCAAGCTTTGGCGAAGCATAACATCGAGCTTGTTGAAGCAGCTGTAACGAATACATCTGAAGTGAAACAAGCCGGAGAGTCGCTTGTCGGTAAAGTCGACGCGATGTTCATTACACTCGATAACGTAGTTGTTTCCAGTGTTGACGCGTTGCTGCAAATTGCGAAACAAAACAAAATTCCGTTCTTCTCCAGTGACCGTGATACGGTTGAGAAGGGCGCCTTTGCAACGGTTGGATTCAAATATTACGATCATGGCTATCAAGTCGGCCAAATGGCTGCTGAAATTTTGAATGGCAAAAACCCTGGCGAGATGAAAGTGACTGTACCGGACAAACTGGATTTGATTCTTAACCTGAAAGCTGCTGCCGCTCAAGGCATCACAGTTACAGATGAGATGAAAGCCGGAGTTAAAGATTCTGCCAACAACATTATTGAATAAGACTAGCGAGAACAGGGTGAACAATCCTATTGTTCACCCTGTTTTTAATTAAGAGGAGGTGTCCCAGTGCCAGTTTGGTTAAACGGAGCTCTTGAGCTGGGCTTGCTGTATTCGCTTATGGCGCTTGGCGTCTACATTACGTTCCGTATTCTTGATTTTCCCGATCTGACCGTCGATCAAAGCTTTACCACCGGAGCAGGTGTGGCGGCAGTACTCATCACAAACGGCGTTTCGCCTTGGGTAGCGTCGATTGCAGCTTTCTGCGCCGGAGGAATTGCCGGAATGTTGACGGGTCTGCTGCATACAAAAGGTAAAATTAACGGTTTGTTAGCGGGCATTCTAATGATGATTGCCCTGTACTCCATTAATATGAGAATTATGGACAAGCCGAATATCGGCCTCTTGGGTACGGATAACGTGTTCTCGAGCATAAAGGTTCTTTACTTAATGCCAATCGTCGTCATTATTATTAAAGTGCTGCTTGATCTGTTCTTCAAAACCGATATCGGACTCAGCTTGCGCGCGACAGGCGATAACGAGAGGATGATTCGCAGTTTCGGCACGAATACGGATACGACGAAAATTATCGGCATTGCGTTGTCGAACGCGCTTGTTGCTTTGTCCGGATCATTTGTTGCGCAACAAGGCGGTTTTGCTGATATTACGATGGGTGTCGGGATGATCGTTATCGGTTTGGCGTCCGTTATTATCGGGGAGGCGTTGTTTGGCGGCAAAACGATTTTCCGGGCGACGATTGCCGTTATTTTAGGCTCGATCGTTTACCGCATCATTATCGGTCTGGCATATCAATCGAATTTCCTCGACGTGTCGGACTTGAAGATCATCACAGCTGTGATCGTTATTATAGCGCTGGTCTTCCCATCCATGCAGAAAACATGGAAACAGAAAAAACTGGCTCGCAAGCGTACAGCGCAACTGCTTAACGGCGTCAGCGACAATAAAGGGGGAGGACGCTGATGCTGGAAATTAACAAAGTATCAAAGCTATTCAACCCAGGTACGTTGGATGAAAAAACGGCTCTTATGAATATTGAGCTGTCGATGAAGCCGGGCGATTTCATAACGGTCATCGGCAGTAACGGAGCTGGCAAATCGACACTGATGAATATTATTTCGGGCGTAATGAAGCCGGATATCGGCGAAGTGCGCATCGACGGCAAGAACATTAGCGGTCTGCCTGAGTTTAGCAGAAGCAAATGGATTGGCCGGGTTTTTCAGGACCCGATGGCCGGAACGGCACCGCGAATGTCGATCGAGGAAAACTTGGCAATGGCATACTTGCGCGGGAAAAACCGCGGATTTTCAATGGGAATCAACCGTAAACGCCGCCAATTGTTCCGCGAGCAGCTGTCAAAGCTCGGTATTGGGCTGGAGAATCGCCTGACGGCCAAAGTCGGGTTGTTGTCCGGAGGCGAGCGCCAAGCGCTGAGCTTGCTGATGGCGACGTTTACCAAGCCGCAAATATTGCTGCTGGATGAACATACGGCGGCTCTTGACCCGGCTCGCGCTGAATTGATTACTCGTTTGACCGAGACGCTCGTTCGAGAAATGAACTTAACGACGCTTATGGTTACTCATAACATGGAGCAGGCGATTCGCCTAGGCAACCGTCTCATTATGATGGATAAAGGCAGGATCATTTTGCAAGTGAATGAGGATAAGAAAAAAGATCTCACTGTGGCGCAGCTGCTCGGCGAGTTTGAGCAAATAAGCGGCAAGAAAATGGCTGACGATCGCGTCGTTTTGGGTTAATGTCCTTACTATAAAAATAGCGTCATTCCGCTGCATGGGCGGGATGGCGCTTTTTGATTTTCGCAAGTGATGAATTGTCTTTCTTCTATTATATAGTGTGTGAAGGACGAAATTGGATTTGAGTCGGGCATGCGATTTCAGTTATGCTTGTCGAAGTGAAGCAACGGATGAATATTAGTGAAAAGAAATGAAACTTTCCCTTGCATTTGCCTATTGGCTTCGGTATAATATTGACTGTTGGTCTGTGACGTTGCGATGATGTGAGAGGTTGCCGACACACCCGGCCCCTTTGCCATGGGGCATGTGCCGGGTTTTCTCACGGAGTATGTCCGATAATAAATTGGGCGAAAGAAGGAGGGACTTATATGGCAAAGCAAAAGATTCGTATTCGCTTGAAAGCGTACGATCACAGAATTCTTGACCAGTCCGCAGAGAAAATCGTGGAAACTGCAAAACGTTCCGGTGCAGGCGTATCCGGGCCGATTCCGTTGCCAACGGAAAAGCAAATCATCACCATTCTCCGTGCGGTACACAAGTACAAGGATTCCCGGGAGCAATTCGAACAACGTACTCATAAACGTTTGATCGATATTGTTAACCCAACGCCGCAAACGGTTGATGCGTTGATGCGCCTGGATTTACCATCCGGTGTAGATATCGAAATCAAACTGTAATAAAGCATAATTGATTATTGAAGGGAAAAGAGGTGTCAACATGAAAGGTATCTTAGGGAAAAAGCTTGGAATGACTCAAGTGTTTACCGCTGAAGGTAACGTTGTTCCAGTAACAGTTATCGAAGCAGGTCCTTGCGTTGTAATTCAAAAGAAAGACCAAGAGAATGATGGCTATGAAGCCGTTCAGCTCGGTTTCTCCGATAAGAAAGAAGCGAGAGCGATCAAGCCGGAAATCGGCCACGCGAAGAAAGCCAATACGGCTCCTAAGCGCTACGTTCGTGAAATTCGCGGTATTAACCTGGGTGAGTATGAAGTTGGCCAAACGGTTAAAGCTGATCTGTTCGCAGAGGGCGAATTTGTTGACGTAACGGGTATTTCCAAAGGTAAAGGCTTTGCAGGCGTTATCAAACGTTGGGGACAAAGCACGGGTCCAATGGCTCACGGCTCCCGCTACCACCGCGGTCCTGGTTCCATGGGTTCGATTCAAGCGAACCGCGTACCGAAAGGCAAACACCTTCCGGGCCACATGGGCAACGAAACGGTTACGATTCAAAAGCTCGAAATCATCCGTGTAGACGCAGAACGCAACGTGCTGCTCGTTAAAGGCTCCATTCCTGGACCGAAAAACGGATTCGTTAAAGTAAAACAAACAGTTAAGAACTAATTGCTATAAGAAAGGAGGAACAAGAAATGCCTAAAGTTACAGTATATAACGTGAGCGGTTCGCAAGTTGGCGAAGTTGAATTGGCTGACAGTGTGTTCGGAATTCAACCAAACGCTCATGTACTGCACAGTGCGGTAGTGCTTCAGCAAGCCGCTGAACGCGCTGGCACACACAAAACGAAAGGACGCTCCGAAGTACGCGGCGGCGGTCGTAAACCTTGGAAACAAAAAGGTACTGGCCGTGCACGTCAAGGCAGCATCCGCTCCCCGCAATGGGTTGGCGGCGGTACGGTTTTCGGACCGACTCCACGCTCGTACGGGTTCAAACTTCCTAAGAAGGTTCGCCGTCTGGCGATTAAATCCGCTCTGTCTTCGAAAGTGATCGCGAACGACATTATCGTTCTGGATCAACTGACATTCGCGGCTCCTAAAACGAAGGAATTTGCAACGATTTTGAACAACCTGCAAGCTAACCGCAAAGCGCTTGTTGTTTTGCCTAGCTATGATGATAACGTAGCATTGTCTGCTCGCAACATCCCAGGCGTGAAATTCGTCGCTGCTGACGGCATTAATGTTCTGGATGTCTTGGTTCATGACAAGCTCATCATCACGAAAGAAGCGGTAGAGAAAGTACAGGAGGTGTTTGCGTAATGAAAAATCCTCGCGATATTATCAAACGCCCTGTTATTACTGAGCGTACGAGCGACTTCATGGCGGTTAAACGCTATGTATTCGAAGTCGATCTTCGTGCTAACAAAACCGAAATTAAAGATGCTATCGAGCAAATCTTTAAAGTAAAAGTAACGAGCGTTAACACAATGCGCGTTGCTGGTAAGCCAAAGCGTTATGGTAAACACAGCGGCTATCGCCCTGACTGGAAAAAAGCAATCGTTCAATTGAGCGATGACAGCAAAGAACTTGAGTTCTTTGAAACGTCTGTATAGAAAAGGAGGGAATCCAAGTGCCAATCAAAAAGTACAAACCGACTTCCCCGGCTCGTCGTGGCATGTCCGTCTCGACATTTGAAGAGATCACAACGAGCACACCGGAGAAATCGTTGCTTGCACCGCTTTTCAAAAAAGCAGGCCGCAACAACCAAGGTAAAATTACGGTTCGTCACCATGGCGGCGGACACAAACGTAAATACCGCATCATCGATTTCAAACGTACCAAAGACGGTATCGCTGGTAAAGTTGCTACGATCGAATACGATCCTAACCGTACATCGAATATCGCTTTGATTCATTATGCAGATGGTGAGAAAGCTTACATCATCGCGCCAAAAGGTCTGAAAGTTGGCGACCAAGTATTCTCCGGTCCAGACGCAGACATCAAAATCGGTAACGCTCTTCCACTGGTTAACATTCCAGTCGGTACAGTTATCCACAACATCGAATTGAAACCAGGCAAAGGCGGCCAGCTGGTTCGCGCTGCTGGTACGGAAGCTCAACTTCTTGGTAAAGAAGGCGACTACGTTTCCATTCGTCTGACTTCCGGTGAAGTTCGCCGTATTCTGAATACTTGCCGTGCAACAATCGGTTCCGTTGGCAACGAAGATCACGAACTCGTGAAAATCGGTAAAGCCGGCCGTTCCCGTTGGTTGGGCAAACGTCCTGAAGTACGCGGCGTAGTAATGAACCCGAACGATCACCCACACGGTGGTGGTGAAGGCCGTGCTCCAATCGGTCGTAAATCCCCGATGTCTCCTTGGGGCAAACCGACGCTTGGTTACAAAACTCGCAAGAAGAAAAAAGCATCGAGCCAATATATTATTCGTCGTCGTACGAAGTAATAACCGCTTGATACAAGCTACGTTTCCGCGAAGGGAGGACTCCGAATGGGTCGCAGTTTGAAAAAAGGTCCGTTTATTGACGGCCACCTGCTCAAAAAGGTCGAGGAACTGAACGAAACGAACAAAAAAGTCGTGATCAAAACTTGGTCGCGCCGCTCGACAATTTTCCCGCAATTCATCGGTCACACAATTGCGGTGTATGACGGCCGCAAACACGTGCCGGTTTATGTAACAGAAGACATGGTAGGACACAAGTTTGGTGAGTTTGCACCAACTCGTACGTACAAAGGCCATGACGACGATAAGAAAACAGGCAGACGCTAATTTGCCTGAAAATCTTTTATTGAATGTTGAGAGGAGGTTCATCCATGCCAGAAGCTAAAGCGCACGCTAATTTCGTACGCATTGCTCCTCGTAAAGCACAGCTGGTTGTCGATTTGATTCGCGGCAAGCAAGTAGGCGAAGCGATCGCGATCTTGCGTCACACGCCTAAATCCGCATCTCCGATTGTGGAAAAGCTGCTGAACTCTGCTATTGCTAACGCTGAGCACAACTACCAATTGGACGTGAACAAACTGGTTGTTGCACAAGTATTTGTGAACCAAGGTCCGACAATGAAACGTTTCCGCCCTCGCGCAATGGGACGTGCAAGCCGGATCAACAAAAGAACCAGCCACATCACCTTGGTGGTATCTGAAAAATAAGGAGGGATAACGTGTGGGTCAAAAGGTAAATCCGGTCGGTTTGCGTGTAGGGATTATCCGTGATTGGGAATCCAAATGGTACGCAGGCAAAGACTTCGGCGATCTTCTTCTTGAAGACGTTAAAATTCGTGAGTACCTGAAGAACAAATTGAAAGATGCGGCAGTATCCCACATCGAGATCGAGCGCGCGGCTAACCGCGTTAACGTTACGATCAACACGGCTAAGCCGGGCATGGTTATCGGCAAAGGCGGTTCCGAAGTGGAAAACCTGCGCACGGAGCTTGGCAAGATCACTAAAGGCAAAAAAGTTCACATTAACATTTCCGAAATCAAACAAGCAGATCTGGACGCTATTCTTGTAGCTGAAAGCATCGCGCAACAACTGGAGCGTCGCGTTTCTTTCCGTCGTGCTTTGAAACAAGCGATCCAACGTTCGATGCGCGCAGGCGCTAAAGGGATCAAAACTGCGGTTAGCGGTCGTCTCGGCGGTGCTGAAATTGCTCGTTCGGAAGGCTACAGCGAAGGAACTGTTCCTCTTCATACGCTGCGTGCAGACATTGACTACGGTACAGCAGAAGCTCATACAACTTACGGCCGCATCGGCGTAAAAGTATGGATCTATCGCGGTGAAGTCCTTCCAGCTAAGAAGAAAGCTCCCCAGGAAGGAGGCAACTAATCATGTTGGTACCTAAACGCGTCAAACACCGCAAACAACAACGCGGTCACATGAAAGGTCGCGCTAAAGGCGGCACTACTGTAGCATTCGGCGAATACGGCCTTCAAGCGCTTGAGCCATCATGGGTAACGAACCGTCAAATCGAGGCTGCTCGTATTGCGATGACTCGTTACATCAAACGTGGTGGTAAAGTTTGGATTAAAATTTTCCCAGACAAACCGATTACTCAAAAGCCTCTCGAGGTACGGATGGGTTCCGGTAAAGGTAACGTTGAGAAGTGGGTTGCAGTCGTCAAACCAGGTAAAATCATGTTTGAACTGGCTGGCGTATCCGAAGAAATCGCTCGTGAAGCGATGCGCCTCGCGTCCCACAAACTCCCGATCAAAACGAAGTTCGTGAAACGCGAAGAAGTGGGTGGTGAAGCAAATGAAGGCTAGTGAATTTCGCAACCTTACCTCTGCTGAGATAGAACAAAAAATCGCTGGTTTTAAAGAAGAGCTGTTCAACCTTCGTTTCCAATTGGCTACCGGCCAACTGGAGACTCCGACACGCATTCGTGACGTGCGCAAGAACATCGCTCGCGCTAAAACCATTTTGCATGAAAGAGAACTCGGTATCGCAGCTAACTAATAGCTGTCCTTGACTAAGGGACTACCAAGGTTTAAGGAAGGAGGAAGAACATGAGCGAACGCAATGCCCGCAAAGTTCAAATCGGTAAAGTTGTTAGCGATAAAATGGATAAAACAATCGTTGTTGCTGTAGAAACTTACAAAAAACACGACTTGTACCATAAACGCATCAAATACACGAAAAAGTTCAAAGCGCATGATGAAAACAATCAAGCGAAAATTGGCGACATCGTGAAAATCATGGAGACTCGTCCGCTGTCGAAAGACAAACGCTTCAGACTGGTGGAAGTAGTTGAAGTGGCTGTTGTTCTTTAATGAGCAATGTGATTTAATGAACATTTGTCCGGAAGGAGGACGTTGAAATGATCCAACCATTTACACGCCTGCGGGTTGCTGACAACTCTGGCGCTAAAGAATTGATGTGTATCCGTGTTCTTGGCGGTACTGGACGTCGTGTTGGAGCGATCGGTGACCTGATTGTGTGCTCTGTGAAACAAGCAACACCAGGCGGCGTTGTCAAAAAAGGTGATGTTGTTAAAGCCGTTATCGTTCGTACGAAGCGTACGGTTCGTCGTAAAGACGGTTCCTACATCGCATTTGATGAGAATGCAGCGGTTATCGTTAAAGAAGACAAGAGCCCGCGCGGCACTCGTATCTTTGGACCAGTTGCACGTGAGCTTCGCGATAAAGATTTCATGAAAATCGTATCGCTCGCTCCGGAAGTTATCTAATAAAGATCCCGCAAACGTACGGGTTCGATAAATGCCTGAAAGCTTAAGTGAGCAGGAGGTGTAATCAATGCCAAGACTGAAAAAAATTCTTGAATCGCACAACAACAAGCTTCACGTCAAAAAAGACGACACGGTCATCGTCATCTCCGGTAAGGACAAAGGCAAAAAAGGCCGTGTAATCGCTGCGTATCCTCGCGAAAACCGCGTACTCGTAGAAGGCGTGAACATCGTGAAAAGACATACTCGCCCTTCGCAGGTTAACCCGCAAGGCGGTATCATCGAGCAAGAAGCTCCGATTCACGTTTCGAACGTAATGCATATCGATCCGAAGAGCGGCCAAGTTACTCGTATCGGATACAAAACGCTCGAAAACGGCAAAAAAGTCCGGATCGCGAAAAAATCCGGCGAAGTGATCGACTAATCGTTAACCGTAGGAAAGGAGGTCCATGAAAATGGCAGCAAGAATGAAAGATCGTTTTCTTAATGAGATTACACCTGCTCTGATGCAGAAGTTTAACTATACGACTGTAATGCAAGTGCCGAAAATCGAGAAAGTCGTTATCAACATGGGTGTTGGCGAAGCAGTTGCTAACTCCAAAGTGCTTGATGTGGCTGTCGAAGAGCTTCGCATCATTTCCGGTCAAAAACCTGTTGTAACTCGCGCGAAGAAGTCCATTGCCGGCTTCAAACTTCGTGAGAACATGCCGATCGGGGTTAAAGTAACGCTGCGCGGCGAGCGCATGTACTACTTCCTTGATAAGCTGTTCAACATCTCGCTTCCACGCGTACGTGACTTCCGCGGTGTGTCGACGAAAGCATTCGACGGACGCGGTAACTACACGCTTGGTTTGAAAGAGCAATTGATCTTCCCAGAGATCGAATACGATAAGGTCGACAAAGTTCGTGGTATGGACATCGTAATCGTCACTACGGCAAAAACGGACGAAGAATCTCGTGAACTGCTGACCCAATTGGGCATGCCGTTTACGAAGTAATCCACTTTTAGGAGGTGTAATACCCAGTGGCAAAAACTTCGATGAAAGTGAAGCAACAACGTACACCGAAATTTAAAGTGCGTGCATATACGCGCTGTGAACGTTGCGGCCGTCCGCACTCTGTTTTGCAAAAGTTTAAAATTTGCCGGATTTGTTTCCGCGAGTTAGCATACAAAGGCCAGATTCCTGGCGTTAAAAAAGCAAGCTGGTAATCAGCCTAGTTCGGGAAGGAGGTTAACACAAATGGTTATGTCTGATCCGATTGCAGATATGCTGACGCGCATTCGCAACGCGAATGTCGTTCGTCACGAAACCGTGGAAATGCCCGCTTCGAAAGTTAAGAAGCAAATCGCTGAAATTCTGAAACGCGAGGGCTTTATCCGCGATGCTGAATATATCGAGGACAACAAACAAGGGATTATCCGTATTTTCTTGAAATACGGCCCTAACCAAGAGCGCGTAATCACTGGTCTGAAACGTATTTCGAAACCAGGTCTTCGCGTGTACACGAAATCGACTGAAGTCCCTCGCGTGTTGGGCGGTCTGGGAATTGCTATCATTTCCACGTCCAAAGGGATTATGACCGATAAAGAAGCTCGCCAAGGTAAAGCCGGCGGCGAAGTAGTTTGCTACGTTTGGTAAGTAACAAGTCACAACGATTGGAGGTGTAACAATGTCCCGTATTGGTCGTAAACCGATCCAAGTGCCTAACGGCGTAACAATTAACTTGGACAACACAGTCATTACCGTTAAAGGACCTAAAGGCACGCTGTCCCGTGAAATTCACAAAGACATGAAAGTCAATGTTGAAGCTAACGAGATCGTCGTTGAACGTCCTTCTGACAATAAATTGCATCGTTCCCTGCACGGAACGACTCGCAGCGTCATCGCTAACATGGTGAGCGGCGTTACTGAAGGGTTCTCGAAAAACTTGGAGCTCGTAGGCGTAGGTTACCGTGCGAACAAAACTGGCGATAAGATCGTTCTTAACGTTGGTTACTCCCACCCAGTGGAAATTGCGCCAGAGCAAGGCATCGAGTTCGATGTGCCAGCGAACACGAAAATTACTGTTCGCGGTATCGACAAAGAGCGCGTAGGCGCTGTTGCCGCTCAAATTCGTTCCGTACGCGAGCCTGAGCCATACAAAGGCAAAGGTATCAAATACGAAGGCGAACGTATCATCCGCAAAGAAGGTAAAGCAGGTAAGAAGAAGTAAGCAGTCTGATTGGGCTGCTTAAAATAGCGGTATAAGGCATAAGGAAAGGAGTTGACCTTGAATGATTACGAAAGGCGATAAAAACAAGGCTCGTCTGAAAAGACACTTGCGTGTTCGTAAGAAAATCAACGGAACGGTTGCTCGTCCGCGTCTCTCGGTGTTCCGTTCCTCCAAGCATATCTACGCTCAATTGATCGACGATGTAAATGGAGTAACAGTAGCATCTGCGTCCACTGTGGACAAAGAGCTGGCTGCTTCGATCGGCAACGGCGGCAGCGTAGAAGCTGCTCGTAAAGTTGGCGAACTGGTAGCACAACGTGCGAAAGCTAAAGGCGTATCTGCAATCGTATTTGACCGTGGCGGATACTTGTATCATGGCAGAATTCAGGCGCTGGCTGAAGCAGCTCGCGAAGCAGGTCTGGAATTCTAGTCGAATTTACTTAAAAGGAGGTTAAACGACTTGCGTATAGATCCGAATACGTTAGGTGAACTAACTGAAAAAGTTGTCCATATCAATCGCGTAGCGAAAGTAGTAAAAGGCGGACGCCGCTTCAGCTTTAGCGCGCTCGTAGTTGTCGGCGACGGCCAAGGCCATGTCGGCGCAGGGATCGGTAAAGCGGGCGAAGTACCTGAAGCAATCCGCAAAGGTATTGAAGACGCTAAGAAAAACCTGATCCATGTACCACTCGTTGGTACAACAATTCCTCACCTTGTGCTTGGACATTTCGGCGCTGGTGAAGTTCTTCTGAAACCAGCATCCAAAGGTACTGGTGTTATCGCCGGCGGTCCAGTTCGTGCCGTTCTTGAACTGGCTGGCGTAGGCGACATTTTGACGAAATCCCTCGGTTCTTCGAACTCCATGAACATGGTTAACGCTACGCTTGAAGGCCTTTCCCGCCTGAAACGTGCGGAAGACGTTGCGAAACTTCGCGGCAAAACTGTCGAAGAGCTGTTAGGTTAAGGAGGGGAACAAGATGGCAAAATTGCAAATCACCCTCGTTCGCAGTTTGATTGGCCGCAACGAGAAACAACGTGCAACTGTCGAGTCGTTCGGTCTTCGCAAGATTCGTCAATCGGTTGTATTGAACGACAGCCCGGCCGTTCGCGGCATGGTTAACACAGTTAGCCACTTGGTTAAAGTCGAAGAAGTGTAATATATATCGCCTGATGGCGAACAAGAAATAAATAAGGAGGTGCCAGAACGATGAAATTGCATGAACTCGCACCAGCACCAGGCTCCAAGCAAGTGAACAAGCGTAAAGGCCGCGGTATTGGCTCCGGTAACGGTAAAACAGCCGGCAAAGGTCATAAAGGTCAAAACGCTCGTTCCGGCGGCGGTGTACGCCCTGGTTTCGAGGGTGGTCAAAACCCGTTGTACCGTCGTCTTCCTAAACGCGGCTTCAACAACCGCTTCCGTACAGAATATGCCGTAGTCAACATTGAAGAATTGAACAGCTTTGCAGCAGGTTCCGAAGTTACTCCTGAAGTGCTTCTTGAGCAAGGGATTGTAAAAAATCCGCTCGCCGGTATTAAGATTTTGGGCAATGGTGAAATCAAAGTACAACTGACTGTTAAAGCAAGCAAATTCTCTCAATCTGCGGTAGAGAAAATCCAGGCTGCCGGCGGTAAAACCGAGGTGATCTAATTGTTCAAAACCGTGTCCAACATTTGGAAAGTAGAGGATTTGCGCAAGCGGATCCTGTTTACACTTTTCATTCTGATTGTGTATCGCATCGGGGCGTTTATCCCGGTGCCTGGCGTTGACAAAGACGTATTCAAACAAGTTGATGCGGCCAGCGGAGAAATGTTCGGCTTGCTTAACACGTTTTCCGGCGGTGCGCTTTATCAGTTCTCCATTTTTGCAATTGGCATAACGCCGTATATCACAGCGTCGATTATCGTACAGCTGTTGTCGATGGACGTTATTCCGAAATTTGCAGAGTGGGCGAAGGAAGGCGAGAACGGAAAACGCAAGCTCGCACAAATTACGCGTTACGGCACGGTTATCCTTGGTTTGGTTCAAGGTTTTGCAACGGCAATAGGCTTCAATCGTCAATATAGCAGCAAAATGATTCCAGATGCGACGTTTGTCGATTATCTGCTCATTGCGATTATACTGACAGCGGGCGTGTCCTTCTTAATGTGGCTCGGAGAGCAGATTACGGAGCGCGGTATCGGCAACGGTATTTCGATCCTGATCTTTGCGGCAATTATCGCAGGCATTCCTGGGCATATCCGTACGATTTATCAAGACCAGCTCGTTGGCATTGAACAAAGCCAATTGTTCTGGAACATCGGCAAAGTTGCTTTGATCCTTATTGGGATCATCGCGATCATTGTCGGCGTAATCTTTGTTCAGCAAGGCATTCGTAAAATTCCGGTTCAATATGCTAAACGCGTAGTTGGACGGAAAATGTACGGCGGACAATCGACGCATATTCCGATGAAAGTGAATGGCGCTGGCGTTATTCCTGTCATCTTCGCAGTATCGTTGATTATGTTCCCGATTACGATTGCACAATTCTTTACGGGTAAAGCTTGGGCAAACTGGACCATTAACAATTTGTACTACGATGAACCGCTTGGTATGGTACTGTACATCTTGTTAATCATCGGGTTTACCTTCTTCTATACCTTCGTTCAAATTAATCCGGTTCAAATGGCGGATCAAATGAAGAAGAACGGCGGTTACATTCCAGGCATCCGTCCTGGTAAACCAACTTCGTCTTACTTGACTCGCGTTATGTCTCGGATTACGTTGTCGGGTGCGATCTTCCTTGCGGTAATCTCGATCTTGCCGATCGCTTTCGGCTCTGCATTCGGATTGCCTCGGACGGTACAGCTCGGCGGCACCTCGCTTCTGATCGTCATCGGCGTTGCCCTTGATACGATGAAGCAAATCGAGAGCCAGTTGATCAAACGCCATTACAAAGGGTTTATCAATAAATAACAATAGGTTCTGATCGGGATTCCGTGTTCGTCGCAGGCGCGATGGTACGGAACCCGCATGAGCCTATTGTGCTTAAAGCGAGGAAGACGGTAATGAACATCTTATTCATGGGCCCTCCGGGAGCCGGCAAGGGAACGCAGGCAGAACGAATCGTTGAGGAGTTTGGCATTCCGCACATCTCCACTGGCGATGCATTCCGTCTTGCGATGAAACAAGAGACTCCGCTAGGTCTCAAAGCGAAAGAGTATGTCGATCAAGGGCTGCTCGTTCCTGATGAGATTACGAACGGGATTGTGAAAGAACGTCTTGCACTGGACGATTGCAATAAAGGGTTTCTGCTAGACGGTTTCCCGCGCACTTTGCAGCAAGCCGAAGCGCTTGATGTGATGCTGAGCGAGCTTAACCGCGGCATTGACCGCGTAGTAAACCTAAAAGTTGACCGCGGCTTGCTGCTTGCTCGTTTGACGGGCAGACGCATCTGCAAAGCTTGCGGCTCGACCTACCATGTCATGTTCAATGCGCCGAAGCAAGAAGGCGTCTGCGACAAATGCGGCGGCGAATTGTATCAGCGCTCGGACGATACGGAAGAGAAAGTCGGCACGCGGCTTGACGAATATATTTCCAAAACCGCTCCGCTTCTTGACTATTACAGCGGTAAAGGTCTTCTTTGCGAAGTCGACGGCGAGAAGGAAATCGATACGGTAACATCCGAGATCGTGTCCTGCTTGAAAGGTTCATTGTAATGATCATTTGCAAATCCGATTCGGAGCTGCGAGTGATGAGGGAAGCCGGCCGCATTGTTGCGGAGACGCATCGGATCATGAAAGAGGCGGTTAAGCCGGGAGTTACGACTCTGGAGCTCGATCAACTCGCCGAAGCGTACATTCGCAGTCAAGGCGCTGTACCATCCTTTAAAGGTTACAATGGTTTTCCTGCCAGCATTTGCGCTTCTGTAAATGACGAGCTGGTACACGGCTTTCCGGGTTCGAGAACGTTGAACGAAGGCGATATTATAAGCATAGACATCGGTGCGCAGTACAATGGCTTTCATGGAGACTCCGCTTGGACCTATACGGTCGGCAAAGTTTCCGATGAAGTGCAAAGGCTGCTCGATGTGTCGGAGCAATCGCTGTACGCAGCAATTGAACTCATCCGGCCGGATGTACGATTGTTTACCGTATCGCATGCGGTGCAACAGGTTGTCGAAGCGGCTGGCTTCTCGGTCGTTCGCGAGTTTGTCGGTCACGGTATAGGCAGGGATCTCCATGAGGAACCGCAAATACCGAATTACGGCTTACCGGATCGCGGCCCGAAGTTGAAGCCGGGAATGGTGCTTTGTATCGAGCCTATGGTCAACATCGGCGAACGCTACGTGCGCACGCTTGAAGACAATTGGACGGTCGTAACGGAAGACGGCTCCTGGTGCGCTCATTTTGAGCATACAGTTGCCGTAACGAAGGACGGTTTTGAAATTTTGACGATGCTCCCTGAGGCGAAGTAGTCCCTATGGATAAACAACCGCAGGTAGGTCAAATCGTTAAAGTGCTTCGAGGGAAAGATGAGGACAGCTACGCGGTCATCGTATCAATCGTAGACGAGCGATTCGTAATGATTGTGGACGGCGACAAACGGCGGTTTGATCAACCAAAGAAGAAAAACGTTCTGCATCTCGAGTTACAACCCGTAATAAGCAGCGAAGTAACAAGCAGCTTGCTTGAATCGGGCAGAGTGACCAATGCCAAGTTGCGTTATGTAATTCAGAAGTACGCAAATGCGAAAGGAGAATGACGGTGGCTAAGGAAGACGTCATTGAGGTCGAAGGTACGGTAATTGAACCGCTGCCGAATGCCATGTTCAAGGTGGAGCTGGAGAACGGTCATCAAATTCTCGCACATGTTTCCGGCAAGCTCAGAATGCATTTTATTCGTATTCTGACTGGAGACAAAGTGGTTATACAGTTATCGCCTTATGATTTATCCAGAGGGCGCATCACCTATCGGAAGTAGACCGGCAGCGGTATGCTTTTCGAAGGATTCGGGAGGTAATCACAATGAAGGTTAGACCTTCGGTAAAGCCGATCTGCGAAAAATGCAAAGTCATTCGTCGCAAAGGCAACGTTATGGTGATTTGTGAAAATCCGAAACACAAACAAAAACAAGGATAGAAGGAGGGACAACGGCATATGGCACGTATAGCTGGTGTAGACTTGCCGCGTGACAAACGCGTCGAAATCGCCCTGACATACATTTTCGGTATTGGCAAAACGACTTCGCAAAAGCTGATTAGCACTACAGGCATCAACCCTGACACTCGCGTTCGCGATCTGACGGAAGATGAGCTTGCTAAACTGCGTGAAGCAATTGACAAGTCCGTTAAAGTGGAAGGCGACCTGCGTCGTGAAATTTCGCTTAACATTAAACGCCTGATCGAGATCGGATGCTACCGTGGCGTTCGTCATCGTCGCGGCTTGCCTGTTCGCGGTCAACGCACGAAAACGAATGCGCGTACGCGTAAAGGTCCTCGTCGGACTGTAGCTAACAAGAAGAAATAATAAAGGGGTGAAATAGGACAATGGCTAAACCTAAAAAAGTCGTTCGTACAAAACGTCGTGACCGGAAAAATATTGAATCTGGCGTAGCGCACATCCGCTCGACATTCAATAACACGATCGTAACGATCACTGACCCGCACGGCAATGCAATCTCTTGGGCAAGCTCCGGTAACCTGGGCTTCAAAGGTTCCCGTAAAAGCACGCCTTACGCAGCTCAAATGGCAGCGGAATCCGCAGCTAAAGCAGCGATGGAGCATGGCATGAAAGCTGTTGAGGTTATGGTTAAAGGTCCTGGCGCAGGCCGCGAAGCAGCGATTCGTTCGCTTCAAGCAGCTGGCCTCGAAGTTAACCTGATTAAAGACGTAACGCCAGTTCCTCATAACGGATGCCGTCCGCCGAAACGTCGTCGCGTATAGTTGGATTCACTGTGGTATCAAATAACTGCAACTTGTGAATAATGGTTGTGAAGGTTTGGCATACTACGAGATTTGACTAAAAAAACGGTATGGTAACGGAGCGACGTTTGAAGGAGGGTACTATTTGTGATTGAGATCGAAAAGCCGAAAATCGAGACCGTTGATTTGAGCGATGACGGGGCCTATGGACGTTTTGTCGTTGAGCCGCTGGAGCGTGGATACGGAACGACGCTGGGAAATTCGCTTCGCCGGATTTTGCTTTCGTCGCTGCCGGGCGCAGCTGTTACATCCGTTCAGATCGACGGAGTGCTTCACGAGTTCTCTACGGTTCCAGGTGTGATTGAGGACGTAACCGAAATCATCCTGAACCTGAAAGGCCTCTCGTTGAAAATCCACTCTGATGAAGAAAAGGTGTTGGAAATCGACGCTGAAGGCGATGGGATCGTTACGGCTGGCGACATTCGAGCTGACAGCGATGTCGAGATTTTAAACCCTGATCTTCATATCGCGACCTTGGCCTCCGGTGCGCGCCTCCATATGCGAATTTTCGCAAATCGGGGACGCGGATACGTGCAAGCGGACCGTAACAAAAGGGACGATCAACCGATTGGGGTTATTCCGGTTGACTCGATTTACACGCCTATTACGCGTGTAAATTATAGCGTTGAGAATACTCGCGTTGGTCAAGTTACCAACTACGACAAGCTTACGCTTGAAGTTTGGACCGATGGCAGTATTCGACCGGAAGAGGCAGTAAGCCTCGGCGCTAAAATTCTGACGGAACATTTGGATCTGTTCGTTGGTTTGACTGACGAAGCCAAAGACGCAGAAATTATGGTCGAGAAAGAAGAAGATAAGAAAGAAAAAGTTCTGGAGATGACAATCGAGGAACTGGACCTTTCCGTACGTTCTTACAACTGCTTGAAACGTGCAGGCATCAACACCGTTCAAGAGCTGATCACGAAATCCGAAGAAGACATGATGAAGGTTCGCAACTTGGGCCGCAAGTCGCTTGAGGAAGTTCAAGAGAAGCTTGAAGAGCTCGGTTTGGGCCTTCGCATGGAAGAGTAGAAATTGTAATGAGCATCTAGTACAGACTAAGGGCAAGGGAGGGGAAATCAAGATGGCATATCAAAAATTGGGCCGTGACGCTAGCGCGCGGAAAGCATTGTTCCGTGACCTCGTTACTGACCTGTTCCTTTATGAGCGCATCCAAACTACGGAAGCTAAAGCGAAAGAAGTTCGTTCGATCGCTGAAAAACTGATCACGAAAGCGAAAAAAGGTGACTTGCACGCTCGTCGTCAAGTAGCTGCTTACGTTCGTCGTGAAACGGTTGACGGAGAGCAAGACGCAATCCAAAAGCTGTTCTCCGAGCTGGCCACCCGTTACTCGGAACGTGCGGGCGGATACACGCGGATTCTGAAACTGGGACCCCGCCGTGGCGACTCTGCGCCAATGGTGTATTTGGAACTGGTTGACCGCGCGTAACACATGATAAAGGGTGGACCCTTGCGGCCACCTTTTTTTATTGCCTTGTTGCGGATGAGCTGTGTGGAAACTTGATAGGTACTGCGAGAAAGAATAGTGAAGCTTCCAATCGGTACTGCATGAAAGGTTTGACTTACGATCGCCATTGCTCGCGGATTAGCAGAATTAATATTTAATGGTATTAATCCGCTCACAAAAGCGAACGCTGACGCTTCTCCAGTTCAAACCTTCCATTCCGTACTCGATGCAGTCTTCAATAATATCTCTTCACTCCATACCAATCTTTTTCCCAAGCTCATATCTCTCTAAAGAAGGCAATAACAAGAAAGTACCCAAGGGTCTAGTGGGAGAGGAGGTGTCGAGATGAGAAATTTATGTGCAACGGTTAGTTATGAAGGGACGGAGTTTAACGGTTTTCAATCGCAGCCATACGGACGTACGGTACAGCAGGAGATCGAGAAGGCGATTCATACGCTGACAGGGGAAGAGATCATTATCCATGGCTCGGGAAGGACAGATGCCGGCGTGCATGCGCTCGGGCAAGTGTTCCATTTCCACACGGAATCTGCGATTCCGGCTGAGCGTTGGGCCATTGCGCTCAATACGAGGCTGCCGAAGGATATCGTCATTCGAGAAGTGCATGAAGTAGACCTTTCTTTTCACTCCCGCAAATCGGCCAAGCGTAAAACGTATCGCTACACGATTGATACCGGCAAGTTTCCGGACGTTTTCGGACGCCGCAGCGCTTTTCATCATCCGATGCCTCTAAAAGTCGATGCGATGCAAGAAGGACTGAACGCCTTAATCGGCGAGCATGATTTTACTTCGTTCACATCCATTCATTCGACGAAGACCAGTCACGTTCGAACGGTGTATGAAGCGTACTTTGAGCAGCAAGGACATATGCTCCATATGTACATAACCGGCAACGGGTTTCTGTACAATATGGTGCGAGTCATTATGGGGACATTGCTTCAAGTTGGACAAGGAAAGCGGCAGCCGGCAGACATCAAACGCATCTTAGAAGGGCGCAGCCGCGCTTTGGCCGGACCGACGGCAATGGCTCACGGACTTATGCTTATGCATGTTGAATACCCAGACGGAAATTGATTGAAAATCTAACAAACCGCTTGCTTTAGCCTACTTTGTATAGTAGAATATAACTTGTGCTTTCTTAGTGGCTCTCCCACAGCCCCGACTAAGATCGTCACAAACTTGGCAAGCAACAAACAGATTATTAACTAACGTGAAACGTTGTTTATAAAAACTTTACGGTAATCGAATCAAGGAGGATCATCCATGCGTACCACCTATATGGCTAAGCCAAATGAAGTTGAGCGTAAATGGTACATCATTGATGCGGAAGGCAAAACGCTTGGTCGTCTTGCTTCTGAAGCTGCCAGCCTGATCCGCGGCAAGCACAAACCGCAATTTACGCCTCACGTTGACACAGGCGACTTCGTAATCGTTATCAACGCTGAGAAAATCGTTTTGACAGGCAAGAAAATGGAAAACAAAAACTACTACCGTCATTCCGGCTACTCGGGCGGTCTGAAAGTTACGCCTGCACACGAAATGATCGCTAAAAAAGCTGACCGCGTTATCGAACTGGCTGTTCATGGCATGTTGCCAAAAACTCGCCAAGGCAACGCAATGAAGCTTAGACTTAAAGCATACGCTGGTTCGGAGCATCCGCATCAAGCACAAAATCCAGAAGTTTACGAACTTCGCGGCTAATAAGGGGAGGACAGTTTCATGGCTCAAGTACAATACTATGGAACCGGTCGTCGTAAACACTCTGTTGCACGTGTACGTCTTGTGCCGGGTGAAGGACGAATCATTGTTAATAAACGCGATCTGAACGAATATTTCGGTCTGGAAACGCTGAAGCTTATCGTTAAGCAACCGCTCGTACTTACTGAAACGCTTGGCAAATACGACGTGCTCGTAATTGCTAACGGCGGCGGTATGTCCGGTCAAGCAGGCGCTATCCGTCACGGCATTTCCCGCGCTCTTCTGAAAGTAGACGGCGAACTCCGTCCGGCTCTGAAACGCGCTGGTTTCCTGACTCGCGACCCACGCATGAAAGAACGTAAAAAATACGGTCTCAAAGCTGCTCGTCGCGCTCCACAGTTCTCGAAACGTTAAGATTTCAAACAAGCACCTTTTTCACTCGTTGGAAAAGGTGCTTTTTTTTATGTCGTAAATTGCCCGGTAAGCAAAGCCAAATTATTTGTTTGGACTTTTTTTCATTTTGAATAAAACGTCTTGAACATTTGATAAGCAACAAGTATAATTTAATTAATAACTGACGAATTTACTTGGAATTAAACTTTTAAGCTTTGGGGGGAATAGACGATGAACTTGTTTGAAAAAGAAGCGCTTGTGAAACAAAAAGCGGAAGAACTTGAAAATGCGACACCGGAAGAAATTTTGGCTTATGCCGTTGAAACTTTCCCTAATATTACATTTGCATGCAGCTTTGGCGCTGAAGACGTCGTTCTCGTTGATATGCTGCAAAAAGTTAGCCCGAAAACAGATATTTTTTACCTGGATACGGACTTCCACTTCAAAGAAACGTATGAAACACGCGACCGTATGGTTGAGCGTTACCCGGGTATTCCTTTCGTTCAAGTTAAACCGCTCATTACGCCGGAAGAGCAAGCGGAGCAGCATGGCGCAGAGCTGTGGAAAACGGATGCGAATGCATGCTGCAATATCCGTAAAGTTGAGCCATTGACGCGTATTCTTTCGAAATATAACGCATGGATCACCGGCATTCGCCGCGATCAAGCGCCAACCCGCGCAAACGCGAAGAAAGTGGAATATGATTATAAATTTGGTTTGATTAAATTCAATCCGATTGCGAACTGGACTACGGAAGATGTATGGAAATACATCCGCGAGAATAACGTAATCTATAATCCGCTTCACGACAACAACTACCCAAGCATCGGCTGCGAGTATTGCACGCGCCAAGTTATGCCTGGAGAAGATCCTCGTGCAGGACGCTGGTCCGGCCAAGATAAAACAGAGTGCGGCTTGCATAAATAAGGCAAAAAGGTTCGCGCGTTGCTTCGTTAAGGGGAGTGTCCCCCGCCTAATAACTCATAATCAACCATCTCGTCCCATATATATGATACAGAGCTTATCCAAGCATGCGCGGCTAGCGCAATGTATCATTCGAGGGGGATGGGGTGGTTTTTTTATGCGCCGGAAAAAAAGGCGGTTCGTCGTATGGATGACTTATAAGGGGGCGCTTCGAATAGCGGCGGCAGCGATTGCCGTAGTACTGACTTGGCTTGTATTTGCGCAAGGAGATCCAATTAGTAAAACATCTACCTACTGGACGCTCCCTTTGTCTGGGAAGACCATTGCCATTGACGCCGGTCACGGCGGCGTGGATGGCGGAGCGGTAAGCAAGCAAGGCGTCGTAGAAAAAGATTTGAATTTGGCCATTGCGCTTTATTTGCGGGATTACCTGCAGCAAGCGGGGGCGATCGTTACGATGACGCGCGAAGGCGATTACGACTTGGCAGGCGGGGATACAAGGGCGTATAGAAAGCGCAAAACGGAGGATTTGGTGCGAAGAGTTGCGCAAATTCGGGATAGCAACGCCAGCATGGCGATCAGCATTCACATGAATAGCATCCCGTCGGACAAATGGTCCGGCGCGCAGACGTTCTATCACCCTGACAATCACCCGGACAACCAGGCGCTCGCGATATTTATTCAGAACGAGATCAAGCGAAATCTGGAGAACACCAATCGTGTCGCCAAAACGGAGAAAACGGTATACCTGCTCAAAGAAATTGACCATATACCGACCGCGCTCGTAGAAGTGGGTTTTTTATCGAATCCGAATGAAGCGTCGCAGCTCGCGGATACCGACTATCAGCGCAAAGTTGCGGCGTCGATTTATCAAGGCATTTTGCGCTATGCATCAGGAGAGAAGATCAGTACGCAGCCTTAAACCTAGCTGTTCCCGCCGGAATCGTTCAACGATGCAACGATCAGCTTTGTTTGTGTTATAATTTATTATAAACAAGCCATTTAGCTAGCTTATACATAAAGGTGGGACAAAAGCATGATAACGCGTGAACAAGCTTTACAAGCCGTCGAATCAGTTACTTCAGCGGCAGCCTATAAAGAAACGCAATTTCGTGACGTAGTAGTACGTGACCGTCAAGTATCGCTCACGATTATTGCCGCAGCCGAGACGAAGCCGGCGCTTGAAGGCGCGCTGCGCGAAGCGTTGACGAGTGCGGGAGCTGAAGCCGTCCATTTGCGCTTCCGCGAGCCTCAAGCCGCTGCAAGTGATAGCGCGGCGACTCCGGGCAACGGCGGCGCAGCCAAGCCGCAGAGCGCGCCTGTACAAGGCCATGGCGCAGGCTTGACCAGCACATTGCTGGGCCGGGACAGTAAAGTTCAATTTATTGCCGTAGCAAGCGGCAAAGGCGGCGTAGGCAAGTCGACCGTAACGGTTAACCTGGCAACCGCTTTGGCTCGCAAAGGAAAACGCGTCGGCATCATGGATGCGGATATTTACGGCTTTAGCGTGCCGGACATGATGGGCATCGAGACGCGTCCGGAAATTGTTAACGAACGTGTCGTGCCAATCGAACGTTTCGGAGTCAAAGTGATCTCAATGGGCTTCTTTGTAGAGGATAACAGCCCGATCGTCTGGCGCGGGCCGATGCTTGGCAAAATGCTGCGCAACTTCTTCTCCGAAATCGAATGGGGCGAGCTTGACTACCTGCTGCTGGACTTGCCTCCGGGCACAGGCGACGTTGCGCTGGACGTCCATCAGATCATCCCGCAAAGCAAAGAAATTATCGTGACGACGCCGCATGCGACAGCCGCTTTTGTGGCCGCACGCGCCGGCGCGATGGCGATTAAGACCAATCATGAAATTATCGGCGTCGTCGAAAACATGGCCTATTACAAATGCAGCAAATGCGGCGAGCCTGAATATATTTTCGGACGCGGAGGCGGCGCGAAGCTGGCGGAATCGCTGCATGCCGATCTGCTCGCGCAAATTCCGTTAGGACAGCCGGATAATCATATTTCCGAGCCGGACTTTTCACCGTCTGTCTATAAGGCGGAATCGGAAACCGGACAGCTATACTTGGAGCTTGCAGAACGCGTTATCACGAAATGCGGCAACTAACACAAAAACAAAGAGCCTTAGACAAGACCGTGAAAGCGAAAGTTGCTTTTACGGCTGGCTAAGGCTCTCGTTTTAAACGTTAGGTTGAAGAATCCTGTCCTTCGGAATCGCTTGATTGCGAATCTTCCTCGCCGCCTCCGGAATCTTCTTCGCTCGATTTCTCTTCTTCGCCGCCGCCCGAATCATCCTTAGGTTTATCGACTTTTTCATTCGGCTTAGGCTTTAATTCCTCTTGTACCGCTTTTTTCATGAGATCGAGCACTTCCAGCCTGAAGAGCGGGTTTTGCATCGATTCCTGCATAAGCGACATGACCTGTTTTTTATACTGAGTGCTTTGCAGCACTTCGAGAATCATTTTATCCATTTCCGGACTTTTCATCACTTTGATCAAATCTTCCTGATAAGTCGGATCTTTGAGCAATTCCTTATGAATGTCTTTGTTCTGCTTATTGACCGCCTTGGCGAATTCGCCAGCGAAACGGGTATCCGTCATAAGCGTTTTTAACACTTTGTCGTACTCTGGCGCGACAAGCACATCTTTAACCGCGAGCCGCACTTGCTCCTGATCCTGGACGGAAAGCAATTTCGAAGTGCTGCCGCTATAACCGGACATTTGCTGCGCCGATTCCTGGAGCGCTTTTTGCGCATCCTCTGTTTTCAAAATGTCGATAACCATCGATTTCATGTCCTTATAGCTCATCTGCGGACTTGATCCTGACGATTCCGCTCCGCAGCTGGTCAGTATGAATGATACGGCGGATACAACCGCTAATAAAGCCAACTTCTTACGCATGCTCCGCTTGTCTCCCTTCTTTGGCAGGACTGCTGTTTATAAGGTAGTATGCTTAAATGTTCACCGGATTATCATGCCTTTCGATTAGCTTTTTCATGTGAACGTGGTAAAATAATGCTTGGTGGACTAGGCGGGTATACCCGCTTGCGATAAATGAAGGAGGATTTGTACATTGACTTTGCGAAAATGGTTTTTTCTATTCTGGAGCTGTATGGCTGTAGGCGCTGTTGTGTCGGCAATAAGCGGAACAATCATGCGTCTGACTGACAGCGAGTTTGCGGTAATGGGACTCGATGAATCCGGCTTTAATTTGATTATGATGGCGATTGCCGGACTGATGATTGGCGCCTTCAGCCAAATGGGCTTTTTCGCTTATTTGACGCTTAATTACATTGCGCTGAGCGTATTCCGGAAAAGCTACTTATGGAATGCGCTGCAAGGCTACACGACATTGTTTGCAATAGGCGGCTTAGGCTACATGCTGTATGAGCAACGGACGAATAACTGGTTTTTCTGGATTTTGCCGCTGGTGCTAACTGCCTTATCTGTACTTGTCGCTTACATTAAAACGAAGCAAACGAACAAAAGCGCCTTCATTCCGACGCTTTTCCTCATGTTTTTCGTAACCTTTGTTGAAGCATGGCCTGCACTTCAAGGGGAGACGAATGTTTTGGCGATTATCTTTATGATGCTGCCGTTGTTTGCTTGCAATGCGTATCAAATTTTGATGCTGCCGCGCCTTCTCGGCAACGGCAAAGAGGCAACCGGCTCTGCGTCGTCCGCAAAACCAATTGCCTAATTAGCGATTGCTATTCAGTTTCATTATTCAGCCTCTGCCGCGTTTAATTTTCCAGTTAGCGAGGTAGAGGTTGTTTTGTCTTTAACGGCTCTTCCGTCTGTTTCCGTCTGGGAGATCAGCTCGGAGACAGATACGAATTCGTAGCCTTTGGAACGAAGCTCATCAATAATAACAGGAAGCGCTTCATGGGTTGTTTTGGCCGAGTCGCTGGCGTGCATTAGAATAATGTCGCCGTTATGCGCCCGTGTAACGACGCGATTAATGATTTTGTCGGTGCCGATGTCCATCCAGTCCATGGAGTCGGTGTCCCATTGAATAACTTTGTAGTTCAACTCCTCTGCAATGCGCAGCACACGCTTGTCAAAATCGCCGTTCGGCAGTCGGATCAGATTCGGCTGTTTGCCTGTAATGTCCGATAAAATCGAGTGGGCGGTTTGAATTTGCGTACGGATTTCATCATCGCTCAGCTTGGAGTAGTTGTCATGCTTGTGGCCGTGGCTGCCGATTTCATAGCCTGCATCGATAATTTTCTTCACGATGTCGGGATGCGACTGGCTCCAAGTGGAGGATAGGAAGAAGGTCGCTTGCGTTACGCCTTTCTCTTTCAATACGTTAATAATCGGTTCTGTACGTTTTTCGCCCCAGCTGATGTCGAAGGTTAAGGCAATGACCTTTTTCTCCGTAGGAACACTGTAAATAGCAGCCGGCTGCTGCGGGGAAAATACGGTGATGTTATCGCGCTCCGCGTAAATTACACCGATGGAAAAAGCGAGCGCAATCGTCAACAGAAAATAACGCTTGATTTTACGGCCGTTCAAAACATAGAAAAAATTCATCTCGGGCAGGCTCTCCTCTCTATTTGAAGCTTGTTCTAGTACAATCTATGCTCGTACACGAAAGTTATTCATGCTTGTTCAATTGGTCGCTAGAGAAAGAAGGAGGGATAACGATTTTTAAGTGGAGCGCAATAATTGCACATTTTAAATCAATGAGCGGATATATAAGTTTCGGTTTTATACTGTTTGCCGCAGGTATTGTTGTCGGGGGGACCGATACAGCATTCTCTAATTATTTGGAACAGCAGCTGGCTTCATTAGGCGGATTGAGAGAACAGCTGGAGCGGACCGGCAATCCGACGCTTGCGTTTATGATCTTTATTTTTTTAAACAATGCGATTAAGTCGATTCTGATCCTTTACATCGGTTCGCTTTTTGGGATCGTACCGATTTTTTTTCTCGTTTTTAATGGAATGATTATCGGCTTCTTGCTGCAGCGGGTAGCCGAGGCGAATGGGACGGAAGGATTGCTGGCGACGCTCATCGGTTTATTGCCTCACGGCATTATTGAAATACCGGCAATTGTCATAGCGAGCGCATATGGGATGAAGTTCGGAGCGCTGGTGTGGAAGCTTCTTTTATCGGCGCTTTCGCCTCGCCGTTCAAGCGGTGAAGCGGGCCGTGCAATCGAATTTTTTGTTATACGTTCCGTGCCGGTAGTCGTTCTGCTTGTTGTGGCGCTTCTCATTGCGGCCGTAATCGAAAGCACAGTTAGTCTGTGGCTCGTTTCAAACTATTGATTGGTTGTAATAAAATTCCTGTTAATTGTGCATAACAGTAAAGCGACGTCGTGATGCGAAAGCGCGGACGTCGTTTTTTTTGTTAAAACCGTTCGCGTACAAACGCAAATAGATACAAACTTGCTTCGTAAACTAAGCAGATGATTGCGAAGCGAGTACTTTTAGGGGGCGCACAACTGACATGCTAGGAATCTTATTCAACGACAAAGAATGCAAAGAACTCGATTACGTGTTGCGCAAAGAGCTGGACGAAATGCTGCTAGATCTGAATGATAACCGTTTGGACGGAGATATTAAACAAGCTATTACGCGGAGATACAAAATCATTTTCCGCATGTATGCCCGAATCGCTTCGCCGAAAGAGCTGTCGAGATACGCATTAAATGTTCGCAATTACAGATAAGATAAGGGAAAAATAATTAAATCAAAAAAAATTAAAAAAAAGGGTTGCAATGAAATGGGCACCCGTGATATATTATGAAAGTCGCCGCTGAGACAAACGCGGTTGACACCGAAAAAGAAATTGTTCTTTGAAAACTGAACAACGAGCGAAACTGCCCTTGCGAATGGCTCGCCATTCGTGAGAAAAGCGATAAAAACAAAGTAATGAGCAAGTCAAATTCTGACCGGGATTTTCCGAACAGCCTTCGGCTGGACAATCGGAAAACCCTTTCTATGGAGAGTTTGATCCTGGCTCAGGACGAACGCTGGCGGCGTGCCTAATACATGCAAGTCGAGCGGATCTGATGGAGTGCTTGCACTCCTGACGATTAGCG
>NZ_WOVL01000031.1 GCF_009737085.1 Paenibacillus sp. NEAU-GSW1
TAAGCAATTAATTGACAGGTTAATGGCAAACGGAACATTTAAATGATTCTGGAGAAGCGTCAGCGTTCGTTTTTGTGAAGGGATTCCCACTTTACTTCGTTGATTCAAAGGAATCCCTGAGCAATGGCGATCGGAAGAACATTTAAATGTGCAGTTTGCTGTTTTACCCAAATAAAACAGGGGGGTATCCCATCGTCATTTTAATGACTTATGGGACACTCCCTTTTCAAACCTGAATCATTACAAGCTGAACAGCAATACGATAACAAGCAGAACGAACAATACGAGCGCCAGCAGCGCAGGCGAAGTTCTGCGAACCGGACGATAATAACTTAAGCTCATGCGTGTTCCCTCCCATGCGGCCTACTGCAATCAGCATATGCGGATAAGACCGGTGCGGAGTTTGTCCCGCCCATAAATAAACAACTAATATCGAATAAGCAGATTCCTTATATTTCCAAAATCGCGACGCCTTAACCGCCAATTCAATGAGCCGAACAGCCGGACGCATTAGCCATTTGCGGACGGACATATAGCTGTCTTAAAGCCATATGACCAGAGCAAACACAGCGGCTAAAGCAAAGCGGTAAAAAGCAAACCATTCCAGGCGCAGTCTCTTAATCAAGCGCATAAAAGTCGAGACTGCAACTAGCCCCGTAACAAATGCCGTAATCAGCCCGACGAGCATTAACAGCAGATCGTCCTTAGACAGCAGCTCCCAGCTGTCATATAGATCCAGAAGAGAAGCGCCAAGCATGACAGGCACCGATATAATAAACGTAAAATCCGCCGCCGCTTTTTGGCTTACGCCAGACAGCATCCCGCCGGATATTGTCGAGCCGGATCTCGAAAATCCCGGCCACAACGCCAAGCACTGGAACAAACCGATAAATAGCGCTTGTCTGTACGAAATCCCGTCCGTTTCTGCAGCTGTAATGACGCGCTTCGCTCCCACCCTGGCGGCTATTATCATCAATAACCCTCCCGCGACAAGTCCGATTAACACCGGTACAGAGCCAAACAATTTGCTTTTTATTTCGTCATTGAACAGCAAATAAACAATGAGGGCAGGAAACATGGCAAGCGCCATATGTATCGCATTCAGCTTGTCTTTTGCCGCAACTTTCAGTCGAATCAAATCGCCTGCAATGGACATGTACCGTTTCCAGTAAAGCGCTAAAAGAGCGAGAACAGCGCCTAACTGAATAACGATTTTGAAAGTGACGGAGCCTTCGCCATCAAAGCCGAGCATCTCTCCGGCCAAAATCAAATGTCCGGTTGACGATACCGGGAGAAATTCGGTCAAACCTTCCACAATGCCTAATATAATCGCGCTAATCAAGTCTTGCATTCGTAATGATCCCTCTTCCCTCTACACAGTAGTGGTACCGCAATCTAACGCGGTTCTTAGCAAGTGTAGTCCAAACGGAAATGGCGCTGCCATCGAATTCCATTACATTCACGTACTACTTCCTTACAAATTTGTAACGGAAGGGTTTGATGATGCTGCCGCTCCCACTGCGTGGACGCATGTTCAAGGTTATTCTCACAAGAAATCGGATAACCTTCGAAAAAAAGAAGCCTCTCCTGTGTAGACTGGAGGATCACATTTCCATTCTACAAGGATTGGCTTCTTAAATAATTTAAAGCATTACATGCGCAGGCTGCGGTTTAACCTGCCAAAGTTTAGGATGCGAATGGAAGAACCGGCGACAGGAAGCTGAAACGATCGCTGGCGACTTCATGATGGCTCTGCCCGCCCGTATTCTGCGCGAACGAAGCGACGATCATATCAGTCGGCTGCGTCAGAAGCGCGTACAATACAGACGCCATTTCCTGACGTTTCAACACGTCGCGGGAGTGATAATCCGATTGTCCTTCCGCATTCGCTTGAACCTCTGGCCCATGAATGCCAAATGCAACCATCATTTGAACTGCAGGTACGGCCCATTTATCGGTCTTGCCTGCCAGTTTCACATCTGCAAACAGCTCTGCCGGATATTGCATGCTGTAAAGGCGCCACATCATAACAGCCGCTTCCTGACGCGTGATCGGACGATTCGGCTGGAATGCTCCGGCACCGTCACCTTTCACCATCCCGATTTCATATGCAATTTGAATATTGGCTGCTGCTGGATGACCCGCCAAATCGTTGAATGCATACGATTTCGTTTCGCTGCCTTCAATTCCGGTCGATTCCAAAATAAACTTAATAAATTCTCCGCGTGTTACTTGCGCTTCAGGCTTAAATGCTTTGCTTGCATCGTTCTCATAGTAACCTAACGACTGTAAAGCCAATATAGCCGGTGCATAAGGACTGTCTTTGCTCAGATCGTTAAAGCCGGCAGGGACTGCTCCCTTCTTTTCATAGCCAACCGGATTCAGATAAGGCTCCTTCAAATAGGCAACGTTACCGTTCTCATCCAGCTTAAACCCGGTAAATTGATTCGTAAGCTCGTCCACGAACAGATTGGTATCTACTTGGCGCAGATTGCGCGGACCAATATACGAATCTGTAATGGACAAAACAGCTTCTTGGGATGTCAAGTTTGAAATAATCATGTTCAGGCGAAGGTCGGAATAGTACCCGACAAACTTCTCCAGTTCTTCACTTGTCGATTTGTATTCGCTGAACTGCGCCGGAGCCGCATATTGCGGGAAGAACGTTTGAATAAATTGCGGATAAAACAAGGCGCGCAAAGGACCTACCTGGTTATAAGTTAAGAACACGCCGGTATTCTGCTCTGGAATTAGGAATAAATAAGAGCTGAAGTCGAGCAGGTCGCCGCCTTTCGTAATAATTTTGGAGCTGCTTCCCGCACCCGGAATTTGGAACGGCGCTTCAAAACCATAAGTTGTGTCAGGCAAAAGCGCATGAATGGACGAACGGTATACTTCCATTTCTTCTACCGTTTTTTCCGAAAGAATTTTGCCGGAATCATTCGAGCCGCCATTAAGGAAGGCGATCATAAATTTGCCTACATCCTCAGCAGTCGTCAGCATGCCGCCTTGCGGCATAATGGTCGGCGTCACCGCGTATGTTTCTACCTTCTGACCCGCCCCATTGTAGCCGGTCGCGAGCTGCTCCTTCAATGCGCCCTCCAGCTTGAAACCGCTGTTCTTCATTCCGAGCGGCTTGAAAACATTCTCGTCCATGTAAGTCTCGAACGGCACGCCGCTTGCTTTCTCTACGACCAATCCGAGCAGCATCGAAGCGAAATTGTCGTACATGTAAGAGCTGCCCGGTTTACGCACGACCGGCGGCAAATGTTTATGTACATACTCTTCAATCGATACTTTTTTGTTGAAATCGGTATGGAGATCTTCCGACAGCGGATCGCGGATTTCGAATCCAGTTGTATGAGTCAAAAGATGTTCGATTGTAACCGGCGTATCATAAGGATTAACCAGCTTCAAATCCGGCACATGCTTCCGAACATCGTCCGTTAATTTAATTTTGCCTTGCTCGACAAGCTGCATAGCTGCTGTTGCGGTAAACGTTTTGGATACTGAAGCGACCCGGAATACCGTTGAAGCGGGATCTACCGCTTTCCCCGTCGTTTTATCCGTCACGCCATACCCTTTTTGCGCGATCACTTTGCCGTCCTTGACGACGACGACTGATGCGCCCGCATACAGCGGCTTGGCCGCCGGCGATGCAAAGAACGTATCCAGAAAAGCGGCTGCGTTCTCCTCATTCAGCGTTTTCCCTGCTTGTCCCGCGCTGCCTGATTCAGGCGTTGCGGCAAAAGCGGTCGTGGCCGTCAAGCAGACGACCAGCAGAGCTGCTGCTAATGATTTGATCCATCGAGCGGATCCAGACATGTACGAAACTGTTTTCACTAATCCACTACCTCTCCCTATTATTTGTCATAGACAACCTATTACTACGAAGCAAATAATTGGAAGGTTTCGTTTTATTGCAATATATTGCATAAAAACGCCAATATTAGAAAACTCGTTCAGCTTAACGCCGCCGAACACCATGCAGCCCATACGGCCGTTGCCGATCGGCAGCGCTTCCTCCCAGCGCGCGGCGTGTTGTTTAAGTCATATGAAAATTAGCCAAACACAATCGGCAAGAGCCGTTATTATGCCTCGGCGGCAGCAGCAATCGTGTTTGCATAAAAAACGAGACATGCCTAATCCGTCTGCGACGGTCTTATTGGCATGTCTCGTCATTATTCGTTGCGATTATTGCTCCTTTCGAAGCTTGGCTTCCAGCCAAAAAGTGGCGAACGGCACGAATGCCGCGATGAATGCGAGCAATACTTTGCCAAACGACCAGCGTTTGACAATCCATGACGCTAACAGCAGGATCAAGTAAAGCGTGAACAACACGCCGTGCGCCATTCCGACGATCGTAACATAGATTGGCTCGTCCGCCCAATATTTAAGCGGCATCGCAATGAAAAGAAGCAGTAAATATGAGATGCCCTCAAGCATCGCTATGCCGCGGAACCAGCCTACAGTCGATTTCCACATATGAATGATTAACCTCCTTAGCGCCTCTCGTTACTATGTTAACAACACTATTACTCCATTGTGTAAGCAGTCGTCCATGATGTCAACCGCAGTGCCGCAAACTGGTTTATTTCAATTATTAGGTATAATATATAACGTAAAAAGATGAAAGGCGGTAAACGATATGTCCATTGCAAAATACTCCAGACCCCATTTGGCGGACTGCATTCCAGACCTCGTCGCATTCGCAAGAGGAGAACGCAAAGCTTCGTTGTTCATTAAAGGCGGCAGTCTCGTCAATGTCGTTTCCGGCGAAATCTTGTACGATACCTCCGTCGCTGTCGTCGGCACCCGAATCGCATATGTTGGTCCGTTCGTGGAAGGCATGACCGGCCCCGAAACGATCGTTGTCGATGCGCAAGGCAAATACATAGCGCCGGGCTTGCTTGACGGCCATTGCCACATCGAGAGCAGCATGCTCTCCGTTACCCAATTTGCTAACGCGGTGCTGCCGCTCGGAACGACAGGCGGCTTCTTCGATCCGCATGAAATATCCAATGTGCTTGGCCTTCCCGGGTTGCGCATCATGTTAGACGAAGCTCGGCAAACGCCAATGGCTGCGTACATGCAAGTCGCTTCTTGCGTACCGGCCACGTCATCGGAGTTCGAAACATCGGGCGCCGAATTCGGTCCTGAGGAAGTTGCCGAAGCGCTTAGCTGGGGCCCAGATATGATTGCGCTCGGCGAGGTTATGAATTTTCCGGGCGTCGTATTCGGCGATCCGAAAATGATCGGTGAAATTCAAGCGACGCTGCGCGCCGGCAAGCTGGTCGACGGCCATTACACTTGGCCGTCCAACGATCCGCGGCTTTCCGCATATGCCGCAGCAGGCGTTACCGGCTGTCACGAAAGCATTACGAAAGAGGATGCCGCAGCGCGCGTTAGACTTGGCATTTATGCGAAGCTGCGCCGAGGCTCGGCGTGGCATGACGTCGAGGCAACGATTAAAGCGCATACCGAAATGGGTCTCGACACCCGCCGGATGATGCTCGTATCCGACGACCGAATATGCGATTCGATCAAAGAAGAAGGCCATATGAATTTCATCGTCCGCCATGCCATCCAGCAAGGCGTCAAGCCGGTAACCGCGTTCCAAATGGCAACGCTCAATACGGCAGAACGATTCGGCGTTGCCCGGGATGTCGGCTCCGTCACGCCAGGCTCGATTGCGGACATTATTTTGCTCGATGGACATCTTGCAGACGTTAATGTCGTTATGACGATCGCTGCTGGTCAGGTCGTCGCCGAGAACGGCAAAATGACGATCGGGCTGGAGCCGTTCCAATACCCGGAATATGCAGTCAATTCCGTCAAACTGGCGAAACCGTTGACCGCTTCCGATTTCGCCATCGAGGCGCCGGTTTCTTCCGGCACGGTTAAAGCGCGAGTCGTCGAAGTCATCGAGAACAACGTCGAAACAAACGAGGTCCTTCGAGACGTTCCGGTCGAAGAAGGCAAGGTGGTCCTTACGCCCGATAGCGGCCTGTCCAAAATGGCGCTGTTCGAGCGGCACGGCAAAACAGGCGGTTCCGCGATCGGACTTGCCGGCAACATCGGCTTCAACGTGCCGGCGGCAATCTCGATGACGGTCGCGCATGACAGCCATAACGTGCTCGTCATCGGCAACGACGACGAGCTTATGGCGAATGCGGCAAACGCCGTAATCGGCATGCAAGGCGGCATTGCCGTAGCGACCGCGAACGGCATCGTTCAACTCCCGCTGCGTCTGGCCGGACTCATGTCGACCGAGCCGTACGAAACCGTGGTTGAGCAAATGAAACAGATTAGCAGCGCGCTCATTCAAGCAGGCTGTACGATGAACTACGCGTTTATGACGCTGTCGCTTATCGCGTTAGTCGTCATTCCGACGCTCCACATCTCGGATACGGGACTCATTCGCGTCACCGAAAGCGGGTTCGAGCGCGTACCGCTATTTGTCCAATAAGTGGAGTTGAGGGCTGAAATGGGATAGATCATCACATTTCAGCCCTATTCCTTTATTCTCTAGCAGGACCAGCTTCGCAGCCGCGCATTAAAATAACAAAAAAACAAACCAAACGACAAATAAACTCTATTCTTTATTTGATGTAAGCGCTTTAGAATATAGCTATATCCACTCCAGGGAGGGCTATATATGAAGCTGCGCATTCGACAATTTCAATCCATTCGCCATAAGCTGACCGTCGCTTTTGTGACGGTTATTATTTTGATTGTTGGTCTGGGCGGAGCTCTCTCGGCTACTTTCTACAGCTATTTGAACGAGTACAGTTCACTTCTGCAAAGTACAGATCAGGCCAATCAATTGAGCGGCGTGCTCAAGCCCGCGCTGGATGACGACATACGCGATATCGTTAATGGGTATAAAGCGTTTGAAGAAGGCAGGCAATATGAATTGCTGGAGGAAATGAACCGGAGAATATCGACGCTGGAGAAGGCGGAGCCTTCAAATGACGTACTCTCGAAGATTGAAGAAATTCGCAATACAATGGCTTCGCTCGAAGGGCAACTCGCTGTTTTGAAACAGCAAATTACCGACGGCGCATCGGTTGACGAACAGAGCGAAACGCTAGCATTGACAATTGACATTACTTCGCTCATCGAGCAAAACATACAGGCGCTCGTCAGAGAAAAACTGATCCACACTGCCGCGAAAGCGAATTCTATTCAACAATCGTTTAAAGACAATCTCTATTTATTCATTGCCGCTGCATCCTTAATCCTATTGCTTTCCTTCTATATCGCTTGGTTCATTGCTCGGGCGATAGCGCAGCCAATTGCTCGGCTTCAAAAGAGTTTTGCGCAGCTCGCGGACGGCAATCTAAGCATCAGTCCGGTTGAATCGGCTACGCGAGATGAAATCGGAATGCTTTGCGAGTCGTATAATTCCATGCTTTCAAGCTTGAAACGCGTTATCATAAGCGTAAGAGAGACAAGCCTGCATGTTTCTGCCTCGTCCGAACATATTTATGAAGGGGTAAGCGAAAATGATAAAGCCGGGGAGCAAATCTCTGTCTCTACCCAGTCCATTACCGAAGCGATAAGCGAGCAAGAGATTTTGGTTCAACATTCGGCTGTCCAGTTCGGATTACTGACCGATTCCTTTCAGCCGCTTCTTGCTAAAGCAAAAGCAATTAATGGTCATGCGGAACAATCCGTTCGTCTCGCACGGCAAGGCGAAACCGATATGACAGCTTTTCTGGATTCATTCGAGCAATTAAAACATAGCGTTTCACAAGTCGGGGACGATACCTGCCTTCTAGATGAACGAATCGGCGATATGGCCGCATTGCTGAAAAAAATCCGCGGTCTTGCTGCAGAGACGAACATTCTATCGTTAAACGCAGCGATTGAAGCTGGAAGAGAGTCGCAATCGAGGAAAAGCTTTTCGGTTATCGCTGAACGAGTTAAGCACCTGGCGGGCGAGACAGGCGCGCTTGCTTCTGCAGCGGATCAGCATATGGCTGCGGTTAGAGAGCATCTTCATTCGATTCGCGCGCAAATGCGAATTAGTACTGAACGAATCGTCGCTGGGGAGAGCAAAGCGGAGTCTGCAAACTGCATTCTCCAATCGATTCGTTCGGCAAACACCGAAGTTCAAGATCAAATATTAGCTGTGAATAAGGACATGCAAAGCGCCGCTGATCGGATCAGCCATGTACAAGAGTTAGTCGAAAGTGTCCAACTGCAAAGCTCCAATATACGGATCCAAGTTGGCGACATCGCAGCGATGGGAGAAGAACAGGCTGCGTCATTACAGCAGGTTTCAGCGATTTCCGATATGCTTATGGAGCATGTACGGGAGTTGGACCGGTCAATATCCAAATTTCATTAGAATTGCGACAAATAGAATGTATGCGTCGGCAGCTTTGGAGACGCTTAACAAGCAACGACAAAAAAACTCTCCGATTGCTTTTGCTTGGAGAGTTTTTCGCTTGCACCATCTCGGCTGTATAAACTGCCGCCTTACAGCTGCAACATAAACTGCATCGTTATATCGTCGAAGCCTGGCAGATGCTCATGTCCGAAATCAGGATAAATCACGGTCTTTTTCGGCGATTTGATTTTATTATACGCTGCAAATTGCGTGGAAGGCGGGCAAATCGTATCGCTTAAGCCTACAGCCATCAGCACTTCACCCTCAATCCGCTCCGCCAAATATTGAATGTCGATATAGCCCAGCTTCGTAAAAATTTCGTCCTCCCGTTCATGTTGCGGATCGAAATAACGGAAAAACGACTTCAGCTCGGCATATGCATCCTTTGCCAAATCCATTTCCCATACGCGACGGTAATCGCTCAAAAACGGAAATACAGGAGCGAGCCGTTTGATTCGAGGCTCAAGCGCGGCACAAGCAATCGTCAGCGCTCCCCCTTGCGAGCCGCCCATCGCTCCGACGCGGTTCGGGTCAACCTCCGGCATGCTCATTGCAATTCCAGCCAGCTGTGCCGTATCGAGAAACATGTGACGGAAGAGCAGATTATCCGGATTATCGTCCAATCCGCGGACGATATGGCCGTTAAGCGTCGTTCCCTTCACGCCGCCCGTATCCTCGGACAGTCCGCATTGACCTCGGCAATCCATCGCAAAGACGGAATACCCTAGCGCGGCGTATCCGAGCTTACCGTGCCAGTCTCCGGCATTGCCCGAATAGCCGTGGAATTGAACGACCGCAGGATGCGGCTCATTCACCTGTTTTGGCCGAATATATTTAGCATGAATTCTTGCGCCGCGCACGCCGGTAAAATAAAGATCGAAGCAGTCAGCGTACGGCACTTGAAATTCGCTTGGAATGAGTTCGATTTGCGGATCAACCGCCTTCATTTCTGCAATTGCGCGCTCCCAATATTCAGCATGGTCTGCCGGCTTCGGATTGCGTCCCTCATATTGATAAAGCTCGTTTAATGGCATGTCGACTAAAGGCATTGGTTGCTCCTCTTTTCATCAATGATAAATTATAAATTCAGTTTCTATGAAAATTAGCCATCCCCATTTGAATGTAACATAAAAAAGACTGCTCTTGAAAGGGCAGCCTACATTTAAATTAATTGCGGCTGCCCCCATAATTCCCTCCGCGCTGCTCGTTACATCCATTCGAATTGGAAAGCTAGCTCGAATTTGGAAGCCAAGCGCAATAGATGGAAGTCGACGGCATAGATCGTCGTCTTCTCGCCTGAATGCGTAAGATGCGGCAATTCAACAAAACGTGCTTGAAGCAATGTTTGGTCGTAGCGAATGGCGATTGCCGCCTCCTCCGACTTTAACAGCACATATTGATCTTCGAATTGCGGAGGCGTGCCAGCAATAAACCGTTCGACAATCGACGCAGGAGCACTTTCGAACTGAAAGCGATCATTCAGCTGAAGCACGGGCTTGTCGCTTTTCACCCACACAAACTCCCGTTCAAGCTTTTGAAGACATGTCTCTTCGCCGTAGGCGGAGGAGAGCTCCAGTTGAAATAAGTCTTTTAACGAATCCGTCTGCGCTCGAACACAGTGGGCTCGATGCCGCTTGCCCGGCAATTGAAAATTGCCGTTAATAATCGGCACCGAGTGGCCCTCGCTGCTGTTGCACAAAATATCATATCTGCCGGAACCAAAATAATCGGCCGAATATTGTCCCGCTCCAATGTCGGCTAGCAGACTCTTTCCGTTTGCATAAACAATAAAATGGCCAGCATCGTTATGGTTGTGAGGCTCGTCATTATGACCGCCCTTGGCGGCAAATGCAAATCGGGCGCTGCCCGCAGCGTGGCGAGATATAAACCATTGCGCATTGTCTAAATAGTAGGACGCGGCGTCCCATTGTGCGCCCCTTTTCCCCTTTTCCTCCCGATACCAGATCAGATTGCGGAGCGCCGGCGCCCATCTAAAGCAATGATCAGTGGAAAAGGACGCCTGCAGCT
The DNA here is from genome assembly GCF_009737085.1 of Paenibacillus sp. NEAU-GSW1. Lineage (GTDB taxonomy): Bacteria > Bacillota > Bacilli > Paenibacillales > Paenibacillaceae > Pristimantibacillus. The sequence continues at coordinate 10,427 of NZ_WOVL01000031.1, forward strand.
CCAATGACGGGAGCGAGACTTCCGCATATTGTTCATGCAAAAAATGAGTAAAGCCAAGCGAGATTCCCGAGTAGGCGGCAGCGTCGGAAAAGTTGACGGCATGCTTGCCGTCCAGAAACGCTTTTTGTTGAAATAGCGCGATCTGCTTTACTTTCTCATTCGCAAAAAGGTCGATCCCTCCTGCTGTTCTTGTCTTGAGCAAATCAGCGGCATATACAAAAAAGCCGAAGCCGTATTGCCAATACCCGTAGCCTTCCTCGCAAGCGCCGTCCTCTTTATAACCCGAAAGGAAGCAATCCAGCGCTGGCAGCGCCTTCGACCATACGGCAGCCAATTCATCCCCGCTCTCCAGCAAATATATGGCCGCCGCTCCGATGGAGCCGGCACAAACCGATGACCAATTGTGCTTGGCGCTCTCCCAGAAATACGGCTCACCGCCAAAAACAAATGGTCGCAGAACGCGGCGGTAAACCTCTTCACGGATCCGCTTATGAATTAAAGGCGGCAGCGAACTGCCGTGGAGATAAGCGATTTCGGCAAGCGCCATCGCAGTTTCCGCGGCAAATAGATCAATCGTCGCTGATGGATGCGGCCCCGAATGTTCATCCAACCGTACGTTGACTGAGCTGTTCATCTCCGGCCCTCCGTTCAGATGGGCGGTCAAACACCATGTATACTCATCGCAAACCGACCAAATGATATCGTTTAGTTCAACCTTGTAAGATGGGTGATCGGGCTCCAGCCAGGCCAACAGCCCTAATGCAGTTAAGCGCTTTCTTCTCGAAAAGTAACGAGCTTCATATTCCTTTCTGGAGCCTGTGTCGCTGTACATTTTGAACAAGGAATAATCCAGCCCGAGAATAGGCTCTTGGAGCGCTTGCTTCGCTTCAATTCGGATTTCCTCCATAAACGGCTGCAGTGCCGCAGCCGCCATGACCCGTTCTCTCAATCGTTTCGGTTCATCGCCAAGCAGCTGCTGTACGGAATCGCCCGAAGCAAAAATGCGTTTTAGCTGTTCGATATGCATATTACCCTCCGCCGTTTGTCATCTCGATCCTTTAACGTCATAGGGTCACTATATCGCATTTTTTGCCATTCGTTAATGCCGGATCATGCCCACGCGCGCCATAATCGAGCCGATGACGACTTTTGGTGCAGTCAATTGAGGCAAATGTCCGCTGCTATTTTCGGCTATAACCTGTACTCGAAAAGCGTTTCATACATAGGCTCGCGATGCATATGCGTCGCCATCAGGACGAATCGATCCGCTTCCCATATCACGTTAGCGGGCATCGACTCCATTGATTCAACAGAAAACGGTACTCTTTCGGCGCCGGCGAACTTCCTTGCCAGTGTGACGTGAGGGGTAAACGGGCGATCTTCAGCTATAAATCCGAGCGGCTTCGTCGCCTGAACAATATTCGAATGCAGCGCCGTCAGTCCCTCTCGATCGCCGCTTATTACGGCATGCAATATGCGAGGCGCCTTTGGCAAACCAAAAATTCCTCCACCGTTCAATGCAAGCGTAACCGGTTTGTATTGAACCTTCGTCAAAGCATCATGCAGTTCGGCTATCCGCTCCTTCGGAGTCTCTCCCAAAAATTGCAGTGTTATATGATAATCCAGCGGATGCGTCCATTTGCGAAACGACAGCTTTTCCCGCTGTGCTTGAACCCATTGATTCAATTGTTCGGCAGCTGGACCGGTTACAGGCAGAGCAATAAAAACTCGTGACGAGAGCATTGCGTTTCCTCCGTTCTTCCTCTTTTGCTGTAAATAATTAATTCATCAGTCGTTGGCTTTAATATTCATCATTTGTTGAATAAAGCCGTAATCGCAGCGAAACGTCGGTTCGACATAAAGGTGTTCACCAGTTGACCCAAAGAGCTGCTATAGAAGCTCGATGCGATTCCCATGCTCCGTTTACCATTTTTTCCTTTTCGGGTTTCATATTATGTACGGCTTCTTCCTTTCAGCTGGTATGTTTCAATGATGTCACTTGCTACTAGCATAACCCAACTTGTTTAGAAACAAAGTCGAATTAATGACCAGATTTTCATCTGGAGAAGTGCGCGCAACAATTCGCCATCCCTCGTTTTTCAGCAGCGATTCGTCAATCGCTTCATACATAATTTGCTTCATCCCCTCCGCCGTGCGAACAGCTACTAGCGGATCCAGTGAGGTTCGACGAATTCGTTCTAATACAGCCTGCTTGTTCCGTACAAGACTAGCCACAAAAATCCGGTTATAAGAGCGGTAATCGAATTCTGAACCATTGGTCATGACGACCGTAACCTTATTCCCCAAGCCCAGATGCTCGAGTAACGACACTGAGGCATCATAAGCATCAGCATCCATTTCCAGGCAGACAACCTCCATATTACTGAACAGGTGCAAAATAATAGGACTTAGCGGCATCGGCCCGCTCCCTACAAAAACAATCGGATCGGTGCTGCGATCCTGACGAACAATCTGGCGCAGCATGGATAGTTCCTCACTTACAAGCGCGGTGTAGATATTCCAGTAAGGCAGCGTTGATAAAATATCCGTCACCGAACCGTCAGATTTGCGAATTTGCCAGGAATCGCTTAGCTCTGCGAGAAATTCGGCTTCCGACAAGCTATCGCGCAACTTCTGTTGGTTCTTTCGAACGTACTCATTGCTGAGAACGGCTTGTACTTCCTCCGGCATATAGCGGGAGCGAAGCTGAAGTGAAAGGCGGCTAATGATATTCGTGACCGTTCGATTGGCAGGCGAAAGATCCGACTCCTTCTGAAGAAGCTCATTTGCATCACGGATAAAAGCGATAAATTGGTCAACCGACTGTATTTTTGACGCATTGCCTGTCTGTATAATAGAGCCCGCGGAATAAGCTTCCATTTTCCTATTTCCTCCCTTGCCCCGCTTCCGATTTACTACTACGAAATATATTCATAAGGTCAAGGATGTAGACGGAAATTGGGATGCGGCTTGCCGCTTCAGCGAAGCGACGATGTTTCTCTTGCTTTTATATGCAGCGCGCTAAAAAACCCGGATGCGGCCGCCTCCGGGTTCGTTGAGGACAGAAAAGCTTAATTTTGAACCAACAGCTTCCGAATGTCTTCTATGCCGAGCACCGTTTCAGGTTGGAAGACGGCGGAAGCCGCATAACTGTAAATGCTGGCCAGAAACTGCTTCCCTTCAGCCGTTTCCGCAATGCGTTCGTCATCCACCGCGCATACGAGCAGCTTGCCTTGCAAGACTTGGCATTCCCAGAGCAAGCCAAGCTTATGGTTGCGCTCGAAGTTGTCGATGGTTTGTACAATCGGCGACAATCCCCGAGGAGCATCATCCAAAATGACGGACCGCGAATTAGACACGATCGACCACCAGGGATAGGTGGAATAGGATTCGGAAGGGAACAGCCGAAGCGCCGGATGCTTGTTGTCGATCAAAAGTCCCATCGTGCCGACCGGAACAGGCTTGTTCATGCTCTCCGAAATCGAACGGAACATAGGGTAGCACCAGAAATCTGTGGCGTAGAATCCTTCAATGGAATGTGCCAGACGCTCCAAATTCGGAATCAGCACAACGCTCTCTCCTCTCGCCAGCCTTTCTTCCGTATCGTCACTCCAATCCCGAGCGGTATGTAACCCGGCTGGCTCCGCAGCTGGGATGCTGCGGGGATACATCCACAAATCATAACCCTTCTTGATGTCGGTCTGCGCGATCTGCAGAGAGAGAGTCATCTTCGTCATAGCTGTCGCTTCAGGAAGCGCTGCTTCAATATCAGCAATGTGGAACACGCCTGCTCCTTCAGCTGAAATGGATACGCTGCCATATGCATGCACTTGCCGCTCGTCGGAAAGCTCCCAGCGAAGAACGCGGGAAATTAGCGGCTTGCTGCGATAATAGGCTAGCTCGATGCGCGCCTGGAAACACTCGCCTGCGATGTATTGATACTTCGGGAAGCGTGCCAGCAGGACTGCGTCAGAGCAGTAGGCCTGCCATTCCTCCGAAGAGATGAAGCCCTTCGAATCCATGAAGGCATCCAAAATACCGACGAGAGCAGTGCCTTGCCCGCTGAAATCCTGCAGGTCCAAAAGCTGAAATCCGGCCAAGCGCTTGGTACGGAAGGCCGCTTCCAGTTCCTCCTTATAGCAAGCGACAGCAAGCTGCCCCGAACTGTGGAAGAAGGATTCGGCCAAATGAGCCATCCCCTTCTCCTCCAGCCGCTGTTGAAAGACCTCAAAGTTTCTCGCTTTCAACGAGCCTGTATACTTTGCTGTCTCCTTGAAATTCGGGTAAAAAGCAAATTGGCCGATCTCGTGAGAAACGATCGGTATTTGCGAGACCAGCTCCAGGCTTGCATTGTCCGCCAGCACCGTCCGCGCTTCCGTTCGGTACTGAATCTGAATCTCCCCGCCCTTCCGCGGTTCTTCGCCATCCAGTTCTTCCCGCGCAGAGGAAGGATGGATTGCTTCATCGTAGTCCTTCATCGTGTCAGGCGTATCCGTCTGAATATGTCCGAGCGGGGCGTCGCACATCGCATACGAGCCGCGGAAGAGACGTTCTCGCGCAAATCGGACGCCGCAGAAGAAGTCATCCTCCTCCAGAATTACCGGGACAAACTGAAAATTGTTCGAGCCTTGCGTATACAAGCGGCGGTTGTCGTACGACTTGTATTCTCGTAAAATGTCTTTCAGCTTGGCTTTGCTGCCCCAAAGCTCATTCCCGAGCGACATCATAACGAAGGACGGATGGTTGCCATACGCGTCCAGCATCGCATATCCTTCGCGGATTAAATACTGCTGCTCCTGCTCGTTATGTCTCTCATCGCTTTCGTCCGTAACTGTCCCCCAGAAAGGCAGCTCCGGCTCCATATACATGCCTAGCATATCTGCGGCAGTAAACGCCGCTTCCGGCGGGCAGCACGTATGAAAGCGATAATGGTTAATGCCGTACGATTGGGCAATACCGAGAATGCTAAGCCATTCCTCCACCGTCGTCGGAGCGAACCCGGTCAGCGGGAACAATAGACCGTCATGCTTGCCGCGCAGAAACGTAACTCGCCCGTTAATCGTAAACTTATCCCCGGCTGATAAAAAGTCCCGCAGGCCAAACGTCGCAAGGTGAACGTCGAGCACATTCCCTTCCCTATCGCATAAACTCAAACTTATTCGATAAAGCGCCGGGCTCTCTTCGTCCCAAAGAAACGCTTCTTCGCCCAATGGATAATCAATGCTCAGCTCCTCCGAGCTGACGGAATATTGCTTCTGCGGAACGATATGCCGGTGTTTCACGTTCAGGCTTTCTGCCGCAACAGTAAGCGTCATGCCGTCCAATGATCCAGCTGCCTCCGTGCGAATCGTTACGGACCTGTCCGCTGCATTCGGGTAAAGCTTGACGTTGCGCAAATGCGTTTCGTTATAAAACTGAAGCTCGATCCTTCCTGTAATCCCGTTCCAGTTGGTCTGCGTGTCGGGAGAGGTAAGATGCCCCCCTTTAGTTGGGTAATCGGTATTGTCGACGCGAATGGTGATCAGATGTCTGCCGCTGCCGACATACGGAGTTATATCGTATACGTGCGGGGCCGACAGGCTGTTTTGAGTGCCAACCTCTTGACCGTCAATCCAAACGGCAGTCACTCTTGTACGCTCAAGGAATAGATTGCAGCATTTCCCTAGAAGCTCTTTCGGAATGTCGATTTCCCGAGAAAACCAGGCATAGCCTTCATAAGCATACTCATCCGTCAAATGTCCGAGATGGACGGTTTCATTTCTCGTCCCTTTTTTCGCATATGACGTCGTACCGGGAAGCTGTATCGTATCGCTGAAGGGCAGTTGAAGTCCGCTTTTCCCTTCATCCAGTTGAAAGTTCCACATTCCTTCCAAATTTAAATTCGCTAGCATTCCGCACGTCCTCTCCCATTAACGAATTGAACTATTTTCCTATGCAGCAATAATAAACACAGTTCGCCCGACATGGTTTAAAGCTTGAACCTATCAGTCGGCTATAGAGAAATAATATATTATATTCGGATTCACCGTACATGGCATCGTACTCACTAATTATGTTATAATGCTAGAAATTCTGAACAAAGGAGATTGGCCATGATTGAATATTTCCCGCGCAGCAAACAGCATACTGAGCTGCATTTGACTCAATTTGGCGTGGAGGAATGTGCTCCCAGGCATCATTTGGGCCCGGCCATTCGAAATCACTATCTGCTTCATTATATTTTGGACGGGGAAGGCATCTTCGAGGCAGGAGGCAACAGCTATAAATTGGGGAAGGGACAAGGGTTTCTCATCGTTCCCGAAGTCATCTCTTATTATGAAGCCGACCCTTTAAACCCGTGGACTTACTGTTGGTTTGGTTTTAACGGGAATCTGGCGGAATCGCTGCTCAAGCAAGCAGGCCTAACGATGACGTCGCCAATTCTGCACTTTGACAGAGACGATATTATATACGAGTATATGCAGCTGATGATTGAATCGAAGGATTACCGCAAAGGATGGGAAACCCGGCTGACTGGGGTGCTCTATATGACGCTGTCGGAGCTTATCGCCCATGGTCCGATAACGCCGCAAAGCAATAAGGAGAGCCGTGCGGAAAGATACGTTGAGAAAGTGAAGGATTTTATCGAGGTCAATTATACGCAGCACATTTCCGTTGAGGAAATTGCTCATTTCATCGGACTCAATCGAAGCTATCTGTGCTCGTTATTCAAACAGCGCATGAATATGAGCATTCAAGAATATTTAATCCGCTATCGGATCAATAAAGCATGCGAAATGATGGGCACCGCGGAGCTTTCGATCGGTGATATTTCCCGCTCCGTCGGTTACAGCGATCCCCTGCTCTTCTCTAAAATTTTCAAAAAGATAAAAGGGATCTCCCCTAAACATTACCGAACCGATGCAGCTGAGCAGGAATTAGAGTCATGAAAGGCAGGTTGAAAATAATCAGATTGCTTTTATACGCTCAACAAGTTATGGCTTTTGTTTACCTGTTCAAGTCACCAAGCCGCAGTTCATAGAAATACTGCACAATTGGATGCTTCAATTTTATCTTCTCACTCATGTTTAAAAGCCGCTTTTTCCCAACTCGTCTGTCCACCAATGCTAAAATATTGAATAAGATATCACTGCTCTCTAAGCTCTCCTCTATAGAAACGGATAAAAACTTAGTAGCAACAACAACAAAGTTTGATTTGCTTAATGATGACTGTGCTGACAAAAGCTCCTTTGCATGTTCAGATATTTTTCTGCCTCTTGCAATTACTTTTAGACGTTCCTCCGGAACTAGCCCTTTGGTATCTTTTCTGACCGCTTCAATTTCTTCATTGCTGATAGGAATATCGATATCCGAATCATTCTTAATTTCAAGCTCCGTCTGGTACCATCTGATTAATGTTGTTGCATCACTCATATTGAATATTTTCTTTTTATCAACCGCAATGTAACAAAGCCCTGCTTTATCAGGTAAATAACGGTAGCTTGTTGCAATATATTCGACTCTCCCCAACAATGCAGGACAGAGGAAACTTTCCAATTGTTGCTTCAATTTGCTCCAGGACATGCAATCCTCCGATGTTCTAAATAATTTCGAGCTGTTCCCTAATAATACGGGCAATCGTATCTTCGTACCCTCTATGGCAACGACTGGATAATGATTTTTGGAAATTTGTTGCAGATTCAAAAATGACAGTTGCACGATTAATCATCGCTTCTGTAGTTCTATCTTTTATAGTAATATTCTAAAATTCCCTTTTCCCTGAAAGTTCAATGAAAGTTTGATTCAGTCATTTTGTTAAACCTCCTACTTTTTAAACAAATTCTTAAAATTGTTGCATAAGCGACACATCCTCAGATCTATTGGTGTTGATGATTTTTATTATGATTTAAAATTTAGTTGCAAGCAAATAAAAGTCGATTGGCAGCTAGCTTGGTCTGAAAAAATTAGCCACTTGCTTTCCTCGCATTTCTTTACCGATCTTATTTGTTCGCATTGCTGGGCGCTTGAACCTGTGCTTCGTCGTTTTGTATTGTATTTTACTTGCTGCTAAATAAGCGAAGGAAATTAAAGTAAAATGGCTCCGCCCTCCTGATTACAAAGGGCGAAGCCATTAGATTATGAGCTAACGGATAACTTATTCGAGAATCTTGGTTGCAATGTACGCAAGATCCACGATATCGATCATATTATCGCCGTTCATATCCGCAATCTTGTAGGTTGCCCACTCTGCGCTAGTGGAATCTTTACCGAAGTAGTAAGCGACAATCGCAAGGTCACCTACGTTGATGCTTCCATCCGTATTGATGTCGGCAGACGCTTCTTTAACAACCGCTTCTCTAAAGGCGTCTACTGCGCTGATAAGTGCGGCAAGAGCATTTTCAACTTCAGACTGTGTCACGCTTTCGTTGTCTCTAACAGCTTTTGCCGCATGGATTGCAGCACCGAGTGCATCTTTGGCTGCCTGCGGATATTGTCCCGGCAGTGTGCCAACTGCTGCTGCGTCGTAGAGGCTCTCAGCATTCGCGATAGCAGCTATCAATGCTGTTTTATCAACAACGACTACAATTTGGCCAATTGCTATGTTCACACTGTCAAGTTCCGCCTCAATTACGCTTCCCTCAGGAGCCACGCCGAGACTTGCCTTGGTCAGAGCAATTGTACCGGTTGTATTGTGAACCCCCGCCTTTGCTTTAAAGGTTAGATTCAGAACCGATGTGCTGGCCCCGGTTACACCTCCAATATTGGCGGCAATAAGCCTAACTTCTCCACTTGTTGCTTTATCCTCTGTTACGATTTGAATGTCGGTCGTAGCACCTGCCGCACTTACATAATCAAATTTGCTGGAGTCGTAGGTCAGCGTGAGGTCCTCGGCATAAACGTTTTGTTCGATATTGTCCAAGCTAACTGCCACTGAGAAGCTGCTGCCTGGATTTACGCTGCTGCTTGCTGAAAGCGCTGCAGTAGGCAATAGCGGCACAACGGATGGAGTTACCGTTACATTGCTTACCGCTGTTTTATTACCATCTGCTGTTGTCACAGTAATAACTGCATCTCCTGCTGCAATTGCGTTAACAGTTACACTTGTTGTGCCTGTTGCAGAATCATAAGCTGCGCCACTTACTGTTGCAACACCCGTATCGCTTGAAGCAAAAGTTACTGCTTTGTTTGTTGCATCGGCAGGGTTAATAGTTGCAGTAAGTATTTCGTTTGAACCAGCTGTTAAGCTTAGTGTACTCTTGTCAAGCGTTACTCCTGTAACTGCAACACTGTTTGAAGGCCAGACAGGATCAGTGGCGGCATTGCTTGTGGTTAATAAAATTCGGTCTATAGCAAGACCGTCTTCTCTGCCCCAGAAGTTCAATTCATGTTCGCCGGCTGTAACATTCAACGTAGCGCCGCCAAACATACCGCCGCCGTTGCCGCTAATATTAGCCCATTTGAATTGACCGAGGCTTACCGCTTCAATGCCGTTTGTAGTAAATCTATACTGATTATCTAATCCAACGTGGACGGAGTCCGAATCATAACCGGTACTCTTGACAAGAATCCAAACATTGTACGTTCCGGCAGTCGGAAAATTAATCTTATAACCAAGTTTGGAATTGGCAGCGAGTGAAGCTGCATCCGTAGCTGATGCAGCAAAGCCAGTATTAGGCCCGAACAGCATCGCTTTCGTGGACTGTCCATCGACTAGAGTCCAAGTATGGTCGCTTATCGTACCGGAGACATAAGCATCGGCTGTGTTTTCAGCCGCTGTTTCCGCCTCAATTGCCACGATTGTTGGCGTATTAACGGTTACCGTTATTTGCGCTGTTACAGCGTCTCCTACTGTTCCCTGATAGCTTACAGCAACAGTGGTTGTACCGCTAGCTTTTGCCGTTATTGTGCCGTTGGAAACTGCTGCGATTTCAGGACTTGGATTGCTGTACGTGGCTTTGCGTGTTACATCTTCGGTGTGTCCGTCAACAAATTCCGCGGTTACTTTAAATGTGGCTGTTGTTCCAGAATCCAGTGTAACTGCACTATTATCAACTGTAATCTTGTTCACTGTCAGCTCACTGTTCAAATCTTTCACAAGCAAATGAAGTGAATCTGTTTGACCGCCGTAACTTACATCGATGCTTGTTGTGCCATAACCGACTCCGGTTATGACTCCGTTATCGATACTTGCAATATCGCTTTCCGCCGGTACGGCATCTGCATCAGCAGTAACATCCGCGCTGGTTCCATCAGCGTAAATGGCTGTAACCAGCATGGTTGCCTCGTTGGCGCCTGATACAATATCGATCTTATGTTTATCGATTGTTGCGTTAATTGCAACAAGGTCATGGTTCTCGCTCTTTTGGTCGAACTGCCAATAATCTACCTTGACGAGATTGCCAGTCGATGCTCCTCTGAATACCATATACAGATCATGGACGCCAGCAGCGCCGGAGATGGTTGTTGCTTCTGTCTGCCAGCTATTTTCTCCGCCGGTGTTGGAAATAGGAACCGTCCCGATCAACGGGCCATCTGCACTGTCAATATGCAGCTCAATGGTTCCGCCGCTGGAACCGCTTGCAATATTGGCCTTAAATACGCCGGCACCTGCATCCCCAAAATCAACTTGTGACACAGCTGTCCAATCCCCGTCATTAATGTTGCTGACAGCCAGATTAATGCTGCTTACCATAGCTCCGGGCTCGGTAATCTTTTCAGTCGATATACCTCCGTTCCAGCCTATGGTTTCAGCCTCAACTCTCGTATATGGATCAACATTTTTAATCTGTGGAACGCCTGCATAATCGGCAGTAATGTTCTGAATGACTCCATCTTCATCAAAACTTACTTTATTGATATGTGTGTTGCGATACCCGTGCGGTTGCCCGCCCATTTGCGGCACTGTGCCGCTTTCAGCCATTGCTTTCGCTAGTGTTTGAGCATGGTATGTAATATACCATTCGCCGTTGAATTCAAAAATAGAATGATGGTTGTTGCCGCCAACACCAAAGAAAGCAGCGGGGTTAGGCAAAAATGTTTTAACATAAGTAAACGGGCCCATCGGGTTGTCACTGACCATATAGGCAATAGCTCCCGTAGGAATGTCAGCCGGATGGCCGCTAGAGAAATTTGTGCAATAGGAATAATAGTATTTTCCGTTGTATTTGTGTATGCCTGAATCCTCAAACAGCCATGGCGGATTGATCGGTTTAACGGTTCCCTCGCTAGCAGAAAGATCTAAGCTAATCATATCTGCCCCAAGCTTCGCTACACGAGCTGTGCCCGGGTCAGCTTCTTTCCCCGTCGGAACACCCCCGCCAAAATATAAATATCCGCTTCCATCATCATCTACAAGCACCGCAGGGTCAAATAGCCAAGTAACATTGCTAGCCCCTGGCGTGCTTCGATTAACTAAAGCCTTTCCAATCGGATCCGTAAACGGTCCAATCGGACTATCCGCGGAAAGTACGCCAATGCCGTTCGCGCTATCTGCGAAATAAAGAAAAAATTTCTCTTTGCCGTCTATCGTTTTGTGAGCAGCTGACGGTGCCCAGGAGTTATTTGCCCATTTTGCCGCACCTTGTGAACCGGCAGCAAGTATTTCTCCATGGTCCGTCCAGTTCACCATATCGTCGGACGAAACAACTGTAATCTTATTAATCTGGCTATAGCCGTTGTCCTTAATGGTTCCGTCAGCATTGTACTCAAATACGTCATTGGTCATGTACACATAAACTCTGCCGTCATACACCATTGCGAACGGATCGGCACCAAACTTTTGCGTAAATAACGGATTGGCGTTTCCAGGCGTTTTAGCCAAGGCTGGCGTAAGTGCGGCAGCTGCGTTTGCTGCTCTTTCCATCCCCGGGATTAACGTGAACGCAAGGGCTAAAATCATTGTCATCGCTATCCATTTTGTCCAAATTCTCACTTCAAATCTCCTCCTCTACGAATGGATTCATTGTGGCATTTGACTCTTATTTGACGGGCTGCTTTCAGCCTCTGGCAACGTAAACACCTCCTTTCATTATTCGTTTGGCAATTAACTACTGTGCTATTTATAGCACAGTTAATACTAATACAGCTGCAATGTCCAAGCGGTTCTGATTTGAATCCATCTTATAGCGAAAAGGTCATCTACTTATTCATTAGCCTGTAAATGACCACAGCTGCCTCTGCTCGATTTGCGGTGCCATTTGGCTTAATCAAGCCATTTTCACCCTTGATAATTCCCGACTTGACCAGTTGCGATAAAGGGCTGACTGCATAAGCGGCTACTTCGCTAGCGTCACTGAAGCTGCTTAAATCTGCAGCGGATTCGTCCAGCGGATTTCCTGCAATTTTCATTGCCCGTGCGGCCAACACCATCATATCCTGTCTGGATATGCTTGTTCTTGGCTCAAACCGGTTATTGCCCGCTCCTTGAGCAATTCCTAATTTTTTAGCAATTGCTACTTCTTTGTAGTAATAGTCGGATTGTGCTACATCAATAAAATTGCTGTCGATTTCTGCATTTAGTTTTAATGCTCTTACCAGCAAGCTAATGAAATCTGCCCTTGTGATATTAGCTCCTGGGCTGAAAGCAGTCGCTGACGTTCCCTTAATTACTCCCGAGGCTGCAAGCGTTTCTATTTCCTTTTTCGCCCAATCATAGCCCGCCAGATCCTCGAATGCGCTTCCATAAATATAGACGGTTGCGGCCAAATTCGAATCTACTGTCTTTACTGCTATCAGCTTAAATTTAGGATTTCCTTGAGCCTTCCCTTTGAAGACAAGGGTACTCAATGATGTGCTTCCTTGCTCCCCGCTCTTCTTTCCAATTTTTGTGAAGGCTATTGTCATTTTTCCGTTATCTATTTTTGGCGGAACCATAAAACCTTCCAGCTTTGAATCCGCCTTTACAAACTCGACAACATCAGAATCGAAGGTAATCCATGCTTCATAAGCATAGAGGTCCTTTAAGTCGTTTCCATTCACCGTAACTTCAATCGTTTCATCGGGCAGCGCATTTTCTGAACTTTTGTTCAGAGTGAAAACCGTATCCCCTTGCGCGTATCCGACGCTAGGAATACAAGCAACAATCATGGCTGCAATAAGGAAGCAGGTTAGGATAGAGATTTTTCCTTTTCTCATCGTTCTTATCTCCTTTTTGTAATAACCAATATTTTTACATTAAAGTAATTGATAGCGATTACAAAAATATTAGAGCTTACTTTACAAAGAGAAGTAACTGCCCCTCCTATTCACTTTGCTATTTTTAGTATATCTACGTTACCTAAACTTCACGATGTAAATTCTCCTTAAAAAGGTTTGAATTTTTAAGCAATTTATTTTCTCGAATGGACAATTTAAACATTTTTACCATAAAAGTTAAGTTTTTTGGGCGCATATCAAACTGTTCGTAATGGAAGGTCAAAAAAGACGTAAAATGGGCACTTTGGAAAAAGTGCCCTGTTACGCTCCATGACTGTTTTCGAACGACATTCGATATTCTTGCGGCGTTATTCCGGTCAGTTTTTTGAATAGACGAGTAAACGATTGCGGCGATTCGTATCCGATACGCGCACCGACCTCGGCAACCTTAATTTCTTCCATTCCGAGCAATTCTTTCGCTTTGCGGATACGGGTCTCCTCTATATACTCCGACAGATTGACACCCTGTTCCTGTTTAAACAACCGCGACAGATACGAAGGATTAAAGCTTATGACATCTGCCAATCGAACAAGTGAAAGATCCTCGGCTATATGCTCTTCAATATAAGAGCATATTTTCTGGATGACATGGGCTGCCCGATTACGCTCCCCGCTTCTCCTCGCAGAGAAAAGCAATTCTGCTGAATCACGCAATAAAATAAAAGACTCCGCCCATGAACGGTAGACTTTCGACTGCAAAAGGCTGAAGATACCCACTTTATCTTGCATTTCCCATCGATTGATATAGGAGATTATAGGAAGAGACAGGGCATAATAGAGCTCGGTCAGGTATGCCTCTCCGTTCCGTTCTTCTACAGCTGCCTGCACAGTCAACTCATCAAATAACCGAAGAAACTCTTCCCGTCTGCCCGCTTCCAAATGAATAGCCAACGCTTCAGATTTGGTATGCAGCGAACGATCCCGGGCCGAGGATACAGATGAGTAAGCTGCTGCTTCGTTCAACTGCACCTTCTGAACCATTAGATTGCCGTCTCCAACCCTAAAGTGCTGTTGTCGTCTCATCTTGTCATACGAGACAGGAAGCGACTCCCAAGTGATTGCTTGGCTGCATAACGTGACAGCCATCGTTACATCCAATGAATCCAGACAAGCTTGCTGAATCAGCTCGAATGTCCCTTCCAAAAACATGACCGTCTGCTCGTAGTCCCATCCGCCCTCTTCACTCGGCTGATCAGGCTGAATCAGCCATATCATATCTCCATACCGATCGATCATGCCCATGCTGACCGTTCTCTCCGCCAGAAACGTCTCCGCCAAAAACTTCACAGCTAAAGCGGATTCCTGGCGATCGGAATAAGAATGGGAGGACTGATTGAAATACGTTAAATTTCCAAGCACGAGCAGTACTGGTAAGAATGGATTTAACGGTATATGCAATCGCTCGAAATCTTCCTCTAAATCTTGCATTTTCCCATTTTGAAATAAAAATCGAAAATAATCCCCTTGTGCAAGCGTCTCCAAAATGTTGAGCTTTTCTCGGGATTGGCGGATCAAATCTTTGACATGCATCGCTTCTTCTATATCCTTTAACGCGCGCTTTACAGCTTCAATCAATTTCGGATAACCTTCATTTTTAAGCACATATTGAACGCCTGGTGCTTGAATAGCCTGATAAACATAGTCAAAATCATTATGACCTGTCAGAAATATGATCTTGCACTGCGGCCAGCTCTGACGAATATTGCCCATCAGTTCAAGCCCGTCTATACCAGGCATGCATATGTCCGATAAAACGATATCCACTCTCGTACGGTTGAGCAAACTTAGCGCCTCTTGGCCGGAATACGCTTTGTATAGATCCAGATTTAGATCCAAGCTGCTAAATATGTCCATTAATCCGTCCGTAATGATTTCTTCATCGTCAACGATTAGCATCCTGTACATTTTCATGCTCACCTCCAACGGAAAGTACGATGGTCACTTTCAAGCCGCCAAGCTCACTAGGCTCCGTTATCAGCCCGCATCCATCACCTGATGTGATCCGGATTCGACGATGGATGTTCACCATTCCCGTCGTTTCAGACCGGTCATCCTCATGTTGCAAAGCTTCCGCTATTCGCTCCATCGCCTCATCGGTCAATCTTCCTCCGTTGTCCTCTACAATGACGCCAACCATACCCTCATTCGATAGAAAACGAACAACAATGACTCCATCCTTCATTTTTTTTTCAAGGCTATGCTCAAATGCATTCTCAATGATTGGCTGAATAATGAGGCGAGGCACCTGCAGCTTCCTAAGTTCCTCGGGCAGCGCATCGAATCGAACGCTCACTCGTCTTGAAAAGCGCATTTCCTGAATTTCTGTATACATTCTCGCGTGATGAATTTCCTGTTCCAATGACACCATATCCGAGGCATTCCTCGTTACAAATTGGAAATATTCGCCAAGCAGCGTTGTGAACTGCTCAATTCGTTCTACGTCCCCGGTCCTCGCCATCGTATTCAGAATAAAAAAGCTGTTATATAAAAAATGTGGATTGATCTGCGCCTGCAGCTGCTTCAATTCCGCTCTTTGCGCCAATATTTTCTGTTTGTAGGCTTGATCGATTGAGGAGCGTAAATTCGCTACCATCTGATTAAACCTTCCGTACAAGTAACGGAACTCGTCTTTGGATTCATGCGCAATGTGGATATCCAAATCGCCATTTTCCATTTTTCTAAAGCTCTTCACCAGTGTCAGCATCGGTTTGTGTATGAACCGATAGGTAGCCATCGCAAAAGCTGCTGTAATCGCTAATGCAGCTGCAGCAAATACCCATGCCAGATTGTAAAACTTGCGAAGCGGCTGCTGGACAACCTGTTCGGGAATAAACCGGTAAATCGACAACTCCAGTTTCGATGAATGAGCCATTAAGGAATAGTACTCTTTCCCCTCTATCGTCACGGGCTGCGCTTCAAGAGGGTCGTCTGATTGCATTTGCATTTGCAGAATGTACTGCGGCATATTAGCTTCAGCCAATTCTCCCGTCCCGCTAGTCAATGCGACCTTGGCATTCTCCGAAAGCAGCACCGTGCCGCTTCCGGAATACGTGTTGAATTGGGCGAGCGCATCTCGCAGTCTTTGAACATCCAGCTCAATCTCAACGGTGAAAAAAGGCTCCGCCCCTTTTATTCCTCTTAGCTTGGCAAACCCAAGAAACAATCGGCCGTTCCACTCCATAATCTGCGAATCTTTACCGCCATATACCGAACGGATGTCCTTAAACCGCTGTACATCCAAGTCGCGCACACCGTCCTCAGCCGACATCGTCCTGCCGATCGATGCAATGTGTACACTTACATCTTTAATATACATGCTGCTGTTCTGGACAGTGAACAGACGTTTCATGATGAGATTCATGCTCTCCGTCCGCTCTATCGTATCCATCCGTTCCCACGTTAAAGCCAATTCATTCAAATTCTCATCTTCCAGCAGACTATATTGGAGTAGTTTGATACGCTCAATCTCGTTCTCCAGATCGCTGAGATAAAAGTTAATTTGTGAAGTTGCTGATTTGGTAATGTCACTGCTTGCACTTTGCATAATCGAATGGTACTGATAAACCCCAAACAGAATAATAGGCAGCAAAATGAGCAAAAAGGTGATAATCAATCTAAGAAAAATCGTATTCCGCAGCGAAAACTCCGGTCGATACAAGAAATGATACCCCCAACAATTTTTACTCATTATAACCTGTTTTCCAACAGTCTTCTATATGAAAACTAAACGAAGTAGCAGCGGAATTATCCCTTCACACTGCCTAACACGATGCCCTTCACAAAATACTTCTGCAGGAACGGATAAGCCAAAATGATTGGCAGCGAACCGAGAAAGATCTGAGATGCTTTCAAGGTGCGGTCTGAAATAAGGGCCATATTAAGCATCGCATCGCGTGACATATTCGACAGGTTCTGTTGGATGACAATCGTTTGAATATAGCTTTGAAGAGGATAATTGGACGGGTTGCCCATAAGCAGCAGTCCATCGAACCAATTGTTCCAATGCTCAACGAGCGAGAATAATGCCAGCGTTGCCAGTGCCGGCTTGGAGATCGGAACAAAAATGGTCCACATAATCCTCCAATGACTTGCGCCATCCATTACAGCCGCCTCCTCAAGCTCCTTCGGAATTTCCCGAAAGAAATTAAGCAGCAATACAATGCTGAACACGGGCACTGCTCCAGGCAAAACTAACGCCCAAATCGAATCGAGCAATCCGTATTCCTTAATCGTAATGTACCAAGGAATCAATCCCCCGTTGAAAAGCATCGTAATGAAGAAAATCCAAGCATAGATGGATCTGAATCGAAAAGCATTTGTCTCTTTCGAAAGCGGATAAGCGACCAATATGGTCAGCAGTAAACTTAGCGGAGTTCCCATGCCGATTCTCTGCAAGGAAACAAGCATCGATTCCCAAAATTCATTGCGGCTTGCCGTGTATTTATAAGAAGCAAGCGTAAAATCAACAGGCCACAGCTTTACATATCCCGCAGAAGCCGCCGCGCTTGAACTAAATGAAACCGCAATAATATGAATTAACGGAAGCACGCAAAGGAGTGATATTAATATGAGAAAAATTGTATTCACGAATGGAAACCATTCGTAACGTTTGCTTTTCACTGCATTTGTGTCTGTAACCACTGTTCGCCCTCCTCTAGAAAATCCGATATTTCGCAAACCGGTAAGCTAGCAAATAGGAAGTAGAAATTAAAGTGAGCGATATGACCGATTTGAAAAAGCCTACCGCAGTAGCTACTCCATATTGTGCGTCTAACAAACCGATTCTGTAGACGAACGTATCCAGAATATCGCCGCTTTCATATACCTGCGGACTATATAAATTAAATACCTGGTCAAATCCGGCATTCAATAATTGACCGAGGCTCAGTACAGTCAGAAGTACGATAACCATTCGCATACCCGGAATCGTAATATGCCATATTTTGTGCCAACGATTGGCGCCATCCATCGTTGCAGCCTCGTATAAGCCAGGATCGATGCTAGTAATTGCTGCCAGATAAACAATCGTTCCATACCCGAAGTTTTTCCATACATCCGATGTAATCAGCGAAAAAGGAAACCAGCTGTTATCGCCAAGGAAAAAGATTTTCGGCAGGCCAAGCATTCCGAGAAATGAGTTTACAATGCCGCCTGACGGGGAAAGAATATCGATTAATATGCCGCCAAGTACAACCCAGGAAAGAAAATAGGGTAAATAAATCGCGGTTTGAACGGAACGTTTAATGACCCTGTTTTTGAGCTCGTTTAGTAAAACGGCGAAGATGATCGGAACGATCAAACCTAGCAGCAGCTTTAAACTAGCAATAAACAGCGTATTCCAAAGAACGGTTGAAAAGTTCGGCAAGCTCATAACATATTCAAAGTTGCCCCAGCCAACCCATTTTTGATCTCCGAATAACCCTTTTGCCGGAATAAACTTTTGAAACGCAATTACGATGCCTGCCATCGGTATATACGAAAACAGAACAATCAGGAGCAATCCCGGTAAAATCATCATATGCAGCGGCATTTCTTTAATAAATTTCGCTCTCATCTTTATCCTCCACATTTGTGAGCAAAATGAGGCAGAGGAAGAAAACTGCTTACTCTTTTCTTCCTCTAGCCCAAACGATTATTTCGTTGATTCGTACCACTCGTTCACTTCTTGCGTAATTTGATCTCCGCCAAGCTTCTTCCAGTTCTCTACAAATTGATCGAACGTATCGATCGACTCGCCTAAAATGATTTTGACGAATACTTCCGTTTGCAGCTTATCGAGTGTCGCTTTGCGTTCAACCATCGTCGGCGTCGGCGCTCCGACGAATTTTTCCATCAGAAATTGATTGTTTTTCTCATATTGATCGGCAATGCCCATAGAGCCTTGTTCGCCATAAATCCGTTCCCAGCCCCATAATGCGAAGCCTTCTTTTGTTCCCGACGCAAAGGATTCCAATTTCTCTTGAATCGTCTTTGCTTCACCCTTCAAGGTCGATGTATCGCCGGCTTTACGGGCGGCGTCAATGGCTCTAAATGCGTCCACATTTTTCATAGCTGGATACGGGGTAACCGGGGACAACTGCCACACGCTTTCCGCTTCAGGCGGCGCGTAGTATTTGTCGAACTCCGCACTCTCACCCCAGTTTTTCTCTAGATGCAAGTTGAACATTTTGATAACGGCTTCCGGATTAGCTGCCCCTTTCTTGACTGCAAAGAACCGGGTCGTGCTGAATTTGAGAGGCACCTTTGGCGCATCTCCCGATTCTGATACAATCGGGAACGCTTGCCACTGCGCATTCGGATCATTATTGCGGTTGAGCTGAAGAGGCCAGATCGAGTTCCATTGCTCGCCGTACTCCATCCCGATTTTTCCTGCGGAAATTTGCTCCGACACCTTGCCGCCGTCTTTAATTCCGAACTCTTGGTCGATCTGTCCGTTTTTGGACATATCCTGGAGTACTTGAAGCACCTTTTTCACTTCCGGTTGAATGCTGCCGAATACCAGCTTGCCGGAAGCATCTTCAACCCACATATTCGGATAAGCGTTGTATGCGGCCATGAATCCTTCCAGCCCCATCGCGCCTCCCCATAAGTCTTTTGTAAGCCCGAGACCAAACGTATCCTTTTGGCCATTTCCGTCAGGATCATTTTCTGTAAACGCTTTCGAAATTGCCAGGACATCAGCGACCGTTTTTGGCGGCTGCAATTTTAATTTTTCCAGCCAGTCCGTGCGGATCCAAATATACATCGACCGTTCAATCGATGATTCGAGCTGTGGAATCGCCATCAGCTTGCCATCGTAAGTAACCGCATCAAACGGGCTCGTGCCTTCCTGGGAGAGCACTTTTTTCGTTAGCGGAGAAGCGTACTGTTCATACAGCTTCGTCAAATCTTCAATCTGGTCAGAATCGGCCAATTGCTTCAACTGTGTTGCGTTAACAGGAATGACATCTGGAAGATCTCCGGAAGCAAGTGTAACATTGATTTTTTGCAAATACTGGTCGGAAGTGGATGCACCTTTGACAATCCAATCATATTTGATCTTAATGCCCAGTTGTTCCTCGTACAGTCGAGACCAGCGGTTATCCTCGATCGTTTCGCCCTGCAATACGCTGAGTACATTATTTTCCACGACATCGTTCAAATCTCGAACAAATGATACTTCGATAGGCGGATCATATTTAGTGAGCGGCCCCTCGTTGACGTTTGTCGTCTCGTTTTGCTCCTGCTGATTGGTCGGAGCCGTATCAGGCTCTTTATTGCTCGTGGTGTTGTCTCCTGAACAGGCAGAGAGGATTAATGAAGTCAGCAATAATAAAGATACCCCTTTTGCCCCTATTAATGATTTTTTGCTCATTTGCATCCCCCAATTTCAATAGTTTAGCTGTTGATTGACTACAAATTAATTATGCGATGGTCGATATGCTAAAACAACATTCAACTCTTTACTTCACTTCTCATCCGTTTACCAATTTGTAAGCGCTGTTATTTTGTTGCGAGTAGAACATAGCTATCAACAAGCCGAGGCAACGCTTAGCGACAATGATGCCCGCTTATCCTTTCCGGACTGCAAAAAAAAAGACCGCAGCGCTCTCCCGCCGCGATCCTCTTCACCATACTATGCTTATTGGACGAACTGCCAGCTATGCAGCTTAAATAGCTTACTGTCAGGCTGTCCCTTGAACACCAGGTATAAGTCATGTACATTTTCAGCACCGCTTACCTCCGTTTGGAATTCCGCCCCTTCGGCACCTGTTTCCTGGATCTGCAAGGTTCCGATCAGCTTTCCATCAGCTGCATCCAGCCGCATCTCTATTACAGCAGCTGAGCCTGCTTCCGATACAGACGCAGCAAACCTGGAAGCGCCGTTACTTCCGAAATCTACCTTGGATAAGGCGATCCAATCACCATTGTCAATATCGGTTACGGCTAAGCTGCCGTCAGAAGAAGCTTCCGTTGCAATTCCCGCATTCCATCCGATTGTTGCCGCTTCTGCACGCTCATAGGGATTAAAAGACTGAATTTGCGGCACCCCTTCGTAAGTTGCCGTAATCTCTTGAATGGATTGATCGGCATCCTGGAACTTAACCTCATTCAGTTGGGTAGAACGATACCCCATCGGAACTCCCATCGCTTTCGACAATGTTTGAGCATGATAGGCAATATACCAGATATTCTTATACTCGAAGATAACATGATGGTTGTTGCCGCCTACTCCGAAGAAATGACCTGGATTTTTCAGAATCGTCCCCCGGTATGTCCATGGTCCCATCGGACTTTCACTGGTCATATAGGCGATCTCACCTGCAGGAGGGCTTCCCTCCGGACGGACACCGGTATAGAAATTCGAGCAATACGTAAAGTAATAAGTACCGTTATATTTATTAATACCTGCATCCTCAAACATATATGGGGCCGGGATAACCTGTGCTTCGCCTACTACGCTGGTCATATCATCTCCAAGCTGCATAACCCTTGCTGTATCCGGTCTTTCATCCTTGCCATCCGGCACCCCGCCGCCGAAGTAAATATAAGCCTTGCCGTCATCGTCTACGAGCACAGCCGGATCGAATAACCAGGTAACCTTCTCGACTCCAGGAGTCGATCTTAAGATCAGCGCTTTTCCGATTGGATCCTTCCAAGGGCCAGTTGGGCTGTCGCCTTCCAGCACGCCAATTCCGCTCGCATTGTTTGCAAAATAAAGGAAGAACTTATCTTGTCCATTAATTACTTTATGGGCAATAGCAGGCGCCCATGATTGAGTCGCCCATTTGGCCGCTCCTTCAGCACCTGCAACATTTATAACTCCATGATCCGTCCAGTTCACCAGATCCGCAGAGGAAATAACGCCGATCTTGTTAATGTTGCTGTACGTATTTTCCTTGACGCTTCCATCCTCGCTATATTCCAGTACGTCATTTGTCATATACAGATAGACGCGGTCATCATATACAAGAGCGTATGGGTCTGCTCCAAACTTGTGCGAGACAAGCGGATTTCCTTGCGGCGGCACTTTACCTACCGCGCTAGCCAATTTCACCTGTAAATCTTCCATTGCTAATTCCTCCTGATTCGGTTTCAAATGATGGGATGTGATCAGCCCCTCTAGTTTGGTGAGAGCTTTTCCGTTGTGAAAGGCGATGCAGGAAGCCCTTCACTATTATATAAGTTGGCACCTTCGGGATTATCAGCCCAGGCATACCTCACATAGACAGGATTGGAAATTTGCTCGTGCCACACCGCCACACCGTTATTCTCAATTCTAGCATTCGCCCATACAAACGCTCGGTCTGCTCCCGCAATAGCGAAATGCCGAAGCATTCCTCCATCCTTAACGATTAATCCGCTGCCAGTGTCGCTAAAGCTTAGTACAATCCGGTTTCCCTCCTGCTTCGCCGATTGATACACAGGCCCGGAACCGACAACCGAATCATCGCCATAAGCGACTTTGCGTGCAGCAAGAGCTAGTCGGTATCCAACGTCTCTTTTGTTAACAGGATGAATATCGTTCCATTCACCAATATCAATGGCAACAGCCATGCCAGTACCCGGTACGGCTAGCGTCCTTCGCTGCGCATCTCTCAATTCTGCCCAACTGCTCTCGGCAGGTCTGTCCGAAGCCTCCTGAAAGTTTGGCAGCTGCACATATAAGAACGGGAACCCCTCTGAGCCCCATTTGCCTCTCCAATCCGAAATCAATGTTTTAAGCAAATCTTCATACTCATCAGGCTGCCTTACATTGGATTCTCCCTGATACCAGAGAACGCCTTTAATTGCGTAACGGACAACCGGAGCAATCATTCCGTTATACAAGCCTGCCGGTCCCCACTGGACAAAGTTAGGGGCAGGCAACGGATCGCACTTGGCACCGACCCAATACTGCCAATCGCCGCTTAAATCGATAAGTTGGTCTCCGATCTCCAAATGATAGGGCTTACCTTTATAAAAACCGCCTTTACCGGAATAATTGACTACTCGAACCAATATTGTATTTTTCCCTATATTCAGCAGCCCTTCGGGAATTACATAATTTCTCGGCACATACTGGTTCGGTACGGTTCCAATCATAGTACCGTTGATATAAACGGTATCCTCATCCACGATATGTCCCAGAATAAGTTTAGTCGGGCCTCCAGTTAATGAAGAGGGTACTTCAACTTCTTTTCGGAACCATACAGCGCCATTGAAGGAGCCAACTCCTTCCTCTTCCCAATAGGACGGGACTTTAATGTGCGGCCAGAATGAAACGTCGCTGTCTGTTTCGTTTAACGTTTGACCGTCATCGGAAATGGCTTCGTCATCCTGATTGAGCTTATTACGCCATGCTTCCAATGAATCTTGATCCTCTTTAATCAAAGCTTCCAGATAGGCTCTATCCTTCATCTTCTGCAATTTTGTCATATATTCCGGGAATAGGGACAGAGCATCCTCGCTCATAAAGGCTTCGGCAGGAGCCCCTCCCAGACTCGCGCTGATTAGACCTATGGGAACCCGATATTGTTCAAAAAGCTTCACCGCACAAAAATACCCTGCTGCAGTGAAATTTAAGACGCTCTGTTGATCCGCCGACTCCCAAAATCCGGATTCAATATCCGCTTTCGGTTGTATAAAGTCATACGTCATTGGAACTTGAAACTGCCGTATGCAATCATTACGGGAGTGCTTAATCTCATCCGGATATATGTCCTTCAGAGAGACCATTCTCATTTCCATGTTGGATTGTCCGGAACAAAGCCATACATCGCCTAACAGAATATTAGTAATCTTAATTTGTGCTGTGCCGTCAATGGTCTCGATTACCATGTCGTAAGGGCCGCCCGCGTCCCCTGTTCCCAACGTTACCTGCCATTCCCCATCCTCATTCACCGCAGTGCTGCAGTTTTGATCTAAGAATCGAATCGAAATGACTTGATCCGCCGGCGCCCAGCCCCATATTTTCACTTGTGTATTACGTTGCAAGACCATGCCGTCGCTGATCAGACGAGGCAGTCTGATTGTGTTTGGTATCATGCTCATGTTAATGTGCCTCTACATTCCTGAAGGACATACGGGTAAATTGATATGCCCCATGATTCCACACTTGAAAATCATGGACCCCATCCTTAATTAGGACGTGGCAATACGCATCGATATAATCCCCCCCATTATCCGTGAGCTGGTCGATCGATTTATTGTAGCAATCAATCGATACACCGTCGGCATCTCCGCATGTCATATACAACAGTCGAAGCCTATGGCCGTTTAATGCGATGCTCGCACCCAATTGCTTGCCGTTGCTCGAGGAGGGCGCGTTAGAGAAGGCGCCTGCATAAGCGAACAGATCAGTCATACCGCGCGCGGGAACAGTGGTGACAAGACCGTTCCCCCATTCGCTGACCATTCCCGTAATAGCCGCAGAATCGCATCGAAAGCCCCCAAGGATAAGATTCAATACCTGCATCCCCCCCATGGATAGACCTGCGATTGCCCTGTGCATCCGATTGTATTCGACTGCTTCAGGAGACGTCTCACTAATATTCGCGTACGTCTTGAAAGTTGATTCTATGAAAGGGATCAAATCATATCTCAGCTCATAATCAAAATAATAGAACCCGAGCATATTAGTCCCTTCGGAATTAAAGGTACGATCCGTCCAATCATGTGTGCTTCTTCCATTTGGCATCACCATGATGATCGGATCGATATCACCGTTCGCAATAAGATTATCTATTATATTGCATAGGATAGGACGACCGCTCTCACTCCCGCTGCCGCGCAACCACTCATATTGATCTCCTCCTACTCCATGCAGCAGATACAACACATGATAACGGGTGTCAACATCTCGATCGTCGTAGCCGGCAGGGAAATAGACGTTGCAGTTTTTCATGATCGTCTCACCGCTAACCGTAGGTCTTCCCGCTTCCCTAGTATCAATCAGGCGATCCGTTACGAGTTGGCGCTCCTTGTTAATATAGTTATTAACAGGATAAGAAAACTCCCGCACTATTCCTTGTTTGCCGCTCGCAGCCGCTTTCATGTACGCATCGGGAATTCCTTTGTTATCTAAGTTCTTCATCTTTCATCCTCGCTTCCTATGACAGGATTTCATCTTGCCGATTACTATTAAACAATTAAGTAGTATATGATATTCTCTTAGGTGAACAACGAAGTTGGAATACGATGCTGTTGAAGGGGCGATTCAAACGGATGAACCATATCCACTATGTAGGAAGCGATGCTGTGCATGACAGCAATTTCGTATATGATATTCCTCAAGGCCATCATTGCTGGCTCCTTGTGATTACAAAAACCCCCGCTCAATTCTGGGTGAATGGGGCGCTCAGAACTTATCCATCTCATAGCGCTGTCCTGTACCGGGCACATCAGAAAATATATTATAAGGCCTGCGGCGAAAAATATGTAAATGACTGGATTCGTTTCGAGTCGGATGAACCCTACGTATCAAAGACTTCCCTGCCATTTGGCATTCCATTTTCGTTAGACGATCCTGACTATTGCAACAAGCTGTTCGAATTGCTCGTTATTGAGCACAATTTCAGTAGAGCTTACAAAAAATCTACCATCGATTACTTGCTTCGAACTTTATTCAACAAATTATTGGAATCCTATTCCTTCGATGGCTCGGATACGCAATATTACGAGATGTTAAGACTTCGTGCAGCCATTCAAAACAACCCGGGCGATCATTGGACGGTACCGAAAATGGCAGGATTTATCGGAATCAGCCCGGGCTATCTGCAAACCATCTACAAAAAGACCTTCGGTATTTCATGCATAGAAGATGTTATCAGCAGCCGGATTCGGCTTGCCAAGGAATATTTGTTTTATAGCTCCCCAAGCATTGCCGAGGTTGCATTTAAATGCGGCTATCAAAATGTGGAGCACTTCTGCCGGCAGTTCAAACAAGTGACTGGTTATTCACCGAGAAAATTCCAATTACATGTTAGCCGTTCCGACGACGTACAGAACGTACCGGTTATCCCGTTGGATTGATCCGCTTTTGCTCGAAAAACACTCTAACAACAAACTTCATCACATCGTCAGGCTGTCTGCTTACAATTCTGCTTGCCCGGCTAACTTCATGCCAAATGGGGCTTCCAGGGTAAACGCTCCCAAAAGAGGCATAGTTACTTTTACATATAAAAGACCAAAGGGCAGATGATGAGTCATCCGTTTTTTTGGAAGCGTTTTCACGATTCTTGTTGAAGTTAGTATAAAATATGTACAATTTCGAAACAATGACCTATTCTCATTGATTATTGATCTATTCTAAGATGACACAATCCCCTTCATAGATGTGAATTGTTTTTTTAATTCTATTAGCGACGGTTCGTCGGCTCATGGATCAATATCCAGTTGCTTTCTCGCATCATTAGCTTGCAGTGACGAGCCTTTGCCTTCTCTCCGCCGATGCCGCTTGATCTGGACTCCTCAACGTTAAAGATCGGCTTAGCCGGCCGTCTCGCAATGGAAAGATCATTATTGATCATAAGAGATAACGAGAATGTTGAACATTCAAATAAAAAAGAGAGACCGTGCAGCAGCACGATCCCTCATTACCTTTCTCCTCTATCAAAAACCCTGGCAGCATCTGACTCCCAATTTCTTTAGTTTATCCATTCTGTTTTCAGTAGAAGTCTAAGAATGACAGTCGCTGCTTCCGCCCGGGTTGCAGATTGCTCCGGCTGGAATTGCCCGTCTGGAGTCCCTATGAGCAAGCCCGCTTGAACAGCCTTGCTTACATCTTGCTTCGCCCAATCTGCAATCTCATCCGAGTCCTTGAACTCAGCAGTTGCCGTCTCCGATACTGGCTGTTTGCCTGAAAGAGCAATTGCTTTGTTCAAAATAATTGCCATTTCTTGACGCGTTATCGTATCATTCGGCCGGAAATTACCGTCCGTTCCTCCTTGCACCAATCCCAACTCAACGGCTGTACCGATAGAGCCTGCATACCATGCGTCAGTTGAGATATCCTTGAACGACGCTGTTCCTGATCCTGATGCGTAACCTAATGCTCGAACAATCATTGCCGCAAATTCAGCGCGAGATGTCGTTTTGTTCGGAGCGAATTCCGATTCTCCTACTCCGTTTACAATCCATTTGGAAGCCAGTTTTTCAACAGCATCCTTTGCCCAATGCCCCTTCATATCCTCAAAAGTCTTGTTGGTTGTGGTCATTATAAATATTCCTGTTTTAGGACTGAAGAATGTGACTTCTGTGCCATTGAATACAGCTGGAACGAATGAGAATGTGCCGTCCTTCTCTATTCTTACAACAGTCGTATACCGACTATCCACAGAAGTAACAAGCTGTAATGTAGGCCGAGCATACAACCTATTAAAGTTCGTAATTTCCACGGTTTTTCCATTCGCTTCTGCCCATACTTTATACTCGATTGCTTTTCCAATAGCTTCTCCGTTGGAGGACTGGATGGACTTTGATATCACAAGCTGTTCATTATCCGGCAGCACGGTTAAGCTAACAAAAAGCTTCCAGTCATCGCTTCCCAATTGTTGTCCTAAAGCCTCAAGATCAATTGCCGCAGCAGGAAGCTGGAACATACCAAATGGGGAAGCGACGGTAATTTGATCCACCATCCTTACATTCTTCGCTTCAATGGTCGCAGTCGCTGTATTGCCCGATTGCTGCGCATCAACTGTAATCACTCCATCGCTTATATTTACTGAATCAGGGTCGATTGGATCAACCGGAGGAATGCCTCCATTGTTGCCCCCGCCATTATCACCTCCGCTGTTATCGTTAGCGACAGCTAGCTGCGGATAAAGATCAAATCGGTCGAAAGCTGGCGTATACTGATTTGGTACGGCCGTATAGGGAGTAAAGCTTGGAGTCCCACTTCCGCCATAAGGATTAGAGCCGCCGTCATACGTATTATTATTGGAGAATCGTATCGTATTTCTTCCTGCTTTTAGTTCAACATCAATGGTCTGAGTGTTGAATTGCTGCCATGAGACCGTATTTTTAAAGTATACGGTTTGCGGTTCAGCACCATTTACGCTGATTTGCGCGTATCGCTCCACAACATCATTGTTATAGGCGTGTGTACCTGCGCTTTCTCCATTCGCATAGGTGACAACCAGCTTGTAAGTTCCAGCCTTCGGCACGACGATATCTTTAATTTCAAGATTCCGCTCCGCTCCGTCGTAGGAAGTAATTCCATTCACATACTTGCCTCCTGAAGCATACTTCGCAAAGGCATCATTCCGGATGAGCGGCAGCTCAGATCCGGCAGGCGTCCCATTGATCACTGCATTTTCAGCTTCTATCGAGAAGATTGGCGTTTTATCAACAAAGGTTGCATGAATGTAATCCAGACTAATATCTGCATTGGATTGGATATCAATCAGATTAATACCCTTGCGTAAAAACATCCGCGACGTTGTTTCTTTCCATTGATTATTGGTATTTCTAACCGAAATAGTGGCAACAGACTTGCGATCATGATCCACTTTAATGGTGCCGCTATTGGATGATGCATATCGAAGCATCACATCGTACATGCCGTCGTGAAGCACACTCACAACGAAACGAGTATTCGCGTCGGAATCATGGCCATAACCGGTTACATAACCTGCGCCTTCGAAGCCGTCAAGACTGCTTTCTCTGGACAAGCCCTTTACGGTATCATACTCGGCAAATTCCGCCTGAACACGATAATTCGGGAGTTCCCCCAGCTCGCCGTTATAGGTCAATTCAATCGCATCAAGCGTGGATTCACCTTGACCTTCCTCTCCCGTATCCAAATTAAATTTACTAATACTAATGGAATGCGTCCCTTGCTCCAGATTGATAAAACGGGTGTTTCCTCCCAATAACTGCATGCTGTAATCCGCACGAAGAACAACCTTGAAGGATGGCTGATCATCAATCTTGACGAACCATTCCGAATTGATCCGTTGATTGGCATTCCCTGTATTTGCTTGATTACGCATGCTTGTTGCAGCGCCGCTTCCCCCGATCATATCCAATCGGTAGTTTCCGTCTGCCGGAACAGTAATATCGGTCCACTTAACGACACTGTCTACCTGTCTAATTCCTTCCACATACTGTCCATTGGACGCCGAGCGGCCCGTGCTTTTACGCGGATAATGGTCCGTCGTACTGACATTCGACTGTACTTCCGCATTCTCTGCTTCGAAACGCTCGAACCAAGTCTCATTCGAATTGCTATTGACTGCCGGTGTAATGACAGCAAAATAAGCTGAAGTGTAATCGTCCAAATTTACATCCAACGTTATTGTACCGTTCTCTACCGGGTAGTTGCGGTCAATGATTTGCGTTGGCTCTACGAGGAAGCCAGTCAAGCCTGTATACCCTGCGTGCCATACTGTAACATGAGCCTGCTCTGCCCCTTCAAGGAATGCCGGGCTATTCGCATCGCCTGACACATTGTTGAATGCAATGGTGCTATCTCCTTGTGTGCCGCCAAATGCTAAGCTTACTTGCTGCTTATCATCTTGAATGGAAGATAAACCGTACAAGCCCGGGCCGTGCATGTCTTGATCGTTTCGAGCATGAATGACGTCGACCTTGGCCATATCCCCGCCTATCATATCTGCATACCACTTATACAACCACCATGCGCCATTCGGTTCATTCTGGCCAGCAAGCAAGGAACCATACGAATTGGCAGTGTTCCAATAAGGCAGCATACTATGCATCTTTAATTCGTCGTAACGCGCAATGTAATGAACGAGCGAGC
This sequence comes from Paenibacillus sp. NEAU-GSW1, assembly GCF_009737085.1. Lineage (GTDB taxonomy): Bacteria > Bacillota > Bacilli > Paenibacillales > Paenibacillaceae > Pristimantibacillus. The sequence goes on from NZ_WOVL01000031.1 coordinate 40,323, forward strand.
CGCCTACTGCAATCTCTGACGTCGCGGCATATTCATTGATATCAACTTTGATTGGAAACGGAACTACACGGTCTGGATACAGCTCTCTGTACCTTTGTTCATTGCTTGCTTCCACATTTCTGAAGGTCGCAACGTTTGATGGCGCTGCATCATAAGCTTTGTCCCACAGCATATGCCAGCTGATGATATCAGGCAAACAATCATTTTCAACACAATATGGAATGAAATCTTCAAATACTTTAGCCCCGTACTGTGTTAAGTTCACCCCTGAAATGACCGCGCCAGGGTCGATTTCTTTAATCTTGTTCGTAACGGCTAACCAATCGCTATTAAAAACCGCTCTTGAATTTTCGCCTGTCTGACTGTCAGCTAGTAACTGAGGATAACGGGTTCCATTCTGCTCAGGCTCATTAAATGGAATATAAATGAATTTCTGATCCGGATCCTCGCCTGGATTCTCGGCAGCCCATTTGTTCTTATACGATTTGACTGCAGTTGCAATCGGGATGATCGCTTCGTTAATATATTCCTCGGCCGTTCTAGAAGGGTAGTACCAGCGCTGATAATAATCCTGCATAACGATGTTTACAGCTTCCCCGCCTGCTTCAAAGAAATAGTCTGCAACTCTCAGAGCATCTCCTGTCGGGTGCTGAATGCCGTTTGGGGGCTTTTGCGAAATATGTGAGGGTTTAATCGGAATCAGTGTATTGATATCCGGTACGTTTGGTTCGCTGACTGCATACAGAGCACCGGCAGCGCCATGGAACACTTCTCCCAATGAGCGATCCGCCAAATCAACAGAGATTACTGCAGGATTCACCACATCGGCTCCGTCATGCTTCGTCTCCTCATACAACTCGTTTACTTGCTCTGCATTCAAATTAGCATTGTATATCCGAATATCATCAAATTTTCCGTTGATATCTCCATCTGAAGTATAAAGAGATCTGCCGAAGTCATTATACTTCAAGGCATCCAGATAAGAACGAGTGAAGAAATGCTGCATAACCGTAAGCATTGTCGCATCGGCCGAGCTGCTACCTGCAACTAAACTGCTCTCCCCGATGGAATCGCCGTCCAGATATACTTCATAAGTGCCGTCATTTTTCATCGTAAGGACAATATGCTGCCACTTGCCCCTCGCGAGATTTGCATTCCAATCCATATCCCCTTTGTATTCAGCAATCGCATTCGGATCTGTACCGGTATAAATGCGGTTATTAAATGCTCCGCCGCCGGCAACAACGATAAATTCGGAGTCTTGCCACCAACTCACTCCGCTTGTTGTCAGCCCTTTTTCGGCAATGGTGGAGGATAATAAACGGTTATAGGAATTCGATGACTGGTCGATATTCGCCCAAAACGAAATGGACAGCTCATCCTCAATATCACGATATAAATGATCCGGCAGCTCTAACCAACCGGTTCCATTTGCGCCTCCAGACAGAGAAAGCACATTCCCGCGTTGCTCATCATTTACAATAGCCGCCGTCCCTTGAAGTACTGCATGATCTTCGACCGATTCAGTATTAACGCTATTTACAACCGATCGATCCTCCACTTGACCCTCTTGAAATGCCCACTCAAATATAGGGAGCTTTTCTTCTGGCGTTTCTGACGAAGCTTTCGTCTCCTCATACAAATTGCTTACTTGCTCTGCACTCAAGTTCGCATTGTATATTTGAATATCATCAAACTTGCCCTTTATATCTCCATCCGATTTATAAAGGGATCTGCCAAAGTCATTGAACGTTAATGCATCCAGATAGGAACGACTGAAGAAATGCTGCAGAACAGTGAGCATGGTCGCATCGGCTGAGCTTTTGTCTGCAACCAAGCTGCTGGCTCCAATCGAATTGCCGTCCATATAAACTTCATAAGCACCGTCATTCTTCATCGTAATGACAATATGCTGCCACTTGCTCCTCGCAGGATTTGCATTCCAAGCAAGGTCTCCTTTGTACTCGGCAATCGCATTCGGATCTGTACCGGTATAAATGCGATTATTAAATGTTCCTCCGCCGGCAACAACGATAAATTCCGAGTCTTGCCACCCGCTCACTCCGCTTGACGAAAGTCCCTTTTCGGCAATGGTAGAAGACAATAAACGAGTATAGGCGTTCGAGGATTGGTCAATATTGGCCCAAAACGATATGGACAGCTCATCTTCAATGTCGCGATATAGATGATCCGGCAGCTCTAGCCAACCGGTACCATTTGCACCGCCCGACAATGAAAGCACTTCCCCTCGCTGCTCATCATTTACAATAGCCGCCGTTCCTTGAAGTACAGCATGGTCTTCGTCCGATTCAGCATTAACGCTGTTCACAACAAATCGTTCTTCACTCTGTCCATCAAAGGACCAGTCGAATATAGGCATTACATCCGACGTTACTTGCTGAATCGTCTCGGCAGGTTCATCGCTGATTGTGGAAGCGCTTACGAATGATTGCGGCAGCATGATCAATAAAGCAAGCATAGTTGCAATTGATTGCTTTAGATTGCGTCTCAAAATAGCTCACCTCTTCTTTTTTTTATAAAGCCTGAATCTCGCCTATGCCCTCTACTATCTCCTTTCACTAAAAATCTATCCTGCTAAACAAATGTTAAAACAATGAATATAGTTATGAAATCAAGATTTTTTACTTTATTTGTTCCTTTCTTTACTATCTTCCAGATTACAAGTAAGTTTGCGAATAAGCATGACATTACTGAGAAAACGAAGAGATTTGAATCCTCGTACGAGACTAAATCATGTTGTAAAGAAAAATATAAAAAACGCAAAAAAAACCATAATATTGAATATTATAGTTTTTTTGCGCTTTACGTTATTTCCTGGAGCTGTCTATCGCCTGCTGAATTTCATCCAATATCAATTCCAGGCTTTCGCCTGCCAAATATTTATTTACACATTCTTGAATTTTTACCTGCAATGATTCCGTGGATACCGTATGCGGCCAATATAACGTGGCGTCTTCTCGAGTTACGAGCTCTGCGATATTGGCCACGACCGGATTGGTAATATCAGCAGAAATAATAGAAGGCACCGCTAGCGCGCCGTCCGCAAGCTTTTGTTGAGTCGCTTTGCTGTTCATGAAAGCTATGAATTTTTTAGCTTCCTCCGGATGCTCGGTTTTTGCATTGATTACCCGGTACGTGCCTACATTAATGTTAGGAACAGTCCGTTCTTCACCCGGCACCATCATGAACTCGATTTCGATATTCGGATTGCGCTCCATAACACTTGGTATATCCCATGTTCCCGTAATCATCATAGCCGCTTTACCTTGGCCTAACAAATCCTTCGACTGTTCATGCTTCATGCTCATCCAGCCGGTCGGAACGAATCCGCGGTCAATGATTTCTTTATGTTTTTGGATTGCATCGACGAATATCGGATCACTAATGGGAATTTCGCCTTGTTCCAGTTTCCTGGTCCATTCTTCGTCCGCCCCGTTATTGGACATAATCGAGCCCCAAAAAAATTGAGGCGTCGACCAGTCCGAATCCATCGCGACCGGTATAATTCCCTTTCGTTTTATCTCTTCGCATAACGCAAGAAATTCATCCCAGGTTTGCGGAACTGTTAAGCCCAGTTCTTTAAACATTGTTTTATTGTACAGCAGACCGTCGCTATGCATGACCTCAGGCGCCCCGTACACTTTCCCGCCAATCGTTACAGGCTTTAGTGAATTCGGCACAAAATCATTTAAAATGGTCGAGTCAGACAGATCCAAATAAATATGATTATTGAGCTTGCGGAACTCTTCAAAAAGACTGGGCGACCAAGTATCAAATACATCCATCTGTACTCCGCCTAATAATCGTATTTTCACCCCGGCCATATAACCAGCATTTTGAATAAAATCGGCTTCTATTTTAATATTCGGATTTTGCGCTTCAAATTCTCTAATGGCATCATAATATACTTTGCTTGCCTGAGCCGTATCAAGCAAATAACTCGAATAACGAAGCGTCACCTGTTCCGCTTGATTTTCGGCTTTCCCGCTTTCCGTTTTCGATCGGTCCATTTCACTGCAAGATGTTATAGATATCAACAGTAATACAGCCATAGCTGCTATTGAAGACGCCTTCGCTATCATGACCGGATTTCCTCCCGACCTTGAATTGTTCCCACTTTCTTAATATTACGGGAAAGCAAGCCGCCGTACAATCAGCACACTTAATTAAACTTCATTCAAATAAAAGAGTATCGAAGCAAAATCGGCATCGCTTGCGCAAAGCTTGCGATGGTCGATGACAAGTCCGGCATTCATTAATTCATCTCCGTAATGGATTCTATCCTGATCTCCATTCACGCAATAACGCTTTTGTTCGTCCAAGCCTGCCAGCTTTAGACGTCTCCATTCCAGATTCACGCCGTTAAGCACCTGATAATAACCCGCAAGCGCCTCGCTCTTATTCTCACTTACAACGATCCATGCTGCGACATTTCCCTTGAATGGGTCCATCAGCCGGTAAAACACGCCTTGCTGAATGAATTCACGGTGCTTTTTCGCGAATTGGACCTGTCGCTTCACGACTTCTCTTTCATCCATATGCAGTACATTCAAATCCAGTTCATAGCCGAAAGCGCCGAAATAGGCCACATTCGCCCTCGTCTGGAGCGAAGTGATCCTCCCGATCTGTTGATTGGGCACCTCAGACACATGAGCGCCCATACTGCTCACAGGATATACGTAAGATGTTCCGTATTGAATTTTAATGCGTTCTATTGCATCCGTATTGTCGCTCGTCCACGTCTGCGGTGCATAATAAAGAATTCCCGGATCGAACCTCGCCCCTCCGCTAGAGCAGGATTCAAACAGCACATTCGGAAATTCGCTCGTCAATCGCTCGTATAAATCATATACGCCCAATATATAACGATGAAATACTTTACCTTGTTCGGAAGCTTCCATCGCAGTCGAGTAGCACTCCGTAATATAACGATTCATATCCCATTTCACATAGGAGATCGACGATTCCCGCAATAGATTGGACATTAAGCCGTAAATATAATCAACAACTTCCTTACGTGAGTAATCGAGCACATATTGGTTGCGCGACGGCGAAGCCGCCCTGCCAGGCGTATGGATGATCCAATCCGGATGAGCACGGTACAAGTCGCTGTCTTTATTCACCATTTCCGGCTCGAACCATAGTCCGAATTTCATGCCGAGCGCTTCGATTTTTTTCGCCAATCCTTCGATGCCGTCGGGCAGCTTTTCCCGGTTGACGTACCAATCGCCAAGCCCTGCCCGATCGTTGTTGCGCGCGCCAAACCAGCCGTCATCGAGCACGAACATCTCGATTCCAAGCTCCTTCGCGGTACTCGCAATGCTTAACACTTTCGACTCGTCGAAATCGAATGATGTTGCTTCCCAGTTGTTGATCAGTATCGGACGTACCTGATCGCGCCATTTTCCACGCGCCAATCGGGTACGGTATAGCCTATGGAACGCTTGACTCATCCCGTTTAAGCCGGTATTCGAATAAACGAGCACCGCTTCCGGCGTTTGAAACGTTTCACCTGCTTGTAACGGCCACTCGAAATGATCGGGATGAATGCCGAGCGTCACTCTCGTCATATGATGCGTATCCACTTCAACCTGCGCGAGGAAGTTCCCGCTGTACACCAAACTGAATCCGTACACTTCACCCGCAAACTCGTCTGCTTGAGGTCTTTTCAATGCAAGGAACGGATTGAACTCCGCACTGCTTGCCCCCCTTAAGCTATGGATGCTTTGTACGCCTTGCTCCAGTTTGCGGTATTTGACATGGCGCTCCCGGCTCCAGGCCCCGGCTAAATGAACCGACTCAAAATCGTAATCCGGCAAATCGACGGCCGCACTCAAAGCACGGGTCAAACGAATTTGCTGCTCGCCATGATTAATAAACTTCGCGTTTCGCGTAATGACCGGAAGCTCTTCGTATATCGTATAGCTGAGAACGAGTCTCGAATGGAGCACGGAATCATAAAGGATTATTTCTAAAGACACCGCTTCGCTGTCCTGCTCTACATAAGTAGCCGGCAACCCCTTAAGCTTCTTTTTTCCTTTATAAATAACATGCGATTCATATTGAAAATGCGAAATGGCACTGCCGTTCTCTTGTTTAATTTCGAATGCCGGATATCGAAAATCAGTTGTGCCGTAGGACGGATATTCCTGTTTCGTATGCTGAAGCGAGAAGTAATAGTCGTTCTCGAACACGTAAGCCGCCAGCGACTTCAATCCTCCTTCTAGCAAATGCCCGAAGGTATCACGATCGCGGAGTCGTTTGCCGTAATACAAATTGCCAAGCTGCCCATTGTCCAGTATCTTGATCATATAGCTGAGATGTTCATTGTACAGATGAAATTCGCCGGTGTTTTCATGAAACACGATTGCCATTTAGCTTGCCCCCTGATTTGCTGAATTTCACATCATTCGATCGACTACAGTTTTCCGCCCGAAGTCGCAATCCCCTCGATAAACTGCTTCTGGAACACCATATAAACCAGCAGCATCGGGAAAATAGCAATAACAGACGCCGCCATCAATTCCGGGTAATTGACCGAATAAGCGCTTTGGATTTTAGCCAGAGCGGAAGACAGTGTAGCGGCTTTAGAGCTTGTATTGACAATCATCGGCCACATCAAATCCTTGAATGCAAACAACGCGGTAAATATACCAAGCGCAACGAGGCCCGATTTGGCAAGCGGCAGCATAACCTTGACGAACGTTTGCCCGATGTTACAGCCGTCTAATCTCGCCGCCTCTTCCAATTCCTTTGGCAATCCCATGAAAAACTGTCTCAGCAAAAATGTTCCGAAAGCACTGACCAGCCCCGGAAACAGCAAGGCAAAAATCGTATTCCTCATGCCAAGCGCATCCACCATCAAATACTGCGGAATGATGAAAATTTGCGTCGGCACCATCATTTGAAAAAGAACGAGACCAAATAATAGGTTTCTGCCTGGGAAGTTAAGTCGGGCGAACGCATAGGCAGCCATCGCGCTGAACAAGATGGAGCATAGAACGCGCAGCGCCATCATGGCGAATGTATTGAAGTACAGATTAAAGAAATCGTTCTGACGGAACACCTCGCCATAATTCGTCCATTTCCATTCGGAAGGGAAGAACACGAACGGATTGAGAGAGGTCGATTCCGCCACGGTTTTAAACGAAGTCAGAATCATCCATATAAAAGGAAGAATCATTAGGCATGCGCCCGCGAGCAAGACGATCTGGACAGTAAAGGTTGTTATTCGATTATTGGTCTTCATCATTCTAACGCTCCTATCCTTACATATAATTGACCCATTTTTTCTGAGCTTTCATTTGAACGTACGTAATGACCATAATGATGGCCAGCAGCAATATAACGATCGCCGATCCATACCCTTTATTCGAGTATTTAAACGAATTGTTGTAAAACAAATAAACGAGCGATACCGTTTTCTCGTATGCCGGATTTTGAATGTCAATCAGCATGTAAATGACGTCGAAAACCTGCATGCCTTGTATAATGGCTGTAACAAGCACGAAAAACAACGTAGGTGTTACAAGCGGCAGCGTCACGACGAAAAACTGCCTCAGCTTGCTTGCGCCGTCAATATCGGACGCCTCGTAATAATCTTTCGGAATTTCCTGCAACCCGGCAAGCAAAAGTACCATGTTGTAGCCGATGACGCTCCAGATGCCGATAATCGCTATGGAGACAAGCGCGAATTTCGGATTGGAGGTCCAATCAATAGGGGCCAGACCCACTTTGGAAAGCAAATAATTGAACAAACCAAATTGATTATTATAAAGCCATCTCCATACCATCGTTACTGCAGCAGGGGCGGCTATCATCGGAATGAAATAAATCGTTCTATATAGCGATTTGCCCTTTAGTTTCCCGTTCATCAAAACAGCGGCCACCAAGCCGAAGATTACGCTTAATGGCACAACCAATACGGTGTAAATCAGCGTATTCGCCGTTGCATGCCATACTTGAGGATCGCGAATTAGCTCTTTATAATTATCGAAGCCGACAAATATATTGCCTTTTCCGAAATCTCCGCTCGTAAAAAAGCTTAAATACATCGTTTGAATAATTGGTATAATGTTCAAAATAATGAGACCTATAACAGTAGGAGCAATTAAAAACCAGCCCCAGTACCATTCGTTCAGCGTCCGTTTGGAAATTTTGCGCGTAAACCTATTTTTGCTCATGTCCATTCACTCCTACCTTTGCACAAAGGTGAATCGCGACAGCCTTGGCTGCCGCGATGGTATGCTTCTATTTCTTCTGCGCTTTTTTTCAAGCACTGCCACTTTGCCTATTTTTCCGTTGCAAGGCTTTCATTCATAATTTTCGCTGCATTTTTAGCCGCTTCTTCAACCGATTGCTTTCCGGTGAAGGCAGGCTTCAAAGCTTCATATGCTTTGTCTTCCCAAACTGCAGTCGTATTCGAGTAAGGACGAATGACGGCATATTTCACCATGTCTACAAATGCTTGAACATTAAACGTCGTATTCGACGAAACCCACAGGTCCGCTGCGCCTTCATAGGCGGAAATCGCAATGCCGAGCTCGGCTTGTCGATCTTGTCCTTCTTTGGAGCTCAAGTACTCGACAAACTTCCAAGCTTCTTCCGGGTGCTTGGTATTAAATGCGATTGCGTTGCCCAGACCGTTAAAGATTGAAGCTTGCTTCTCTTTCTTCGGAAGCGGAGCTACGTCGAAGTTTTTAGCCATAAACTCATTTGCCGTAAAGCCCGACAGGTTCCACGAACCGAAGAAGCCCATTGCGGCAACGCCGTTTTGTATGGCTTCTCCGCGCGCGGCATCGTCGTAAATTTCCGGCGACAAGCCGTCGCGGATGAATTTAATATAATACTCCAGTGCTTCAATCGTTTTCGGATCGTCATAACCGGACTTTTTGTCTGCTGAAATGATCGTTCCGCCGTTCTGGTATACAAAGTTGTAGTAGCCCTCTTGGTTATGGAACGGAGTCAGAATACCGTATTTGCCATCCTTCGTGAGCGCTTTCGCCGCCTTGTACAAATCGTCCCAAGTCCAGTTCTCGTTCGGATATTCAAGCTTCGCTTCATCGAACATCGTTTTGTTGTACCAAAGGCCGATGGTGTCGAAATCTTTCGGTACAGCATATTGCTTGCCTTCGAAGTTATAGATTTGGTTTAGGCCTTCCGGAAATTTGCTCAAGTCAGCCTTCGTGCTGTTTTTCAAACGGTCCGTCAAATCGAGCAGCATGTTGTTCGAAGCGTAACGGTAAATTTCATTCGAGTGCATCCAGAATACGTCCGGCAGCGATCCGCCCGTTGCGCCTGCCTCGAGCATCGTCCAATATTCCGACCAGCCCGTTACCTCGATATCGATTTTAATGCCGGGGTTTGCTTTTTCAAACTCGTCCGCCATCGTCCGAATTCCCTTAGCCTGATTTGCATCCCACATCGCGTACGTCAAAGTAACAGGTTCCCCGCTCGTTTCAGGTGCCTTGGTCTCTTCCGCGGTTGCTTCAGGCGCTTTGGTTGCTTCTTCCGTGCTTTTCGGCGTATTGTTGCCTTGTCCGCAAGCGGAAAGCACTGCCATGATGATCATCACCATGAGAAGAATCGGTAATCTTCTTTTCATTCCCCGTAACCTCCAAATTCATATTGTAAATGGCATTCTGCTTACTTTTTAATCATATAGGCACCCTTCATTTTGATAAATTAACGTTCTTTACTGCACTCCGTCGTTTCTTTACACCTTTTGAAAAGCAGAAAAAAAGCGCACAGCGAGCTATGCACTTTTTTTACTACATTGATTCTATTTTTGACTTTCGCTTTTTGTTGCCCGTGCCCGGTACTCCTCCGGAGTAGCTCCGGTAACCTTTTTAAATAGCTTACTGAAATAAGCGGTATTGGGGTAGCCGACCATTTCCGCCACCTCATATACCTTCATATTTTTCCCTTTTAGAAAATGTTGCGCCCTATCCATTCTTACCCGGGTCAAGAAGCTTACAAAGTTCGAGCCTGTCTCCTGCTTGAAGATCCGGCTCAAATACGACGGATTCACATTAATCTGGTTTGCCACCGATTGCAGCGACAAATCTTCTGCATAATGATTCATGATGATCTCACTCGCCTGCTCCGCATAGCTTTGGTTCCTATCGTCTGTTGACTGATTATGGGTCAAGCATTGCTGTAAATAATGAATCAGCAGCTCATGAAGACCATAAAGCCGTTCCTCTTGAAGCAATAGCTCATATGGGGTATAACCTCTTGCTCCCGTTTCGGGTATGCTGGGAAAACAAGAGTTCATCAGAGTTAGCAGGCGGAAATAAAGCTTGCGAACTTCATTTTCCGTCACGCCTTCCGCGTCTGCCTTCTTCCAAAGCTGCTCCAAGTAAGCTTGCGCTCCAGCTTCATCCTCCTCGACCAATCTGCGAAAACGGCTTTCCTCCTCGCGGCTTAGAACAAAGCTGTCATTGTTCCGCAAACGTTTGGTCCCGTCTTCGAAGTAGATGGCATTCCCTTCACGCTCGAAAAAAAGAAGACGAAGCGCCATATCCGCTTCCTGATAGGCTTTTCTCAATCCGTTATAGCCCGAAGCGACACCGCTAATGCCGATCGACAATGAAATGTTTAAATAGTCTTTCATCGCACCGGATATGCTGGCAAAAAGCCTGTCCAACCGATCCTTCGGCATGACTTCCTCATAGCCAAGCAACGATCGATTTTCAGGCTCGCCCTCCATCTCCGGCATGTTCATAATGAGTAAATATTCGGAAGAGCTTTCCACGATCACTTCTCTACGCCACTTGCGGGGAATGAGCTCCTCCATCATATTGATGACCGCGTAGCGCAGCAGCTTTTCATCCTGTTCGACATATTTCTGCCGTATTCTCTCGAATCGGTCAATTCTTAGCTTAATCAGCACCATGCTGCCCTGAACCAGGGATATGCCAAGCGCCTTGCTGCGGCTTACAATTTCCTCTTCATTGCGGAAACCGCTGAACAGCTCTTTAAACAACGATTCCTTCAAATATCCAATACCTTCTTTATAATGCTGCTTGAACACTTCGCCTCCGCTGTTATGCAGGAGCCGCTCGTTTTTTTTCTTAACCATGCTCAGTACATCAAGCAGCTGCTGCTGCTTCATATCGCTCTTGATTAAATAATCGACCGCGCCAAGCCGAAGGGCTTCCTTCGCATATTGAAACTCGTCCAAGCAGCTGAGAATGACGTATTGGCAATTAGAAAAATGCTGAGAAGCTTGTCGGATTAACTCCAGACCGTCCATAACCGGCATTTTGATATCGGTAATAATTAAATCCGGTGAATGCTGTAATGCCAGTTCCAGCGCTTCCTTTCCGTTTGCCGCCTCGCCTATCATATAAAATCCATGCTCTTCCCAGTTGATCATCGATTTTAAACCAATGCGCATGAGCAGCTCGTCATCGACAATAATGACATTCAGCATAGTCGTTCACCTCCAGTCTTTTTTGGAATCGTAATCGTAAATAGGGTGCCGCTGCCCGGCTTGCTCGTAAATTGCAGGCCGTATCTATAGCCAAATACACGCTCAAGTCGACTATGCACATTGCGGACGCCAATGTTTTCGGATGCGGGTTCTTGGCCATTCATCTTTTGACGCAACTTTTTGGACGTATCATCATCCATTCCTTTCCCGTTATCCTCAATCTTTATCTCAATGTCGTTTATCCCGGCCGCCTGAACGGAGATGGTGATGAGCCCCTCTTCCTCCGTATCGGCAATGCCATGGAAAATCGCATTCTCGACTAGAGGCTGTATGCTGAGCTTCAACATCTGGCAATCAAGCAGCGTGTCATCCAAATCATATTGAACGTTGATGCGATTAAAATATCGTACCTTCTGAATCGTAATATAATGGCGAATATTATCCAGCTCCTCCCGAATGGTCACGAGCCGATTTTCCGTTCTCGCAGAATAACGAAGCAAGGAAATGAGCGCTTCCGTCATCTCGACAATTTTCTCGGAACGCTGCATGGATGCGATCCATTTTACGGAGTTCAACGTGTTATACAGGAAGTGAGGATTGATTTGCGCTTGCAGCGCGCGAATTTCCGCATCTGTTTTTTCCTGCTGCTCCTGATAAATCCGATCGACGAGCTGTTTCAGCTCGGTAGACATGTGTTCGAACCGGATGGCCAGCAAACCGATCTCGTCATTCGACTTGACCTCAGGCAAGTTCTCGAATTTCCCTTGCTCGACCAGCGTCATATTGCTCATAAGCCGTTTAATCGGTCTCGTAATGAGATTGGAAAAGTAGAATGAACTGATAAAGGCGAAAATGACAAGCACAACAACAATGAACATTAAATTTCGTTTCAATATATCACCTTCGACGGCAAGCTCATCAACCGGCATATATAAATAAGTTGTCCAATCATGCTTCTCAAACGAGGACCGGATGAGAATATAATCTTTGCCATCTGCACGAACGATCTGCCTATCGTCCCGAAGCGTTTCCGTGTTAATGGGGAACACTTCGCTGAACGGCCTGCCGAGCAGCTCATAGTTGCTATTAAAAATAACGTTGTCGCTTGCGTCAACGACTGTAAAGGCCGACCGGCTGCTTTCCTGTAAACGTTTATTCAATTTATTGATGAAATTAATGTCTATGCTAATAACCATAATGCCAAGCAGCTTGCCGTCATCCATATCAAAAATTTTACGGGCGTTGTATATCGACCAATTGTTCTCGCCTTTCGTCTGCTGATCTAGCAGCGTCGGAACATCTATGGTTATCGCGTCGGATAAAAGAAATTGTCTGAACCATTCCTCATCGCCTGGGTAAAATGTATAATCAATGGGCTTATTGGAGCTGACGTACAGATCTTTCCCGCCGTTCAAATTATAAATATAAATTGAAAAGGCTCTGTCTTTCATCGTGATGTAGTTCATTAACAATTGCGTCGCCTGATCTTCATTGTTTTTCGAAGGGTTGTGCAGATAGTTCTGCATCGGATAGTTTTCTTGCGAAATGGCCGACACATAGCTGTTGATTCCATAGCTTGATATAAGTGAGATTTGCTGCGTATCGGCTAAAAACTCCTCGATGCGAATATTCGCTTGACGAGAGACATCCATGAGAAGATCGGTATACTTTCGTTCAAGAAGCTGCTGCGAGGATAAATACGAGTTGATAAACATGGTACATATCGGAACGAGAATAAGAATCAGAAAAAAAACGATCATTTTCACTTTAATTGGAATCATTCGATACGGTTTCATTCGTCACCGCCGCTCATAAGATCTCGTCGAACACTGAAATGCAACTCTCATTATAGCAGTATGCTACTTTGTTTGTAAGATTAGCATCTCGGAAAATCGGCGGCGATGTATAGTTTTTCAGGACGTGCTGGGACTATACCTGTTTCGAGCGGTTCATTTGATTATAGATAATTTCACGGTAGGCGCCGGGAGTCGTGCCCGCGTACTTTTTGAACACCTTCGCAAAGTAGTGCTTGGAGTCAAAGCCGACCTGCCGGCTGATTGCGCAAACGGTCAGATGAGGCTGCGTTTTCAATCGTTTTTGCGCCTCCCGGATCCGCAGCGAATTCAAGTAATTGACGAAGGTATCCCCCGTCTCCTTCTTGAACAGACTGCTGATATAATTCGGATGCAGGCTCATATGTTCCGCGAGATGATCAAGGGACAAATCATTCATGTAGTTCATCTGCAAATAGGCCAGAATCCGTTCGGCGTGCCGGCTGTATTCTGAATCCGATGCGGAGGGAAGCTCCTCCTTGACGCGGCTAAGCAGACCCGCAATTTCCTTTTTGTCCAGAGGCTTCAGCAAATAATCCACAACACCCGAGCGAAGGGCCTGGCGGACATATTCGAACTCATCATAGCCCGTCAGGATAATGAATCGATCGCATAGCCCTTCAATTCTGGCATCATGAATCAATTCGAAACCGTTCTTCTCAGGCATATGGATATCCGTTATCGTCACATCGGGCATAAAGCGCTTCATTGTCTCCAACGCCTCCAGAGCGTTAGAGGCCGAACAAATGTCAGAACCGACTGGCGCGACTTCTTCTACGATTTTAACTAACCCTTTCAGAATCAAAGGCTCGTCGTCTACGATCAAAATCTTCAAAGTTCGCCACCGTCCCTTTCACGATGATAATACGCAAGCAGGTTCCTTTACCCGGCTCGCTAATGATTTCCAGTCGGGATTCGCCCCCGTAAAAACGTTTGACTCTTTCGTTGACGTTCTTCAAACCTACGCCAACCGGCTCCTCCGCTTTTCTGAGCTCATCATGCCTGGACAGACGTTCGCGCAACTCGAGAAGCTTCTCTGTCGGAATCCCGTTCCCGTTATCGGAGACGTCGATCGTAACCTCCCTTTCCGTTTCTCTCGCTTGCAGCAAAATATGAACGGGTCGCAGAACGGCAGAAGCTCCATGCACGATGCTGTTCTCGATAAGCGGCTGCAGGAGGAAACGCGGACAGACCAGCCGTTCGGCATCGAGCACGATATCGATTTCGTAAGTCAGCCTGCTTTGAAGCCTCATTTTGTGAATGTTCATGTAAAAGGAAACCATCTCGATTTCCTTGGCGAGAACCGTATCCTGCTGAGCGGACGATAAGCTGTACCTCATCAATTTGCCGAACCAGAAGGAAATATCAGCGACTTCCTTGTCGTTGTTGGCTTCCGCGACCATTCGGATCGTTTCAAGCGTATTGTAGAGAAAGTGAGGTTTAATCTGAGCCTGCAGTACCTGGTAAGCCGCTTCTTTGTTACGCAACTCGGCGCGATGGACATTGTTAATGAGTTCGTCCATTCGTCCAACCATGGAATTATAGGTGCCAATCAGAAATCCGATTTCGTCCTTTTCGAACTTGCTGCTTTTGATCGTCAGCTGCCTTAAATTATTGTCGTTCAGCGTGCGCATATGCCGGGCCAACCGGAGAATTCGCTTAGTGATCGTCGAAGCCAGCAAATAATAGGCGATGGACAAGGCGATCAACAGCAGCGCGATGATCGTCACCAAGACGGCTTCTTTCTGCTTCACGGAACGGAATACGTCTCCCACCTGACCGGTGATGATGACGCGTACGTCCAACGGCTCAAGCTTCAGTTGATTGACGATCGTTTTTCGGTTGATGAAAAAATCCCTTTCCTCCGATTGCAGAAGACTCAACGTCTTATTGTCCAATCCTGACGCTTCGTTCGTCAGCAAATTGCCTTGCTCGGACAGCAAGAAAGCTCTCCAGTTCGCTTCGACACCAGCGGCGGCATAGAAGTTGCGGATTAAGCTATTATGAACCCGAATTTCAAGGAGGCCGATTCGTTCCGTAATTTGCGTATTGTAGATGTACTGGTAATAAATCAGATCCGGATCCGACACTTTAGGATCCGCCCGCAGCCATATCCCCTGCCCGGCTTTCAGAGACGAGACGCTATCTTCTGTTCGCTGGTCCAGCATGGACTTATCCCGAAACAGATTCGTTATGGGAAGCACCCGATCTTTCATTTTATAAATGACAATAGATTCGATCTCCGGATTGGAAAACATCGATTGCGTGTACAGAGGGAGAATATATCGAGTCAGCGTGTAGACGCTGTCCGCGTCGGAGTCATATACGCCATCCAGATAATCGGTAAGATAAGGATTGTATTGAAGCACCCGGTGGACCGATTGAATCCGGGTGAAGTCCGTTTTCATGTTGGCATATGCCTGCTCCAGAATCTTTTGCCTGCTCTCTACGAATTGTTGGGACAGGTTGCCGTTGATTTGCGAGTAATAGTGATAACCGAAGGCGATAACCGGAATAAAGATCATAATGATGTAACCAAGCACGATCTTGCGCATGATGCTCACGGCAGCACTTCCCTTCGATGCGGAATCCATCTATCGTTAACGTATCATTTACAAAGGAATTCCGCTAGAGGCGCATTGCCTCCTGAACGACCGGTCGCAAGCTGCTGATTATGCAAATACCGGCGGGAACGCTCTAGGCGCTCCTGCCGGTATTTATTTTATTTATTAAATAAATCCTTTTTCTTCTGATACGTTTGGTTTGCCCAATCCATTAAGCGGTCCAAACCGATCTTCTCCGCATTCTTCACCATGGTCTCGTAGTTTGCCGCGGCTTCTTCTTCCGACTTCGCCAAGTAAATTTTAATCTTCTCGTTTTTGATCATTTCATCGATCTTCGTTTTAATCGTCTTCTCGTCCGAATCCGGCTGCAATTGGATCAAGCCGAGCTCCGGTTTATAAACCGTAAACGCTTTTCTCTCCATCAAAGCTTTCGTCTTCTGCGCCCCCGGCACATAGCTCAGCATTCCTTCCATGACTCCGTCATTGTACAGGTACCACCATTTGATACCGTTGCTGTTGACGAAATCAGCATCGGACGGATCATATTTCAAATTCGGGTGACCTTCGTCATTCCAAGTCCAATGCTCGCCCTCGACGCCGAACATGGTCAATTTCTTTCCTTCGTCGCTCGCGAGAAATTGAAGAAATTTGATCGACGCCTCGGGATCCTTATTCTTCTTTGTGATAAACGTACCTGCGAAGCCCAGTCCTGAGCTGACCGCTTTCGTATTATTCGAAATTGCGCTAGGCAGCATTTGAAACGTATACGATCCGCCTGCATTTTTGACCTTGATATTGTCCGAGTCCGCAATGCTGACCGTATGGCTATGCGCGAACGCTTTCCCGCTGGTCGCATACTGGTCGTCAATCTGATCGTTCGTATAGGCGAAGTTCTCCGCCAGAATGTATCCTTCGCGGTAAAGACGATTCATAAATTTGAAATATTCCAGCATTTCCGGCTGCCTTATGGCATAGTCTACTTTTCCGTCACGCTCGTACCAGCCGTCCAGAAGTCCTTCTACTCCGAACTGCTGCAGGAAGTATTGCTCGATCCAGTCCTTATCCATGATTAGCGGAATCATGTCCGGGTATTTTTGCTTGACCATGCCCAAAACCTTAATAAAGTTATCGATGGTGTCAATCGGCGGATTCCCGAGCTCTTTCAGAATATCCTCGCGCACCGCAATTCCCGGGTTGCCGTCACTTCCGACCGAGTATTTGTTCTGCGCCATTTCCTCCTGGGTTGCGAAGGAATTGCGCACCGTATAGAAATTGCCGTCATCCATCGTGTGTATCGCAATTCTTATCGGGTCGATCTTAAAGTCCGGCGCGTAATTCTCGATCAGTTCATTCAAGGGATAAGAAAGCTTCGAATCGGACATCCGGTCGATGTTGGCATACGTAAAGACCAGATCCGGAAGGTCTCCGGAAGCGATCATCAAGGGAAGCTGCTTGTCGTCCGTCGCGACTGTGACGTTCAGCTTAATTCCTGTCTTTTCCGTAATTTTTTCGGCTACCGGGCCCTTCCATTCCTTCACCGGATACCAGGAGGCATCGATAAACAAGGATAGCTCCTTGACCTCGTTGCTTTTTGCTGGCGGTTCGGAGGCTGTCTCAGACGGGTTTGTGACGCCTGTGTTTTCCTTTTGAGCATCGTTGTCCTTGCTGCATGCGGACATCAGCGCTATCGTCATCATAAAGACCAACGATAGGAGCAGAGCCTTCTTCCCTTTGCTTCTGTTCAAAGTAACCCCTCCAACAATTGATGTTTATATTAAAGCAAACGCTTTAATATCATGCCAACCATAATTAGCCCTTCACGGAGCCAAGCATAATGCCTTGTATGAAAAATCTTTGCAGGAACGGATAGACACATACGATAGGCGCGATAGAAATAACCATAGCCGAAACCTGAAGGGAATAGCTGGTGACGCCCGCTGAGGCGCTGTTCGCAACAGCTATAGCATCCATCGGCGAATTGCTCTTGTTGATAACCTCCATCATCCGGAAGGCGAGCGTCCGCAGACCTTCCGATTGCACGAAGTAAGCGGAATCCAGCCACGAGTTCCATTGACCAACCCCCAAGAACAGCGACATCGTTGCGATCAGCGGCATCGAGACGGGAAGGATGATCCGGTAGAAAATAACGAGCTCGTTAGCCCCATCCATGTAAGCCGACTCCTTTAATTCGCTCGGAATTTCCCGAAAGAATGAAATGGCTATCAGCAGAAAAAACGTGCTGAGCATGGAAGGAATGATATAGACGCCAAACGTGTTCAGCAATCCAGCAGAGCGCAGAACGACGTAATACGGAATCAAACCGCCGGAAAAGTACATCGCGAATATAATGACCGTGAAATAACTTTTACGGAACAGCAGATCACGGTGCGACAGTCCATACGCGACCAAACAAGTAAATAGGACGCCTAAGAAGGTTCCCGCAAGCGTTCTCATAATCGTGACCAAAAAAGCACGGTACCAGTGGGGATCATCCAAAAATCGCATGTAATTTTCAAAGGTGAAGGTCCTTGGCCATAGATAAACGCCTCCGAGAAGCGAATCGGTTCCTTTATTGAAGGAAAGAATCAAGACGTAATAGAACGGATAAAGCATAGATAACGTCAGAATGGCCAGTATGGCATAAATCAAGGCATCCATGATATGGTCTTTTTGTTTCTGGCTGAGCTGCATGCCCGCTCCCCTTTCCTAGAATAGACTTGATCCCGAAGTACGTTTGGCAATGTAGTTGCTGGAGAAGATCAGGATGACGGAAATGACGGACTGAATCAAATCGATCGCTGCCGCATAGGAGAATCTGCCGTCTCTTAATCCGACCTTAAACGCGTAGGTTTGCACGATTTCCGAGGTCGGACTGTTGATGCTGTTGCCGAACAGGAACGCCTGCTCGAAGTTGGAGCCGACCAGTCCTCCGCCCAGAATGCTTCCGATCGTCAGAATAAGTACGACAACAATCGTCCCTTTCATTCCGGGAAACGTAATATGGCGGATTCGAGCCAAGCGGCCCGCTCCGTCGATCTGCGCGGCTTCGTATAGCGAAGGGTTAATGCCCGCTATTGCGGCCAGAAAGATAATCGTCCACCAGCCCATTTCCTTCCAGACGGCACTTCCCGTCGCTAGTCCCCAGAAGTAGTTGGGGTTGGTGAGCACGTCAAGCGGCTTGTCGATAAAGCCTAGCGTTATAAGCGCCTTATTGACCATCCCCACATCAGTCGACAGGAAGGCGAAAGCGATACCTGCGACGACGACCCACGAGATGAAATGGGGCAAATAGCTAATCGTTTGAACGATACGCTTAAATCGCAAATGCTTTACTTCACTTAATAGAACGGCTAGCAATATTGGAGCCGGAAAAGCAAAAAAGACTTTTAGCAGACTTAATACCAGCGTATTTCGAACGATCGTTCCGAACTGATAGTCGCTAAAGAACTCCTTGAAATGCTTCAATCCCACCCAATCGCTCGTAAAAATGCCCTTGATCCCGGTAGAGATGGAATACTGCTTGAAAGCCATTAGAATGCCGAACATCGGCGTGTAGGCAAAGACCAACAAAAAAACCATGCCAAGCCCGACGAAAAGATGCAGCGTTTTTTGTTTTTTGAACCGCTTCCAAAACCGTTGTTCTGCTTTCCCCTTAATTCCGGTTACCCCAGTATCCAACTCCATATCTTCTGCTCCTCCTTTGCTATCAGTGTACGCCCGAGGGATCAAGCGTTGATAGCCAACATTTTTAAGAAAGCGTTGTCATTTTTAAAGATCGCAGCTGACGCGGCTCACTTCAGGATCTAAGAACGGTCATAAAAAAGACAATCCACGCCAAAGAGCGGATTGTCTTTTTTAACTATTGATTGAAGGGAATAAGGCATTATTTTATAACGAATTAAGACGCAGTTCATAAAAATACTGCACAATTGGATGCTTTAACTTTATCTTCTCACCACATGTAATCCTCCTAAGTTCAGTAACCGGTAATTATCTTTAATTAATTATCAGTACCTATAGTGCATATTAGATCATAGCCCTTTATGATATCTTCCGTTATGATAGGACTGCCCCAGGCAGTTTCATAGTTTGTAACACTTGTGCCTGTAATCCAGTCGCCGGTAGATTCGAACGTATTCGGAACCAACCGAGAGACACCGGCCCATTCAAGACCAGGTACACGTCGTGCCGGCCGGAGACGCCTGTCAGTCCAAAGGAAAGGCTCCGCCATTCCTGTTCTCCGCCTCCCGGAATCTTGCACTTGCCTGCGACCGGACCGTCTGGTCCGTCCAATCGAACTTCAACCTCCGCATTCTCCACGGCAGCGGCCCGCAGCTCAATCGTGGAGATGCCTGCACCGAGTTCCGCGTCATGGAACGCAAGCCAGCCTCTATCGCCGTTTGCGACGGCGGCGCTTCCACCCTCGACACAATCGCCGAGATGAATGCCCTGGTACGCATCGTAGTTCGAAGCTCTGGTCACTTTCTTGAGATCGCGCGGCGGAATTGTCTCACCGAAGACCATGAGACGGCCTTGAAGCCGCAGATCGCCGGAGGAAGTGCCGAGCATGACCGTGTACGCTCCGCCTTCAATGCAGAATCGGTCGCGCGTCACGTCCCAGATGGCCAGCGAGTCAAGCTGCAGACGGAACGTCACCTCCGCCGATTCTCCCGAAGCCAGAGATATCCGCTGGAAGTCCGCCAGTTGAAGGCGCGGGCGCTTAACCCTGGAGGACTCTGCACGTACATAAAGCTGCACGACCTCTTCACCCTTACGGTTGCTTATGTTCGTCACGCGGCAGGCAACCAAGACTTCCGTATCTGTCCCAGCCTCAACGCGGTCCGACGACAAGTGCAGGGCTTCGTAACGGAAGTCGCTGTACGAGAGGCCGTGTCCGAACGGATATAGCGGCTCGCCCTCGAAATACTGATACGTTCGGCCGCCACGAATGATGTCGTAATCCATGAAAGGCGGCAGTTGATCGACGGACTTGTACCATGTCATGTTCACGCGACCTGCGGGATTGACATCGCCGAACAGAACGTCCGCAACGGCACGGCCCAGCTCCTGGCCCGCATGCGAGGTGTACACAATCGCCGGCGCCTTCTCCTGTAGAGCGTTCAGAGCGAAAGGATAGCTGCCGACGACCACTACGATCGTATTCGGGTTCGCCTCAAGTGCCGCAAGTGCCAGCTTTTCCTGCGATTCCGCCAGCTCGATGCCGGGCCTGTCCATCGACTCCTTGCCGTTGATCAGGGTATGATTGCCGACAAACACAATCGCCGCATCGGCGCTGCGAGCCGCGTCGACAGCTGCATCCATGCCGCTCGACACAATTTCAATCTCGAATGTGTAGGCCTGAAATCCGGTAACCGAACCGCCGGCCTCCGCTGCGCCTCCGACGTTGATCTCGTTCGCGGTCTCGGCCGCAAGGCCGTCACCGACGAGCAGCTTGCCCGTCTCTTCGTCGACCGTTACGGGCGTGCCGTTCCAGGTAGAGATGGTAACGAGCGAACTCCCCGGCTCTACGGGTTTCACCTGAAACACTTCCTTCGTAAACCATTCCCAAATTTGATGAGATGAAGCTTGCAAGGTCTTGTCATCCGTCGTCAGATAGCGGCCGTTCCGTTGTGCAATTAACGTGTGGCTGCCCCAGCCCCAATCCGTTATCTCGAACACGTCGCCTTCTTCCGCCCGCTCCGCGTCGGCTGAGAGCGTAATCTTCTCGTCGTTGCCGAACCGGACATACTGTCCGCTGCCGACAGCCTTTATGCGAACTAGATCAGTGCCGCCAGAGCACCTCACCTCGGTGCCTGTATTCGCCGCGAGCCTCTCACGGATTCCCTGCAGCGGCGTAACCGCATAAGACAGTGTGCCGCTGTACCAGTCGCGATAGACGACATCGGCAAGCGGTCCGATAACGGCAACATTGCTCAGCTTGTCAGCCTGCAGCGGCAGCGTCCGCCCGTCGTTCTTGAGCAATACGACGGCTTTCTGCACCGCCTCCCGAGCCAGCTCCGCATGCTCCGCCCGGAGGATCGCCGATTCGTCGATCGCAGCGTATGGATTCCGTTCCGCCGGGTCAAACTCCCCAAGCCGGAACCGGACGCGAAACGTGTTCCGAAGAGCGGCATCAAGATCATTTTCTGTCATTAGTCCGTCCGCCAGCGCCTCTCGAATCGCTTCCGTGACCACTGCGGCTTCGTCCGTAATGCTGTCGATTCCGCCGTCAATGATGGACCGGGCCACCGATTCCTTCAACGTATCCAAGTAACGGTGATCCCGAACGGTGCCCGTTACATCAAATGCATCGCTGACGACAAAGCCGTTCATTCCCCACTCGCGTTTAACTATGTCGACCGTATACCGGCTGAGGTTCGCCGGCACTCCGTTGATCGCATTGTATGCTGTCATCATGGACTGGGCCCCGCCTTCCTTGAACGGGATCTCGAACGCCTTCAAATAGTATTCCCGCAG
This sequence comes from Paenibacillus sp. NEAU-GSW1, assembly GCF_009737085.1. Classification (GTDB taxonomy): domain Bacteria; phylum Bacillota; class Bacilli; order Paenibacillales; family Paenibacillaceae; genus Pristimantibacillus. The sequence goes on from NZ_WOVL01000031.1 coordinate 62,654, forward strand.
GTTGCGCGGATCGAGGCTGACGGATGAATCTCCTCTTCCCGCCTCATTATTGTTGCCGATAAAATGTTTCAGCGTGGCTACGGCCTTCAAATAAAAACCAGCTAATGGTATGTCAAGCTAAGCTTTTTGAATGGCTTAAGATTTGCTATACTAAAAAATAAGTACAACAAATAAACCTCCACGTGCATGGAAGTTTATGGAACTAATGAGTTATAAAGTG
>NZ_WOVL01000032.1 GCF_009737085.1 Paenibacillus sp. NEAU-GSW1
GGGCAGACTAAGATCTTTAATCTCCCGCGCCTGCGCTTGGGCTACGCCCTCCAACCGAACAAACATCATATTCTTTATCCATCGTCCCGATGGATAATCTTACTACACAAACTACTTGACGTCACCCGATTTACGAATAATAACGCTGCCGCACAGCGTTATTCGATCACGCAGGCGCAACTTTGACGAAATAACACTGTCACGCAGCGTTATTTCGACCGAAACGAAAAAAGCTTCTGCGGCGCTATATGCCAAAAAGCGAGTAATCATAACCCGGAAGCAAAAAAACAGCGGAGCAGGATTGGATTCCTGCTCCGCTGTTTTTATTATTATTTTTGTGCTGCAAGGAACGCGTCGATTTGCGTTTGCAGTTCGGTTTGGATCTTGTCGATGCCGGCTGCGTCAAGCTGTTTGTTCAGCTCAGCCAAGCCTTTGTCGATGTCTTTGATTACGCCGTACTCGAGCGGAATCGCGTAGCGAAGCATAACGTTGCCCACGTTGGCAATTTCCGTTTTCACTTTGCTGTTGTCGAATACGAAAGTTTCCAGCTGGTAGTGGTAAACGCCAGCTTCCCAGCCTTTCACCAGATCGGAAGCCTCTTGCGGGAACGCCTCGTTGTCGCGGTTAAGCGGCGAGTTGAAGTTCCAGTTCGAGAAGCCGGTGTAGTTCGGGTTTTTCTCCAAAGCTTTGTATTTGTCGTCGCCAACCGGCTCGTAATGCATGCCGCTAACGCCGTACATCATCAGGTCATGCAGCTCTTTGTCGTTTTGCATCAGGTCGATGAACATCAGAGCGCGTTCTGGGTTTTTCGACGAAGCATGAACGGATGTACCGTTCTGCGTCGAGATTGCAACCGATTTTTTCTTGCCAACGTTAATGTCAGCCAGCGCCACTTCATATGGCGAGTTTTCTTGGCGCATCAGAGCCATCAAAGCGCCCAAAGTACCGTTGTTGTGCGTGATCGAAGCTGTTTTGCCCGCTTTGAAGTCCGCTTGGTGGTCGTTTTTGCTGTTCAGAACGTTTTTCGACCATGCGTTGTTGTCAGCCAGGTCTTTGTAGTAGACGAGCAAGTTTTTGAATTCTTCGGTTTCATAGACGTTGAATACTTTACCGCTTGCATCGTCAAGCTTGTAAGCGAAAGGCATATCCAGGTCGAACATATTCCATTCGTTTTGCTGCTTCAGCAATACGCGATCCAGGTTGTGGTATTTCCAGTCGCCTGTTTCCGGCGTGAAAGGCGCGATGCCTTTTTCGTTTGCTGCGATTGTTTTCAAGTACGTTGCATAAGCCTCAGGGCTGTCGATTGCCGGCAGATTGTACTTTTTGCGCAAGTCTTCACGGTACATGATCAGTTTTTCAACCGATTCGCCGCGGTTTTGCGGAACCATGTAGATTTTGCCGTTTACTTTCGTTTGATCCCAGCTTACTTGCGGCATAGCTTCGAACGTTTTTGGCATGTATTTCTTGATCATATCTTCCGTCAGTTCCAGGAAGCCGCCTTTAAGCGCTTGGTCGTTGTAGCCCGCCCAGTTTGCGGAGTAGATCAGGTCGAAATCTTCGTCAGCCGCCAGCTTCAGCGGATATTTTTGCGCCCAGTCGGACCAGTCAAGGAACTCGCCTTCTACGGTCGCATTAATTTTTTCTTTCAGCTTCTTGTTGAGCTCTGTAAATACAGCATCATAATCAACCGGTTTTGGTCCAACGAAGATCATTTTCAGCTTCACTTCTTTGGAAGTATCGATAGCTCCATCCGCCGCGCCTTCAGTAGCTGCAGGAGATGTCGTCGCTTCGGCATTGCCTTTGTTTTCAGGCTCTGTTGTCTTGTTATTGCCGCTTCCACATGCGCTGAGAATCATGACAAAAGTTAAAACAAGCGTCATCATCAGCAATCTGCTTTTCTTTTTCATATCCGGAACTTCCCCCTATGATATATTGATAAACCAGTTAAACTGGGTTCACCCTTAGCCTTTTACTGCGCCAATCGTCAAGCCTTGGACAAAATAGCGTTGTACGAACGGGTAAGCAAGCAGAATCGGTCCGGTCGCAACGACCGTCATCGCCATTTTCAAGCTTTCCGTCGGAATGCTCGTCGTTACGACGGCTCCCGCGCCCATCATCGCCTTGCGCATGCCGTCCATATTGCCCAGCATTTTGTACAAATAATATTGGAGCGGCATCAGCTTCTCGTCGTTGACGAAGAGCATTGCGTTGTACCAATCATTCCAGTAAGCAAGCGCGAGGAACAACCCGATAGTTGCAAGCGCAGGCTTGGCGAGCGGAAGAATCAATTGCGCGTAAATCCGAAAATCGCCCGCGCCGTCGATCTTAGCCGATTCAACGATCGCTTCGGGAATGCTGCTCATAAACGACTTCATAACGATGATGTAGAACACGTTGAGCACCATCGGAATGATGAGGGACAACGGTGTGTTCGTCATATGCAAGGTTTTGGTGATAAGCATGTACCAAGGAACCAAGCCGCCGTTGAACAGCGTTGTAAAGAAGAAGAAGAACGAGAAATGGTTGCGCCATTTAAAGTCTTTCCGGGAAAGCGCATAAGCTGTCATCGAAGTGAGGAACAGTCCAAGCGCTGTGCCGGCGACCGTAACGCCAATCGTGACAACATAAGCGTTGATCATTTCCTGAGGATATTTGAACAAAATTTTGAAAGCTTCGACCGAGAAATCTGCGGGAAAAAACTGATACCCTTTCACGACGATGGTCTCTTCGTTTGTTAACGAAGACGATAGGACCAGAATAAACGGCAGCAAGCAAAGTACGGTAAAAAGCGTCAGTACCACGTAACCGATGGCTGAGAACAGCCTCCGGTCTCCTTGCTTGCCGACCGATTTGACCTTTTGTTTGTTTAAGCTGATTTCGGTAGCACTCATAGCCGTAACCTCCAGTGAGAAAAACTTCTATCGTTGTTCATCCAAGATGATGGACCGCCTCTATGCGGCCTAATGCGTTTAGAATAACGCACGGTCTTTGTCGTAACGGCGAACCGCATAGTTGACGAGCATGATCGTCGCAAAGCCGAGAACCGATTGGAATACGCCTGCCGCAGCCGACATGCCGACATCGTTAGCTGTAATAAGCAACCGGAATACGAAGGTGTCGATGACATCTGTCGTCGAGAACAGAAGACCGTTGCTGCCGATCAAATTGTAGAACATGCCGAAGTCTCCGCGGAAAATGTTGCCGACCGCGAGCAGCACCAGAATAATAACCGTTGGCATCAGGTTCGGAATCGTTACTTTCCAAATCCGTTGGAAAATGTTCGCGCCGTCGATTTCCGCCGCCTCGTACATTTCCGTATCAATGCTCGTAATAGCGGCGAGGTACATCACCGTTCCGTAACCAAGGCTCTTCCATGCCGATACAAGAACGAGAATGTACGGCCAGTAGGAAGGCGTGTTGTATATGTCGATCGGCTCTGCTCCAACCGCCCTGAGCAGGACGTTTACGGTACCGATGTCGTAGTTGAGCAAGTTGTAGGCAATCGCGCCAACGACTACCCAGGAAATAAAGTAGGGCAGAAACATGATCGACTGCGTAATCTTTTTAAACCATTTGCCCCCGATCTCGAACAGCAGAATCGCGGCTAAAATTTGCAGTACATTGTTTACGATGATAAACGCGATATTGTACAGCGCCGTATTCCTTGTAACTTTCCACGCATCTCCCGATTCGAAGAAGAAGCGGAAGTTATCCAGCCCGTTCCACGGGCTGCCGAAAATACCGCCAACGTTATTGTAGTGTTTGAATGCAATGACAATGCCAGCCATCGGCACGTACGCAAATAGCAGGAAAAACAGTACTGCCGGCGCCAGCATCAGCAAAATGACTTTGTACTTCTTGATATCATTCCAAAATCCGCGAAGTATCATTGATGCTCCCCTCTCTCTTGTATCTCTCGTCGTCTGTTGTACTCTCATTATAAAAAGCGGAGAGCATCGGCATAATTAAGGGGAACAACTAAAAGTAATACTAATTCAACGATTAGGTTTATCTTTTGTGAATACATAGTTGACCTAAAAGCCTCCGAGGGCCTTACGACCGGCTTAAACAACAAAAAAGCCCGGGTTCATCACCCGGGCTCCCGCCGTTAAACGAATAAATGCAACCATAGTTCGCAGTGTAGAGAAGGTTGAGATGGAGGAGCGCAGCGTCTGCCTTTGTTTTCGAATTTCAACCTTGATTGTTCAAATTCAAGAAATTCGAAAACAACAGCAGCCGGAATCCAACCTACTCGCAACTGCGAACTACCCGTGCATTCTTATCGTTTAACGCTAAATTTTATTTTTCTTCCGATACTCGCCTGGTGACATGCCCATATGAAGTTTAAACTGGCGGTTAAAATAAATGATATTTTTGTACCCGACCTGCTCGGCAATCTCGTAAATTTTCTTGGTCGGATCGGCAAGCAGCTCGCACACCCGCTCCATGCGCAGGTCATTCAGAAAATCGCTGAACAGCGTATTTGTCTCCGCCTTGAACAGCTGGCCGAGATAATTCGGCGTGAAATCGAAATGCGCCGCCACTTCGTTCAGCGTTATTTTCTGATCCAGCCGCTCTTTGACGTAGCCCGTAATTTCGTCAATCAGCTTCCGCTTCTGCCGCTGCCGTTTCAAATAGAGCAGCTCCGACAGCTCGAAAAACCGCCGTCTCAGCCACGAAAGAATGTCATGGACCGTCTCGAACTGGAACAAAATGAACGGTTGATGCGATTCCCATTTCAATATCTCATACAAATGCTCGTTCATCTGCTGCAGGTCGGCATGCAGCTTGGATGTGATCCGAATGATCAGATCATAAATATCGTTTTTCTGCGTCAGCGGGCTGTCGCCGTTAAAGAGCTGCAGCAGACAGTCGTCTATTGTCGTCAAGTCATATTCGAGCATCGCCTGCAGCATCCGGTCGACGGTCTGCTCGACGTTAGCGGCGATTCGCTCCTTCGGCGTCCATTCGGACGTATCCTCGATCAGCCTGTTTTTGCCCAAAATCCATTTGATGCTCAGCGCCGCTTGCGCCTGCCGGTAGGAATCATGCAGCTTGTCCATCTCGCTCGTGTACATGCCGGTTCCGATCGTAATGGTGAAGGAGAACGTCTCATAGAACGCCTTGATCAGTTCCTCGAGCAGCGCTTTGAAATACTCCTCCTGCACCGTCGCCAGCACGACAAAATGGAAGTCATAGCTGGTCATCACCGTGCCCAGCTTGCGGTCCTGCGCGAACTGGCGGATGTATTGATTAATGCTGGCCGTCAGCGCTCTGCGCTCCTCTTCATCCCGGTCTTTCAGCTTCCATGCCATGTCGTCGAGCTCGATTATCGCAACCGCCGACCCTCCCTTCAAGAGCGGCTCCAGAAAGTGATGGATATGCAATTCGACTTCTCCCGGCGCCGGCTCATTGAACCAACGGAGCAACAGCTCCTGATTCACAAGCGACAGCGTCTCCGTCAGCGAGACATGCTGCTTGCGCTCCTTCTCGATCTTCGTGCAGTGCCCGATCAGAAGCTCGTTCAGCTCGTTATCGTCGACCGGCTTGAGCAAATAGCCCGACGCGTTCAGCTGAATCGCTTCCTTGGCGTAGCTGAAATCCTGATGCCCGCTAATAAAAATAATATGCACGCCAGGATTAATCTCCTTCGCCTTGCGCGCAAACTCCATGCCGGTCATAATCGGCATCCGGATATCCGACAGAATGAGATCGATCCGCTGCTGCTCCATCATTTTCAACGCGGCAAACCCGCTTGTCGCCGTTACTACGCTGTTCGGAGGCAGCTGATCATTGCCCGCCACCCGTCGCCGCAGCCACTCCAAATCTATCGCTTCATCGTCTACCAACAGAATACTTATGTCCATCCCTGCTGCCTCCTTGCATCAAGCTCAAAGTCACACCTCTTAACCCTATCCGTCTTCCCGCAGCTCTGCGTTATCGACCGGAAGCACAAGCTGAACGGTCGTTCCCGCCCCGTAGTGGCTGCCGATCTGGATGCCGAAATCTTTGCCGTATCTCAGCTTGATTCGCTCTTCCACGTTTCGCAGGCCGTAGCCGTCCGACGATTGGCTGACGTTCGAGCTGAGCCGCATTCTCCGCAGCGTTTCCGGGCGCATGCCGATGCCGGTGTCGATGACCTTTAATTCAATCCGGTCGCCCAGCCGTTTACCCGTAATGCGAATGGCGATCGTGTCGCCGAACCAAGCGTGTTTAAAAATATTTTCAACAAACGGCTGTAAAATAAGCTTAATAACCGGAATTTGCAATATATCAGGATCGATATCAAAATAAACCTGAAACGCGTCGGCGTATTTTACCCGTTGAATATCCAAATACGACTCGACCTGCTCGAGTTCTTTTTCCAGCGAAATATAAACTTGCCCTTCATTCAGCGTGAGCCGGTAGAACTTGGACAGTCCTTGCACCATCGTCGTAACCTTCTGAACTTCCCCAAGGTTAGCCAAACTGCCGATCGTCGACAGCGTGTTGTAGAGGAAATGCGGGCTAATCTGCGCTTGCAGCACATCAAGCTCCGCTTGTTTCTTCTGAATCCCCTGCTCGTAGACGTCCCGGATCAGCTCCTGAATGCTGGTTGCCATCCGGTTAAAGGCGTTAGCGATATGGACGAATTCGTCGTTGCCGGAGAAGCCGATCCTTTTATGAAAATTGCCCTCTTGGAAGGAGCGAACCAAGGTCACGATTCGTTTAATCTTTTTCCCCGACAAGCTGGCTATCATATAGCCTATTAAAGCCATAACAAGGAAGCTGATCAAGCAAACCGTAAAGATGGCTTGCTGCATCTTGCTGGCATCCTTATTCAAATAAGCGTGCGGCACCCACGTCTCGATCACGTGATTGGTGCCGGGGATGCTCTCGCTGAGAACGAGATAAGAGTCTTCCTCCGCGCTTTGATCGACGGCTCCCCGCTCGTACAAGGTTATGCCGGAAGCCATATCCATCAATCTCAGGCTGATCCCCTGCTCGATCGGAAACGCGTCGAAATTGCCGAGCAGCTCATCGAAACGCGCCGTCACCCGAACATAGCCGATCACCGACGAAACGCCGTTCGAAGAAACGAGCTTGCGGAAATAGGAAATGTTATCGAGCTTGTCATCGGTATCGATCTGCATCCACAAGCTGTCTTTGTTCAAGCTGACGATGTCATGGAACCATTCACTGTTCTCGATGCTATGCTGAGACAGCAAATAATAATCGCTTCTTTCAATCGGCATGGACATATCGTCGCCGGTCACTTCGTACATGCTGTCGTTTACCATGTAGAGCGTTAAGCGAAGCTTGTTCCCGTACAGCTGAAGAGGCGCTTTCATCTGAGGAATCATATCGTCCCGCATCTTTAGCATGTTCTCCAGCGGCTCTCCCTTAAACTGCAGCGCGCTCTGAAACGTGCCGCTGTTGAACAGCGTGTTCGCAATTCGTTTAATCTCTTCCATCTGATATTCGATGTTGCTGCGGGTCTGCTTCATCGCCGTCCGAATGTTCGTCTCCGCCAGCTCGGTTCGCGACTGAATGAGCATCGTATAAGAAATGTATCCGATGAGCATATCGGTCAATAGGACAAGCACGAGATACGGAATCATCATTTTGTACGTGAACGGTATATACATTTTGTTCGGAAGTCGTTTTCTCATTCGCTTGCTCCCCTTATGGACGATCCGTTGCAACGATTGTCGAATATTATTTCTATCCTCTTATAGTAAGAACTATTGCGCCTTTTGTCATTATCTTGTTAAACGGCCATACAAGGTGAATTCACACATAATCAGCAGAAAATGGATGAAAGCATATACTTTTGAGAGGATAATGGCCTTTCCAGAGCGAATATAGCGAAGGCAAGCAGAACCGGCTTCGCCTTCCTTTATTTAAATAAAAATCCATACATGACTGGAGATTGCCATGACCTTCCCCGTTTGGATTAATCTCGGCTTCGCAACGCTGCACCCTCATGCCGTATTCGAAGCGCTGGCCTATTTTATCGGCTTTCGTGTCTACCTTTACACGCGCAGCAAAGAAAAACTCCCCATTGATAAAGGAATGTGGGTGATCGTCGGAGCCATATTAGGCGCCGCTATCGGATCTAAAATGCTGTACTGGTTTGAAGATCCGCTGAAAACCATCGAGAACTGGAACAGCTACGCCTACATGATGGAGGGCAAAACGATTGTCGGCGGTCTGCTCGGCGGGCTGATCGGCGTTGAGCTGACGAAGAAACGCATCGGCATTACCCGTTCTACCGGCGACGATATGGCGCTGCCGATCATCGTCGGCATGGTGATCGGGCGCATCGGCTGCTTCTTAACCGGCCTGGACGACCACACCTACGGAACGTCAACCGATTGGATCACCGGTGTCGACTTCGGTGACGGCATCCCGCGCCATCCCGCACAGCTGTACGAAATCGTCTATTTGCTTGCGCTCGGAGGCTTGCTTTTGAGCTGGAAGCTGCGAACAAGAAAACAAGCGATTTCACGCAATCGAAATAGTAGGCCTGCATTGCCCGACGGAGCGGTTTTTCAGCTTTTTATGACCGGATACCTCGCTTTTCGGCTGCTTATTGACTTCATTAAACCAACGCCGCATCCCTATCTGGGACTGAACAATATTCAGCTGGCTTGTTTGGCAGGACTGATCTATTATTTCGTTCTGATCAGCAGATGGCTCGGACAATCGCAACGCATCCAAAAGGAGGAACTGACCCGCTATGCCGACGAAAAATAGACCTTATATCTTCTACGAGCTGACAAACAGCATATGCTCGAAGTGTCTGCGCAAAGTGGAAGCGAAAGTTATTATTGAGGACGATCACGTTTTTCTGCTCAAATATTGCGGGCAGCACGGACGCGAGAAGGTGCTTATCGCCAGCGACGCCGCCTATTATAAAAAGTGCCGGGAATTTCTAAAGCCGGCGGAAATGCCGCAGCATTGGAATACGCCGATCCGCTATGGCTGTCCGTACGACTGCGGCCTATGTCCCGACCACGAGCAGCACAGCTGCCTCACGCTGCTGGAGGTTACCGACCGCTGCAATCTGCAATGCCCGATCTGCTACGCGGAATCATCTCCGCATAGCGGTACTTGGCGGTCGCTGGAGCAAATCGAGTTTATGCTCGATGCCATTGTCCGCAACGAAGAAGAGCCGGATATTGTGCAGATCAGCGGCGGCGAGCCGACGATTCACCCGCAGTTCTTCGATATACTTGATCTCGCCAAGTCCCGGCCGATTAAGCATATTATGGTCAATACGAATGGCCTTCGGATTGCGCAGGACCGCAATTTCGTCAAACGGCTCGCGGAATATATGCCTGGCTTTGAAATTTACTTGCAGTTCGACAGCTTTCAAGAAGAAACGCTTCGCGAACTGCGCGGCGTCGACCTGCGCGATGTCCGCCGCAAAGCTTTGGAGCATTTAAACGAGTTCAACATTTCCACCACCCTCGTCGTCACGCTCAAAAAAGGGCTGAACGATCACGAAATCGGCGATATTATTCAATTCGGCCTTAAGCAGCCTGCCGTTCGCGGCGTCACCTTCCAGCCGATCCAGGCGGCGGGGCGTCTTGAAGATTTCGATCCGGCCAAAGACCGCCTTACGTTGAGCGAAGTGCGGCAAAGCATTATCGATCAATCCGGGGTGTTCCGCCCCGAGGACATTATCCCGGTGCCCTGCCACCCTGATTGCTTGGCGATGGGCTACGCCCTCAAGCTCGGAGGCGAAGCGATTCCGCTCACGGGGCTCATGGACCCGCAAATCCTTCTCGAGGGCGGCCGCAACACGATCGTATTCGAGCAGGATCAAACGCTGAAATCGAAAATATTCGAGCTGTTCTCGACCGCGCATTCCCCGGCATCCTCAGCGCTTTCGTTGAAAAACTTGCTGTGCTGCCTGCCGATGGTTTCCGTGCCGGACCATATCAGCTACGACAACGTCTTCCGCGTAATTATCATGCAGTTTCTGGACCCGTACAATTTCGATGTGCGCTCCGTCAAAAAATCATGCGTCCATATCGCGCATCCCGACGGGCGAATCATACCGTTCGACACTTACAATATGTTCTACCGTACTGCCGAGCAGGAGAAGAGGCTTGCCGAGCTGCAGCTGGAATATGACATGAGACCGGGAGGTGCCGTTCATGAGTGAGAATGATGAGTTTCATCGACCGGATGGAGAGCAAGAGCAGGCTCCGCCAAAGAAGCCTGCCAAGCATATTGGACAAGTGCTGATAGGCATGGGGCTGCTTACGCTGATGCATTTGCTCTTGTTCTTTTTGCCGGTGCTTTTCTTTTTTATCGGCGTCATTCAGATTGTCTATCTGCTTCCCGCTATTGTCTTATTGCGCAAGAAAACCGGTATCGTGCAAGGCTTACTCATCGGCGCAGGCATTACCTTCCTGCTGAACGCCGCCTGCTTCGGGCTTGTTATAACCGGGAACTTCTCGTTTTTCTAATTCAACATCTGCTGCAACATGAACTAAGGGGTGCTCGATTAAGCCATGCGACGGCTTAATCGAGCACCCCTTAGTTTCTAGGCTTGATTCTGGCGATACAGCTCACGGCTCTTATAGCCCGCTTGAAGAATCTGCTTCATCTCTTCGCGCCTTTTGTCCTGCGTTTCCTCCTGCTTGGCGCTGTACACATACCGTGCCCAATCCTTGCGATAACCCGGCGTCAGCGCTTGGTAGATGGCAAGCAACGCTGGCTCGTCCGCCAAATCCGCTTCGATGTTCGGAATCAAGGCGACATAGTCGTCCACACGCTGGCTCGCTTTTGAGGACGTTTTATGTTTACCCGCCGCATCCTCTTTGAAGCCGACAACGGTAAAAACATCATCGAGCCCGACCATCCGCGCAAACTTAATCGAGCTTGCCCCAACATAGCCTTCCTCATCGCTGCCGAGGCCTTCCATCAGCTCGTCGCGGTGGATAAAGGTATCGTACACTTTGTTGCCTTTTTTCGGATACGCGGCAAACAAGTATCCGCCTTTGTTCAAGCGCTCTTCGGATATGACCCGATTGACGAGTCCCTTAAGCGACTCCATATCCAGGACGAAAGTGAAAATCAGATCGTATCCCCCGTCCTTGAGCGCTGTGTCGAACCCCTCCAGCCCCGACAAGCTGTCGTTTCCGGCAGGCAAATCGAGCACTGCCTTCCGGCTGAACTTCTGCAAGCCGAGCTTTTCCACAACCGATTTCGACATTCGCCACACTCCTCATCTTTGCGAGACCGCGTCTTCTCACGTTACTTTGCTAGTATCCATTATAGCCGATTGAAGGGACAAGCATAAACGGTCATCTGCAGCAGCTAAAAATCCGCATTACCTGTTCACCTGCCTGCTCCAGCAGCGGCTCCGACTGCTCCACCGCTTCTTCCAACGACATCGGACGATTGACGATGCTGACAACCGCCGATACGCCTTGTTCATATAAAGCATCGATCCCTTCGCCGATCGAACCGGCAACGACGATGACAGGTATGCCATACGCCTTGGCTATGCGGGCTACTCCGCAAGGCGCCTTGCCCTGGGCCGTCTGACGGTCAACCTGCCCTTCGCCGGTGATGACGAGGTCAGCTCCTTGAATCGCTTCCTCCAGCTTCGTCACACCGGCAACAATCGACACCCCCGATGCCAACTCTCCGCGCAAAAAGGCCATAATACCGCCGGACAATCCTCCAGCCGCGCCGGCCCCCGGCACATCGTGAATGGCGATGCCCGTCGCTTCGTGAATAAGATCGGCAAAATGCCGGAGGTTGCAGTCGAGCTGCCGGGCCATTTCCGGCGTCGCTCCTTTCTGCGGTCCAAACACAGCTGATGCGCCGTTAGAACCGACAAAGGGATTGTCCACATCGCAGGCGACAGTAAATTGACATTCCGCAAGGCGAGGATCCATACTCTCCAAGCCAATGCTCGCAAGATCGCTCAAGCTGCCGCCGCCATAGCCGATCTGTTGTCCATCGGCATCAAGCAGCTGCGCGCCGAGCGCCTGCAGCATCCCCGCTCCTCCGTCATTCGTAGCGCTGCCGCCAAGCGCCATAATAAAGCGGCGGCAGCCCGTATCGAGCGCAGCCTTCATTAACTGACCGACGCCGTATGTCGTCGTCAGGAGCGGATTGCGTTCATGCCGCTTTAATAAATAAAGTCCGGATGCCTTGGCCATTTCAATGACACAGGTGATACCTGCGCCATTATCCAGCAGGCCGAAGCCCGCTTCGATCGCGCGGCCCAACGGATCTTGAACAGGGACGCGCATCACGCGTCCCTGCGCCGCGTCGACCAAGCATTCCATCGTCCCTTCGCCGCCGTCCGCCATCGGAATGACTGTAACGCCGCTGTCGGGACAGGCTTTGCGGACGCCTCTGGCCAGCGCTTGCCCGACTTGCTGCGCTGAAAGGCTGCCCTTGAATTTATCAGGCGCGATGACTATGTTCACGATATGCCAATCCTTCCTTTCGCTCCTTAAACGCGGCGGCGCACCCAATCGGGAAAATTAAAGTGAATGCGAACGCGGCAATCGTAACGATCGCTGCGGCCATTTGCATCGTCATCATCATGTAAATCAGATAACAAATTGGAGTGAGCATCATAAGCCCCGGTGCGGCAAACAGCGCCGATAACCAGGTTGACGCCGCCTTCTTCGCATTCGTTCGCAACGAAATATTCAAGCCTGCAAGACTAAATAATAACGGCCATGTAAACAAGTAGCTGCCACCCGGCAAATAGAAGGTCGTCCCTGCGCAAAGGACCAGCCAGAGCAGCAACGCTCCCATCCAAATATTCTCCGCGCGCGCATACCGCGACAGCCAGCGAATGAGCAGAAAAACGATAAGGGCGGCCAGCAGCAGAAAACCGAACAGTGCGTATAGGCTGATCTGCGGATCCAGTATCATCCGTCTGTATTGTTGAATAGGCACATTGGAACGCGCAACGCCCCATATGAGCATTACTGCGCCGAACACGAGACCCAAGCTAAGAAGCGTCAATGCAAAGCCTCCCGCCGTTCCCTTAAGGGTCAATTTGCGCTGGCGCAAGCCATGAACCAAGGTTGCGATAAACAGCAGCGCTGCCAGGATCGCAAACCATTTCGCCCATGAAACCGGATAGCTTGCCATTTTCCAGCCAAACACATTGAAATAGACGCGATCCTCTTGCTTCAAGTGCTGCCCCTTCAAATCCATATTGCCGAAATGCCGGGTCAAATTAAGCATATACTCTCCATGATGCTGGAGACTGCCGCGGTCAAGATTTTCCGGCGTATCGATCATTTTGTGATAGGCGTTGACTCCCATTCCGAAGGCAAAATTCATCCCATGCAAGCCCCCCTCTTTAAATACCGTCAAATCGGTGTCATTGGGCATGATCTTATATACATTATAAATAAGCGAGTATGCGATCGGTTGCGGCGCCGCCTTCATCAATTGCTGTACGAGCCAGCCGTTCTGCTCGCTCGTCTCGAACATTAAAGATGGCCCCTTATTTCCTCTCGCTTCGAAATTCAAAACAATGGCAGGCTCTTTCGCCCAGGGATGATTGGAAATAAACGCTTTTGCCCCGTACAGCCCCATCTCCTCGCCGTCTGTCATGAGCAAAATGAGATCATTCTTCAGCGGCCCTGACGCTTGAATGGCACGAACCGTTTCCAGCATTGCGGCAATTGCCGCTCCGTCATCCGCCGCTCCAGGGCCTCCCGCAACAGAATCATAATGCGCTGCGATCATCAGCGCTTGGCTGTTGCTAGTGCCCGGCATGCGAGCCACAATATTCTCGAGTTTACCCGAGGCTTGAATCGTTGGCTCGAGCCCCAGAGCCGTCAATTCCGAAAGGAGGTAATCGCGCACGGCATCATGCGCAAGCGAGCCGACGGGATGCGGCTCCTTGGCGATAGCCTCCAGCTTCTCCATCGCGCGTTCAGCCGAGAAGCGATCCGGGGCCGCGTCTGCATCCGCGACCTGCGGCGTCCGAATTTGCAGCAGCCCGAGCAGAATTGCTCCAACGATAACGAGGGGTATGCCGATGGCTTGCAACCATTTCGAATAAACAACCGTTGTGCCGGATTGCGGTACATTGAACGTTGAAGCCGGTTTGCTCACTATGATCACTCCATTTTCCGAACCAAAATGTCAATCTCCACCATTATATCGCAATTGCCTCGTATGTATATATTTGTAAAATGGCGCTTTCCCCTCGTTCGGGACATCCCTTTCGCTCAAGCTTCACACGTTGCGAGCTGCGTCACTGTACATATAGCGAACCCGCTGCGCTATATTGCGAAGTCAATTTCGCTATTGAAGTCTGTTTCGCGCCGGCTGCTGACGACAGCGAACCGATTTTCGCAACTCGTGAACCGAAGTTCGCTAATAGCGTATCCCGCTTCGCTACTGACCCGAACTGTGGCCAAAACCGCCGCGATAGCGCACTTGTATTCGCTAATTTGCCAACCTGCTTCGCTGCACGCTAAACGCGCTCACGCGCTTCACCCCCAACCGCGGCAATAGCTGATTTTTTGAAAATAAAGGAAGGGAAGCCTCCGCTGTTTGTCGAATAGTATCGACAAATAAACAGTCGGAGGCTTCTATGATCGGTAATGATGGGGATCAATCGTTGAATCAGCAAACGGCCATCTTTCATGTCATGCACTATATTGACGGCAATATTCATAACAAACTGAGCTTGAACGAGCTTGCCTCCATCGTCTCTTACTCCCCTTATCATCTTCATCGTCTGTTTAAGTCTGTAACCGGCGTCAACCTCAACGCATATATCGCCAACTATCGCCTGCAGAAGGTTACCCGTTACTTGCAATGGCATCCCCATCTTTCGCTAACGGCAATTGCCGAACAGTGCGGCTTCTCCTCCCTAAACGACCTATCGCGAAAATATAAAGCTTTCTGCGGCCAAACGGCCACACAAGTACGTGAATTCTATTCGCAAAACCGCAAGATTTGTATAATGGACCGCAATATTTCCGAGAGATATTTCAACGTAAATTATTACAATGAAATTCAGGGGGACGGCCGCTCCCTGTTGAAAGAGAATCGCAGCTTGAAAGTGACTGTAAAAATGCTGCCTCAATACCGTTCAGCCTACATTCCTCTGCTCGGCAGCCATGCGCAATCCAGCTTTCAGAACCAGCTCAGGCACGCCTTTCAACGGCTTGCCGCTGCGGCGAGCCGCCGAAACACGTTTCCCTTTCAACGTCTGCTAATCGGAAAAGTCCATTATGAAACCGACATGAGCGAGAGTGTCTTGAATTGGCGGTACGATGCCTGCGTAACCCTTCCGCAGGACTGGCCCGCAGACGATCTGCCAATGACGGAAATACCCGGCGGCAGCTATGCGGTGCTTCGTATCGATAACGATC
The DNA here is from genome assembly GCF_009737085.1 of Paenibacillus sp. NEAU-GSW1. Lineage (GTDB taxonomy): Bacteria > Bacillota > Bacilli > Paenibacillales > Paenibacillaceae > Pristimantibacillus. The sequence goes on from NZ_WOVL01000032.1 coordinate 15,372, forward strand.
CTATCCATAAGAAAAGCGTTCTTGACGCCTTTTATCAAGAATGGCTGCCTGACAGCGGGCATCAGCTGAGCGACTTGCCTTGCCTGGAGGTGTTCGGTTCCTGTGCCGCTTTTCAAAACGGGATTCCTGCCTATGTCGATTATTGCATTCCGCTGCTTGATTAATTTGCCGTTCAAAAGAAAGGAGCCAGCAATAGATGAGTGCTGCGAAAAACAACGCCCCGGCCATCGTGCTTACCTCATCGCCAGCCCGCAAGCTTTATGGCATGCAGATCCATACGACCTTCGAAGAGGACCATAAACAACAAACAGCAGGCCGGCTGGCCGGACAAGTATATGAGTGGAGACACAATCACTTCAACGACAATCGGCCGATATATTTAATTTCGTTCTTTCCCGAAGACTTCGAGCCTTCGATGCGGTTTACCGTTTTTGGCGGAGTGGAGCTGCAAGAAGGCGAAGCCGCGCCGGAAGCGATGGCGGTACGAGATTTGCCTGAGCTTCAGCTTGCCGTCGTCACCCATAAGGGCCCAATCTCCCGCATCAAGCAAACGTATGATTATTTTCTGAAACGGTGGCAGCCCCAGTCCGATTACAACCTGTCCCATCCGTTCAACTATCAGCTGTATACCGATAAGTTTAAAGGCGTGAACGAACCGGATTCGGAGCTTGAGCTTTATTTTCCGGTTGTCCTCCGCAAGGAACAGCAAGTCATGCTCCCTGCATCCGTGCCTTCGCTGCAATTCGACGGCGGCCAGATCGATGTGCTGTGGGATCATCATGAGAACGCCATTGAATGGTACACACGCCATTTCAATTGGCAAGCGCAGCCTACTTACGATTGGAGACAGGATGAAGAAGCCGACGAGGAAAAAATAACGCAGCTCTCCTTCGGCACCTGGCTGAAATCGGTTCGCACCAGCAATAAGCTTCGCCACCTCTTTGCCGATCGCGGAGGCCCAGACCCGTCTGTTCGATGGTGCTGGAACACGAAGGATATTGCGGAGGCCCATCGGCATTTTGCCGACAGCGGCGTTCGCATATCGGAAATCTATCCCGGTCCCGGAGACCGTCATTATCTCGATCTATGGGCTTGGGAAGGCACTCGCCTTACCGTATGCGGCTGGCCGGAATTGGAGGAGGCAGACGGAGCGCTGCTTACTCCGGGCTGGGTGCGAATCGGCGTTTCCAATCTGGAGAACGCCCGCGAATGGTACCGGAAGTTTGTCGGCATGGACATCGTCGAAGCGGATGCGGACAAGCCATGGTCATTAATGAGGCTTGGCCTTGAGCATCATCATGGCCGCTCGCTGTGGTGGCTGGAACCCTGCCAGTTTGCTTAAATCAACAATGAGCGTTAAAACAGAGCATAGTGAAAAAGGAAGAAAAAATTAGAACTAATCGGTATTTTTGAATAGAAAAAGACGTGCCAATTGGCACGTCAAACCCATTGTCATTTAAACCTCTTGCACCTCAAAACGGAACCCGTTACCCCTATCCGGCAGCCTGCTTCGTTTCAGACTAGAACACGTCGATCGTTAATACTGCTGCCGCGATAAAAACCGCCTGCAGCAAGGTGCGCTGCAAGAGCGGAGGAACCGGGCGGCCACCGATAGTCAGCTTTCTGCTGGCCGCATGCACATTAGCCGGGAACATAGCAACGAGCATACAGGTTAAGCCTATCGCCGCAATTGCAGATAGCTTAGGAATAACCAGACCGATAGCTCCGATCATTTCCAATACCCCTGTAGCAGTCACGATGAAGCCCGGGTTTGGAAACGCAGGCGGAACCATCGCGACGAGATCCGGCCGCCTTTTGCCCCTATGCGCCGATGCCGCGAGCAGGAACATGACGCCAACCGCATACCGCAGCGCTTCCTGCCAGTCATTCCAGATCGGTATCCCGAGTAATCCCAATGATTGAAAGAGGATAAACGATCCGATTAGAGCATAAAAGGGAATCATTGAGCAGCCCTCCCCCATATAATAAATTCGCCTTCATAGTATCCAACACTGGAACAAAATTCTAGTTTTACTTTTGTTATATCTTTATTCGTTTACGAATATTGGAAATTTCTCCTTGCCAGTATAGACCGATCGGTATACAATAAAACAAACAGTTTAGAAATGAGGGGATTCCATGAAATTGCTTGTGCCTCCGTTTACGCAGGAATCGGCAGCTGCCAAAATCCGCATGGCTGAAGATGGATGGAACAGCCGCGACCCGCAGCGCGTATCGCTTGTTTACACGGAAGACAGCCTCTGGCGAAACCGTTCCGAATTCATTGCCGGCCGGGCGGAGATCGTAGACTTTCTTGCGCGGAAGTGGTCTAGGGAGCTGGAATATCGGCTGATCAAGGAGCTATGGTCGTTTACGGATAACCGGATTGCGGTTCGCTTTGCTTACGAGTGGCGAGACGATAGCGGGAATTGGTTTCGATCGTATGCCAATGAGAACTGGGAGTTCAACCCAGACGGTCTCATGCAGCGCCGTTTTGCCTCGATCAACGATGTGCCGATCTGCGAATCGGATCGCAAATTCCACTGGCCGCTCGGCAGACGCCCTGACGATCATCCCGGCCTCACGGAATTAGGCTTATGACGCGCATCATCCACGAAAAAACCGATGTCGTACCGATGATTGCCGAGGTCTTCAGGGAACTCGGTTATGAAGGCGCCACGATGAGCAAGATCACCGGGCGGACGGGGCTTTCCAAAGGAAGCCTGTATCACTTCTTCCCCGGCGGCAAGGAAGAGATGGCCAGCGAAATTATGGCGCATGTAGACGCTTGGTTTATCGCTCACGTATTCGAGCCTCTGGAGCAAGAAGACCCTCAAACCGCGATCCCCCGGATGTGGCGGGAAGTGAATGCTTATTTCCGCTCGGGCCAACGGATTTGTCTTGTAGGCGCTTTTGCGCTTGACGAAACGAGAGACCGATTCGCTCTCATGATCGGACGCTATTTCCAAAGATGGATTGACGCCTTAGCTGCTGCGCTAGTTCGAACCGGGGCAACAAAAGAAGCCGCCCTGCTTCTATCGGAAGAAGCGGTGGGCGGCATTCAAGGCGGTTTGATTCTTGCCAGAGCGCTAAATGATCCTTCCGTCTTTGAGCGAACAATAGCAGGCCTCGCTGAGCGAGTTGCCGTGTTCATCGGCGAACCTTCTTAATAAAACGGCCTCCACCCTGCACATTCAGGATGGAGGTCGTTCTAATTACTTCGCTAGTTGCAGCTCGCCGCTCAGACCAAGCGCGCTTGCTGTCGTCTCATGGATTTCTCCGATCAGCTCCGGGTTTTTCAGAAGCGAAATACCGTAAGACGGAATCATTTCTTTTATTTTAGGCTCCCACGCTTTAGCATGCTGCGGGAAGCACTTATGGATCACTTCAAGCATAACGGAAACGGCAGTTGAAGCACCAGGCGATGCGCCCAAGAGCGCTGCGATCGAGCCGTCAGCGGCGCTAATAACTTCCGTGCCGAATTGAAGTGTCCCTTTGCCGCCGGCAGCTGTATCTTTAATAATCTGTACACGCTGGCCTGCTACGAGAAGCTCCCAATCCTCGCTTTTCGCATTCGGGATAAACTGGCGAAGCTCTTCCATACGCTGCTCTTTGGAAAGCATCAGCTGCTTAATCAGGTAAGTCGTCAATGCCGCGCTCTTCACGCCCGCCGCCAGCATCGTCACCAGATTATGCGGTTTGACCGATGTGATCAAATCGAGCATCGAACCGGATTTCAAGAACTTCGGCGAGAAGCCTGCGAACGGCCCGAAGAACAACGATTCTTTGCCGTCGATAAATCGGGTATCCAAATGCGGAACCGACATCGGAGGCGCGCCGACCGGAGCCTGTCCGTAAACTTTCGCTTGATGCTTCGATACGATTTCCGGGTTCCGAGTGACCATGAAAAGTCCGCTGACCGGGAAGCCGCCGATGCCTTTGCCTTCCGGAATGCCGGATTTCTGCAGCAAATGCAGGCTTCCGCCGCCGCCGCCAATAAAGACGAACTTCGCCGTGTGACGCTCAACAGCTCCGCTGCTGTTGCGTACTTTCACTTCCCACTGGCCGTCGCTCGTACGGTTAATATCATCAACGGAGTGATTGAAGTTGATGCCGACATTTTTCTTCTTCAAGTGGTCGAACAAAATGCGCGTCAACGAGCCGAAGTTAACGTCCGTACCGGATGCAATGCGAGTTGCTGCGATCGGTTTGTCCACTTTACGATCTTTCATCATGAGCGGAATCCATTCCGCAAGCTTCGCTGGATCCTCGGAATATTCCATCCCTTGGAACAACGGATTCGCAGACAACGCTTCGAAACGTTTTCTAAGGAAGTTTACGTCCTTCTCCCCTTGCACGAAGCTCATGTGCGGGATGGGAACGACGAAGTCCTTCGGATTTTCAATCAACTTGCTTTCTACGAGATAAGACCAAAACTGCTTGGAAAGCTGATACTCTTCATTGACTTTAATAGCTTTGCTGATGTCAATCGATCCGTCCGGTTTCTCCACCGTGTAGTTCAGCTCGCACAGCGAAGAATGCCCAGTTCCCGCATTGTTCAATTCGTTCGAGCTTTCCTCGCCCGCTTTCGCGAGCTTCTCAAACACCGTGATTTTCCAGTCCGGCACTAATTCTTTCAGCAGCGCTCCCAAAGTCGCGCTCATAATACCGGCACCAATTAAGATAACGTCTGATGTGTTTTGTCTGTTACTCATTTTTACCGTCCTTACACGCTTATATTTTGAAGAAAAGATGTAGGCGCTCCTGCTTAGGCTTAAAAACACAGCAAGCCAGGGTGCTACCTCGCGTCACATCTTCTCTGTCTAGAGTAATCAAGGTGAAACAGTCTATATGATTATAGCATTGTTCTCGTTAAACTAACTTATATTATATGACAGTTATATGTGTTTTAAAAGTCGGTAAATTTAAGTGAAGCCAGACTATAAAAGCTAAGTCGGGATAATTTTCCCTTTCATCTGCCGCATGATTCAATTTCCGGTTAATCGACGAATACACCATAGCCAAAATTGGAAAAATAAAAAGAGCACCAGAGAGCGTATCTTGTGGAAGAAACGCGCAATACGATACAATCAGAGGCAAAGAAAGCTGGAATCGTTGATGTCACGATGCCAGCTTCCCTTTTCCTTCAAGCTACGCGCTATGAATGGAATTCCAAATCTCCTTATAATGCGGGCTGTGGATCAGCCCGATAATGTTTCCGAACGGATCGACGACGGAGGCAGTAAACCAGTTTACGCCGCGCTCCGTAAACGGTTCGTATTCTGCAGCGCCCAGCCCTTTCAATACTTCAAGCATGGCGGCAACGTCGTCAACATGCCAGTAAAGCGTTGCTCCCCCCGTCCCTGTCAAGCTCGCTGCTTGAGGGGCATATTTCTTATCAATGATGCCAAGTTCGTCTTGGAAGTCGCCGATCCGGAATTCGAGATAAGCTGGATTGTCAGGATCAGGGCTTTGGAAATAAGGCTCGACACCAAGAAGCTTCGTATACCATTCTTTTGCTGCCTTCATGTCCTCCGCCCAGAAGCTCACATTTGCCATACCGCGTAATTTAGGTGTATTTGTCATTGTAATCAGTCTCCTTATTGGTTATTTGGTTTATTCATTTCATTGTAGGGGTTGATGGCCATTCCTGTATTACAGAAATCCGCAGCCATATATCAGACCGATGGAAAATTGGACCCTGCCGGCTTCGAGCGCCATATTGACTTTCAAACCTATGTGCCGCCTGGCGATTTGGCTGCATTCGTAAACCATTTTTGGACCATCCGGTGGAACAATACCTCAGGTCAGCCCTACGTTTCAGAGCAGGTGATGCACCGTCCTTATGTCGACGTCTATCTGTCTGCGCAGGAATCGGGTATCCAGTGCACCTTCCGAGACAGACGGGATTACGAGGCGAATGGCAGCGGCAGAATTATCGGCGCCCGCTTCAAACCAGGCGCGTTCCGCGCTTTCTGGCAGAAGCCGCTCGCTGGCCTGCACAATGAGACGATCGCATTGCAGCACGCGTTTGTTGAAGCGGATCAAGCTTGGATAGTGCATACGCTGTCCTTGCCGGATGACGCAGCCGTCGGCGCTCTTGCCGAGCTCCTGCAAGCTCAAAAACCAATCCATGACCCTAACATCGAAGTAATAGAGACGATCATTCGTGCCACAGAGAGTGAAGGCTTGCTTACGGTCACGGAAGTTGCGGAATGGATGGGCAAAAGCGAGCGATGGCTTCAGCAGCTGTTTCAGGACTATATTGGGATCGGTCTCAAGTGGCAGCTTCAGCGGATTAAGCTGTTAGAAGCCGCAAAAGCGATTCGCGAATGCAACGAGCCTGATTGGGCGGATATGGCCTATGCGCTCGGCTACAGCAGCCAGCAGCATTTCATTACCGACTTTAAACGGGTGCTTGGCAAAACACCGTTGCAATACAAGAAAGAAATGCTCTCTCTAGGAGCGAACGGCCTCTAATTTTGCAATCGCCTTTTGCAATTGGGCCGCTCGGCTCTTTTCCGTCGTTGCCTTTAGAAGCGGCAAGAACATGTTGTATTGCGCTGTTCTGTCCAGCTCGATGAACGCTCGCTTCGCCTGTTCATGCCTCTCGAGCGCTGCTTCCAGATCAGGAGGAACAACTGCGCTCTTTTGCGATTCGTAGGCTGCGTCCCATCTGCCATCCGCCTTGGCGAGCTCAATTTCCTTATAGCCTGCAGGCTGCATGAGACCCTTCTCCATGAGCTTCTCTGCTTTTCGCACGTTCACCAGTGACCAAGGGCTCTTCGCTCGTCTCGGCGAATACCGCTGCAAATAACAAGACCCGTCGAAGCCTTTGCGATGGCTGTCGATCCAGCCGTAACAGAGCGCAACGTCAAGCGCTTCGGTTATGGTGACGGACGTGACTCCCGCGTCCTTCTTGGCGATCCGAAGCCACGCCTCCCCTTCCTGTTCGTGATGATTGGCAAGCCATAATTCCCATTCCGCCGGACCGGCGAAATCGATAAATGCCAAATTTTCTTGCGCTGCCATCAGTACGCCTCCTTCCATCAAGATCGTTCATGACTTCACTATACCGATTCCAATCCGCGCCGTATTACAAATAACCGCAGCGGTGTTTAAAACTATCTTTTCTAAGCTGCCGGGAGGTTATCCTAGAGTCGCTGAGTCGAAAAAAAAGAAGGAGAGGCTGTTAAAAAGCCCCTCCTTCTTCTAAGCGCTCCGCTCATAGAAGCAATAACGATTTTTGCCGTTTGCTTTGGCCTCGTACATGGCCTGATCCGCCTGCTGGAGAAGCGTCGCGGCCTCTACGCCGGACGATGGGACGGCGGTAATGCCGATGCTCCCCGAGATCCGAATCGGCGATCCGTCAATCGCCCGGATGCCCCGCACAGATGCAATAATGTTCTCCGCAAGCCGCTCCAAATCCCGCGGTTGGCCGAACCGTTCCACCACAATAACAAATTCATCGCCCGCCCAGCGGCCCGCCATGCCTTGATCGCCGACAGCGCGGCGGAGCACCCGGGCCACTTCCTGCAGAAGCCGGTCTCCCATTTCATGGCCGAGCGTATCATTAACGCCCTTGAATCCGTCCAGATCGAGGAACAAAACGGCATAGGGCTCCGATGTCCCGACCTCAAGCTGTGAGGTCCGCCGCTCCAGCCACTCGCGGATATAGCGGCGGTTGGCCAATCCGGTCAACTCATCGTAATGGACTTTGCGAACCGTTTCCGTCTGGTTGCCGAAGACAAATAAATGTCCATGGAAAGAGTCGCCATCTTCTCCCGCAATCGGGTTCCCATAATACTCATAGTAGAAGGTCTCGCCGCTGGCTTCATTTTGCACGATTACCCAATCCCGAACCACAGCCTGTCCCCCGCCTAAGTACGATCGAATCGATTCGCTAAGCGACCCGCCGCCTAACAATTTCATCCCTTCGCAATAGCATTCCAGCGATTCCCCTATGGCGAGCGGTTTGCCGAACAGCTCTTCGAACCTTCCGTTGGCGAACAAAATGTTCCCTTGGCCGTCGCACATCGCGATGCCTTCATGGCTTGAGGCCAGCATGCGCTCAATAATGCTTTTCTGCTCCGAGATCGTCCGCTGCGCTTCGCGGCCCTCTTCATAGAGATCCGTCATCTTCACATACATGCGGGTAAATTCATAAATCATCCCGCCGAGCACCACATTGGAGAAAATAAACGTATCGAACTTCGATATATACCAGCCCAGACTGAACCGGCTGCCTCCAAAGAGCACAATGCCCACATCCAGCATCGTCGCGAGCAGCGCAACGCATAGCCAGGAAGAAGTGACAGTGCTCCCGCGCGTCCGCCAGTAGTAGCTGACCAAAGCGGCGGCGCTGAGCACCAAAATCGGCAGTGCTAAACCGTAAGTAAACGCATCTGTCACTTTGCCATGATCCATGAGGATTGGAATTCGCCGCTCATGCACAATTGACGCATATACAATCAACGCCACAATCCCCGTCACGCCTAGTCCGACAAGTCCCGTACACCACATAGCTTGTCTCTTCGTTAAGCTGACCCGCTCCAGCCGATGCGGCATCATCGTGTACAACAAAACAGCCAGCGGAAATCCGATATGCCACAGCGCATACAGCAGCTCTGCGGTCTGGTTCCCCATGCGAATGCCGCCAGGCGGAAAAAAGCCCGGAAACGTCAGCAAATACGCAAGTGTCATGAGCGCGGAATACAGATATGCCCCGCATAAAATGAGCGTAAGCGGCAAGCGGTTCACCCGAAATTGGCTGTATAGCACAAACACCGTAATAAGCTCGAAGCAGACAACCGCCCCCAGCAAGGTTGGCAAGTAGGTATTGCTTTTGGGCAATTCGACCTGCGCATACGGTATCGACATCAGCGTAATGACTGCAAGAACAGCTCCAATCACGAATGCTAATCGGCGATGCGAAGGATTGGACGGCACGTTGAATAGCGTGTACGCCGGAGTCCCGTTCGTATAAATTGATTTCATTTTAAACCCCCGGTTGCGATAGGTTGCTTCTATACTATTATGATATATTATTGGATCGTTTTGTTCATTTTTTTATGAGCTCTTGGACCTGGCCGAGGCTGTCCTCCACTCTTTTTAGGCCGTTTTTGGCCGTATCTCCCCGCCTGCGCTCGCAAAAAAGAGCTTTAAGGCCGTTTTCGTCCTTAAAGCTCTACTTTCATCCCATCTGCAGCTGCTTCCCGCTTATTTAAGACCATTTTCGGCCTTATCCCCCAGCCAGCGCCCTTCGAAGAAGATTTTAAGGCTATTTCCGGCCTAAAATCCAATCTGCAGCTCCCCCGACCGCCCGCTCACGAATGAATGAATGAATTGAATCAGCCATGCCATTCATTTGCGGTGAGCAAACTGAAAAACGAGCATTTCCTCATGTCCCGTTTCGTCTCTGCTCCTCACTTCTTCCGTCACTTCATCCGTCGCACACGCCTTCAGCGTCCTTCGCCAAAATTGAATGGCGCGCCCGTTCCGTTCCGTCGGATTCGTATGCACTTCCCAATGTCCCGGCATGTCGCCGATCAACTGCTGCACAACCTGCTTCCCGATCCCCTTGCCGCGATAATAACGCAATAGAAAGAACTCATTCATATAATAGTCGATAAAGTCGGGGCAGGGCATGTACGGCGCAGTAGCTACAAAAGCAAGACCTGCCGGAAGCCCATCTACCTTAATGAGATAGGGGAAAAGAACGCCCGGATGCTCCCACCACACATCGAAAATAAGATTCTGCTCGCTTAACGTGCGCGTTTCATTTTCCTCAAATACGCCGTACCGATTCGTTCTGCGCTCCCATACCTCCGACAAATCGTGCAAATAAAGCGGATAGATATTGTTGATGATATATTTATCTTCCTGGCTGCACAGCTGAACTTCTACTCTCATAAAGGATCGCCGCCTTTCGATTAGAGGACCGCGACGCAATCCCCGTGTATGTAATGAAAGTATAGCGGTGAGCACGAGTAAAAAATAGGCAAACAATGCTTATAAAAAAACTCGCGCTGCCTGTCGGCCAAACGCGAGCTCTTCGTTACTTTTTCTTTTTGTAGACGATCTTCTTAACGCTTTCCTCAGACAAACAATAGAAGTCCGAGAGCTGCTCCAGGCTGACGCCCTTGTGGAACCTTGCTTTCATCTCGGCGTTTCGCTGCAGCAGATAGTCCCGATACCCGGATGCTTGTCCCCACTTCCTTCTGCCGCCTTCTGGAGAGGGAATGTAGAGCACGCTGCCCTGTATATATTTTTGCACTTCTTGCAGTAACGGTTCAGGTAAAATGTCGCTTGCGGATACATATTTCATTCGGCTTCGCCCCTTCATCATCTATTGGAGATGGCAAGGTTGCAAAGCCTGTATAGCAAACGTGCTTCCGGTCTACTTACGCGGTCAAATTGTAAGGCTCCATGCAAATAACCGCTTGTGTTTGCCACACAGACTTTGCATGGAGCGAAGATGGAAACTGTGCATCGCCAAATGCTTCGGACGAGCTTCCGCCATTGTGATTACTCCTCTCTAAAAACAACGCTTTCTGCTGCATTCGATAGGAGGAAATTAAATTCCTCTGTCTAAGCTTACACAAAGGGCAACCGAGGTTTCAATATAATACAGATTTCCCCATGACGAGATGAATATATAGGATGTTGCAGCAGGAACGAATCTACCACCTCGCCGAATGATCCTCGGCCCACCCGAGCAGCCCGTTAATCGCCGCTCTCTCGCCGTCATCGAGCTCAACATGTCCATCGAAATGGCCGATCATCTGGTGCACCTCCGACTGGATAATTATCGCTCTAGTCGCAGCAACACGTTCGAAAAGCGGCGTGAACGTCAGCGCTACACGGTCGGACTGCTCCGTCCGCAAAGTCCACGGCCGCATATAGTCTGCTTGATCGTATGTCCAAATGATGTTCTCGTGCTGCTTATGCAGCCGTCCGTTTACGAGAACGCCATTCTCGTTCTGGCCGGTGCCATCGGTCCATTGACCGCCGAAATTCAAGCCGATAAGCCGGCCCTCCGAGCTGCCCGAAGCGGCAGCCCAATTCCAAGTGGACTGATACGGCCAAATCCCCCTTCCGAAATCCAAGCAGCCATACGAGTCGCTGACGCTGAATGTGTAAGCGCGATTCCCCCATGCAACGTTCCCTGACGCAGGCAATGCAGGCTGCTTTGACGTAAATTGGAATCGGTCGCGGCTCCACGGTACAACGACGTTCAACGACTCATACCCCTCCGGGCGCATGACCCTTACATCTGCTTCGAACCGATCGCCCGCCCGGCCGAAATCCTTCCAAGAGACGGTTATGCGCGTACCGTCACCCGTTTCCTCGAACTTTAAGCTCGCCTTTTTCCCCGAAACACTGACCGTCGACGCAACGTCCTCAGGCATATGGCAGCCAACGCCCAGCGGGATAAGCCATGTTTCCTCAGCGAACTGCTTCGTCTTCAGATCGAGAACGTAGACAAACATGACCGCCGCGTAATCCAAGTGCGATATCGTCGCAGAAAACAACAACTCCGGGCCCGTAACGCACCAATAGTTCCATTTTTTCTTGCGAAGCAGGTTCCCCTTCACGTTGCAGCGAACCAGCGGATGCCTCGACCAACCGACACTGTCGTTCGCGAGCTCTCCCCTCTCATTGCATAGGGAGACGGGCATTACGATCTCTTTTGCCACTGTATTGAAACCCCTTTCATCACGCGGCGGTTACTCCGTGAAAACAACCAATGTACTATTATAAACCATCCGTCATAGATCTTTCTATTAACCACTTTACGGAATGCTCATAGGCATGCTCGTTTGCCAACAGCCCGTCATGATCAGCTCCAGAGACGATGTGAAACTGTGCTTGAGTATATGCGCCCAGTACTTCCCCATAACGATCCGCATAGAAGGCCTCGTCTTCCGCTCCGACAATAACAAGAGTCGGCTTCGTCAGCTTCGCCAAATCACTTTTGTACTTCATTGGCGAGCGAGACAGCAAAAGCCGAAAACTGAGCTTATCAGCCATTCCGTCATGCAGCTCCTCCGGCCGCTTGTAAAATTCCATGACGGGAAGCCCGTGCCAGCCTTTGATTCCGATCGAATTCAGCATGCTGAGAAGAATCACTTTTCCTATATGCAGCTTGCGATGCCCTTCGGCTGGACGTTCAGTCGGATTTCCCGGACCCAGGAACGGCGCCAGCAGCAAATAGGAGTCTGCGTAATCGGCATATCTGCTTCCGGCGAAGCGTATCGCTGTTCCGCCGCCCGCTGAATGCCCGGCCATCACAATTCGTCTGATAGCAGGGAACTTGCCTTTTATATACTGGATGAAATCCGCAAGATCATCCTCCACTTGACCCATATAGTCGATATCGCCGAGTCTTTCGGATTGAGGGCCATAACCTCGAAGGTCAGGCGTGAAAACGTGAGCAAGACCTGCCGACGAAATCTTTTGAGCATAAGGGTATAAGTACTTGCTGTCCTCCGATATGCCATGAAGAAGGATGATAGCCGTCGCTGTTTGATCGGCGCCAGGGTAACACCTGTAATAAAGCTCGCTCCCGTTGCGGGTCGCATAGGGCTGCAGCTCAGGCACTGGATATTGGGATGGATTGATATAAGCCAAGCGATTCTCCTCCAATCTGTAACATGTGAGCAAGACGAAAAATTTCTTTACGCTCTTTCCATCGCCATGAATAACAATTCCGGCTGGACGGACATCGGACTTCGCACTCCTTTTCTGCTGATCAGGCCTTCGGACATAAATCCGCTTAATTGTTCCGATACGGTTTCACGAATGCACCCCGCCATACTAGCCAATTCTTGATGCGTAATCTTAACCTCCAGCTGAATCCAGCCCTGATCCGGATCGGTCCTTCTCCCAAATTTTTGCGATAATTGATAGAGAAGATACAGCAGTCTTTTTCGAATGCTTCCGTAAGCCATCAGCTCGAGCATTTCCTCAACCTCCTTCAAGCGTGAAGCTGTCATCTCGATAAATTTCAACCCAAGCTCCGGGTACTCCTTTATAATCGCTTCAAATTGGGCTGTCTCTAAGGTGCAAATAACGGAATCCTCTATCGTTTCTGCATACAAATCTTGCGAACCGGCTGTAAACGACCCTACTTGGCCGAAAATATTGCCCTCGCCCAATAAGTCGACCGTCAGCTCTTTTCCCGACTTCGAAAGCTTATACAGCCGGACCTTTCCCGACTTGACTAGAAACAAACGCTTTTGAGGCATGTAAGGCGAGGCGATAATCGTTTTTCTTTTTACCGTATTCATCGGAGTATGGGGCTCCAGATGATGCAATTGTTCCAATTCCAAGCCGTTGAACAGTTGAATCCGCGATAAATATTTCATTTTATCCAAGCAAACTCTCTCCCGGCACCGATTTTGTAGTCTGGCCTACATTCGCGATGGAAATCTCAGGCTATACTCTATTACTAACAAACATAATTATGAAGGAGAGTGCCCTAATGAGCACGATTGCAATAGTCGCGCAAAGCCTCTTAATCTTGATGTTTGCCTTCTCTGCAAGCATTAAGTTTTTACGGACAAAAACAATGATTCAGCACTGGAAGGAATATCATTACCCCTTCTGGTTTATGTATGCGACCGCTGCGCTTGAGACGCTTGGCATGCTAGGAATAGTGGCGGGATTCTGGAACGCAGACCTTCTAAAATATGCTTCCGCTCTGCTTGCGTTGCTTATGCTAGGCGCCATTCATGCCCATTTGTTCAGAGCCAGGCATAACCCTTTGATGGCAATTAATGCACTGCTCATGCTAGTTCTTTCTATCTTTATGATCATAATGTAACTCAACGCCGCTACTCCCTGTCAGGCTCAATTTTCTTTTGCGCAGGACGCCGTTCGGCATGCCGATAGGCTTTCGGCGTAATGCCTTGCCATTTTTTGAACACCTTGTTGAAATAGCTCTGGTCATTAAAGTTCAGCCATGCCGCAATATCGGTAATCGAATCGTCGGTCAGCGCGAGCAAATTTTTCGCTTCCTCGACCCGCTCGCGCTGGACGTAATCGGAGAAGGTCAATCCAACCTCCTTCTTGAACAGGCTCGACAAATAGCTAGGGCTTAAATTGATGCGTTCAGCCAGCCCGTCGAGCGTAACGTCGCTGTACAAACGATTGGCGATCTCGCGCAAACAGTCTTGTACGGCAGGCGAATAATGGCCGCGGCGAACTTCCGCCACCCTGTCCACAAAGTCGAACATCGCCTCCATCATAACGGCAACAACCGCATGCAGATCGCCCTTTTCCTCCAGCTGCTGGATATAGAAATCGCTCAACACAAACGCATCTTCCTCATGCATGCCGCCTTCTATCGCCGCCCGGCAAATGAGGGCAATTCCCGTAATCATTAAGTTCTTCTCGCTGCGCAGCCGGCTCCCTTTGGCCAGCACGCCAAACTCGTCCTCGCCGATGATCGATTCCATAACGAATGTCCGGAGCTGCTCCTTCTTCCCCGAGCGTATGTAGTGAAGCAGAACCCGCTCATGCGACAGGTTCGTATGCAGCATCCCGCTTCGGCGGCTTCGGGACAGCTCGGCGTCAGGCTCCGGCTGGTCCGTATCCGGCTGCGGCAAGGGCAAGCCCTCAATCTGCAAATTCGCCGACGGATCGACGAGCTGGCGGCGTATCGCATAATGAATCATTAAGCTCACCGCTCTGGCCCGCTCTGGATCGAGCAGCGGAACGGCTTCGTACAATTCAAGCAGCCGGCCTCGGTTGCCCGCATGTATCGTCTCCATCGTCTCGGACCATTGGCCGTCACGCAGCGCTTCATGCAAATACGGTCCAACGACAATCGTGCCGACAAACCGGCCTTCCTCCCATGCGTTGACGAAGCCATACTGGAGGCCCGTGCGGGAAAAATGGCCCGGCTTATCCGGTGCGTACATCGAATAAGCGTAACCGGCAAGCTGTTCCCGAATCGCCGCGAAGTACGGGTTGGAGCGCAGCGAATGCGCGGCGTATTCCGATTCTATCTTCCGCTCAGGATGTACAACAAAGACCGGCAATTGAAGAACGGCATAGAGCATTCGGCCAAAAACAGCCAGCTCTGACAGCGTATTCATAAGTACCTCCGGAAGGATGCAATTGTGACTCAATAGGATGTTAAAAAAGTACTACAATTCGTGAATAAACACAATTATCAGCTGTGAAAGCGTATTACACTGATGTTGCAGATGAACAACACATCTGTAACCACTCTGGAAAGGAATGACGCAGCATGCTAGATAATAAAATTGCAGTCGTTACTGGCGCCGGAAGCGGCATTGGCCGCGCAACCAGCTTAAAGATGGCAGGATATGGAGCAAAAATTGTCGCCGTCGATTTCAACGCAGCAGCCGGAGAGGAAACCGTTCGACTGATTCAAGAACAGAACGGCGAAGCGGTTTTCGTCCAAGCCGACGTATCGAAGACGGAGGATGTTCAACGTTATGTAAAGGCCGCAGTTGATGCTTACGGCCGTATCGATATATTTTTCAATAATGCAGGGGTTGTACAGAAATTCTCGAAACTTGCGGACATTGACGAGAACGAGTTCGATCGAATTATGAGCGTCAATGTGCGGGGTGTCTTCCTGGGCATGAAATACGTTCTTCAAGTAATGGAGAAGCAGGAAAGCGGCACGATTATCAACACCGCTTCTACGGCAGGAGTAAAAAGCGAGCACAGCGCATCCGCCTATTCCGCAAGCAAGCATGCGGTAGTCGGCCTGACGAAGGGCGCGGCGATGGAATATGTGAAAAAAGGCATTCGCGTCAACGGCATTTGCCCGGGCGGCGTCGAGACCGCATTGACGAAAAGCGTAGAGCAGGCGTTTATGTCCGGCGGCTATGTACCTGAGGAAGTCGGCAATATGCGCATGGGCCGCTATGCGCAGCCGGATGAATTGGCGGAAGTCGTCTCGTTCCTCGCTTCCGATCGCGCCAGCTACATGACGGGCTCTATCGTGCTGGTCGACGGCGGTCTTACGCTCTAACTTATATACAACAGGATAACCAACATGGAAAGGGGCATATGCATGAAACTTCAAGACAGAGTAGCGATTGTAACCGGAGGTGCCTCCGGCATCGGCCGCGGCGTTGCGCATGCAATGGCTAAGGAAGGCGCGAAAGTCGTCATCGTAGACGTTAACGAAGAACAGGGTCTGGCTACCGAGCAAGAATTGAACGCCATCGGCCAAGGGAAATTCATTAAAGCGAATATTTCCGATTCTTCCGAGCTGAAACGCATCGTAGAGGAAACGGTACAAGCCTACGGAAAGATCAACGTTCTTGTCAACAACGCGCATGTCTCCAAACAAGTGATGTTTGTGGACACGACGCCGGAAGATTTGGCGCTATCGTTTAATACCAGCTTCTATCCGACCTTTACCTTGATGCAGCTTTGCTATCCGTACTTGAAAGAAACGAAGGGCGCGGTCATCAACTTCGCCTCCGGCGCAGGACTAAGCGGCATGCCGACGCAGGCGGCTTACGGTTCGGCGAAGGAAGCTATCCGCGGCTTGTCGCGCGTAGTCGCTAACGAATGGGGCGTCGACGGCATCAACGTCAATTGCATTAGCCCGATCGCCAATTCGCCGGGCGTGCAGAAGTGGAGCCAGTACTTCCCTGCAGAATACGAAGCAATGGTAAACAATATTCCGCTGAAACGAGTCGGCGACTGCGAGAATGATATCGGCCGCATTGCCGTATTCCTGGCCAGCGATGACTCCAGCTATATGACGGGCCAGACGCTGATGGCTGACGGCGGCTCCGTTATGCTGCGCTAACCGAAACCGGATCCGTAAGGAGCAAGCCCTTCTGCCGCCAAATGGCGGCCGAGGGGTTTTTTTTCTATCGCGGATTTTTAATTAGCACCGTTTGGATGACATGCCCGACTCCAGTATGAAGCCGGCCTTCTTCTCTCTTCTGTTCGCCGTAAAAGAAATGCAGCACCTCGCAGCCGCTCGTCCATGCCAGCACATCAGCTGGATGATAGAGCATGTCGGCCGTTCTGGGACCGCCGGTTTGGTAACGAAGCTGATCCTCCGAATAAACCTCCATAACGATAACACCGCCCGGCTTAACGACAGCAAGCAGCTTATCGAAGACGTTTTTTTGCTCTGCTTTCGGAAAATGGCCAAAGATCATAAAAGCTCCGTCATACGCCTCTGAAGGCACCGCATCGTGCAGCAAGTCCTTCAGCTCTGTTTCCACCTTCACATGGAACCGTTCCGCAAGCTGCTCAGTCTTCTTCAAGCCGTTCTCCGCGTAATCCCATGCCGTAACCTGATACCCTTGGCGGGCCAAATGCACGGCATTCCGGCCTTCACCCTCTGCAAAAGCGACGATCCGCTTCCCTTTGAAACGATCCGCTTGCTCGACGATAAACGCATTAGGCTCCTCGCCGTATATATACTCGTTCATTCCGAATCTTTCATTCCACTGATTCATTTGGGTTCTATTCCTCTCCAGAATTTTGTTATTGGATGGTCACTTAGACGGACGCTGTTTTTTATCGTGCCGAAAGGTGACTGCCCCATGCCGCGAGCGACTCAATTACGGCACGAAGCTGCTGCCCTTCCTCCGTCAGCTCGTACTCGACCTTCGGCGGCAATACCGGATAGATCGTCTTCAGAATCAATCCCTTCTCCTCCAGCTCCTTCAGCCTTTGGGTAAGCACTTTCGGACTGATCTCCCCAAGCGAATAGCGCAATTCGCCAAACCTTTTCTTTCCCGACAGCAGATCGCGGATGATGAGAATCGTCCACTTCCCGTCCAATATATCCATCGCTCTCTTGACCGGACACTCATCCGTGCAAGGGTTTTCCTTTATTTTCGCCATGTTCTCACCCCGTAAACTTCAAAATCGAATAGTTACTAAAAGGTAATTACTACACAAAAGATACTATCCGAAGTAAGATGATGTCAAGCAAATAAATCCAATAGCAAGGAGAGAACAAACATGAGCAAAACGAGAGTAAACGTATTAAAAGGAACGGCGCTTTTCATCGCGATCGTACAGATCGGATTAGGACTCGGGTATTTATTCGCCCCTCATGCCTTCCATGCTTCGGTCGGCTTGGAAAACTTGCCGGATTGGGCCGGATGGCCATTGGCGATGAGCGGCGCAAGATTCCTGCTCTTCGGATTCGGCATGATACAAGTATTCCGCAATCCGCTTGGCAACCGCAGCTGGATTCAGGCGATGATCGGCGTTCAGCTGATCGATTGGATCGGAACGATTTACTATGTGGCAAGCGGCGCGGTGACGCTCTCCCAAGTCACAACCGCAGCCTATCTGCCCATCCTGTTTATCGTCATGCTGCTCGCCGCATATCCTAAGGAGCAGACTCAATCGCAGGCTTTATCGAAATGATTACCTTGCTGGACGCGTTTCATACTTTGCGAACATTCGCCTTCAGCGACCGCATCGGACTGTTCGACCGCTCTAGATAGCCTTAAATACAAAAAAAGGAAGCGACGGCCGCTCTTCAAAGCAGCCGTCGCTTCCTTTTTAGCTCAAAAAATAATTCCGCACTTCAAGCCAGTTGTCTACTCTCGTATAGCCTGTTTCATTCCGATTGTGCGGCGCTGTGAACAGCAGGCCTTTGCCTTTGAACCGCTGGAAATGCCTCGCGTTATCGTCAATGAGGTAATCCGCATTGATGATGCTTTTATCGCCGCAAAAAACAAAGTTCATATCGTCGAGAAAAGGGAAATGCTCCTTCAGCCACTCGTACTTTGCAGTAAAAGAAGTCGGGAACTCCATCGCCGCTGTCGTAATAAAAATTTCATGCTGCTCGCTTAACTCTTCAATGACTTGCTGGCTGTCCGGCATAACCGCTAAATCCCGGAAAAAGGCGGGATCCTTTAAATAGTCTATAATTTCGTGCTGCAAATGCGGACGCAGCTCCCTAAGGCGCGTTCCTGTCAAATCATTCAACGTCAGGCTTTCGTTATAATCGCGGTTAAACACTTGCAGATGTTTCGTGTTGAAATCGGCAATCACTTCATCCATATCAATCGCAATTCGTTTCACTAACGCTCTCCACCTTTAAGCCTTTTTCTCGATTATACACCTTTTATTTGCTTCTGTACGGTTCGGTTCGCCGCCGTGTCGGGCTGCTGCAAAATCCGTTTATAAATCACAATGCCGATCGCTCCGCCGAGCGTGTTCAAAATCAGATCGTCAACATCAAAAGCGCCGATGTAGAAAACAAGCTGCGAGCATTCCAACAGCAAGCTAAGCCCGAAAGCGAGCAGCACGGCCGCCGTGATCGAGATTCCTCGGATCATGCAACCGATGAAGATACCGAATGGGACGAACAGTCCGATATTGCCGAAGACCTGAATAAAGCCGTACAGCGAAGGATCGCGGACAATGGGAGCAATTTGTTGGAACGGAACGAAATTGTACAGTCGCCAATGGTCCGTACGGAACGGCTCCTCCATAAACTGCTGCAGCATTGTCCACAGAAAAGGAATATTGGGACTGCCGAATTTGAATAAAATGATTTTAAACAGTACCGCTAAATAGAAGACAAAAGCGATTGCAGCGAACAGCCGCTTCCACGGTAATTGCATAGCTGATTCTCCTTTTTCGGGTTTTTTCGTCGAGCTGTCCTCAGCATATAGAAAACTGTTTAAGAAGAAGGAGGGTTAAACCTAAAGAATTTCTTAATCGACGAGAAAGCTCTCGTTAAAGTTTTGGTTGAACCAGCTCGCCCGGACAATCGTCCACTGCGCGCCGGATTCCCGTAACGCTTGCTCTGCAAGCAATGCGCCTTCTTCTCCGCGGCCGGACAGCAAGACGATTCGGCTGACGCCCTTCTCAAGCGCAATTTTGGCGAAAGCCGCGATGTCGTCGGTCAAGAAAGACGATTTATTGTAAAGTCTTCCATAAAAAATGGGGCGAGATGGAAAATACAGGTTGCCAAATTTATAAAAACTGCTATAATTTGTTATAGACCGACGGTCAGTCTATAAGGAGTGACGACATATGCGCATTATTAAAAAGCCCGAAGAACGCAGAAATGAAATTTTGGATGCTGCTGAGATGCTATTCGCCTCGAAGGGTTTCAACCAAACCACGATCAACGATATTCTCACAGAGATCGGCATTGCCAAAGGGACGTTCTACTACTATTTCAAGTCGAAAGAAGAAGTGATGGACGCCATTATCGACCGTTTCATCGCTAGCGGCGTAGAGGCGGCGGCAGCTGTCGCGAACAGGACGGATCTGAAGGCGCCCGAGAAGCTGCTTCACATCATTATGTCCCAGAATGCGGATTCCCCTGGAAAAGAACAAATGATCGAGCAGCTGCATCAGATCCGCAACGCGGAAATGCATCAGAAGAGCCTTGTCGAAACGATTCTGAAGCTGACGCCTGTCATAACAAAAGTTATTGAGGACGGGATCGAAGAAGGTTTCTTTTCGACGCCCTACCCGAGAGAGACCGTCGAGTTCTTACTTGTATCTTCACAGTTTTTATTCGATGAAGGTTTGTTTCAATGGCAGCCGGAAGAGCTCGCGCGGAAAGCGGCTGCTTTCGTCCACATCATGGAATCGGCTCTGAACGCCAAGCCAGGCACATTTGATTTTATTGAACGGCTGCTAAGCGGCCCTACAGGAGGAGAATAACGATGTCTTTAACGTACAAACCGCTTCGCTTTTTTTCGATTGCTTTTCTCATTACATGGATCACCTGGTTTTTGGCCGCATGGGAGAGTGAGAAAGGATCCTCCGAGGTTGTCGTCGGCTCTTGGTTGGGACTCGGATTGCTTGGGCCGCTGATCGCTGCTTTGATGATGATTTATGCCTTCGGCAACAGCCCGCTGCGGCGCGACTTCGCCAACAAGCTGATCAATCCGAAGCTCATCAAGCTTGCCTATGTGCCGTTCATCTTGTTCTTTATGCCCGTCGTCATCGTCATTTCCATCTTGCTATCGCTGCCGCTGGGCCAATCGATCGAACAGCTCGGCTTGACCGCCGAATTCAGCATTACAGACAGCGGCTCCATCATGAACTGGGTTATCCCTTTTCTTGCTCCTGCGCTGGAAGAGCTCGGGTGGAGCGGCTACGGTATCGACAGCTTGCGCAGACGATTCAAGCTGCTCCCCGCTACTCTCTTCTTCGGCGCGCTGTGGGCCGTATGGCACTTGCCGCTGTTTTTCGTGAAAGACTACTACCACTACAACCTGCTGCAAGACAATATCGTCTACGCCGTCAACTTCTTCGTCAGCGTCATTCCTCTGACCGTCATCACGAACTGGCTGTACTACAGAACGAACCGCAGCATGATCGCCGCAATTCTATTTCATGCGATCGTCGTCGTTTGCTCGGAGGCGTTCCTGATCACCGACTTCACCAAATGCGTCGAGACTGTTGTGCTTTCCATTATCGCTGTCGTGCTAATCATGAAAAGCGACTTATTCCGCAAAGCGCAAAACGATACGCCTCAGCTTGGGAGCAGCGCTCAACAAATTCATGGGTAAGTTGCTAAAGCCTGCACGATTGCAGGTTTCAACAAACGGGCAGCCAAAACGGGGCGAAAGCATGCATTTCTGCATCTTTCGCCCCGTTTCACTGTAATCGCAGCGACCATGGAGACAGGTTTACTTCTTCCTAGCAATCAACCAGACGGCGGATAGGACGCCCAACACAGCTGAGCTGTATAAGTTAATAAGTAAATCCGAGTTGCCAGTCCTCCAGTACATCAGACCGTTGACTGCAAATGAAACGACGCACAGTAAAATAACCCATTTCAAGACTTGTCTCATTGCGCTCTCTCCCCCCTATTTCAATACATCGACATGTTCAATGTTGCGGATCGACAAATATGCGATTACCGCGCCGATGAGCGCCAGTCCAATTGGCACCGCGATGATCGAATACAACGAGAAATTATCGATATTTTGGCAGACGACGAGCACAACGAGCAGCGAGGATACGATCGTTGCTGCTCCGGAATAGTTGCGCATGCCGAAGTACAGCGGGATCAAGCTGAGCAGGCTGGTCGCAAGCGCGCTCATCCCTACGGTTAACAACGATCTAGCCGCGATCGACCACGTCATTGGCTCGTTCACAATGACCACGAAATGATTGAGCACTCCGAAAGCGATGCCGACAATCAAATTGGCCGTAATATCAGCAGCAAGGACGAAAAGCGCGACAACGAGCAGTTTGGCTGCGATCAACTTTTTACGGTTAATCGGATACATGAACAGCAGCGTAATCGATTTATTGCGAAACTCGTCAATGACCATTCGTGATATAAGCACTGCACCAAAGACAATGTACGTTCCCCGAACAAGCGTATCGATCACAGAGAACGCCATGGCGTAGTCCGTAAAAGGCATGTCTGAGGATACGTCCTCAATCAGGCCGATTGCGCATACTAAAGCTAAAATAATGACATTGGCGATCATCGCACCCCACACGTAAGATCCGATGCGAAACTTGCGCATTTCGAGCTTCATAAGCTTAAGCAACGATGCCACCCCCGTTCAGGATAGACAGGAAATAATCCTCGAGCGATCCTTTTTTCTTATGCACCGCTTCGATCGCGACATCGTGCAGCACAAGCGCCCTCATTAACTCGCTTTGCGGAATAGGGCAATCGTAAATGCGGATCTGTCCCTCGTCGGTGACGCGAACGTTGGAAATGTTCAGATGATTTTCAAGCACGAAAGCTGTTTTACTGGAATCGAGACTCGTAATTTCAATATACTCCGAGGTTTGCTTGGCGATATGCTCCATCGAAACCTCTTGCAGCAGCTTGCCGTCATTCATCACGGCAATTGTATCTGCGATCAGCTCGATTTCCCCGAGAATATGGCTGGAAATCAGTATCGTCGTGCCATACTGCTTGCACAGCATTTTGAACAAATCGCGAAGCTCCTTAATGCCAAGCGGATCTAGGCCGTTAATCGGCTCATCCAGGATAAGCAGCTCCGGTTTCGTCGTAATCGCCCGTGCGATGCCCAGCCGCTGCTTCATGCCGAGGGAAAATTCCGACACCCGCTTGCCGTCGATCTGCCGAAGATTGACAAGCTCAAGCGCCTCGTCGATGGCCTTCATGTTGTGATAGCCCATATACGCGCAATGCAGCTCCAAATTTTCTCGGGCCGTCAGCTTCTCATAAAAAATCGGGGTTTCGATAATCGTCCCCATCCGCCCCAGCAGCCGATACGACGTATCCGTCAGCCGCTCGCCGAACATTTCGATTTCACCCGCCGTCGGCTTTACCAGGTTCGTCAACATTTTCATAACCGTTGTTTTGCCTGCTCCGTTCGGACCCAGCATACCGTATATTTCTCCCTGCTTGATGCTCATATTGACGTTCGAGACCACTTCCTTGCCTCTGTAAACCCGAGTCAACTGCTTCGTTCTAACGATATTCACTGTCGTCAACTACCTCCTTATGTGCTGTTGAGTTTATTGTAAGCATCGACTTTAGCTTTTTTCTTACTCGATTCTTACAAACTTCTTAAGCTGGGATGGAGATACGCTTCAGCCTGACCGTGAACACCGTTTCCGCGTAAGGCCTGCTTTGAATATGGATCGTTCCCTCCTGCGCTTCAACCAGCCTTTTCGTAATCGTAAGCCCCAGCCCGCTGCCTTGATACGATTTATTGCGCGAGTCCTCCAGCGTATACATGCGTTCGAATACGCGGTCCTGCTCCAATTCACCGATGCCTTTTCCGCGGTCCCACACTTTCGCGTACACATACTCATCGTCTTCCTGCAAAACAAGCCCAATCGTCTTGCCATCCCCGCCATGCTGAATCGCGTTAGCGATCAGGTTGCCAAGAATGCGGTCAAGCGCTTCTTCATTCCCCCATGCCAAAATAGGCTTATCCGGAATATCAATGGACACGTGAAAGCCTTTAGCCGTTAGCGTGTCGTAGAAATCGAGCATGTTTTTGCTGCAAATATCGTTCATATGGATGCGGGATAGCGGAATCGGCTTGTCTCCTGACTCCAGTCTCGCTAAATCGAAAAACTGGCGAATGAGCGCGAGCACCTCTTGCGTTTTGTCCTGTACCTTGGCCAGCAATCTTTTTCTTTCTTCCGCATCCATTTCCGGGTCCAGATTAATCGTCTCCAAATAGCCCAGAACAACCGTAAGCGGCGTCTTTAGGTCATGCGATATATTCGAGACCATCTTTCGCATAGACTGCTCAACCTTATTGAAATTCGCTGCCGTCAGCTGGTGATAATCAAGCAAGTGATTGATTTCGATTAGAAGGGGGATTAATGCGCGGTCATCCGTAAATAACAGCAGCTTCTCGCTGGTGCCTCCCTCGATAATGCAGTTCAAATCACCGCGGATCTGCTTCAAACTAGCGCTTCTTACGCGATAAACATAATATTGAACAGAAATAATTAGAATCAAAACAACGACGAGGACAGCTAATGCGAGGACCATCCTATTGGCCTTCCCATTTGTACCCGATGCCCCATAGCGTCTTGATATAGCGGGGAGCGGAAGGCTGCGCTTCGATTTTGTCGCGCAAACGGTGAATGTGGACGTTAATCACGTTCTCGTCTCCATAATATTCGTCGTTCCAGATGAAACCGTACAGCTGCGCCTTCGTGAACACGCGATTCGGGTTCGTGGCAAGCAGCTTCAATATCTCAAACTCTTTAGCGGTCAGCTTGAGATCAACGCCGTTCCTGAATGCGGAAAAGTTATCCAAGTCAATGCGCAGCCCGTCGACCGTCAGCACGCGGGAGCTAGCCGGGGAAGGCTGCAGCCCGGCATCCGCCGAGGCGGCAGCCGAATAAGTCGTTGCGCGGCGAATCGCCGCCTTAATGCGGGCCGATACTTCAATAAGCGAGAACGGCTTCGCGATGTAGTCGTCTGCTCCGAAGCCGAGCCCGATCGCCTTATCGACATCGCTGTCCTTCGCCGACATAATCAGAATCGGCATCGAGCTGCTTTCCCGAATGCGTTTGATCACTTCAATGCCGTCCAGCTTCGGCATCATAATATCAACTACAGCAATATCAAAGGCACCTTGCCGGAATAGCTCAACGCCGTCCAGGCCATTCGCAGCGACCGAGACGTCGTAGCCCTCTTTGAGCAAATAGTTTTGCAGCATCTCGACAATTTGGCTGTCATCTTCGATCAACAATATGTTATGGGACATTATTCTCTTATCCACCCTTGCGTTTCAGTTTTGGTATATCTATCATATTCGCGATTTATTTCCAAAACAAGCCAAAACAAAGAAGGAGACTTTGCTCTCCCAGAGCAAAAGTCCCCTTAGCTGAAAGACCGCCAACGCTAAAACGGCGGCCTATTAAGGCATGCTTTTTTCCGAACCGGAATCCACACTTCGCAAATCGACTCCGTATTCGCATGGCGTTGCTGATCTGTTTCTCCTTCTCGTCACAGTAACAATTCTACTTTGCAATCACTGGAGCTTGCAGCGCTTTAGACATGCCCCTCTCGCCTTCCTTCATGACCAGGTCGTGATTCCAGACGAACACCGGTTTCAACAGCGGCGCGAGAACGTCCATCCAGGCTTTATTCGTGTTCACTTGCCAAATGTACCGAACATGCGTCACAGAACCCGATTGTGTCAATGTCCATTCCCCCCTGCCCTCCAGTTCGCCTGTGGACCGGATCTCCATCTTGCGAGGGGCTTCCTTCACAATCACTTCGGCTTCGAACGAAAGCCGATAGGGCATCTTCGTACGGAACTCGTATCGATACTTTTCGCCAATTCCGTTCGGCAATCCAGACTGAAGCGGCTCGGCTTTAACGCCAGACCACCACTCGTCATATTTGAAGCCCGCAATCAAGCCCCACACTTGCTCGATATCCGCTTCGAACTTCCAATTCGTCTCGAAATTGTACTTGTAGTCCATTTTCATATTCCCCCTTCGATCCGCTAAGCGTGTTTTATTTCCGCTCTTGAACATGAAGCAGATTCATAATAATCATTACAGCTTCGGCTCTCGTTGCCGTATCGTCTGGTGCAAATCGATTGCCGCTGCGTCCGTTCACAAGTCCTAGTTGCTTAACCGCAGCTATCGAGCCTTTTGCCCATACCGGAATCAAGCTGTCATCCGCGAAACCGGTTGATGCGGCCTCCTTCGTATCTGCGCCTGCGGCTCTCGCAATCATGACAGCAAGCTCCGTGCGTATGATGCTTGCTCCAGGACGGAAGCTGCCGTCTTCATATCCATTTACAATTCCTGCTTTCACAGCTTGCGCGATGGATGGGCGCGCCCACGAGGGGAGGGAATCTGTGAAACGCAGCTCATCTCCGCCGTCGGCAGGCTTCAGCGCATTCATTAGCATCACGGCAAATTCCGCACGAGTAACGGCGGCATTCGGCTTGAATGTGCCATCCTCATAGCCCTTAATGATGCCTTCCTGTACGGCAGCCTTAATCGCTGCTTCCGCCCAGTGGCCGGAAATATCAATCAGATCCTTTTCTTCCGATGCCGTTTCCGTTACCAGCTCTCCAGTGACACTGTCTACGGCAAGCACCGCAAACTTTGTAAAGTGATCCACCGGCACGCTAATTCGATTGCCGCTTATTTTGCCGCCGCTAACTTTGACCCATGCTTTGGCAGTCTCGTCATAGTAGAAGATAGCAGCCGTTTGATGGCTATTCAGTCTCGACGAATCGAACACAATCGTCAACGTGACGGCTTTGCCGAATTTCTCGGGGAAGTTTTTCAGAACCTCGAAGACCGAGCTGACGAGAATCTCTTTCTTTGCAAAAAGATGCTGTGTGTCCGTTAGTCTTTCAATAGTGATTTTCAACTCTTGCGGAGCAGCGTCTGCCGGAACTGCGATCGTGATCGAACCGTCCAAGCTGACCTCGCCCGCTTGACCGGCGAGAAGCTGCAGCTTGCCGTTATCGGATGTAACCGGACCGATTGTTGGCTCACCTCCGCCGCTGGATATAACCTTCCATTTCGCGTATAGCGTTAGGTCCGACGTGATCGAGGTCGAGAAATCGAACGGCAGCTTGAAGCCGCTGTCCGTGTACCACCCGCCGAAAGAGTAACCTGTCCGCGTCGGATCGGCCGGCTTTGTTGCGTTGCCCCTATAGGCAACCACTTGGTCGCCTATAACTGATCCGCCATTGCTGTCATAATGTACCGTTTGCATCGTCCACTGCAAATACGGGTAACCGGTATGGATCAACTCATTCAGTCCCCACACCTCTTCATAATCCCACCCGTCGTATGTGCCGAGCGTCTTCATCTCACTCGTTGTCTTTCCCTCGCCTTTGCCTGTATCCGACTGGCCCGAAGTTTCTTGATCGTAATAACTGGTCTCGATTGAGCCTTCATTGACCCCGACCAGACCGCCTGAGTTCCCAGAACCTGTAACAGCGCCAATGGAGTAGCTGTTTTCGATCTTCCCCAAATTAGTACCAGCCAGACCCCCTACAAAGTATGCTCCTGTCGCACTTCCGGAGGCGTAGCTATTGCTAATTACCCCCCTACTGGTGCCAGCCAGCCCGCCTACTTCATTGCCTATTCCGCTCGCATTCACCTCAGCATAGCTGTTGCTGATCGTACCGCCCAATACGCTGCCAATCATACCGCCCACATTAGAAAAGGACCCGCTCACGCTGCCCGTGACATAGATACCGCTGATGGTTCCGCCGAATATGCCGCCAACCAAGCCGCCTACATAAGCAGCGCCTACAATATTGACGTTTTCCAGCCTCATATTCGTGATGCTGCCTTTGTCGACTGCGCCAAACAATCCAACAGCGTTTGCGCCAGGTCTGTTGATCGTCAACCCAGTGATGATATGGCCGTTGCCATCCAAATGCCCTTGAAATGGCGTCAGTCCGCCCTCTACAGACATTATCGGCTCCCAGCCGTCGCCATCCTGATAACCGCTCAAATCAATATCCGAAGTCAGCTCGAAATAGAGGTTTGGCTCCAAATACTTCCGGATCGCATCAAACTGCTCAGCGCTTGCGACCTGGAAAGGATCGCTTGCAGTGCCCATTCCGCTGTCGAAGTCATTCGATAAAGCAAACACGACTGTCGCATTGACATAACCGTCCGCTTCTATTCCAATGAAATGCATGCCTTCAGAAAGCTCCTTCAAAATCGTAATCTTACCGGCGTCGATGTTATAATCGGTTCCCGCCGAGAGCAATTCCGTTCCATCCTTCACCGCTGCAATTGCGCCGCGCCACGCTTCATCCTCTTCGAACGCAATCTCCATTTTGCCATCCGCATTCCGGCTCGCAGTCAAACTCGGCGGTGCATTCTGTATATCTAAACGCATCACTGTCGCGCTAAAGCTATTTTCCACATCCTTGTAAGCCACATAAGGCGTGCCGTCATAGACGTATATAGAAGTGAAATAGATCTCTCCAGCCGAAAATCCAGCGTTGCCCACCACTTCCCAACCCGTTGCACCCGCTCCGGTATATTTCATAACCGTAGCTTTACCGCCATTCTGCCAATCCTTAAAAGCTGTATAGGGGGTGTCCTCATACACAAACAAAGACAGATTGGATATGATTCCCAATGAAAATCCTTCATTGCCCACAGCTTCCCAGCCTGTCGCACCTTCTCCGGTATACTTCATGACTGTGGCTCTGTCTTCCTGCTGACCATCCTTATAGGCCACATAGGGAGTACCTTCGTAGACATGTATCGATGGATCAAGTGTCGTCCCTGCCGAAAATCCGGCGCTGCCTACCGTTATCCATTCACCGTTGTCCTCGTCATATTTCATAACCGTAGCTTTATCGTCATTATCAAGATCCGTGTAGGCCACGTAGGGAGTTCCCTCATCCATGTATAAGGAAGGTTCATCTGCTCTGCCTGTCGAAAATCCGGTGCTGCCTACGGCTTCCCAGCCCGTTGTGCCCGCTCCGGTATATTTCATAACTGTGGCTCTGCCATCTCGCTGCCAATCCTTATAGGCCACATAGGGAGTACCTTCGTAGACATATAGCGACTGGTATTGCGCCAACCCTTCCGACAACCCGGCACTGCCCACCGCTTCCCAGCCCGTTGCACCCGCCCCGGTATATTTCATGACTGTGGTTTTATAATCATTCCCTCCATCGGAATAAGCCACATAAGGGACGCCATCATAGATGGACATGGATAGATCGCTAGCATAACTCACCGAAAATCCGGCGCTGCCTACGGTTGTCCAGCTGCTGCCATCATAACGCATCACTGTGGCTTTATCGTTTTGATCCCGCAAAGCAACATACGGCGTACCTTCATATACGGACATCGTTATAGTACTGATGTAGCCCCCCGAGAATCCGGCGTCTCCCACTTCCTGCCACACCTGTACGGTCTCTGCCGCATACAGCTTAACGTCACTAGACGCCAAAAGCCCGGGAAACCCTCCTATCGCCAATAGCATGGCCAGCATCAAAGCTAGCGTGCGAACACCTCTGTCTTGCATTCCTCTTCCTCCCAATCGGCTTGATCTCGCCAACTTCAACAATAAATGGCATCAATATTCCCGATTATAGCAACCCAAGTTAAAAATCCGTTCAAAATCGACGCCAAACAATAAAAAAATGCCGCGTCAGCCGCGGCATTCCATGTCGTTATTCCATTTCAAATCGAAAATTTATAACCGAACCCGCGCACCGTTTGGATCAATAACGGCTTTTCCGGATTTTTCTCGATTTTTTGGCGCAAATTGAAAATATGGGCATTTACCGTCCTTGTGTCGCTGTCGCTCTCTTCCCCCCACACCCGTTCGAATATTTCCTCTGCGGCAAACACCCGATTTGGATTATGGATAAAAAATTGCAGCAATTGCAGCTCTTTAGGGAAAAATGGCATCGGCTGACCATCTACTTTCACTGTCATTTCAATCAAATCGACTTCCAGCCGTCCGTTACGCCACCAACGCTTTTGATTTTGCCCAATTGACTGAAACAGGTTCCTCTTCCGCAAATGCCCTTGAACGCGCGCTACCAATTCGGCGGGATCAAACGGCTTGGTCACATAGTCGTCGGCACCGATGGCAAGACCATTATAGATATCATCCCTATCACGCCTGCACGTAACAAAAATAAGGGGGACGTCTGATATCTCGCGAATTTTCCGACATATATCCGTACCTTCCATATCCGGGAGTTCAATATCCAGAATGACAACGTCCGGTTTTGCTGAAGAAAACAGCGCCAAGGCTTCCTCACCCGTCCCCGCGGTACACACCTCAAATCCGTGCTTGTCTAGATACATACAAATGAGTACCCGTAAGTCGGCCTCATCCTCGACGACCAATATTTTACCGGACATCATTGCCTTTAGCCCCTCCTCATTCACCATCGTTCTCCACCAGCGGCAGCGTGAAATAAAACGTGCTCCCCTCACCCGGCTTGCTCCAAACGCCGATCTCACCGCCATGCAATTCAATAATTTCCTTGCAGATTGCAAGTCCCAGTCCCATGCCGGGCTTTTTGCCGTCCTTCCTCTGCGCCTGATAGTATCGTTCGAACACGAAAGGAAGCGCCTTCTCATCAATGCCCTCTCCGCCGTCCGTTACCGACACGCAAACCTGTCGTTTCCCTTCCCGATCGGTCACGCTCACATTGATTTGAACATGCCCGCCAGGCGGGGTATGCTTCTTCGCATTGGACAAGAAATTGACTAGTACCTGCTCCAGCCGAAACGCATCTGCCAGAACAACGGGATCTTTGGCCGAATCCATACTGCCGATCGACTCTGCTTTGAACGATAATCCGGACTGTTCAAACTCCCATTGCTGTCCATCCGCCGCTTTTGCCACTAGCTGCCAAACGCGAACCGGACGCGAGTCGAATGAGACCTGCTTTGCTTCCAGCTTGGAGAGCTCACCGAGATCGCCAATCAACCGGTCAAGCGAAATGGTTTTGTCATAGATGAGCCGCAAATAGTTCAGATTGTCCGGCGGAATCACGCCGTCGATCATACCCTTCACGTACCCTTGAACGAGTGAGAGCGGGGTGCCAAGCTCATGTGAAATGTTCGACATCAGTCTGCGGCGGGCTTGCGCCGTCAGGGCAAGTTGTCGGCCGGCTTCCTCCAGCTCCGCCGTGCGCTCCCGTATTTTCAACTCTAAGGAATCGTTCAGCACAGCCAGCTCCCCCGATAGCCGCTTCACATCATGGAATGTCCGCGAATACCGTCTCGTCAACATAACCATTTGGATAATGATTGCCGAAAGAAGGCCAAACGGGAACAGATCGCCCGTAACGACAATGAGGTTGTAAAACAAGACGTCGTTAATCACCGCTCCAAGAAGGCATATCCATGAGGCGAAATTCATCCATGCGTCGTTCCGCTTGCGCCAAGCGGCTAGACCAAATATAAATCCAATATAGAAGAAGCTGATGACAATGACGATTTGGTACGGCAGCATCCACCTTGTATACACGGATGCGGGAAGCAGCAGAACCAGCAAGCTGAAAACGCTCGCGATTAACGCCACAAGCCGTACATACCAGAGGCTGGTATCCCGTGGAAACAATGTTTTCACGTAGTACAGAAAAAATGCCAATCCCAGCACGAAGCCCCAATACTCGATCTTCACGCCGATTTCCCAAGGAAGATGGGGAAACAGCCGTACAAGCAACGTTTGCCCTACAACTAGTGTGCGAAGGCCGATGATCAGGCACAACCCGCCGAAGAAGAGCGCTTCCTTATACTCCCGCTGCATGAAAAACAACGCCAGATGATACAAGCCCATGATGAGCAATATGCCTGCCATGCCGGATTGCAGAATAGCGCCATGCACCTGCAATCGATTGATTTGATCTGCATAGCCCAAGCTTACTTCATCCCATAAACCGCCTTTGCGCTGAACGAAATTGGACACCTGAATGACGATTTCTGTTTCCGTGGATAGGGGGACGAACAGATAGGCCTTGCTGTTATTTTTCGGAACCATATCCACCCTGTTTGGGCCGACGATTCCGTTGCCGTCAACCTCTCTGCCGTCAATCCACAGCCGGTAAGCGGTAGCTGCATTAGGGATCCACAAGGAAAAGCTCCTGCCCCTATCCGATTCGTCAAAGCGGATGGTTAGCTTATAGGTGGCGTAACCTTGGTTAGACAATGGCTTTCCGTTCAGACTATAGGAACTCCAGATATCCGGGACATGCACGTAGACTGCCGGAGAAGCGGTTCCCGTCCCAATCGAGCTTGGCTCGAGTAACTGCCGCCAATAAAACGCCCACTCTCCGTCCAAAGTTACAGGACCATTCCGATCAAACCGCCACTCTGAAACATCGATTGTTCCGGCTTCGGCACTCGCAAAAGCAGCCTTCGATTCCGAACCGCTTGACTTAGCCTTGACCTGTGCCGGGAAGACCAGCGAAAGCGCCGCCCAGAGGATGGCGAAGCATATGAATACTAAACGCCGTTTCAACATTAGGCTTCTCTCCGATTAAATAACTTTATTTCCCCTAATTCGACACATCGGGGGAGAGTCCTCCACTAAGTCGATTTCCGGAGCCAGGTATTCCTTCAACCATAATCCGTTCGAACGCTGCGATTACTCGACACCATACAGATCTTCATCAAGATCACGCACGAACGGTGACATTTCTCCTATTGCGTAAAGTTTAAGCCGGTGCATCGCCCGGGTACACACGGTATAGAACAGCTTGCGCTCGCTCTCCCGACTGTACGTTCGGGATGAAGTGTCATACACGAGCACCGCGTCGAACTCGACGCCTTTAGCCAGATAAGAAGGAATAACCGCGACCCCTTTCTCGAAGGTGATCGTTTCCTTCGTAATGAGCCGCAGCCCCTCGCATCCTTCAGCCGTCAACGCTTCGTACGCTTCACGGCTTTCAGTCGACGTTTTCGTAATAACGGCAATCGAGTCAAAGCCTTCCGCCCGCAGCATCGCAACATCCTGCGCGATACGCGACGCACGTTCCTCCCCGCTCTGCAGCTGAATTAAACGCGGCTTCCCTCCGCTTCTTTCGAACGGTACGATTTCCTCTCCTCCAGGCAGCATCAGTCTCGTAAAACGCACAATCTCCTGCGTGGAGCGGTAGCTGCGAACGAGGCGTATCAGATTCGTCTCCTCTTCGCCATAAAGCCGGATGAGCGAGGAATCTGCCCCATGCAAATTCGTCGCTTGCGTAAAGATCGCCTGGCCGAAATCGCCAAGCACCGTCATCCGGGCGCGCGGAAACAACCGTTTCAGAAAGGCATATTGGAAAGGCGAATAATCCTGCCCTTCATCGACAAATACATGCCGCACATCGGTATTTTTACGAGCACCCTCCACAAGCTCTTTTACATATAGGAACGGTGTCGCATCCTCATTAAACAACTCCTGCTGCTCCAGCTTCGCTTTCGTCTGCCTGCAAATTTCCGCCCAGCGTCCGGGCGCTTCCGCCCCGCCAGTCATCCGCCGATACTCAGCCACGTCCCCGAACAATTGGCGATACAGCCCGATCACATCAATGAATTTGAACCGTTTAACGGCTTTCCGCAGCGGCTCGAACCGCTCCTTCACAATCATCCGGCGAAGAAGCTCCTCTTCCTGACCCGCAAAATCGAAGACATTCTCCTCTCCTGTATTTTGCGTCGGAAGAGACTTGTGAACTTTGACATACAGCTGGGTAACATCGTCGAAAACCGCATCTTCCCGCTGATACTTGTTCAGCAGCGTTCGATACGCCTCATCATATTGCTCATCATCCAGATACTCGATCTCATCTTGCGCCCAATCCGCATCCCGCTCCTTGCGCTCCAGAGCGCTCAATTGCCGCAGCAGCCACTCCCGAAGCAACGAAACGCGATTCTCCAGCCGAATCGAGCTGTCGTAGCTGTAAAATTGCTTTTCCATTTGCGCAGGCGAAATGAGTTCACGATCCATAAAGCAAATCGCATTAAACTTCATGCCTTCCCCGCATAGCCATAAGGCGTAGCCCTGCAGCGCTTGAAGAAAATCCTCAGACGCTTTATATCGAATCCCTTGCAGCCGCGCTTCATATTGTTCCGACGGTTCGGCGGTCAGCACATATTCGAGTTGATCGAACGGGTCCTCCAGCTGCATCGTGGAACCGAGCCATAACGCCAAATACTCCTGAAAGGTCGTCTGCTGCATATTCTCTTCGCCAAGCTCGGGAAGAACGGTAGAAACATAACTGTTAAACATCGGATTCGGCGAAAATAATACGATCTGGTCGGCCGTAAGCCGATCCCTGTATTTATAAAGCAAGAAGGCAGCCCGCTGCAGTGCAGCTGACGTTTTGCCGCTGCCCGCCGCTCCCTGCACGATAAGCATCTGGCTTTTCGTGTCGCGTATAATCGTGTTCTGCTCCTTCTGAATCGTCGCCACAATACTTTTCATTTGCGAATCCGAGCCTTTGCCGAGCACCTCTTGAAGCAGCTCGTCGCCGATCGTCACGCTGGTGTCGAATACGTTGCGCAGCTGGCCGTCACGAATTTGATATTGCCGTTTTAACAGCATCTCCCCATTCACCGGTCCAACATGTGTCTGATAAGAGACCGGCCCGGGGGAATAATCGTAGTACATGCTTGCGATAGGCGTTCTCCAGTCGTACACCAGAAAATCCATGCCCTCTTCATCCGCAAAGGACGACACGCCGATGTAAATACGCTCTCTAACGCCCATGCCTTCCTCTTCAAAATCGATACGTCCGAAAAACGGCGTCGGCAGCAGCCGTTTCATATTCCGAAATTGCTGTACGCGCAAACGGTGGCTCCGCTCACGCTCATTCAGCAACGCTTCTTGTTGTCTGATGCTGTGGAAGGTTTCCTCGAAATCCTCATCCGTGTTTGTGTTGACTGTAACCTCCTCCCAAAACCGTTTGCGGATGTCCGTCACTTGATTGCGCAGCCCGGAAACCTCCGGCTCCAGCTTGGCAATTCTAAGCTGCAGTTGTTCGGTCACCTTATCCAGCCACTCTTGCTCCTGCTTCCAATCGTTCGCGCTGATCATCGTTTTGAGCACACTCCTTTTGGGGGATTAAAAAATACATTTGACAAACAAGGAAATGACATGGTAATATTAAAGTGTAGATAAAATGCATTAACTACGTCCTATTGCGAAATGTCGCATAGAGATTTTCTAAGCATACCACAAACCGACATTGCATGTAAATCGTTTATATAGAAAAGAAACCGGGCTACCATCCGGTTTCTTTTTTTGTTTGATCGGGGACTTTCTTCCGCTTAAGTTGAGCCCTAACCGGAATCGACACTCTGTACGAACTCACTCTACTGCTTTTCAATTTCGACGCTGACCATTGTTTTCCATGGTTCGGACGCATGGCATCGCATTGGGCACTTATCTTATTTTTGCTTCACCGGTATCCAGATCTGGCTTCTAAAATGTGGCGAGGACAGGTCCTTGCTCTCGTTCCAAAGCATTTCGGGACCGGCTGCCAGCTCATAATTAGCGGATGGAAACCATTCTGAATAAATGCGTCCCCATACATTTTGCAGCGTCTCGGGAAACGGTCCGACGGCTTCAAACACAGCCCAAGTTGACGCGCCGACCTCTAGCTGTGTCCAATTCGCAGGGCACTCTTCGGTAGTTGCCGCGCCTATATAATGATCAAGCTCCCCTTGCTCCTCCATCCTGCCCTCGGAAAAGTTAACGGACGCTTGGACCAGCCCGGCTGGTTCAATGTTAGACAACGCCTTTAACTCGGCAATATCCTCCAGCGTTAAGCTTTGCCACATCGCGGCAATTTCCGAATTGACGCCGTTAAACTGGATCGGCACCCGCTTGCTGATTCCGACGATACGGAAAGGCTCTTTCTCGACAATCTGATAGTTCATTGCGTTTCCTCCCTGAATGGTCAATTGAAAGGTCATCCTCGGATAAGCTTTTAACGTGGAGCCGTGCGTCTTGACCAAGGAGGGCGATATGCCATGCAAGCCTTGAAACGCGCGGGAAAAGGCATCGGCCGAGCTGTAACCGTACTTCACAGCCGCGTCCATAATTCGAACATCGCCGGCCTGAAGCTCGAACGCTGCCAGTGTAAGACGCCTCCGGCGGATATATTCAGACAGAGTAATGCCCGCAAGAAAGGAGAACATTCTCGAGAAATGATACTCGGAGCAGCACGCCAGCCGCGCCGCTTCTTTCATATCGATGTCTTCCGTTAAATTCTCTTCAATGTAATTCAACGCCTCGTTCAGACTCGCAAACCAATTCATCCGCTTGACCTCCCTTCAGGTATAGAATAGCAGGGTTAAACGGACTACATCCGACATCTGATGCACCATTTTGCAGGGTCTATAAGTGACTCATTATAGCGTTCGCTTTCAGGTTGCCCTCTTGAAACAGTTTCGACTCTATTTGATGATTCGATAAAATCTCGTGGATATAGCTGGACAATGTTGATTTGCCAGAGCCAGGTATCCCTTCACAAACGTTTCATCTTCTGCCCGTGGAGTAAGCACCCACTCGGTCTCCGTATGGTCTGACCACTGAATTCGAATCCGCTTGTTCTTCTCGATTTCTTTCACATCAATCTCATCCGAAACGCCGTACATCTCCCATTCCCAACGAACGCGGCTTCCCGCT
The DNA here is from genome assembly GCF_009737085.1 of Paenibacillus sp. NEAU-GSW1. GTDB lineage: Bacteria > Bacillota > Bacilli > Paenibacillales > Paenibacillaceae > Pristimantibacillus. The sequence goes on from NZ_WOVL01000032.1 coordinate 51,931, forward strand.
TCCAGCCTTCCGCTGCTTTTCGTGAACCAGAACTTTGTTGTAACAGCGGGGTCGGCAAGAGCCTCAAACAATTCAGCCGGCTTTCGAATGAGCATCTCTGCTTTCACAACGGGTATTTGTTTGAACTCCATGATCCATCACTCCTTGTTATCGTTTCCGCTCTATTTTGTCGCAAGTATCCCATTATCAATAAAAAAAAGCCAAAGGAACTCAGAATCGCTGAATAACAGACCGATGGTTATCATCCGTCCGTTCGTTCATTCCATTCATGGTGTCCTTTGGCTTTACCTTAAGCGGAATCAGCCGACACCGTTCCAAGTTTTAGTTTCGTTTGGTCCAAAAGGGCATAGAACCCCTTTCCCGAAAACTAAATACCTCGAACGATATCGATCAACATCCGCTCCACCTCGTTAATAAATTATGACTAGTATATAGGGTACCGCAGTTTTCGACAAGAAGCAGCTCAAACGATGCTAGCGCTGTTCCTCGTACTGGCTCAGCAGCGCTAATGCCTCTTCATGATCAGGCTCAAGCTCTACCAGCTTCCGCAGGAAGCCCAATGCCTCTTCCTCCAGCTCCAGCTCAAAACAACAAATCGCCAGGCAGTAAAATACGGTCGATACTACTTCATCCGGATCTTGTCCGACCGATATTTCCAAGAAGCGCTTCGATTGCTCGTACTCGCTCATCTCAAATAACAGCAGCCCGCTATCGAGCGCCAGATCATACCGCTGCTCCATGACATAGAACGACGACCACATCAGTTCGATGCCTCTAACCAAATCCTGCAGCTCATCATCGTTAGCCTCGGCAAGCAAGCTTGATATGCGCGTCGTGCTCTGAATGAAAAATTCCGCATCGTATCCGCCAAGACGCCAGAAGCTTAATATTTGCGGCAGACCCATGCTGCCGATTTGGTGCTCGATCCATTCCTTCACGCTAAAAAATTCATCCGGACCAAACTGTTCTATATTTCTGCGATAGGCCAATCGGGTATTGGTATAGCTCATCGGCTGATCGGTATGCACTATACAGCCTACATTTATGTTGTTGTAATTTTGCTCAGGAAATAACGTCAAGGCGCCCTGCTGCTCAAACACATACTGCAGCGCATGATAGTTGGCGGTCAATGAGAAACATCCGTGCAGCACCAGTTGCGGCGGCTCGGCAAACTTCCAGTGATCCAGCAGATGATCGCCTTTATCTGCCGTAATGAGCAGGAACCCTTCCCGAGACAAGGCATTCAATCGTTCCATACAAGTTAATCCTGCAACCGGAAATAAAATATGGGAATCTTCCAATTGTTCCTGATAAACAGAAATGATATCCCGATAAGGATAGTTTTCCTGTTCGTATTCAGGCGCTTGACGATACTCGTAGCGCAGCTTGAGCTGACTCAGCATCTCTGCCGGGCTAAGCGAATCGTTGTCTTCTGGATATTCGACATAAACATCGGCTTCATGAATATGCCCGTCGCCCACATAAATCAATTCCTGCGGAATGACGTCAAAGAAGTAGTTGGCAATAACGATGATTGGCTGCTGCAAATCACCTTGGCTAATCGTTGTGCCGGAAACAACGAGCAACAAATCGGTAGCCTGAACGGCATCAAATTGCGCAAAATCGAGCAGTCCCTCCGCGATGAACGATTGCAGCGCAGGATGCTTTTTCCATCCTAAAACATTGTCCATCACCAGATCCGTCATCACATAACGGAAAGGAGGCAGCGGAATCCCCGCATAGTCTAGCAACTGGCGCAGCTCATGCAGCAAATGATAAGCGAAACGTCCCGCCCCTGCTCCAAGCTCCACGATGACAACAGGCTCTGCAAGATGCCCCTTATTCGCACGGTCTTGAAGGAACCCGAATATCATTTCCGCATATGCAGCAGCAATCATCGGATTACTCGTTATGTATTGAGGAACTTGGTCATTATTCCACGCCTTCATTCCTTTTTGCTCATAATACTCCCGTTGAAGATCCCATATTGGCGCTTCGCTAAAGCGATAACTTTGTTTGTTTTGAGTAGTCATAATCCTATCCTTGCCTATTAGACTTTAATAATACCCCTTATCGTACCCTTTTCTGCGTCAAATGCCAATCTTAACATCGTCTGCCTCGGACAAAAAACGAATCATTTCATTCTGAACGGCCTCGGGCTGCTCATGATTAACGCCATGCCCGGCATCGGATATGATCTTGTATGGGAAGCCTCCATCCTTCAGGACGCTAAGAAACTCCTCTTTATGATTGAGCTTATAGTCTCCCATCAGAAAATAAAGCTTCTCCTTCAGCCCCGCCGCCTTATGCTTATCATATAACTGAAGCTTATGAACGAACATCGCTTGCTGGTTATGCTGCTTCATCAACAGGACAAGATGATCCGCCAGCTCGGGATGCCGATCGAATACACGGGAGTTCGGCGAGCTCAGCTTTCTCAATATTTTATTCAAGTTGCTGCGGGTCGGGACGAGCATCTCAGGAAACATCATAAGCAGCGTTTGCACCATGCTTTTGATCGGGCTCGTGACCATCCCTCCTTCCATGCAAACCACTTTCTTAACTCTCTCCGGCTCATGGACCACATAATTAAACGCCATATATGCGCCGTTGGATACCCCTGCGATATGGAACCGCTCCAGACGGAGCTGATCGGCCACTTGATTGATCCAATCCACCTGTTCGAACCGCTTCTTGTTGTAATTCTCGTTAGGCACGCTTTTGCCCGGGCCGCCAATCGTATCGACGGCAATGCAATAGTAATGCTTCGACAAAGCCTTCATATTCAACATCCACATGACCGCCGAGTTATCCCCGACCCCATGGAATAAGAGCAGCGGCGGATGGTCAGGATTGCCTGCAATAATACAATGCGTGACGCCGTACCGGGTCTCGACATCCGCTTCCTGATAGGCGACGGACCACTGTTCAAGAAGGCGATTATAGGACTGCAATACCTGTTCTCTCCCTTTGGCGCTCTTAAATATTTTCATCAGGAAATCTCCTTTGCCGGGCTTCGTTAGAAAGCTGAATTTACCCTTTTTTCAAAAACGTTAATACCAATTCAACAGACGGCATTGGCGCTTGACCTGCTGTTTGAATGTTTGTAATGGCTAATCCTTGAATAAAGGAAAAGTAGGTAACGGCGAGCGTAATCGGATCGCCCTCAACGATTTCTCCAGCCTTCTGGCCTTCGATAATCATTGGAACGAGATGCTCGATCGGCTTTCTCATCTTCTCTGCCGAAATGCGCTTCGCTTCTTCCGGAATGGCTTCACTGGTCGCGATTTGCAGTAAAATAAACCGCCAATGCTGCATCGCAATACTATTTGGAGACAAATAGGCTTCTGTCAGCCAGACGATCCTTTCGAAGGGCGTTCCCTCCAGCCTCGCTGCATATTGAACCGATTGGCCGGCTCCTTCCGTCGCAAGATCCGCAATCTTAGTAAAAATCTCGTCCTTCGACTTAAAGCGTAAATAGACGTAGCCTTGGCTAAAGGCTGCGCTTGCAGCAATATCTTTAATTTTCGCGCCAGTGAAGCCTTTTTTGGAAAACACCTCGATCGCATGCATGATGATTTTCCGCGTTACCGCATCCGGAGCCATTCTTTCGAAGCCATCGATGAATCGTTGCTCCAGCTCCTTGCTTTGTATACTCATAGGAATAAGTCCCCCTAATAAAAGTGTGTTATGAATGAACGTTCATTCATAAAATACCATAAAAAGGTTAATATGTCATCTACAACTTAAAAAATGTTAGCGAAAAAAGGGGCTGTCCCATAAGTCATGAAAATGACGATGGGATACCCCTTTTTTTATCTGGGTTAAACAGTAAACTGCTCATTTAAATGTTCTTCCGATCGCCATTGCTCAGGGATTCCTTTGAATCAACGAGGTAAGGTTGGGATCCCTTCACAAAAACGAACGCTGACGCTTCTCCAGAATCATTTAAATGCTCCGTCTACCCT
>NZ_WOVL01000033.1 GCF_009737085.1 Paenibacillus sp. NEAU-GSW1
AAAGATACCTATCAACAGCAGCTTAGAAAACGGGAATGAATTAAAATTCCGACTCATCCGCTCCACATCGGAATCGGAATTTTAGTATATGGGTGTTTTCAAACTGCACTTTTTTTGACAACTCCACCCCTATTATCACCAACAATCTCCACAATACGGTAAGTAGTTTAAGTTGATTCATTTTATTCGCCCTCACTTACAAATACTCTTAGCACGAAAAACTAACCTTATTCCATAAGTAATGTACCCCAACACTTATTCAACTATCCTGCCAGTTAGCTTAATAAATCAAAGGAGCAGTTGCTGTAGCAATCTGCTCCTTCTGTCGTTGAACTATCGTCTCCGTTAGCTTAATGAAAAAAGCTTATTCTTCCCATGGGAACTTAAGTCCACCCATATCCATATATACTTTTTATTTGATCAATATAATCCTGTTTATCGAAATGGAACGTAGTTAGTGACAAGGTATCTTCCGAATTCATGAGGAGTTGGTCGAATCCGAATTCATCACGCACCCGGGTTTTCATCTCTGATTGAAAGAGTAATACCGCTTGTACTTTTTTAAAATCGGCTCGATTCATGAATTGTTTTTCGACATCTTGAAGTGTATAGTCTCTTCTCAGCTGTCCTATACGAGACAAGCGGAATACGCGGATGTTCATTCGTGTCAGACAATAGCCGTAAAGATACCAAATATATCCTTTAAGGAAAAGCCCCATCGGTTCAACTTTCCGCTCGGTCTCCGCACCATTGTTATCTAAGTATTTGAATGCCATATGCACTTTGTCGTTTGGTGCTGGCTTGAAATCGAAATCCAGATAATACTGATCTCTGGTATTTTGACCCGGCATTAACGCACCAATGCGTTCAATTAATCGATCTATTTCGATGTGATCCGTCGCGGACCGTACTCCTCTCAAGGCTGAATAGATTGAAGAGAAATCATCCAAAGATAATACCTGCTTTTCCAATCGGTAGCCCTGCATAATCTCATATCCTCCATCCGATCCGGCGAAAGACACAATGGGTATTCCTGCTTGATTTATAGCTTCCATGTCACGATAGATCGTTCGCAGAGAAACTTCAAATCGCTTGGACAGGTCAGTAGCACTGACGCGAGGTTGATTTAATAATGTCATGGTAATCGCGAGCAAGCGATCCAGTTTCATAGAACGACCAACCTCCATTATATTACAGGAATCCGAGAACAAGGAAATATAATCCATTCCTTATTCTACATATGAATGCCCGCACCTTCTTTGACCTCATGGGTTAGTGAAAAATAATTTCTGAGGCAGCCGATTGCGGAACTGCGAAATGTAGCATACGGGTCCCCTCCTCAAACAGAGCACCCAGCTCTTGTTTGGTAAGTTCACGAAATGGTTCTATGTGTAAAGCAGCATCCTTACTCCCACATGTCAGCTTCCAAGTTCCAGCGACAAAGCCGTCGATAAGAAAAGTTGCACGGATGATCCCGTTCGATGTGAAAACACGTTTACGGTACACCTCATCCATGATCCGGCTGCGGTCCGCATAGGACAGCAGCATATTATCGAACTCGCCAAGAAACCTAGGTTCAGATGGCGTATCAGCATTAGGACGAGGAGCATCCGGCAGATCGAACAATTCCTCACCACGTTCGTTCCGGAATGTGATGAGATTCGGACGAAGAGTTTTTATAACCTCAGAAATACGTGTGAGTCCAGACCAAGCCTGAATATCCTTGACTGTAGCCGGTCCAAATGCAGCCAAATAACTTCGGAAGAGCCTCTCCGGATCGGGTGATGAGGATAAAGGTTGGCCTAACCATACTTCAACCGATGTATGTATGGCCTGCCCACTTTCCCCCCATATGCCCCGTGGCGGTATTTGCACTAACGGCACCCTATTCCGAACCGCTCCCGCTGCGGCCTCCGGATTGAGCCCAGACCAATGTTCACATAGGCGCCTGCCCAATTCTTGAAAAGTCATTGGCTCCTTTTCGACCATCTCCCTTCCTGCTGCAACAAGAACTTCTTGGTCTATTCCATTTAACTGCTTTCCGAAGGCTCCCTTCAAGCCTCGGTCCATAACGGGCTGCAGCAAGGGACGCAGCTGCAATGCGTCACGCGCAGAGACCAGGTGCAAGGTCGAACGCATCAGCGCCATGCGAACAACCTGTTTTTCCTGCAATAGCCCGGACAGTTCTTCGTGCCGAAAAGCATCAATCCGCGACCACAATCCGAAATAAGGTGCAATCGGGGATTGTGCCTGCATCCCAGCCAGCTTCTCGATGACCTCCAAGACGGGGAGCTTCACACGAATAAGCAGCATTTGCCTTGCCAGCAGCGCGCGATTTAACTGTCTGTTACTGAATATTTTACTGGCTTCTATTTCGGTTGCTGCTTCTTGGATTTTCGCTTTTTTCACTTTATTCATGTTTATAGCCCCCCTCTTGTTTAAACATCAGTTTCGTTTACCGTTAACGGAATCTCCGGAAGAAAGCTTGGATGTCAGGAATTAGAAGATCCGGCGCATCCATTGCGGCAAAATGGGTTCCACGTTCAAATTCTGACCATTGCACAATATTCGTGTTGTCACGTTCAGCATAACGCTTTATTGATTTAAAATCATGTCCGAACACAGCCACTCCTGTTGGAGTCGTATTTGGTCCCTGCGGATCCTCCCCGTGATTGTGCGCATTCTCATAATACAAGCGACTGGACGATTCTGCCGTATTGGTCAACCAATACAAAGTAACATTAGTCAAGAATGCATCTCGATCGATAAAATCGACATGATCGCCAAAGCCGCAAAATAACTCGGCTATCCATGCAAGTTGACCTGACGGCGAGTCCGCCAGCCCATAGGAGAGTGTCTGCGGGCGTGTCGATTGGATTGAATTAAAGCCCGCCCGTTCATGAAAATTAGCCAGGAATTGAAGTTTCTGCTGATCTTCATCTGATAAGTCGGCCATCTCTGCCGGATCTCCGGAAGGGAAAGAAAACAGCTGCAGCACATGAATGCCGCGCAGACCTTCAGGCTTCTGAATTCCCAGCTCTCTGGACGCAAGTGAGCCGCAATCACTGCCATGTGCACCATATTCCGTATATCCCAAGCGCTTCATTAAGACATCCCATGCCCTTGCTATGCGAGCTATATCCCATCCGGCTTCAAGTACTGGCCCTGAAAACCCAAATCCAGGTACGGAAGGAATAACCAAATGGAATGCCTGAGCCGGATCGCCGCCATGGCTGCGCGGATCACTGAGCGGACCGATTAGTTCCAGGAACTCAACAATCGAACTCGGCCATGCGTGGGTCAACAGGAGAGGAAATGCGTCAGGTTCAGGTGAACGAACATGTAAAAAATGAATGTTTGCACCATCGATATTCGTAGTGAATTGATTGAACTCATTCATGCGAGATTCGAATTTGCGCCAATCATATTCTTTCTGCCAGTAGACTGCTAACTCTTTTACATAGTCCAGCGAAACCCCATATTTCCAGTCTGCTCCGCCTAACGCGTCAGGCCAACGAGTCCGAGACAACCGGTTCCGTAGATCCTCAAGATCACTTTGCGGCACGGATATGTGGAACGGCCGAATTTCTTGGCTTACCTTGGAAATCATATGACTTGAATTTGTCATGGGAATGTCCCCCTTGTAACAGGTATATTTGTTTTGCTTACAATACCTATCTTAATCCATGCACCCTGACAACATTATGTCAGGGTGTATGGATTGCGAAATTTTTTACCGTCAGATTCAGTAAATAAGTTTTTAGATCAACTTAGAAATAAGAACAGCGACAGCTGAGGACGAGAAAAAAGTCCTAGACTGTCGCTGTTCCATTTAACAAACGTTCTCCGTTAGCTCAATCATAAAGTATGGACAAGTTAATGTAACGGTTCTCCATCTGATTTTAAGAATTTGCGCATTAGCTTATCGGATAGCGCCAAAGCTTCCTCACGTGTTGATGCGGGTGCAGATAACATCATTCCATTCTCAGAACTCCATGCAGTTTGAGTATTTCCATCTTCAGAAACGGACTGTTGATCAGAATTGTTGAGAAGCAACGTAACCTGACTGAAGTCTTTGTTTGCGAATATTGAATGTGACTGATATATATCTGAACTTATTGTAGCTCCACGTTCGTCATATACAAAATAAGGGTATGAGATGGATCCCCAGCCATCTTTGGAGAAATGAATTTCTACCTTACGTTGATCCTGAGGCACTGGAATTTGTTCACCTACAATCTGAACTTCACCTTTAAATACTCGCTCATTTTTCAAGCTTGTATATAACTTGCCTTGAATGACAACAGTTGCAGGTTCCGTCTCCAATTTCGCCCCTTCCGAACCTAACTGATACTTTACACCTGCCAGCTCTAAATCAATGTTACGGGAGTGCTTAACATACATGATCCAAGCGACGCAGATGATGATCACAATCAAGCCGAACGGTAAGATCCATTTTTTCATCTATAACTAGCCTCCTAATTTTATGGAATCCGCTTACTTTTCATCTAAATTTATACGTTCATTGTTCACTGAAGTTGCGCTAACCTGCCCGTTAGTTTAATAACTCGATCTAATGTTTTTGGGGATCACGGCCTTGTATAGAAGTTCTTGTCTTGAGCTCACGACAAGAACTTCTATACAAAAACGACATGAACTTCTATACATACCTGTTACGCAATGAAGCTGCCGATTGAGCCGGCAGCTTCGTCCTGGTTGCTTATTGAACTAACGTTCCCGTTAGAGCGTAATGACATAATAACTTTTATAGTTCCAGTTGTAGTTTACGGTAATTGTTTTTCATATACTTGTAACCAGAATATACGGTCAAAACTACAGCCATAATCATGATAGTCAGGTCAATTGGAAACTTCGTAAAATACGAAAATGGGAAATTCCCTAATAACACAGCAATGATAGCGACTACTTGGAGTACTAACTTAAATTTTCCATGTTTATCCGCTGCAAGTGCAGTTCCCTTTGCTGCAGCCAGGACGCGGATTCCAGATACCATAACTTCGCGACCGATAATTACAACTGCAATCCAAGAAGGAATCATTTTTTGCTGTACCATCATAATTAAAGCAGCTGAAACTAAAAGCTTATCTGCGAGTGGATCCAGCAACTTTCCCAAATTGGTTATCTGGTTATATTTACGAGCTATGTATCCATCTAGTTTGTCCGTAGCAGATGCAAAAACAAAAATTCCAACTGCCCAATACAAACCATTATGATTTATGTAATTCAGAAATCCTACTTGCTCTGCTATCCACGATGGATATTGTTGAAAAGCTAAAAGAAACAGTGGAATCATACCAATTCTTACTATTGTAATTTTATTCGCGAGGCTCAATTATTCATCACCATCCACATATGTTTTATCTTACATCTTAAGAATACCACATTTATACAGGTGTTAATGCTCTTAATTTAAATGTATATAAAACTATTCTGCTCTTTTAATGCGATGAGAGAAAGAAACAGCTACCTATTATTCTTGCCGGTAGCTGTATTCTTGGTTGTATGAAGCTAACGTATCCCGTTAGCGTAAAACCGTTATCAAGGAGTTGGCATGCATATGTCGAAAGCGATGGGGGTATACTTTCGCTTCAATTTCTCGCCGATGACCGCTATAATGGCGTCGCAACCAAGTATTTGCAACATTATTTGGCTTGGTTCCGTTATGTAGACAGCAAGGAATATGAAAATACAACGTCGAATAAAAAAGCATGTTAGTTGAATCGTGTTTGTTTCCAATTAACGAAACAAATCTAAAAACTACGCCAAACGTCATGTTCTTTGTGAAAATTCGAGTGAGAGGTACTTATAAGAAAGTGAGTGTATAATCTTGAATAATATTAAGAAAGTTCTTCTTTATACTCTTGTAATCTTACTTATAGGTTTTGGAACATATTTGGCTTTCAAAGTTTATGTAAATTTGGGTCCTCGGAATGCTCATTATTTGACCGTAAAAACAACACATCTTGACCAAGAGAGTATTGGAAATTTGTCACTGAATCAGAGCATTAATGATTTGAAGCCTACCCCAAATGCAGATAAAAACAATTCTCTTTTTGAATACTACACTTGGGAGAATGAAACGAAATTCGCAACAAACTTTAACGATGATAAAATAATTCGAATTATTGTTTATAAGAGTAGTTCATTTTCAACTTCAAAGGGAATTCAAGTTGGAGATTCCAAAGAAAAAATCATTCATGCTTATGGAAACAATTTTTACAAAAGAGTTGAGCAAGGATTTGATATTATGGGCTACGTTGATAAGAATTTAAACCGAACAATTGAGTTTTGGTTAACAAACGATAATAATATTTATTCAATTCGATTAGACAAAGGCTCAATGGATTGACCGCCCTTAACGGGCGGTTATTTTTTTAGATATAATCAACATTTAAGTTAAACATAGCTTAATTTTAAAGGTCTCCAAACCTCCAAAAATCGAATTGAATAGCCTAAGAGTATGTCTAGTTCATCGCACTTGATTTTACCCTAACTGCCCTTTCCTGGATGGCTGAACTATCGTCTCCGTTAGCATTCCTGTAGATGGATTAATTCATCATTGCGAAAAGAAAAGCGCCTAAGAGCTGCGTGTCTATCTATCAAACCGCGACTCTGTCGTGACGAGACTCGTTAGTGCTAAAAACCAGATTCATCACTGGGTAGACGTTGTTTTCCCCGAACTGCGTCAGGTCTTTAAGAGCCTGATATGTGTCGGTTCGTTGGCAACTCTTCGTCTGTTCCCTACATCTGAAGAACTCTGTATGTCTTTCTTGTATTCTGCCATCCAGCGATACAGGGTGATTTCGCTTATCCCCAGTTCGCGGGCTACCTGCGCCACCGTTTTTCCTTCTTCTTGAATAAGTCGTACGGTGTTCATTTTGAATTCTCTGTCGTACTTTTTTTTCATGTCTTACACCTCGATTAAGAATGCATTTATTGTCGCACTCTCGGTTCGATATGTCCAATTAAAAGTCTAGCATCAAAATGGCAACTGATCACCTGGATCAGCTGCCATTTTGTCTTTCTTAATTTAATGCCCTGGTTAGTTAATCATCAGCAATGAATTCAAATTTAAGATCTTTTGCATCGATATAAATGGTTTCAAACTCACTTTCCCTTTTACTTCCTGTTACCTCGCTCACAATTTCAATTTCTACATAATTAAAATGGACTTTTGCGGTTTCTTCCTTTTTAATGCCTCCTGTTAAAAAGTTGATACCGTCACCAAATGATTTAAAAATTAAAAGTGCTCCCTCAAAATGTACCTTACTTATATTCACCCACTCAAAATTATTGAAAACAGCTAAAGAATCCTTGATCGGAATGCACTCTATATGGCATTTCCCATGATATGAAGAGAGAGTAAATTCATACGCATGTACATCTTCTGGGGTCAATGTTATGCCATATTTATAAGAGAAAGACTGATATACCATTTCATAAAATAATGGAATTACTATGTCATCCCATGCATCGTAGGCGAATGCATTAATGGGGATTAAATATGGATATAAGCTAGTTAACGCATTATTGAAATTAATAAGTATTTCAGTGTCGGAGACATGGTTAAGATCATCTTCAATATCATGATTAAAAAGCTTGATTTTCCTTCGATCGATCATTATGTCCTCCCATAGCCTATACTTATTTCAATACCATATCGCCACGCTATTGTTCTTCGTTAGAATTCCTGTAAAACGAATAATTTGGAGTTTGAACAAAAACGAGCGCCTCCAATAAAATGGGGTTGCACACGAGGTCAAAAGCCTCAAAAAGCCCATCAGGAGGTCGCTCTACTATTCCGCTCGAGTTCGGTAACCATCGTGAAGGGTTCAATCTGTTCGAACGCTGGAATCAAGATCTCGATTGTCTTTTTTGCCATGCAAATGAGTATCATATACTCGCCTCACCTTGTTTCATTGTCTATCTGGACGCTTAACGAACTTTATCATCAATACCCCCTCTTGCAGTTCGGCAGAATAACAATTTTCGTTTACATTTTCAGTTGAAAATTGATATTCAAGAATGGCATCAGCCATTTCTTGAGTGAATCTCCCTTTAAAATACGGTATATTTAACTTAGTTCCAACTTGAAATTCTTCATCACAACAATTAATATCAATGTGTTCTATTATCGTTTTAACTGGATCGTTTAGATCAGCCCATTTTAAATTACATTTATTATTCATTACTCTCCTTCTCCTTCTCTTATCTTTTTATTGTATACTAGGCATCTTCTTTTTGGTCGGATCTTCCACGTCTAAAACCGGATAACCCATTAACGAACGCCATTCCTCGTGCAAATCAGCACTACCTTTATGTCGGGTTGACAAGAACTCCATCTCTTACCTACTTAATGATACTCTTTTCCGTACAGCACTCGATGAACTTCTCTTCCGACATATCCATAACTTGCCAGGCCATGAAAACGTGTATAACGAGGTTTATAAAGCATGCGATCTCCTTCCAAATTGTAAAACTTATCTTGATTCTCGAAATCATCAAAAAAACCGAAGTCCATATTTGATTCTTTCTTTGTTATAGGCTGATTTTCCACCGTTTCAAAGTACCCCTGTAACCAACCTTGAAAATTCACTACAGTTGGCGGTAACAATAATTCAGACTCATCTAATTCAGAGGGTATCTCTTTATTAATTGAAAGACAATTATATACAAATATTAAGTTCATATTTGAAAACATGATATTTTTACTTACTATCTTCGTTTTGATTACCTTGCCAAAATAATAATGATTTTCCTTTGGTTGAATGACGAACACATCACCTTCCAACGGTTTCTTTCGAGACTTCTGCATGGCGATTAGTTCCGAAAACTCATCTGACATCCTTAGATTCTCCTCTCCAATAACTTATTTAGTTCTCCCCTTAATAAAACTTTCAGCCCATGCAACGAGTGGTCATTCTAATATTGGTTCTATAGATAGATATGCTATTTACTTTTATTCTGAAGTTGGCCGCCGTTCTTTATCATACCATTACTTATCAATATTATACTGCTCCATAGGCTCAACAGAAAGCAAGTCAACAGGCTCGACAAAAGGCTCGTAATCGTCTTAAATAGTATAAAAATGAGAAAAAGACGAGCAAGCAGCTCGTCTTTTTCAGACCATACATTCAGTTTACCCCACTACTGTTGGCTGAGTTCATTAAGAACTACTTCTATTTGATCGAGATCCTTTTCCCTATTCCACTCTCGATTTTAACGCATCTGCCATTGAAATCCGCGCGATTTTCTTTTTGCTTAATGCTTTTGATAATTCAAAGATCAGATAAATCATGACGAATCCGACAGCTACGTAAACATAATCTACCTTCACGGGCATAATAAAGCTCGTTGAAGCAGCTATAGAGCCGTACATTGCCTTTAAGGAAGAGAGCAGCAACGGTACACCGATGATGAATCCAAGCAGTACGATGATCGTGGAGCTGTTAAGAATAAGGGAATAAACCTCTTTCTTCCGATAGCCCAGCACCTTCATTAGCGAGATGTTGTCCTTGTTCTCCTCGATGATTAGAGATGTAACGACGTAGATCACGAACAGCCCGATGATAAAGGATAGGATGGAAATGACGCCGAACATCGCCTGCATCGGTCCGGTCAAGGATTTGAATGCCTGTTGAAGTTCGTCGGAAGACGAAGTGCTTAGCAGACTGTCCTCTGCCAATTCGAGCGGCTGCTGACTCCATAGTCCTAAATAGCTGTCCGCAGGGTACCCCAGCATCTCGTTAAATGCCGACAGAGGCAGATAGATAAATTCACCAATATAGCTGTCGGCTATCGCTTCGATCGTAATCGTGTAGGATTTGGAATCCAATTTGCCTGCGATTTCGATCGGTTCATGAAGCTTGATTTTCAGCCGGTCTGCCAACGGTTTCGTAACGATTACTTTATCGAAGGTCAACGGCTTGCCGTCCGGGTCTTTGAACGATAACGATTGCGAAGATGGTTCGACCCCATATACCGTAAAGCCGTCATTATCGCCCGATTCCCTCATAAACGGCGCCGCCGAGAATGCTTCGCCTCCCTCCATTGGTTTACCTTCCTGCAGTTTGTTAAACCAATACTCATGCTTAAACTTATAAGCCGCTTCGTAGGTGTCCTTCATCAAGAAATCCATCGAGCTCTTTAGAGTGAATCCCAGCAACAGCAGCATCGTAGCCATTGTTACGCCAAGCAAGAGGAAGATGCTTCTTGGTATGCTTCTCAACTGCTCACGGACTTTGAATTTCGTCGAGAACTTCAGCTTGTTCAAATTCAATCGTCTTTCTATAAAGCCGACCTTGCGTGTATCCTCTCCCCCTCGCAGAAGCTGGACCGGCGTATGGCCGAGCGATTTGCGGATGGTGATATAGACGCTTGCGAGCAGCAGAACAATAGGAAGCAAAAGACTAATCGCGAGATGTGCAGTATTGACTTTTACAGATGCAATCGGAATATTAAAATACCCTACCATGTAAGTAAGCATAGGATTTAATGCGGCGAGCCCAAGCGCCGTTCCGGCAATGCCCCCGGCAGCGGCGACAATGGACGGATACCAGAGATAATGACTCATGATTTCGCTTTTTCGATAGCCTTGAGCGTAGAGAGTTCCAATAATGACGGCCTCTCGCTTCATCATTCGCCGCATAACGACAGCCGTCAGCAAACAGGTTAAGAGCAGGATAGCGACCGGCATCAGGGATCCTATGTTTTTCATGTTATTCATCTTTGCAGTGGCCAACGTCACTCTTGGATTCTCGTTCGTGTTCGTCCACTTCAGTATTACGATTTGCTCGTTTTTCAGATAACTCTTCAATTCCTCGAGCCGATGCTCCTCATCCCCTTCATCGTCTACCACTTTCACGCTATAAAAGCGATTATCTGTTTGAAACTCGGTAAAATCGTCCTTTCCGATGACGGCAATCCCGAAAGAACCCGGTGAATTCAGCACGTCGGTTTCCTTTTTCACCGGATAAATGTAGTTCGGAAGCGACATGAAACCTGTTACCTTAAACTTCCTGTCATGGATGTCGATTGTATCCCCGATGTCAATATGGTTCGCTTTAGCGTATGCCGGATCGACCAAAGTATCGTTTCCGGCTAACGGCTTGCCTTCGATGACCGCATACTTATTGACCTTCGTCATTTCAGCAAATACTCGAAGCGTCCGTTCCTCCGAAGCGGCATAGTCGAATGATTCGCCTTCCTCGATCAGCAAGCCAAACTTTGATTCAAGCTCCGCGATATTGCTAAGCCTCTTATCGGCAACAAAGCTGGCGTCTTCCTGGACATAGTCATTCACGAAAGCCAAAGTGCCGGAATCTGTGTTGTAGCTGGTCTGATTCATCAACGTATAAAGCAGGCAGCTAAGCACAATCAACACGATCGACCCCAGATACTGGGCTTTGCTTTCCAGTATCGTTCTGCTTACCTTCTTGTTAATGATCATCACCATTCAATCCCTTCCGCAGGGACAATTGCTTCGTTAACGAAGCTTTCTACGATTTCTCCGCTTCTAACTTTGTACACCCTGTGCGCCATCGCGCTAATCGCTGTATTGTGGGTAATCATGAGAATCGTCGTGCCGAAATCTTGATTGATTTGCTGCAGAAGCTTTAGTATCTCTCTCGAGGTTTGAAAATCAAGCGCACCTGTAGGCTCATCGCACAACAACAGCTTGGGATTTTTGACGACCGCTCTGGCAATGGAAACTCGTTGTTGTTCCCCGCCGCTTAACTCCTTCGGAAATCGGGCTTTCTTCTCCAACATGCCAACGGCCTTCAATACTTGGTCAATATTTAAAGGAGACTTGCTGATATTCGAGACAACTTCCACGTTCTCGCCAACGGTCAGGTTAGGGATCAAATTGTAAAATTGAAAAATAAAGCCGACCCGCTCTCTTCGATACTCCACCAGCTGATTATCGTTTAAGCTGGAAACATCGACGCCGTCTACGGTCACTTTGCCCGAATTGGCACGGTCGATTCCGCCTAAAATATTGAGCAGCGTTGATTTGCCGGAGCCCGACGGTCCTAGAATAACCCCGATATCTCCACGATCGAGTCCCAAGTCGACTCCTTTTAGCACGGTTGTGATTACGTCCGCTGAATCGTAGCTTTTTGTAACGTTTTCCGCATGTACGAACATTTATTTCACTCCCATTCCGTTTAAGATTAATGCATACAGCGATTTAAGCTCACTTTTGTATTTCTCCAAGTGTTCATCGGATAGCTCTTTCCCGCTTTCTTTAACCTGGTTAAGAAAATATTCTTTAAACCGGAAAGTTGCACCAGATAGAAATAGGACTAGCATATGGTCGTCAATGTCTTTTCTAAAATAGCCATTAGTCTGACCGTCCTTAATCAATTTAAGCAATACAAGCTCCGAAGCCACTCGCATGGTATCCCTGGTTTCGGCTGCAACGGGATTGAACGTTCCAAGCAGTACTTCTTGCAGGAACAAGGCAATTTCATGCTCCTCTTTGACTTGAATCCATGCATGATCCAACGTAACATTGATCATCTCGAAGAATCCGCCATTATTGGATTGAAATGGCATAAAATGACTGTATTTCTTCATAAGCAGCTCCAATGACCAGCGGACCGAATGCAATAGAATTTCTTTTTTATCGTCGAAATATTGATAGATACTGCCTTTGGCAATGCCAGCTTGTTTTGCAATCGCCCCCACGTTCCCGCGTTCGAAGCCATACGTTAAAAATTCGTGAATGGCCGCCCTCATCACTTTTTCCTGTTTTTCTTCGCTCAAATTCAGAAATGTTTCTTTCGGCATCCTTTCACTCCTTCATGAACCGATTAAAAGCGGCCATGTCGTTGATTCGGCGTCTTGCAGCCATATGACCGGCCAGTCATGTGCTAATCATATCCTCCTTCGCAGTTCAATGTAAAACGCTAGAAAGTCGGACTAAATGGGAAAATCCGCCTTTTTGGTGAATAAATCCGTTTAAACACAATCGGCTCGTTAAGTTGGCCTATTCTCGCTTACTTTTTCGCCGTTTTTCAATGGTTAGAAAAAGCAAAAACCACATCCTCATGCGGATGTGGTTGATGTCGGCCAAGGCAGCAATAGGTGGATCATAAATTATCCGTACCGCATTATGTTGCGCCGCTAAACAAAAATATGAAAAGCTGCATCATTCCAATCGTATTGATGTAAACCGTGAAGAAGGTGTCCATGTGTAACCTTCTCAACAAATCTAAAACTCTTATCAACTAAGATACGATATGCTCTTCTTCACTTAAGAAACTTCTAAATAGCCTTACCTCTACCAAAGAGATTCACAGTCATAAAAACGATGATTATAGCTAGAGCTGTAGTCGTTAGGATTAATATAGCTTTCGAACTCTTCATCATTACTTACATCTGCGACGTTCGGCGGTTTTTGTATTTTATTCAATCCTGACGATACTCGAGAATATCTCCAGGCTGGCAATCGAGTGCTTTGCAGATCGCTTCGAGTGTTGAGATTCGAATGGCTTTCGCTTTACCGTTTTTAAGTATCGACAGGTTCGCCATTGTAATGCCGACTTTCTCCGATAGCTGAGTAACGCTCATTTTCCGCTTTGCAAGCATGACGTCAATGTTAACCACTATCATACGGTCAACTCCTGTTCTTCTTTGAGCTCGATCGCGTTTTTGAGCAGTTTCTCAAGAACTGCGGCAAATACTGCGATTACGACTGGCGCACAGGTTATAATTAGCCCGATGACCATTACGCCTGGTGCATCTGCGCCGTCAGCTACAAAGTAGAAAAGCGGGAGGTTACATGCAAACATGAGTGATACGACAACCGCCGCTCGCTTTATTTTCTTAAGCGCTAAAACAGAGGTTTGCGAAAAAGCGGTATTTGTATCGATGTACCTAAGTAGCTTAAATGCCTGAAGTAGCGTAAATAAATACGCAATAGACGCCACATACGCAGCCAAAGCGGAAAGATAAACTTTAATATCCGGGAAATCCGGCATCATACTATGCGCCATCGCTGGGAGTCCATAAAAACACATCACTAATGCAGGAATTGCCATAACAACCAGAACAACTTTTAAAAAGAGCGTCTCTTTTTTCATCTATTTCACCTCATTTTTGATCTTATCACTATATTTATCGTTTCACAATAAAAATGTATTGTTTACTCTGTTTGAGCCCAATAAGTAGTTAATCGCGAAAATGATTAAACTATCCTGACCTTTCATACAACAAAAAGCAGCCGTACGTAAAGCTCCGGCTGCTGTCGTGTTGGTTTAGATGTAAATTCTTATTCCTTTTAAAATTGAAATAAATTTTTAAAATGAGAAATAGTAAATTATTGTACCACATATTGGAACTATTTATGAGTTGTTTTACCTCGCTTGAAATACTAAGTTTTTTCTTATGAGTATCCCACCACCCTGGATATTCGTCGCAGCCAATGATTCTTTTTTCTTTCCCATGTAGAAACAAGGAGCAAGACCCACGGCGATCTTGCTCCTTGTTTGTTGGATTTGTGTCATTCAACTTCATCCTAGGATCACATGGCCAGCTGCCGCGGTGTACATTCAAATATCGTTTCCCGTTAGAATTCCTGTAAAACGAATAACTTGGAGTTTGAACAAAAACGAGCGCCTCTGTACGATGGGATTACGCAACGGGTCAAAGCCCTTAAAATCCACATCAGAAGGTCGCTCTATCATGAAGTTTAAAGCACAAGACAAGCAAAATCAACTCATTGAAAACATTACCGTTTATCATTTAGTCATCGGCGTAGATATCGCCCAAGAAGCCCATGTAGCCCGCGCTGTCAGTTTTCGCGGGATTGCTCTGGGAACTCCACTCGAGTTCGGTAACCATCGTGAAGGGTTCGATCTGTTCGAACGCTGGATCCAAGATCTACTCAAATCCTACAAACTTAGCAGCATCATAGTTGGCATGGAACCCTCTGGTCACTACTAGTTCAGCCTAGCAGGTTGGCTCCTCGATCAAGGTATCGATCCTGTTCTGGTTAACCCTCATCTCGTCAAAAAGAACAAGGAAAACCGGGATAATACTCCGTCTAAAAGTGACCATAAAGATGCTCTTGTCATTGCTCTTGGGCAATTGCTAGAAGAAATTGACATGGCCCAGCGCCAGCTTGAACAAATTAAACACGAGCTCCAACTCATTCTTGAGCGTATTCCTTATGCACAGAAGCTCCTTGAAATACGAGGCGTCAATGTAACGAATCTAGCTGGTGTACTCGGTGAGGCTGGTGATCTAAGCGGATATACACACGGAAATGCTTTGCTTCGTCATGCCGGGTTAAATCTAGCTGAAGCTTGTTTAGGGAAATGCCGAGGAAAGATGGTGCTCAGCAAACGGGGCCGGCCACGTTTACGTCATTTTCTTTATCGTTCCGTTAGAAAGACCGACCTCCACCCCTTAGTTAAGATGTGACGAAGGAATGAAAGGGCTATGACCCGTTGAGACATGGGAGCGAGAATCACTAAGGCGAAGTGGAGACGTGCGCATTATGGAACAATATGGGTGATTACTATTCACCCTTTATTTCCGCATGCCCAGTTCTCTATCCCGTAACCACAGTCTCCTCCACCATCCATTTCTTCAATTTAACTAGAGGATGAAATCCTGCGAATTCATGAGTCTGAGTGAGGAAACTGAATCATTTCGAGGGAGCTTAATGAAGATCGGATCGAGGGCCTAAGGGCCCGATGCGTGAACATGATGTTATCTGATGGTTGCGCCTTCTCCGATTAAACTACATTCATCTTTATTCATTATTCCTATCTGATACACATGGCTTTGAACCCATTGCTCTCTGCTTCAAATCCAAATTTCTTATAGTAATTATCATTACCAGGCGTTGCTACTAGCGTTGGAACTAATTCATTCTCTTTTAATAATTCCATAAGTTCAGTCATTATTTTTGATCCAATTCCATGTCTTCGATAATTGGGGTGAACGATCATCTTTAATATATATGCATGTCTTATTCCATCCGAAATTACTTGAACAAATCCAATTAATTGGTTATCGTCATATCTTCTTGCTGTTATCCATCCCCATGTACTACGAATTGAATTGTCCAATCGTTCATGGGGTTCGACTTGCCAATTATTTGTTCTAAAAAGCTCATTCAATTCTAATGAGTTCAATTCTCCATTTCTAGTTATTCTGATATCTTGCAACACAATCATCTCCAGTGCCAAAGTAATTGAATGGCTCTTGTTTATATAACAGCACTTGCGTAAGTTTCAGATAACATCTTATTCGTGAACTTCACAAATTCTCAGTACCTGAAGTATTCGTGAAGTGATTGAATTATCCTGCCCGATAGCTTAATAAATCTTGAATTTTCGGGTATCACGGGGCTGTATAGAAGTTCTTGTCCTAATACGGCTTTGTATAGAAGATCTTGTCTTGAGCTCACGCAAGAACTTCTATACAAAAAAAGCCGCAGTTTATGCGACTTCCGTTGTATATATGTTCTTGACGTCCGACATGGACTGTTTCACAATCATCCGTTCGTCTCGTGCACCTAAATAAGTTTAAATGCCACTCGATTAAATGTATCGCTCTCCTTTCTCCCGTTAAATAAGTAAGATGGATGTGCGACCGGACAAATCGTCACCTCGTTGTACGGAATCAAATCTAGTCCTCCATTCGATCCGACGCCTACCCATCCAACGACACATGCAGAACATTTAACTGAATGGGCTTAAGCCGCTTCCCATATCTTCATTCTCCATACACTAACCCTGTACATTATTACTTTTAATGAAGGGAGCCCAAAATGAAAATTCTTATAACTGGTTTGTAATGGATTCTGGAGATGATGATACTCAGCACTCACACAAACTATATATAACTTCTTTCAATGGAAACCCAGTTCATGTTCATTCAATTTCCGGTATAACATCAATAAATGACGGACATTCTCATCAATAAGAACAATTTCAAATCACCTTTTTTATCCAGTTCATTCCACTAAAGTGCCCTGTACTCCATTAAAAATGGCAGCTGATCCTCTGATCGGCTGCCATTCTGTTATTCTAAACTATCGTGTCCCGTTCGTTTAATAATCATAGTATTTTTTCGAGTTCAATTTCGTCATGAATGGGTATATCGTAATAACCCACTTTGGGGATTGTTGGCTTCAGCTTCCTAGCCTCGTCAATTGCGTTTTGATTTATGGCTGTTATTCGATACCCACGTCGTTGATAAAATCTTAACGCATCCAAATTATCATTTGATGTTATAAGCCAAATGCGATTTCTTCCCGATTGCTTTACCTTCTGTTCCACTGTAGAAATCAAATTACTCCCGATCCCTATGCCTTGTACAGTTGTATTAATACTCATTAACTCGCAATCATTTATACCTAAACGGTAAGTAGCTGCTCCGACTCGTAGATCATCGACCCAGGCGATGAATGCATCCAAATCCTGAATATGATGCTTCTTACCTTTGGTTATCATGGTTTCGCCGC
Source organism: Paenibacillus sp. NEAU-GSW1 (assembly GCF_009737085.1). GTDB lineage: Bacteria > Bacillota > Bacilli > Paenibacillales > Paenibacillaceae > Pristimantibacillus. Next base: position 17,504 of record NZ_WOVL01000033.1, read on the forward strand.
CCCACTCACTTAACCACTGTTCTTTCTGCCATTCGATATCTTTTTCACTCATAGGAGCAAGAATTCTAACATTACCATTTTGACCCATTTTTATCACCCAATTCAGTATATTATAGAAAGAACCGATTATGACTTAATGAAAAATGGTACAGCTGCCGCCTAAGTACGTCCCCCTTATCGTATTAAAAACAAACCAAATATTCCCTTTTTTAATATACATGAAAGAATGGATTTCAACAATCCTGCCGGTTAGTTTAATAAAGCGTACATTTCCGGGAACACGGAGCTGTATAGAAGTTCTTGACCAACCTCTTTCGTTTGCTTATCTGATTCGTCGTTTATTTGGGCGGCCTAAAAATCCCCTCCCGGCTACCGGAAGGGGATACTATCTCAGGCTGATGGCAGTCTACCCTCGAAACAGGAATACTTGCTTTATGTACCTTACAAAATGAACATCCATGTACGATGCCATTCGTTTGTTTAGATCGCGATACTCCTCCAGTTTGTCTGAATGGCGTTTACTTCGTTCATCGATCTGCATATCAATGTGATGAAGCTCGATCTCAAGTCTGATTCTGGCAGCCTCCACTTCCTTCGTTAAGGAATCCAGCTCAGGATGGTGGGCCTGCTTGATCACATTTAACCTTTCCTGCGCTGCGGTTTTATACGTATGTTCCGCATCGGTTAATTTTGACTTCCGATCCTTATACTTTAACGCTATGGCGGAGATTTCCCTGCGAGGAAGGACTGCAGGAATTTGATTTCGATACCTGCGTTCGATTTTTCTTTTCCAGTCGACCAGCGCCTTCGCTTGAGATCGGCTCATGTCTACATGAACCGAACCTCCGTTTTTTAAAATCAAATATGCCCTATCGATTTGTTTGCGTCCATAGGACTGATTGATCGTAATGTCCATAAAATCGGCTGGCGTACGAATGCCGTTCGTTCTTAAACGGCGTTTCATCTCATCGTCGATATCCGGAATTTTATCCTGGCTAATCTTATGTTTGATAATTTGCTCTTCCAGCCATGTTTTTTGGAACGAGGCCAGTTTACTGGACAGCTCCGTTTTTTCCTCTTGGTCAATGGTCCGTCTTTCGCCAACTAACCCGCTTAAATGAATATGAAGCTCCTTCTCCACCGCTTCCGTTGCATGCCTTTCCCGATAAGCCGCTTCCTCGAGCCTTAGTACGCAATCGTGTATCAATTCCTCTTCAATTTGAATAATATTTTGCTTGATATCGTTCAATTCGTTCAGTTCGCTTCTCAATTCAGATAGGGCAAGCTCCAGCCTCTTTATGTTTTCGCACGTGGCTCTCTTTTCCTGGACGGCGCGAACCTTCCGATAACGCCAGCTTAAATAGGCCATCTCCGTTCCAAAACCTATAATCGAACAGAAGAGTAGCGCTGCGACCGGGGCACTGCTGTACAAAGTAGCCGCGGCTGACACTGCTGTGAGTAAAATCAGATAGGAAACGAAGCTTTCCTGTAAGAGCAAATACGTTGATCGCTTCTTGTGCGGCGGCGCTTCCAACGTAATATGGTCCAAGATCCACGACGCACCACCAGAATACGAAGTTTCAGGCGGCGAAATGGCGGAAGCCTTCCGCGGCTTCCGTTTTAAGAGCCGATCATACAAGACGGTTAGTGAAGTTCTAAATGCCGTATTATTAGAGAAGGCCGAGATATGGAGATTTGAAGGCTGCCCAGCCTTCCCCTCCGAATCGGGATCGGGGAGTCGAGGCACCTCCGGCACTTCCAATGTCGCGAATGCGCGAAGGGAGTTTGCTGACTTTCGTACCGCTTTTTCTTCAACAAGTGCCAGCAATTCGAACGCCCGTGATGCATCTGGACTAACAAAGTCATTCCGTCGAAAAAGAAGGCTCTCCTCCGGCTCTCCCGCTTCAAGAGAATGCCATAATGAAGGATCGGCACAAAGAGCTGCGATCGATATCCAAATTACCCATGCCGAAAAGTGATCGATATAGGGACCGAAATGACCTTCATTCCTTCCTGGGTGTTGATAGTTCCGATGACCGAGCTCGTTGCTTGTCATTCCGTTTAAAGCGGGTACATACATCCCATCGTAGTCGATCAGAATGATTTCATTCTTTTTGATCAATATATTTCCATGCTGCATGTCGCCATGCCCAATATTGGCCGAGCACAGCTCGCGGGTCATTATTATCCATTTATCGGAGAGTTCTTGCAGCAGGTCGGCACGATGCAAATTCCGCCCCATGTAATCGAGCAGCGGCTCTCCTTCCACCCAATGCATTTTCACGATCGGAAACCACTGACCGTTAATGTTGATGCCTTCGGAAAGATATTCGAATGGAACGAGATAAGGAAGAGGATTGAAGCGAAGATGCAAGCTGATGGCATCGTAACGGATCTTCTGATCCTTTACATTGTTAGTGAAGCACCTGACCGCCCACTCTTGCTCACCACACTTCAGTTTATATACGCTGGCGAAGCTTCCCGATATCGGGCGGGGCAGGCCGAGCTTATCCAATTCAGGGTGGCCGGCCTGCAGCTCGGGGTCCTTGAAGCAGATACGCGGATTTTGGATTGCTTCCCTATAATCCTGCGGAGTGGGCCAGAACATCGCCTCACTTCCCTTTAACCAGTTTTAGACGAATGAACGTAACGTCATCATTCCTTAAATAGAAATAGCCTTCACGGTGAGGCCGCCGTCTTTCTTCATGCACGAGATGGTTAAAGTCACGCTCGCCGGCTAGCTTATGTATTAGCCTTATCACGCTTCGATCTTCCTTGTAACGAGTCAACAGCCAACAGGCTAGAGCATCGGTCATCAACCAGAACACGTCTCCCGCTTCGGCTTTACCGCTCCATTTGTGAACAAACGCTTTAAGCTGGACGTTATTGGCCGCGTTACTCGAGATGAGAACCGGTCGACGTTGAAAATCATCAGCTGTACTTAAAGGAAAAGAGGCAATCATCGTATCCCCTCGAACATGAAAAATACAGCTGTCGCCGACCGCGATCGCGTCAAATGCGGCGGACTCGGCATCCATCGCAAATCGGAACGTGATCCCCGCTAATGTGGAAAACGCCCCGTTGCTTAGCTTCTCTTGTGCATACCAGGGGAGACTTTTGCCGTTAGTTTTTTTCTGCCAGGCTTTCGATAATGGGGAGACCGATCTATGGATCTGCATACCGCGGAATCTGCCAAAGCAATAACCGCTTGCGAGCAAATTCGCCCACAGTTCAGCATATGAGGACTCACTAGCCCCATCGGCTATGGCGAATCTACAAATTGTCGTCTCCTTGTGAACATGTGTGCTGCTATGGGAGGCATCCTCGTATTCATCGCTGCGATTTCCTGCCTTCGGCAATAAAAAACATTCGCTTTCGATTCGCATAACGGAAGCCCCTATCGCAGATTGGCCGGACGCGTTCCGATATCAAGCGCCTGGATGACGAGAGTTAAATCCGCATTGAGCACGAAGCCTCTCGCTCCATCAGATAAATTCAAGTCGTATTCCTGATTGGCGACTCGGATCATAAAAGGCGTCAGCGGACTTGAGCCTTCGTAAAGCACCCTGGAATACGCGTCGGGCAGTGCATCCGTAGTTTCCGGAAATCGGAGCTCCATCGCGCTCGGGCTATCGGAAATGTGCAGGTTGAATAGCAGTACATTTCCGTCATCCGTCGATAGCGCTCTTAGCTGTTCCATTTCAAGTGTCGGATCGCCGTCAGTCGATTCCCCGTCCGTGATATGAATGACAACCGGCGGAAAACAATGCGTGTACTCACTGATCCAATGAGTCAAAACGGTATGAGCCGTTCTCATCGCTTTGCACATCGGCGTGCCTCCGTTAGCTACGGGCTCAAACCAGACCGGAAACTTGACGAGTTGATCAACCAGCCCGCCTGCCCCATCCGGCACTTTTTTCAACCGTTTATCCAGCCTTGACGGGTTATCGGCAATTTCACTAATCGGGACCACTTCTTTCCCCGCTAAATCACCTCCGAACGCCGGACCGACACCTGCGCCATAGCCAATTACGCCAACATGATAGTAATCACGTATCCCTTCCGACTTCGCGCACTTGATAACGAGATTTTGCAATAACCGGTTGATGGCGTCCGAAACACTCTCGGACTTAGTGCTTGCCCCGAACGGATCAGACATCGATCCGGATTGGTCGATAATAAACAAAATACACGACGGATTCGAACGGCTGATTTCAGCTGAATACATGCGCTCACCCCTCACAATAGGTACATGTTTATTCCTATTCGAAAGGGGGCAAAGTATTGACAATTAAAAAGCAGCTGGCACAGAAGAACTGCGACAGCTGCTTAATCTATGGATATTACCGCTCTCGTTTACGCGATTGGTTTATGTCGCATTTATTATAAGGTATGTTAAATGTTGACCTAGCCCACCGCCAACTCAAGTGCTACCTTCCTCTATTCTATCTCTCTCACTCTAGAAAATTTTAAAAAGTAAAGCAAAATACGTTGTCCAATCAAAGTCAAATTCTCCTGCATTTATTGTATTGTATTTACAAAAATTGAAGGAGTGGTATAAATGACGTTTATTAAAGTATATTCAACTGGCCCGCTTGAGAATCAAGCACTCAATCGTTCAACAACAGTCTTTACAAAAGTGTTGAACAACAGCAGTAATAAAAGTACTAAAGTAAAAGTCTTAGTATTCAAATTAAATGGTAACAAAAAATTGATTAGCTCAAGACATTTTACTGTTCCGCCCAAATCTTCATCTTTTGTAGTTACTGACCTGAAATCAAATGTGGAGCAATTTGAAGTGAAAATTATAGTACTTGGCAACGCATTACTTGGCGTTTTTGGAAAAACTGCAAGAGGAAACCTTAATCCAAGCCACCGTTTAGTTCATAGTGAATTAACTCTATTTTCGAAATTCAAGTGATAGGATTGCCGCGCAAAAGTTGTTGCACATCCACTCCGAAGAGGATGACAATTCGACCAATCGCTGTATCAACCATTAGCAGTGGCTGCTGCAGTACTAAAAAAACGTCTACTTCATGTGAAACGGATAAAGGATGTTAAAGAAATGAGAAGCTTCTGCTCCATGCAGAAGCTTTTTTATTATAGATGCACTGTTATCTGTACGTTAAGGTTTGTTAATCCAATATTAAATAAGTATTCTCTAATATAATTGTTTACTTATATAATCGTCCGCGTATATAATAATCCTGTAATCAGCAAGCTAGTTACTGAAAGGGGGTCAAGAATTTGTATCCGATTGAGGAAATGTCCGATACCCTTAAGCTTCTCTCTGATAAAACCAGATTGACAATTATGGTGCTACTACGGCACCGGGAGATGTGTGTCTGTGATATCGTGGAGATTCTAGAAACAACTCAACCTAATATTAGCCAACATTTGAAAAAACTTAGAATAGGCGGGCTAATTAACGAGGAGCGCCGAAGTCAATGGATCTACTATTCGTTGAATTTAGATGACAAACTTTATTTGAAGCAGCTTATCGATCAACTTCCTTCTATGCAAGAGAAAATCAATACAGTAAAAGGCTGTACTTAAACCAGGAGGCATTATGCTGGCAATTGCATCAATTATTTTTTTAGTTACGTTAGTGTTCGTCATATGGCAGCCAAAGGGCCTTAATATCGGTTGGTCCGCATGTGGCGGTGCAGTATTCGCACTCCTCTTGGGTGTCGTAGATTTTCATGATGTCCTGGACGTAACTCAAATGGTTTGGAACGCTACTCTTGCGTTCGTTGCAGTTATTCTGATTTCACTTATTCTTGATGAAATTGGTTTCTTTGAATGGGCAGCGCTTCACATGGCTAGAGCTGCCAAAGGAAATGGTCATCTGATGTTTGTGTACGTCATTCTATTGGGTGCGGCAGTGGCTGCATTCTTTGCTAATGATGGTGCAGCGCTTATTTTAACGCCTATCGTTCTCGCCATGGTCCGGGCATTGAAATTTGACGAACGTATGATTCTCCCGTTTATAATGGCAAGTGGATTTATTTCCGATACCGCCTCCCTTCCGCTAGTCGTCAGTAACCTGGTAAATATCGTGTCATCTGACTTTTTCGGAGTAGGTTTCGCGGAGTATGCCAGTCGCATGATTGTACCTACTCTCTTCTCTATTGTGGCAAGCTTACTTGTGCTATTCCTCTTCTACCGAAGAAGCATTCCTAAGCAATACGACCTGGTACAATTAAAGAAACCGGTCGATGCGATTAAGGACATGCGCCTATTTAAGATTTCGTGGATTATTCTCGCTGTTCTTCTCGTCGCTTACTTAACAAGTGAGTTTATTGAAGTACCAGTATCTATAATCGCTGGTGTAGCGGCCATCGTCTTCTTGCTTCTTGCCCGTCAAAGCCGCGTGATTCATACCTGGAAGCTCGTAAAAGGTGCGCCATGGGCAGTTGTCACATTTTCCATTGGCATGTATGTCGTTGTATATGGACTTCGAAATGTTGGACTGACTAATGAATTAGGCGATGTATTTAAATGGGTCGGGGAACAAGGGTTATTTGTAGCGACTGTTGGATCTGGATTTATAGCTGCGATCCTCTCTTCGATTATGAATAACATGCCGACAGTCATGATTAATGCGCTTGCTATTCATAATACGAATTCTACGGGAGTGTTACATGAAGCTTTTGTGTATGCGAATGTGATTGGATCTGATTTAGGTCCGAAAATAACCCCGATTGGTTCACTCGCTACTTTGCTATGGCTGCACGTGTTGTCTAGTAAGGGAGTTAAGATTTCCTGGGGAGCGTACTTTAAAACGGGCATTATCCTAACGGTACCAGTCCTGTTTATTACACTATCCGGGCTCTATCTATGGCTTAAAGTTGTAGGTTAATGATAATCAAAATAACATAATAAAGGGGTTTTCAAAATGTCTAATAAGCCACTTATTTATTTTTTATGTACAGGGAATTCCTGCCGCAGCCAAATCGCTGATGGTTTTTTGAACGCAATTGGCGGAGATAAATTCGAAGTGAAAAGCGCTGGTCTTGAGGCACACGGTTTGAATCCTAGAGCCGTTCAAGTGATGAAAGAAGCCGGTGTAGATATTAGCAGTAATAGATCTGATGTTATTGATCCCGAAATTTTAAACCGTGCTACTTATGTCATTACACTTTGCGGACATGCTGATGAACATTGCCCTGTCATTATGAACCCCAATGTGATCAAGTGGCACTGGGGCTTTGATGATCCAGCCAAAGCGACCGGAACGGAAGAAGAAATCATGGAACAATTCCGTACGGTCAGAGACTCCATTAAGGCTCGAATCGAACAGTTCGTTGGAGCTGGTGAATAAATGTCGGCTTCGATCGTCGTCCATTCGAGAAAAATGGTGTTCTAAATCACCTGGGATTTCAGGTTGATAATACAGAGCAAGTACTTGCTATAGGAGAACGTCTTCGTGCATCAGGTCTTCTTTTTAATTGATGAAATGAACACCACTTGTTGCTATGCTGTTCACGTTTAGAGAGAAGCTTTGGAAAAGATATTCGGATAGTAAAAAAGGAAATGTTCCGACGGGACATTTCCTTTTATTTTTTACTTCTTCGATGGCCTGTTCGAACGGATACACATTATTAATTTCCGGCTTGAAATGGCCAAATGAGGATCTTTGTCGGAAATGTTATCAAATTCTTATCATTTCATTTTGACAAGAACTTGATAACATAAAACAAAAAATCCGCAATTTATGCGGCTTTAAATGTTACGATGTTATTGTCCACCCGACATAAATTAAAAAACATACAGCCGGCCCCCTATGAGTGTGTAGATTCGCGAGTTTGACAGTGTTTATATTTAAGCGCCTTGTTAGAATCACTGCCATTTCCGCAAGGGTAATCGCTCTTTCCGGTTTGAATGCCCGATGCGTAAATATGATGTTATACCCAGTAACTAACTTCTTGAAATACTTACTCTGATCTGAATTTATTCCAGTGGAAAGCCGTGACCATCATAGCCCACATTATATTCTTTAGCATAATTCTCGCTCTTGATATCTTCTTGGTTAATTTCGTCTTCAGTTACTTCTTTACTTGAATAGAAATACCATTCTGTTTCGCCACGTAATTCATATGACTTGAAATCATTTATTCCATATCCGTCTTTCTTTAATCTCTCAGAAAGCTCTCTTAAATCTTCTTCATTACTTGAATAAAAATACTGCTCTAATATCATCTTATTGTTTGTTACGTTTACGACCGATTGATTTTCTTTTGTGTTATTACATCCAATTAATAAGCTGAGGAGACAAACTATTAATAAATATTTGGTCATGTTTTTGATCTCCAAGTTTTATATGTTTTCAGTTATTGCGCAAAACGTACTTTTTTACGTACTTCATAAAAATTCGTCACACCTAAGGTATTCGTGAAGTGATTATGCTATCTGCCCGTTAGTTTAATTAAACGTGCATTTCTGAGGATCATGGGGCTGTAGTTCTTATCGTGAGCTCACGACAAGAACTTCTATACGAAAAAGCCGCTGTTTAAGCGACTTTCATTGTATATATGTTGTTGGAGCGTACAGTTCATTTCTATACGAATTGTCCAAGATTGTTTGTTAAAGAATCGCTCGACTGATTCGTTAGGACGTCGATGCATTGTCCGTGCAATCGTATAATACGGCCATCATGCCAGGCAACGTCACCGCCTGAAACATGTGATCCATCTCTTCCGCCGAATACGGCATCGATTGATCAAGCCACCAAGTAAGCAATCCTGTAAAGGAGTGAACGACAAATTGCTCGACAACCTCCATTGGGAACGGAGAGCTTATGTCCTGCTGACAAAACGTTAGCATTTCCGCACGAACCAGTGAGGCGAACAACTCCTTCATCTGCAATTGGACCACCACGCCGCTTTGTTTGCCGACTAAAGCCTGATACAGTTTATGATGCTCGTGCGCATGCTGAAACATCGGCAGGCTGAATGAAAACCGAGGTTTCTCATTGGGATGCTGCGATCTTCGCAGATATGGTTGCTGCTGCTCGGACAAATGCTCCTGCAGATAGGAAAACCCATACTGCAACAGCGCGTGCTTGTCATAAAAATGGGCATAGAACGTAGACCTGCCTATGTTGGCCCTGTCGATAATATCCTGTACGGTTACCGATTCGAAGCCTTTCTCTAATATTAAGCCTAACAACGCCTCATGTAGCATTCGTTTCGTACGCGATATTCTCCGGTCTTCCTTCATTGCCTGCCTGCTACCTCCATTCTCGAACAATTTGCCACTACCTGTAAGTAAATGAACAATTCGAATTCGTTTGGTTGTTGTGTAGATTTCATGCTCACATTATAATTTAGTCGAACAAATTATACAATATCGAACAAATAGTCCTATATTAGCGAGGAGGTATGCGATAAAGAATGAGTATTCTTCACTCCCCTGTACCCATTATCCGAATGGACATATCGTGAAGGTGTTCGATATGCTACAGGTCCATTCACCGCCTTGAAGGGGATTAACCTACACACGTACAGGGGAAGTCAACCCAGCTACTCATATTTCCCGGGAGGGCCTATACCATGCATGTTGTTGTTACGAGAATTCAGACTAGTAAGCTGACTTTCATCCAGCGAGTCATTTGGCGCCTCCTGTTTTTTATGACCCGCTTTCTGAAAGCTAAAGGACTTTATCACATAAGGTACGTCAATCAACAGAATAGCTATTGGCTGTTGCAGGTGTGGAAGTCGAAAACCGACATGATTCAATTTCGCCAAAGCAACCATCACCGCCATCTGTTTGGGAATGTACGCGGTACGATGCATGCCGTCCGCAACGTTTCCTTCGAGAATGACAAAGTGCCGAACTGGGAAGAAGCGCTTGCTCGTTTTCACGCTTCTCATCTCCATTCATACTCTCCCGTACCAGGGACAAATTAACTAGGGAGGCGTTTCATTAATGCCTGATTCACTGCATCCTATTATCATTCATTTTCCTATTGCCATGCTAATCCTTGGCTCTATCACGCTGTGGATTTCGTTGCGCAAGCCTGCTCTTTATTCCAGAATGACTGACTTGCTGCTCATTGGCGGCCTGGCAACCATGCTTGTAGCCATGATTACCGGCATGCGCAGTGTCGATTATGCGATATACAAATTCGGAGCAGAACGAGATTTGATCAATACGCATCAGACATTGTCGATGATCACCTTCGCTTTATTTCTCGTATTGCTGGCTTTGAAGTTCGCTTTACGCAAACGGCCTTCGCGATGGTCCGCCGCTTTATTCATTCTTCTCTCCGTGGCAGGAGTCGTGATGCTGTTCATTTCCGGAGATTTCGGCGGACAGATCGTCTATGGGGACCGCTCCTGATCAGCGATTCAACGCGTCAATGCAAATAATATAGTTGTATACCGCTATATATGGAAGGTAAGGTGATGCAATGCGCAGCAAATGGTGGAAGTGGAGCCAAGCCTTATACAAAGCAAGGTGGGCTATCGTAATCATGTGGCTCATTCTCGTCATTGCGGGCGGCTCTAACTTCGGAAAGTTACCAAGCGTTCTCAGCGGAGGCGGCTGGGAAGTGCCCGATTCACAATCGCAGAATGCCAGCCAGCTTCTGGCTTCCGAATTTGAGGGCAGATCAGACAGCTCCCTAACGCTAATCTTACGGGACCCCAATCATGCAGCCGGATCTAAGCTCTACAATGACAAGCTCTCGCAGCTCGTAGATCGGCTCAAAACAGAAGACGGCGTGAAGAGCGTCTTTAGCCTGCTGGACACATCTCCCGCACTGCATGCCGGATTGGTCGGCAGCGACCCGAATACGAGTATCGCTTTCATCGACATGAATATTGAGACTGATTATTTGATTAACCGGATGCCGGCATATCAGAACCGGCTTGCTGAGCAGGCCGAATCTTTAGGAGTAGAAGCCTATATGCTTGGGATGCCAGCCTTTCAGGGTGAGACGTCCGCCCAGAGCCAGAAAGGTTTGGCGCGTGCCGAAGCTATCGTTCTACCGCTTATTATAGTAATTTTGCTATTCGTGTATCGATCCGCAGCGGCTACTGCCACATCGCTTATTGTCACGATCGCTTCCCTGCTGGTCGCGATGGGGATCATTTACTGGACTGCATCGGCCGGAGTCCAACTGTCCGTATTTGTAACTAATGCCGCAATGATGCTGGGTCTCGGAGTTGGCATTGACTATACGTTATTCATGGTAAGCCGGTTCAAGCTGGAAATGGCCACAAGGGGCGATATACTCGATGCGCTCAGTCGGACAATGGAGACTGCCGGTCATACAGTGGTATATTCAGCCGTCACCGTTATCGTTTCATTGGCAGCCCTGCTAATAGTCCCGCTTACCGCAGTGCGCTCTATCGCTTTTGGCGGTATCACAGTTGTATTCGTAGCCGGATTGGCAAGCATGAGCTTGCTACCTGCGGTGCTTAGTTTGTGGGGCCAGCGCATTAATAGCCGCAAGCAGCGTGAACAGAAATCGACGAATATTACTGCCGGCAATAAGTGGAGAAGCTGGACAAGTGCTATTATGCGCAAACCAGCCCTGATTATCGTCATTACTCTGGGTGTGCTGGCGTCACTGGCTTTACCGGCTTTCAATATGAAACTTTATGCACCTGATTTCCGCGTTCTCCCAGCTCACACTGACGTCCGACAAGGATTCCAACTTCTCGAGGATTCGTTCGGCAAAGGCGCAACCAGCCCTGTCAGCATCGTGCTTCGCAATGACAACAGCGACTTGCGCTCGCCAGAAGCATTCGCTGCAATTGCTGCTCTGCACGCCGGTTTATCGCATGAAGACCACGTTGAGAGCGTATCGTCACCCGCCGCCCTATTTTCCGGCATGGCGCCAGCTAATGCATCGAAGCTGCTAATGAGCGACTCCTCTGCTCTTCCGGTTGATATTCGTACTATGGCTGCTCGTTATATCAGCAAGGATGGACACACGGCCGCATTCGAGCTTAAGCTCTTGGATTATGGCTCCAGCGACACGAGCCGGGAAATCGTCGAGCGGCTTCGCGACATCGTTCTTCCTTCCTTCCCGCTACCGGAAGGAACAAGCTTCCATATCGGCGGCGAAACGATGGCCGGTATGGAGACCGCCAAGGCGGTAACGGATAGTCTTCTGCCTGTTCTTGCGATTATGCTTATACTCATTTTCATTATATTAGTGGCCACCTTCCGAAGCATACTGCTCCCGTTGAAGGCAATTCTATTTAATTTGTTCTCTGTATCTGCTACTTATGGCGTTCTTGTCTTAGTGTTTGCTAATGGTTACGGAAGCGAAGTTTTCAATGTGGAGTCAAACGGCTACATCATTCATTTTGTTCCAATTCTGCTTCTAGCGCTGCTGTTCGGCTTAAGTACCGATTACGAGGTATTTCTCGTGAGCCGAATGAAGGAGGAATACGCCAAAAGCAGAGATACAATGCAAAGCATCACGGTGGGTATTGAGAAAACGGGCCCAATGATATCCGTCGCAGCGGTTCTTATGTTTGCCGTATTTAGCGGCTTTGCACTTTCGGGCGTACTGCCGATTCAAATGCTCGGGTTCGGAATGGCAGTTGCGATTGTCCTGGATGCTACGATTATTCGCTTGCTGCTAGTACCCGCCGCAATGAAGCTGCTCGGCAAAGGGAACTGGTGGTTCCCGGGCAAACGAAAATCTCCGTCTAACGCAGATGAGCAAAGCAACTCGGTAATCCAGCACGATTATTACTCATAAAATTGTAAGCAACAGCAGATCGGCGCCTTTCATAAGGCGCCGATATTATTGAGAATTCAAGAATGAAATAGTTAAATTAACCAAACCAAATGTGATTGTCTTTCCGAACTCAACACCGCGGTAGTCTTGAGCTTGAATCTTCTTGTCTTCCGACACGGGTTTATCATATACCCTCATGGTACAGTTAAGGGTGCATAATATCATAACTACATGATATTTTATACTTCAATCATATTTTATTTCTATTCCCCCTAATTTTGTTTCTTGTGTAAATATATCATGATTACTACTTAGAGAAACTGTTAACTCATCAGTATCGCTCCAAAATATGGAAACTCCATTGTATGAACTAAATACATTCCCACCGCTGTTTTTTAGTTCTTTTCCATTTTTTAATACTGAAACTTGATAACTTTTTTTTGTGGTTGCGCCGCAATCTCGTAGAAATACATAAGCTCTATAATCCTTATTCGGGGATTCAATGGAACTCACAACTTCGTTTGAGCATAAGTCCCCAGAACAGCCCGATATTGACAAAAAAAGCGAGCTGCTCATAAGTGCTATTATAAGAAGACTTACCAGTTTCATTTCAGCACCTCCCAATTATTTGTGCCCCTCATTATAGATAGCAAAACCCTGCTGAATACTTCGATAATCTCTAAGATCGTCTCCCTAAGTTGTCGGTTCTTCCCATTCAGGACTTGAGGTTCCTGCATGCTTTTGAGCATATCCCGTACCGTATAACAAAGTTTCAAGTGTTCTGACATCCGGGCTTGCGATTGATATCTCTTCGGCGAGCGTGTGAACATGGATGAAGAATCATCCAGCGTTTCTGCCCTCACGCTTTCGGATCCACCGATAGCAAAGATAAACGAATAAAAGAAAGAGCATATAAATTAGCGATATCCAAAAAACATTTCCTACATCAGTTAATAGCTGATCCCCGACAAAAGCGAATACGAACATCACAGGAATTTTACCAATTAATGTTGCTGCTGCGAAGGTACTGAATTGCATGCGGCTTATTGCCGAATAGACGTTCACTGCAACAGCAGGAACAAACGGAAGTAGACGAGCAAGTAAAACCGCAAAAAACGCATTTTGTTCTACAAGTCTGGTAAAATGGTCGACTCGTTTGAATTTATCCAAAAGCCGGATGCCCTGCTCCTGAAACACGAACCTTACCATTAAAAATTGCAGTGCTGCAGCAATCGTAGAGCTTAATACATTGAACAAACCACCCCAAAAGGGTCCATATCTAACCCCAATAATCCCTGCTATTACACCGTATGGAATAATAGGAATGAGGGCGAACAACACGGCCCCGCCAAATAAAAGTGTAAAGTTGTCTGCCTGGTCATCTTGAAGGCATTGAAGTATCGGTTCTTTGTACAGAATAATGGCGACAATCGAAAGAATGTATCCGAGAGATAGAAGCCATTTCTTCATCATCCGTTTGGCCTCCTTGCCGCGTCACTTCGTATAACTCTTCTTCAGTTAATCAATGAACGAATTTATTAACTTCACCCGCTGCAGACGGAGAAAGTTGAACCTCATCTGGTTTCTCAGCATCATTAGATATAACAGGACTATATACGTTAATTTATCACTTACGCTTTTTAGCAATATACAAAACTAATACGACAAATAAGAAAATACACAAAATGGGCCATACTGTAGCAATGAATGTCCACATTATCAATTTTCTCCCTTCTAATTTAAAGCTTTACTTCTTTGGTTCTGTCCATTTAATATTGAATAAAATTTGTGCCATTTCTGCCTACTTCTGCTGCAGCTTGAATTGGTTCGTAATACCATGCACCCTTCTTAACATCAGAAAAGTATGGTTGGACTTGACCTCCTGTTGCTGCGCTCTATAGGCTTTGAAACTTCCACTCGCGGCTGCCGGAATCAATCATCTTTAGGTAGTCAAGACTGATTGTTTTCCCCTTTATAGTTACACCAGCAGTACTACCGGCAATCTGCTTTACTTCATATGGCATGCTTCATAATTTAATATGCGAATGTAAGGATTTGTTGGTCTCGAACTGTCTTTCCAGGACAGTTTAGGCTCTTTTAGTTTCTACCCTATTTTACCACGCTCAACTGTTTGTTAGCTTAATAAATCTTGAATTTTCGGGGATCACGGGGCTGTATAGAAGATCTTGACCTAGTACGGCTTAGAAGTTCTTTTCTTGAGGACACGACAAGAACTTCTATATAAAAATAAAAAGCCGCTATTTAAGCGACTTTGTTGTATATATTTTCTTGTCGTCCGATAGAAGCCATCTCCTAGCTGCTTATTGATACTCTTTTCCGTATAGCACTCGATGAACCTGTCTTCCGACATATCCATAGCTTGCAAGTCCTACAAAGTCCAAATATTTGGGTTTATGTGAGATGCGTTCACCTTCCAAATTATATAATTTATCATGCGTTTCATAATCATCAAAAAAACCAAAGTCTATGTTTGACTCCTTAATAGAAATAGGCTGATTTCCCACCGTTTCAAAGTATCCCTTTAACCAACCTTGAAAATTTACTACAGTCGGTGCAAATAATAATTCATATTCATCTATATTTCTAGGTATTTCTTTGTTGTGAGATAAGATATTATAAATAAATATCAGATTCATACCTTGAAAATTCAAATTTTTCCCTTGGATATTCGTCTTAATTACTTTGCCAAAGTAATAATGATTTTCCATTGGTTGAATGACGAACACATCACCTTCCAATGGTTTCTTTCGAGACTTCTTCATGGCGATTAGTTCCGAAAACTCATTTGACATCCTCAGGATCTCCTTATTTATATAGTTGTTTACGTCCTATGTACGTTTTATGCTATTTACTTTATTCGGAAGTGGCTGCCGTTCTTTTGCATACTATATTAATGTTGTATAAATATTGTTGTCGTCTGGCACATGGCTTGTGTCAGCCCGTTGCTAGTTCAAATACCAATGTAAATGAGTAAATAAGCTCCTGTTTCAACCATCTTTGAAAAATCAATTAAACGATTTAATAAATTAAGGACTTCACTCCACACATACCGCCCCGTTAAAATTAAATCGTCAGGAGCTTCTTTAAACATAAGGTACCAGGCTTTAATAATCTTAATAAACTTTTCCGCACCGTTCTTTTCAATTATCGAGCGTCCGTAATAATTAAACCCTAACATACTTTCATTTTGCTTATCCGGATTTAGAGTTTCAATCCAATTCAATGAATCTTGGATATACCCAAACATATCATCATGTATTTGAACAACATTTTCCGAATTACATGCAATGTAACGATAAATACCAGCCATGGAAATTTCCTCGAATTCACGATTCGAGATAATAATAAAATCATGAACTAAAGTTATAATAAGTCCTCCTTTTCCAGTTAGTTTCTACCCTTTACCACGCTCAACTGCTTGTTAGCTTAATAAATCTTGAATTTTCGGGGATCGCGGTTGTATAGATGTCGCGTCTACCGCGGACTTAATTAGCTAACCTCGTCTCGTTACAAATTGTTCAATATCATGAGTATCATCAGGGTTTTAAACATAAATTTGTTTTAATAGTCTTCACCCCCTTGAGCCTGCAGAATAGTTTTTGGATGAAGACTCGATGTAATATTAATAGCCTTCGTTGATCACAATCCACTCCTTTGAGGCATCTTCTCTTGCAAGAACAATGTGTCTTGCTGCAGCATCGGGATACATCGATTTCTCATAGGCCTCGAAAGCAATGATTTGCCAATTTTTATATTCATCAGAAATAAAGCTGCTTAGGTGCTTAACATCCTTCATATAGTTTATCTTTACAATTTCACGATCCTTGGGAAATTTAGCGTAGTATTTATGAGCTACCTTTTCAGCGGTTTGTATTTCTACTTCCGAATACTTTGCATCAGCATATTCATTTGGCTCGATTACCTTTTCGGGTTTCCGGATTGGCAAAGGGACTTGGGATGGCTTTAGTATAAAAAAATCATTGTCTGTCACGGAATAATCCTGCAACTTGACCATCACTTTCCCGTTAGTTTGGATGGTAACGTACAGAGCTTTAGTTGCTGTTGTTCCATTCGTAAATGCTATTTCCATGACGATAATGTCTGACCGCAATTGTTCTGCCAACCCCGCAATTGTACGATTGGAGTGATCGGTAAGCTCGCGGATCGTAAGCTCCGGCTTCCAATCTACAACAAGATACTCATAATCTGATGAACGATCACCGTAGGCTATAGTAAACTGTTTTTCCATGCTGTGGCTCGGCCGGTTCTCCGTCCAATCCGTGAAGTCCATGTATTGATGTTTGACTGAGAAACGAATGTCCTCAATGTTTTTCCCTTTTACACTAAACTGAAGTAAATTCCCCTTCATGGAACCACTATCATCGATCATGCCCGTGGATAGCTCAGCTCCAGTGCTTGTTAATTCCGTATTCGTCTCGTACGCATATAACGCAAAAGCGGTATTTTCTTTATTGAGTAAGGTGAAGGCATATGTGCTTACCAATATAACAAACACTGAAGCTGCCAGATACTTAAGCCATCCTCCCCTTTTTCTATAGCGAATCGGTTCTATATTCTGAGATTTCTTATGGCTGTTCATAATCTCCCGGTACATCTTCGCTTTCTGTTGCTCCGTTGGTGTGATGGATTCGAATACTCCCTTAATCGGATCGGACATGATGAATCCCTCCTTCTAATCTTACTTTGAGTCGTTTTCGGCCATTAGCAAGCTGTGATTGTATTGTACTTTCATTCCGATTCAACATTGCGCTGATATCTTTAACCGAATAATCTTCGTAGTAATATAGATACAAGACATCCTTGTATTTTGGTGGCAATGCAAGCAGCGTCTCCATCAGTTCGTTTGCCTGCTCCTGATTTTCGCTGTTGAACAACTCTGGCAAGTGATCCATTCGAACCCGGCGGAACTTCCACCAGCTTTTCAACATGTCCTTGCAATAGTTCTTAGCCGTTACGATCAGCCAAGCTTTCTCATGCTCGTGATCGGCGAACTTTTTACCGATTTTAAGTAATTTCAAAAAAACGGATTGTACAGCATCCTCCGCGTCGGAAGCATTTTTTAGATACATGAAGCAAAGTCGATACACGGTGTCTACATGCCTCTGGTATACCTCAGCAATATCATCATCCGAGCAAACTGACGAACGGTCATCCATTCCCTCACCTCCTGATAAGAACACGATTGACGTACTGGAAATATCCTTTTACAAAAAAAATAACTGCCTGACGATTGTAGGCAGTCTTCAATGAGAAGCTGTACTCAGGATACAGCGATTCAGGTTCACGTTGATATTCGAAAAAAATATCTTTCCAAAATGCAAGCTCAAGACCGCCATTCTGGAAGTTCTCAATTTGTTGCATATTACCTATACACCGCTGGATATCGACGTTTCTCCGTTCGATAAATCTGGCACCAATAAAGAAGGCGTATCGCGCTCTAAAAAAGGCATTGACGTTTAGTCTGTGTTTCTCCCCATATCCTGCCACCAAAAATCCCGCTGTGGAGATAGCGGAATCTGATCCAGATAGACCGCTTCGCCGATTCTAGGAATATGGTATGGGATGCTCTGCTCTTCAGCTGCGGCCGATAACCTTCTTACAGGGTCGTTCCAATCATGCAGCGCCAAAGCGAAACCTCCCCAGTGTACGGGCAGCAGAACTCCTCCCCGGACGTCACGATGCGCTTGTACCGTCTCCTCCGGAAGCATATGAACGCCGCTCCACCGCTTGTCATATCGCCCACGTTCCATATATTGCCCGCATTCCATAAAGGACAGTTCGAACGGTCCGTGCTGACGACCTATTCGCTTAAAATGAGGACCGTAACCCCCGTCCCCGCTGTAGAAGAGACTTCTCTTCTCTGTCTTGATGACCCACGAGCACCATAGGGTAGAATCCTGATCGAACAGTCCTCTTCCCGAGAAATGTCTCGCCGGCGTGCAAGTGAAGCGAATGCCCTGAACGATCCGTTCTTCTCCCCAGTCCAGCTCGATGACGGTATCGGGCGACGCTCCCCTTTTCCGGATTTGCTTGCCGACTCCGAGCGGAACGAGGAAAGTGCCAACTTTCGGAATAAGCTTGCGGATAGAGGAAGACTCCAGATGATCGTAGTGATCGTGAGACAGAGCAACGATATCGATCGGAGGAAGCTCTTCAATTGTAATTGGCAATTTGACGCTGAATCTGCGATTGCGGGAGAAAGGAACCGGCGACGGGTTCTTGCCAAGCATCGGATCAAGCAGGATCGTTTTGCCTCCAATCTGCAGCAAGGACGCCGAATGTCCGAACCAAAAGATCTTGTCTTTTCCGTCGCTTAGCGTGCCATGCTGAAGGGGGACGATAGGAAGCGGCTGCTTCGGCCTTCTCTGAGTCTTAGCGGATAGAAATTCACGAAGCATGGATACAATGTCTCCTACCCTTAACTTCACGATAACTGGGATTTCGTTCTGGAATTTGCCGTTCTTATCTCGTCTCGATCGATTCCAATCGTCCATCTGCTTACTCTCCTCAACTTGTCCAATACCACATTTAATGTGAAATGACAGCCGTTCTCTTGGTTTCACCATTGACCTTTTTCCTTCGTTGATCCGAGAAGAAAGCGATGAAAATGCCTGGAATAAGCAAGAAACTAATCAAATGAAAAGTTGAGCTAAATCCCTTTGCCATATGCGATCGTAGTTCAGTATTGATACTTGGCCACAACTGTTCAATCTGTTCCCGATTATGATCAAAAGCTGCTTTCGTTTCCTGCACTTGATCTGGTGCTTGAAGCAATGCTTCCTTTTCACGTTGATCGACCTGCTCCAAAACTTTCTCTAATGTCATATTTTGCTGGGCGTTTCCTTCTTGCAGCGATTCATTGTTCATGGATTGAATACTTGTAATCATGCCGTCTTTCATAGACGCATCAAGTACGGAAGCTTGAATCGTTTGTATAGCTTTGTCAAGTGCAGTTGAAAGTTCGTTCTTCATATTACTGCTCAGCATCGTAGCTAATAAGGCGACACCGATTACCATCCCGAGTGTACGAGCCACATTGGTTACTCCTGAAACGATCCCAAGCTTGTCTGCAGGAATGTTGTTAACAGCTGAACCAAAAAGCGGCACAACCGATATACCAAGCCCTGCACCTAGCAGAGAAAGTCGCCACAACACATCAATGCGAGACGAATCCGCATCTAGGCTGCCAAATAAATAAACCGATACAGTAATAATGGCCAATCCGATACTTGCCAAAAAGCGGCCGCCTACTTTTTCAGACATCGGCCCGGAAACGATCGAAAATACTGTTGCAGTCAAAGAGCTTGCAATGATCGTCATTCCCGCTTCAAGCACAGACATATTGCGTAAACTCGTTAAGTAAAAGGCGAGTAAAAAGCTTCCGGCAGCCGTCCCAATCGAAGTAAATAATAGTGCAGTGGAAGAAGCGTTAAAGGTTGAAATACGCATCAAGGACAAGGGGAGCATCGGATCTTTTGATCTTCTTTCAACAACGATAAACAATGCAAGCGACACTAATGATCCTGCGAATAACGATAAGACGTAGAAGGAACTCCAACCATAATCCGAGGTCTCTATTAATCCTAACGTAAAGCAAAAAATGGCGACTGAAATCGTTAACATTCCTGCAATATCGATGTTTTTGCTAGCGGTTTTGTCGTAAGATTCTTTTATTAATAGGTAAGAAACGATAAACGAAATAAGAGCAATCGGAAGATTTACGAAATAGACAGACTGCCAATTGAAGTACTCGGTCAAAATTCCTCCTAGTGCCGGCCCGCTTGCACTGGCCACGCCTGCTATTGCTCCCCAGATTCCTAGAACAGCGCCATGTTTTTCTTTCGGAAACAGTTGAATGGCAAGCGGAATGGTGACGGGTACAATAATGGCCGCGCTTAAGCCTTGCAACACACGAAACAATATGAGTAGATCAAGTGTTGATGCGATGCCGCACAAAAATGAAGTTAACGCAAACAATAGGAGTCCGATGAGAAAAAGTCTTTTACGACCAAATTGATCTGCTATGCGCGAAGCTGTTAACATCAATACCGCAAATGCTATATTGTATCCATTCATGATCCAACTAATATCACTCACATCACGATTAAAATACTCAGCCGTTTTCGGCAATGCAATATTCACAATCGTTGTATCCAGCAGTGCGATAAAATATCCTAAAATAATGCCGATAAATGTCAGCATTGTTCTGCCCCTACTCATCTTGTTCACTCGCCGCCATCTCCATTTCTATAATATTGTTGTTTGCCTCCCTTGTTGTCCTGCAATCTCAGTTACCTGTAACTGCCGTCATTCATTCTTAGATAAATTAAACTTTTGTTTCGCCCCTAGCAATCGATTTAAAAAATCTTCCATCGCCGCAAGAACCTCTGGATCAAAAATACCCGATCGTAAACTGCCGTCGTCAAAAATAAAGTCAAATACCGATATGATCATAAAAACGGTTTGCTTTGGAAATTCCACATTGAATAAGCCAGCTTCAACACCTTCTTCGATAACAGATTGTACAAGCGGCTTAATCTCGTTATTACATCGAATTTCAAACAAATGATTCAGCACTAAACTTTCATCTTGATGGATGTAACGCATGAGGTCGCTATTCCAACCTTCAAAATAAATAAAAGATTTGGCCATCTGTTCAATTTTATGAGCCGCATCTATTTGACTGTTACGCGAAGTCATTTCCATTACGTGAATAAGGCGATCAATGTAACGCTGAAGCAGGTGATCCACTAACTCATCTTTTGATTTGAAATAATGATAAAACGTTCCTTTTGCGATGCCCATACGTTGCCCAATATCCTGAACCGTTGTTTTTTCGAAGCCTTTTTCCAAAAACAGACGTTCGGCCGTTTGTATAATTTCATTGACCCCTTCGTCACGTGTCCTGACCATCGATTATCACACCACTTTCTATTTTTTTCTAATTATAATCCAATGACCGACCCTCGGTCAATAATTTTCTAAAAAATGGATGGAGCTGATCGCTGTACGCCATTTAACAGTGGATTATGGACTGTGCTTATGGAGTCAATTGGGCATTTATATTTTAAATGCTTGCTTAAGCTACGACCGGAAGTCGTTCCGCCACCACAGAAACGTCATCGTTAGATTAAAGAAAGGGCTACCATACGGCAGCCCTTTCTTTGTCCAAAAATCGTTCCCTATTATTGGATTTTCTGTGATCAGCAAAGAGACCGGGACTTTCATTGATGAATCAACGCACTCTCGATTCTTACAAAGCTACTTCTCCCTCCTCTAACCTATCTCGCGCTTCAGAAAAATTTAGAAAAAGCTATTCTAAACTTATCCTTGTATTAATTCTAGATTTAGAAATAGACCCGTTCAATTTCATATGGCGATATAGAGAGCTGCTTCCAGTGTATGATCGAATCCGGCATTGTATAGAAGTTCTTGTCGTCAGTCAATACACAAAGTAACTTCTGACGACAATGTTGACATAGTATATGTCTCTGGCACACTATGCTGATTTCTCAAGCTTTCAATCACTCAATTGCTTCTCATTTATCCCAATTTTATACAAAATGATCTACCGCTGCCTGCTCAATTGCCAGCCCTTCCGTGTAACGCTCCAAAAACAAGGCAAAGCCATTCACATCTGCGCTGTCAGGATAAACCTCTTGTCCTTCAGCATTATTGAACACTCTAGTGGTAAGGTAATCAGCCAAGCCCTCGTGCTGCTCCCTATTAACCATATAGGATGCCAAAATTGCCATCCCCCATGCGCCGCCCTCACCAGCCGTAGACATGACCGAAACAGGAACATTCAATGCTGCGGCACACATTTTTTGACCGACTAGCGGCGTTTTAAACAATCCGCCATGCGCCAAAATACGGTCAATCGTTACCTGCTCCTTCTGTGTCAAAGTATCCATCCCGAGCCTTAGTGCTGCAAACGCGGTAAACAGATGTACTCTCATAAAGTTAGCCAGATTGAAGCGGCTTTCCGGAGAACGAACGAACAGTGGACGACCTTTAGCAAGACCGGTAATGTTCTCGCCTGAATAGTAGCCGTAGCTCAGCAAGCCGCCGCCGTCAGCGTCTGCTTCCAGCGCTTTGTTGAACAAAACGCTGAATAACTGGTTCATATCGGATTTCAGCCCCATTGCTTCATAAAATTCACGGAACAAGCCGAGCCATGCATTAATATCGCTGGAGCAGTTGTTAGCAAGAACCATTCCGACAGGGCTGCCATCAGGTGTAGTGACGATGTCAATCTCAGGGTATACCGTGGATAAATCTTTCTCCAGTACAATCATGGCAAAGATCGACGTACCTACGGAAATGTTGCCGGTACGCTTTTTGACACTATTCGTAGCGACCATGCCTGTTCCGGCATCGCCTTCTGGCGGACATAGCGGAATACCTGCTTTCAGGCTACCTGATGGGTCTAATAGTCGGGCACCTGCTTCATTAAGATATCCAGCATGCTCACCTGCTGTATAAACTTTAGGTAAAATATCTTTAAGATTCCACGGGTAGTCTTTATCGGCAATTAAATCGGCAAACTGCTTCACCATATCTTCATTATATTGCTGTGCAGATTCATTGATTGGGAACATACCGGAAGCATCTCCGATACCAAGAGCCTTGCTGCCAGTCAACAGCCAATGAATATAACCCGACAAAGTCGTAATATAATCTATGTTATTGACATGCTCTTCATCGTTCAAAATCGCTTGATACAAATGGGCGATGCTCCAGCGTTGAGGAATTTTAAATCGGAATTTCTCGGTTAGCTCCGATGCAGCAGTACCTGTTGTGGCATTGCGCCATGTACGAAACGGAACCAATAGCTCCCCTGCTCGATCAAGTGCAATATAGCCCTGCATCATGGCAGAACATCCGATTGATCCGATTTTTTGCAGTTTTACGCCATAATTATTCTCAACCTCTTGCTTTAATCGGTGATAGGTTTCTTGCAACCCGTTAATTATTTCGTTGAGATGGTAGGTCCAATAACCGTCGATCAATTGATTTTCCCACTCATAGCTGCTGGAAACAATTGTTTCAAAATTGTAATCAATTAGTACAGCCTTGATTCGTGTGGATCCAAATTCGATGCCAAGCGAGGTTTCTCCCCTGACTATCGCTTGTTTAATATTTTGATCCATGGCCTTGCTCCTCTCTGAATTTGAAATTGAACCGAATATAGCATAAGATTTCTCGTGTTTAAATAATGAATACGCTTACTAATAGAATAGCAATCGTAACTTTGTTTGTCTATTAAACAAACAAAGTTGTTTAAATGGTAAACAGCAGCTTTATTGAGCTCTTCTGCCCTTTAGTCGAACGGCATTTTGATTTTCAAATGACCGCCACTCGGGTAACAAAACGCCCATCTTCCTTTTACTCTGGAAGATGGGCGTTTAACGCGAATTTAACTCCAACTTATTTCGGGAGCTTGTTTAATTAAGGGACTTGAATGACTCCTCTCACTGTATTTTCGCCGGCTGCTTCTCGAGCTACCCTTCTTCACCCTATTTCGATCTATAAAAGGGGGTTAGATCGGACCAAGATTGACCAGCTTAACATCCGAGATCGTTATGACGGTATTGCCGGCATTGCCGCCTGCAATATTGCCCATGTCGAAGACAATACGTGAATTTGTATTGCTATCCGCTGTCACATCAAAGGCAAAGGTGAACGTCTGCTCCTCTGTCGTCAGATCGACTTGTTGGCCATAATAACCATGCCACTCGTAGCCCGCCGGTACATCTACCCAGCCAATGCCAAGACCTAGCTTTCTAGTGGTACCCGCTTTCGCTGTAAACGTAATTTCATATTTATGGCCCTGCTGAATGGAGAAGCCTTCCTGAATCACTTGCCGATCCCATGCGTTGGTGCCTACCGAGCCGATTGAAGCCTCAAGCCCTCCATTGTTTGCAGCGATAGAAAGCTCGCTTGGTGCTGGCGAATAAGAGAACCATCCGTTTGTTCCGTTCGTAAAATCACCGTTCTGCAGCAGGTTCACGTTAATCGGCTGTCCGCCACTTTCGGCAGAAGCATTCACCTCGTACAATCTGACGCGATCGATGGCAACCGTATGCTGTCCCTCATCTACAGCAGAATTGCCCAACCCAAACACCAGCACTGAGGAAGGATCGGTATCTGCTGTCATGGTGAACGAGTACGCATAATGTTCCCGGTCACTCGTCAGCTCCGCTGTGTCCTCCAAATATTTGGTGAAATCCCCGCTGCTCTGGGATACAACAACCTGAACTGTTTTCGGACTTGACGCGGATGCGTCAAACTCCAATCTGTACGATTTGCCTTTTTCGATATTCACATTGCTTTGCTGAACCGTATAGTCCCACCAGTTCGCGCTTGTTCCCGGCAGCTCTGCAATAAGTTCGCCTTCGTTGGAGCGGGTCATCGAAGCCGGCTCACCAGGGTTCAGGTTCCAACCGTTAAGATCGTTATCAAAATTTCCATTTACCACTATATTCGGAGATAAATCTATCCAAAGCGTGTTATAGTCATAGCCTTCAAAATCGAGGTAATAGCTGTTTCCAGTCTCTAGTTGAACCGACTCCAAATAAACCGTCTCGTACTTTTGCCAGCCTTCTGTGCTTCCAAGATCATACGAGGTGTTCGAGATGACGCCGCCCGATTCATCCTTCACCTGCAACCGGATTTGCGAATCACTCTGTCCGCTTGCCACTCTTGCGGAAATCGCATATTCCCCCGAACGCTCAACGTTAATCTTGTATCTGAGCGTATCTCCTTCATCCATCCAGGCAACATGCTTGCCGCCTTCACTTGAATTCTCGAGCTGCAGACCTTGCATCTCCCAAGCGCTTGCAGCAGGGATATGGGTATAGCCATCAAGCGTTATCGGGTTGCCGCGCTTCACTAACCGGACATTATCGACATACACCGTACCTTCCGCGCCTCCGAATAGCAGCTTCAGTTCCGCCTCTGCTTGATCCGCACCGTCGCCAATGGTGGTCTCTAAAGCATAGGTTTGCATCGTTGTGCCAAGAGAAATCGTCTTCCCGCCTGGGAACATGACAGGATGGCTGCTCACTAAATCCACCGTCATATCACGCGTCGTATCAGCCTTCGCATCGAAATAAATGCCGTATCCGCTGTTCTTCTCCAGTACGAGATCCGGCTGGGAGACGGATATGGACTCGGCACTTGTCCCGCCGTCAGTCACATCAACAACGAGCTGTCGTTCATATATCGGGAAGGCAAGAAAGTTATTCACGCTAAACTGTGCTGCTGCATCTTCTGCAGCCTTTGTTGACCAGAATGCCAGACGATTAGAGCCTTGATCAAAAGTACCGTTATAGATCAGGTTGCCATCCGGCAATGCCGACCGTTCAACTGTTATATCGGCATCCCCGATCTCTATCAGCTTCACATTGGCAAAATAAGCGCTTGTTTGCGCGTTATTGCCCAGATTGAATTCAAATCTAGCATTGTTATCGGTATTCTCCAGCATATCAAACGTATATTCATAAGACGCCCAATCTGTCGTCAGATCACTGTAATGCTCGCCTGAGTAGTTTTTCCAACTCTTCTCGAACTGGTTCACCTTCGACATTATTGTAATAGGGGCATCCGCTTTGGCATCGTAGGTTACTTTATACTTCTTGCCTTTCTGCAGATAGACAGGCATCTGGGTCAGCTGCACGGAATAAAGCTGGCTGCCTGCATTCGTGATCGATACTTTGGCTGCTTTCCCTTTATTCTCATCATCCACCACAGCGATTTGAGCGGTACCTCCTTCATTCAACAGGAACTTCCAATATTGCGGTACGCCCTCCTCATCCACGGTTTGCGTGAACTGTTCATTATAGAGCAAATTACCGTCCGCTTGCGGATTCCGTTGTGGCTCCGGCACAGGCGGTTTACCCGTCACGTCTTCCAAGCTATCCATTTTTTTATATTCATAGACACGGACAAAATCTACATTCATTTGTTCAGCTGTAAAATCGTCATTCGGCGATCCCGGCCAATCTCCGCCTACAGCCAAATTCAGGATCAGGTAGAACGGTCTGTCGAATGGCGCAGGATACGTATAATATTCCGGCTGATCTGGCGCCTTTGTCTTCCAGTCTTTCACTTCATGATACAGCTGGCCGTCGACATAGAAACGGATGACACCCGGCAGCCATTCTACCTGAAAATCATGATACTCATCAGCGAAGGTAGCTCCGTCTTGGAGCACATAGCTGCTCTGGTCAGAACCATGCGTCCCATCCGCTTGCACGCTGTCATAATGAATATTACCATAGATGCGGTTTGCATTGGCTCCGCCGATCAGTTCCATGATGTCAATTTCGCCGGAAGCCGGCCATCCGCCGTAATGAGCTTCATCGGTCGGCATCATCCATATCGCCGGCCACATGCCTTGCTGAATCGGCAGCTTGGCGCGTACTACCACTTTGCCGTACGTCCAATCTCCCTTATTCTGTGTAATAAGCTTCGCCGAAGTATAGTCTTTGCCTCCATATTCTTCCTTTTTCGCTTTAAGGCTGAGTACGCCGCGTTTACCGTCTTTTTCAATAACTGCATTGTCCGGCTTATAGTATTCCATCTCGTTGTTATAGACAAGACCGGTATCCATGACCGACCATTTGTTAGTATCAATAGATGAGCCACTAAATTCATCGTTCCAGACTAGCTTCCAATCCTTATCCGGGATCGTAGTGGATGGAACCGGCTTCTCTGCCGAGGACGATGGCGGGTTTGTTGTTGAATCTGTCCCGGATACCGAAGGAAGCACAGTACCTGCAGGCACGGATTCGCCATTCACCATAACGTTATCCGCCTCTACCTGTATGGTCTCAGCATCACTGTCGTCCGAGGATTCGAATTGGGCCGGCTGAAGAATATAGAGTTTACCCGCATGAGTTCGATTCCGGAATACGACACGGACCGGGCTGACCTGCTTGTTGATCGAGACATCCTTAAGCTGCGAGTTATCAAAAACAATAGAATGGATTCCGCCGCCTTTAATAACGGTACTGCCGTTCACAGTTACACCGTCCAGTGTTACATCTCCTTCTCCGATCCCTTCGGTAAGAAGCAAGCTGCCGTTAACTTTTGTACTGTTAACCGTAACTCCTGTAGTTCGGATAATGAGATTGCCGTCTACCTGAGACGCATTGTATTCACCTGGTTCTGTAATCAAATCGCCGATCATGCCAGACAGAAGAACGGCGGATTCGGCACGGGTAATCGAAGCTTTTGGTTGAAGCAACCCGTTATAGCCCTTCATTACCCCTTCACTTGTTAAATATGAAATCGCTTTTTTTGCATAGCTCGAAACAGCAGTATAGTCGTCAAACTGCTTTAATAACGCATCGGACTCCGAACCTTTCGAGAGTTCAAATGTCCGATCGAGCATAACCGCCGCATCTTCTCTTGTGATCATGGCATCCGGTTCAAAATGCTGTGTGTCCACACCTTTTACAATGCCCGAACCACTTGCCCGAGTAACGGCATCATAATACCATTCCCCGGATTGCACATCCGTAAAGCTTGAAGCATTGTGGCCGGCGAACCCGAATACGCGATCCAGCATCGTAATAAATTCCGCGCGGCTGATCTGCTTCCCGGGTTTAAACTCGCCGCCTTCGTAACCGCTTACAACGCCAAACGACGACATGCGGCTTACAGCGGATTCAGCCCAATGCCCTTTCATATCTACAAACGACGGGACTTTTGAAGACTCTGCAGCATGGGTCACCCCGGCTACCGGAGCAGCAAGAGAAACAAACAGACTGCAGGCAATTAATTGGGACAATCTTTTCTTAAACATCGTATCCTCCTTAGAATTTGGTCAAGATAAAACTGATTGAGCAGCCCTGTCTTGATACAGCTGTGATATTTATTCCTTACCTGCGCCGACGGCCATCCCTTTAACAAAGAACCGCTAAAGGAATGGATTGACTAACAGAATTGGAAGTGTACCGATAAAGATCTGTTCGGTGTCTTTTCAGATCAATTATTACGGAAGTAGCAGAGGAAGTATATATCACTTTGTAAACATTTATATAAACATTTTAATGAATATAAGTGAGGGACTGAATCATTACGAGGGAGAAATTATTTCGCGAAACTATGATTTATATTGGAAACCTCAAGTGTAATTTACATACTTATGAAAATGAAAAACAAAGACCAAAGAAAGCTATAATGAACCTGAAGTAAGCGTCAAACCTAGCACACCTTCAACCTCTGAAAGATCCGTGAGAAGATATATGCAACCTAGTACTAGGGGTTGCCTTGTGAACAAAAAAGAGAGCGGAATGAACGGCGTGATATAACAAAGACGCGGATGCCCGATATGAGGTAGCTCTGAGTCCCATTGAATAAAGAACATATGTTTTATATGATGTTAGTATTCATGGAAAGGATGATACTATGCCGAAAATTAAACGCAAAACCCTTGGCTACTCAGGCAAAGCATCAACGCTGATTTGCGAGCTACAGGATCTGATGGAAACCCAAAGTGAAGCGACTCTGCGCAAATGGTGTTTGGATTTCGCTGAACACAAGATTCTGGAAATATTTGAGAAACGTTGCCCTTTCGAAAACCGCCCGCGAAACGCTCTGCAAATGGCTCGCAACTGCCTCAACGGTAGCACAGATTTATTCGCGGTAAAGGATGTACTCATGAAGGATTGTGATGTCGCTGCCCGAGAATTGAACAGCGACCCCGCCGCTCAAGCAGCGGCACGCGCCATCGGTCAGGCAACGTCATCCATCCATATCCTGAACCACACGTTAGAAATGTTTTTTTACGCAGCGGCGGCAATTGCCTTTGACCGTGTTGGATTGAACGCGGAGAAAGACGTTTACGACAATATCACGGATGAAGTCTGCGCGGACTATACGGCGGACTTGCAAGCGATTGCTATTGTGAACGATGCAAATCCCGCAAAAATTGTATGGAAAAAATGCCAACAGCGTTGAGCGAACATAAATCGAATAAGGCAAGCCACGAAAAGGGGCTGATTTTCAGGTCTGTCGGTCATGCGGCAACCTCCTGTTAATGAGTTGCCTTCAATTTTCTCATGGATGATTGGGCTGTTGAAGGTGGGCTGGTTTTGACGCTTACGATTCAGTGCTCCGCAACAAAAAAATAAGCTGCCATTACAGCAGCTCATTTGGCATTCTTATTATCGATATAAATTGAATTCTCGCTCTCATAGTCTGCGAGTAAAACTCAATTTATCATCCAATTGAATGAATATATAGATATGGCAGCCACATAGACAAAAAGAATTACCCTGATCACAACATCCCAAATAGGAACTTTCCAAGCATTAGTGGCTTCGTCATATGTAAATCCAAACTGTCCTACAGCATAAGCATTGAATAGTCCTTTCTTTCGGTGAAACACTGGAACACAATCTTGTACATGACGATATCGGAAATAGGATAATACGGTTATATAGTAGCGCTTTCTTTTATAGGAATACTCTATGCGATTGTGTTTCCCATCCCCTACGATCTTCCCTTGAAGAAAAATTCCATCAACCAGAGTTTTATACTGCCCCACCGTTCTAGCTATAAGAAACAAGAATATAACACCGGTAACTATTGAAAAAATAGTCATGCTTGTAAAGGTTGCATATACGCGATAATGGTACTTTTGATCTACATAACCTCGATCATAATCTTCGAGTGTTTGTGATAACTGCAAAAAGAAAAACAACGCAGATGCTAACAATGGATAAGATAGAATAATCCGTGTTACAACCCAGCTATTTTTTCTAAAAATAGGATCAACTCCAATCTTGTTAATGTTAACCCAATATTACTACAAACGGTTCTATCGAACCGAAAATTCAACTTTCTTCATCTTCTTATCTAAAAGTTCCTTTATGTCACTCATCAACTGTATAGATGCCTCGATTTCAGATTTTCTAGTTGAAACACTTTCAATGCTGCAACCAATGGGTATCCCCTTCTCCAGCCCGAAATCTAATAGCTCTTCAAAGATTTTTCGAGATAGGTGAATTGATTTATCCAGTAAGTCATTCGTGTATTTCAACTCGTTTTCTAACCATTTCGGGATACTGATCCCCAACCACTTCATAAATTCCAATGTTTTTGTTGATCCGCAAGGTGCAAGATTAAATATTATGGGTACCATTTCAATACCGTTGTTTGTACAGTGATAATATAAATCTGACAATAAATTTTTTGACGCCTCCACATTATAAGTTGCCTGGGTGACGAAAAAGTCACATCCTTGTTTGATTTTATTGACAACCCGAATATGCTCATCATTCTTTAATATATGTCTTTCAGGTATAATAACTCCTCCAAAAGTTAAATTGTTATTTAACTGTTTGCTTAATGTATAAGCGGATGGTAAATCCAATTTAACCTCTTGCTTACTTGAAGATGCGCCTACGTACACGGAAAATTTATCTCGATTTATGTCAGCCTTAATCCAATCCTTGAACTGAGTTTCAGTATAGTTGCCGACGCACCGATAAATAATTCTCGGGATTTCCAATTGACTTAAATAATGATCACTATAAGTAGCAGGGTCAATCGTCGGTAAGTAGGGAAACGTTCTCTCTTGATCAACTCGTTCGGCTTCTTCCTGAACGTCGTAAAGTATTAAGGCATCAATATCAAGTTCTTTCAGTCTGTCTATCTGTAATTGTGCAATTTCCGCAATCCTTTCCGGACTGTTAGCTGCCTTTGGCGGTGTCATACCGTAAGTTAAAATACCAGACTTTTTATTCAATATTTTTTGTTTAAACATACTTCCTACCTCAATTCTTCAAAATGGGAATATCCCGCTAATCGGATACAAATTTCTCTTCTCTTATATCAAATATATCATTTACCGCTTGATATATAGTAACTTCTATTTACTATACCCAGTTATAGCTTAAATTTATAGCAAAACTTCAAAAATAACCGGTATTTAAAATACTTATTGGTAAATTTAAAACCCTAAAAAAGGACCTCATCTCCCACTTTTCGTGGAAAATAAGGTCCTTTATGTTTCATTTTTTTTTGCCGGCAGATTCTTGATAGATGTCAGCGTAAGTTTTGGAGTCTTTGATTAGATCGTCGCAGAAAGCCGCTACGTCACTGCCCGTCACTTCAAGCACGCCTTTCCCCAACGCCGCGCCCTCTTCAAACAGATCGACAATCCCCGAGAGCAGCCCCGTCCCTTCGGTTAGCTCGACAGGACCGACCTTAAAGAAATACTTTTGAATTTCTTTATAAACAATCTGATAATCTTGCGGGAGCGCTTTGACACGCGCCACATGCGCTCGCCACTCTTTTTTGCCTTGGATAATATCTTGTATGCTCATGTTATCCTCCTATTTTTTTAATTTTTTAGCGATATTATTGTTGAGTTGCTTGCGCCATTTGTCGCGAAAAGACTTAGCACCCTCTTCGCCGGCCAGCGCTGAACAGAAGCCATTAATATCGTCGCCCAAAACTTCATGGACTCTCTGGCCGTCCGCCGCCGTTTCTTCGAGCAGGCCGAGCACTCCGTCAAGAATTGGCATGAGGTTGCGGCCAGTGAAATCGGAATGCGGCCAAAGATTGGCATTAATTTTTTCCCATGCCGCTTGATAATCAGCCGGCAGCTTTTTGGCTCGCGAATCAAACGCTTTGAATGCTTTAGTCATGTCGCTGCCGGTGATTTTTTCCCAAAAATTCATTGTTTTTTCTCCTTTAGCTCGTTAATTTTTGTTGATACGAACTCCCATTTTTCCCAGAACCTCCGAAGCTCCCTGTGCCCCGCGTCGTTGATCGCGAAAAACTTTCGCGGCGGTCCCATGTCGGAAGGCTTCTTCGTGATCTCCACTAACTTGTTTTTTTCAAGTCGGACCAAGATGGTGTATACCGTTCCCTCCACAACGTCTGTGAAGCCGAGGGCGTTCAGATGCCGCGTAATTTCGTATCCGTAAGTTTCTTTGCGGCTTATAATTTCAAGGATGCATCCCTCAAGCACCCCTTTGAGCATTTCTGTTAGGTTTTCCAGCACAATCACTCCTCGCTATTCTGCAGCACCGGTATTCAGTAATACTAACTACTGCTATAAAGTATCACGCAGTAGGTTGTTTGTCAATAGCTTTGCTTGGGCATAATAAAAAGCCACAGTGTATGCGACTTTACACAGAGTCTTTCGCTTGGCTTATAGACCACGTTCGGTGGCTCGTTGACTAATTCACCCCGCTCGTCTTGTCGCCATACCCGCCTGTAATGCCGACCTCCTGTCCCGCCGCCGGTTCCGTCACCTGGATGCCGCCCTGCGAGGTGGCGACCAGCATGGCAAGCACCCAGAAGTCGAACGCCGACTTCATGATATACGCGTAGATACATGCCCGGGAGCAGTGTAAATGGATGAAGGATGGGACCATTTTCATTCATACGGCGCGAGGCAGTTTAGTCGATTATGATGCTCTTGAAGAGGCATTACTCATGATCAAGCGATTCATTATTTAAATTGCCAGACGAAATTTCTATAACCATAAAACCAATAAGAGCCGGTTCCCTTATCGTTCAAATATGGTATTTTCCGAGCGGCGAGGCACTTGTCCAGATTTTCCAACAACTTTAGCAATATACATATGTGTATGTTGCGGCATAGGCGGTCTATTCAATATGGACGAATCGCCTCTTATGCCAATCACTAATTTGACTTAGAATTACCGTAAAAGATGGAAAAGGCTGTGATTTTCAATGTTAATCAAGAGAGACAAATGGTTGCAGTATCGCATCCTTCGCAAGGGGTCCTCTCTCGCCAGACAGTTGCCAGAAACACAGTTGCTTAAGAAGAACGCTTTATCGAAAATGCTCCATCAATATGAAAGTGTCGTACTGAAACCTCGCGACGGGAGCTACGGAAGGGATATCGTGTTCATTAAACGGAACGGTGCGAATGCCTATCGTATTCAAAACGAAAATAATGCGGTCAACGTGAGAGACACCGATAAGTTGCTCAAATGGCTCCGTAAAAAAAACAAAGGTCTTCGTGGATATATTGTTCAAAGGCGTCTGCAGCTTGCTCAAATTCAACACAAGCCGTTCGACATTCGGATAATGGCTCAGCGAAAAAAAGGTTCTGCATCCGCTTGGAACGTGACAGGCTCCTACGCGAAAGTGGCAGCGAAAGGATATCTGGTCACGAATGTGACCAGCCGCCCCATTCCAGTACTTGAGGCGTTAAATTTAGCCCGTATTGAAGATCCGAGCTTGCTCGTCAAAGCGGAACGGATCGCACTATTGGCTGCCAAGCGATTGGGAGAGAGTTATCCCAAGCTTAGACAAATCGGGTTCGATATTGGCATCGACAGGGAACGTCGGATATGGATTATCGAAGGCAACTATAAACCGGACTTGCGCCCTTTCCGGCGCATGAAAGATTCCTCGATGCATCGCAGAATATTATGGTATAAAAAACACTAAAGCAAAAAAGACGACAAGCCTTTATTTTTGGCCTGTCGTCTTTTCATGTTTTGCATCTATTCTTGATAATAGCCCGCTTGGGATTTACTTGCGTCTTTTGGCACTTACAACGCGAGTCACTTGGAACCGATTTGCCCCTACCTGTATAATGGCAAATTGGCTGTAAGAAGTGCCGGAAGAAGTATAAGGTTCCGCTTCAATATTTCCACTCGGCGTTACAACCGTTGCCGTAATTTTAGTCAGCAAACAGACGCCACGGCTAGAAGCTCTCCAAGTCTGGTTACTCTGAACGCTATAACTGTCGTTGCTGCAAAAAATGGATGCATATTCAACTCTCCCAAAAGCATTATACGAAGTCGAGTTTGAGATCTGAACGGGGTCATAACCGTTAGGTCCTCTATTTCCCATGAATAAAACCTCCCTGTTATTGATAGTTTAATAGATTCAATTCAATTGTTTTTGGTAAGGTATAAATGTGGACGAGAAAAAAAAGTACTTTTGTCCGGTGGTTGCGAGGATACGACCGCTTATGATGCTGTATCTCAAACAAAAAAAGAACCACCCTCGTCGTTTAACAGGTGGTTCGAGCACTATAGGTCTGATCCAGAAAGCTTTAGAGCTTAATAATGGCTTCCAGAGCCTCTGCGGCTACTGTCTTGGCTTCCTCATTATCATCTTCAGCACACTCCACAATAGACTGCAGCGCTTTCTTCGCAATCTCCAGCTGTTCGGTTAATCGGTCAGCAATTTGTGCCATTTCGATAGTAAAATCGTCTGTTATTTCGCCATTACCAATTAAAACAACCGCAGTAAATTCGAATCTATTCTTAATTTTTATACATCTCCTTCAGGTGGGTGATCAATCGTTAATCAGGACTCAATAGCGAACCGTATTGGCGGACTCCTGCGTCATGAAACTGAACTCTTTTGCCGTGTAACCCCTTTGCTGCTGGCGAATCCAATCGTTTGCTCTCCTCTTCGTCACCGTAAAGAGCCAAGACTTTATTTTGCCGGGTTCTCGCAAAGTTCCAAGCTTCATGAAAGCCTTGATAAATACAGCCTGTCTGTCTGCTCGTCCCGGACGATGCGTCTGGCAACCATTTCATGATCACCCTCTCTACTATACTGACGTTTTAAAAGGGCAAAAACGTGCAGAGCAAATCATTATTGCAACTTTATTTTCTAAATAAATCGACGTTATAACTCTCTACTATGTTCGCCGCGCAGCGGAGCATAAATTGGGGTTGTCGATGATTTTTTCTCACCTAACATGCGTTCTACTTTTCGAGCCAGCTTTAATGCACCTTGATCGATATATTTCATGTAGTAATGCGACAAAATAAATAAGGGCACCACGGAAACTATAAACGTAACTGCATAAGCAAGATTGTAACTAAAATGATGAATCACTTTACTAAACAGAAACGCGGAGAACGTATTTAGGAAAGTGAAATGAATAAGGTATAGGGAAAATGAAATCTTCCCTAAATAAGCAAACGGTTTCCATCCAAAAACATGCTGCAGCACCTTTAAACGAAGCAATGCATACAAAATCAAAGCAGAACCTAGAGTTCGTGCAAGAAGTCGTGGATCGATGTTAAATTGAATCCATCCGTTAATATTTTTTGTCCACACTTCTATTGGTTCGTAAATAGTCCCCATTAATGCAGTATACGGTGCCGAACCTAAGTAAATCCCTATAACAAGCACAAGTACCGCTGTTGCTTTATTGTGGACCCATTTATGCTTGAGCAAATCGGCAAGCAGCATTCCCCACAAAAAAGCGACAAAATAGGTTTGAATAAACGCAATGGATAAGACCGCGTATACAATCCATCTTTTTTTCATACGTCCAAATAAAGCAAGAAAACCGAATATTAAATACGAACCTAATAGCTCATAGCCCATCGTCCAAAGGACTGGATTGTAAGGATGTGCGTTAAAACGGAAAAACGGATCAAAAATAGCAGCCTTAATTAGGACATACGCATTTGTATCTAAAGCGTAATAGTTCTTTTTCATATCCGTCCATGTCGTTCCCCATATATCTTGGAGATGAAAAGCATTCGTAATAATTGCAAGATATACAAGCAACACGGATACCGCTGCCGGAACGGCAAGCCGAATGTACCTTCGTATGGCGCTGGAGTGCAACCATTTTTGAAAGGTCTCGCTATCGAGCTCTTCATCAAACATTTTGACACTGAGCACATAACCGCTTAGCACAAAAAACAAACAAACGGCAAATTGACCATTATAAAATAAATTAATTGGAGAATGACCGTACCAGATATCCCAGTTCGAATGAGCTTGTTGCGGTCTTCCATTTAACGCGGCAGGATAAAATACTTGTATGTAATGCGATATCACTACGGCACATGCCGCGAGTCCCCTAATGCCATCCAAATAGAATAGCTTTTTTTCGGTTGTTTGTTTATTCATCTTTTCCTCTTCTTTCATGAAACAATCTATGATGATCAAGCGAATGTTTTAAAGAGATATTTATAAAATGCCGGAAATTCTCTTAAAATGGAGTAAATATCTCTAACCTCAAAAAATTTGGCATGAGCTGCATACACTTCTTTAATATCCATTTTTCTAAACGCTAATTTTGTTCGAGATACATGAAAATATTGAGTAATAATCATAACGGAGTCTAATTCTAATTCCTCCATAATCTTGCCGGTATTTTTGGCGGTCATATAAGAGTTGTATCCATTATTATCCTCTATAATTTTCTCTGCCGGAACCCCTCTTTCTGTTAAGTATGATTTCATGACCTTTGCCTCATCGAAACCTTCCTTACCTGTACCGCCGCTTACAATGATATAAGTAAAATAGCCCCCATTATAAAGCTCTAAAGACTTATTTAATCTTGCCCTTAACCGCTCAGAAGGCTGTCCATTACGTTCGACTTTATTTCCTAACACTACAGCTGCATCAGCCGGTTTCAATTCATCATTGAGTCCATCTATTATTACGAAAGCAGTGTGAATGATAAACCAGATGAAAGGAATTGCTGCTGCTATTAATAAACGCTTAATGAAAACAGAGTTCAATCTCTCACCTACATTCTCTCATCTTTTATCGATAAATGGTTATTTATCTATAGTCTTACACAAAATAAGCATCATATAAAGTGTTACATTGTACACCCACCAATATTGCAAGTTATAACTCGTAGCTCCCCGGATGAGATAAACCAGCTTGGTTCTCGACCTTGATTCAAGCACCGCTAATAAAATAAAGTCCAAATTTATAAAGAAGTTCTTGTCTTGAGTATACGATAAGAACTTCTTTATATAAAAGAGGCCGTCCCAAAAGTGGTTCGCTCGCTGAAAAAACGGCTCGCATCAGTAATTGAAGAAGCGGTATTCATGAAAATAGTGTTGCAGAGAGCTATCCCTGCAACACTATTTTTCGATTTTGATGCTTTGTGGCTTTCTTCAGCAAATGATGGGCAAGCGAAAGCCAC
>NZ_WOVL01000034.1 GCF_009737085.1 Paenibacillus sp. NEAU-GSW1
CGCTAATCGTCAGGAGTGCAAGCACTCCATCAGATCCGCTCGACTTGCATGTATTAGGCACGCCGCCAGCGTTCGTCCTGAGCCAGGATCAAACTCTCCATAGAAAGGGTTTTCCGATTGTCCAGCCCAAGGCTGATCGGAAAATCCCGGTCAGAATTTGACTTGCTCATTACTTTGTTTTTATCGCTTTTCTCACGAATGGCGAGCCATTCGTAAGGGCAGTTTCGCTCGTTGTTCAGTTTTCAAAGAACAATTTCTTTTTCGTGTCAACCGCGTTTGTTTCAGCGGCGACTTAGATAATATATCACGGGTGCCTATGCCATTGCAAGTCTTTTTTTAAAGTTTTTTAAAAAACATTTGCCCAAGCCATATCTGCAAACAAAAACGGCGTCATCCTTATGAAGGATGACGCCGAAAACCGCTCTATTTTAACGAACAACTTCTGTAATATGGTACTGCCTTTCAACGGTCAAATTAATGATTTTGCCGTCAATGGACACCCAAGGACGAGTTGGATGCATCGAATCCGAGAATACAATCTCTCCGATCCGATCGTCATTGAGACGGACTACCGTTCCGTTATGGAATTGTGTCACCTTCTCAATAAATATACGTACGTAGCCCGGATCCAGCTTGCCAAACGAATCGCTTTGAATTTGCTCCAATACTATATAAGGAGAAATCGCCTTTTGATACGATTTATTCAACGTCATCGCGTGAAAAATATCGGCAATCGCAACGATTTTGGCATATGGATGAATCTCCGAGGACTCGATTCCTTGCGGATACCCGCTTCCATCTACGCGTTCATGATGCTGAAGAGCCGCTAGCTTTACACCCTCGTTGATTGCAGCAACATTTTTCAGCAGCTGATAACCTTGCATCGGATGGCGCTTAATTTCCTCATGCTCAACATCAGTCAATTTGGTCGGCTTCATTAAGATCATTCGATCGACCCGAATATTGCCGATATCATGGAGCAAACCGCCAAGCGCCACCTGCATCCAGTCCTTCTGCGGCAGCTTCACCCACTGCGCCATCAAATAAGACGTTATCGAGCAAGCTACGCTATTATGCAGCCAATAGTCCTGTTCATTGAATGTACGCGGCGAAAACGTCAGCACATTGTAGCTGCCTGCCTGCTGAAGCAGCTTCTCCAGTTGTGTTCGCAAATCCATGACTGGCAAAGACAGGCCAGGCGCGTAATCATTGAACGTGCGTTTTAGCAGCGCGACCATTTTTTCATACTCGTCTTGCAACGAGGAAGGCGGAGTTGTCTGCTTCGTGTTGTTTGGTTCTGCTGCTGCTTCCCCTTTATTTCTTGCAAGCGCATTTAGCGGAGAATCAATAACAACACTCGGCACCAAAAAGGCCTGTAAAATCTCCAGCGCGCGCGGCGTGACAATTTTCCCTTTATTAAACAACACTCCGCCATGCGGGGTGAGGACATCTTCGCCGAGTTTATCGCCTAATTTCACATGTGACAATGGTGTGGTCATCTCTCCGGTCCCCTCCCCGTGTTATCTATCGCTTTTGGACCGCTTATTCAGCAGAATCGGCATCGCTGCCTGCATCCGAATCCGCATTTGCCTCAGCACCGTCAGATTCAAACGACTCTTCATCGCTCTCTTCTTCAGTTTCTTCGCTGCGTGCAACACGTGTTACTGTAGCTACGGTATCATCCTCGCGCGTATTAATCAGCTTAACGCCTTGCGTATTCCGGCCCATCGTCGAAATGCCTTCCATGCTGGTCCGAATAAGCGTTCCGAGTGCAGTCATAATCATCAAGTCTTCGTCGTTCAGCACGACCTTCAAGCTGACGATCGGACCGTTCTTATCCGTTACGTTCAACGTCTTGATGCCTTTCCCGCCGCGGTTCTGTATCCGGTATTCGCTCATTGGCGTCCGCTTGCCGTAGCCTTTGGACGTTACGATCAATACGTCATTGTCATTAACAACAACGTCCATGTCGATCACGACATCGTCATCGTCGAGCTGAATGCCTTTTACGCCGGTCGCCGAACGTCCCATAGAGCGCACATCATGCTCGGAGAAACGAATCGACATCCCTTGCGCGGTACCCATCACAATCTCTTGATTGCCGTCTGTCAGCTTAACGCCGATCAAGTCATCATCCTCGCGGAGCGAGATGGCAATGAGTCCCACTTTCCGTATATTCATATAATCGTCAAGCGGAGTCTTTTTCACAACCCCTTGACGTGTAGCGAAGAACAAATAATGGTCAGAATCGAAACTTTGCACCGGAATAACGGCGTTAACCGTCTCTCCTTGTTCGATCTGAATCAAGTTAATAATCGGCGTTCCGCGAGCCGTCCGGCTCAAATCCGGAATTTCGTACGCTTTCAGCTTGTACACCTTGCCTTTGTTCGTGAAGAACAGCAAGTAATGATGCGTATTCGATACGAAAAGATGCTCGACGAAGTCGTTCTCCTTCGTATCCATGCCGACAACGCCTTTGCCGCCGCGCTTCTGGCTGCGGTAAGTCGTAACCGGCAAACGCTTAATGTATCCGCTGTGCGTTACCGAAATAATTACGTCTTCGCGCGGAATGAGATCTTCATCCAATATCTCTTCTTCGCTGATCGTAATTTCTGTCCGGCGCTCGTCGCCGAAACGCTCCTTGAGCTCAGCAAGCTCTTCGCTGATAATGTTCAGCACAAGCTGCTCGTCTGCCAAAATCGCTTTGTATTCGGCGATTTTCTTCAGAAGCTCTGCATATTCAGCTTCAATTTTGTCGCGTTCCAAGCCTGTCAGACGCTGCAGGCGCATATCGAGTATCGCTTGCGCTTGCTCGTAGCTGAGTGCGAAACGATCCATCAAGCCTTCACGGGCAATATCCGCTGTCTGTGACGCGCGGATCAACGCGATGACTTCGTCCAAATGATCAAGCGCAATACGCAAGCCCTCGAGAATGTGAGCGCGCGCTTCCGCTTTTTTCAGATCGAACTCGGTGCGCCGGCGGATGACTTCAATCTGATGCTGCAAATAGTAATACAGCATTTCGCGTAAATTGAGCGTCTTCGGTTCGCCGTTTACGAGCGCCAGCATGTTAATGCCGAAGTTCGATTGCATTTGCGTTTGTTTATATAAATTGTTCAGTACGACGCTAGGCGTTACATCGCGGCGAAGCTCAATAACGACACGCATGCCGTTGCGATCGGACTCGTCGCGCAGGTCGGTAATACCGTCAATCCGCTTCTCCCGCACGAGCTCGGCGATTTTCTCAACCAAACGCGCTTTATTGACTTGATACGGCAATTCATACACGATAATGCGCGCTTTGTTGCCGTTCTCTTCAATGGTCGCTCTAGCCCGCATCGTCACTGTGCCGCGTCCGGTCAAATAAGCCTGGCGCATGCCGTGACGTCCCATAACGAGACCGGCCGTCGGGAAATCCGGACCTTTTACATAATCCATCAGTTCAAGAGGCGTAATCTCAGGATTAGCAATCAACGCTTGAATACCGTCAACCACTTCACCCAAGTTATGCGGAGGAATATTCGTTGCCATACCGACAGCGATACCCGTAACCCCGTTTACCATCAGATTCGGAAAACGCGATGGCAGAACGGCAGGCTCCTTCTCTTCGCCGTCATAGTTCGGTATGAAATCGACTGTTTCCTTGTTCAGGTCACGCAGCATTTCCATCGCGATTTTGGACAGGCGCGCCTCCGTATAACGCATAGCCGCTGCCATATCGCCGTCGACGGAACCGAAGTTGCCGTGTCCGTCTACAAGCATGTAGCGCATCGAGAAATCTTGCGCCATCCGAACCATCGCCTCATATACGGACGAGTCGCCGTGCGGATGGTATTTGCCGATAACTTCGCCTACGATCCTTGCCGATTTCTTATACGGCTTGTCCGCCGCCATGCCGAGATCCGACATTGCATACAAAATACGGCGATGTACCGGCTTTAGGCCGTCCCGAACATCGGGCAGAGCGCGGCTTACGATGATACTCATCGCATAATCCATAAAGGAATCGCGCATTTCCGTCCCAATCTCACGGTCTTTTATTTGCGAACGCTGTTGTTCTTCCGCCATGATTTACCTCCCTGACGTCATCTATCTTCCATCCTATAAATCACGATAACCATTATATTACTTTCACAAAACAGATGCCGTTAAACCCGCGCCGGCCTTAAAAATATATCGGCTGCGTTTCTTTCACAAACCTGCAAAACTATTTCAGAAAATAGGTGAATCACAGTTTTCGATAGCGTGTAACCGCCATAATATAAACAGACCCAACTTCCATTATACCACTCATTCCAAAGTCTGTCTCTGCTTGATTAGCAACTTGAGCCATTACTTTCGCTCACGCTGTCCTGCATAAAGACCGGAATCCATGAAAGGAGAAAGCGCCTTGTCGATCCAACGCGTCACTAGCAAATGGGCGAAAACAAACGCCTTGCTGAAGTCGCAACATTTGCTTGAATATATTCCAGAGACGCAAAACTACTCTCGTGAAACTTTGTTCATCATGCTTGAAAACTACAAGATGGTCTACGTCAAACCGAATAACGGCACTTACGGTAAAGGAGTCATCCGTGTCGAGAAGCTTGCCGAGCCCGAGATCGGCTTTAAATACCAGCATGGCACGCTCATCCGCAGCTTCCTCACTTTTGACCAGCTGTTTAGAAGCCTTAACGTTTATACGAGCAAAAGACGTTATCTCGTTCAACGGGGAATCCATCTGCTCATGCATCAAGAACGCCGTTTCGATATTCGCGTCATGGTACAAAAAAATCTGTCACGTGCTTGGGAAGTGACCGGCATTATCGGGCGTCTCTCCCACCCCGCCAAAATCGTCACCAACTATCACAGCGGAGGCACTCCGATGTCCTTCGAGAGGCTGATGTCGAGCCATATGGCGCCAATCGAGCAGCAGCAATATACCGCCAGACTTCATGCCCTTGGACTTTTGATCGTAAGATCGCTGCAAGCCACTTATCCGCGTATAAAAGAAATCGGCATCGACATTGCCATCGACACCGACTTTCATCCTTGGATTTTGGAAGTGAACACTTGTCCCGATCCGTTTATTTTCCGAAAGCTGCCTAATAAGGCTGTCTTCCGCAAAATCTATCGATATGCAGTTGCTTATGGCCGGCTTCGCCCGCGGCAGCCTGTCGTTACACGCAAACGCAAAACCGTTGCCGTTTCAAAACCGATCAGACGGAAAACAAGATCCTGAATTGGAAAAATAAAAGCCGTCCGCTGCTTGCGGACGGCTTTTTATGCTAGATATCGAGGTTTTTAACGTTTTTCGCGAACTGCTGAATAAAGTCGCGACGCGGCTCTACGTTATCGCCCATAAGCGTATCGAAAATAACGTCGGCCTCAATCGCATCCTCAATCGTTACTTGCAGCATCGTGCGGCTCTCCGGATCCATTGTCGTCTCCCACAGCTGGGAAGCGTTCATTTCTCCTAGACCTTTATAGCGCTGAACGTTAATTTTCATGCCTTCGCCGAACTCCGCCATAATTTCGTCGCGCTCCCTCTCGGATTGCGCATAGCGAATCACTTTGTTGCGCTCGATCTTAAAGAGCGGCGGCTGTGCAATGTACACATAACCGGCTTCGATAATTTTGCGCATGTAGCGGAAGAAGAACGTCAGCATCAGCGTGCGAATATGCGCGCCGTCGACGTCGGCATCGGTCATAATAATGACCTTATGGTAACGCGCCTTCGAAATATCGAAATCGTCGCCGATGCCTGTGCCAAGCGCTGTAATGATCGCACGAATCTCGGCATTGCCGAGAATGCGGTCAAGCCTTGCGCGCTCAACGTTCAAAATTTTACCGCGCAGCGGCAAAATCGCTTGGAAATGACGATCCCGGCCCTGCTTAGCCGATCCGCCTGCGGAATCGCCTTCGACGATGTACAGTTCGCTGATCGAAGCGTCCTTGGACGAGCAGTCCGCCAGTTTGCCCGGCAGCGAGCTCACTTCCAACGCACTCTTGCGACGAGTCAGCTCGCGTGCTTTACGCGCCGCTTCCCGTGCTCTTGCAGCCTGCTGTCCCTTCTCGACAATTTTCCGCGATACGGCAGGGTTCTCGTCCATAAATTCCTGCAGTTTCTCGGCCAGCAACGATTCCACGATACCGCGAACCTCGCTGTTTCCAAGCTTCGTCTTCGTTTGCCCCTCGAACTGAGGCTCCGGAATTTTTACGGAAATGATCGCGGTTAGACCTTCCCGAACGTCATCGCCGGAGAAGTTGCTGTCGTTGTCCTTGATCAGATTCATTTTGCGGGAATATTCGTTAATGACCCGCGTCAGCGCGCTCTTGAAGCCGGATTCATGCGTGCCGCCCTCATGCGTATTGATATTGTTAGCGAAGGAGTGCAGGTTCTCGCTGTACCCATCGTTATACTGCATCGAAACTTCGACCTGAATGTGATCCTTCGAGCCTTCGACATAGATCGGGGACTCATGGAGCGCTTCCTTGTTCCGGTTCAAATATTTGACGAATTCGATAATACCGCCGTCGTATTTGTACGTATGGCTGACGCCGGTACGCTCGTCCGTCAGAACGAGCTCAATGCCTTTATTCAAGAAAGCAAGCTCGCGTACGCGAGTCTGCAAAATTTCATATTCAAAAATCGTCGTGTCCGTAAACACTTCCGGGTCGGGTTTAAAACGTGTCGTTGTGCCTGTCTCGGTTTCATTGGAATCGCCGATAATTTTGACATCGTATTGCGGCACACCCCGAACGTATTCTTGGCGATACTTATGCCCGTCGCGTGTGACGGTTACGGTCACATGCTCGGACAATGCGTTTACGACCGATACGCCTACACCATGCAAACCGCCGGACACTTTATAGCCCTCACCGCCGAATTTACCGCCGGCGTGCAGGACCGTCATAACGACCTCGAGCGTCGATTTTTTCAGCTTCGCGTTCTCCCCGACCGGAATGCCCCGGCCGTTGTCGATAACGGTAATGCTGTTATCCTCATGAATGAAAATTTGAATCCTA
This sequence comes from Paenibacillus sp. NEAU-GSW1, assembly GCF_009737085.1. Taxonomy (GTDB): domain Bacteria; phylum Bacillota; class Bacilli; order Paenibacillales; family Paenibacillaceae; genus Pristimantibacillus. Next base: position 7,009 of record NZ_WOVL01000034.1, read on the forward strand.
TTGCAATAGCCGGCCAGCGCTTCGTCGATACTGTTGTCGACAATCTCCCATACGAGATGGTGAAGACCTTTGCTGCTAGTGGAGCCGATATACATCCCTGGACGTTTGCGTACTGCCTCCAAACCTTCCAGTACCTGTATCTGGCTCTCGTCGTACGAATTTTGCTGCTGATTTAAAGACATCCCAGCTCTACTCTCCTCTCAACTGCTCTTCCTGTTCGCTTTGGCTTAGCATACTGCCGTCAAAGTCAGCCATTGGCCACAAAATGATGCGCCCGTTTCTTCAACGTCGAAGATGATATCGGCGAATAATAGATTTTATTCTTCGTTACAACGATTGATTTCGGCTCTTCCTCGCCAATCGTCTCCACGTCTTTGCGTTTGCGGGCTCCGGCAACAAATTGCTTGGACAGCTTGGAGGATTGCTCTATTGATATATCGAAAATGGCTACCAGCTCGGCAGCCCGTATAATTTTCTCGCCGCCCAAATGGATATACATATCCTCCGCCTCCCATGTAAGCGCCTAAGAGCGCACGGCATAACCTTCCCGCACCTCATAGATGCCGGCATCCTTAAGCTTGTTCATATTGACGCTTTCTAGACCGGTGGTCGTAATAAACGTCTGCACCTTGCTTTGAAACGTCTCAATCAACTGCGTCTGACGGTTCTGGTCAAGCTCGGACAACACATCATCGAGAAGCAGCAACGGATATTCCCCAATCTCCTCGCAAATGAGCTCGATTTCTGCGAGCTTAAGCGAAAGCGCTGTCGTTCGCTGCTGTCCTTGCGAGCCGTATACGGATGCTTCTTTTCCGTTGATGAAGAAGGCCAAATCGTCCCTATGCGGACCGACGAGCGTCGTCCCTCTTCGAATCTCCTGATCTTTTACTTGTGATAACTTTAACATAAATTGTTCAAATAAAACAGTTTCATCTTCCAGACCGCCCATATCGAAAGAAGGACGGTACTCAATCGTGAGGCGCTCGCCGCCCGCCGTAATGCCCGAATGAATCTGCTCGGCCCAGCGTTGCAATTTATGAATAAAGTGTTTCCTTTTTTTCATAATTTTAACACTGTACTCAGCGAGCTGTGCATTCCATACCTCAAGCATTGCGCCATGCTGACCGCCAGGCGCTGCTGTTTTTAAATAATTGTTGCGCTGCACGAGCACTTTGCCGAATTGCTGCAGCGTATGCAAATAGCCGGGCTGCACTTGGCCGATTTCCATATCGAGAAACCGTCTCCGTACGCCCGGCGTTCCTTTTACAATTTCCAAATCCTCCGGCGCGAACATAACGACGTTCAAAGAGCCGATAAAATCGCTAAGCTTTCGCTGCTCCAAACCGTTAATCTTCGCTTTCTTGCCTTGCGCCGAATACATCAAATCGAGCTTGACCGAGCCGTATCGCTTATCGACCTCGCCGTAGATCCGGGCCGAATCGGCGTCCCAGCCGATCAGCTCCTTATCCTTCGACGTCCGGTGCGATTTCGTCAGCGCAAGCGCAAAAATCGCCTCCAGCAAATTGGTCTTTCCTTGAGCGTTCGGACCGACAAACAAATTGACCGCATTGCTTGTCTGAAGCTCAAGCTCCTTGTAATTCCGATAATTGTGAAGCTGAATGCTGTTTAAAAACAATTTCGCACGCCCTTCCGGCTGCCTGGATTCGTTATGAGCCGGTTACCGTAAAGACGCCGCAGCCCTCAACTTCTACACGATCGCCGACGTACAGCTTTCTGCCGCGCCGATTATCCGCTTCGCCGTTAATATGCACTTCATTCTCTTGAAGAAAAAACTTTGCGTGTCCGCCTGTAGCGATGCAATCGGCCAGCTTTAAAAACTGGCCCAGTGTAATATATTCCGTTCGAATGGCAACTTCTTTCATAAGCGTTGGCCACCTCCCTTTCCTTCATGCCTGTTAGCCCGTTGTCCGGTAAGGCAAAATGACGTACGTATTGTAAGCGTGGTCCGTCGGTTTGATAACGATTGGACTCATCGCGCCGTTGAATCCGAGCGAAATATGCTCGCTGTCGATAACTTTAAGCACATCCAGCATATATTTGGAGTTGAACGCAATCCTTAGCGGGTCGCCTTCGAATTTTTTCGCTTCCAGCTGCTCCGTAACGCGGCCGAGCTCGGTAGAACTGGACGAAATTTCAATTGTGCCGTCCTCGAGCGTCGTCAGACGGACGATGTTCGTTTTCTCTTCTCTCGACATGAGGTACGCACGGTCTATGGCGTCTGTCACATTTTTTGTATCGAGGACGAGTTCTGTTTTGTACAGCTGCGGAATAATTTTAGAAGTATCCGGATATGTGCCGTCCAGCATCCGCGTGTAGAACAGGACGTTGCCGATTTTGAACAGCACCTGGTTGTCCGCTACGACGATATCGACGAGCTCGTTCTGCTCTGGGATCAGCTTGGAAAGCTCAACTAATGTTTTTGCCGCGATTACTACATTGTTGAATCGATATTCTGAATCCGTCTCGGCATGAGCGGTACGGCTGGCCAGGCGATGGCGGTCAGTCGCCACGAATTTCAGCTGCTGATCCTGCAAACCCCACAATACGCCGGTCAAAATCGGCGTTTGCTCATTCGTTGAAGCAGCCAACACTGTCTGGCGGATCATCGATTTCAGCAAATCGCCAGGCATTTGGAACAATTCATTTTCTTCGATGGAAGGCAGTACCGGAAATTCTTCCGGATCAAGGCCGACCATTTGAATATCGGTAGAGCCCGAGCGGATCAATGTTTGGAAATGAGCGCCGACCTCAATCTGCACTTGTTCAGAAGGAAGCTTCTTAACGATTTCCACAAAGAATTTAGCGGGAAGCACAACGTTGCCCGGTTTATCCACATGTGCAATAACGATGTCTTCGCGTTCGACTGGAATATAGCTTTGGATTGAAATGTCGGTGTCGCTCGCCGTTAATGTTACGCCTTGGTGGGTAACCTCAATTTTGATGCCGCCGAGAATCGGAATTGTCGGTCTGGACGAGGCTGCTTTCGATACCTGTTGGATCGCTTCGTTCAATTCATGTTTGGAAATCGTTAATTTCATAGTTTCACTCCTAAAGGATCGAGATGATGGGCAAAGCTCCGCTTTTTTGTGGCGAAGCCATTTGGGCGTTTCCGCCCGCTTTTGATGTTCTTTTTTAATAAAAAATATAGTAGCCGTAGTAGTAGGCGGCCTGAATATGTGGATAACCTATTATAACGCTGATAAATCAAGCCTATCCACATGTGAATAGCGTGTGCATAGGCTTGATTGGTTGTCCCTATTTATTAACAAGGTGTTACGTATGGTTTTTAATCTTCTCCGTCAGGTTTTGCAATATTTTGTACAAATCCTGATCTTGCTTAAGCTGCTGCGTAATTTTCTCATGCGCGTGGATGACGGTTGTATGGTCTCGGCCGCCGAACGCTTCGCCGATTTTAGGAAGCGAATAGTCGGTTAGCTCGCGTGATAAATACATCGCAATCTGCCGCGGGTACGCAACGGCTTTCGTCCGTTTCCGCGCTTTAAAATCCTCCAGCCGCAGGCCGTAAAATTCGCCGACCTTCTGCTGAATATCGTTGATCGTAATCATTTTCGGCCGGCTTGAAGGGATAATGTCCTTCAACGCTTCCGCTGCCAGATGGGACGAGATGTCCTGGTTGATCAGCGACGAATAGGCAACGACGCGGATAAGCGCCCCTTCCAGCTCACGAATGTTCGTGTCGATCTGATTGGCGATGTAGACCATCGCTTCATTCGGAATATCAAGGTTTTCAGCCTTTGCTTTTTTCCGCAAAATCGCAATCCGCGTCTCCAGGTCCGGCGCTTGAATGTCGGTGATAAGTCCCCATTCAAAGCGGGAACGGAGCCGTTCTTCGAGCGTTGGAATTTCCTTTGGCGTGCGGTCGCTCGAAATGACGATTTGCTTCCGTTCTTCGTGCAAGGCGTTAAACGTATGGAAAAACTCCTCCTGCGTTCCGTCTTTGCCGGCTAGAAACTGAATATCGTCAATGAGCAGCACGTCGATATTGCGATATTTGTTGCGGAAGCTTTCGCCGCGGTTGTCGCGAATGGCGTTAATGAACTCATTCGTAAACTTCTCCGACGAAATGTACATAATTTTCGTGCTCGGATTATGATCCATAATATAATGGCCGATTGCATGCATAAGATGCGTTTTGCCAAGTCCTACGCCGCCATACAGAAACAGCGGATTGTACGCTTTTGCCGGCGCTTCTGCCACTGCAAGCGATGCTGCATGGGCAAACCGGTTGTTGGCGCCGATGACGAAGGTGTCGAACGTATATTTTGGATTGAGCATATGGGAATGAGGCTCTTCCGATACGACGGCAGGTTCAATTAGCTTGGGCGGAAGGGGTGCGATCGGCTCCGCGCTTTTCGCTTCTTCAATCGAAAAGCGGACGTCGACCTGCCGGCCCAAAAATTCGAACAGCGTCGTGCGGATCAATTTCGTATAGCGGCCTTCCAGCCATTCAGCGGCAAATGTTGTCGGCGCCGTAACTTCAAGCATATTGTCATCTATAAAAGAAGCTTTAGTCGCTTTGAACCAAGTATCGAAACTCGGCTTGCTCAGCTTCGTCTGGATGATCGACAACACTTGCTGCCATAAATCATAGGTATGGCTGTCCACAGACGTCAGTCCTTTCTAAAATCGCCCCGAAGGCGCAGTTAAGCTAAAGCATGTCGAATAACCCCTGTTTTAAACGAAAGTGTCCACAATATGCAGAATTATAATCGTCTAAGTTATAAATAGGGGATTAGTTTGTTCACAATCTTATCCACAGGGTGTTAATAAGATTGGGGATTCGGTCGACGTATCCACACCGAAAACATATTAATCATAGCAAAAGATGCCTTATATTTCAACGAATTGTGGGTTTTTATCCACATATTCAATAGCTTGTGTACAGAAGTTATGTACAACACTAGATATTGTTAATATCTTGTTGTCATTTCGACATAGTTCGCCTTTTGCGGCGGAAAATTATACACATGTTATTAAATTAGCGAAAAGAATCGGATAATCGTTTTTCTGGGGACAAGTGAAATGAATCGTAAAATTGTAGCTTGTGTATAATTTTGAAACTTATGCATAAGCCTAGTTAGGGGAATGCCAGCGATCGTTTTCAACAAATTTTGGCTAATGGGCGATTGATTGACTTTTTGTCTTAATCATGTTTTAATTGAAAAAGCTGATTTTTTAGCGAACGGCGTTTGACTGGGTTTACTCGCAGCGGGCTGCCGGCCGCAATGGATTATGATGTACTGGAGGTGCAGAATAGTGAGACCTACATTTAAACCGAATGTAAGCAAACGCAGCAAAGTTCATGGCTTCCGCAAACGGATGGCATCGAAAAACGGACGTAAAGTTTTGGCGGCGCGTCGTCAAAAAGGAAGAAAAGTTCTTAGCGCATAAGCAAAAGACCACGTCGGGTGGTCTTTTTTTTTGCCCTGATGGCGATACTGCATGGGGAACTGTGCGGGAGGCTTATTATAGGAAGTGAAGGCAGGGAGCGGGTGTCGTGCAAAGAAAACTGCGTCTGAGAAACCGAGCTGACTTTAATCGGATCTATAGATGGGGCAAATCGTTTGCGAACGGTCAATTTGTCGTCTATTGGTCCAAGCAGCCGGTTGCGGAGCCGTTCAGGCTTGGCGTATCGGCCAGCAAGAAGATCGGAAACGCCGTCGTTCGCAATCGGATGAGGCGCGTAATCAAAGAGATCGTCCGCCTAAACGGAGATAAAATTGTGCCGCACATCGATTTCATTCTTATCGTAAGAAAACCGGCTGTCGAAATGGAGACGAAAATGCTCGAAAAAAGCATTTTGCATGTGCTGAAAAAAGCAGGTTTATTGCGGAAAGAAGAACGATTGCACAGATCCAGGACATAGGGAAGGACACTTTTCTTTGTCCTATAAATTATGGTATAGTCAATTAGACAAGCGTAAACGGTTTCGCCGCTTTATTTAGAGGGGGAAATGCGCGTTTTCGCAATAGAAATGAGTATGCAGGCTTAAGACGGTCTACGTGAGCGGCTTGCGGATGAAATTGCATTGCCTTTTAGAGAGGAGATTTCATGTTGGTTCGGAAAGTTAACCGCAAATGGCTGCTCGTTATTGGCATGGTGCTTATGGTTGCGCTGCTCGCAGGCTGCGGCGGTCAAATCAACCATACGACGAGCACGGAAGATTTACAGTCAGGAAACTTTTGGGAAAAAAATGTCGTGTATTACTTTGCCATTACGCTTGATTCGTTCGCGGACTGGTTTGGCGGATCATACGGTTTAGCCATTCTATTGCTTACGATTATCGTTAGGACGGCGATTCTGCCGCTTACGCTGAAGCAGTATCGCAGCTCGAAGGCGATGCAGAAGATTCAGCCGCAAATGGCGGAAATCAAGAAGAAGTACAAGGATAACCCGCAGAAGCAGCAGGAAGAGACAATGAAGCTCTTCCAACAGAACCAGGTTAATCCGATGGCGGGATGTTTGCCCCTCATCGTGCAGATGCCGGTGTTCATTGCGCTGTATAATGCGATTTATATGAATCCAGACGTACGTTCGCATGAATTTTTGGGATTGGCGCTCGGCGAGCCGGGTCCGTGGTACATTTTGCCGCTGATCGCTGCAGCAACGACGTTCATCCAATCGAAAATGATGCAAGCGCAGCAAACACAGACGATGCCGGGCATGGGCATGATGCTCGCTATTTTCCCGGTGATGATCTTCGTTATGGCGCTTAACTTCCCTTCGGCATTGCCGTTGTACTGGATTTTCTCGAATATCTATACAATTGTTCAAAACTACTTCCTGTACGTACGTTCATCTGACAAGGGTAAGGAGGCCCTCGCGAAATGAAGAAAATCGTAGCATCAGGAAAGACGATTGAAGATGCAGTTCGGAGCGGATTGGCAACATTAAATGTAACCGAGGATCGCGTTAAGGTAGCGGTGCTTGAGCAGCCTGCGAAAGGGCTGTTCGGACTTGGCCTGATTGGCGTGAAAGAAGCGAAAGTTGAACTGGAGCTTATACCTGATCCAACAAATGAAGCAGTGCAATTTCTTCGTGAAGTGGCAAGTACGATGGGGCTTACGGTCGCTGTCGAACAAAAACAAACGAGAGAAGGTACTCAACTGTCCATTTCGGGCAGCGGGGAACTCGGCATGCTGATTGGACGCCGCGGGCAAACGCTCGATGCGTTGCAGTACTTGGTTAATATTGTTGCTAACCGCTTTTCGGACTCGCATTTGCGTATCGTCCTTGATGCGGAAGATTTTCGCGAGCGGCGCCGCAAGACGCTGGAGGAATTATCGGAGAGGCTGGCTGGCAGAGTAATCCGCACGAGAAAAGAGGTCGTGCTGGAGCCGATGTCGCCGCATGAGCGAAAGGTGATCCATTCGCAATTGCAGAACCATCCGAAGGTGAAAACCTACAGCAAAGGCGACGAGCCTAACCGGCGCGTTGTCATTGCCCTGAAAGACAAGACAGTATAGCTGAAGTTATCGATTCGCAGCAATGGCTATTATGGTCATTGCTGTTTTTCCATTTTAGAAGTGTTTGAGAGGGTGTTGAATGAGGTGGTACATGATACCATTGCCGCAATCTCGACGGCGGTTGGAGAAGGCGGTATAGCGATCATTCGGGTGAGCGGTCCCGATGCGATTGAAGCAACTTCGCGTATTTTTCGCTCCAAGCTATCGCTGCGCGACGCAGAATCGCATACCGTGCATTACGGCCACATCGTTGATCCGGTTACGGGTGAGCAAGTGGAGGAAGTTATCGTTACATTAATGAGAGGTCCGAAGTCGTTCACGGCAGAAGATGTCGTTGAAATAAATGCTCATGGCGGCGTTGTCGCTGTTAAAAAGGTGCTTGATGTTGTGCTGCTGCAAGAAGGATTGCGGCTGGCTGAGCCTGGCGAATTTACGAAGCGTGCGTTTTTGAATGGACGCATCGATTTGATGCAGGCCGAGGCTGTCATCGATTTGATCCGGTCGAAGTCGGATCGCGCTTTCTCGATTGCCCGCAAGCAGGCGGAGGGTACGCTGTCGAAACGGATTAAAGCGCTTCGTCAGACGGTCATTGAGCTGCTTGCGCACATCGAAGTGAATATCGACTATCCGGAGCATGATGTCGAGGATTTGACCAGCGCCTATATTCGCGAACAAAGCGGGAAAACGCTGGAGGAGATCGGCAAGCTGTTAAAAACAGCAAATGAAGGCAAAATATTAAGAGAAGGCATAATGACCGCTATTGTTGGCCGGCCGAATGTCGGCAAGTCATCGCTGCTCAATATGCTTGTCCAGGAGAACAAAGCGATCGTGACCGATATTCCCGGAACGACGCGTGATGTTATAGAGGAGTATGTGACATTAGGCTCCATTCCGCTGCGGCTGCTCGATACAGCGGGCATTCGCGAAACCGACGATGTCGTGGAGCGGATCGGCGTAGAGCGCTCGCGCAACGCGCTGGAGGAAGCGGACTTGATTCTTTTTGTCCTCAATTACAACGAAGAGCTGCATGAGGATGATCGGGCATTGCTTGATCAACTGAGCGGACGTCCGGTTATCGTCGTCATTAATAAAACAGATCTTAGCGGCAAGCTGAATATGGAAGAAGTCGAGCGTCGCAGCAAACCGGATTCTATCGTGCGGATGTCTGTGCTGGAGGAAGAAGGGCTGGACCGGCTGGAGAGAACGATTAGCACGATGTTTTTCGAAGGCAAGCTTGATTCCGGGGATTTGACATATGTCAGCAATGTTCGGCATATTTCTCTGCTTAAGCGGGCGCAGCAATCGCTCTTGGATGCCATCGAAGCATCGAATGCCGGCATACCGATTGATTTGATTCAGATCGATGTGCGTTCAGCTTGGGAATCGCTTGGCGAGATTTTAGGCGATGAGGTTGGCGATTCGCTGATCGATCAAATCTTTTCCCAGTTCTGCTTGGGGAAATAAAGGTAGTGTAAATAAATTAGTCTTAAGCCTAATAGCCGCAACTGCAAGAAAGGTTGGACTTGACATCAGGATCTTTGGGCGGAGCTCAAAGTCACACCTTATCCAACGCTGATGCTCCTCCAGCTCAACCTTTCTCTCCGTTGCTACGGGGCTTCAATAAAAATGGATTTACTGTATGATACGGAGGGAAGAAAGATATGAGTTACGAAGCGGGACAATATGAAGTGATCGTCGTTGGCGCGGGTCATGCCGGCTGCGAAGCGGCGCTTGCCGCGGCGCGGATGGGCTGCGAAACGCTGTTGCTTACGATCAATTTGGATATGGTTGCGTTCATGCCCTGCAATCCGTCGATCGGCGGACCAGCAAAAGGCCATGTTGTGCGTGAAATTGACGCGCTTGGCGGAGAAATGGGACGCAACATTGATAAAACGTTTATTCAGATGAGGATGCTGAATACCGGTAAAGGACCAGCCGTCCACGCGCTGCGCGCGCAAGCTGACAAATTCTCGTATCAGCACACGATGAAGAAAACGATTGAAGAGACCGATCATTTGACGCTTCGCCAAGGGATGGCGGAGGAGCTGATCGTTGAAGAAGGCAAAATTACAGGCATTATCACGAAAACCGGAGCGATTTATCGTGCTAAAGCGGTCATTATTACGACAGGCACATATTTGCGCGGCAAAATCATTATGGGCGAGCTCATGTATGAAAGCGGCCCTAACAATCAACAGCCTTCCATTCGATTATCCGCGAGCTTGAAGGAGCATGGCTTTGATCTGGTTCGCTTCAAAACGGGTACGCCGCCGCGTGTTCATAAGGATACGATCGATTTCTCCAAGACGGAAATTCAGCCTGGAGACGAGAAGCCGAAGTTTTTCTCGCATGAGACCGTATCTTCAGACAATGAGCAGTTGCCTTGCTGGTTGACTTACACGTCGGAAAAAACGCATCAAATCATTAACGATAATTTGCATCGCGCACCGATGTTCTCGGGAGCAATCGAAGGCACAGGGCCGCGTTACTGCCCGTCCATCGAAGATAAAATCGTCCGTTTTGCCGATAAACCGAAGCATCAAATTTTCCTTGAGCCGGAAGGCAAGCATACTTCGGAATATTATGTGCAAGGGCTCTCGACGAGTATGCCTGAGGATGTACAATTAGGCATTTTACGATCAATCCCAGGATTGGAAAATGTTGAGATGATGCGTAACGGTTATGCGATTGAATACGATGCAGTAAAACCGACGCAGCTATGGCCGTCGCTGGAGACAAAGGTAGTTGACGGTTTATTCACAGCTGGACAAATCAATGGCACATCCGGGTATGAGGAAGCGGCTGGACAAGGCATTATTGCCGGTATTAATGCAGCTCGTAAAGTGCAAGGAAAAGAAGCGGTCATTATTGAAAGGTCACAAGGATATATCGGCGTTATGATTGATGATTTGGTGACGAAGGGGACAAATGATCCTTATCGTTTGTTGACTTCCCGTGCCGAATATCGTTTGCTGCTGCGCCATGACAATGCTGATCTGCGTTTGACGCCAATTGGTTATGAGATTGGGCTCATTTCGGAAGAGCGCTATCAATCGTTCTTGAAGAAGAAAGAGCTGGTTGCGGAAGAGCTTGAAAGACTGCGTACAACGAAAATCCGTCCGGAAGCAGCGGAAGCGATTCTTGCTGCTGCAAACTCGGCGCCGATCAATTTCACCGTTGATGCGTTAACATTGCTGCGACGCCCTGAAATTACGTATAGCATGTTGGAAACCATTGCGCCTTCCGATTTGCCTTTAACAGAGGAAATGAAGGAGCAAGCGGAAATTCAAATTAAATATGCGGGTTATATTGAGAAGCAGCTGCTGCAGGTTGAGCGTCTTAACAAGATGGAGAAAAAGAAAATTCCGGATGACATTGAATATGCGGAAGTTCACGGTCTGGCTTCTGAAGCGAAACAAAAGCTTGCCTCGATCCGGCCTTTGTCCATCGGTCAAGCTTCGCGTATTGCTGGAGTAACACCTGCGGATATTTCAATTTTGATTGTTTACTTGGAGCATTATAATCGCGTAACAGCGTCGAGAGGATAACGGATGGAAGAGACGAATAAATGGTTTGTGCAGCTGATGGAGGAGAACGGCATTTCGTTATCCGATCGTCAACTGGATCAGTTTGATACGTATTTCCGCCTGCTTGTGGAATGGAATGAACGGATGAATTTAACCGGCATTACAGAGCGGGATGCGGTTTACGAGAAGCATTTCTACGATTCAGCGGCGCTGTCGTTTTTCATTGATATGAAGGAAGTGACCAGTGTTGCCGACATCGGCTCTGGCGCAGGATTTCCCAGCATCCCATTGAAAATATGTTTCCCCCATTTGAAGGTCGTCATTGTTGATTCATTAAACAAACGAATTCAGTTTTTATCACATTTGGTGGAACAACTGGGTCTTTCGGATGTTCAATGCGTTCATGGCCGTGCGGAAGACATTTCGCGGTTGGCAGAGCATCGTGACCGTTACGATCTTGTAACCGCTAGGGCGGTTGCTCGCTTGAATGTACTAAACGAGTTTTGTTTGCCTTTCACACGCAAGAAAGGTATCTTTGCTGCAATGAAAGGCTCGCAAAGTGAGGATGAGGTTCGCGAAGCAGCCGTTAGCTTGCGTGAATTGAAAGGTGTTGTACGTGCTCAACACAACTTTAAGCTCCCTTTCGAACAATCAGAGCGCTATATTGTGTTGATCGAGAAGACGGATGCAACGCCCCAAAAATACCCACGCAAAGCGGGTACGCCAATTAAACAGCCCATTGTATAGAAATTTGATGAAGAGAGAGTAATGTTTCACGTGAAACATTACTCTTTTTCTTTTGCTAAACAAAAGACTGAAATAGTCAGCAGTTTTATGGCAGAATAAGCATAGAAATGTGATGTCAAGCAGGAAATAAAACGCCGAAGGTCGAAAATTAATATATCGAACAACATAGCCAGGTGGATTTGTATGAATGGCATAGTGTGGTAAAATAGCAGTAGGGCAATTCATACAAACTGGTATATTTCATTGCTAAAGAAATCTATAATTAGAAACGTTGCTTCTTGCTTGAGTTGCGTTTCGTGATCGGGTGATAGTAGATACGATGAAAGAGCAAATTTCCCGTTTATTTGGTCTGAGCGAACAACGGACAGGACAAGAAGAAATTCGTCAAATACCGATAGGTGAGATTGATACAAGTCCGTTTCAACCAAGAACGATTTTTGACGATGACCGGATTGAAGAGCTGTGCCAGACGATCAAAACACATGGCATCATTCAACCGATCGTTGTTCGTATGCGCAATAACCGTTATGAGATCATCGCCGGAGAGCGTCGCTGGCGTGCGGTCACAAAGCTTGGTTACGAGACCATTCCGGCAATTGTCCGCGAATTCAACGATTCACAAACGGCATCTATTGCGCTAATTGAAAACTTGCAACGTGAAAACTTGACTGCTGTTGAGGAAGCGATCGCTTATCAAAAGCTGATTGAGTTGCATCAATTGACGCAGGAAAGCTTGGCGCAGCGTCTAGGCAAGAGCCAATCGACGATTGCGAATAAGCTTCGCTTGTTGGCGTTAAATGACACGATCAAAACAGCACTAATAGAAAGAAAGATAACAGAGCGTCATGCTCGTGCCTTGTTATCGTTAGATAGTGAGGAATTGCAGCTTCAAGTGCTCGAGGAAATTATTGCTAAGGATTTAAATGTAAAGCAGACAGAAGTGCGCATTGCATTTTTGAAGGAATCATCTAAAATAAAGAAAGCGAAGCGGATATCGTTTACGAAGGATGTTCGTCTCGCAGTGAATACAATCCGCCAGTCGATCGAAATGGTAGCCGGATCCGGATTGCCAATTAAGACGAATGAGAAGGATCATGGCGATCATTATGAGATCGTTATTCAAATTCCGAAACAAAAATAGATAGCGTTGGCCCGGTAAACGGCATCGAACGCTCCTATATGCCGCCCTCAAACATGAGGGCGGCGAATCCATTTGTACGAAAAATGTTGGAAAAGATAGGGCAACAAGAATGGCTAACGAAACATTTAGTAGATTGGAACAGGTAGAGGTGAATACGCTTGACTAAAATAATAGCAATTGCCAATCAGAAGGGCGGGGTTGGTAAAACGACGACCACGGTTAATCTCGGGGCTTGTCTGGCATCGCTAGGCCGGAAAGTATTGCTCGTCGATATTGACCCTCAGGGGAATACGACTAGCGGTATCGGGATTAATAAAGCCGATGTGGCAAACTGCATTTATAATGTTCTTATTGATGAAGTGCATCCGAATGAAGCGATGTGCGAAACAGAAATTCCCGGACTGAAAATTATTCCGGCAACGATTCAATTGGCTGGTGCTGAAATCGAGCTTGTGCAGCGTATATCTCGCGAAGTGAGATTGAAGCAAATGCTGCATATGGTGAAGGATCAATTTGATTACATACTGATCGATTGCCCGCCATCCCTAGGGTTGTTGACGATCAATTCGTTAACGGCTGCAGATTCGGTCATCATCCCGATTCAATGCGAATATTACGCATTGGAAGGGTTAAGCCAGCTGTTGAATACGGTCCGTCTCGTTCAAAAGCACTTGAATACAACGCTGCAAATAGAGGGCGTTCTTCTTACGATGCTGGATGCACGGACGAATCTCGGGATTCAAGTTATTGAAGAAGTTAAAAAGTATTTCCAACAGAAAGTATATCAGACGATTATTCCGCGAAATGTACGTTTGAGTGAAGCGCCTTCCCATGGTCAAGCGATCATTACTTATGATCCGCGATCCAAAGGGGCGGAAGTATATCTTGAACTCGCTAAGGAAGTGATTACGTATGAGCAAGCGGCTAGGTAGAGGGCTTGATGCGCTCATTCCATCGCTATCGGTTAATGAGGACGATAAAGTCATTGAGATTGATTTGACGCAGTTGCGCGCGAATCCGTATCAACCGCGTAAGACATTCGATGAAGATGCGATTCGTGAATTGGCGGAGTCGATTAAGCAGCATGGCGTCATTCAACCTATTATTGTGCGCACGGTGTTGAAAGGGTATGAGATCATTGCAGGGGAACGCCGTTTCCGCGCCTCGCAGCTATGCGGCAATACAACGATTCCGGCAGTAGTGCGTTCTTTTACGGATCAGCAAGTGATGGAAATTGCGCTCATCGAGAATTTACAGCGCGAGGACTTGAATGCGATTGAAACGGCTATTGCTTATCAAGGTCTGATGGATAAATTCAAGCTTACGCAAGAGGAATTGTCCATGAAGGTCGGTAAATCCCGTTCTCATATTGCAAACTTCCTACGATTGCTTTCATTGCCTTCCGAAATAAAAGATAATGTTTCACGTGGAACAATTTCGATGGGGCACGCTAGAGCGTTGGTAGGTATTAAAAAAGAATCGGTGCAGAAGGAATTAGCAGATCTAATTGTTTCGCAAGGCTGGAGCGTTCGCCAATTGGAGGAAGCTGTTCAAAAGCTGGAGACGAAAGCAGAAGCTGATCATGTTCCTGCAGCTAAGCCAAAGGCGAAAAATCGCGACCCCTATATTGATAGCATCGAGGAGTCTTTGCGGGAGCGGTTTAAAACGACCGTGAAGATTAAACAACAGAAGGATAAAGGTAAAATCGAGCTGCAATATTATAACAAGCAAGACTTAGAGAGATTGCTCGAATTGCTGCAATATATCGCCCAATAACTAGGGAAAATAGATAGCATACCAAAGTTGTAATCTTCGATTCGAACGATTAAACTAAGGTATGCTATTGTTTTTTTTGCAAAGAAATATGAGGGGTTTTGAAGGTTCTGATCGGTGATTGGAGGCATTGTAATGAGTGAGAAGCCATATATCTATTTAGATCATGCAGCGACATCTTGGCCGAAGCCGCAAGTTGTTATTGAAGCCGTACAGCATGCGATGATTCATGACTCGGCGAATCCGGGAAGAGGAAGCCATCAGATGGCGGTTAGAGCGAGCCGCGTACTGTTTGATACACGCAAACAATTGAGCAAGCTGTTTCGTATTAAAAACCCCAATGACATCGCGTTTGCGGCGAATACAACTGCTGCATTGAATATGGCGATCAAAGGGTATGTGAAACCGGGCGACCATGTTATATCGACTTCGGTTGAGCATAATTCCGTTAGGCGTCCGTTAGAGTTTTTGAAGCAAACGATAGGGATTGAAGTGACCTATGTCGATACGGATGAAAATGGCGTTATGGCCGTAGATCAGATTGCCGCTGCGATAACGGCACGTACGACTTTATTGATCGTAAATCATAGTTCGAACTTGCTGGGTTCGATCATGCCTCTAGCCAGCATTGGTGAATTGGCGCGATCCAAGGGGGTTAAACTGCTCGTAGATGCGGCGCAAAGCGCGGGTATTCTTGAGCTCGATGTGGAAGGCATGGGTATCGATATGCTGGCTTTTCCGGGGCATAAAGGCTTGCTCGGTCCACAGGGCACAGGAGGCTTGTACATCCATCCGAATGTTGATCTGGTTCCACAGCTGCATGGCGGTACGGGGAGTCAATCAGAGGCGCCTGAGCAGCCTAGTGTGCGGCCAGATCGATACGAGGCGGGGACGCAAAACACGCCAGGCTTGGCGGGGTTAAAAGCAGGCGTTCAGTTTGTGTTGAATGAGACGGTGAAGAACATCCATACTAAGGAATGGTCGCTGACGCAGCGAATGATGGAAGGGCTATTGGCGATCGATGGGGTAAAGGTACTGGGTCCAAAGCTTGGCGAAGAACGCACCGGAATTGTTTCGTTAGTAGCGGAAGGAATTGACCCTTCAGAGATGTCGTACATACTCGATCAGCATTATAATATTGCGGTCAGAGCGGGATATCATTGTACGCCGCTTGCGCATGTGCGGGCAGGAACAATGCAGACGGGGGCTGTGCGAGCGAGCGTAGGCTGTTTCACAACAGAAGCGGAAGCGGATGCGTTAGTCGATGCGGTGAGAGAGATTAGAAAGCAATATGCGTTTTAACGAGTTGAATGGACATATGGGGGCGGAGTACTGCAATGGATGAGTGGATGTATAACCCGATGAATGGGGTTACGGTTGTATTGGCATTGTTCGTTATTTTTATCGGAATTCGCGTTCTGGTAGTTGGAAGCCGATTGAAAAAGTTAAGAAAGCAATACGTTGAAGTGATGGGCGGCACAGGCGTTACGGATTTAGAAGAGGTCATCCTTGAACTAAGAAATACAATCGCCGCGCAAGAAGAACATGCGCAGCGTATGCAGAAACAGCTTGAACAAGTGCAGCAAGTGCAGAAGCAAGAAAAAGGCCGCATCGGCGTGTTGCGCTATAACGCATTTGCCGATCAAGGAAGCGACCTGAGCTTTTCCATTGCAGTTGTTAATACGGCGCAAGATGGCGTTGTGCTATCGGGTATTCACAGCCGAGAAAACACGTATGTATATGCAAAGCCGCTCGAAAAAGGCGAATCCAGCTACCCGTTGACGCCAGAGGAGCGGAAAGTGATCGAGCAGGCTAAGTAGCGTCGATGTTAGTCGGATAATAATTCACGGGAGGCGGCCATTTCTCTCGTCCGGGCAACGGCATGAACGCTGTTGACGACAGCGGAGAAAAGGCTGCAAGCGATAACGTCAGCCATTTTCATCACAAGATGAAGGCGAGTGTTCTGCAAAACGAAGTATTCCATAAAGCCGCCGACGTTAACGATTCCCGTAATATGAATGTCTCCGACAGGCGGCAACTCTTTATTGACGCCAGCGCCAGGACGTACGGGGCCGGTTCCAACTTGAATCGAGCCGATGCTGGACACTTGGCCGAGACATGCGTCAATACCAATAACGAAGGGCTTATGAAAGCTGCGGTTGATCTGAAGGATGGTATCCTCCAAATTCATGGCGTGAACGGGTTCCTCCAACGTACCGTAAATGGAGAAGTGGGGACTTTGATATTTTGCGAGCGATGTGCCGATAATAGGTCCAAGTGAATCGCCGGTCGAACGGTCGGTTCCGATGCAAACAATGACAACGGGCCGTCCGGCTGCCATTTCGTTAATCAACAGAGACAAACGGTTGACAAGCATTCCGACGACATTGGTTTCCGTATACGGTACTTTCAGCGGAATATCCTTCGCAAAAGATAGTTTCATAGAATCCCCTCCGTAAATCACAATATGATACTAGTATATGGATGAGAGAACCATTTTATACGTCGAAAACGCAGTACTTTCGTTTTGCCGACTGAGGGAGAGAGGAAATTGATGCTAATCGCCTTCGATTCAACGCAACAGGCGCTTCGTGCAGAGATGCTGCTCGAATACGCAGAGATAGATATTGATATATGCCCGACGCCAAAAGAGATTACAGCCGGCTGCGCGTTATCTATTCATTTTCCCGAGGATGCGCTGCATACGGTAAAAGACGTTATCGTTTCGGAGCATGTAGAGATACGAGGAATTTTCAAGCCGCTTGCTGCGGCTGCCGGATATGAGCAGGTCGAATTGGACTAAGGCGGCTTGAGCAAGTGAAGGCAAGGGATGGTGAAGCAAATGACAGGAAGCGAGCTTGTAGAGTTTCAAAAAGTAATGTCATGGCTGTCAGATGAACAGTTTTGGAGCGGATTCGGACAATCGGTTTTTCGTATAGCCGCAATAATCATTATTGGACCGATCATCATTTGGATTGCCAATAAATTAATTGATCGGGTCATTTTGAATCAAGCAGCCAAAAGACTGCCGAACCAGAGCCGGAGAGTAACGACGGTCGGTAAGCTGATCAAAAACGTATTTTCCTATATCGGGTATTTCATTACGTTTATGATTATTTTATCGGAATTCGGAATCGAGCTGGCGCCGCTTTTGGCAGGAGCTGGCGTAATCGGTCTAGCGATCGGATTTGGCGCGCAGAGCCTGGTGAAAGACATTATTGCAGGCTTCTTTATCATATTGGAAGACCAATTCGCGGTTGGCGACGTCATTCAGACAGGGCAGTTTAAAGGGACGGTAGAGGTCATCGGGCTGCGGACAACAAGGATTTTGAATTGGACCGGCGAAGTACATATTATTCCGAACGGCATGATTAATGAGGTCACTAACTTTTCGATCAACAACTCGGTAGCAGTCGTTGACGTGGCAATAAGCTATGAAGAAGACGTTGATCGGGCGACGACGGTCATTCGTGAGGCAATGAATCAGTTGGAGGACCCAAATCTCGTGAAGCAGCCTGAAATTTTGGGCGTTCAGCAGATTGGCGCAACAGATGTAAAGCTGCGTATTACAGCTGAATGCTTGCCAAGCGCCAATATCGGCGTAGCGAGGTCGATGAATCTGGCGATCAAGAAGGCGCTAGACGAGAATGGAATTGATATTCCGTATCCGAGGATGGTTACCTATCAGCGGAAAGAAGGGGGCGTTGATTGATGGAACGCAAACAATTTGAATTAGGCGACATCGTGCAAATGAAGAAGCAGCATCCATGCGGATCTAACGAAATGGAGATTATCCGGATGGGGATGGATATTCGCATTAAATGTGTTGGCTGTAAGCATAGCGTCCTCATTCCGCGGGCGAAGTTTGAGAAAAATATGAAGAAAGTGCTTCGTTCCGCTCCAAAAGAAGATGAACAGCAGCTGGATGAAGCAGGTCAATAAAGAATGGATAAAGAAGCAGCGCTTTGTCCAATGGAAAAGGCGTCCCAGTAGTCATCAAAGCCAAGATGACAGCGGGACGCCTTTTTTTAACGGGATTTATAAGTTTACGGTTTTGTCGGACACAACTGTTTTACTTAGCCGGGGTTTGCCTTTGAATGAGAAGTAGGTCCAAATGCGAAGCAGATATTCCAAAGGTCCGTACTGGACATATCGAAGCATAAAGCTGGATGCAATTGCTTGAAAGCTGTATATAACAATAGCTAGCAGTATGCCGTAGGTGATTCCGATTTTTCCAAACCAGCCAAGCCCATAGCCATAAAATAGGGTGGTGCAGATGGCCGATTGCATTAGATAATTGGTTAATGACAGTCTGCCGACCGATTCAAAGGCGATGCGAAAGAAGGAAGAGCTGGATAGATGAGATAAGGCTAAAGCGAAGGCGCCGATATAGCCAAGCGCAAGCAGCTGGCCGCCAAATTCAATCAAACCGGCGCTCCAAGTTTTATCGTGCAGAAGAAGCACGCACACGCTTTTTAATCCGGCGCCTAACGGGATGAGCCAGCCAACCATAAGCCAATATCGCCTGCGCTCTTGGTGCGGATTGTGAAACCAGCCTTTTTTAGCCGCAGCAATGCCAAGCAGAAACATAGGGAGCAACATGATGGGCATAGCAACAAATCCTAACAAGATTTTGGAACCGATACCCTTATTGAGAAGCGTAGGATCTTCGGCGCGGAACTTGATGATATCTGAGTAGCTGCCTTGTCCTATTACCGTAATGGAACGTTCGATGTATGCATCGATCTTAGCATCTTTGTTACCAACCTCCTCATTCGGAGAAGCAATAGCAAGTAAACTGGAGCCAACAAACAGAGCGCTTAAGACGGCGGACCAGATGACCAACGTTTTCGCTTTCCTTTTCACAAACAGCAGCAGCAGGAAGCCAATTGCGCCATAAGGCAGCAAAATGTCGCCATCCCACAAATAAAACCCGTGCAGCATGCCAAGCACTATTAGCAACGAAAAACGTCTAACCAGCGATCGCCAGGGAGTGAAACCGCTTTGCGCAAGCCGATCCCGCAGTTTAAAAAGACTGTACCCGAACAGAAACATAAAAATCGGCATAAAGCTTCTTTCCGCTACAATCAGCAAAACCTGATCCATTGCCAAGTCCCAGTTGGACAGACCGAAAAAGTGAAGCTGATCTTTCCCGTACATTCCATACTGAAAAATAAGCATGTTGCAAAGCAGAA
This sequence comes from Paenibacillus sp. NEAU-GSW1, assembly GCF_009737085.1. GTDB lineage: Bacteria > Bacillota > Bacilli > Paenibacillales > Paenibacillaceae > Pristimantibacillus. The sequence goes on from NZ_WOVL01000034.1 coordinate 26,900, forward strand.
TGCCTAATAAACTAAAGCCCCGTATTGAATCGATAATGCGTACTCGGTTTCCCGATTGAAAAGATTTGTTCATCTCTCGATCACCTCGGAATTAATGGTAAATGCCGCCGCTAAATGAAAATGAAACGGAAAGATAACAGTCGCTTAATTTTTACCAATTATGTTAAACTGCAGTTAAGGTTGGCATGATAGAGTGATATTGGGTGATGAGCGATGATAACCAATAAGGTATTGATTGTAGACGATGAGCCTTCCATTGTGAAAATGGTGCAGATGGTGCTGCAGAAGGAAGGCTTCAGTCAAATATATACGGCGGGAAGCTGCAAGGAAGCGATTGATCAGATCGCACGCCACGGGGCGGATGTCATTATATTGGATGTGATGCTTCCGGATGGCAGCGGATTGGAGCTTTGCGGCAAACTGCGCGCATACGGCAATCCGTATATATTGTTTTTGACGGCTAAAGTTTCCGATCTTGATGTGCTGGCGGGCTTTGCGATGGGTGGAGACGATTATATAACGAAGCCGTTTAACCCGCTTGAGATTGCGGCGCGCATTAAAGCGCGGCTTAGGCGGACTGATGAACGGACTACTCTAGATGCGGGTCAGCGCAGCGATCGCAAGGTGTACCGATATGGTCGATTCCAGTTAAGCGAGATTGAAGGCGAGCTGCTTGTCGATGAGAAGCCGGTCAATTGTCCGGCGCAGGTTTTTCAGCTGCTGCTTCATTTCTGCAAGCATCCGGGCATCGTATTTTCCAAAACGCAGCTGTATGAGGCGGTATGGGGCATAGACGGCCTAGGGGATGATAATACCGTTATGGTTCATATTCGCCGTATTCGCGAGCGAATTGAATTTGATCCGAGCGCGCCGACGCATCTAATGACCGTCAGAGGACTTGGCTACAAGCTTGTGAAGGAGCCGATGACGCGATGAAGCTGCAACGGCGGATGGCGCTCCATTTCACGTATCAGCAGATCATTTATTCTTTTTTTATCGTATTATTTGTGTTGTCTATTGTTATTGTTGTAATCGGCCTCGTAACCAGAGAGCAAATCCGGCGCAATTTTCCGGTTAACGGTCTGGATTCAATTGTATCGGAAACCTATATGGAGGAAAATAAAATAAAAATTTCTAAAAGCTGGGAAAAGTTATTTCGCCAGTATGAGGCTTGGCTGCAGGTTTTGAATATGCAAGGAGAAGTTATCTATGAATACAATACCGATTCAGAGCAGCCGAAAGCCTATTCCATTCCCCAATTGTTAAGCATACAGGAGTCAAGACGCTATAACGGAGAAATCGTCGATACGCTGTTGGACGAAAGCTATAATCCGCCGATCTTGTTTATGCTAGGCTATGAAAATACGCAACTGGATCAGCTAATGAATTGGCATGACCGCTATGGAAGCAACGGTCGGGTCGACGAAAACAACAGGAAAGCGCTCGAACCGTTACTAAAAGCCTCAGAAAGCTATCTAACAATCATGAATCAAGATGGCGAGCAAATTCAGGCAATTGGCGATCCGGCGCATGCTCCGCCTGCTTACAAACCTTTAGAGATCGTTGCGCTTCGTCAGGCGCCAGGTGATTACGATACCCGGATTGAAGTGTTCCAGGCGAACGAAAACGCGCCGGTCTGGGTGCTGTACTCGCCAAATGATGATCCAAGGTCATCGACTGTGTGGATATTCAGGGAAGCTGTTCAGATTTTGGCGATCATCACGGCTAGCCTTCTGTTGTTATCCTTAATATTGTCGTTGTGGCATGGAAACCGGTATGCGCAGCCGCTTATTTTGTTTGCCGGATGGTTTGAGAGGATGAATCAAGGCAGCTATGAAGAAGTATTTACAGCCAAGGATCGGCGAAAAATATTTAAAGCCAATGGCAAGCTAAGGCATCGCTACCGCTTGTATAAAGAGGTCATTCACAGTTTTTATCAGATGGCTGAGCGACTCGCTCAGACCGAGAAAGACCGCGCCCGATTGGAGCTGCTGCGCGAGGAATGGATGTCGGGCATATCCCATGATCTCAGGACGCCATTGTCGACGGTGCAGGGATATGGTTATATTTTGGAGGAAAGCTCGGCGGATTGGTCGGCGGAAGAACTAAAGGAAATGGGTAGGCAAATTCGCGAGAAAGGCGACTATATGCTGGCGCTCATTTCCGACTTTTCGCATATATCCGAATTGAAGCAGCATGCCGCGACGGTAGAGCTTGTTGCTGTCGATTTGAACGAGGTATTGCGACAATGCGTCTTGCAATACGTCAATGACGCAACGCTGACGACGGCTCAATTCCACTATGATGGGGAAGAGGGGCCGCTGTGGATGAGCGGCAACGAAAAATGGCTGCAGCGATTGTTCGATAATTTGCTGTCCAATGCAATTAAGCATAACCCGGCAAATGTGGTTATCACAGTATCCTGCGGCATGATGAATGACGAGCTGTATGTAAGTGTCGCGGATAACGGGATCGGGATGGACGAGGAAGTAAGGAACCGACTGTTCGAACGCTATTACCGCGGCACGAATACAGAAGAGTCGACTGAGGGTTCCGGTCTGGGGATGAGCATTTCCAAGATGATTGTGGAGGCTCATAACGGAACGATCGAGGTCGAATCGGAGCGGGGAGAGGGTACCGTCATTACGGTGTATTTTCCGAGAAGTACAGGGCGATCCGCTGGCGCATAAATTTTTTGAAGAAAACAAGCGATGGGCACTTGCGCATGTCCAATCGGTATGATATATTATTTATTACATGCGGAGAGGTACCCAAGAGGCCCAAGGGGGCTGACTCGAAATCAGCTAGGCGTGTCAAAGCGTGCGTGGGTTCGAATCCCACCTTCTCCGCCACCTAAATAATAAACAGACAACCTTCTACAAGAACTTGTAGAAGGTTTTTTTATTGCTGAAATACTAATTTATTTAACAAACAAAAGAAGAGAGCTCTTGCGAGCTCTCTTCCGTGACGGCGCTTGATCGTTTGAGTTAATGAATTCACACTTCAAAAGAAAACAGGAGCATGCATTTTACAATCGGAAACAATTCCACTAATGCTTCATCGTTAAATCCGAATGGAATGCGCGTGTGTTACAGATAAGTGTCTTTAGCACAACCCTCCGCTTCTACGCTGAGTGGACCAATTCCTCTTGTAGCCCTTGCACCGTTTGGTTCAACGGAACCACACCTCTCTTCGCGCCGTCATATAGTATGATGTCCGGAAGAACCATGCTTTATACAGCGATCCGTAAAAATAATTTCTAACTGTTGCGGCCCATCCGTTTCCATTTGCGTTCATGATTCGACGTTTCCGGAAAACGCTCGCCTTTTGCAAGCCGAACCTTCTTCGGATCGTTAACGCCCATGTGGAAGGCGTTTACTCCTATTTCAATATAAGTGCCGTCATTCGGTGCACTATCGCCGGGAGAAAAAACCGTCCATTCACCCATACCGCTCACCTCCTTATATGCCGTCTGTCTTTTAGTATGGGCTGCACTGCCTGCGATCATGAACGGGAGAAAACGGAAAACGGAACCGACTTGTCATGCGGTGGGCGATTTGATATAGTATATAGATGCGAGTATGATCCAATCATAACCGCTCCTTGCTCCCTTTGCGGAGCCGTTTAGTCCAAAAGGAGGTGAAACAATATGCGCAAATATGAAGTGATGTACATCATTCGTCCGGACGTAGAGCAAGAACAAGTTCAAGTTCTCGTTGACAAATTCAATGGCATCATCAACAACGGCGGTGAAGTCACTAAGACTGATGTGATCGGCAAACGTCGTCTTGCGTATGAGATCAATAAGATTCGTGATGGTTACTACGTTCTGGTTCATTTCAATGCAACGACTGAAGTTGTGAACGAACTCGACCGCATCATGAAGATTACGGATGAAGTTATCCGTTCGTTGATCGTTAGAGACGTAGCCTAAGCCATGCCAGGATGATCGATTGGGAGGTCTGGAACGATGTTGAACCGTGTAATTCTGATTGGCAGATTGACGAGAGACCCTGAGCTCCGTTATACACCTGCAGGCGTTGCCGTGACACAATTTACAATTGCGGTCGATCGTCCGTTTACGAGCGGACAAGGCGAACGCGAGGCGGATTTTATTCCGGTCGTAACTTGGCGGCAGCTCGCTGAAACTTGCGCCAACTACTTGCGTAAAGGCCGCTTAACGGCGGTTGAGGGACGCATTCAAGTGCGGAACTACGAGAACAACGAAGGCAAACGCGTCTACGTGACGGAAGTTATTGCCGATAACGTTCGTTTCTTGGAATCCAATCGCGAAGGCGGAGCTCCGCGTGAAGAAGGCGGCAATAGCTACAGCGGCGGCAATAACAATGGCGGCGGATCTTTCGGCGGTGGCGGCGGCTCGTCTTATGGCGGCAGCGGCGGCGGAAGCCGGTCGGGTAACAACTCACGCAACGACAGCCGTGACCCATTCTCGGATGATGGTCGACCGATCGATATATCAGAAGATGATTTGCCATTTTAATTGAAAGGACGGATACGAATGAGCTTTAAGCAAAGAGAAGGCGGAGACGGAGAACGTCCAGAACGCAAATTCGGCGGCCGCAAAGGCGGACGCAACAAACGCCGTAAAGTTTGTTTCTTCACTGTAAACAAAATTACTCACATTGACTATAAAGACACGGACTTGCTCCGTAAGTTCATCAGCGAGCGCGGCAAAATCTTGCCACGCCGTGTGACTGGAACAAGCGCGAAATACCAACGCTTGCTGACTGTTGCAATCAAACGTGCGCGTACAGTAGCATTGCTGCCATATACGACTGAATAGGTCGTTACTTGAGTACGGGGGATCCTTTGATTAGGATCCCCCGTGTTTTGTTTCTATTGTTTTTGAACCCGGAACCGCTTGAATTGATAATAGGCTAAATCTCGCTCCCGCCGCTAGGTGGGGGCTATTGGACGTTCATATCATACGAAAGGGCCTATTTTTCTATAAATAGTTTCTAGTCTAGACAATAGTTGGCTATTAGTCCATGCTTAAGAAAAACAACTCACGTACACTGAACAATCTTTATAGGAGGTGTCGTATTGAGTTGTCCCATTATAAAAAAACGTTGCAAAAGGAAACCCATTATTGTGTGCCGTCCAAAAGGGAAAAAAAAGAAACATCGTCCTCGAGTTATTAAGAAGATAGCTTGTAAAAAGTGTCCCCCACCTGACGGGCAGCAATTACTACGAGAGCTTGCTGGAGCCATTGCAGAAGCTGGACCTCAAGGACTTGCAGGAGCTCTTGGACCCCAAGGACTAACAGGGCTTGTAGGAGCAATTGGCGAACTTGGACCCGAAGGACTTGCAGGAGCACTTGGACCTCAGGGAGCAGCAGGACTTATAGGAGCGATAGGAGCACTTGGACCCCAAGGAATCGCAGGAGCACTTGGCCCTCAAGGATTAGCAGGACTTGTAGGAGCAATTGGCGAACTTGGACCCGAAGGACTTACAGGAGCACTTGGACCCCAGGGAGCAGCAGGACTTGTAGGAGCGATAGGTGCACTTGGGCCCCAAGGATTAGCAGGGCTTGCAGGAGCAATTGGCGCAGCTGGATTGACGGGTCCAACAGGAGCAACGGGACCAACGGGGCCTGTAGGGCCGGCTGGTGGAGTATTAGGCTTTGCAGATTTTTTTGCCTTGATGCCTCCTAATAACGCGGCAACTGTCGCTCCTAACACTGACGTAAGTTTTCCGCAAGATGGTCCAATTAGCGGGACTGCGATTACACGTATAAATGCGAGCTCATTTAACTTGGCTGCAATTGGCACATATCAGGTTTTATTTCAGGTAAATGTAAATGAAGCGGGTCAATTGATTTTAACACTAAATGGTGCTGACTTAGCCTATACAGTGGTCGGGCGTGCAACAGGAACTTCTCAAATAGTAGGAATGGCGCTTGTACAAACAACAATCATCAATTCAGTACTCACAGTTCGAAATCCTGCGGGTAATTCCACAGCACTTACAATCACTCCATTAGCTGGAGGAACCAGGCCGGATTCCGCACATCTTGTTATAATGCAGATCGCATAGAGGGTTAAATCTTAAACAGAATTGTTTGCTTCTGCGATACAAATATAGCGGCTTAGTAGAATAGGCACTTTTCTGCACATCCTCCGTACGACCGGACAGCAAGGCAAAGCAGGGATGTTCTAGAGCCCATGAGCATCCCTATTAAGTTTTTAGTAAGAAAAGGTACATAATAAGATATTGTTCAACAATTGCAACGCTTGCTGACTGTAGCCATCAAACGTGCGCGCACTGTAGCATTGCTTCCATCCACGACTGAGCAGCTTACTGCTCCAAAAGCCTGTTGAGACGATTCTCGAAAGTTTTTTTTTCACGCATAAATTCATTTTCTTTAGAAAAACACCTATTTCATACCCGAAATCGCAGCCTTTTGCCGAAAATAGGAATTGAACATTTTTCGAAAGAAGCATACAATAAGCTTATTGAGAAGCGACGAGCCGTTATCGTTTGTCCGGAATGTGAATGTTTTCACAATAATGTGGCATTTTTAGAAATTGGTTCGATTACAGCTCATAATTTACAGCTAGCAAAGGGAGGCTGCAATTCGTATGTCCGAAACAGTAACGAAACAACCCGAAAGCGGGGCAGAAGCAGTATCTGTACGTGAACTGGATGTGCTTGAACAATTGTTGAAGCCGGAGGTTCAATCCTCGCTGAACACCTTGGTAGAAAACTTGCCTAAATTGGCGGAAATGGTCACGCTGTTGACTAAAGTTTACGATGTGGCAACAACAGTGGCAAACGACAAAGTGCTTGTAAATGATATGATTCATGGCGCAGGCGACTTCATTATGCCGGTTGTAGACAAAGCAAAAGGCTTGGCTGCAGCAGCAGTAGAAGCAGGAGACCGCGCTCAAGCGGACGCAACGACGACGATCGGCCTGTTTGGCGTGTTGAAAATGCTTAAGGACCCGCAAGTTCAAGCTACGCTTCGTTTCGCGCAGTCTTTCCTTACGGTATTGTCCGAACGTAAAAATAACGCTAACTAAAAAGCATCTATACTAGGACGGAGGATTAGATTAGCATGGCTAAACAAATTTTGATTCTAGGCGGCGGCTACGGCGGCTTGCTGACTGCAATTACTGCCCGCAAACATTTCTCGCCTGAAGAGGCGTCGATCACGCTCGTGAACCGCGTTCCTTACCACCAAATCGTAACGGAACTGCACCGCCTGGCTGTTAACGGCCTGGACGAGAAGAACGTTGCGCTGCCGCTTAACAAGCTGCTGAAAAACAAATCGATCGAGCTGATTATCGACAACGTTGAAAACATCGATCCGGAGAAAAAACAAGTTCGCCTGCTGGCAAGCGGCAACCTGGGCTACGATAAGCTCGTTGTAGCGCTTGGCGGCGAAACCGCATTTTTCGGCATTCCTGGACTCGAAGAAAACAGCATGACGCTGAAATCGGTTGAAGAAGCGAAAAAAGTATACGCGCATATCCAAGCTCGTTTGGATGCATACGCGAAATCGAAAGACGAGAAAGACGCAACGATCGTTATCGGCGGCGGCGGCCTGACAGGCATCGAGCTGATCGGTGAAATTGCTGACAAACTGCCAAGCTGGTGCGATGCAAAAGGCATCGACCGCAGCCAAATCAAGCTGTACAACATCGAGGCTGGTCCTTCCATTCTGGCTGGCTTCCCAACCGAGCTTGTTGACCGCGCGAAAGAGAGCTTGACGAACCGCGGTGTAACGCTGATCATGGGCGTTGCAGTAACAGAAGTACAAGGCACAAAAGTTATGCTGAAAGACGGCAACTCGATCGATACGAACACATTCGTATGGACGGGCGGCGTTACAGGCAACCCGGTTGTTGCAAACTGCGGTATTGAAGTTAACCGCGGCCGCGCGACCGTTACTGAATTCCTGCAATCGACATCGCATGCAGACGTATTCCTTGCTGGCGACAACGCGGTTGTATTCGGACCGGAAGGCCGTCCATACCCGCCAAGCGCGCAAATCGCATGGCAAATGGGCGAAGCGATCGGCTACAACCTGTATGCTGAGCATAAAGGCATCCCAATGAAGTCGTTCCAATTCGTGAACTCCGGCGTACTGGCGAGCCTTGGCCGCAAAGACGCAATCGGCACCGTTGGCGCAAGCCAGCTTCGACTGAAAGGCGTTCCAGCTTCCCTGATGAAAGAAGCGAGCAACGTGCGTTACCTCGGTCACGTGAACGGCTTGTTCTCCCTCGTTCATTAATTCTTATTAATCAAGCAAACCCCTTATCCGCGCGGATAAGGGGTTTTTCTTTTTATCAAGCGCCTGTTCATAATTCGCATTCGCTATTTGTCCGATGCTATAATTTAGAAGATACGGAATAGAGAGTGAGGCTTGCGGATGGAGGATCTTCATACGGGTAAGAGCACGAACCGCTTTAAGCAATTTTTTCTTAATAATAAGTTTGTCGTCTTTTTGTTAGTGCTGCTGCTCATCGGACTGAACATTTTTGTGTTTACAAAAATATCGTTTATTTTCACGCCGCTGACTGTTCTGCTAAAGACAATATTGCTCCCGGTATTGCTGGCAGGCGTCGTTTATTATTTGCTGAATCCGATCGTGGACTATATGGAAAAATGGAAAATAAAACGGGTGTACTCGATTCTTCTGTTGTTCCTGATCATTATTGGACTTATAGCGATTTTGCTTGGGGCAGTCATTCCGCTTATAACAGATCAGATCACTTCATTAATCGACAATTTCCCTTATTATGCGAAGCAGGCGCAAAACCAAATCGATTCGCTAATGGGGAGCGATTTAACGGGGCAAATCCAGCAATACTTCAATTTTGATCCGAATGATCTGGTCAATAATGCAACGCAGAAGGTAACGGAAGTATTAAACAACGCATGGTCAAGCATCGGTTCCTTCATTAGCACGCTGAAAGAAATTCTACTCGCCATCATTACGCTGCCATTTATTTTGTTCTATCTGTTATACGAGGGAAAAAAGCTGCCGCGCACTATCGTTGGCTTCCTTCCAAACAAGCTGCGTATGCCTTCGCTTCGCGTATTTAGCGAGATGAATCTGCAGATCAGTAGCTATATTCGCGGACAGATCATTGTCAGCTTCTGCATCGGGCTTCTGCTCTACATCGGCTACATTATTATCGGGTTAAAATATTCGCTTGTTCTTGCGCTCATTGCCGCTTGTACCGCCGTCATTCCTTATTTGGGACCGGCAATTGCGATTACGCCTGCGCTGGTCGTCGCGCTCGTAACCTCGCCAATTATGCTGGTTAAAATGATTGTTATCTGGACGATCGTTCAGCTTATTGAAGGCAAATTCATTTCGCCGCAAATTATGGGCAAGACGTTAAAAATTCATCCGATCACGATCATCTTTGTCATTCTTACAGCAGGCAATTTGTTTGGGGTAGCGGGCGTCATTCTGGCAGTTCCCGGCTATGCGGTGCTCAAAGTGATCTTCATGAATTTGTTCAACTATATGAAGGCGAAGTCGACGCTTTATGAGGATGAGCCGATAGAAAAGATTGAACCGTAATAAGGCATCTGGTATAATAAAAGGCAAGAAATGAATAAGCACGGACTTGGAGGAGCCTGTCACCGACGGGCTTTTTCTGTCTTTTGCGGAAGAGCCTGTATAATTGCAGGCTCTTTTTTGCATGCTTATTTGAGAAGAGGGAGAGGTGCGCACTGATGACGTTTATTCTTTATTTAATGTTGATTATTCTCGCTACGAAAGCGGCTGGAGCGCTGTCCGTAAAGCTGGGCCAGCCTTCTGTGCTGGGCAAGCTGCTTGCCGGCATCGTGCTCGGACCAGCCATTCTCGGCTGGGTGAAGCCGGATGATTTTATCGGCCATTTTGCCGAAATCGGCGTGCTGCTTCTGATGTTTATTGCGGGGCTCGAGACGGATGTGGAGCAGCTGCGCCGCAACTGGAGGTCCAGCTTTGCTGTAGCGGTTGGCGGCATTATTTTGCCTTTTATCGGAGGCTATGGGTTGGCGGAAGCTTTTGGACTGACGAAGGATCAGGCGTTATTCCTCGGTCTGCTGCTTTGCGCCACGTCCGTGAGCATATCGGTTCAAACGCTTAAGGAGATGGATAAACTCGGCTCGAGGGAAGGAACGACGATTCTGGGCGCGGCCGTTGTCGACGATGTCATCGTTGTTGTGCTGCTTGCGGTCATGATGAGCTTTCTGGGAGCGGGGCAAGACGTCTCCATTGGCCTGCTGATCGGCAAGAAGGTACTGTTCTTCCTTGTCGTTGCGGTTGCCGGCTGGCTCGTCGTGCCGCGCTTCATGCGGCTGTTCGCGCCTTTCCGTGTAACCGAGGCGGTCATGAGCGCCGGTCTTATCGTTTGCCTGGCCTTTTCCTATTTCGCTGAGCAAATGGGGATCGCCGGCATTATCGGCGCATTCGCAGCAGGCATTGCGATCTCGCAAACGGCCTACAAGCATCAAGTCGAGTCGAAAATCGAGCCAATCGCCTATACGCTGTTCGTTCCGGTCTTTTTCGTAAGCATTGGTTTGAACATTACGTTTGACGGGGTAGGGAGTCAATGGCTGTTTATTGTGCTGCTGACTTTGATTGCGGTCGTTACGAAGCTGCTTGGCGGCGGGGTTGGAGCAAGATTGACCGGCTTTAACAACCGGTCTGCGCTTGTTATCGGCTCCGGCATGGTATCCAGGGGAGAGGTAGCGCTTATTATCGCCGCAACGGGCTTGCAGGCGGGCTTGCTGCTGCCGCAATATTTTACATCGGTCGTGCTGGTCGTCATCTTGACGACGTTGATTACGCCGCCGCTGCTAAAGGCCGTTTTTACAGATAAGCATGTCCAGCCTTCAGAGTAAAATTAAAAAAGCGATTCAAGAGCCGAGGAGCTCCTGAATCGCTTTCGCTTTATTATTTCGTTACGCCGTTTCAACCTCGCCCACAATTTCTTCGCTTGGATCTTCGATAATGAGCTCGACTTTCTTGATGCGGTGCTTGCCGATTTCACGGATGATGAACCGCATGTTTTCGTGGCGCAGCTCCTTGCCCGGCTTCGGATCTTGGATGATGCTGTACAACCAGCCGCCGACCGTGTCAACATCGTCATTGTCCAGATGCGCGCCAGTCATGTCGCTGATCTCGTCGAGCAGCACTTTGCCGTCCAGCAGGTAGCAGTTGTCCGCAAGCTTCTCGATCTCGCGGCGCTCGTCGCCGTCGAATTCGTCGCGGATTTCGCCAACGATTTCTTCCAAGATGTCTTCGATCGTAATGAGACCGGATGTGCCGCCATATTCGTCCATCAGAATGGCGATATGAACGCGTTCTTGCTGCATGCGCTTAAGCAAAGTTTTGACCGGCAGTACCTCGGATACGGTAAGCACCGGATGAATGAGCTTTTTGAAATCAAATTCACGGTTGTCCTGGAATTCCAAGAACAGCTGCTTCGTATTGATCATACCGATAATATTGTCTTTGCTCTCAGTCGCAACTGGGAAACGTGTATATTGTTCCTTGCGGATAATTTCCATATTCTCGATCAACGAGTTGTTCGTATACAAGCAAATCATATCGGTGCGGGGCACCATAATTTCTTTGGCAAGCATTTCGTCAAAGGCGAAGATGCGGCTAACATAACCGTATTCGGTATTGTTGATCTTGCCGCTTTGGAAGCTGTCGTTCAGAATAATCTGAATCTCTTCTTCCGTATGCGCCTCTTCATGCTCCTTAGCAGGCTTAAGTCCGAACAGGCGGGTAATAAAACCGGCCGAGCCGTTCAACGCCCAAATAAAAGGGTACATGATTTTGTGGAACCAAATAATGGGCTGCGCGACCTGGAAGCTAATAAATTCGGCTTTCTGAATCGCCCACGTTTTCGGAGCAAGCTCGCCCACTACGACGTGAAGAAAGGTAACTGAAGCAAAAGCAATGATAAAGGATAAAATATGGCTAATGTCGCCGTTGATGCCTACCCCTTCAAATACGGGATAAAGGATTTTCTCGACGGTCGGTTCTCCAAGCCAGCCGAGTCCGAGCGCTGTAATCGTGATGCCGAGCTGACAGGCGGACAGATAAGCGTCCAAGTTGCTTGTCACGCGCTGCACGGCGATAGCGTTCTTCTTACCTTCAAGCACCAATTGATCGACGCGGCTTGTGCGAAGCCGGATAATCGCAAATTCCGTTGCGACGAAAAAAGCGGTTAATACGATCAATAAGGCAATCAAAAACAAATTCAATCCTATACTACTGTCCATTTCGGTTCTTCACAATCCTTTATAATGTAGTTTTAACGTGAAACGATATCTGCAAGCTGCCAAAGCTTTAACCGTTTACGCTAGTATATATTGTTTACTATATCGAAAATGATAGATCAGATGCAAATTTACTGTGGAGCGATGCTGGTCTGTTACTGAGAAATAGAGCGGATAAATCAAACGTATCGCGCTGTTATCGGCATTTATCTCCGCTTTACAAGCAATTGTTCATGGGCGTAAGATAAGTTCATGTGAACTCGAAATGAACCATTGGTTGCAGGAGGCAGGAGAAGACAAGATGGAGGCCTTCACACTTACACGCAAAGAGATGGCCGGTTTGCTGCTGGCGCTGCAAGGCGGAGGCGATCGGAATCCGCTTCAGGTGCTTCAGCATGCTTGGAGAAAGGCGCACAGCGATGCGCTGACTTCCGGCCAGACGCTGCCGGCATTTCTATCGACCGCATTGCCGCCCATACTTGAAAAACTAATTAAAGGCAATCAGCTGCGAGGCTGCTCGCTTCAAGAAATAAACGCGCTGGGGCAGCTGATCGAGAACTCTCATTTATCGACGACCTCGATGCAAAACTGGGTAAAGCGGGATTTTAAAGCGTATTTCGCCTGCCCGCAAATCGGCAAAAAATATTCGCTCAATCAGGCTGCGCTTCTCTATATTATTGATGATTTGAAAGCTAATCTCGATTTTGATTCGATTCGCAGCTTATTCGATCTATTATTCCGCAAACCGCAGGATAACGGGAACGGCGGGAGCGGAGTGAAGCTGATTGATCCGCTGGAATTGTACGTTTGCTACGCCACTTTGTTCGAAGAGTTGAATGAAGGGGAGCGGGAACAGCTGCTGGAGAAGCGAATTCGCGCCGCAGCCGCTCGGATAGCGGAACAGTATGAGCACTTAGGCAGCGAGCAGCGGGAAGCGCTGCGCAACATTTTGTTTATTGCGGTGCTGTCGATTCAGACGGCGCAGTTTCAAGCATTGGCTAGAAAATATTGCAACGCTACGCTGTTCTTGAAGCCGTAGCCGCAGCGAACCGGAAAGGATCGATGTCAGGATGCAATCGTTAATTGAATATTGCGAGCAGAAACGCGGTGCAAGCGGAGAATATCCGTTTGGGCCGGAACCGCTCGTCATGAAGGTTGCCGGCAAAATGTTCGCATTGTTCTCCGCAGAATCGGTGTCGCTCAAATGCGATCCGATCATCGCTGCTAATCTGCGCGAGGAGCATGCGGCGGTTAAGCCGGGCTACCATTTGAACAAGAAGCACTGGAACACCGTTCTGAATGACGGAACGTTGAGCAATGAAGAAATGAAGAGCATGATCGACCATTCCTATGAGCTGGTTGTCGCGAGCTTGACGAAAGCGGCAAGGCAAGCGCTGGCGGAATTGAAGTAAAACAAAGAGGCAGAGTCCGGCGATGCTAGTCCGGCTCTGCCTCGCCTGTTGTTAGAACTTGCTTGCCTGCTGTTCGGCCCAGTCGCCGATAACCGGCAGTTTAAAGTACTTGCCTTGCAGCGCGAGCAGCATAAGAGCGATCCATAGAATGAAGCTGACCGGTGCGAGAATGACGCCAAGCACCCATCCGATGAAAGGGATAAAGCCGAGCACGATATTCAGAACAATCAGAATGACGGAAACGACAATGGATTGCATGGCGTGGAACTTGACGAACCGGCTTTGCTTCTCGATCGCGATAAAAATGATACCTGTAACGAACCATCCTAAATAAGCTAGCAAGCCTGCTATTTTCGGGTCGAGACCTGTTGAGGATTGATCTGGTTGAAAGCCAGGCGTGGTCATAAAGGCACACCCTTTCTATTAGTATTCCTGCCTTGATTGTATTCTAAGTCCGCTTGCAATATTCCTCATCATTTAATCCACCAATTGATAGATTATTCCAGATCGCGAGATGTTGCTATGTATAAATTAGCAGATTTGTGTTGTAAAAGTTTTGTAACTTGTCGAGCGGCAGACTCGTTTAGAATTGAGGAGTGCGTTTTTTGTATTGTGCACGCCAATAAAAAGCATAGGTGCAAGCAACGGAGATAAAGGTTGAGCAGGAGGAGCGCAAGCGTTCGCCTTTGTTTTCGGATTTCGTCTGCGAATGGATGCATTCAAGAAATCTGAAAACAACAGCGACCGGAAGCCAACCTTTATTGCAGTGGTGAATAACCTATGAAATATGGTTAGGAGAAAACGAATAAAAATGAATAAGAAATCATTGCCATTTAAATTATCAATTGTTGCTGTCGTTGTTGTTCTGCTTGGCGCAACTGCTTATATGAATCGGGCGGCGCTTGCGGTGCTCGGCTTCAATCTCTTTCTGTCCGATACGGTGGAGAAAGGGCTTGAGGGCAGCTATAAGCCGCTCGAAGGCCGCGAGCAGATAGCAGCGGTATCGACCGTGAGCAAAACACAGGAGCCATTTTCCGTATTGCTGCTTGGCGTCGATCAGCGCGCTCACGAGGACGGCCGCTCCGATACGATGATCTATACGGTCGTCCGTCCAAAGGACGGAGCCATTCTAATGGTCTCGATTCCTCGCGATACGTACGTGGATATCGCAGGCAAAGACAAGAAGGATAAAATTACGCATGCCTATGCCTTCGGCGGGGCGAAAATGGCGCTGGAGACCGTCGAGAGGCTGTTCGGCTCGCCGATCAACCATTACGCGACCATTAATTTTGAAGGCTTTCGCAACGTCATAGACGCTATGGGCGGGATATCTCTCCCAATAGAAAAAGATTTAGTCAATGACGATCCCGATCATGAGCATTTTGTCGTCAAAGCGGGCCAGGACGTGTATAATGGGACCGATGCGCTTAATTATGTCCGCTATCGCGAAGACGCGGGCGGCGATATGAGCCGGACCGAACGCCACCAGACGTTTCTGAATGCGATGCTGGATAAGGCGGCTGCAGTCAGCCAATGGACGAAAATTCCGGAGCTCATTCAAATTATGGGCGACAACTTTAGCACCGATATGCAGCCGAACCAAATGATCGAGCTGGGGCAGTCGCTGCTGCAAGCGGACAACCGGACGATTTACAGCCATACGCTTAAGGGCGAAGGCCGACGCCTCAAGGAAGGCGGAGCGTGGGTTTATTTTGCCGATGAAGAGGATTTGGGCAAGGCGCAGCAAATGATTCAAAGCTGGCTTGATGCGGATACCGCTAAAGGCTCGCTCATTTTGCCGGATAAATATGTATCGAAGCAGCCCGTGCAGTCGCTGTCGAGCGGAAGCGGGAATGCGGATACGAACGAGGGAACAACGGCAGCGCATCCATAAGTGGCAAGGAAATGGAGTTGAATGACGGATGAATATTGCGTTTTTTCTTCTGCCGAAGCAGGAGGTGGTAACCGTAACGCAAGAAGCGACGCTCAGGCAAACCCTTGAGAAAATGGAGCATCACCGCTATACGGCCGTTCCGATCATCGATCAAGACGGCGGTTATGCCGGTACGGTAACGGAAGGCGACTTGCTATGGTTTATGAAAAACCGGCCGGATATTACGTTTGAGACGGCCAACCGGGTAAAGCTGTCGGAGGTGCCGCTCAGGCTTAACAATCGCTCGGTGCAAATCGATTCAAAGATGGAAGATTTGATCAGCTTGGCGAAGGTGCAGAACTTTGTGCCTGTCGTGGACGATATGGGCCGATTTATCGGCATTGTTAGACGAAGCGAAATTATCGATTATTGCCAGACGATTATGCAAGGCTCAACCGCAGCAGCAAACGCTCAGCTTAGCTAAGCTCAAGAGGGTGTATGGTCTAATTTTCCAGCAATAGGGGAGAATAAGGCCATACCATCTTCAGGAGGGTCTTACATGAGCGAACAGGAGCGCCAGAAAGACGGAAACCGCAGACGGTTCCGTCTTTTTGTTATGATTGCGGTTGCAGCGGCGGCGTTGTATCCGGGCTGGTACCGGCATGACGCAGACGCGGAGAAGAGAGCGGCGAAACAATGGACAGCGGGAGAGGCAGTAAAGGCGGCTGTTGTCCAGCAGCAGATGGAGTGGACCGACGAAGAGCTTGCCAAAACGTACGATACCGTCATTACCGGAGGGCGAGTCATCAACCCGGAGACACAGCTAGACGGGCCAGGATGGAACGTCGGCATCGAGGGCGGCGGGATCGCAATTGTAACGCCGAAACCGTTGAAAGGGAAAAAGGTGATCGACGCCAAAGGGATGGTCGTCGCCCCTGGCTTTATAGACAACCTGTCGTACGATCCGAATCCGCTGGGCGTCTGGCAGAAAATTGCCGATGGAGTGACTGCGAACATCGCTATGCACGGAGGCACGTCAACGCCAGCCAAGTGGTACGACTATTACGGACGCAACGAGACGCCGCTCCACTACGGCGCCTCCTTCTTCTATACGCAGGCGCGAAATCAGTTCCGTCTGGGCAGGTACGACAGCGCGCAGCCGGAGCAGATCGGCGAGCTGACCTTGCAAGCGGAGCAGGCGCTGAACGAAGGCGCGCTGGGCATTTCGTTCAGCCTTGAATATGTGCCGGGCATTACGGCGGCGGAAATCATTCCGCTTATGGAGCTGGCCCATGAGTACAATGTGCCGGTCTATTTCCATGCGCGTTATTCCGATATGGAGCCGCCTGGCACGAATATCGAGGCGATTAACGAGCTGATCGGCTACGCCAAGCAGACCGGCGCCTCTGTGCATATCGATCATATTAACAGCACGGGCGGCACGTTCTCGATGAAGCAGTCGCTGGCGCTCGTTGAGGGAGCAAGAGACGAGGGGCTTGATCTGACTGCCTGCATCTACCCCTATGATTACTGGGGAACGTACTTGAACTCGACTCGCTTCGATGCGGGCTGGCAATCGCGGTTCCGCATTTCGTTTGAGGACCTGCAAATTGCCGGTACGATGGAACGGCTGACGGAGCAGACGTTTGCCCGCTATCGTTCGGAAGGAAAGCTGGCGGTAGCGTACGCGATTCCGGAGCAGGATGTCGTCGATGCGTTGAAAGCGCCGTACGTCATGATCGGCAGCGACGCTATTCTCGAGCCCGGGCTGAACAATCATCCGCGGGCATCGGGCACGTTCGCGCGGACAGTCGGGTTGTACGCGCGCGAGCGGAAGGCAATTACGCTGATGGACGCCGTTGCGAAGATGAGCCTGCTGCCCGCGCAGCGGCTGGAGAAGCAAGCGCCGGCGCTGCGCCGCAAAGGGCGGCTGGCGAAAGGGATGGACGCCGATATCGTCGTGTTCGACTACAAGACGATTATCGATCGCTCGACGGTGGAGCGGCCGGATCAGACTTCAAGCGGCATCAAGCATGTGCTGATCGGCGGCCGGGCGGTGCTGGAGAACGGCAAGCTGAACAAGCGGATTCGTGTCGGCGAGCCGATACGGAGCCAGTTTGTCCGTTTGAAGGGTGTGGACGGCGAACTGAACTGGGGTGCGAAGCAGTATCCGGTCATTTCTTTGTATGGCGCCCATTATGTTGATATTCGCGCGCTGGAGCAGCATGGCTACCGGCTAAGCTGGGACGACGTTCGCCGCGTCTATTCGGCGCAAACACAGCAATCGGGCACGGAGCAGACGAAGGACGCGCTCAAAGCGTTGGCAGGCATGGGGGCGGACTCTGCAGCTGTGAAGGGAACGGGAGCGGCAGGGGCAGTAGAGGCAGGTCCGGAAGCCGCACCTTCTGCCGGACAGCTGCTGCTGGAGCGGGGCTATACGGTCGAGACCGATTCTGGCGCAAGCGCCGCGCTGCTCTCGGTCGGGAAGCAGGATTTCATTCCGCTGTCGCTGCTTGGCCAAATGGGCTTCACTGTCAATTATGACGAAAATGTGTGGGATGTCGCGATGGAATAAGAGGCGTTAAGAAGCGGCGGCGAAGGGAAGCTGATGGCAGCCTTTTGCCGCCGCCTTTTTTAACACTTGCTCGAAATATCGTTTGCACGCTGAAAAAGATGCTATGTGTTGCTTTTGTGCTATAATGAGGTTTGAAAAGCTTGTAAAGGCAAGGCTTACGATTAATGTGCGCAGAGGTGAAAGGTTTGAAGTCCGGATTAAAATCGGTTCTTTGGAGCGCAGCGGCATTGCTCCTTACTCTGTCGTTGGCGGTTCCCGGTTTGAATTTGTTAGCCGTCCTGCCGATGATGGTGCCTTACGTTGTTCTATATACGATGCTTTCGCCGCGGTCATTCCTGCTTCATCTAATTCCGGTGTGGGCTGTGGCAGCCATTCTTGTAGGGCCGTCCGTACTCATAGTAGCGGTGTTCTTCCTCGTTCCATCCCTTGTCTTGGGACATTTCTATCGCAAGAAAGCTGCTGCCGGCATGGCGCTTAGGCGAACGTTCGTGACGTTATTGGCGTTATTGCTGCTTCAGCTGATCGCTTTTGAATATGTGATCGGATTTTCGATGATTGACCAAATGAGCAGTGTCGTGCGCGATACATACGCCGGATTGGAGCGGCAGAAGCTGCTGCCGGCGGATTGGAATGCAGACTATACCGAATTGGTCATCCGGCTTATGATTCAATCGATTCCCATGGCTTTTATATTCGTGGCATTCTTCTATACGGTAATTACGCATTTTCTCGCTCGCAGATTGCTCAGAGCTAGCGGGGTCGAGGCGCCAGGGCTGCCGATGGCGAAAGATTGGATGCTGCCGCGCGTTCTCTTTGTTTATTATTTAATCGCTTATGTAGTCAACCTTGTTGTACCGAACGACAGCAGTTCCTTTCTCGCGGTTGCGTTAATGAACCTGATGCCGCTCATGCGGTACGCTTTTGCGATTCAAGCTATCGGATTTTTCTTCTTTATTGCGCATGAGCGCGGGTGGCACAAGGTGTTCCCGATTCTCATCGCGATTCCGGTGCTGCTCTTCCCGCCGCTTAGCTTAATCGGCGTGATCGACGTAGCTTTACCGATCCGAAAAGCATTTAAGAAATCATAGCACGGGAGCGAAAAGGAAATGCCGAAGTTTCTTGTCACGCGATGGCACGGAATGCACCAGATCTGGGCTTTCGCATTAATGGTATTGATGACGGTGGCGCTGGCGTGGTTCGAGTGGGTGCTCGGGCTAACCGCTTTGCTGCTTACGATTGCCGCAGGCGTCTATGCAGTGCTCGCTGAGCGCGCATTTCGGAAAGATCTGAAGTCTTATTTAGGGACGCTGTCCTACCGGGTGAAAAAAGCGGGCAATGACGTTATCAGCGAATTGCCTATCGGTATCATTTTGTATAATGAAGATAAAACGGTGGAATGGCATAATCCCTATATTTCGCAAATGACGACGCAGGAATCAGTGGTCGGTGTTCCTCTGGTGGAACTGTTTCCCATTTTGCAGCAGGCGAAGGACCGCGAGGGAACGATTGAGGCTACCTTTGGGGGCCGCATTTACCAGCTTATTTTCAAGCCTAAGGAACGGATTCTGTATATTAACGATATAACGGATTTGTGGCAATTGGGCAGAAAATACGATGAAGAGAAGCTTGCTCTCGGCGTCGTTATGATCGACAGTCTGGAGGAAGTTACGCAAGGGATGGATGACCATCAGCGAAGCTCGCTTCAGGCGAAGGTGACAACGGAAATTACGGAATGGGCGCAGCGATTCCATATTTATTTGAAACGGCTCACGTCCGACCGTTTCTTGCTCATAACCGATCAGAAGACGCTCAGACAGCTGGAGCAATCTCGCTTTGTCGTGCTGGACGAGGTGCGGGAGATGACCGGCGATCAGAAAATACCGATTACGCTAAGCATTGGCTTCGCCGCAGGCGCGGAGAGCATTGTGGAGCTCGGCCAATGGGCGCAATCGAGCCTTGATATTGCGCTTGGACGCGGCGGCGACCAGGCGTCGGTGAAATTTGGCGGCCGGCAGTCGTTCTACGGCGGCAAGTCAAATGCGGTGGAGAAGCGCACACGGGTGCGCGCCCGCGTCGTAGCGCATGCGCTGCGCGACTTGATTCGCGAGAGCAGCAATGTCGTCATTATGGGCCACAAGATGCCCGATATGGACGCGATTGGCGCGGCGATCGGCGTGCTGAAGGCGGCGCAGATGGGCGGCAAAGAGGCGTATATCGTTCTTGAGGGCATCAATCCCGCCATCCAGAAAATGATGGAGCTGCTTCGGGAGGACGAGAAGTTCGCCAAGCGCTTCGTGACGCCGGAGCAGGCGATGGGACTGATGGAGCCGGGGACGCTGGCGATCGTCGTCGATACGCATAAGGCTTCGATGGTGAAGGAGCCGAAGCTGCTCAGCATGACGAACAAAATCGTCGTCGTCGATCATCATCGGCGGGGCGAGGAGTTTATCGGCAACGCCATCCTCGTCTATATGGAACCGTACGCGTCGTCCACTTGCGAGCTGGTAACCGAGCTGCTGCAATACATTCATGACCGCGTTACGCTCGATGTACGCGAGGCGACGGCGCTGCTCGCGGGCATCACGGTCGATACGAAAAGCTTCTCGCTCCGCACCGGCGCGAGAACGTTCGAAGCGGCATCGTTCCTACGGCGGCATGGCGCCGATTCGATGATGATTCAGCGGATGCTGAAGGAAGATCTTGAAGAGTACGTGAAGAAAGCAGAAATTATTAAGCATGCCGGCGTCTATTATGAGCATATTGCGATTGCGGTCGCGGAGCCGGGCCGCAAGGTCGCGCAGCTGCTGATCGCACAGTCGGCCGATACGCTGCTGAACATGACCGGCATTCTCGCTTCCTTCGTTGTCGGCGAGCGGCCGGATGGGCTGATCGGTGTCAGCGCCCGCTCGCTTGGCGCGATGAACGTGCAGGTCGTCATGGAGCGCATGGGCGGCGGCGGACATTTGACGAATGCTGCGGCACAGCTGGAAGGCACGGTTAACGAAGTCGCCGAGAAGCTGAAAAAAGTTTTGGAAGAAATTGAAGCGGAAGAGGGGTTATTCGAATGAAAGTAATCTTTTTGAAGGATGTTAAAGGGCAAGGCAAAAAAGGCGAGGTTAAGGAGCTGTCGGAAGGCTACGTGCGCAACTTCTTGCTGCCGCAAGGGCTGGCTAAGCTGGCTTCCGACGGCAACCTGAAGACGCTGGAGGTTCAGAACGCTTCCGAAGCGAAGCGCAAAGCGCAAGAGAAGCTGGACGCGCAAGAGCTTGGCAAGAAGCTGGAGGAGATGACGGTTGTCATCAAGACGAAAGCGGGCGAAGGCGGCCGGTTGTTCGGCGCGATTACGAGCAAGCAAATCGCTGAGGCGCTGGCGGAACAGAAGGGCATTAAGATCGATAAACGCAAAATCGAGCTCGAAGATCCAATTCGTACGCTCGGCGTAACGCAAGTGCCGGTAAAGCTGCATGTTGACGTGAAAGCGAAGCTGAACGTTCAGGCGGCTGAAGAGTAGAAGGAAGCATTCGGCGGCTTGACCGTGTGACCGCGTGTGTTCGCGTTTCCAAGTGTTCGAGTGTACGAGCAAGGCAAAACTGCAATTGTACAGTTTTTCAGGACTCTTTACTGGATTATGATGACAAAAGCTGCAACAGTGCAGGCTTTTCGAGTAAATATAGCGGATGAGGATCAGACGTGGAGCGAAAGCCTGCAAATTTGCAGGCTCCTCCGGCTGGGTCAAACGAAACAAGAGGGAAAGATGCACTTTTGCATCTTTTTCCTCTGTTTATAGCGGGTTATGTAGCGCTGGCAGAGAAAAGTAGAATGCTAGTGCTAGATTTAGAATGGAAAGTTCAGGCGGAAGCGTCCGACTTGGAAACAAACTGCTGTTACTCTATGCTATATGGCTTGCTATACTTGAACGAGTTAAGTATGCGAGCAGTAAGATAACAACGCCATTGGGGAGTTATTCCCTGTGCGAATAAGATTAGACACGGGAGGGGACTATTGATGAGTACGGAGCTGATGTTTGACCGCGTTCCGCCGCAAAACCTGGAAGCGGAGCAGGCTGTCATCGGGGCCATATTGCTGCAGGCCGAAGCGCTGATCACGGCGATGGAACGGGTACGCAGCGAGGACTTTTACAGCGTTCCCCATCAACATATCTATGAAGCGATGGTTGAGTTGGGCGAGAGCAATCAGCCGGTCGATCTTGTAACGCTGACCGCGCATTTGCAGGATCAGCAGCTGCTGGAGGAAATCGGCGGGGTTTCGTATTTGGCCAAGCTGGCCAATGCGGTGCCGACGGCAGCCAACGTCGATTATTATGCGCAAATCGTTGAAGAAAAATCGATGCTCCGGCGCCTTATTCGGACGGCGACGAATATCGTGACCGACGGTTATGCCAATACGGAAGAGGTTAGTGTACTCTTAAGCGATGCAGAGCGCCAAATTCTTGAAATTTCAAATCGCCGCTCCAGCAGCGGTTTTATATCGATCCGCGACGTCTTGATGGAAGTATTTGAAAAGGTCGAGACGCTCTATATGAACAAAGGGCAAGGGACGACCGGCATCCCGTCGGGGTTTACCGATCTCGACAAGATGACGTCAGGCTTTCAGAGAAACGATCTTATCATTGTAGCTGCCCGTCCTTCTGTAGGTAAAACGGCATTCGCGCTGAATATTGCGCAAAACGTCGGCGTCCGCGCCCGCGAGACGGTCGCGATATTCAGTTTGGAGATGTCGGCGGCGCAGCTCGTGCAACGTATGGTATGCGCCGAGTCGAACGTGGACGCCGGCCGCATGCGGACCGGTTATTTGGAAGGCGACGACTGGGAGAAGCTGACGATGGCGATCGGTGCGTTGTCCGAAGCGCAGGTCTATATAGACGACACGCCGGGTGTTACAGTCGCCGACATTCGCGCCAAGTGCCGCCGTCTCAAGAAAGAGCGCGGACTCGGCATGATTCTGATCGATTACCTCCAGCTTATTCAAGGACGCGGCAAAGCCGGCGAGAACCGTCAGCAAGAGGTATCGGAAATTTCACGTACGCTGAAGCAGATTGCCAGGGAGCTTGAAGTGCCCGTTATTGCGCTGTCCCAGCTCAGCCGGGGCGTTGAGCAGCGGCAGGATAAACGTCCGATGATGTCCGACCTTCGGGAATCGGGATCGATCGAGCAGGACGCCGACATCGTAGCGTTCCTTTACCGGGACGATTACTACGATAAAGAATCGGAGAAGAAGAACATTATCGAGATCATTATCGCCAAACAGCGTAACGGTCCGGTAGGAACGGTAGAGCTTGTTTTCTTGAAAAACTTCAATAAATTCGTAAGCATTGATCGAACGCATGAGGATCCTTCGCAAGCTTCATAGATTATGAGATTATATCCGAACAATTGTATGGGTCCCTGTACAATTGTTCGTTTTTAGTTTGACTTCTATAGGGCGTACTGATACACTAATAATGCTGTCTTCTGCTTTAGACGAGCTGCTCCATCGGACCCGGCATCGCACAAAGCTCATTACGACGGTAAATTTCGGTGTGCTTAGACACCGGACGGGGGTATGTTTATGTCTACGGTAGTTGTTGTCGGTACGCAGTGGGGAGACGAAGGGAAAGGCAAAATTACCGACTATTTGGCGGACGGTGCGGACGTTGTCGCTCGTTACCAAGGCGGTAACAATGCCGGACACACCATTCTCATCGACAATAAGAAGTACAAGCTGACGATGATTCCATCGGGTATTTTCAATCACAATAAAATTTGCGTGATCGGCAACGGCATGGTTATTAACCCGCAAGCGCTGATCGACGAAATTAATTATATTCATGACAATGGCTTCTCGACAGACAACCTGAAGATTAGCGACCGCGCTCATGTTATCATGCCTTACCACCTCGTGCTGGACGGTCTTGAAGAAGAGCGCAAAGGCGATAACAAAATCGGCACAACGCGCAAAGGCATCGGCCCTTGCTACATGGACAAAGCAGCGCGCAACGGTATCCGTATCGCTGACTTGATGGACGCCGAAGAGTTTGAATCCAAAGTTCGTCGTCTCGTTGTCGAGAAGAACCAAGTGATTCAGCAAGTATATGGCGGAGAGCCGCTTGACGCTGACGCTATCGTATCCGAATATTTGGGCTATGCCGAGTTCATTCGCAAATACGTGACAGACACATCCGTTGTGCTGAACGATGCGATCGATGCGAACAAAAAAGTATTGTTCGAAGGTGCGCAAGGCGTCATGCTCGATATCGACCAAGGCACATATCCGTTCGTAACATCGTCGAACCCGTCCGCGGGCGGCGTATGTATCGGTTCGGGCGTAGGCCCGTCGAAAATTCAACAGGTTATCGGCGTAGCGAAAGCCTATACAACTCGCGTTGGCGACGGTCCGTTCCCAACAGAGCAAATGAACGCAATTGGCGATCTGATCCGCGACAAAGGCCACGAGTACGGTACGGTTACAGGCCGTCCGCGCCGCGTCGGCTGGTTCGACACGGTCGTTGTCCGCCATGCCCGCCGCGTTAGCGGTATTACAGGTTTGTCGCTCAATTCCCTCGACGTGCTGTCGGGTCTTGAAACGGTTAAAATTTGTACGGCATACAAATATCGCGGCGAAGTAATCGAGCATTACCCGGCAAGTCTGAAAGTGCTTGCGGAATGCGAAGCGGTATATGAAGAAATGCCAGGCTGGTCCGAGGATATCACTGGCGCTAAGAAGCTGGAGGATCTTCCAGTTAACACGCTGAACTACTTGAACCGCGTATCGGAATTGACAGGTATTCCGATCGCGATCTTCTCCGTCGGCCGCAACCGCGAGCAGACGAACCCGGTCGTATCGATATACGGCGAATAATTCGAATTCGATTGATTAAGGGGCTGTCCCATAAGTCATGAAAATGACGATGGGATACCCCTTTTTTTATCTGGGTTAAACAGTAAACTGCTCATTTAAATGTTCTTCCGATCGCCATTGCTCAGGGATTCCTTTGAATCAACGAGGTAAGGTTGGGATCCCTTCACAAAAACGAACGCTGACGCTTCTCCAGAATCATTTAAATGCTCCGTCTACCCT
>NZ_WOVL01000035.1 GCF_009737085.1 Paenibacillus sp. NEAU-GSW1
CCCCCTCAAGATGAGATTTCCCAATTCGTAAGACCCCTTGAAGACGACGAGGTTGATAGGCTGGGGGTGGAAGCACAGCAATGTGTGGAGCTGACCAGTACTAATCGGTCGAGGGCTTATCCTAATGCTAAAGAGTTCAAACATTTCGCATCCAGTTTTCAAGCGTGCAAACGCTAGTAAGGCCCGTTGGTCAAGGGGTTAAGACACCTCCCTTTCACGGAGGTAACAGGGGTTCGAATCCCCTACGGGTCACCAAACTTCACCCCAAAAAGTGAAGGAGCACTTCGAAGGTTATTCCGATTACTTTTCGGGGAACCCGAGGTCAATCCGGAGGCTTAGCTCAGCTGGGAGAGCATCTGCCTTACAAGCAGAGGGTCGGGGGTTCGATCCCCTCAGCCTCCACCATTTAAATACTGCGGAGCTGTGGTGTAGAGGCCTAACATGCCTGCCTGTCACGCAGGAGACCGCGGGTTCGAATCCCGTCAGCTCCGCCATTTAAATCAAATACGCCGGTGTAGCTCAGTTGGTAGAGCAACTGACTTGTAATCAGTAGGTCGTGGGTTCGACTCCTATCGCCGGCACCATCTTTACAAACAAATATGCATGCGGTCGTGGCGGAATTGGCAGACGCGCTAGATTCAGGTTCTAGTGGTGTAACAGCCGTGGAGGTTCGAGTCCTCTCGACCGCACCATATGCGGAAGTGGCTCAGCGGTAGAGCATCGCCTTGCCAAGGCGAGGGTCGCGGGTTCGATTCCCGTCTTCCGCTCCATATTTTTTGCGGCCTTAGCTCAGCTGGATAGAGCGTTTGACTACGAATCAAAAGGTCAGGAGTTCGAATCTCTTAGGCCGCGCCATCTTTACAAAAAACGGGATGTAGCTCAGCTTGGTAGAGCACCTGGTTTGGGACCAGGGGGTCGCATGTTCAAATCGTGTCATCCCGACCAGTTAATCAATCGAAGCTTGCAATTGCGTATTCGTACGCAGCGCAAGCTTTTTTTGTTTTTGGTCAGAGCGTTCCTATGTTAGAATGTAGAAACGACATAAAGAAGAATGTGAGGTTTCACTATGACAGTACGCTTCGGAATTATCGGCTCCAATTTCATTACCGAATCTTTTGTTGATGCTGCACGCAATGCAGAGCAGGTTGAGGTAACAGCAATCTTTTCGCGTTCGGCAGAGAAAGCGAAGCAGTATGCGGACAAGCATGGGATCGCCAATACGTTCACCGATCTTCAAGAGATGGCTAAGAGCAACCTTATAGATGCAATCTACATTGCAAGCCCGAACTCGCTTCACGCCGAATATGCGATTACATTTATGAATGCAGGCAAGCATGTATTATGCGAGAAGCCGATCGCATCCAATGCCAAAGAACTTTCCAGCATGATTGAAGCGGCTAAAAGCAACGGCGTGCTGCTTATGGAAGCGATGAAGTCGACGCTTGTGCCGAACTTTGAAGCGATTCAGCAAAACCTTCATAAGCTTGGCAAGGTGCGCAACTATTTTGCATCGTTCTGCCAGTACTCTTCCCGTTACGATGCGTACAAGCAAGGGGAAGTGATGAACGCTTTCTTGCCGGAACTTTCCAACGGTTCATTAATGGATATCGGCACCTACTGTATTTATCCGCTCGTCGTACTGTTCGGCAAGCCGGATCGCGTTCAAGCGAGCGCAGTCATGCTGGAATCGGGAGTGGATGGCAAAGGAAGTCTTGTATTAAGCTATGGGGATATGGAAGCGACGCTGCTTCACTCGAAAATATCCGGTTCTAATCTGCCTGCTGAAATTCAAGGCGAGGACGGAAACATGATCATTGAACGCATCAGTCAACCGGCAAGCGTGCGCATTCAGTATCGGGACGGGCGAGAAGAGGAAGATCTCAGCAGACCGCAAGCGAGCAATACAATGGTCTACGAGATTCAAGCGTTCGCCGATATGGTTCGCAGAGGAGTGCTGGAATCGCCTGTAAACTCCTTCGCTAACTCGATGGCTGTTATGGAAATTATGGATGAAGCGCGCCGTCAAATTGGGCTTGTTTTCCCGGCTGATGCAAAATAATAGGCAACAAAAAAGACGGCTGCATCACAAGCTTTGAGCGGAGCTCCATTTCGCTTACTGATGCAATGCCGTCTGTTTGCTCGAAGGCCTGCTTTTATGCAGGCTGAGCAGCTTGTTCGAGCAGAAATGCGGAAATTTCTTGGAATCGCTTGGATACGGTAGCCGCGGAAACATCGTATTTCTCAGCGAGCTCGGTTTGACTCTTCTCGATGCCATTTACTTCACATGCCATATATTCAAGAGCGGCAAGGAATACGCCTGCTTTGCGATAGGTCGGGTTTGTAGCATTGGCATAGGTATGCCATACCATAATCGTCATTGCCGTCTGGTCAGGTGTAAAGCCGTCTTTCAATTGCTTCGCCAATTCGAGAGCAAGATCGGCATAGACCGAGTTGTTCCAATTCAATTGGCCTGTAATGAACGAAGTCAAGTCGCCTTGTTCTACGGAACGCATTCGAGTAGCCGGCGCTGCCTGTTGACGATTTTCGCGGGCGGTTTGCTCATCTTTTGCCATGCAGCATTTCTTATATTTGTTGCCGCTGCCGCAGTGGCACGGCTCATTTCTACCTATTTTAGACATAATAATTTTCAAAGCTCCTTCGAAATGTAATCGGATTGCAATAAACACATTCATCCATCATACCATAAATCGGACTCGATTTGGGAATTGATTGGATTAAGCTGGAATGGGAATGACTGTGAACGATAGAACGTAAATTAACATAGACCAAACGGTTAGGAGAAATGTATAATGACGCAAACTTTTGAAGCCAATCTGCAAAAATATGCAGAGCTCATTATTCGAACCGGCGCAAACGTACAGCAAGGACAAGAGGTTTTCGTAACGGGTGCAGTCGAATCTGCAACGCTCATCCGGTATGTCGCCGCCAAAGCGTATGAAGCCGGGGCAAGCAATGTACATATTGAGTGGACAGATGATGCCTTGTCTCGTTTGAAGTATGAAAAAGCGGCTGAGGATGTATTTGCCCGTTATCCGGATTGGGAGACGGCAAAACGCGATTCGTTTGTAGACCGAGGTGCGGTGTTTATTTCGATTATTTCTTCAAGTCCCGATCTATTAAAGGGGATCGACTCGAAACGGATTTCGAGCTTCCAGAAGGCAGCAGGACAAGGACTGAAAAGTTTCCGCCAAGCGATGCAGTCGGATCTGGTTAGCTGGACCGTAGTCGCAGCAGCGGGCAGACAGTGGGCGGAGAAAGTATTTCCGGATGCAAGCAGCGAGGAAGCAGTTGAATTGCTATGGAAGGCGATTTTTGACTCGGTTCGTCTTCATGCTGAAGATCCGGTTGCTGCGTGGGTTGAGCACGACCGCTCACTCCATGAGAAGAGCGCGGAGCTGAACAATCGCAAATTCAGCAAGCTGCATTATACAGCGCCGGGAACGGATATGACGATCGAGCTCCATCCGAATCATATTTGGGTTGGCGCGGGCAGCATTAATGCCAACAATGTGTCTTTCATGGCGAATATGCCTACCGAAGAAGTATTTACGGTGCCATTAAAAACCGGCGTTAACGGCTATGTTTCAAGCACGAAGCCATTAAGCTACGGCGGCAACATTATCGATCGGTTTAAGCTGACGTTCGAAAATGGGCGTATCGTAAAGGCAGAGGCGGAGGAAGGGCAAGAGATATTGCAGCAATTGGTCGAAACGGACGAAGGCTCGCACTATTTGGGTGAAGTGGCGCTCGTTCCGCATCATTCCCCGATCTCGCAATCTAATATTTTGTTCTACAACACCTTGTTCGATGAGAATGCCTCCAATCATTTGGCGATTGGCAGCGGCTATGCGTTCAATATTGAAGGCGGCAAAACGATGTCGGCCGAAGAGCTTGAACAGAGCGGCGTTAACGCGAGCATCACCCATGTTGATTTCATGATCGGCTCTGGGGAAATGGATATCGACGGCATCACGTCTGAAGGGACTGTCGTACCGATTTTCCGTAACGGCAATTGGGCGATATAAAAAATATCATTTCGACAAAAAACCGGGCAGTTTTCACGAACTGTCCGGTTTTTATTGCAAAAATCGACACTTCGCCGCCTAAATCATGGTAAAATGTTGTGGCTAGCACGTTTTATCAACCGAATTGAGGGGGAAATCTAAGAATGACACACAAGCACATCACACTATCCTTGCGCTTTCTTCTGGCATTATCTCTGCTCTTTGCAGCAGTACAGCCTTTTGCGAAGCCGGTGAGCGCAGCGGCGGATACCATTCATCATTGGAAGCACTATACGAATGGTGTCAACTACTTGAAGCAAGGGAAAGTTAAGCTTGCCATTCGCGAGTTTGAGCTTGCAGTCGCGCAATCGGAGCAAGCAGGCTATTTGCGCAAGCTGGCTGAAGCCTATGAGCTGGATCATCAATATCAGAAGGCAGCTGACACTTATTATCGCGAAGCGAAAATACATAAGAAGATCGGTGAAAAATCCGGCGATCTCAATACTTATTATGCGGTGCTTGCTATGGCCGACGCTTTGAATACAAATATTGAGCTTTACTTGGAGAAGGATGGCAAAGCAGCCGCACCGCCTTCTGTTAAGCTGGCGAAATTCGAGCCGGCTAGCGGCATGTATATCGGCGCTTATGTGGATAAAGACAGCGGCGTCGAGGGCAAGGGCGACGGCAAATTCCAAGCTTTCAATAAGTTAACCGGCAAGCAGCACGCTGTTTACTTTAACTATCACAAATACGGCAGCCCGTTTCCTTATCATTGGGCGGAGCAGGTGAAAAAAGCCGGCGGAGCGATTCAGCTTGCGCTGCAGCCCGATACGGGATTAAGTGCCGTCAAGGACGATAAATATTTGCGCGATTTTGCCAAAGAAGCGAAAGCGGCAGGCGTTCCTATTTTTCTGCGCTTTGCATCGGAAATGAACGGCAGTTGGGTGAAATGGCACGGCAATCCGTCGCTATATATCGAGAAATTCCGCCTAATCTCGAAAGTGATGAAAGAAGAAGCGCCAAACGTCGCTATGGTATGGTCGCCGGCAGCAAATCCGAAGCAAAAAATTGCCGCTTACTATCCGGGTGACGAGTGGGTGGATTGGGTAGGTCTTAGCGTGTACAGCGTTAAGTTTTTCAACGGCAACGTCAACACGCCGGCGGATCAAGTCAATCCGCTCGATTCTCTCGATTATGTATACCAAACGTATGCATCCCGCAAGCCGATCATGATCAGCGAATACGGCGCGACGCATTACAGCAAAGCGGGCAACACGTCGACGATTAATTTTGCGATTACAAAAATGAACATGCTCTATCACGGGGCTAAGCTCAAATATCCGCGTCTGAAATCGATCAACTGGTTCAGCTTGAATACGTTGACGGATTCGCATAGCGCGGAGCGGAGCTTGAACAATTTTAGCCTGACTGAGAATGAAACGGTTTTGAAAGCATACAGCAATCTTATAAAGGATTCTTACTATTTGTCGGAGGTTGTACAAACAGGACAATCGGACGGAAATTCAGGCTACAACAAAAACGTTGCGAAATTTGCTGATAAAGGGACGATCAGCAGCAACGTAACGGGGATTGCCTGGGTGAAGACGTATGATCCGTACATTAGCAAAGTTGTTGTTAAAGTAGACGGCGTTGTTGTATTGTCCAGGCAGCAATACCCGTATGCATTTACAATCGATCCAAGCAAACTGAAGGCCGGCAGCCACAAGCTCGAAATTGTCGTATTTGACTCGAAGGGCAGAGAAGCGTCCCGTAAGCCGTATACGTTTAAAACCTAAGAAAAGTATAAGTGTTTGACAGGAGGCTACGCGATGGGATTTTTGGATAAGGTGAAGGCGACAGTCGCCGAAGCTGGAGACAAAGTGAAGGCAGGCGTCGTTGAGGCCGGCCACAAGGCAAAGACGCTCGTCGAAATCAATCGCTTGAAAATGCAAAACAACTCGAAGCTGAACGAAATTGAAAGGCAGTATCAGCAGATTGGCGTGCTGGTGTTTACGATCCGGCAAGCGAATAAGGACGCGGACATTCCGAATGCGGAGCTGGAGCCGATGATTCAGACCATTACAAGGCTTCAAGATGAAATCCAGCACAATTTGAAAGAAATTCAGTTTTTATCGGAGAGCAGCACGGTGGAAGAAGATAAAGGACAGGTCGAAAAGCCGGAGTCTGCTCGCATCGAGTATCATTCTGATCATCAACCGGAACAAAAATAGTCATAAATTGCCCCCCGCATATGTAACATAATAATGGCTTTTAACAAGCGGGGGGAGACGTGAATAAATAATGAGTGCTGAGAACGCAGGTCAAGGGCAGCAGCAAGTTGCGCCAGTCATTAGCGTAAAGGATTGGCTCATCACGATTTTACTGCTTGCTATACCGATCGTAAACATCATTATGCTTTTCGTATGGGCGTTTGGAGGCAATACCAATCCTTCCAAGGCGAATTACGCTAAAGCCGCTCTCATCTGGGCGCTTATCGGCATCGTTATTTATGTTGTTCTGTTCGTTATCATATTAGGTTCGGCACTATCCATAAATAGTTACTAAACAAAGATTAACAAAGAGAGCGCAAGCCGTTGATCGGTTTGGCGCTCTCTTTGTGATTTGCTCTCATCATGCCTGCTCCGGCGGCTGCTGCATCGTCTGCAGGGCGGCAAGCGCCTTCGTCCGGGAGGAGACGCCTCAGGCGGCGCATCGCTAACGCGCGATTGTTGTATCGGTACATGAGGCAAGCTTGCAGGACAAGAATCTCCATTTGACTGGAGAGACAGTTTTCCCGCATGGCTTGCGGTTGCATTAGTTCAAGCAGGCGAAGCGCCTCGCTATCTTTGCGCATCGCATAAAGCAAACGAACTAGTGTCATATATTCGTAATAGCGATCAAAGGTCGGCCGATCCTGGATGGTTATACCCAGCTTAGCAGCTTCTGCGCGTGCTGCAGAAATATGCCCTTCCGCCAGGCATATACGCGCTATGGGCGTGGTATGGGTAATTGCCGCATGGTCGACAAGGAAGAGGAGCGAACGGCATTCGTCTCGCCTGTCCCATTCATAATAGCCCTCGGCAAGCGACTGAATGATATAGAGATTGATCAGCGATTCGCCCCAGCCCTCTAGTTCCAATACACGGCGAAGCATGTTTCCGATTTGTTCTGTATCCGCCGACAGAAGTCCTTTTAAGCCGAACGCGGTTCTGCGGACAATCGACGAAAAAATGACTTGCATTTCATGCTATAATAAAGGATAAGTATTGCAAGCAGAGGTGAGTTCATTGTCTAAAAAAAGAAAATCAGCGCCTCCTGCCGCGCACAAGGATTCGACGCGCGAGGAGCAGGGGCCGACGCTTAAGGATATGCTGAGCGCAGATGTGCTCCATAAGCTAAAGCAGCAGGCTGACGAGATGAAGGCAGCTGAAGCAAAGCACAAGCAAGAAGCATTGGAGAAAGCCGAAGCTGAGCGCAAGAAGGAGCAAAAGCGGCTGGAGAACGATATGGCGTATTTGCTCGATCACTATAAGACCGACTCAGGCAAATACAAATAAAAAGAAATCCCGAAAGCGCCGGCTTTCGGGATTTCTTTTTTTGCATTTACTTGCATGCGGTAAAGCGATAATCGGTATAATCGGTTGCCCGGTTCGTAATAACGAGCTTGCCGTTGCTTTGTTTTTGGATCCGATAATAGACGATGTGATTGCGGTCAGGATCACCCGAAAGCGATGTTCGGACAAGCAGATGGCTGCTCGATTCGTTCTTGACGAGCAACGATACGACGACAATCGGCACAGGGCCGGGATCGCCGACGATGACATAAAGCCTGCCTTTATAGACGATTGATTGCAAGTTGCAAAACAACCTCTGGCTGATGCTGCTGTTCCAGTATTGCTTGAAATAAGCGAGCACCTTGGCTTTTGTGCTGAAACGATCGGGCAGTTGGGCGTATTCGTCGCCTTTTATTTTAATCACTTTTCGTCCATAGGAGGAATCGTAAACCTTAAACCAAGAAAGCTCGGCATTATTGATTAAAGTGCGAAGTCGAGGCAGCGGGGTCTCTTTCATGACGGCCATATGCGGCATTCTCCTTTCTACAATTGCTACTATTACCATCATATGTAGCGCTTTTAGAATGGTTCTGGACAAGGGAGGGATACACGAGGATGATAGAAAACCGGCAATATTGTTTAAAAATCCGTTCTTTTTAAAGAATGGGAGGAAGCGGGAGCGCTGCTCGGAGTATAATAGATTCAATAGTCGGGATAGCTGATCTTAGCGAAAGAAGGTTGATTATATATGACAGTTGGGGTACTTGCGCATTTATTCGGCAGTTTGTCTTATCGGGAGCTTGCAGCGAAAGTGAGCGGGGCCGGCTTTACTCATATTCAGCTTGCGATATGGAAAGCCATTAACGATGTCGATTTCAATAAGCCGGGCAAGCTGAGCCCGGGTCTGGCAATGTCGATCGCGGAAGAGTTAAACAAGCAAGGCGTATCGATTTCGGTACTGGGCTGTTATTTGCATTTTTTCGAAAGAGATCGAACGCTGCTGCGTGAAAATATTGAGCGGTTTAAAGAACTGATTCGTCATGCCCGTTTTCTCGGTGCGCCTATGGTTGCGTTTGAGACGGGGCGTCCGGCCGACGGCGACCAGCCGGACCGCGATTGGAAGGTACTTAAGGAGACAGTGCAAGAGCTGGTGGAGGAAGCTGAAAAATGGGGCGTCATCGTTGGGATCGAAGCCGCTAACGATCACTTGGTCGGTACAGCCCGCGACTTGAGCCGTCTTCTCGAGGAGGTGCCTTCTTCGCAAATTGGCGTCGTGATTGATCCGGGCAATTTGCTGAAGAAGGACAATTTCGACCGTCAAGACGAGATTATTGAAGAAGCGTTCAAACTGCTTGGCAGCCGTATTGTAGCCGCTCATGCCAAGGACCGGAAATTCGATGAGAACGGCGAAATAATTACTGTTCCGGCTGGATTCGGGGAAATGAACTATCCGCTTTATATGAAGCTGCTTAATTCGTACAAGCCGGGCGTTCATATTATTATGGAAGAAGCAAAAGAGCATCAGATGGCGCATTCTAAACGTTATATTGAAGAAATTCGGGCGAATAGTCGATAAATGCGTGAACATGAAGGAAAAACATCCCTTCCCGTGGAATCTATAACAAATAGGAAGGAAGGGGATGGCATGAAAGAGAGAACGCTTGTCATTAGCGACATTCATGGCTGCTACGATGCGTTTAATCAACTGCTGGAGCTGACTGCATATGACCCAGCCAAAGACAAGCTGCTATTGCTTGGCGATTTTGTCGATAAGGGGCCGGATAGCAGGCAAGTCGTTGAACAGACGATGAGCCTTGTACGGAACGACGGCGCTATCGCTATACAGGGCAATCACGACGAGCGACTGGTCGATGTCGTGCTGGGAAGAAGCAAGGAAGCGGAAGAGAAGTTTTTCAAGCACGGTGGGTATGAGACGTTCAGCAGCTACACAGGGAGCCAGCTAGAGAAAGGCGCCTCAGCGCCTGATTCCAAACGGTTTGAAGTGCTCCAGGAAACGATCAAGGAAAAGTATATGGACCATATCGATTTTCTCGAACAGTTGCCTTATTACTATGAGGATGAGGACTTCATCTACGTGCATGCAGGCTTAAATCCGCGTTACGCCGATTGGAAGAAGCAGCCGAAACGCGATTTTTTGTATATGAAGGAGCCGTTTCACAGTTCTGAGCCGTTTACGGACAAGAAGGTCATATTCGGGCATACGAAAACGATTGATTTGCATGGCAAGGCTGATATTTGGTTCGGGAAAGGCAAAATCGGAATTGACGGCGGCTGCTCGGTCGGCTTGCAGTTGAACGCGTTGGAAATTCGCGGTGCCGATTCCTTACGTACGTATAAGGTGCCATTGATCAAATAATAGAGGGGGACGAAGCTTCGGAGGAGCTTCGTCCTTTTTTATTCGAAATATATTCTGAAGACTATTACTCTCCAAAATATACATATAGGTCTTTCGACATATAAGTCTATTGTGAAAAATCGACGAGATCTATAAAATTATTACAAATTTCGATTGAGATTATAGTTTTTTCTGCCTAGGATTAGCGATTATGTTATAATTGGAATAACATTTGGTGAAGCGGACTTTTCGATCCAATGGAA
Source organism: Paenibacillus sp. NEAU-GSW1 (assembly GCF_009737085.1). GTDB lineage: Bacteria > Bacillota > Bacilli > Paenibacillales > Paenibacillaceae > Pristimantibacillus. Next base: position 10,199 of record NZ_WOVL01000035.1, read on the forward strand.
TTTCGATAGAAGCTTTGAGGTGTGGTGAAATGCGCGATACAGTCAAGCGATCTGCCATGATGATCATTGTTTTATTTGCTATCCAATTTTTCACTATCGCATCACCGATATTGGCAAGTTCGCATCCTGCCGCTGAAACCATCATTCAAGACTGGGAAGTGAGCTGGGACGCGTCGCAGGCTGTTTCACCTCATGAGGAAGATACGCTAAAATGGCTGTCAGCAAAGAGCGCCGAGGAAACGAAGCCTAAAAACGCTTCGACGATGTGGGTTAAATTCAAAATCCCGGAGTTTAAGCTCAACAGTCCTGGCATTCTCATTAACAAGGCGTATGCGCAAAAGGTAACGATATATTTCGATGGACGGGAAAGCTATCATTCATCTAGAAACTATCGATACGATGTAAATAAAATCTTCCTGCCCTTAAATACGGATTCCTCTTATCAAACTTTGTATATGAAGCTTGAAAGCAAAGACGGGCGAATAGGCATCCCGGAAGCGATCATACTGGATGAATATCAGCGATTGCTCAAAACGTATATGCAGCATGAGTTGATCGATATTATTATCGGAGGCGCATTCATTTTTATCGCTATCTGTATTTTGGCATGCTCAGGGTTTGTTAGCCGAGATTTTTTCGTAAGCTGGATTGCGCTTAGCCTCATCATTCTATCTGTTGGAGTCATGATCGTTACGTACTCTCCTTTTCTTTATAGCTTTTACGGTAATTACGGCAGACTGTACTATAAATTATTCGATGTAGCCCAATCGATTATGATGCCCGCAATATTTGTTTTTATCGATCGCGTTCTCGGCGCCGGTCCTTATGGATTGATCCGGAAAGCGTCCAAATTTCTGGTTATATTCTCGCTTAGCTCTGTTTTATTTATGATCATTAATCTGCTGTCTAATGACAGGATAAACGAGCTATACTTCCTTTATTCGGTTACTTTTTACGGTTTCGTGCTGCTCGCTAGCGCTAGTATTTTGCTGTGGACGTTGGTTTATTATTGTCTAAAGGGCAACAAGGAAGCGTATTTATTAAGCTTGGGATTAGGGGTTCTCATGCTGTTTAGCATTGTGGAAATTATATGGTTTTACGCTCAGAACACAGAGTATGAGCTTTTCCTTTGGAAGTGGGGCATTGTTTGTTTTGTGCTTTCACTTATTATGATTTTCGCCAAAAGAATTGCCCACAACCATCAGCAGCTGCTCTTATACTCTAAAAAGCTGGAAATGTACAATGTAGAACTGCAACGTTCGGAGAAAATGGAGATCATAAGCCAATTGGCCGCATCCATTGCGCATGAAGTTCGCAATCCGTTGCAAGTGACTCGGGGCTTTTTGCAATTGCTGCATGAAAAATCAATAGAGAATAAAGAAAGAAGCTACATTACGCTTTCTATAGAAGAATTGGACCGCGCATCGGAAATCATCACTGACTTTTTAACCTTTGCCAAGCCGCAAACGGAAAACGCAGGCTTGATGAATATTAGTCAGGAGCTCGAGCAGATCGTTGGTATTCTCATTCCGCTTGCCAATCTGCAGGGAGGTAAAATTATTTTTAGTGCAGCAGAAGAGCTGTACGTGCGCGGTCAATCTTCTAAATTTAAGCAGGGTTTGATCAATATTATTAAAAACAGTATTGAGGCTTTGAGAGACGAAGGAAAAATTGAGGTATGGGCATATGAAAGCAACGAAGAGATTATTATTAAAGTTCGTGATGATGGCGAGGGAATGACGGAAGATGAGTTGAAGAAGTTAGGGGAACCGTATTTTTCCAAAAAGTCAAAAGGCACAGGACTTGGTTTGATGGTTACATTTCGTATTATTGAAGGAATGCAAGGCATTATCCACTATAACAGTATAAAAGGGAAAGGGACAGAGGCGGTCATTCATTTCCCTAGTGCAAAAGAATAGCGCCGGGCGATTGGCTCGGCGCTAACGTGTAAATTACCACATTTCTGCCATGACCTGAGCTTCTTTTTCTTCGGCCGGCGGTTGTGGAATGACAAGATAGTAGCGGGAAGGTGTTTCCTCTACGGCAATCACTTCAATTTCATCAGGGATGTCAACGTCGAAAGCTTCCTTAAGCGCGGATTTGGGATCTGCAAGAAGGCTCTTCTTGAAGGATTCATCTTCCCATGCTTTTTGAATAATTTGTTCTTTTAACATTTGCTCTGTGGACATGTTCATCACCCTATGCTATGTAATGGGATTCCATTACTAGTTTATCATCATTTTTATGCTAAATCTAGAAAAATTTCGACAAATCTCTTCCGTTTGTACTAAGTATTTAAGTCGAAGGTCTTAGTTCCGGATAGTGCTATTAGATAAGAAATAATGAAATCCTCCCGCCATGCGTTGTTTGCGGTTTTGTTCGAGGCTAGCAGCTACATTGGTGATGTTATCGCATATTGATTGATTAAACTGCATGAGATGGGTACTCTTCACAGAAGAGAGTTTTACTATTGTCGCGATACGTCCAGCCGTTTCCGCATATTTTTTCATCATGTTTCTTATAAAAATGGCGTCATTCACTTGTTTCTCTGTTGGAGAGCCTTCCGTTATCCCGTATTCCAATTTGACCAGCGACAGTAAGCAATTATAGCTGCCATCCGCTAAGTCTTCTTTCCAATCCGCCAAGTCGTCAGCCATTTGAAGCGTGACGAGCACATTGGCAATCAAAATTTCGGCATCTTTAACGAGATGTTCTCGATCGGACAGAAGGAGCGCTCCGGTAGCGAGCGATATAATGGGAGCAGCTTTGTCGGCTATTCTCAGGAGATCAGTCTGAAAATAATCGGCTGCATTCTCGGAGGTTACGCATACTGCCCATTGTTCCTCGTATTGCCGCAAATAGGTCCAAAATGGGGATTCCGCATCGAACAGCTCAATAAACTGCCTTTGCGATATAGAATAAAACAAATGGCCGATAGCGAGCTTTTGCTTAGCGTCTGCAACCTCGGAATCCATGCAATCGTCTAGTATGAAATAGTGCAGCATAATGAATATGCCGGAGATCGCCAGCTTGCGAGTTTGCTGTTCGTTGATTGGCGCGATTTCCCGAATCCAGTATGGCAGCAGATAACAAATGTAATTTTTTGCGCTGTCCTGTTGGAACACGTCGAATTTGTTCAAATAACGGAGTCCAAGCTTATTGAGAGGTTCCGGGAACCCGGAAATTTGTGCTTTGGCTTCATCAAACACTAGCTTCATCTCTTCTTCAAACGGCTTGAAATATTCCATGGCGAGGTCTCCTTATCGCTTCTCGAATTCGATGCCGAACATATGAATCTCATGGCTGGCGGATTCGTCGCGCAGCCAAGCGGACAGCTCCTCTTCAAGCTCGGCTGAAGGGGGCGCGCCTTTATATAGTTCCGCTGCGCATTGCATATAGCGGTACAGCTTTAGTTTCGTTGCATATGTATCGGCGGCAAGCCGATAAGGAACGGTGCGCAAGTGGCGGAAGCCGCCTTTTTCCATTTCCACCCGCAGGATGCTCGGGAAGGTCAGCCAGCTTTTTCGCAGAATAGATTGACGGGATTGTACATATAATTGCGAAAAAAGCGGTAATCGTTCGTTCCATTGCAGCTCGTCGCTGTCAACGTCCAGCACGATTAATCGCGAACCGGCGGCTGTTTGCGCATTAGCCCATTCGGCAAAATGCAAACGATCGTTGATATGCGGCATAACGAGCCTTGCTACGATCGCGGCTACGCTTTGCGTCTTAAATGAGCTTTTCTCATAGCTGGATAAATGGAATTCGAGTCCTTCGTTGCACTTCGCTTTGGCGAATTCAAAGATTGAGTTCTCGATTTCAAGGCCCGTCATCGGCAATTCAGGATAAACCTGATGGAGTCGGGACAAATAAGCGCCGTTGCCGCAGCCGACATCAATAACATTAGCAGGCGGCTGCTCCCACTCCGGAAAGCGGAAAAACAGCTTCAGTTCTTGCTCGAAAAAAAGTTCAGTCGTCAACTGGAGCATTTCGTCGAAAACAGCGGTCATTTTGGCAGTCATAGCGAACCCCTATTCTGCTATAATTTTCAAGCTTCAATATAGCACAAGAGCGTTCGCTATGAAATAGAATAGTAGAGAGAACACTCGTTAACAACTTTCTCCTTTTCTAAGTTTTGGTTGAGAAAGCAGTCAAATTCCATTAAAATGGACTATAAGATCGCCCATAAAACAACCTCTGTAAAAACTAGACTATGGTCGAGTCCAGTGTTAATACCCGAGCAGGTTATGAAACCGGCGCTCCTGCATTAAAGTTGTATCAAAGGGAATGAAAGTTCTTTAATGTGGAGGTAGTAAGGCATGACAAGCGAATTGGACGTATACGTACTATTAACCGATACAGGGACACTTTTTACTAAAACGATCAAGCTATTTACGAGAGATCCTCTAAACCACGCTTCCATTGCGTTTGACCGTGATTTGAATGAGGTTTACAGTTTCGGGCGGAAAAATCCGCATAATCCGTTTTTTGGCGGTTTCGTGAAGGAAAATTTGCGGGGAGAGCTTTTCGAGCAGGCGGCATGCGCATTGTATCGGGTTCGAGTTAATGAGGCTTCCTATGAGAAAATGCGCGACTTAATTGGTTATATGGATCGAAATCGCGATCAATACCGTTATAATTTGCTCGGTGTTGTCGGATTGCTCTTTAATATTCAGATGAAGCGTGAGTACGCTTACTTCTGCTCGCAATTTGTAGCGTCTGTATTTGCCGAAAGCGGCGTTCACTTGGTAAATAAATCGCCATTAATGGTACGTCCAGGCGATCTTGAGAATACGCCGATGCTTGAGCTAATCTATCAAGGAACGGTGCAATCGTATATGAGTGCGAACCGCGGCAACCCTTGCGCATTAGCGTCAGTCGACAAAGGCCGAACGGCGTTAACGGGCTAGCATCCAGTTAAAAAAGAAACGCATGAGAGCGATCGCTCCCGTGCGTTTCTTTTTATGTTTACCCATTAACGACCTCGCCGCCGTTCACATGCATGACTTGTCCGCTTACGAAGCTGGCGTCGTCGGAAGCTAAATAGACGTATGCGCCAGCCAATTCGTAAGGCTGACCGGCTCGTTTCATTGGCGTATCGGAGCCGAAGGTCGACACGGACTGCGCATCAAAGCTGGCTGGAATAAGCGGTGTCCAGACCGGACCTGGAGCTACGCCGTTAACGCGAATGCCTTGCTCAGCAAGATTGGCGGAAAGCGCCCGGGTGAACGCGACGATCGCTCCTTTCGTCGCCGAATAATCGATCAGCGTCGGATTGCCGCGATAAGCGGTAACCGATGTTGTATTAATAATTGCTGCGCCTTGCTTTAAATGAGGGAGCGCCGCCTTCGCCAGGAAAAACATCGCGTATACGTTTGTTCGGAAGGTCGCCTCCAGCTGTTTCTCTGTAATATCCTCAAGCCTTTGCTGCACATGCTGCTCGGCGGCATTGTTAACAACGATATCGAGCTTGCCGAATTCGAGCACCGTTTTCTCGACGGCCTCTCGGCAAAACGTTTCATCGCCGATATTACCCGGAAGCAATAAGCATCGTTTCCCGGTTTGCTCGATTTCGTTTTTAACCAGCTTTGCGTCCTCGTGTTCATTCAAGTAGAGCACCGCAACGTCGCAGCCTTCCATAGCATAAGCGATGGCGACAGCTCGGCCGATGCCGCTGTCTCCTCCGGTAATAATCGCCGTTTTTCCTGCGAGCTTGCCCCCTGCTTTATAGTTCTCTGATTTATAGACCGGCAACGGATTCATCTGTGCTTCGATTCCCGGCTGCTGATTTTGATGCTGAGGCGGGAACTGCGGCGTTTTTTGATTGTTGGACGATGAAGTCATGACGAATGCTGCTCCTTCCAAGTTTACGATGATGTTCTATTTTGTTGCATCTGCCCGAGCTTCATACCTAAATTCGTCAGATACATTTCAATAGAGTTATTTTTCTAATTGACAATGATTATCATTTGAATTTATACTTTAATTTAGTGCTAAAACAAACAGATCGAGACAGAGCAAAGATTATTTAAGGGGATGCAGAGATGAAATTGAAACTGACAGCATTGGTACTCGCTAGTGCGCTCGTATTTACGGGCTGCGGATCGAATAATACGGACAATAAAGCGGCGGACGCTCAGCCGGCTGCTTCGGCAGACAACAGCGGCAATTCCGCTGCCAAGGTTGAAGACTGGGATGCAATTACAGAGCAATACCGTCAATTTGCAATTGAACAAGCGGACTCATTCGTCATTGAAACGGAAAAATTCGTAACAGCGGTAAAAACAGGCGACGTAGAAGGCGCCAAGAAGCTCTATGCGCCGACACGCATGTACTTCGAGCGGATCGAGCCGATTGCCGAAGCGCTCGGCGATTTCGATCCGAATATCGACGCGCGCGAGAATGACGTCGAAGAGAAGGATTGGAGAGGCTTCCACCGCATCGAGCAAGCGCTGTGGGAGAAGAACACTACGGATGGCATGGAGGGCTATGCCGATACGCTGCTTCAAGACGTCAAGCTGCTTCGCGCTTTGATGGAGACAGTTGAAGTAGAACCGAGCCTGCTTGTAACAGGTGCCGTTGAATTGCTCAATGAAGTATCTTCATCGAAAGTGACAGGCGAGGAAGAACGCTACTCGCACACCGATCTTTACGATTTCGCAGCTAACGTGGAAGGCGCAAAGAAAATATATGAGCTGCTTCAGCCAGAGTTGAAAAAACATAATGCTGAACTGGAAGGCGAAATCGGCAAAAGCTTCAGCAGCCTGGAGGACGCGCTCGGTTCGTACAAAAATGCCGACGGCTACGTCTCTTACCTGGAGCTTAAAGAAGAAGACACGAAGAAGCTAAGCCAATTGCTGGACGCGCTCGCTGAGCCGTTGTCGCAAATGGGCACCATCCTGGGGGCGTAATCCGATGACAGATAACAATAACCGGCTAACGGAAGATAATGTGCTGGAAAAACCGATGAGCCGCAGAGATATGCTGCGGCTGACTGGAGCGGGGGGCGCCGGGCTATTGCTTGGCGCCGCTGGCGTTAGCGGCCTTATGGGCGCGTTCGGCGGCAAAGCAGCCAAGCCTGCTGCGGCGAGTGCAGATGCCAGCACAATTATCGATTTCTACGGCGAGCATCAAGCGGGAATTGTTACGCCTGCTCCTGACTTTCTGCTTTTTGCGGCATTCGATCTGACGGTAACGGACAAAGAAGATGTGCGCAAGCTGTTTCAAGCTTGGACGACAGCGGCAGCCGCGTTGGCAAAAGGGCAGATGCTCGGCGAAAGCAATGATAACGAAAACTTGCCTCCTTCTGACACAGGAGAAGCCGCAGGCTTATCTCCTTCAAGGACGACGATTACGTTCGGCGTAGGCGCTTCCTTCTTCGATTCCCGTTTTGGATTTGCTTCGAAGCGGCCTGAGGCGCTTGTCGATCTTCCAGCTTTCGGCGGCGACGAGCTGCAGGAGGAATGGACTGGCGGCGATATCGGCGTACAGGTCAATGCCGACGATATGCAGGTCGCGTTCCACGCGCTCCGCAGCCTCGCCCGCATCGCTCGGGGCAAGGCGGTATTGCGTTGGACGCAGGAAGGCTTTCAACGGACGGCGAAAGCGGACCCGGCAGGCTCCACGCCGCGCAATTTGATGGGTTTTAAAGATGGGACGGCTAATCCGGATGTGAAAGATTCGGTTAAGATGAATAAAATCTTGTGGGCGCAAGCTGAAGACGGCGCCCCTTGGATGGCAGGCGGCACGTATATGGTCGCGCGCCGCATTCGGATCCGCGTTGAAGTGTGGGACCGTTCGACGCTTGGCGATCAAGAAGCGACGTTCGGACGCCACCGCGACAGCGGAGCGCCGCTAGGCAGTAAAAACGAGTTCGACAAGGTCGATCTGGCGAAGCTTGGCGAAGACGGCAAGCCTCTAATTCCAGTCAACTCGCATGTTGCGCTAGCGCGCGGCGACGGTTCGATTGAAATATTGCGCAGAGGCTACTCGTATTCGAGCGGCATGGACAAACGGACCGGTCAATTGGACGCCGGACTTATGTTTGTCGGATTCAATCGCGATCCTCGCAAGCAATTCATTCCGATGCAAACGAAGCTGGGCAAGAGCGATACGCTGAACGAATATATCGTTCATACCGGCAGCGCAATGTTTGCTTGCTTCCCAGGCGTGAAGCAAGGCGGATACATCGGCGAAACGTTGTTCCAGGCTTAATGGCCTCATTATTGTACTTTTATTTAGAGAGGGGCTGCCATTGCGATGCGAAGAGAAACAGCATTCGATAATGGACAATGGCGTAGATTGGCCGGTCTGCTTCTGCTGCTGATGCTCGTAATTAGTATGCTTTCAGCTGGCTTGTCGCAAGTTCCAGCGGCGGCGGCTTCGTCAGCGCAGAACGAGAAAGCAGAGCTTGACCAGTTGCTGCCAACGGTCGGCGGGGCGCTTGCTGCTGCCGGGCAGAGCGATTGGGAAAGCGCGGCAAAGCATGTGAATGACGCCAATGCGTTGTGGAAGGAACTGGATAAGAAGCCGTCCAGCTTGGCAGCGGACGTGGACTCTTCTTTTGCGCATGCCGTAAAAACGCTTGCCAATGTGGAGAAGGAGCCTGGCGAAGCGAAAGCGGCTCTTACCGCTTTGACGAAAGCGATCAATAGCTTTGTGAAGAGCGAGACAGCGGCGGAGAAGGCTGAGCTGTCGGGCAAGGAAGCTGCTGCAAGCTTGCTGCCGAACGCGGAGCAGCTGCTCGCGCACATTGAAGCGGGCGACTGGAGCAAGGCAAGCGCAGTTTATAAAACAATCAATGACGGCTGGCCGCCGATTGAAGCTTCGATCCGAAGCGAAAACTTTGCTGTATACGGCAAGCTTGAAACCGCGATGAGCATGATCCGTATCGCGTTGCAGGCTGAGCCGCCGCGAGCCGAGCAGGCGGCGGAGCAAACGAAAGCTTTTATCGCATTGATCACAGATTACAAGGACGGCAAAATCGTTCAAGCGGCGGAGCCCGAATCAAGCGATATGACGATTGCCGATCTTATCGTTATTTTAGATAAAGCTTCAGCCGACATTGCCGCCGGCCATTACAATGAAGCAGACGGGCAAATGCAATCGTTTATTGCGGCATGGCCCTCCGTTGAGGGGCAAGTGCAGCTTCGTTCCGCAGATACGTACAGCAAGATTGAAATTAAAATGACCGATGTGTCGAAATATGTGCTGGCGGACCCGCCAGCGCCGGATAAAGCGGAAGCGGTCATCGAATCGATGCGCGGACTGCTTCAGCCGCTCGTAGCCGACGCGAAGTATACGGCATGGGATGCGGGCATGATTTTGCTTCGCGAAGGGCTTGAAGCGATTCTCGTTCTGGCGGCGCTGCTGGCCTACTTGAAACGAACGGGCAATCAAGCCAAAAGCGTATGGGTTTGGTCAGGCGTCTGGACCGGCCTTGGACTTAGCGTCCTTGCCGCTGTTCTGCTGACGACCGTCATTGCCCAGGCAGCAGCAGGCAGCGCGCGCGAGGCGATGGAAGGGATTACCGGCCTTGTATCTGTCCTGCTTATGCTGACAGTAGGCAATTGGCTGCATAATAAATCCAATATGCGGGCTTGGAACAGCTATATCGACGGCAAAATGGGCAATGCCCTTGCGAAAGGCAGCCTTTGGTCGCTGTTCATCGTTTCCGGGCTTGCAATATTGCGCGAGGGCGCGGAGACGACCATATTTTATGTTGGCATGGCCTCCTCCATCGCTGCTGGCGATATGATTCTCGGTATTGCCGTTACGTTTGTTCTGTTGTTGGCGCTCGGTTTTGCCATTATCCGATACAGCGCCAAGCTTCCGATCAGGCCGTTCTTCCTTATTGCATCAGCGCTTATCTATTACCTCGTCGTTCGCTTCCTCGGGGAAAGCATACATTCGCTTCAAGTCGCTTCGTGGCTGCCGGCGCATTCATCTTCCGGACTGCCGACGATCAGCTTTCTTGGCGCGTATCCGACTTGGGAAACGGCGATTCCGCAGCTTGCCGTTCTGGCAGTCATTATTGCAAGAATCGCATGGGTACAGCTGGGTAAAAAGGCGAAGATCGGGAATGCGGCAACCGAATAAAATGCAGGATGTCCGAGAGCAAGGCGCGGACATCTTTTTTTATGTATCATCTGTGGTAAAATGATACATAAGCATGAATTGAAAGCGGGGTGCCCGAATGAAAGGCCAAAGCTTGCTGATCGCCGCACTGGCGTTCGCGTTCGTCATCGCATTGTTCGCGGTCATCAACGTGGACTCGGTGCAAGTCAATTTTTTATTTACAAAGACGAATATTCCGCTCATTCTCGTTATTCTCGCCTCAACTCTGTTAGGCGGGCTGACCGTCGGGCTGTTTGGGGGCATTCGCCAATTCAAGCTGCAGCGCAGCGTTCGTTCGTTGGAGAAACGCATTGCAGAGCTGACAGCGGGACAACAGCCTGAATACTCCGAGAAAGCGGCTGGCGCAAATGCCGAACCAGTCTTTGAAAAAGCAAACGAGGGCGAGTAATCAGTCTTGCCGTTTGACGTTTTGCTTGATATGCTAGAAAGTGAATAAAAGCGAGGTGATCGTATGTCCGCTAATGAAACAAACAATGAAGCTGTTGAGGCGAAAAAACCGCTCTCGCAAGCGGAAAGAGCCAAGCAATTGCTTGCTCAGAAGAAGCAAGGCGCAAATGCGCTCGGCAAGAAGCATCAATCGACCAGTATGCAAGAAATGAAAAGCCAAAACACCAAAAAAGTAAACAATCAGCGTAAAAAAATGGGCGTCTAATCCGTTTTCAGCGCAATCAAGACCTTCCTCCCAGCCTTTCGGCTTGGAGCGAAGGTCTTTTTTATATTCATTTAAGGGTATATTCCAATGTTGAATGCCTATCCTTGTACCATAAAGCGGTAAGGAGAGGAAGGCGCTATCCATGCTGATGCCTACGATGCCTGACTCGAAAACAATTAAGCAGCTTTGCTTCATGGCTGCGATCGTTATATTAGCTGTCGCGGCGCAGGATCGTTCTTCCCGAATCGTACCGGCATTATCTTCCCACACGGATCTGCAAGCCCTGCCGTGGACGGTGCACGTCACTTCAAGCGGATATAATTATAGGCTAGCCAAGCTGGAGCCGGTGAATGGCGCTTATCTTGGCGCATATGTGCTGCAGGATCGCAAGATCGGCTGCAGTATGAGCGAATTTAACCGCAGGACAGGCAAACGGCATGCGAGCTTTTTCAAATATGTCGGATATGGCGAACCGTTTCCTGCAGAATGGGTAGAGCAAGTAAAGGCCGAGGGCGCGTTTCCGCATATCGCTTGGGAACCGAACGGCGGTCTGGCGGAAGTAACGGACAATGACTATTTACGCGGCTTTGCAAGAGCGGCCGATCAGTCGGGCGTGCCGATTTTTTTGCGCTTTGCGTCGGAAATGAACGGGATGTGGACAGCATATAGCGGCAATCCGGAACAATATATCCAAGTATGGCGGATGGTTCATGATATTTTTGAGAAGGAAGCGCCGCAGGTGGCGATGGTATGGACGGTATTGAACGTGCCGGAGAAGCCGATCGAAAGCTTTTATCCCGGCGACCGGTACGTGGATTGGGTCGGCGTTAACGTTTATAATGTCAAATACCACAATGGCGATGCGATGCAGGCGTCGGATTTTGAAGATCCGCTAAAGCTGATTGATTACGTATACAATCGATTTAGCCGCGCGAAGCCGATTCAATTGTCCGAATACGGGGCGACCCATTATACTTCGGTGGACCGCACAGAAGATATAAATTATGCGGCGGATAATATTAAGCGTCTGTATTCGCTGCTGCCTCATTACTATCCGCGCGTTAAGGCGGTCTTTTATTTCGACGTCAATAATTTGATTGAATATAATCAAGCTCGGCGGGTAAACGATTATTCGATCACTAACGAGCCGAAACTGCTTCAAACATACCGTAAAGCAACGTCCGATCCGTACTATTTGAGCCGATTGCAGCTGCCGGCTGAGGATGGGGAAAGAACGGTCAGCGAGCGTTTTACATATCGAGGTGCTATTTTTCTACAAAATGGCGTATTGTACGTCGACGAGGCTTTTTTCACGCGGATGCTGAAGACTGAGATGTATTGGCCTTTGAGCCCGGAGGGGCCGGTCTATTTGACAAGATGGCTGTCTGAAGCGGATAAGCTGCTAACCGCACAGTCCGAGCCGATTCGGCATAAAATATGGAGCGGATATAAAATCGACGGCACAGTTCCAATTTACAGGGATTTGAACGCGCTTCCGTTGATTGAAATAGCTGAAAAGCTGGGCTTTCAGGTAAAAGTGAACGGAACTAACATAAATATTCGAGAATGAATTAGTCCATCCCCTCGCATAATGTACATGCAGCACAATTATCATCATGACGGAGGGATTACGATGACGGCGATCAAAAGCTCTTCTATTAGCGTCTATTTGCTTGCCGGAGTTGCCACGACTCAAACCGCTTTTAACGAATGCAAAGAAAAGCTGGATAAGTTGTTTCGCGCAGACGGTCTGGACCCGTTTATTCATATTTTGCATCCCTATGGCGATGCTAGCCGCAATTTATACAGGCAAATTGTAGAAGTGGGAAGCGATCTCAGTAACCGAATTGGCATTGGACGAGTTGGCGGACGGGCCGCATTCCGTAAAATAATGGAAAACATTCGCGATAAAGATGAACCGATGCTGCTTATCGGACATAGCGGCGGAGGCGTTGCCGCTTATCAGGCAGGCAGAATGCTGCACAATCAGAAGCTGTCTCGCAACTATCGAATCGTACAGGTCGGATCACCCAGAGTGCCGATTCAACCCGATATGCAGGAGCGGGTTTGCTATTTCCATTCCGTTGATTCGGATGGCAAGCCGAATGATCCGATTACCCGAATCGGCAGCTGGGGCGGTTGGATTGCGGATAAGGGAAGCGCGGTGCCGCGCTGGAATCGAATGAAATACGCGCCGGTCAAGGTAGAGGGAATTCCGACTATCGGCGGACATGCCCATTATTTCCGCGGCAATCATCCTTATATCGATCAAGATTCGATATGTAATTTGGATAAAACGATCGAGCGTGTTCGTCATTGGTTGAAAGGCTGGAACTGATTCGGTACACTGAATATAGCAAGCATTTTATGCTGTATTCAGGGATCAGGGAGGCGGAAAGCGAATGGCGAACACCCATATCTTTACTAAGCGTGAGGAAATTGCGAATGCGGTTACGCATGGGATTGGAACGGGTCTTAGCATTGCCGCTTTAGTGCTGCTTATTGTTTTTGCAGCAATAAAAGGAACGGCTTTTCACGTCGTAAGCTTCACCATTTACGGAAGCGCAATGCTTTTGTTGTATGTGGCTTCAACGCTCGTTCATAGCTTTCCAGAAGGCAAAGCGAAACGAATATTTGAATCGCTGGATCATTCTTGCATATACGTATTTATTGCCGGCACTTACACGCCGATTGTTCTTCATATCGTTCAAGGCGCATTAGGCTGGGTACTGTTTGGCATCGTATGGGGCTGCGCGGTTATAGGTGTCGTGTTCAAATCGATGTTTGCGTCCAAGTTCCTTTTTACGTCCACGATTGTGTACATTGCAATGGGCTGGCTTATCGTTTTTGCCTGGAAGCCGTTAACGACCCGTTTAGCTCCAGGCGGCTTGCAGCTGCTTATTGCCGGAGGCCTTTTGTATACGGTCGGCACTATTTTTTATATGTGGCGCGCTTTTCCGTATCATCATGCCGTTTGGCATTTGTTTGTTATAGGCGGCTCGGTCGTACACTTCTTTGCGATTTTGCTTTATATTTTGCCGGCCTAATAAGCCGCTATATGAATCTTCGCTCGGCGTTGCTCTTGACGGGTTGCGGCATAGCGGAGATTTTTTGTTGTTCAAATTACTAATTAGGCAGCGGGCAAAAGCCGGGAGGCTCCGAGCATAGCGCAGTGGCGAATAGTGGGTCTTCACTCGCTAAATCGGTGAAATAATTGCTCAAAATATGGTTACCAGAAACGGAGCCCATGCGAAACGAACGTTTGACTTCACCTTTGACATGCAGGTAGTAATACGTTTTTTTCGTATTTGGCGATTGATAGACGAGCGGCGGCAAATGGGGAACGATGTCGAACTCATTCTGAAAGCGCCAATGTGTTGCAACTTTGTTGTTGTACGTGCGGACAAAACGCGGATCGCCAACGCGAGGCGAGCCGAAAGTGTATACAATTGGTGAACTGATGCCGGTATTCGTTGCGATATCGAGAGCCGCCAGAACCGAGAGCGCGCCTCCAAGGCTATGACCGGTAATAAATAACGGCTTATCGACCGGCAGCTGCTGTACGATGGCTAACATCTGCGGGCGAACGGCGGCATAAATATCGGAGAAGCCTTTATGCGCATAGCCGCTGTTTTTGGCATAGTTGTAAGGCGTTTGCTGCGCAATAAAGTCGGCAACCCAGTCAACGGCCGAGCCGGAGCCTCGAAAAGCGAGTACGGATGAGCGGTCGGATTCCAGCACGAAGCCGAATTTTTCTTCGGCAAAATCATAAACCTGCGCTGAAAAGGCGCCGACGACTTTGTAATGGCGGGGAACAAGAAACAAGCCGTCGCTGTTTTCAAATTGCGCATATGTTTGTCCGCAAACGGCAGCCAAAAACAAGGCGGTTCGCATATCGACATCCTGCGTCTGTCTCCGCTGACGTAACGGCTGCGTCTGTGTTTTTGTTCGCGTTGCCATCGTTATCCCTCCGCATTCGCAATTCGCATTCGGCTTCCAAGTAACCGTGTTCGATCGCTCGATTGCTGACCTCCATCCCCTTTACATAACAGCGGCAGACGCGCAGCAAGTTGATTTTCTATAGTATGAATAGGCGAGTTGATTGGTACCGATAGGCAAGCTTGCCGAGAAATAAAAACAATGGTAAGCTCTGAACGTTATTGACGGACGGATTGCTAATTTAAATAAAGAGAGGATGACACAACATGGCTTTACAGATTGGAATTGTCGGGACAGGCTGGTTTGGCCGCATGCATGCGGAAAAGCTGGCTCAAATGGAAGGCGTAAACGTTGCTGCTTTTTGCGGCACAAGTGAAGATAAAGCGGTACAGGCGGCTAAGCCGTATGCCGGTGCCAAAGGCTATGCATCCATTACGAATATGCTAGACGGTCGCAAGCTGGATGCGGTATATATTTGCGTTCCGCCATTTGCTCACGGCGAAGTTGAAAACGCTCTCCTTGAGCGGAACATCCCGTTTCTTGTTGAAAAGCCGATCGGGCTCGATTTGGAGACGCCTGCAGCAATTGCGGAAGCGGTTGAACGCACCGGACTTATAACGTCCGCAGGCTATCATTTCCGATATATGGACGGTACGGAGAAGGCTAGAGAGCTGCTTCAGGATCGGACGTCGCTTATGGCGCTCGGTTATTGGATGGGCTCGATGCCCGGCGTTTATTGGTGGCGCAAAATGGAGGGCTCGGGAGGACAGTTCATCGAGCAGACAACTCATATTGTCGATCTCTTGCGCTATTTGCTCGGCGAGGTAACGGAGGTTTATGCGGCTTATGACAACCGTATCATGTCGACGAAAGAGGAAGGCGTTACGGTGCCCGATGTCGGTACGGTAACGATGAAGCTGGCGAGCGGCGGTGTCGCTACGATCAGCAATACGTGCGCCATTCCAGCGGGTGACCGCGCCGGCTTGCAAATCTATACCGATCAAGGCGTGCTCGAGCTGAGCCACAGCGGGTTGCTCGATTTGCGCTCCGATCGGAAGACAGAGTATTTGAACCGGAACAATCCGTACGAGAAGGGAAATGATGCGTTCCTTTATGCCGTTCGAACTGGCGATACAAGCCGCATCCGTTCGACATATGCCGATGCATGGCGTACGCATAAGGTAACGATTGCCGCTAACCGTTCGGCCGAGAGCGGCTTGCCGGTGAAGATTTAGTTGTCCGGCGCTAATTGCGATCGATACAAAAAAAGAAACCCTGCCCTAGGGTTTCTTTTTCTTTACCTTGCGGTTCGGCTGCGCCGTTTCGGCAGCGGTTCCTGCTCCTGCTGTATATAATCTATTTCTGCTGCTTTTTGTACAGAACGTAATTGCAATGAAGGTTTATCCTGCTCAACATTAAAGATGTTGCTAATCGGATGGTTGTCATTTCGAGCCGGCTTTTTCGATGCTTGCCGCCTTCCCGTCAACAAATCGCCGGTCCAGCCTTTTCGCCAGAGCCATATATAGATCGAAATCGTTAAGACGAGCACAATCGAGCATAGCATCGTAAAGCCCCACCAGTAATCATCCCATGGCAACGGATGAAAGTTAGTGCCCCAGAGCGCGGCTAATACGGAGGCGGGCGTAAACATAACGGTAAAAATCGTCAATGTCTTCATAATGTCGTTGCCGCGAAAGCTTGAGATTGCCCCGTCCATTGATATAAGCGTATCGATCTCCAAAGCGTAATGCTTAAGCAGCGTTTCGATACGATCCAAGCGGTGCGTCATCCGTTTAAAGCTGTCGCTTTCCATTAAAGCGTCCATAAAGGCTTCCTTTGCAGCGCCATGCAGCTCGCGGACCGGAAGAAATAGATGGCTCCAATGCAGCAAATCATAACGCCGCTCAAAAATAACATCCATGAGTCCCGTCCGATTGGCATTGCGCATTGCGCCCTCCAGTTTTCCCAGGCGTGTCTCAAATCCGTCCAAGCCGATATGGAAAGGTTCGAGCGCGATGCCGAGCATGACAAACAACGCTTCCGGAGCGGAACTGCAGCTCTCCAGCCTTGCAGTCGCCGCCTCAGATTGAAATCGGATCATCAGCCGCAAGTCGTCATGCAGCGTAACGAGCTTATCTTCAGTCAGCCAGAAATGAAACGGCAAGACATCGGTATGCTGCTCAGATATTTGAAATAAGACGGTTCCTTGAAGAAGCGGACCATGATCGGCTGAAGCGGCAACTTGAATCTGGTTAGTATCGCGTCCATAGCAATCATCAAGCCAGGAGGCGCATTCCGGCAGCGCCCGCTTCATTTGCTCAAGCTGGTCGTCCTCATCCTCCATTTCATCCGTCGCGTTCGACATTATTTTTTTTAATTTTCGGCTCGGCAGCCCCTCTGCCGATACCTGCTGCAGCCGTTCATGCTGCAGTACATGCCACTCCCACTTGGCGGGATAGTGAAGCATCCGATGAATCATCGAGTTGCCTCCATCTTTGTCCGATTTCCATTTCGCTTTCTCCATCATACCTTGAAACCGGATAGATGCACAACCTGCCGGTATAACCATCGAGTCTGCGAAAGGAAGAGTGATCATTGCCTCTGCAGGGTATAACTACTTATGACAACAGCAGAGGGAGTGGTTGCGCAATGGCAAAAGAATTTGCTTCTTTTCAATCGGAGCAGCAAGTTATCGATACGGTTGCGGCATTATTAAATGCCGGTTTTGAGAAAGGCGACCTCAAAGTATTATCGAAGGATGCTTCGCATTCGCGCCGTATTGAAATGGAGTCGGACATGCATGTCGACGAAATTATGGAGCTGGCTGAGACGCGGGAGCATACCGATCATAATCTGGGCGACGCTGCATGGGCATATCCTGCCTTAATTGCCGGAGGGAGCTTGAGCGGAACAACGGGGTGGAACGCGGCGCCATTTGCCGCTGTTTTTGCCGGAGGGGGGTTCACGGATGACGATGCCGGCATGACCAATGCGCTGCAAGCGATGGGTTTGGACAGCAATGAAGCAGATTTCTGCAGTGAAGCTTTACGTAACGGACATGCGATTGTCGTTGTAGAGACGGATGACAGCAAAGCGTTGCTCGATAAAGACGGGGGACCGGATTTGTCGCGTCTTGGCGTAGCCGAAGCGGTTTTCCGCCAGAATAGCGCCCATCGTATTATATCCGGTTCCTAAAATCAAAAAGCCATTGTGCCTAATGAATGAATTCATCAAAGGCGCAACGGCTTTTTCTAATAAAAAAGGCTTATTGCTTGCTACACGTTGAGCAGCGACGGCCGATCCAGCCGAACGATTTCTGCGATCGGATCATGCTTGCCAAGAATGAGATTAGTCAGTAATTGCGACGCGACCATACTGTATACGGAGCCGTTTCCGCCATAGCCAAGCCCGTAATACAGGCCTGGAACGGCAGGATCCTGTCCGATAAATGGAAGGTTGTCCTTCGATTCTCCGAATGTCGCGCTCCATTCATATTCGAAAACAGCGTCAAGCTGCGGGAAATGCGCAGCTAATTTTTCGGATAACCGCTCGATTCTTCGCTGCCTCGATTTTTCGCCTTCTATCGGATGCGCGGTTTGCTCATCTAAGCCGCCAATGATAATTCGGTTGTCAATAGAGGTGCGCATATACAAATAGGGGCGAGCGGTCTCCCAAATCATATAACGCTGATGCCATAGCTGCTCAAGCTTTTGCTTATCTTGAACGACGGTAACGGCTGCATAGGAACGGTTGAGTTCGGCTTTAATGAACGTTCCTGCCAGTTCCTCGGGCTCGTAGCCAACCGTGAAAATGATATGATCGGCTTCGATTTGACAGCCGTCGCTTGTGAGCAAGCAATGCCGATGCTCACTGCCCTGCACAGGCTTGCAGCTAACGACGTCGGTATGCTCATAAATGTGCAGCCCCGCAGCTTCAACATTATCGGCCAATGCATGGATGAAGCGATATGGATTAATTTCAGCATCGCCATGCGTAATGATTGCTCCTGGTTTGCGAAATGGAAAATGCCTCGAAATATCGTCAGCGCTCCATCGTTCAACGGCAAATCCATGCTTATGCAGCGTCTCATATTCACGCATCAGCTTCGGCAAATCCTGTTCTGAGCTGGCGTAATAAAGGCTGCTTTGATTTTGAAACCCGACATCTATCGGCAGCTTTGACGCAAGCTGTCCAAATTGCCCCACCGCATCCCGGCAAGCAGAGTAGAACTGGACGGCACGTTGCTCTCCGATCTGCTCGATCAGCTCGCAGAGCATAACGTCGTTTGAATATTGCAGAAGCCCGGTACTGGCGGAGCTGCTGCCGCCGGCAATCGTATTGCGTTCCAGAATAACGGCGGATAAGCCGTTGTTGACGAGTCTGTGACCGCAAATAATACCGGACATACCGCCTCCAACGATTACGGCATTGACGCGTATCGAGCGGCGCAACGGCTCATATTGCTTGGGGGCCGCTAACGTAGTCGGCCAGTAAAGCTCCCCGGTATGAAGCAGTTTCATCGAAGGACGGCTCCTTTGAAAGGTGGTAAATTCGTTTGTGAATTTACTATGTCCACGCACGCTGAAGCGGATACGGGGCGGCTAGGTCGATTGTTTATTCATCCTCCGCATGTCTTCGCGATAAGCGGAAGGCGATAAACCGTAAAAACGGCGAAATTGCTTAGAGAAATACAGCGCATCCTGCAGGCCGACGGAAGCGGATATTTGCTCAATCGTCAGCTCATCGCGTTCACGAAGCATTTGCCGAGCTTTATCGATGCGCAGCTTAAGCAGAAAGGTTACCGGGGTCACTCCCGTCTGCCGTTTGAAAAATCGCGACAAATAAGCTCTGTTGTAGCCAAGCGATTCCGACATTTGTTCAATGGATACGGGATGCGCATATTGCGTTGAAAGATAGTGGATCATTTGCTGCAGCAGACGTTCGCTGTCTCCTTCCGCAGTGATGCCGGCGTTTCCTTCCGTCTGTTGCAATGCGGAACTATACGCTGCGGCGAGCAAATGAAGATAGCCGGCTGCTTTCAGATGCGCGGCAGAATCACCGACCCGGAAGGCGTGAAAAATTTGGTTGTACAGGACGCCGGCGCGCCGGCCGCTTCCGGTATCGGCGATGGGCTGGAGGACGGACAAGCCAGCTGCGGCTACTAACGGAGCAGCTTCCTTCCCTTTGAAGGCGACCCAGCGATAGCGCCAAGGGTCGTCCGCGTCGGAGGCATAACTGACCAGCTGCTCAGGCTCGATCATAAATGTATGGCCTGCTCGCAGCTCGTAACGCTTGCCGCCGCAGGTGAACACGCCTTTGCCTTCAAGTACGAGATGCATCAAGTAAAAGTCATATACTTTTGGCCCAAGAATGTGGGAAGGTTTGGTTTGGCTCTCTCCGGCAAACAATACTTGAATGCCAGAAAAAACGTCGATTACCGGATTAGAAGCTACTTTGTAGGAATAGTGACGATTCATTTGTTGTCCGCCTTTTCTCGCTCGACTTGATGGATTGGTTTTGAGCAGCGCTCAAAGATGCTGATGTTTAGAGCTATTTTAGCATGCTCGAAATAGCGAGATAAAGCGATGAAAGTCACATTAATCCATGTGAAAAGCATTTTCCGCCATTTGTTTCATTTAACAGGTACGCTATACTGAAGTGGAATCTCATACCTCATAACAAAGGAACGTGATCACATTATGGCAAACATCCAAGCGCTGACACAGCAATTTATACAACAGTACGGCGGAGAGGAAGCTTCAATTAAAGTTTTCCATGCGCCAGGCCGCGTCAATCTGATCGGCGAACATACAGACTATAACGGAGGCTACGTTTTCCCGGCGGCTTTGACGTTCGGCACGACGCTGCTTATCCGCAAACGCGAAGACAACAAGCTCGGTCTTGCAACGACCAACTTCCCTTCCTCCAAACAGTTCAATATCAATGAAATCGTTTATGATGAAGCGGATGACTGGATGAACTATCCAAAGGGCATCGTACATGAGCTGCAGCAAAAAGGCATTTCGTTCAGCTCCGGCTACGATTTGCTGTACCATGGCGAAATTCCGAATGGCGCAGGCCTGTCCTCCTCTGCATCGATTGAAGTGGTGACCGCTTATGCGCTGCTGACTTTGGAAGGACAACCGACGGATACGGTCGAAATTGCCTTGCTTTCGCAAAAATCGGAAAATGAATTCAACGGCGTTCAATGCGGCATCATGGACCAATTCGCCGTTGCAAACGGCAAAAAGGATCATGCGATTCTGCTTATGTGCGACACGCTCGAATACGATCTGGTTCCATTCCAATCGGGCAGCTATAAGCTCGTGATCGGCAATACGAATAAACGCCGCGGATTGGTCGATTCGGCATACAACGAACGCCGCAGCCAATGCGAGCAAGCGGTTGCCGATTTGAAAGCAGCATTCCCTGAGCTGACTTTGCTCGGTCAATTGACGCTTGAGCAGTTCAATGCCAACAAGCATTTGATCAAGGAAGATATCGTCCGTAATCGCGCGCAGCATGTCGTGGAAGAAATCGACCGCGTGCTGCAATCGATCAAAGCGCTGAAAGCGAATGATTTGGCGCAGTTCGGCCAACTGATGAACGGTTCCCACGATTCGCTGCGCGATCTGTACGAAGTGACGGGCGCTGAGCTCGATGCGATGGTCGAAGCGGCGCGCGGCGTCGATGGCGTGCTCGGTTCGCGTATGACAGGGGCGGGATTCGGCGGCTGTACCGTATCGCTCGTACATGAAGACAGCATCGAGAAGTTCAAAGAAGAAGTTGGCCGCAAATACACGGAAGCGACGGGGCTGACTCCGGACTTCTACGTATGCAGCATCGGCAATGGCGTGGAACAACTCGTTTAAACGTTATAAACAGATAATTATTTTTGGGGAGTGACGGACAAATGGCAGTATTAGTAACAGGCGGAGCCGGTTATATCGGTTCTCACGCGGTTGCCGCGCTTGCAGAGCGCGGAGAAGAAATCGTAGTCGTCGATAACCTGCAGCAAGGACATCGCGATGCAGTTACAGGCGGCAAGCTGTATGTCGGCGATTTGCGGGACGCGGATTTTTTGGAGACGGTTTTTGCTGAGAATAAAATCGATTCGGTCATTCATTTCGCTGCAAACTCTCTTGTCGGCGAGAGCATGAAGATTCCCGGCAAGTATTACCATAACAACGTGTACGGAACGCTGTGCCTGCTTGAAAAAATGGTTGAGCACAATGTGCTTCGCATTGTGTTCTCTTCGACAGCCGCAACCTACGGCGAGCCGGAAAATGTGCCGATCGACGAATACGATCGCACATTGCCTACTAACGCTTACGGCGAAACGAAGCTTGCAATGGAAAAAATGATGAAATGGTTCGATGTCGCTCACAGCTTGAAGTTCGTATCGCTGCGCTACTTTAACGCTGCTGGCGCGCACATTGGCGGCAAAATCGGCGAAGACCACAGTCCGGAAACGCATCTTGTGCCAATCGTGCTGCAAGCGGCGCTTGGACAGCGCCCGCATATTTCCGTATTCGGCGACGATTATGATACAGCGGACGGCACATGTATCCGCGATTACATTCATGTCAGCGATTTGGCGGATGCGCATGTATTGGCTGTCGACCGTCTGCGCGAAGGCGCGGACAGCGCGATTTACAACCTTGGCAACGGTCAAGGCTTCTCGGTAAAAGAAGTAATCGAAATTGCGCGCAGCGTAACGGGCCGCGACATAAAAGCGGTTATCGAGCCGCGCCGCGCAGGCGACCCTGCCGTTCTGGTCGCATCCTCGGAGCGCGCCCGCAACGAGCTCGGCTGGCAGCCGAAGTTCGGCAAGCTGGAAGATATTATCGGAAGCGCTTGGAAGTGGCATGTTGCCAATCCAAACGGCTATAACGACTAATTGACCGGCAAGCGCAAATAGAGAGGAGCATTACACCATGACGGACACAAATTCAACAAACGGCGTCGCCGCCGCTACAGCGGAGGATGCTTTGCTGCTGATCGAGAGGCTTGTCCGCTTCGCCCTGCGCGAAGGCATGATTAAGCCGCTCGACACAAGCGCAGCGCGCAACGCTCTGTTGGAGCTGTTCGGCTTCACGGAGCCTTACGAAGGCGCCGTTGCGGAGGAAGAGCTAGACAGCGCGGTGCCTTTGCTGGAACCGCTGCTTGATTACGGCTATTCTATCGGCTTGATTGACGATAATATAACGACATACCGCGATTTGCTGGATGCGCGCATCATGGGGCTGCTTATGCCGCGCCCGTCTGAAGCCGCTGGCCAATTTTTCAGTACGGCGGAACAATATGGAATAGCGCAAGCAACGGACGCGTTCTATAAACTAAACATCGACTCGAATTATATTCGGATGGATCGGATTCGCCGCAACAAATATTGGCTGCAGCCGACGGAATACGGCGAGCTTGAAATTACGATCAACCTTTCCAAGCCGGAAAAAGATCCGAAGGAGATAGCGCTCCTTCGTACCTTGCCGCAAGCGAAATATCCGAAGTGCCTGCTTTGCGAAACCAATGTAGGCTATGCCGGCCGCGCCGATCATCCGGCGCGCCAAAACCTGCGCGTGCTGCCGCTTACGCTGCAAGGCGAGCAATGGTATTTCCAATACTCGCCTTACGTGTACTATAACGAGCACAGCATCGTCTTTAAAGGCGCTCACGAGCCGATGGTCATTTCGCATTCGTCGTTCGCACGCCTTCTGGACTTTGTGGAGCAGTACTCGCATTACTTTATCGGATCGAATGCGGATTTGCCGATTGTCGGCGGCTCAATTCTAAGCCACGACCATTTCCAAGCGGGCCGCCATTCCTTCCCGATGGAGAAAGCGCCGATCGAAGCGGTATTTACCGGTTCAAGGGAGCCGGGCGTACGCTTTGGCATCGTCCGCTGGCCGATGTCGGTTATCCGGGTCAACGGCGCATCGAAAGAAGCCGTTCATCGCGCCGCATGCCGCGTGCTGGATGAATGGCGCGAATATAGCGATGCTGAGGCTGAAGTGCTGGCTTATACGGTGAACAGCGACGGAACGCGTACGCCGCATAATACGATTACACCGATTGCCCGCCTCCGCGATAACGGCGAATACGAGATTGATCTCGTGCTTCGCAACAACCGCACGAGCGAGGAGCATCCGGACGGAATTTTTCATCCGCATCAGCATTTGCATCATGTTAAAAAAGAAAATATCGGCTTGATCGAAGTAATGGGACTTGCCGTCCTGCCAGGGCGTCTGAAAGACGAGCTGGAGCAAATTTCCGCCTATTTGACAGGCGAGACTGCTATTTCAGATGAATTAAGCAGCTCGTCGCATCCGTTAAACAAACATGCCGGATGGATTGCATCGCTCGTCGAGCGGTTTGGCACAGCGCGCGCGGCAGACGAGGCGAAGGCGATTGTAGAGGGACAGACTGGAGAGAAATTTCTCGAAGTGCTTAAAGATGCAGGCGTATATAAACGCAATGCAGCTGGCGAAGCCGCTTTCCGTCGGTTCCTTGTGTCGATCGGGTTGAATGAGCAATAAAATAGCAGCAGTCCGCGAGGACGCAGGCTGTCGCTTGAACCTATACGGTCTGGCGGCAGCCTCTTTATTTGGTTTTCAACAGCTTCTCTATAACTTTTCGATATTCTGTAAAGAAATTAATTTGTACGATAGCAAATATTATGGTATTTTTTATATGAAATTAAAAACATAATGCAGTAATTTTCTTTCAACAATGAGTTTTGGTTTCGCTAAATATAGGAGTAATCGGAGGGATCTACGAAATGCCGGAACAAATCATGCCATTGGATGATTTTTTGAACCTGGATGCGGAAGAACAAGTCGAGAAATTGAAACGATGGAAGATGGACTATACATTAAAGGACATTCGCGAAGCTTGGAATTTCAAGCATTCGGCTCAATATTATATGTTGCTTAAGAAGCTGCGCATATATGAGCGCGTTGTCAATAAATCGGATAAATTTTACCCTGTGACGGAGCAGCTGCTCGCTCAATCTGGAGCTCAAGCCGACCGCGGCTGGAGAGGCGGATATGCGGCACAGGACAATCAGCCTGCGGATCGATTCAATTATCAATTGAATACGACGCTTAGCGGCACGGAGCTTGCCGATAAGCTGGAGCGTCTGGCGTTCTTCCTTAAAGGCGAACAGAAGCAGGTTACAATCACGTTATCTATCGAAAGCGCCGCTGTTCTCAGCGCTGCTTCTGCTGAAATTGATGAATAATGGAAGAGAAGAAGAGCCGGCCCAGATCGAGGGACGGCTCTTCTTCTTCGTATTTAATACGCAGTGCGGTCGAAAAATGAAAGTTAATGTTTGTTAATGGTATATTTTGTTTATAATTAATTATTTATTGCGCAGCTTGCCAAGCTCGGATACAAGCGCTTCGACCTCGCTGATGCTGAAGTGCTCCTTGGATGCTACGACCTCATACAAGTCTCTAATATCCTCATATTGCTTAATGTCGAAATGGGATGCTTGCATCGCGGCGGCAGTCGCCATTCTAAGCTTCGACTTGATCGACTCGATCATATACTCAACATTTTGCTGCGTTTGTTCGTCCAGGTTTGCCATTATATGCAGACCTCCTCTAATTGATCTTGTTCCGCCTCTGCAAGGCGAATCGCTTTCGTCATTGTAACACATTTCGATTGGCGGTTGCCTGAAATTGAACGGAGCTGCCAAATTGTATACAATGAAGCCATGAAGCAACAGACGGTGAAGCTGCCGCGCAGCGGGCGACACTTGAGCAGCAACGAAAGAAGCAGGTGCATGGAATGAAAGAAATGATCGATGCCTGTATAAGCAGCATTGACCGAACGATCCCGGATACGCTGGAAGTATTTTTGACGGCGATTGCAAAGCAGCATCCGAACAGGAATCAAATCATGTTCATTTGTATTGGCACAGATCGCTCGACAGGCGACTGCTTTGGCCCACTGGTCGGCACTATGCTGAGAGAGCAAGGCTGGCCTCATGTCATCGGGACGCTGGATTCGCCATGCGATGCTTATCGCGTTGAGGGGGCGCTGGAGACGGCGGCCAGACATGAAGTTGTCATCGCGATAGACGCTTGCCTTGGCAAAGCGCAGCTTGTAGGCGACTTTATCGCAGCGTACGGCCCGTTAAAGCCGGGACAAGCGACGGGCGCTAATTTGCCGGAAGCGGGCAACTATAGCATTGCGGGCATCGTGAATGCTATTAGCTATAAACCTTATATGACTTTGCAAACGACACCGCTTTTCCGTGTGATGGAGATGGCGGTCACTCTGGCTAAAGCCATTGATGCAAGCTGGAGCAAAGCTGCGGAAGCCTGGGACTATACGGAACGGCGAATATAAAATCATGCTATTAATGAAGGAGTGTTCGAAATGAGCGACTTGAAGACATCGATTGCCGGACAGCGTATTACGCTTGCAAGCGGGAGCGAATTGGCTTACTACGATTCGGCTAAAGACGGCGATAGAACGGGCAACGAGCAAACGGTCATATTGCTGCACGGCTTTTGCGGAAGCTCGGCTTATTGGGAACTGGCAGCGCCGCTGCTGGCCCGCCATGCGAGAGTTATCGCACCCGATCTTCGCGGACAGGGCTTGTCCTCCGCATCGGGTGAAGGGCCGTATTCGATGGAATTATATGCAGACGATGTTGCCGGCTTGATGGATAGCTTGAATATAGAGAAAGCGTGCCTGCTGGGACATTCGCTCGGCGGATACATCACACTGGCTTTTGCTGAAAAATACGGCGACAAGCTGAATGCATTCGGTCTTGTACATTCCACGCCGCTTCCGGATACGGAAACAGCCAAGGAAAACCGCGAGAAGGCTGCTGCCGCCATTCGCAAAGACGGCATTGCAGCTTTTGTCGACGGTCTCGTTCCCAAGTTATTCGCGCCGTCGTCGGATGCGGCGCTGATTGAGAGGGCGAAGCAAATTGGCTATGGAACAAGCGTTGCCGGAGCTATAGGCGCAGCGCTTGGTATGAAAGCTCGGCAGGATCGTTCGGGTGTGCTGGAATCAACCGCTTTGCCGCTATTGCTGCTTGCTGGTGTTAGCGATCAAATTGTGCCGAGAGAGAAAACGCATGTCGTGAATGGTCCCCATGTTACGCAAGCGCTGCTGTCTGAAGCCGGGCATATGGGCATGCTGGAGCAACCGGAAGCATTTGCCGAAGCGGTACTCTCTTTTTTGAAAGTCTAAAAGCGTCTAACTTGGGAGGGGAAGGCCGATGTTTCAACGGGATTACTTCTTGCGTGTAATTGAGCAGATGACGGATATAGTTGGGCAAATAATGCAGCTGAAGCGGGAGATGAAGCATCAGGAAGCGCTCATCGTCATTGACGAGCTGCTCGATAAGAAGTTTGGCTTAAGCGGAAAGCTTATTCGATCGTTGTCCGATAAAGATTTGATCGGCGTCATGACGACGAATGGCGTTGTCGAGACGGACAACATTCAAGCGATAGCTATTCTGCTGAAGCAAGAAGCGGAGCTGTTTGACGATTTAGGCAACGAGGACGCGAGCTTCTATCATTATTTGCGTTCGCTTCATTTGTTTATGCGGCTGTCGCTGCTTGGCGCGCCGCCAACGATCGTAAATCCCGCGCTAGAAGCTGGAGAACTGCTGGAACGGCTTCGTCCGTTCGAGCTTCCTGCGGAGACGAAACAGCTTCAGGCCGAATGGCATGAAGGAGAAGGTCAATTTGACCAAGCGGAAAATGTGCTGCATGAGCTGTTAGAGGACGGTGTCATACCGCTGGAGGAGGCTGTCGGCTTTTATCGCAGATTGCTGCTGCATGATGACGAGAGCTTGGAGAAAGGCGGCTTGTCCCGCGAAGAGCTGGAACAGTCGCTGAATGAATTGCTGGGAAAATAAAGGAACGATGGTCATACATTTTAGGAGATGAATCACAAATGGAAGAGCAATGGCAGCAAGAGCTGCTGCAAATGATCGAGCAAGGCGAATTGCTCCAGGGCACATTAAGCCAGCTTCGGCGCAAGAACGGGGAAGCCGCTCCAAAAACGGTAGTTCGGCCGATTCAATTAAAGCAGGGGCTCCATTATCAGTTTGAATACCATTATACGAACAAAGTGACGCATGACAATTTGCCGCCGCAGGATGCTGGCGAGAGGCTTGTTTCACTATTAAATGAAGAATATCGGCAAGCGCTGGTTAAATCGCCGAATGCCGATCTCCAGCTGCTGTTTAACAAAAAGGGCAAGGCAGCCGTTCTGCGCAAACCGCCGACGAGCGAACTTCGCGACGCTGCAGCGCTTCAACATAACCGCCAGAAAAAACGGATAATCGAGGAAGGCACAGCCGCTCCGTTTCTCGTTGAGCTCGGCATTATGACAAAGGATGGCGCGGTACACGCCAAGAAACAAGATAAATATAAGCAAATCAACCGTTTCCTAGAGATGGTAACGGATGTGCTGCCGAATTTGCCTGCGGACAGGCCGATTACGATTGTCGACTTCGGCTGCGGCAAATCTTATTTAACGTTCGCGCTTTACCACTTGTTAGCTGTGGAACAGAATAGGGACATTCGGATCGTCGGACTGGACTTGAAAGCGGATGTGATCGCGTTTTGTTCCAAACTGGCGGAGAAGCTTGGCTACGTCAATCTTACGTTTATGGTTGGCGATATTGCCGAATACGAAGGCTTGAGCAAAGCCGATATGGTCGTTACGCTTCATGCTTGCGATACGGCGACGGATGCGGCGCTTGCTAAAGCGGTAGGATGGGATGCTTCGGTTATCATGTCGGTTCCTTGCTGCCAGCATGAAGCATTTCGGCAAATCGAGAATGAAACACTCTCGCCGCTGCTTTCTCAAGGGCTGCTGAAGGAGCGGTTTGCCGCGCTCGCCACTGATGCGGCCCGCGGCACGTTGCTGGAGACGATAGGCTATAAGGTGCAGATGCTGGAGTTTATTGATCCAGAGCACACGCCGAAAAATTTGCTCATTCGCGCCGTTCGCGGAGAGAGGTCGGCCGTTTCAATGAAAAAATGGGAGCAGTATACGCAATACCGCGATTTTCTGCACTTGTCTCCGTCGCTCGAGAAGATGCTTGCAGACCGGTTGCCGACCCGCTAGATTAAAAAATAATAGGATGATAGAGAAGTAATTGTCGTTCTATAAATCATTTGATACAATGGAAATAGATGGCTCAGACGAATGGGTGACCATAATTGGAATCGATGATTTGGTTGGACTTTGGCGTGTTTATCGTATTGTTCGGTTTGTTTTTCTATATATTTACCGCAAATTCGATAACGCTGCTTCATAAAATTTATTTGGGTTTGCACAGTGTGTTTATGGTTTGGCCATTGTTCCAATCCATTGCCCACACAACGGACGATCCGCAATATAAACTGTTTTATCTAAGCTGCTCCTATGTGTCATTATCGCTCATCGGAGTCGGCTGGTTTATATTCATCGTCGTTCTGACGGGACAAACGCCTGTAATCCGCGCGCGAAGGCTGGCGCTGCTGTCTGCTCCCGGATTGCTGTCGGCCCTCTTCGCTTTCGTAAATCCTTACGGCATGTTTCTTAGTTTGAAGGATAAATCCGATATGTCCGATCGCTTTCTGACCGCACAGCTTGAGAACGGTCCGTTCTTCTGGTTCATGGTCACTCAAGTGCTCCTCTATTTATGCGTATCTTTTTTCATTGTCGCCTATACGCTACGCAAAGATGTTTCGTCGCGGCACAAGAAGCTGGTGAGGACGGCCTTGAACGGTTTGTACGTATTGATTGTCTTCGGCTTAGCCGATTTGTTCATTAATATTATTTTCATCGGCTATTTCGGCTCTTATTATCCGATCATTTCCGTAGGCATAGCTATTGCGTCCTTATATTTGGTGCATGTCATAACGAAGCATCGCGTGCTCGACATTATCGAGAACGTCCGCAAGGACATTATGAACACGATGTCGACCGGCATCATCGTGCTTGATGAAAACGATGTTATTATCGAAGTAAATAAAGCAATGAGAACCGTTCTGAAGCTGCGGATCGGGGAGCGGTTTACACACGAGGCGATCGCCTCGCAGCTGCCCAAGTTAGCTGCGGAGGAACTGGAATCGTTTTTCGCAGAGCAGCGCTTGCGTCCGCTTGAGAGACTGGAGATGGAAATTACGCTTCATTTGGACAAGCAGAACTATGCGGTTGTCCAATATGCGCCTATCTTTGGCCACAAGAAAAGAGTGCCGATCGGAAGATTGCTGACCTTCCACGATATTACGCAATTGCGTCTTTTGCTGGAGGAGACGAACTCGCAAAACGAGCTGCTTCATATTCGCAACCGCGAGCTGATGGTTATGCAGGACGAGCTTTCCCAAGCGAACAAGAAGCTGCAAAGCATGGCCATCACCGACAGCTTAACCGGTTGTTTTAACCGCAGATATTTGCTTCAGCAGCTGGAGCAAGAGGTAGCGGTCAACATTAAGAACGGCGTCCCTTTTTCGATCTTTTTATTTGATATTGATCTGTTCAAGCAGATTAACGATAAGTACGGTCATCTTGTCGGCGATGAAGTGCTGTGCGGCACGGTCGATGCGGTAAGAGGCTCGCTTCGCTTGACAGATGTGCTGGCCCGTTATGGTGGCGAGGAATTTACCGTATATTTGCCGCATACGAATCGGGAGCAAGCGGATTTGATCGCCGATATGGTGAAAGAAGCAGTGGAGCATAACGTGATGAATTCGGGGAACGGCAACCAGCCGATTTCGGTGACGATCAGCATGGGCGTTGTATCGATCGATCAGTTTGACCAGCGGGTGCTCGACGATCCGAAAGCTTTCTTGCGCGAATTGTTGTCACTGGCGGACGCTGCTTTGTATGAAGCGAAGTACAACGGGCGCAACCAAGTCGTGAAACGAAAGCTCGCTTAATAGGGGCAAGGAGATATCGGTTCTCCTTGTCTTTTTTATATTCTTTTGTTGTGTGAATCGACAGATTTCGATTCAAGTATCAAGCAGAGAGATAGTCATTTTTCTTCTAATCTGATAAAATAAAAACCAATCCGGAAAGCGCAAGAAAAACGATCGAAGGCGGGAACTAGCTGATGAGAAGAGTGCAAATTGGATTGGTGAAACCGGGGGACAAGCTCGCGAAGCCCATTTTCCAAGACAATGGGAGCGTTCTTCTTGGCGAAGGGGTCGAGCTCAACGAGCGTTTTATTAATCGTCTGCATACACTTGGAATTGATGTTATCTATATTGAAGATGGATTAACTGAAGATTTAGTTCCGGATGAAACGTTAAGCGATGAAACGCGAAGACATGCAGCAGATGTCATTTATAAAACGATGAATTCGTTCAAAGAACAGTCTCCAATAAAAGGAAGAGCGATAGCGCCCGATTTGGGCCGTACTTTCCGCAATGTGTTTGGCGAGATTATGACGGAACTGTCGACTAGGCCGAATGTGCTCGTTAATCTTACCAGCATACATACGACAGACGGTTATTTGTTTCAGCATGCAGTCAACGTCGCGGTGCTGGCTGGCGTGATGGGAATCGCCAAAGGCTATAACCGCAATCAGCTTGAGGAGCTGGGCGTTGGTGCGTTAATGTTCGATATTGGCATGACGAGAGTGCCTAAGGAGCTGCTGAATAAATCGGGGAAGCTGACGCCGGAAGAACGGGCGATAGTGGAAAACCATACGAAGGACGGGTTTGACATCCTGCGGAAATATCACGATATTTCCATCGTTTCCGCTCACTGCGCGCTTCAGCATCACGAACGCTACGATGGCACGGGCTATCCGAGAGGGCTAAAGCGTGATGAAATTCATATGTACGCTCAAATTGTCGCCATTGCCGATGTGTACGATGCTTTAACTTCGCCGCGGCCGCACCGCAAGCGTTATACGCCGTCGGAAGCGATTGAATTTTTGTTTGCGGCTGGCAATACGTATTTTGATTTTGATTTGATCAAGTTGTTTTGCCGTCATATTTCGATTTACCCGGTGTCGACGACACTGCTGCTCAGCTCGGGACAGATTGGCGTTGTATCCGTGAACAGCGAGCTTGCGTTGCATCGCCCGCGCATACGCATCATTCGCGAGGCAGACGGTAAAGAACCGGCGACTCCTTACGATCTGGAATTAAAGGACGAACTGCACTTGACGATCGTGAAAGAGATATAGACATTGCAGTGAAATATGGGCATTGAAATCCCCTCGCCAAGCGCTGGCATCAGCCGCGAAGCGGGGGGATTTGCTTATGGTTGAATGCTAAGGATTTATAAGTATGCACTTTATATTGTGCTTAGAATTCTCGGATTGAAACGCGCCGCGCTGCCAAAGGACTGCGATAGCCGTTTCACCTTGCCCGTTTCAATATCGCTCTTCTTAAGGTAGAATAGAGTAAAAAGGTCGACTCTGAGGAGAGGAGCGGTCTCGTATGGGGGAGCAACATCATCAGCATTTGAAGCTGCCGAAGCTAGAGGTGCTGCGCCGTATACTTTTTATTACGATTGGCGCTGTGCTCGTTTCGGTAGGGCTAGAGATTTTCCTCGTGCCGAATCATATTATCGACGGCGGCATCGTAGGTATTTCGATTATTGCGTCTCATCTAACCAATTTGCCGCTCGGTATTTTTCTTTTCATGCTCAATTTGCCATTCCTGATACTCGGCTACAAGCAGATCGGGAAGACGTTTGCAATGTCGACTTTATACGGCGTAAGCGTTATGTCTATCGGCACCTACTTGCTCCATCCGGTCCGTCCGTTGACGGAAGAATATTTTTTGGCCGCCACTTTTGGCGGGGTTATTCTGGGCGTTGGCGTCGGGATGGTTATCCGTTTCGGCGGATCGCTTGACGGGACGGAAATTATCGCGATTTTATTTAATAAGCGGCTTCCGTTTTCCGTTGGCGAAATTGTCATGTTCTTCAATCTGTTTATTTTATGCAGCGCAGGCTTCGTATTCGGGTGGGATCGGGCAATGTATTCGCTTGTCGCCTATTACATTGCTTTTAAGCTGATCGACATTACAATTGAAGGGTTTGAGGAGTCGAAGTCGGTATGGATCATCAGCGAGGAATCGCAGCAGATCGGCGAAGCGATCATGGATCGATTAGGCCGCGGCGTTACCTATTTGCACGGGGAAGGCGGCTTTTCCGGCGGACAGAAAAAAGTTATTTTCTGCGTCATTACGAGGCTTGAAGAGGCAAAAATGAAATCGATCGTGCATGAGCTCGATCCGGTTGCATTTCTTGCGGTCGGCAATATTCACGATGTGAAGGGCGGACGCTTTAAGAAACGGGATATACATTAGGAGCGGTTTGAAGGAGACAGTAGCATTGGACGAATTCGCAAGCATCCGCCATTGGACGGCGGAGCGGCAAAGCGCGGAATGGCAGCGAAGCCGCGGCGTGGTGCTCGGCATCGGCGACGATGCGGCGGTTGTCGATACAAGGCGAGCCGTTGCCGGCATCGCGGGACCGTATGAACTGGTTATGGCAATGGATACGATGGTAGAGACCGTTCATTTCAACGATGTGACGATGTCGGACGAAGACGTCGGCTATAAAGCATTGGCCGCTAACATTAGCGATATCGCCGCGATGGGCGGCATTCCGCTGCACGCGCTGGTGTCAGTCAGTGTGCCGAAGTCGTACGGGCCGGAGCGAATGCGCCGGCTGTACGACGGGCTTTACGCCTGTGCGGAACGCTACGGCGTAGCGGTTGTGGGCGGCGATACGACGTCGTCGCCGCTGCATTTGGTTATCGCCGTGACGGTGACGGGAGCCGTCGAGGCGGGGAAGGCGCTGCGGCGCTCCGGGGCGAAGCCCGGCGACGCCGTTGTGTTGACCGGCCCGCCTGTCGGCATGTCGGCGGCCGGCTTGCACTGGCTGCTCGCGCAGCGGGCAGTCGGCGCGAGCGCTGTTGAGGAGCGCGCGGTTGCCGCGCTCTTGAAGGCGCATCGCCGCCCGGAGCCCGGCGTGCGGGCGGGACGGCTGCTGCTGGCGCGCGGAAGCTGCACGTCGCTCAACGACGTGAGCGACGGACTCGCCAGCGAAGCGTGGGAAATTGCTGAAGCGTCGGATTGCTCGCTCGTGCTGGAGGAGCGATTGCTGCCTCGCAGCGGAAGCATGGCAAGCTATGCAGGCAGCGTTGGCATCAACCCGCTGGATTGGATGCTGTACGGCGGCGAAGATTACGCCCTGCTTGGCACGATGGAGACGGAGGATGCCGAGGCGATGCAATCGGCCTTCCGCGAAGAAGGATTGCCGTTCTACATAATCGGCAATGTGGAGGAAAAGGCTGGGGAACCGGCTGTTTATCTTGTCCGACAGGATGATGAGCGGGCGGTTAGGGTGGAGAAGCGAGGCTATAATCATTTTAGCTAGTAAGCGGGTGAACGTTTGATGAGCAAGTCTGGAGAAGCATTATTTATAGTGCGCGACGAGCGGGAGACGGCTGCTTTGGCGCAAAAGATCGCAGCTAAAGCGCATGCAGGCGCATTGCTTGCGTTGGACGGCGACCTTGGCGCGGGCAAAACGACGTTTTCGCAATATTTCGCCAAAGCGATTGGCGTCAAAGAAATCGTCAACAGTCCGACCTTTACGATCATTAAAGAATATGACGGGGCAGACATGCCTTTTTACCATATGGATGTGTACCGGCTGTCGATGGATGAAGCGGACGAGCTCGGCTTGGACGAATATTTTTTCGGCAATGGCGTGACGATTGTGGAATGGGCAAGTTTAATTGAGGAACTGCTGCCAGAAAATCGGCTTAATATTTATATCGAGCATGGCGGTGACGGTGAACGGCGTTTCCGTCTAACGGGCATCGGCGAGCCGTATGCCTTATGGTGTGCGGAGTGGAACGGGATAGGAGCAGGAAACGATGATAGCGGAAAAAAATGATCGGCCTGTATTGGCTTTCGATACATCTACGGCAGCGATGGCTGCCGCAATTCGAAAAGGATCGGTGACGTTAGGCGAGATACAGTCGCTTGCCGAGCGCAATCACTCGGTCCATATTATTGTCCATTTAAAACAGTTGATGGAGCAATGCGGCGTAAGCAGCGAAGCGCTTGGCGCGATTGCTGTCGGCAGCGGGCCGGGCTCATATACAGGCATGAGAATTGCCGTGGCGGCTGCGAAGACGTTGGCATGGGCGTGGAAAAAGCCGCTCGTAGGCGTGTCCAGTCTTGAAGCGATCGCTTATGGAGCTTTGAAAAGCTCGGTTGAGAACAATTTTGTCACCTCATCCTCTCAATCGCTAATTACGGAATGGGTGCTGCCTATTATGGACGCGCGGCGAGGTCAAGTATATACAGCTGGATTTGCGATGTCGCCGAAAGGCGAATGGAGCCGATTTGCCGACGATGGCGTGCGCTTAATGCATGAATGGGTCGACCGTATTGCCGAGCGAATTGCCGGAGAAGCGTCGCAACGAGCGATCCGCATTTGGCTCGCTGGCGATTTGTCGCTGCATGAAGCGGAGGCTTTGCGTCTGCAGAAGCTTTGCGGCGAAGCGGGCGTTGAGGTGCGGCTTCAGCCGTATGAACTGGAAGGACGCTATGTAGCTGAGCTTGGACAATTAAGGCTCGATGCGGGCGAAATCGATAATGCTCACACCTTTACGCCGAACTACACGCAGCTGACGGAAGCGGAAGTGAAGCTGAAGGCGAAACAGGCGGAGCAAGCGCAAGCGGAGGAAACGAAGCGATGACAGCAGCGATGTCGAAAGAGCAAGTGCGTTTTCGGGCGATGACGCTGGAGGATATTGCAAGGATCGTCGAAATTGAGCAAGAGGCTTTTACTACGCCATGGACATCTGAAGCGTTCCGCAACGAGCTGTTTAACAATATGTTCGCGCGTTATTATGTAATGGTGCACGAGGGCAGAATTATCGGCTATGGCGGCATGTGGATTATTATAGATGAAGCCCATGTGACGAATATAGCCGTAAGCGCGGAATGGCGAGGCAATGGGCTGGGCGAACGGCTGCTCGTTGAGTTGCAGCGGAGGGCAGTCGGCTTTGGCGCGAACAAAATGACGCTGGAAGTGCGTGTATCCAATGAAGTCGCCCAGCGGCTATATCGAAAAATGGGATTTGAGCCGTCCGGTATCAGGCCGGGCTATTACTCGGACAATCAGGAGGACGCTCTCATTATGTGGGCAGAGCTTTCCGAGGAGCGGTCGAATGACCCGAGGGGACATTTCGGAGAAGATGACGGCGATACGGAGGAGCAACAATCGTGATCGAAAATGGGAATGAACAATTAGATAACCAAAGCAAAGGCGTATTGTTAGCGATCGAGACGAGCTGCGATGAGACGTCGGTAGCGGTCGTCATTGGCGGCAAACAGATCGCGTCGAATGTGATTTCAAGTCAAATCGAAGTGCATGAGCGGTTTGGCGGCGTTGTGCCGGAAATTGCTTCGCGCAAGCATGTAGAAGTAATCACGCTTATGATCGAGCAAGCCTTTGAAGAATCCGGCTATAAGCTCGAGGATATTTCGGCAGTAGCTGTCACTCAAGGCCCCGGTCTTGTCGGCGCGCTGCTTGTCGGCATTGTAGCGGCAAAAAGTTTGGCGCTGGCTCTCGATGTACCGCTTATCGGCACGCATCATATCGCGGGTCACATTTACGCGAATCAGCTTGTGCATGAGCTCGAATATCCATGCATGGCGCTAGTCGTATCCGGCGGTCATACGGAGCTGGTACTGCTTGAGGATGAAGGCAGCTTCCGCATGATCGGCAGAACTCGCGATGACGCAGTCGGTGAAGCTTACGATAAAGTGGCGCGCGCGCTGAAGTTTCCTTATCCGGGCGGGCCTCATATCGACCGGCTGGCAGGGGAGTCCGAACGGGCGATCGAGCTGCCTCGCGCGTGGCTTGATGCTGATTCCTATGATTTCAGCTTTAGCGGATTGAAATCGGCGGTGCTTGCGGTCATTAACCAGACAGGCATGAAGGGCGAAGAGCTGGATAAAGCGGCGTTGGCGCGAGGATTCCAGGAATCCGTTATTGAAGTGCTTGTCGAAAAATCGCTTCGCGCCGTTAAACAATACGGTGCGAAGCAGCTGCTGCTTTGCGGCGGCGTGGCAGCTAACCGCGGTTTGCGGGAGGCGCTCGCAGCTCGCTGCGAGGCTGAATCGACCCCTTTGCTCGTTCCGCCTCATCGCCTTTGCACGGACAATGCGGCGATGATTGGAGCTGCGGCCTATTTGAAATGGCAGCGCGGCGAGTTTACGCCGCTTGATATGAAGGCGGAGCCTAACTTTTCGCTGGAAGGCTGGGCCGGCAATAAAAATAATTAAATAAATTGAATTGACAGAATATTATTTGGGGAATATAATAAGCAACATCACTTAATTCCATACTTTGCAAACGCAAGGAACAGGAATAGTAAGGCCAATCCGGGATTTAGAGAGCTGCGGGACGGTGCAACGCAGTCGAAGGAAGCCTGAAACTCGCCTGGGAGCGGATCAACGGAGGCAGCAGCTGGCCATGGCAGCTAAAGCGAGTACGTTGTTACGGTTAACCTCCGTAATCGGGTGCGCATCGACTAACATCCGGAGTTGGCGATGTGCCTAAGGTGGACTAACGAATGCTGCTCGTAACTGAGCAAGCGAACGATAGTCAACAAGGGTGGTACCGCGCAGGACATAACAGCCTGTCGTCTCTTGAATCATAGAGACGACGGGCTTTTCTTATTGTCTGACCGCGTATTAAGGAAAAACAATTACGTAACGAACACAATCACATAGACATTAACGCTGTGAACAGGAATAGTAGATAGTGAAGCCGGGAAAATGACAGCAAGCAAGTTGCTTGCTTCACCAGAGAGCTGCGGGTCGGTGCGACGCAGTCAAAGCTTCCTTTCGAACTCGCCTGGGAGCGGAATGATGGAAAGCTGCCATTAAAGCGGTTGCGTACATCATTACGGCCGGCCACCGTAATCGGGCGTCAAGCGGGTTTGAATCTAACGGTTCAGCCAATGAGAGTGGTACCACGGTCGGCCAAAAGCCTGTCGTCTCTTCCTAGAAGAGGCGGCAGGTTTTTTTTGTTCCAAAATAAGCATCTAACGGAGGGTATAACGATGAGCCAACAACAAACGAACAATCAAGTGACGAAACAAATTCAAATTTTCGATACGACACTGCGTGACGGCGAGCAGTCGCCGGGAGCTTCAATTGATCCTGAACGTAAAATCGTAATTGCCCGTCAGCTGGCTAAGCTGGGCATTGACGTTATTGAGCCGGGCTTTGCGCTTTCGAGTCCTGGCGAATTCGCTGCCGTGCAGCAAATTTCCCGCGAGCTGCAAAACGTCGAGATCGCAGGCTTCGCCCGAATGATGAAAGTGGATATTGATGCCGCGATTAAAGCGACTCGGGATGCGGCAAGACGGCGTCTGCACGTCTTTATCTCATCATCCGATATCCATCTGCAGCATCAGCTGCGGAAAACGCGTGCCGAAGTGCTGAAGCAAACGAAAGAAATGATCGCGTACGGCAAACAATTTGTGAATGAAATTGAGTTTTCAGCAATGGATTCGACCCGTTCGGACCGCGATTTTGTGATCGAGCTGGTGGAGACGGCAATCGCAGAAGGCGCAACGATTATCAATCTGCCGGATACGCTCGGCTATGCGCTGCCGGATGAGATTGAGGAGCTGTTCCGTACCGTCCGCACACAGGCTCGCGGCGGCCAATCGGTCCGTTACAGCGCACATAACCATAACGATCTCGGTCTGGCTGCGGCGAACAGCCTGGCAGCTATTCGCGGGGGAGCAACACAAATCGAAGTAACGGTTAACGGCGTCGGCGAACGGGCAGGCAACTGCTCGCTGGAGGAGCTGGCGATGATTATCGAGACGCGAAAATCGGCGCTGAATCTGGAGACGAACATCAATCAGCGAGAAATTTATGAAACGTCGCGAATGGTAAGCCGCGCTATGCACTATCCGATCGCTTTCAACAAGCCGATTGTCGGACGCAACGCGTTCCAGCATGAGTCCGGCATTCATCAGGACGGACTGCTCAAAAACCGCAATACGTATGAGATAATGGATCCGGAAGCGATGGGCATTTCACGCAGCATGATCATTCTGGGCCGCCATTCCGGCCGCCATGCGATCAAACATCGGCTTTCCGAATACGGCATTGAAGTTGCAGATGCTGAGCTGACTGAAGTATATGACCGTTTTAAAGCGCTGTGCGACGTGAAAAAAATTGTAACCGACGACGAGCTGATCCGCATCGCAGGCGAGACGACAGCTACGCAGCCGGATCCTTACATGCTGGTCGATCTGCAAGTGCTGGCCGGCAGCCATAAATCCCGAATTGCCACCGTTACGGTAAAGGACAGCGCGGCGGGCGAGGAATGCTCTTACTCCGGCATGGGAGAAGGCCCGCTGGAAGCGGTCATCCATTGTATTCAACAGGCGATTCCGGTTGCCGCTGAATTCGAGGATCTGGAGCTGCATTCCGTATCGACAGGCGAGGATGCGCATGGCGAGGCGGTCGTAACGATTATTAACAAAGGAGAGCGATTCCGCGGCACATCGATTCATAAGGATATCATTTTTGCCGCAGCTCAAGCTTATGTCGCTGCCTGCAACCAAGCGATTATGACGGGCAAGAAGCAGGATGATGGCGCAGAGGAAGAGGCGGAAGTCGTTTAATCGCAAGCAACTGAATCGTAAATTTCACCAGGAGACTGTGGTTACCCACAGTCTTTTTTCTGTGAAAAGAATAACGCACGTATGAAGGATCTCGTCTTTCTAAAGGGAGGGGATTCAGAAAAATGGCAATAGGATACCCGGGAAACGAATTTATCGATTCCATGTTTAGCTTACACTATT
>NZ_WOVL01000036.1 GCF_009737085.1 Paenibacillus sp. NEAU-GSW1
GTCAGCGTTCGTTTTTGTGAAGGGATTCCCACTTTACCTCGTTGATTCAAAGGAATCCCTGAGCAATGGCGATCGGAAGAACATTTAAATGTGCAGTTTGCTGTTTTACCCAAATAAAACAGGGGGGGTATCCCATCGTCATTTAAATGACTTATGGGACACCCCCGATTTATAATTCCCGCTTGTCACACGCTTTGATCGAGATTCCGGTTTTTTCCTTTATGAAAAAAAACTATGATGTTTCCAATGAAACTGCCTCAGCCTTGGGAGGAGCTCCTTTGATCGAAGAGGGGGAAGCTCCTACATATTTCTTGAATTTGCTATGGAAATAATCCACATTGGGATAACCTACGAGCTCCGAAACCTCGTAGACCTTGTGTCCTTCCTTAAGAAGCCGGCTCGCTTGCTGAATACGGACCTTGTCCAAGAAGGTATGGAACGAGTCTCCCGTATGCTGCTTGAACATTCTGCCCAAATATCCTTTGTTGTAATTGTACATACCAGCCATCGTCTCCAGCTTTAGATTTTCATAATAATGCCGCTGGACAAAATCCATCACTTGCTTGACCACTGGCAGACTGCCGTTCACCCCCAGCCTTCCCGCCAGTTCGGCGAGCTGGGAACAAGCGGCGTTCATCGCCCTATCGTAGTGGGTGTGCTGATTAAACTCAGCAAGCAGAGGCGCATAGTCCTGGATATTGACGCTCTGATGGAGAGTTGACAATTTGCTTAGCGCAACGGACAACACTTTGGTCAGGCCATACTTGATCGCGGT
Organism: Paenibacillus sp. NEAU-GSW1; assembly: GCF_009737085.1. Classification (GTDB taxonomy): domain Bacteria; phylum Bacillota; class Bacilli; order Paenibacillales; family Paenibacillaceae; genus Pristimantibacillus. The sequence continues at coordinate 776 of NZ_WOVL01000036.1, forward strand.
TTCGGAAGAATCGTAAGCCGCAAGCGCCATTCCCGCTTCCTCAAGCGTCTCCGCCACCCCTTCGCGCCTGCCGAGATCCAGCATATAGAACAGCTTAGTTGCAAGCGCCTCCAAATTCGGCGGAGCATGACTGTTTGGCTCGGTCGAAGAATGGCTCAAGTCTGGTTCCGTCACTATGTGGATCTGCCCTTCGGCAAGCAGGAAACGGTTTTTCAACAATCCCAAGGCACCCTCGTACGATTGACGGATATCCGCAAGGTCATAGACAATTCGTCCAGCGGCGGCAGTGAAGGACTGTTGAGACCCACAGGAGTCTTTCAGAAGCCGGGTCCATTCGCTTTTGGTGTCGGGCCGATTCAGAGCTTCCTTCGACAGGAATCCGATATACGGGCCGGTCTGAAACCCATACCCGAGGCCCTCTTCCTCCGCGGCTTCCAGCCATTTCTTCTTGACGTATTCCAGATACGCAGGTCCTGCGTGAGAGTTGTCCTCCGCCTCAACCAACAGAATCTGCTTGGATTTCCCTGCAAAGCTGGTTAAGGGTACCAGTTCACTTTCAAGCTCCTGAGCGTCTGCCGGATCAGCTGCGATCAACTTGAGGATAAGTTCCTCCCGCAGCGCGTCGGCATGGAATTCGGATAATTTTGCGCGACCTGACAACTGCTCCAGTTTGGCTCTGATGCGCAGCAGTTCCTCCCTTAGCTCCTCTACATCGATCGGTTTGAGCACATAGCCGCTCACATCCATCTCGATGGCTTGCTTGGCGTAGGCAAAGTCGGCGTATCCGCTCAGGATAAGAAATTGACAATCCCTATCCGTCTTGCGAATTTCGCGGATCGCTTGAAGACCATCCATGCGCGGCATCCGGATATCGATGACGATCAGTTCAGGAGAAAGCTCCTGATGGAGGGCAATCGCTTTTCTTCCGTTCGAGACGTCTCCCACCACGCAGAAGCCAAGCGCTCCCCAATCGACAATTTTCAAAAGCCCCTGTCGAATTGCCGGTTCGTCATCGACCACTAGTACTTTATACATGCAAATTCCCTCCCAACGGTATGGAAAATGTTATGCGCGTACCGGATCCCGGCGGGCATTCCAGCTTTAGCCCGAATCCTTCTCCGTAAGTCAGAATAAGACGCTGATGCACGTTGCGGAGTCCTATCCGATACTCCTCGGCATCTTCCATGTCCTGAAATGAATGCTCAATTTCCCGCAATTTGTTTTCCGGTATGCCGCACCCATTATCCTCTACCGTAATCACTACCCGATCCGACTCCACGCGAGTATCAATAATTACAATGCCCCTTTCTTCAACCTCCTCCAGCCCGTGCACCACAGCATTTTCTACTAGAGGTTGAATAATGAGCGGCGGAATCTCCACTCTCTTTGCCGAATGATCCAGATGGAGCTTGTAGGTCAAACGTTCGTCGTCGAAACGGAATTTCTGAAGTTCCAAATAGCAGTGCACAACTTCAAGCTCTTCCTTTAGCGTGATCTTGCGGTCACCGATTTCAATGCTGCGCCTCATCAATTTCCCCAAGTGATGCACGACATTGGAAATCTCAGTATCTCCCTTCACAAACGCTTTCATTCGGATGGACTCCAGCGCATTGAACAGAAAGTGCGGGTTCATTTGGCTCGCCATCATCTTCAGCTTAATGTCGCGCTGCCGCAGCTCCAGCAAGTTTTTCTGCACTTGGGTCTCTCTCACTTCTTCCATCAAGCTCCGGATGCTGGCAAGCATATGGTTGAACTGTCTGGATAACGCACCAATCTCATCGTTTCCATCCACATCCGACTTCACGTTCAGATTGCCTATGGAAACTTTGTTCAGTACCTTATTAAGCAGAAGCAGTCTGCGGGACAAAAAGGAGGAGGTGAAGTAGATTAGAACGATCGCAATAGACAAACTGGCCACAATGATGGTGAATCCCAGCCTGCTGACCCGGTTCGCGTCGCTCACGATGCTGTCGATCGTAAAGACAGAAACGACTTTGAGCCCGTTCCGGCTATATGGCGGAACCACCTCCTCCACCACAATCTTCGATATCTTCCCCTCATAATTAAACTCGTAAGCGCCAGCCGGTTTATCGCTTAGATCCTTTGCGAAATCCATGCTGTCGATATTCCTGCCGACCCACTGCGGGTATTTGGCAGCGACAATTAAGCCCTTAGAATCGAAAATCATCGTATCGAACGGTTCCTGGCTTAGAATTCTATTGAGTTCATCCTGATCCAAATCAATGACCAGCACTCCGTAGGAACGGTACAGCGGAAAATCAATTCTGCGAACAAGGCTGAGATAAGGCCGATTTTCCTTCGTCTCGTCAGGGATATAATACCAACTGATAGGCGAACTGGATTTGTCCAACACCTCCTGATACCATTCCGAGTTTTTGACTGACTCATCTGCGCTTAGAAAGTCCCAGTTGCTAATCTCCATCGGCGGATCTGTATAGAAGCGGATGTTATGAATTTCCTTGTATAGCTGCACGTAATCCTGGAAATAGCGAAAATCCCAATATGCTGTAACTATGTCGAATGGGGTCTCATAGCGGGAATTGACCAAATTGGATAACCTGTCGTCGACTTGCAATTTGTTCGATATTTCAATCGGCATCCGAAGAATGTCCGTTACATGCTTCTTGATCTTATCCACGTTGTTCATGGTTTGCTGTGTAGCCTGATCTAATACATTCTGGCGGTAGGAAGCCGTCAAGATTATACCCACGAGAAGAACTGGAATGAACACCACTACCACGATGGAAATGATCATTTTGTTCTTGAGTCGGATATTGTTCGTTTTCCTAACTGCGGCGAGGATCTTGCTTCCCATTCTAGGTCTCCTTTCGAATGCTTGAGTAAATCCTTGGCGGCGCTTACAACACGAATCTTACGAATGAGACAAAACTATAATCCCTGTCAAAATTATACCTTATAAATACTCTATTAAAAATAATATATCAATTGCCAACGTTTGGTCGTCCACGATCATAAGTCCATCCGCAAGCCCTTACTTTCTAGAATAACGATTTTTAGTATGTTTTTTTGTACGTTTTTGGTTGTATGATCAGAATTTGTACGCGGTTACTCGATGACTCATAACATGCACTTTATTCTTGAATTTCCAGCTTGATCACGGTATCGAGCGGTTCCCATTTCTCCTTCGGAACTCGAATACCAATCCCCTGCTCGTTCTGCACGAAAGGAATCTCGCTGCCGTCGAGCAACCGGCAGCGCGCGATTCGCTGTTCAAGCGGCAGCAACCCGATGTTTTCGAATGCCTGCATATCTTGCACATGTAAATAAAGATCATTTCCTCTCCGGGTCATCCCGTAGACATGATCGACCGGATGGATCGGCCCCGCTGTCGTCCCGTAGATAGCTTCGCCGTTCTTCCGCATAAACGCGCCGATTTGCTTGAGTCGTTCGACTTGGCTAGAGGGGATCTCCCCGTCCGGATTCGGAGCAACGTTCAGCAGCACATTGCCGCCGCGGACGAAACAGTCAATCATAATCTTGATGATCTCTTCCAGCGGCATTACCTGTTCTTGCGGATCATAGGACCAATGTGTGCCGATGGAAAAACATTTCTCCCAGTCGAGCGGAAGGATGTGCCCGGTGATGGCATGCGTGCCTTCGTCGCATTGAAAATCGCCGATCCATCCGGACCGCGGATTGATCACGCATGCCGGCTGATTGCGCCGAACCATCCCATTCAGCTCCACCGGCTCCCAGAACCAAGCCGCATCGGCATCCGTTCCGGTATGCGCCAGCCAGCCCCCATCATACCATAGAATATCGATTGGCCCGTACCGGGTGGTTAGCTCCTCTATCTGAGCGTAGCATTGCTTCTTCATCAGCGCCGCATTATCGGCAAGCTCCACGGGCTTGAAGTAGCCCGGAAACCGCCAATCCATTGGCGAATAATACAAGCCGACGCGCAGTCCCGCGTCCCTGAAGGCGTCCGTATATTCTTTCACGAAATCGCGATTGGCCGCTGCATGCATGCTGTCAAAGCTTCCATAGCTGCCGGGACTGTCCCACAGCGCAAATCCATCGTGGTGGCGGGTGACCATAACGGAATAGCGCATGCCAGCTTCCTGAGCAAGTTGCGCCATTCGCTCCGGGTTCCAATGCAACGGGTTAAACCTCTCAGCCAGCTTCGAGTATTCGTCAGCGGGAATCTTCTCGTTGAACATGGCCCATTCGCCGCGTCCCAGAATCGAATAAAGTCCCCAGTGGAAAAACAGACCGAGCTTCGCATCGCGCCACCATTGCATATCCTCTTCCCTCAGCTTTAGCTCAGGCGCTTTAACGCCGTCCAGGCTTTTGAGCTGGATGCTGCTCTTCAACATAGACGCAAGCTCTGCGCCGCTTAGTTCTTTCATTCCCAAGTCATTACGCCCCCTAGTATTGGATTGCTTGCCGAATCCATTGCGGCAAGCGGTATGACAAATGACCAAATCCACCTTTTCCATATTCCAGACACTTCAATATATACTGGTTCATATCGGTAAACGTCGACAGATTGTAAGGCATGCCCGTATAGTCGATATATCCGCGAACGACCATTTGATAGAATGGAATTTCTTCGTCTTCATGAACTTGTAATGTAACCGCTGTCACTTTGATGTAATGTGAATAATACGATTAAAGTCGAACCAACTACGCCATTCCGATCCTATCACCTCCTGGCCGCTTCAACTTCATAGGACGAATTCTACATCGTGTCTCTCCTTGCTCCTGTTTAGATCGTATTGCAAAAAATCAACGCACACCTTCATTTTACAGACATCTGTATAGCATTATTTAGTCAAGATCCTGTTATCCAGTTATCCTGAATCCGTGATATCAAATAGCCATATCTGTAAATGCAAATCTGAACCGGAAGTTTTAAATAGCGATTTTTAATATGGTTTTTAGTACATTTTTGGTTGTATGATCAGCAATTTCACACGGTTAAAATAAAAATGTCACCGCTTACAACTATCACGAAAAAAAGGGGTGTTGTTGGATGTCAAACGGGCGAGGAAGTACTATGGAATCGATCTGCATGAACAAGTTGCCGTCAATTAACAGTGATATCATCGATAACGTTTATTTGAACTGGTTTACCAATGACGAGCAATTTCCGTTTTTTATTCAATATGGCGGGCACGAAGAGGATACGATTCTTCATAAACATAATGACTTCACCGAACTCGTTATTGTATTGAATGGGAACGCTACGCATATCGTCAATTCTGAAACTTATTTTATTAAGAAGGGGAACGTATTTGTCCTTAATGGCTCTGCCTCCCATGCCTTCAAAAACCCTCATGATTTTAAAATTTGCAATATTATGTATCGGCCCGAGATACTTCGGAGCGCCGGTCCGGATTTAAGCACCTCCAACGGCTTTCAGGCACTTTTTGTTTTGGAGCCGTTTTATCGCAATATTCATTCTTTTCAAAGCGGACTTAGTTTGCCGATTCCAAGCATGGAACACGTCGCATCGATTATCTCCGACATGATCAACGAATATAACGATAAGCAGCAGGGCTATCAGACGATGCTTATTTCCCAATTCATGGAACTCGTCATCTATTTGTCCAGACAGTATGACAATCAGGAAAATGGCACGGATAGCAATCTGATGCATTTGGCGAATGCGATCTCCTACATTGAAGATAATTATCTCGAGCCTCTTACTCTGGAGGAAATCGCGGACAGATCCAAAATTTCGGTTCGGCATCTGAATCGGATTTTTCAATCTTATTACCAAACGACTCCTATTTCATACCTTCAACAACTTCGTTTGGAGCGAGCGCGTATGTTGTTAAGGCAAAGCGGACTCCCCATCACGAAAATTTCATACGAATGCGGGTTTAACGACAGCAATTATTTCACTCGTAAGTTTTCCAAAGCCTATGGGCTTTCCCCCAAGGCCTTTAGACTAAGTCAGTGATTTTTTTATATTAGGTTTATGTTACAAATTACATGAGGCGCCTCCTTGAAATGTTGTCAATAAAACATATTCCGGGGCGCCTATTTAGGCCCAACTGGAATATTAAGTTTAAATGCAAGTTCAAAAAGTCCAGTTTTCAGTACCGAGAAGATCGGATGAAGCTAGGAAATGAGGAGCGGAGCGTAGTGGAAGCTACGCGAGCACTGGACGTTTCGGCTGAATTGATATTCGATGTCGAGTAGGCTCCCTGATACGCTTTGTGATCAAAAGTCCTTCACTGCTGTTCCAAGTTCACTGCAGTTTTACCCGCCGCTTCCTATTTCCTGAAGCAATAACTCTTCTTTATCGATCTCAATCGCAGCTTCCGCACCGCCATTAACAGGAAGTAAGGCATAGTCCGTATCCAGTATTTCACCCGTCATTCGGGAGCGGATACGCAAGCTGTTTTCACCCCATTCTTCAATTTGCAAGGTTTTTCCGTTATTCTCAAAGATCAGCTTCCCATGTTCGACAGTAAAAAGATCCATGCTTATCTCCTTCCAAAAACCGTAAATGATTAGGTCAACTCTAGCACTGGATGACCAGCTTGCCCAACTACATTAAGGTTTCCTGCCGATTTTAAAGCTGCGAATTTTGAGTTAATAGTTTAAATGCAGCAGATCCTTAATCAAATATTCGATACCAATCATAGGACTGGGTATTTTGACACCGATGATTTGCAAAAATGCCAGTAAAAACGCCGATAGGAAGAATAGCGAAAAGACGGAAAGCTCACGGAAATATTTCTTCCTAATAAGGCTGGGGACTTCAAAACATGCTGCACCTATAAAAAAAAGGATCAACAAAAGGATCATTTGTTTTCTCCCCCATGTTTTTGCGGCAATTTGCGTATCTTGGCGATTAATAAGGTAAGGACAGGAATCGGTAAATACAGAAAAGCGTGACTGGGCCAGATAGTTGCACCCATGATAGCCGGTTCTGAAACGTGATCAAAGAGCAGCACAGTAAAGCTTACACTTATTATGCCAATGGGTAGTACCAGGGGGCGATATGATCTAAGTCGAAATAGTTGGGCAATGCCCAGAACCGATGCATATAAAGTGACGCAAACCTTGATAAATACCGTTATTAACAGGACGACCGCAACCAGCATTTCCATTCTTGTTATAATTTTTGCTATGTCAATAAGGCGCACTGCCTCTAGTGCAGGGGAGACCATAACAGTAGCTAAAACGCCAAGTGCGGCAATATCCGTTACGGTAATGATCAATAATGTAGCCGCTCCGAAAATCAATCCCAGAAAAACAGAGCTTTTCGCCTGCTTGATCTTGTTCAAATAAGGGATGATCATGAGAAAAACAACCAACTCGCCATAGGGGATCGCCATCATAATATGGGTCCCCTGAATAAACTCCTTCATAGAAAGTTCAAAAACCGGCAGGAAATTGTTGAATTCCATTTCTTTATATAATAAAAGGGATGTAACAGCAACGACGATAAAAGTAATGACTACAGTGATAGCACTAATCCGGGAGATCACTTCGATTCCGCCTCGAACGGCCCAGATACAGACTGAAACGAACATAATCAGAATGACAGTCAAAGGGGTTTCCGGATACATGTAAGTCAGAAAAAATTCGCCGATAAACCCTAAATTATGTGCGATTAGCTGAAAAGGAAACAAGATGTAAATCGCCGAAATTAACTTGCCGAGGAAGGATCCGTAAACGATATCCATGATTTGCACCAGATTTTTGCCGGGGAATTTTTGCGCAAGGGATACATTGACCCATATGAGCGGTAAAATGAGCGCGAAACCCGATAAAACAACGAGCCAAGTATCATGTTTGGCTATCGCGTAAGTAAAAGCTACCAGCAAGGAAGAACCCTGAACAAAAGCTGCTGTCATAAACATTAATTGTGAACTGGATATGACGCCCTTTTCAATCCTCATAAGGAACCCTACTCCTTTGCCGGTACTGGCGGTTTCATTGTCCAGCCCGCCCTGCGTATTTTTGCATCTATTGTCAATACCAATTCAATATCCGGAAAAACTTTATCCCACTTGCTTTCAAGCCTAATCCATTGCTTTGGATATTTTCGATGCACCGCATCGCCAAACCCGAAAATATCGGCACGAAGTTTCCTCGCTTTGTTGACGGCAGCCATGACTTCACTGCGGATCGCATCGGCTTTACTTTGTTCAAGTGCCGCAATTTTTTCCGGCGTCGATAAATTTTCAGGGCACAACTGGCTGCCCAAAATGCCTTCTTCATTTAGCTGAATCTTCATAATGATCTTATTACCCTTTATTTCAGGTACTATTTTACTGTCGGCCCGGATTATATTAAGGCTGGCTTTTCCTCCGCCGCCGGGACAATCCATTTCAATGATCCCTCTTTTCACCTCACCGATAACCCATAAAAGGCCGCGGGTTTCGGTTTTGTTCAATTGACCGGCCAGTTTGTCCTTTTTGAAAACAGCGGTACCCGAAATGAGAACCGTTCGTTTCTTTCCTTTCCCCGAAACCTCAATAAAAGGGGCGATCGGCGACGTGGTCTTGCTCATCAAGCGGGTCGAAAATTGTTTCAGATTGACCACGCTTGATTGGGATGCCTCAACCTGAGTTTCAATCAAATCGGCAATGTCCAGTGCCGGCATTTTTTCCAATTGGGGTTGAATTTCCAAGATTTCATCCGCTCTTCCTTGTGCGACAAGGATCCAAACGTTGAGACGGTTTTGATGTTGCTGCATAAAAAAATCAATCTGCTTTTGCATCCCTTCCTGAGCGATATTTCTGCTGAAGATAACAATTTGATTATGGGCGAAATATAATTTGCGGGGCGCCTTGTGATCCGTTCCCTGTACGGCGCTGTACACGGTATCACCAGTGCTTTTGAGATTCCAGTAGCTCCTATCGCCACCGCCGCCACCTGTCCCGCCTTCTTTTTTTTCCGTCGGTTTGAAAATTTGAGCGGTGAACTGTACATCCCCGCTGTGTTCTTGTTTATCCAATCCTACAGCCATCACAACGGAGAGTTCATCCACCTCTGTGCGGTTCCAGCAGCCGGTTGTACTTAAAATCAGAGACGAGCAAACCACTATTTTTATAAGTAGGCCGATGCGGTGTATCATGGATTGCACCCCGAATTCCAAAATATAATGTATTGTCTATCCTTCCGTTCCATCCCCGTCTTCCGCATGCGGGGCGGTATCCAATCGGAATTCCTGCCGCTCGGGATCGTGCAGCGCTATCGTTCTGGGGCGGGTAAGCATGGCCCAAATAGGGGCCCGGATAAAAGTATCTTTCAGATCACGAACGCTAAGCGGAGCTACGGGCGACAAATAAGGCGTTCCAAAAGACCTTAAAGATGCAAGATGGATAACAACTCCTAATAGTCCTATGGCAATGCCGAACCCGCCCATGAAACCGGCCAAAACCAGAAAAATATAACGCAGGATAACCTGTGAGTCGGTTTGGGCCGGAACCACGAAGCTGGAAACAGCCGTCAATGCAACCACGATAACCATAGGCGCGCCGATAAGACCGGCTGATACAGCAGCCTCGCCGATAACTAAGGCGCCAACAATGCTGATCGCCGATCCCACGGGCCGTGGCAACCGAACCCCGGCTTCCCGGAGTATCTCAAATGCGACCAGCATCACGAGGGCTTCCAGCACAGCAGGAAAAGGAATCCCTTCACGCGAGGAAGCAAGCGTAAATAGCAGTGGGGTGGGAATCAATTCCTGATGAAATGTCGTTAACGCCACATATACCGCCGGAGCCAGAGTGCTGATCCCATAAGCTAAAAATCTCATCATTCTGATCAAGGATGCAAAATAGGGGCGGGAATAGTAATCTTCCGCACTTTGGAAGCTTTCAATAAGAACCATCGGAACGGTAAGTACGAAAGGCGTGCCGTCGACCATAATGGCGGCCCGTCCTTCCAGTAATTTTGCGGCAATGACGTCGGGCTTTTCACTATTGGCTATTGTAGAGAAAATGGAATAAGGAGCATCTTCTATAAATTGTTCGATATAGCCTGATTCCATAATGCCATCAGTATCAATTCTGTTTAAACGGCGTCTGATTTCTTCAATAAGCCGGGGATTTGCCAGATCTTTTAAATAAATGATACAAACGTCGGTTTTGGTTCTTCTGCCGAGCTTCATCGGTTCTATCTTTAAATCAGGGTTTTTGATTTTACGCCGCAGCAGAGCTGTATTGACTCTGAGGGTTTCGGAAAATCCTTCTCGGGGACCACGGACGACTGATTCGGTGCTTGGTTCTTCTACGCCGCGCGAATCCCAGCCTTTCGTGTTAAGAATCAAAGCTTCATTCAAACCATGGATCAACAAAACTGTATCTCCGGATAAGCATCCGTCAACCACATCGCTAATGGAGGAAACCTGTTCCACGCCTCCTACAGAGACCATACTTTTCCTGATTGTATCAATGCTAACAACCTCTTCAGTACCAGGGATGCCATACATCAACGGTTTGATTAAGCTTTCGTTAATCAATAGCTTATCCGACATACCTTCCACGTATAAAATAGCACCGCTTATTTGTCGATTCCGGCCCATATTAAATTCTCGGATAACAATATCATTGCTTGTGCCGAATATTTCCTTTAACCGATCCAAATTAATGGTGAGTTCGTGCGAGAGGCTGGTTGATGATCCTAATTTGCCTTTTTTATCTAAGCTTCGGGTTTGTTGAAAAAATATTTTTTTGATCAATCGGATCATCACATTCCTCCAAATGCTAATATTCCATAATATATACATTATTTCCATGTGGGTTAAAACTAATCAAAATCGAGAAATGGGACGGATCCATTAAACCTGATTGGCGGGACCTTATCGGCTTCAGCAGGCTGCTGACAACACAAATATCCCTAGCGTCGCGTCACACAAAGATCGGACTGAAACGCTATCAAATATGCTATAATTTTAGCAAAGTTATAAGAATGGAGGATTCTCTTATATGTCGGTTTTAAAACAAGGCGCTTTTTATACAGGTAAATACAGGAACCTGTTCAAGGAGATAGGCTATTCCGAAGAAGAGGTCGAAGCAAAACTTGAAAAGGCATGGTCTGAATTGTTTGACGAGGATTCGGATATGCGGATCTATTACCCCATGGGGGATGATAAAGGATATATACTCGATACCGGCAATTTAGACGTCCGAACCGAAGGTATGTCATACGGAATGATGATGGCCGTTCAAATGAATAAAAAAGAGATGTTTGACCGGCTCTGGAATTTTTCCAATACATACATGCAGCATTCAGAAGGCCGATACAAAGATTACTTTGCTTGGCATTGCAAACCTGACGGCACCCGCATTTCCCAAGGCCCAGCTCCAGACGGGGAAGAATTTTTTGCAATGGCTTTATTCTTTGCCTCCAACCGTTGGGGCGATGGGCCTGAGCCTTATAATTATGCCGAACAAGCGAAAAAGATTTTGCGAGCATGCGTGCATCAAGGCGAAAATGGCTTAGGGGACCCGATGTGGGATCCGGCTACAAAATTGATTAAATTCATTCCGGAATCTCCTTTCAGCGATCCGTCCTATCATCTGCCTCATTTTTATGATTTGTTTGCGCTACAAGCAGACGATAAGGATCGGCCTTTTTGGAAAGAAGCCGCTGAGGCAAGCCGCGCTTACCTGCACAAAGCCTGTCATCCAGAAACTGGCCTCTCGCCCGAATATGCGGAATACGACGGAACGCCGGCGAAACCTCAGCCTCATGGCGATTTCGGCCATTTCTTCAGTGACGCTTACCGTGTGGCAGCCAATATCGGGTTGGATTGGGAATGGTTCCGTAGGGATCCGTGGCAAATTGGGCAATCGAACCGCCTTCAAGCGTTTTTCCGCGGAATCGATGTTGCCGACTACCGCAGATATACGATTGACGGTAAACCGTTCGAGGAACCCGCGCTTCATCCTATCGGTCTTCTGGCGACGAACGCTATGGCTTCGCTGGCCGCAGACGGCCCAGACGCGCAGCATTTCGTCCGTCTCTTTTGGGAAACGCCGCTTCGCAGCGGCGAGCGCCGATATTATGATAATTGTCTCTATTTCTTCAGCCTGCTAGCATTAAGCGGCAACTTCCGTATCTACTAAGGCTATACACTTTAGTTTTTGCAGCAAATATGAAGAGGCAAAATCCCCTTTCACTGCTTCCGGGAATTTTGCCTCTTTATTCGTAAATACAATTTCATCGGCAGTAATAACGACTAATAAAACTCAACAAAATGTACATTCTTTCTTAAGAATGAGATGAATCCAGCTTTCGTTTATGAAGCATGAACAGAAATAACGCAGCAATAATCACACCATATAGTAGCGATGCTCCAATTGCAGCTAGTTTACTAGAAAGCGTCGCAGCATCATAATCAAGCAGCACGTTTATTGTGCTATGTAATGGAGGCAGCAGAAGAATCGCGTTTTCTAAGCCTTCAGGCAACATATTCTCAATTCCCTCTACGGAAATCGTAACGACAACGACAACACTTAACAATAAGAAAGACATGACTCGGGATCGGATAAATTTAGAACTGAACCAACAAGCTAGTGCGACACCTAACCAGGATGAGGAGACATGATAAATAAAGGACATGCACAGCTCTTCAAAGCTGGCACTTCTATCAAATTTTTGAAATAATGCAGGAAAAATCACTGCATATAACGCCAACGGGACGGAAAATAGCCAGCTATATAACAATTTAGAAATATACAGTTTAAGTAAACTTCCACTGTGCAACATCGTTACAGATTCCTGATTCGCCGTTTCAATATCTATGACCGTATAACAGATAACCGCAGAAATAATAAATAAAAATGTAGTTGAGAACGCATAGCTTTCCATCACGGGATTTGGAACTACACTATACACAAATATGATACCTAGAACAAAGACAAATGTAGGCGGGCCATACCGATAAGAACGCATGTAGCAAGTATGTAGAAAGGACACCAGTGCAGTCATTCATTCAGCTCCTTTCTTGACAGGCTGTTAATCTCTCCACCTTTGTGTATAAATTCGATTAAAAAGTCACGATAATCTTTCTTCATAATGGTGAACAGGAGATATCCATTATCGTATGTTTTCCAAGTAACGTCAGAAAATAAGCCTGAAAGACGATCTAGAGTCTCCTGGTCTACTGAACCTTCCAATTCGAAATAAGCAGTCGAATGATCTATTGAATGATCTGCATTATCCAACACTATTCGCCCTTGCCTGATCCAGTATGTCCTACACTCCAATTGACGTGCTAGCAACGGATCATGAACAGCCGCAAGTATTGAAGTTCCTTGCGATTGTATTCTCTTCAATGCGCTAAGTAAATGCCCTATAGATTCTTTATCTAATCCTGAAAACGGTTCATCCAGCACGAGTACATCTGGCGTCTTAATCATGGCTTGCATTAGGTTCGTTTTTTGCAACATTCCTTTAGAAAAATGAGTCATTTTCAACGTATTACTCTGTTCAAGACTAAAAAAATCGTGCAATTCACGAATGCGATTTTTTAGATCATTTTTCGGGATACCAGATATTCTCCCCATGTGTGTCAGGTACTCCGTAGACGTCATCCTTAGTTTCGAGAGTCGGTCAGGCGTGTAGCCAATAACTAAATCAGAATGCTTCAGTAGCCTTTCACCCGAACTTATTGGAATTAGCCCGCTTACAATTCGAAGCATCGTACTTTTTCCGGAACCATTGTTCCCCCTTATAATTATACAATCTCCTTTTTTAATCGTAAGAGAGACATCTGTTAACACATCTCTATTTCCATATTTTTTTGAAACTTCTTTAAGTGTTAATAATGCCTCCGTTGTCATTTGCGCACCACCTTAAAAAAATCACTACCGTTATATTTGGAATTGATGAAACCTAAACTTAGGCATCTCGTTTACGGTAAAATACAATAGCTACTGTAATAAAGATCAGTGTCCATAACATTGAAATGCCTGTCCCTTGCATGGGTGTAAGAACATTTATTTCATCAGAGGAAGGCAGCATGTACATATAATATCCTGCCGTATCCGGAAAATAATTTTTAATACTAGGCAGAACATCTCTCGACATTGGACTGACAATGAAATAATAACCAAGCAGTACCACTAACGCAGGAGTGGTTCGTCTTAATAAAGCGCCTATAGCTGCACTGAGAAGTGTGGTTAATGTTAGATAGGCTGTTGCCCCTACTAATGTTTTTATCATTGTGTCGGTTTCAAGCCCTACTGCTGTGTCTCTCATCATAATAAAAGTATATAGTACACCTGATGCAGCAATAATAAAAGCCGCGGGAACGGTTATCATTGCTATTGCCAAATACTTGATGGATAGTTGAAACCCACGCCAAGGCATCGTAGTTAAAGTCGTTCGAATCTGTCCTCCATTATACTCCGAACAAGTAGCTACGACACCAAGAATAACGAACCCTGCTTGAAGATATCCCATAGAAGCAAGCCCTATATTCAGTATACTTTGTATCCCTGCTGCACCTTGTAGACCAATCGAAGCAAAAGCCTTGGCTAAAACTAAATTAAGAATGAAGGTGCCCATAACTGTGAGCCATGTCAATGGTAATGTTACTAATTTGTAGAGTTCAGCTCCAAGGATTAGTCTTATCTTTTTACTAGAATGGACACTCATGACGCAACGTCCCTTCTATGGAATACAATAGCTGCAGCAATGAAAAGAACGACTACCCAGGCAAACATGATTAAACCACCTGTGACTGGGGTGTGAAAGCTGTCGCTCATGCTCATAAACATATCCATGCCAGCCCTGTCTGGCAAGTATAACGCCAACTTTGTAACCTTGGAAAGCAGGAAACTAAAGGATACAAAGGATGTATTGATGATGAGCACAGCAAGCGGAATAATGCCATTTTTAGTTAGAACAGTAATCCCAAATGCTAAAAGAGCAGTGAATGTCCAGTAACAAACTGCACCGATAAGTTTAGACCATTCAAATGCAGGGGCATATTCACCAAGAATAAGATGCGTTGCTGGCACAGTTGTCATAATAGCAACCACACAAAGCAGTATGCTGATTACGGTCACAGCGCCTGCTTTTGCCAGCAACAAATGAAGCCTTGATGAAACAGCAGTTAAACTTGTTGCAATCTGTTGTCCTCCGCCAGATTCACTGCTCTCTGTCAAATACTCACTGCTGACAGCAAGCACACCCAGAATAATGACACCTTGCACACCAAGACCTAATCCAATATAGCCAACTTCCGATAGCCGTGTGCTGACTCCAGCAATAATCTCCTCTTTTTGTGCGATACAGTCCAAGGCAGCAATGACCGCTGGGGCAAATGCTCCAATAACAAAGGCAAGCCAAATGCCCGGCAGGGAGAACAATTTAGATAGTTCCGCGTTGAATGCTCTCATACAACATCACCTGTTTTGTCAGATGTCAGGGCAAAAAAGGCGTTCTCCAGCGTGGAATGGGTACCTATTACTTCATCCAATGTTCCATCTGCAACGATTTTTCCATCCTTAATAATCACCACATCATCAACAGTCTCTGCAAGCTCTCCAATTAGATGACTCGATAATAGCACCGTGTTTCCAGCGTCAGCACGTTCACGTAAAAAGGTCCGAATCCAACGAATTCCTTCTGGGTCAAGCCCATTTACGGGTTCATCTAAAACCAATATGTTGGGATCACCCAGCAGTGCAGCCGCCATGCCAAGTCTCTTCCCCATACCAAGCGAATAATTCCCGACTCTTTTGTCAGCTGCATGAGTAAGACCAGCTATTTTCAGAACTTCCTCGACACGTGAACTAGACAATCCTGCGGCATGAGCAATCCAACGTAAATGGGCCCGTCCTGTTCGTCTACGATGAGCTCCGGATCCATCCAGTGCGGCACCTATTGTTGATAGAGGATTATGTAATTCTGCGAATGGCTTTCCATTAATTAGTGCACTCCCTGAAGTGGGGCGATCTAATCCAAGCAGGATGCGTAGTGTAGAACTTTTACCTGCCCCATTTGGACCTAAAAAACCAGTAACTCTACCCGGTTTAGCTTTAAAACTGACACCTGATAATATTTCTTGCGTTCCGCGATATTTGACTAAGTTATTAATTGTAAGCAACCATAACACTCCCTTTCTGTTATGGTTCCAATTATAAAGAAGCAAAGTTACATCACAGCTATCATGTGGTTTAATTCTGGATTACCTTTAGGTTAAGCTCTGCCAACAGCTACTGTTGTGCCATTTTCATTTGATATAAAGTCCGCTTTCAGATTCATTTTTTTCAACATATAATCGCAAGTCGATAAACCAATCCCCGACCCACTCTTATAGGAAGAGTTATCCAAGCCTGGACCTCTGTCTGCAACAATGATCTGTTCTTTCTCTACATCAACCACAATGTTTGCATATTTCCCCTCTGCTGCATGGCGAATGATATTCTGCAATAAATTATCCAGGACGCGTGTCATCCAGGTAGGATCTGCTTCCCAATAAAAAGTCTCGTCTGCCGGTAAATCAACATCAAGCTGAATTTCTTTTTCTTCAAATACAGGATACCACGCAGCAGCAGATGCCCTTACTAAACGTCCAATATCTGTTGAAACGGGCCCAAAAGGATGTTTTTCTGATGTAAGCAATGTATAGGTAAGCAAATCATCCATTAGATCTCCGACTCTTGTAATCGTATGGTTGATTTCTGTTAACGAGTCTTGTCCTTCTAAACTCAAGGGTTCTTTATTTAATCTGGTAACATGTCCTCTCAAAATGGTAAGCGGCGTTCGCAAATCGTGAGATAAATTCGCAATGAGCCGATGTCGCAGTAATTCCTCTTCATATTCTCGCTTGCGGCTGTCTTCAAGCTGCTGAATCATCCAATTAAAAGAGCTTCCTAACTGGTCTATTTCATCCATACGATCACTTTGAACCGATATTGGTTTAGGAAAATTTTCAGCTGAGAATGACATGACTTCCTGCAAGCGGGCGAGACGTTTTTGAAATTTCAAGAAGAACAGCCAAGATAATATAACAAATGCGGCAAAAATAAAACCAAACAAGAGCACGGTAACGTAAAATAGATATAACGTATTCATATCTTTTTCATTGCTGTCAGAAAACTCAACAAACGCACCGAAGAAAATAAGCACAATAGGAGGGAAGAAGATAAATAGAAAATGTACTTTTAGAAAACGACGAAATAAGGATCTATTCTGTTTCATAGTTTTACCCGATAGCCTATTCCCTTCAACGTTTCAATAATCTCCGGGGAATCTGGATGACGTTCCAGCTTTTGACGCAGTCGATGGATATGCACCATTAATGTTTTATCACCCGTTAAATAGGCTTCTTCCCAAATCGCTTCATAAATTTGTTCTTTTGGCAAAACCTGGTTAGGGTGCCGTAAGAAGTACATTAAGATTTGATGCTGCCTCCCGGTCAATATAATTTCTTCTCCTGTGCGTTTGTCAAATATCATTTGGCCTTCTGGATCTACTTCAATCTGATTTCCTAATGAAATGCGTTCGGAATGTGTTCCACCCCTTCGACGGATTAATACTTCTAATCTTGCAACCAATTCATCCGTATGGAATGGTTTCATTAAATAGTCATCGGCAAATTGTAAGCCTTCTACCTTGTCCGCTATAGATGTTCGAGCAGATAAGAGCAAAATAGGAACAGCAGGAGCTGCCTTTTTTAATCGTTTTCCCACCGTAAATCCGTCTAACCCGGGTAACATGATATCCAAAATAACGATTTCATGCTGATTTACTTCTTGTTCGGCTCCTTCGCCGGAAAGCAGCCACTGAACTGAAAATCCTCGCAGTTCCAATTCTTCCTTTACCCAGCTGCCTATTTTCTCATTATCTTCAATATATAATACATTTCTTTTCATTTAACATCCCTCTCTCTAATACCATTACATGTAAATATTCTCCAAATTATAACCCTTATCCTTCTTCAGTAACAGGCATATTGGCCTGCAAAAGACTAATTCAGAATTTGTAAAAAGAAAGAGCCGAGCAAATGCTCGACTCAACGATTAATAACGAATGCGGTTTCCAGTCAGTCTTCAACCATTTTGAAACGACTTAGATTACTCAAACAAATTAACATTAATAAGTATTTCCTCCAAAAGTTAAAATGCCAGTTCTACACAGCTGCCCATATAATCAATTTCTTTCGTCATTGCAATCCGTTTAGCTGAGGCATCAGACTCATAAAGCATAATAATCAGCTTACGCTGTTCTTTCATGCCTGGATAGGAGCCCCTTCTGTTGCCAACCTCGAACACTCTTCTATTGTCGTCCCAATGCATAGGTATAAGGGCAAAGTTTCCATCTTCATAGCTGTAATTGTCACCCTCGTCTTCATAGTAGTCGAAAGATCCGTTCTGGCCTGCGTATACCCTAATATAAAGATGGTCGCTGGATTGTTCCTCTACATGTTGAATGTCATCAGCCATCGGCAGAATAGACCCCGAGCGGACATATAAAGGAATGCGTTCCAAAGGTGCATCAGCTGTAAACGACTGACCGCCCTCATGCGCACGATTATCCCAGAAATCAAACCAAATGGAGCCTTCCGGCAAATAGACGTTTCTTATCTTCTCAGCACCGTGAATAGGCTTCGATTCACTTCCATAATACATTGGACTCGTTATCGGATTGACAAGCAGCGCAGGTCCAAACATAAACTGATCATCCACGTTATATGTCTTAGGATCATGACGAAAATCGAAAGGCAGTGCGCGCATAAGCGTATAATCGTCACGATAAACCTTTGAAGCCACGGAATAGATATAGGGAAGCAATCGATATCTGAGTCTCAGGAAGGCAACAAGCGTCTCATAAAAGATATCGCCCGGCTCACCAAAACGCCATATTTCGCGCGGCGTATCCGTACCGTGGGAGCGAAACATCGGCAGGAATGCTCCATACTGAAACCATCGCACATAGAGCTCTCGATACCCCTTATCCTCTACACCCTCATTGTAGTCTCCGTTCCAGAACCACTGTTCAGGCTTGTTCTGTACAAAAAACGCGCCAATATCAAGCGTCCAATATGGAGAACCCGTTGCGCAAAAATTAAGTCCATCAGCAATTTGCTTGCGTAGTGTATCCCAATTGGCGGATATATCTCCTGACCAGGTGATCGTTCCATATCGATGCTGGCCTGCATACGCGGAACGTGTCAGATTGACCACACGTTTACTTTCCGTAACCTTGCGCTGCCCTTCATAAATTCCGCGAGAATGAAGCAAAGAGTAAGCATTGATGACTGCCGGATCCAAGTAAAGCTTCGCTTCTTCCGTATTGATCCGCAATCTTTCCTCCGGCTCGGGCTTTACAGATCCTTTCCAATCGGCCTCGAATGGTTCTGTGCAATCACACCACCAAGCATCTATTCCGTAAGAGAACAGTCCCTCATATGCTTGCTTCCAGTAGAGTTCTCTCGCCTTTTCCTGGAATGCATCATAATTTGCGTAATTGCCCAACAATCCGCCATGCTCTGCCATTTCCTTATGATTGTCGCTATTTGGATTCATAATAGGCCAAATAGAAACCATTAATCGGCTATCCAGCTGATGCAAATCGTCCATCATTTTCTTTGGATCCGGAAATCGTTCCGGATCCAGTGTCTTCTGTCCCCAAAGCTCCCCGGTCCACGATTTCCAATCCAATACGATACAGTCAATAGGCAGTTGACGAGCTCTAAATTGTCGGACTGTATCCACTAATTCCTCTTGCGAGGTATAGCGTTCCTTCGACTGGATATAGCCAAATGTCCATTTTGGAAGCATTGGCGCCTTGCCTGTCAAGAAACGGATTCCTTGGACAACTTCATCTAGCTCCGGCCCGTAAATGAAGTAGTAGTCCATTTCATCATCCACATCGGTAGACAAGTAGGAACCACATGCATCATCATGGAAAGTCATCAGGGAGTAACTATCAATCAATATTCCGTAGCCTTGCGTGGAGACAACAACAGGAACAACCGCTTTCATATTCTGCTGATAGAGATACTGATGATGACCGCGCAAATTAAACATGCCTTCTTCATGCGATCCGAGACCGTACAGAGCTTCTCCGTCAGCCCAATCAAATTCGAGTTTGGTATGGTAAGCTTTCCGGTCAACAACCTTTTTGATATTGCTCGCACGAACTCGAAGCCCGTCTGCGCCTTGCCCTGCTTCCAATGTGGAGTTCTCGTCAAAAACGGATTTAATAACGTCAACCGGCGTCAACGTCTTTCCTCCGCGAGATGGCTCTTTCGTTAATAACCTGCCGTTGGATTCGTAATAGGTAAGGGCACATGTCCATTTATCGATCCGCACGACAAGCTCAGCCGTCAATAATTTAAGCGCATTATTCTCTTCCTCAAGCTTGAATGGAACCGCAAGATTCATGGGATGAACCAACATGAAACTTTCTTTATCGCTAAATTGGGATTCCAAGGTGTATCGTATTCGAACGACACGTTCCGAACATGGAGTAAGCAGCAGCTTTCCATCGTTTGTTTCAATTAGAAGTCCTTCTGGTCTCAATTCATAGTTAATGATTGGCATGTTATCCCCCTCTTGTTACCCTTTGACCGATCCGCTTGTCATCCCGGCAATTATAAAGCGTTGCCCTAATAAATAGATGATGATGACCGGTAAAATCGTCAAAATAATATCTGCGCTAACCAAATTCCATGATTGTTGAAACTGCCCGAAGAAATTATAGACAGCCAATGTCATCGGCCATTTCTGAGCGCTATTCAAATAATAGAGAGGCAGCAAAAACTCGTTCCACGTATTCAGAAAAGATAATATAAAGACAGTTACTGCAGCTGGCTGCAGCATTGGGAAAATAACCGAGAAAAAAAGTCTAATTGGGCCACAGCCATCGATTACGCCTGCTTCGTCCAATTCTTTCGGAACCCCGCCGATAAATCCGTATAAAATGAAAATGCTGAACGGAATTTGCGTGACCATATATAAAACAATGATTCCGGCTTGGGTATTCATCAAATGAGTCCATTTCATAACGTCGATGAGGGTAAAGTAATTAAGCGGCAATGCGATGCCCATAATGATAAACAGGTAAAGAAAACGATTAAATTTCGTCTTGTTCCGTCCCATCACGTAAGCTGCCATTGCAGAAAAGATGATGCAAAGCAGCGAGGAGATGCTTGAATACATAATACTGTTTATAAAGGACTGACCCAACTTGCCTTTTTCAATTACCGTAGCGAAATTGGAGAGTTGAAACGCATCAGGAATGCTAAAGTTCATGGAACTTGCTTCAGGCGCTGTCTTCACTGCGTTAATAACTATGAGTAAGATAGGGATAATCGCAAGAATACTTATCATCCCTATCACGATATTCGGAATGAGACTCTTCCATAATTTTGTGTTCTTCATCCGTTCTGTTCCTCTCTTGACATAAGCTTGATGGAGAAAAAGCCTAAAATCGTCATAATGAAAAACAGCACCGTAATTAAAGCTGTCCCCACGCCATAGCTTCCAAGAGAAAATTGGCTGAACACCTGCGTATAGACGACCTCAGTGGCATAACCCGGTCCGCCATTTGTCAGGACATAAACCGTATCAAAAATCTTTAAGCCATAAAGAAGATTCAAAACGGTTGTTACCGTAAGAGACGGCATCAACAAAGGCAGCGTGATATATCTGAATTTCAGCCAACCATTAGCACCATCGATATCTGCGGCCTCATAATAAGTATGGGAAATCGACTGAAGACCGGCAAGCAGTATGACCATAATGTATCCTGCGCCTTTCCATACATCTACCGCTATAATTGACTTGAATGCCCAATGAATATCTGTCAGCCAATGCTGTGTCCATGCCTGTAATCCAATCATCCGTAACCCTTCGTTAATTAATCCGGTTTCCGGATTGAAGATCGATTTAAAAACAATACCCACAACAAGCATCGGTATGATCGAAGGCAAAAAAAGGATGACACGATGAACGTTTTTAAACTTCACTCCCTTATTTACGAGCAGAGCTATAAGCAGTCCGATAATCGTTTTGAGAATAATGGTAGAAATCGTGAAGACGACCGTATTCTGAATGCCGTGCATGTAATTTTCTTCGGACGAAAAAATAGTCTTATAGTTGTCCAAACCGATATAACTGACGGCACTAGAAAAACTATTCCAATCCGTAAAAGACAGGAAAATCCCCATCAAGCTAGGAACAACAGCAAATACAACGTACAAACATAGCGCAATAGCAATAAAATAAAACGGATATATTCGTCTAGTCATGATTCATTCCTCCGTTTCCTCCCAGCAGGTAATCAAACAAGGGCTCATGATTAAGCAAGTAAGATTCGAGCCCTTGTTTGATCTATTTCTTTACTACCAGTTCGAATCTTTTGCGGTTTTCGCTTGCTGCTCCCGTCTCTTGTCAATATTTTTCAGAACATCTTTAACCGTCATTTGCTTGCCCATCATTGCGGACATGTCTTTTCCGATATCCATCCATTGCGGGTTTAAGTAGTTGATGGCCGTTTGGTAAACTGCGCCTGTCTTTTTCCCATAGCTATCGAAAAATGCCTTTTGCTCCTCATTAAATTTGGCTGTTACACCAGAAAAGTTGAGGTTGGTAAATTTTGGTTCATTATCCAGCAAGAACTGGAGATTCTCTTGCTCCGTCAAGAATGCGAAATATTGTTTCGCTTCCTCGATATGCTTGGAGTTGCTGGAAATAAACTTGCTCGGCGCTGCAGGGTTGACGTTAAGATTCTGATTATCATTTAACGGAATCGGGAAGAACCCGTAATCGGATGCGCTGCTGCCTGAAACCGATTTTTCAATTTGTGCCGGCAAGCCGATGTTGTAAACGGTCATTGCATATTTGCCGCTTGCCATGTTTTTCTCAGTATCGGCATACGTATTCGAAAATGCATTGTCGCCGAAGTAACCTTTTTGTACCAGCTCGTTTAATTGCGTCAGTGATTGCTCCAGAACGGCTGCATCTTCGAACTTCTCCTTGTTATTAATCAGTTTTTCAGCCAGTCCCGGATCCTGCTCTTCGTATCTGACTCCGAGCTCTGGGAACCACAGGACATGGTGCCATCCATCGGATACCGGCTCATAAATTGGCGTGATGCCTGCTGCTTTGATTTTTTCACAATCCTGCAGGAAATCGGCGTAGCTTTTCGGCACGTCCAGTCCTAATTGGTCAAAAATTTTCTTGTTGTAAACGATAATCCAGCTGGAACTTGGATCCCAGATCGTAAGCGCATAAACCTTAGAATTCCACGTTGCTTGTTCTATAAAAAGCGGATCCTCTCTTTTAACCCATTCTTCATTCGTCAGGTCGACTGCGTTATTCTCTACATCGTAAAGCGGGCCTAGATCAAACTTGCCGCTTTGACCGCCAAAAATGTCAAGCGCTTCTCCGGAGGCCAGCTTTGCTTTCAGAACATTGTTGTATTGGTCCGACGGTACAATTTGATAGTCGATATGAATGCCCGTTTGCTCCTCGAACTTCTCCGCAAGCTTCATCTCGGGATCCTTAATCCAATCCTGACTTGCTAGGTAGGACAAGGTTACGTTCTTCTTCTTCTCCGTACCTGCAGAGCTATTGACCTGGGCTTCTTCCTTGCTGTTGGAATTGCCGCAGGCGCCGAGCAATCCGCCAGCGATTCCGATAACCAGTGCCATACTCCATACTCTCTTCATATTCATAATAAGCTCCCCTTTTCCCAGTATTGAAAACGCATTCATCTGACTTCAATATCATTATATAAATGCGCTTACATCTTCTCCATGCAGTAGTTTGTGTGTTTTATTGTACTATTTTTCCGAGGGTTGACAATTAATTCGCATAGAAGCAAAATGATTAAAAAACATCGTAATACGAACGGGAGACTAATCGGCATGATAAGGAAACCGCGTTCCATCCGAATGACACTATTCCTTACCTTTTCGTCAATTATCGTTATCGGCATTTCATTCTTGTTTATCCTGTTTTACTCATGGTCTACTAATTTGTTGAAAACAAAAGCCTTCAACTCCATCTCCGAATTGTCCTCATCTTTACGCACGCAGTTG
Source organism: Paenibacillus sp. NEAU-GSW1 (assembly GCF_009737085.1). Lineage (GTDB taxonomy): Bacteria > Bacillota > Bacilli > Paenibacillales > Paenibacillaceae > Pristimantibacillus. The sequence goes on from NZ_WOVL01000036.1 coordinate 24,798, forward strand.
GATCTTGAAGTACAGAAATTAGACGCTGTATCTGTCAGCATTCTATATCTAAATCTCATTACGGATCGAGTTTCAGCTTACGAGCCTCCTAATCATAACGAAATGTTGAATACGCTATCATCGGACCCAAGTATACCTTCAAATAAATCAGACACGGATATTTACGATATATTGGTTGCGCTTATTGGCCCATCCTATCCCGTTCAACAAGTCTATTTACACTTATTTTCAGGAATCTCGATTGGCGTCGGCTTCGATAACAGCCAAAAAAAAATAGATCTAACAACTCAGCCATGGTATACCGCCGTAGAAAATAATAAAAAAAAGAAACTGCTGACCATATCGAAATCCAATTACGGCGGCTCCATGAATCTCAAAAACAATATTTCCTTATCCTTGTTCCGTAACTTCTCGGACAAATATAATACTCCTAAAGGCATTGTAGAGGTTAAGCAGAGCTATAATAAGGTGTTTAACGGCTTTATCCAACTCAAGCAAAACAATCCTTCGCTTGAGCAGGTCATCATTTATTCCGATACCGGCGATATCATATATCCTTACGAGTCTACTGAACAAGACCGACAATTCGTCAACAGCATTCTGAGTAACCCGAAATACAGTTTCTCCGAAGATCAGAGCACTTATATGACTGATCCCGAAACGAACGACACGGTATTGCTTACAATTAAACATTCCGACCAGACGAACTGGAATATCGCCGTTATGATTTCTAACAAAACGCTGCTTTCGCCCCTTAATAAGTTCACGCGACTAGCTAGTTTTGTCACTCTTATGATCTTGATATCGCTTATTATTTTGTCTTATTTTGCAGCCAAACGAATTACCAGTCCGTTAAGTGCACTAAATAAAACAATAAAGGCAGTGAATCTAGAATCCTTAGTATCCGGCAACGTTATCGAACTCAACAGCGGGATGAACGAATGGGATCGGATAAACGCTTCATTTCTTAAAATGAATACCAGACTTAAGGAATCGTTCGATCAAGTACTTCTCGCGCAATCGCAAGAAATGCAAGCCAAAATGACCGCCCTTCAATCCCAAATGAACCCCCATTTCTTATACAATTCATTGGCAACAGTCAGTGCCATGGCCTATGAGCAGATGAACGAACAGATTATTGTGATGTGCGATAATTTATCTGACATGATGAGGTATAGTGCTTCTGATGAATCGGCTTTGGTCGATATTCAGACGGAAATCAATTACACCGAAATGTACATGACCTGCATGAAGCTAAGATATGGGGATATGCTTGCCTACCGTATTCACCTGGACCCTTCCATCCAGCGAGTACAAATTCCTAAAATCATGATTCAGCCGCTTGTCGAAAACGCCATTAAATACGGCACCAAAATCAGCCCGCCCTGGGAGATTACTGTCAGCGGAAAAATAGATAAAAACCGCTGGATCATAGAAGTCAGAGACAACGGACCCGGATTCGATCAACAAGAAATCAGCCGTTTTTATGCGCAGGTTCATGAAATCGAACAAAACAATTTGCTTCCGACTCTTAAATTGCACGGTATGGGGCTGCTCAACGTATTTATCAGATTAAAGCTGCATTACAACAATCTCATGTTTTTCGAAATACGCAACTTACCGGATCAAGGAGCTATTGTTTCAATTGGCGGTCCTTTGTTCCAAAAAAGATAAAGGAGGAAACCAAATGAACCCCATTCATATCATTGTGGCAGAAGATGAACCATTGCTTCTCAAAACGCTGATAAACCAAATTCAGCAAATTGATCGTTTATTCCATGTTCTGTTTGCTGCTCCTGATGGCGACAAGGTTCTGAAATTTATGGAAAGCACCCAAGTTCCGGATGTCATTATTACGGATATTCATATGCCGGTTGTAGATGGTATTGAATTAATCAAGGCTGTTGACAGAGATTATCCCGGCGTAAAAAAAATCATTATTAGCGGCTACAGTGAATTCGAATATGCCCAGCAGGCTTTAAAAATGAATGTTGGAGACTATTTGCTCAAGCCAGTAAAAAAACAGGAACTCGAGAGTATGCTGTCCAAGTTAAAGCTAACCATTGAAAAAGAACGATCTGCATTGAAATCACCTAAAATGCTGATCAATCGACAATATTCTCCTGAGGAAATCGTTAAAGCAGTAGCTGCCTTTATTAAAATGAATTATAAAAGCGAGCTTGTTCTTGAGGATATAGCACGCCAATTCAGCATTAATTCATCCCATTTAAGCAAAATATTTTTAAAGTATACCGGTGAGCCGCCTTCCAAATATATCATGTCGCTTCGAATGAACGAGGCCAAGCATCTCCTCTCACTTAAACAAGAGCTTACCGTCAAGGAAATAGGCGAGGTTGTAGGATATCCTGATCCCTTTTACTTCAGCAGAATATTCAAGCAATTTACCGGAACAACGCCAACAGATTATAAAAACCAGCTTACCTAGCTTTGAAATATTCAGGACTCCCCAACCATTCTGCCGCGTCAGCTGATTTCCTTGAAATATCCTTACAAGGAATTTCATCCTATCGTCAATCGGCGCATCGGGTGTATATGGCTCCCAACGCGGCAGGCTGTGAATTATTCACAAAGTTCCACAATTTGCACACATTGAAAAAGACAACCCACTTTAGTCAGTGAATTGCCTTAATTTAAAGGAAACTCTTTTTAATTACTTCTTCGCCTTATAAAACTCATGATAAAGCTTCATCAGCGCCCGCTTCTCAATCCGTGATACGTAACTCCGGCTGATACCCAGCTCCTTCGCGATCTCCCGTTGCGTCCGCTCATCTCCGCCATGATCCAGGCCGAACCGGCCGCGAATCACTTCCTGCTCCCGCTCATCGAGAATATCGAGATTGCGGTATATTTTGCTCTTCTCAATCTTCAGCTGTACCCGCTCCACCACATCATCGGCTTCCGTACCGAGAATATCGATCAGCGTTATTTCATTGCCTTCTTTGTCCGTTCCGATTGGATCGTGCAAGGAGACGTCTTTGCGCGTTTTCTTCAATGAGCGCAAATGCATAAGTATTTCGTTCTCAATACAACGGGCTGCGAAAGTCGCCAGCTTCGTCCCTTTGCCCGTCTGAAAGCTCTCGATCGCTTTAATAAGCCCGATCGTCCCGATCGAGATCAAATCCTCGAGGTCCTCACCTGTGTTGTCAAATTTTTTGAGGTTGTGTTCGAACTCCTATGTCACTCAAATCCAATGTTGCCGCGATTTCGTTGTGTGCTCCAAACAATTTATCGAACGCTCCGATTGAAGTGACAACCATATAACGCTGTTTTTCGTTCTCTGGATCTGGCTCAAATCGAACAATGATTTCTGTGAATAGCATTTCAATGATGTGCCGTTTGAAATCAAATGTGACGCTCTCAGGCTGCTTTAATTTTAATTGAATATGGCTGACGAGTTCCTGTACGATTTCCATCGTCAAGTCGCTTTTAAGGCGGTTTTGAATTTGAACACGATAACGGTTTATTTCTGTTTCCAATTCGCTGATCGTTGCATTAACTTTAGATAAATCTTTAATCATTTCTTGTTCGGAAATGACCTCATGACGGAACATAATTTTAATCTTGTCTTTTTCTTTCTCGCGTTGATCGGCTTGAGATTCTAATACTTTTAACCTTGCTTCAAGTTCTTCTACACCTTCGTTTGTCTCGTTTTGCAAATGCTTATAAAAAGCCGTCGGATCAGAAACCAGTTTAACGACTTGTGCCCATATGTAATCCTCTAAAAGCTCAGCACGCAACGATTCGCTTTGGCATTTTTGTACTTCGGGACCATAGCGCTTTGGCGCTTGATTCGGGCATCGGTAACACCGATATTTCATTCGCTTGCCTGTTATTTTATCTTCTCGACCAGAATAGGTCGTCGCATCCCATGTTCGACCGCAATGACCGCATTTCAAAAGTGATTTTAATAAATATTGATACGTTTGATTACCTACATGTTTGTTTGTTTTATTCTTATCTTTTTGTTTTTGCGCTAATTCGAATAACTTTTCATCAATGATCCCTGGAACAGGAACGTCTAACCATTCCTCTTCGTCGCGAAGCGAGATCGTACGTTTAGGATTACCTGATTTTGTTGTTTGACCTTTAATCTTTTTCGTTTTTCTTCGGTTGTAATAATACGTCCCAATATAAATTTCGGATGATAAAATGCGTCCAATGCTGGAAGCACTCCAGTTTTTAGATTCGCCACGTTTTGGCATAGCGCCTGCGGCGTAAAGTTTTTCGCCAATTTCACGCGTCGTTAAATTCTCATACACGTACCACTCATAAATCATCTTAACGAATTGAGCTTCCGCTTCGTTGATCACGAGTTGTCCATTCTCGTCCTTATCGTAACCGAAGGGGGCAACACGCATCGGCATAATCTTCTTTAGCTCTTTTACAGCACGTTCGCGACCACGTACCGTACGTTTGCGAATAAGTGCAAGCTCATAACTTGCGATTGCTGAAATGATGTTAAAAAACAGAATCCCCTCAGGAGACTTCTCGAATTCGGTATCCGTAAAGGAGATGTCGGCTCCGTTTTTTTCAAGTTCCCTGACGACAATCAACTTGTCGGTCAGATCACGGCTAAAACGATCGGGGTGCGTACATATGACACGCTCAATAATGCCTTCGGCAACGTCTTCACGCAGCTTTGTCATCACAGGGCGTACATCAATATCCTCCCCAGTAACGCCTTCCTCACGGTAGACACGAATATCCTCAAACTTATATCCCATTGATACTGCATGCTTCTTACAGAGCTCAATTTGAGCTTCTAAACTGGTGTTATCTACTTGAAGCGTTGTAGATACACGTACGTAAAGTGCAACAATCCTTCTCACACCACAAAACCACCTTTGTACCAAACGATAAAATCTATTATAGACAAACCTCATTGATGCGTAAACAAAAACAGAGCCGAGTTCATAATGAACCGGCTCCTTTGGGCATTAACACTTGTAAGATATAACGGATGACGTTGTCAAGATCAGCCTCTGCTTCCGCGACATCCTTCTCATGATAATCCAAGCTATGAGGCTCATAGATGATGACAATCTTTTTATCTGTACCCAAGGCAGTCACCTCGGTACAACGTATGAGGGTGAAAGATTGTCCAATAACTAAGTAAAAATAAAAGCCCCACGAAAGTGTGGGGCTTAGACAATGCTTCTGCAAAATACGCAGAAGCCGCGCCTTTCGGCTAGATAAAATTAGTATATGTTAGCGACAAAGCGTTTATACATATGAAATGAAAAAAAGAGAAATCGCAATGATTTCTCTTTTTTCTAGAAATGCTTCCGAGGAAGCCGTGTCTCAAATGAGACTAGATATTAGATGTCTATAATATATCGAGAAACAAAGAACTTGTCAAGGTTTTATTTCAAGTTGCGAAGCAATAAATTTAGAAATATCGTTCATTTTTTCCTTCTTAACTTTTCCAACCAATAAACCTAATCTAGCCTTATCGATTGACATAATGTCGGAAATAATAACACGAGAAGGATCTTTTTTTAAAGTAACACCATCCTCAAGATCATTACTTGTTAGCTTAGTTTGATAAGGTTCTTTAACCTTATTTCCGTCGCCCTCGATTGGTACCACATTTACTTTTTGAGAAAATAGATTGCCGGATGAGTTTTGTAAAATAATTACTGGGTGTTCGCCGCTTAACTCACTCCCAAGGTTTTCACCAAGAAATGCATTGTAAATTTGTCCTCTGATTGGCTTCAGGGGGTGTTGGTTTTTTTCTTTACCATCTGTTGGTCTTTGTTTGTTCAGTTCTGCAGAGTCGTAAGATAATTTTAGATTTTCTGTGATTGCATCTAGCAGTGCTGCGGCTTTTGTATAATCACACTTTTTTAAGTTGGCAATAATGGAGGTGGACTTTGTCTGTAACTGATCCTTTAATGAAGTGCTTAGTTCGTCTACATCTTCATATTTTTTATGCATCTTTTGAAATATCCCCTCTGTTTATATCGTGTTTCCATATACTTCGACATAAGCAGAAAAGTTTCCTTCATTAATGTATAAGCTTTTTTATTCCATATTCAAAATTTGTTGTATTCTTTTTTGGTCTAAACTTTCCAAGACCTTTATTTTATCTTTCACGTAGGGATAATGATCGATGTACAATTTGTTCTTCACGTCCTTTCCTAGGGCTGCCCAGGGATTCGTTCGGCAAGCTTTGATCTTACCCGTCGTAAACCACTTTCGAACAGTTACAGGGGATTTGCCTGTCAGTTCGGCGATATCGTTAACGGAATATTCCCAGCCATCTTTGTACGGTTTAAATACATCTTCAGGTAAGTAAGTATACACAGAGAAGCCAAGCTTCTCTGTGAGTGAGCAAAATTGATCGTACGAAATCATGTGGTATCCCCCTCGGTAGCTGCAAGGATTAGTCGGTCTTTTTCTGTCGTCAATTTTTGAATTTTTTCTTCAAGTGCATCTCCTAATTTTGTGCGTTCGGTAATGCTTAGCTTAGACAATTTGCCGAGCGCATTAAACCTTTGTTTAAGATCGTCGAGTTCGGCATTGATTTTACTGATTTGCTTCTTCGTCGCTACGTCTAGCTTAGGTGGTTCATCGCTAACAACCGCAACTGGTGGAGGAGGGGTAATGCCCAACATTTTGTTTTCCCAAATTTCTAATTCATCTAAATTAAACGGGAAGTTGAGGGCGGCATTGATTACCTCGACATACGATTCTAAGTCGATCTTTTCTTGATAATGTTCTTTGTTTGTACTTTTTTTACCTTTGTGCCTACTGTGATATTCGGCAACATCCGATTTCTGCTCTTCGAGAACCAGGTTTCGAAAGAATGTGCGTTTGGCAATCAAGTTGTTTCCAGTATGCCGCGTGTCATAGCTGCTGAAATGTGAGATCTCGTCTTCAGATAGAATCCCTTCGAACATATCCTTGTGATAACTCATCCAATTCACCATCGATGCACTGGAAGAGTAATGTGAATCGCTAAATTCCTCTGTGTCTTGCGGTCGGAATAAGTATCCTTTTCCGCGAGGAAGGGTGTATTTGTTATAGAGATTTTCCAAATATAAATTTAGAAAATGAACAACTTTGGGTACTAGCAATATGCCGTACTTGCCGGATGGAGACTGGCGCATTTTGCTGATGTCACGAGTAACGTGCATGACGCCAAATTTATACGTTTCACCTGAGCTGCCTTTGAATTCTTTTAATTTTATTAGCTTCGTTGTCTGATCGAGCTCGAAATGTTTATCGATTTCAAGTTTGCTCATTTCAATAGGACGGATGCAGCTGAAAAAGCCTAATGCAAGCATAGCCGTATTTTTGATCGGTGTATGAAGGTTTTTGCCTGTACTGTTGAAAACATTGTGAATCATCTGAACCAGTTGCTTTCTTGTTAAAAATAAAGATGTGGATTCTTTGTCGGGTTGAGCGTTCTCTCTGCTCATAAACTTTTCAAGGTTTTCGTCTAAATCTTCGCCGATAGCAACAAGACGAGCTCTAGCTTCTTGCATAGTTAATCCGGTTGCGCGTTCTTGAGCTCGAATTTCTTCTTTTTCTTGCATCAATAAATAGTAAAAGAAACCTCTTATATATTTTTTGACGCTGAAGCGAGTCATTCCACCTTTCCCCCGCACGAGCGCTTGAATATCGTTGGAGTTAATATCCATGAAATCGAACAATTCTGGATTAAATTTTTTGCGTTCATCTTCGGTTAACAATCGATAGCCATTTCGACCTTCTAATTCCCACCAATTATTGATTCCGCTACGAAAACAGATGATCGAGTAATAAGCACGGGCAATTTGCGCTCTCCAATCATCTGGTGCATCGCTTTGTTTAAATTTAGGAAACTGAGCGGAAGCGCTAAAAACGACTTTGTTATCGGTACGATAATCAATAAATTCATTGATTATTTTTTGTTGAACAGGGCTTAGCATGCCGAAATAATTGCGTCGTTTTGCGCTCCTGCCAGCAACCGATTCCATTTTTATTTTTTTGAAGTTTTCTTTTATCCAAATGGAGTCCCATTTCCCTTTAGCGATTTTGGCTTCATCCATTAACCCGGCTTTGGAGTATATCGCTAATCGGGTGTAGTTATAACCCATCTCCTCGGCTATCTCTGGGAGTGATTTGTAACGCTTCATAAATGCTTCTACGCCCGATCTAATGAATGCGAACTTTGGAAACGATCCGCCAGGTGTATTTCTTAATGGAGAAGGTAGCACATCTCTTCCGACGTGGAGCAAGAATTCATTGAATGTGCCATTATGAAGAAGTTTTATAAATGTTGTATTTCTCAGTCCAATGAGTTTATTGGCTTCGGAGTAACCGATAAATGTACCAACTTTTATTTGAACGGTGTCCCATCCAAAACCTTCATCCTCCCCAATTTGAAATGCTGACTCGCGAATCGAAGCAACATCCTTCTTCATGATTTCAATCGAATGTTTAAGCAACACCTGCCATAAATCCATGACTGTATTTGTGACAATGTGACTGATCGAATTAATGCCGTTGGCTATAAAGGCTCTTTTCACTTCATTCGGCATCTCCAATTTATCGATCGAAATGTCGAGTAATGTCTTTGTCATATTCCTTTCTTCACCTCAAATATATGTATATGCGCTCAACGTGATCCAAATGATACTGCTTTCTAACGAAAGCGGTAAAGAATTTGTATAAAAACAGTATCATTTTGAGCGTTCCGATTATTTGTTAAAGCGATCGAATGTTCGCATCGCTTTAACAAATTAACACATATACTCTGTTTTCATTCTTTCACGGTTTCTCCTTTTCCATACAAGATAATTCCAAATTGAATGTTGACATGTGCTATTCTTTTCTTATAACAACGATGGTTCAAGAGAATGAATTATGGAGGATATACGTGTGAAATTCGAGTATCTGTTTTTCACTGGTAACAATGAAAATGGTAAAGAAGGAATTAAGCTTGGCATCAAGGTTAAAGTAGCTGATAAAGAGGAGTCTCGGGGGTACTTTTTGCTTGATGATGGCGGAAAAATTGAAATGATTCTTGAACAAACGGTGCTTTCCGTTAAAGAGCAGTGCGAAATCGAAGACATAATCATAAATACGGATTGTGATGAAAATAAGTGGGTTATGGCAGTCGTTGAATTTGTAAAAGAACATGGATTAGACGCAGAACTTCATATATCTGATCCGGAGGGTAAAGATATAAAAAATGCAAGCAAAATAGTAAGCAACTTCTATACGTATGAGTTGCAAGTTCGCCCGATATTCGAGAGTGGTTACTGTCGTGTAACGTTTAAGGTTATAACTAACAAGGAAAATCAGAAAGAAGTAAATGTAGAAAGAATAATTCATTTGAAGGAAAAAGTCAAATCAAAGACACAGAAATGGCAATCGTTCAAACGTATCAAAAATCAATAGCTAAAGAGATTACCAAAGAGCAAAGGGTTCGAATTGTTCTTGGCTTGTTGTAATATTGAGGGGCGAAATTTTTCGCTTCTCTTTTTTTAGGATTTGAATGTAAATTCAAAAAATAAAATCATATCTAATAAATTGGATGTGATGAAATGGATTTTATGGAAACAGATGAAGGAAAGAAGTATGCAAAAGCGTGGGCTGTTAGAAGTAAAATGATTAATACGTTTTGGAAACACAATCACAGTGTGTTCGAGGTCATAAAAGACATCACTGATGTTTATGTGAACTATGACAACCCGTATTTTTCAATACACTTTATTTATGAGGGGATTGAGAATCGAATAACATTTAAAAGAGATGAAAAGGCGAAAAAGTGGGAATTACGAACATCTATAGACATCGGTTGCGATTGGGAATCAAATGCCGTATGGACAGATCTTTCTAAATCTGATTTTACAAAAAAAATAAGCACCAAGCTTATTACATATCCTGGAGTAAGAATGAGTGCATTGTTACATGGGATCAAATTGTAAAGGTTAAACACAAAACCGAACCAGTGATTATTCTGGTTCGGTTTTTAAATACGAATATAAGGCGTTCGTTTTATTATACGCTTTCTCGATTAACTTTTGATTTCGTTCTGACGAAGAACGCTTTACTTCTTGGAGTAGCCGTCTAATGTCTAGAATCTCTTTGCCAGGGTTATAAATCGACTCCGTTAACTTGCCTGAGTGAGAGCTAGTTGTAAGTTTAATTAAGCTTACAAGCGTTCCACGAGCAAAGCATGCGTTACAACTCCAAGTGGCTTCAAATGCATTCATTTTTGCTTCCTTGCCGCAGTCAGGGCAAGGAAAGGTGATTATAGGCTTCTTATAGTAATAATCGATTTTGTTTGTTTTGAAAAAGGATAAAGCGACATATTCAGTGCTCAATTCATAAAGACATCCTTCGCTGTTTCCACCCTGATTTTAGATTTCTGCATGAAAGACTTAAGAGCCTCGCCGGTAATAACGTATTTTCGACCAAACTGATAAGCGGGTAACTTCCCATTATGGCACCAACGCCGAACACTAACCGGGCTCATTCCGATGAGTTCAGCGACTTGATCAGATGTTAACGTCATCTCGTCGGGAATACTTTTATATTTGTCCTCTAATTTTGGTGCAAGTCCAAGCTCTGCTTCCAATGCGTAGTTGTAGTTTTTCATTATAATTCTCCTAGTACGTAATATGGTTCATCTATATGTATATGTACCTTCTAAAGAAATATGAAAAAGCTGCCTAATGACAGCTTCAAGCAAAACTTTTTCGTATTTCACACGCTTGTTTGAAAACAGAGTAATTACCAATGTCCCACGTTTCAATTCCGTACAGTAAATCAAACCGATGGAATCCACCACCGTAAAGGTGCAAACCTAAGTCAATCAGCAATTGAATGCCTCTTGAGAAATCTTCTGTATCCATCCATTCATCGAATATATTTTCCCATGATTTTCGTGTAGCCTTTTCATAAATTTCAGGGTGAGCAACGATATAGCAAGCAACGCGATACTCAGCATTTTGTTGTGCGATCGGATACTTTTCTAACATCACATGAAAGTTGAATTGATGATATTCATTATAAAAATACATATTTCCTCCTAAATCGAAAACATACTATAAGTATATTTACAATTAGAAGTTATATTCCTTTGGCAACAGCATCTGCAGCTCTTTTGGCTGACAATTGTTTTCCAATTTGTTCAAGTTCAAGTAACTCGTTCTTAATGTCTGTTTCAAGTTCAAGAATAGGATCTACCACTTCTCTGACTGTCTCCAAGTCCAAGCAATCCTGTTCTTTGGTTACAGCCGTTTGCAATGCCATTAATAGCGTTTCGACGGTATAGATCTGGTTAAGTAGCTTTCCTCTTTGAGCATGTAGTGTAGCTGTGTTTCTAAGTCCATGTTGCATTCTCCTTCACGGAATGTAGAGAGATCGTAACATGGACTATGGCTATACAGTCAAAGGCGTTTAACGTTGATATTTAGCCATATAAGATGATTTTCGTGAAGCAATTATTTTTTCTCTTGCCACTCTCAACTAATACCTTGAGCAGAGAATTTATTATCTCTTTCTGAACTGAATCCTTAAAAAGAAGTACAATTTATTTTACTGATGCTCTTCCAACATACGCATCTAATGAAATATCATCAAATGTACTCAGTAAGAAATTATCATTAATATTGATAACGAACTGATTTGAAGCCAATTCAATCTTTTGATTATTTATAAGCTTGGAAATTGTATGAAAATCAATATCTAACATGTTAATTGGATTGACAATATGGTACCCGGTTATTGTTCGAGCAATATTATTAATTTTAATGAAAAGAAGATGATATAAATTTTGCATTTTTTCTGCGACGCGTAGTTCATTGTATGAAATGTAAAACTTGTTATTATCCTTTGTTGTGGTTTTTATCTCATAAGCATGAAGCTGCCCTTCATATGATACTTGAATGTCATACCCTAGCTTGGCATTCATTCCAACGTATTTAACTTCTCCTAATGATTGTTCTTTCAAATAGGCTATGGCAAGTTCCTCGCCAAAGCGTCCGGTCTTTGCAGTTACCTTTACCCAACCTGGAATAGAATCCTCTTCGGAGCCGATATCGTGATGAATGTTTGCTTGTTTTAGTTCTTCTTGTCGTTTATCAAGTTCGTTATCAATGGAACCGAGAACAACCTCGCTTTGACCACGTTCGAATAACGATGTCTTTTTTGTTACTTTGTATATGGGTAAGCCTGCTTCTAAATCAAAGATTATTACTTTGCTCATGTTATACCCCCGTTACTGCACAGGTACTTCTGCAAACAATCCATTTGGTCTTATGTTCATCGATCTCATGTTGAATTAAAGCCCAATTATCAGGCGTATTTTCATATAACTTCTCGCAGCCAGGGCATCGAAAAAAATTACGTTCTCGGGTTTTTTCGATGTCTTTCCATCTTACCGTCTTATTCATGAGTCCTTTTTCTTGCAGGATCACTCCAAGGGTTTTAAAACGGTCTTGGCTGCCGGTTTTTGCAATTGGTTTTAAAATAAAGCGGTTTTCATTAATCAAATTTGAGATTCGGGCATTTACATGAAATTCTTCGAGTTTTCGATTTCGCTTAATTTTAAATATTCCTGTATTAAAATCGTAATTTTGCTCAACGCATTGAGACAATTCACCTAAGTTCAAACCGTATTGATACACCATCTCGAAGACAAACAGTCGTCTAGGGTCGTTTATTAAATGATTCCGTATCAAAATTATCTCCTCAATAGTAAGCGCCTTTGCAGCGCCTTCTAAATCGTTTGTCAATTCTTCTTTTTTTCGTATATGCCGGTTTAACTCTGTAACTTCAAATGGGAGATCAACTTTCTTTTCTTCCGAAAGGAATGTATAAAAAGCAATAATATGATTCACTTTATTATTTCTTGTTGTTAAGCGTCGTTCTTGATTAAAGAAAGATTCGAATGATTCTATGGGTATTTCATTTGCATTTGTTTTGCCGAAATTAGATAAGCGGTTTAAAACGACATTTCTCATCTGGCTAATTGTTTCTGGAGAGTAAGGTTTGCCACGCCTACTAGTTCTGGTTTTAAGCCATTCTCCGAATTCCAAGAACCAATTTCGATTTATTGTGGTCAGTTTCTCAATGCGTTTCTGTTCGGGCAACTTAGCTTTGATTGCTTCGCTCACTGATTTCACCATCCATTCCTCGAATAAGAAAATAGTACCATAAATGGAACGACTGGTTGAACACTTTATTCCCAATATGTGCCTATAGACAAAGGTGAATGGAGAATGTTGGCGGGGGCAAGATATCTTATAACAAAAACTTCATGTCAGGAGTGAGTTTGTATGCTCAGTCTATCCCCAGGGGATGTATTTATTGTGTATTCAATGGAAAAATATCGTCCTGCTGTCTATTTACATACGGCAGACCGAAAACACTTCTTCGTCCCCTTGTCGAAGGATGGAGATTCAAGATTGTATGATAAGGATATCAACGTCAAAATTAAGAAAAAGCATAACAATTTCTTAGAGGAAACATCGATTGCAACGGTGAGTATGATTCAGGGCATCTCAGAAAGTCAAGAATTAGGGAAATACATCGGCAGCATTCGGTCGAAGGATTTATTAAAAATCCGACTCAGTTTAAAGTATAACTTTGTCGGATTGATTAGTCTCTCTGATCTCATGTAGACAAACAAGGCGCCCATTAACGGGCGCCTCTTCTTTTATTCGATAAATGATTTCTCGCCGCGATGCTTTGATTTAACAATCAACACGCGGTTCTTGACGACGTACATTTGACGTGCGACTTTGACCATAACATCTTGACGATGTGCGCAACCAAACGCAGGTTGTGCTCGATAAGCAAATTACGCGAATGCGCATTGCCCTCCGCCATAAGCTGCAAGTGCTTCATTTCATCATCCTCGTGAAGCGGTTGCGGAAAGGCGTTATTTTTGACGTACGATACAAGCATTGACAGCTGTTTAATAAACAGCGCGATGGCCGCAAACAATCCCATAATTCCATGCACCCCCAGGTCGGATCACCGAGGGGCAGCTCCCCTCAGTGCACAATGAAGTCGGTTTTACATTGTATGAGGGCGGGAGCCTAGAAGTGCATGTACGGGATAGACGAATTAATTCTTAACTTCCTGATACGTGGAAAAATAGCCAATGCGACTTAAAGTCCGCAGGGCAGTATCGCCATGCGGACTTCTTTTGCTGACTATAAAGTTATGCGAACTCTGCCCGTTCCGCCAGCTCTTTGAGCTTCTCGTTCACATCGCCGCTAAGAACGCCGCCATGATAACAGATTAACGTCTGGATATCATAGTTCAGCAGCTTCTTGATCGATTGGCGAGCCAATTGATCGTCCACATTGTTGATCGGTAACACGATACGGCCGTCATGGATCATCAGCGCATCTCCGGCGATCAGCGTCCGGCTTTGCTTCAAATAGAAACTAATATGCCCTGGTGTATGCCCCGCAGTATGAATGACGACGATGCCTCCGCATCTTGCAATCTCCTCGCCATCCGCAACAATATGGTCAACGGGCGCGGATGGCGGTCGTTCCAGCAGACCGGCAATCATATTGCGCTGATCCTCTGGCATCTCCTTCGGCACATTAGCGCGCAAGCGTTCTACGAATGCCGGGGTAAGCTTAAGCAGCCTGCGCTCCCCTTCGATAAATGGCTTCTCTTCGGCTGTCGCAGCAATGGAGATCAGCTGCGGAAAATATTGCCGCAATTCCGCCATGCCTCCGATATGATCCAAATCTTGATGGGTCAGCAACAGCTTTTGCAGCTTTTCCTCGGGAATGCCTTCCAGCGCCATCGCTTGTTTCAGAACGGGTACGATGCCTGTAACGCCAGCATCGACCAGTATCGCCCCCTCTTCATCCCAAAGCAGCGTAAGGTTGTATCGATCCGGTTCATCCTCCGCTTTCGTACCTACTCCAATTGCTCTGAATGGCAATGTCATTTCTACCGTTGCTATACCGTCTGTTACTTTCATCTCATCATCCCCTTCCGTTTGATTCCAGTTTATCGTTGATTAATCATGCCGTCTAATTTATGATAATAATAAAATCAATGAATATTATTTATGATTTGGAGATGAAAAGCGATGGAGCTCACGCAGCTCAACTATTTTTTAACAGTCGTCCGGCTTCAGCATATGACCAAAGCGTCAGAAGCGCTGTCCATTACGCAGCCCGCGTTAAGCCATGCCATTTCCAAGCTGGAGGATGAGCTGGGCGTTCCGCTGTTCGAGCGAAGCGGCAGAACGATTCAGCTAAACCGCTACGGCAAACGGTTTGCCGAATCGGTGACGAAGGCGTTGGATGAGCTTGACAGCGGCAAGCAAATCGTCCAGGAATGGGCCGATCCCGAGACAGGAATCATTTCCATGTCGTATTTGAACATTCTTGGGGCAGAGCTTGTACCGAAGCTCATTCGCAGCTTTAGCGCAAAGCATCCAGGCATATCCTTTGATTTAAAGCAGGGCAACCACACGGTCATCGTCAACCAGCTAGATAACGGCGCCAGCGATATGGCCATCACTTCGATTAAGCCGCACTCGGATACGTACGCCTGGATCCCGATGCTGACAGCTCCGCTGTATGTCGTCGTTCCGAGCGCTCATCGCTTTGCCGGTCTGAAGGAAATCCGCTTCCAACAGCTTGAAGGCGAGCCGTTCATTGAGGTGAAAAATAGCTGCGGCCTAAACGAATCGCTATGCGCCTGCTTTGGCCGGGTCGGCTTTCAGCCCGCTACGACTTTCGAGGCTGACGATTTGATGACCGTCGCCGGTTTTGTCGCAGCTGGCCTAGGCATATCCGTGCTTCCGCAAACGAATGGATTAATACTCGATGGATTGGCATGGCTGCCCATTGCCGATGAAGGCGCGATCTGCGAGGTCGGGCTGCAAACCAGAAGGGACCGGTTCCTTTCGCCGGCCGCCAAACGGTTTATCGATGATGTGCATGCATCCTTCCAATAACGAAAAATGTGCAAAAAAATGCCGAAAAGCCACCTGCGCTTCTCGGCATTCGGTATTCTCAGGGTCGGGAATGCTTTTCCGTCCGACATGACTTAACATGAAACCCGTCTATTGGACAACCACATAATCCGATTTGATAGATTCGCATATACTGCTTGTATCAATAGAGGAGGGGATAAACATGAGCTATGGACAAGGTCACAAAAAAAGCCACAAAAAAGGCAGCTCGATCACTTACAATTACTACTACAACATTTATAACAACATCCACATTGAGCAGCGTGCAGAAGGCGGCGGGCAAATCAACAAAAATGTTGGACAAAACTCTAACCAGGGCGGTCAATCGGCATTCAAAAGCCGTACCGGAAATAAATTCGCCAACTTCGCGAACGGCAACGGCAGAAGCGGCTTGGCCGGCAAGAAAAACGACGAGATCGGCGGTCAAGAGTCGAAAAAAATCAACGTCAATATTAAAAAGGGCGGCAAAGGAAAAAAAAGATACCCTCGCCGCTAACCAAGCAAAACGGCTGAGACGACTAGGCGATCTCAGCCGTTTACCATATTATTTCAAAGCGATTCCGTATATTTTTCCGCCTCGCGAAGCGACGACTGCCGTATTGTTAAACACGGACGGGGTCGATTCAATGTTCGTTCCGATATTCAAGCTTCCCAGCTTTTTGCCTTTGCTCGCATCAATGACGGATACCACACCGGCCGAATCAGCCTGGATGATGTAAGCTTTGCCGTCCGCATCGTAAACGTCAACCGGCGACGACCACGCGTAATTTTTCATCGTCATACGCCACGCTTCTTTGCCTGTTTTCTTGTCCAGCGCCACCATAAGCCCGCCGCTAAACGATCCGTATCTCGCTATTGTAAAAATAACATAATTCGAAATGCTTTTCTTCCCCAGCACCGGCGTGGCTAGCAGCCCTCCATTGACCGGATGATCGCCGAGTTGCGAGAAGCTGGCGTATTTTTGCTGCCATACAACCTTGCCCGTATGCCCATTAATTTTTCGTATATAGGCATAGCCTTCAGTGCCTTGCTTGTCGACCTCTGTTCCTGTGTAGAGGAACGGAACGTCATTCTCCGCCTCAATGACGATCGTCGCATCGGTATCGTCAAGCGGGGCTAGATTCCACTTCGGCTCGTGAGTTTTAACATTTATCGCTTGCAGACTGCCACCATTATCCGCGAAAAAAGCAAGGTCGCCGTACGCCGCAATGGAATTTTCAATGCCTTGATAGCTGTTTCCTTTTATTTTATACCGATATTTACTGACTTCCGGTTTGATCGTCAGTTTCTTTTTCGCCGGTTCGAACGCCGTATTCAGCTTAATCTTATACATAAGTCCGTTCTCCCCGCCAACGGTCAGCGTATCGTCCTGCCGGTTGAACAACGCCGAACTGTCGAACGCGCCCCATTTGCGATAGGCGAAGGAATCGATGCCATTTGCTCTGAACAGCCGCTTTTGATCGATCAGACTGTACAAACTAAAGCCGATCGTGCCATTCTCGGGAATTCCTTCCCCCACGTACAACAAAGGATAGCCTCGCGCATCTACCGACACGCTCCCTTTGATCGGATTGCCGATTTTGATTGGGCTGCGCGTCTCTTCTCCGGTGCCTAGATCGAGAAAATAGACATAGCCGTCAAGCGAAGCGTAAATGACTTCGGTAAAATTCGCTTTCGACTGAAATTTCGGCTTAACGTTCATCGCTTTCAACACTTCAGGCGACCATTTCACAATTGCCGGCTGTCCCGTCCAGCCTGCGCCTCCGCCCCACGAACTTGACCTGGTTTGCTTCGACCATGCGATTTTCGGTTTGAATGTTGTCATCGAGGTCGTGCCGAAAGACGGCGCGCTCCGCTCGTTCGAACCGCGGAAGGTGAGAATGCCTTCCGTCTCCGTATATTTCAACGGAAAAGCTTTAGCCGCAGCCGGCTTCCGGTTCCATTCGTACGAAAACAGACTGCCTGCCATTACGAGCTGCTGCGACAATAACATAAGAGAGAGTACGATTACTAGCGTTTTCGTTGCGCGGTTCATTCTATCATTTCCCTTCAGTTGGCAGGATAGATAGATTGTAACCAAACGCTAACGAGAAGCCTGTCAAACGGTCAACGTTGATATAGAGAAAGCTTTGTCGCATTCATGAGGAATACGTAACTTTTTGCTTGATCTCCGTATTTTTTGCCCCGCCGGTCAACGATTGAGAAACCACTGCTTTACGCGCCGCTCCATCTCATCTTTTCGCTCGGCAAACTGCCGAAACCGATGACCGTTCGCTCCGGAAGGATGCGGCATTTGAAGCAGGCAGCGGACGGGATCAAGCTCTCCCTCGTCAATAAACTTCTCCAGCACATCGGCTGTAGACTTGCCTAACGGTACGATGAGCGCCTCTTTTACAGCACGCAGCTCCTCTAGCAAAATACTTCGAGCGTAGCTCATCAGAAAATCGGACTTTACGAGCTCCGGCTGATGTCCCGTATAGTTGTTTCCTTTCCGGAATACAGGATAACGGACTGCCGAAGTCGTATGGAGCAAATGGCGGTCTTTTTCGAACAACGCTTCGCTGCTTTCAATTCCAATCGCTTCCGGCAGGCCGATTGCATCGAGCATGCTGTACAAATTTTTACGCATCGATCCTGCGAAGCTGGCAACGCCTTTCGCCCGTTTGTCGATATCTGGGTATGGATTCCCCTTGCCCAATCCGATGATCGCCTGCTCATAGGCTAGCTTCATTTGCGTAAAACCAGGCGTAATGCCGATAATCATCACTTTCGCGCTTTCATTGACATATTCGAAAGGGATGTAATAGACAGACAGCTTATGATCGACTGCAAGCAGCAGCTCGGGCACAAGCAGCAGCTCCTTCGTCAGCTGCTTGTCTTGCAAAGTCGAAATGTAGTCCTTATATTGATGAAGCTGGCTCATGTACCGCTCTCCTTCTGTGAACATGCCAATGGATCATAAATACAGCGACAGATACCTCCACACCTTCTTGTTCATATAGAATCGTTCAGCATTTTCTTTACTTATTATCATAATCAAGCTTTCCTCATGTTTTCTTTATCAATTATAGCACTATTGCCTTGAGAATAATCTGTTCTCACTTTCACATCAGAATGGAATAAAAAAGCTTTCCGCTGCAAATGCAGCAGAAAGCCAGTTCACCAAACAGCTATTTCAGAAAAACATGATTGCCGATTTTCGCCGTCACTTTGCGCGACTCGAACCAGGTTGAATCCGTCACCCTCGGATTATAGAAATAGTAGGCGCCTTTTGACGGGTCCACTCTGCGTGCCGCTGCTTTTGCCGCATCGAACGCTTCATCATCGGGCAAGAGCCAGAATTGGCCGTTGCTTACTGCACTGAAAGCGTTCGGAGCAAAAATAACATCGCGCACGCTGCTAGGAAACAACGGCGACCGTGACCGATTAAGCACAACGGCGGCTACCGCCACTTGGCCGCTATAGCTTTCGCCCCGCGCCTCCGCATACACGACTCGCGCCAGCCGCGATAAATCCGAACGGCTTACCGTCACTTTGCGCAGCGCGCGCATCGTTGACGTTCCTGCGGCACCGTCCTTCTCGAGTCCGGCTCCGCCTTGAAAAGCCATTACTGCATGCTTGGTCGACACGCTAAATTTGCTTGTGATCGACCCTTTATAATATCCGAGCATATAAAGCCGCTCTTGCAAATCTTTGACCGCTGCTCCGCTGCTGCCTAGCTTTAAGGCAGAAGCATCGGCGGAGCCGGTCAACGTTAGAATGGCCGCCAGCAACGCGATAGCGAACATTCCTGCTGTTTTTTTCATCATCATCAGTTCCCTCCAGTTCTAGCTCATGCTGTCCATGCCGAACATGTCCGACGGAAACTGATTTTACCATAACATCACTATTGACAATGGAATTCATAGAATATTCTAATTGAAAACTAGCTTTTCTCATTATTCGCCGGCTGCCGATTTATTGCCGCGTACGAGCGGAAGAAGCAAATATTGCAGAAGCGCTCCGCCGAACAGCACGATTGGCAGCCATACCGATTCGGTATCCTGCGCCATAATGATCATCATCGCTATCGAAAGCACTCGGCCGGTATTCAAGAACAGCTCCCTTATGACTACCGATTCTACCCGAAGCTGCCCTTTCAAGGGCAAACTGCTCATGATCCGAAAATAAAACGTATTCAGCGTGTTGCTTGCAAGCGGATTGCAGATCGAGAACACGATCATAAATATCGCTACCGACCAAAGTTTCACTTCAATCAGCAGCATGGCCGCCCCGATCACAATAGCCGTAGTTGAATATCGCAAATAGGAGCTTACATTTTCTTTCTTTGTTTTTGATATCGCATAACCGGTACCCACTGTCAGCGCCGAGAAAAACACGCCTAAGTAACCGACCCAGTCTTCGCGGCCAACCGCTTGGAAAAGCAAAATATT
Organism: Paenibacillus sp. NEAU-GSW1; assembly: GCF_009737085.1. Taxonomy (GTDB): domain Bacteria; phylum Bacillota; class Bacilli; order Paenibacillales; family Paenibacillaceae; genus Pristimantibacillus. Next base: position 45,207 of record NZ_WOVL01000036.1, read on the forward strand.
AGGCAGAAACAGCATAATGCCCTGAAAAAGCCCGAATACGAAGAAGCTCACTAGCGCCATCAGCCAGCGCGGATGCTTTTTCATCAACAGTCCCGCAAACTTCAAGTAGTACGCCTTGTGGTGCGATTTGATTGCTGGAATCCGAAAGCTGATAATGGCTGCGACAATAAACATTACGAAAGCGAGCATAAAAATAATCATATAGCCCTGCAGACCTTCGCTCTGCTTAATGACATAGCCAGCCAACGCCGGCCCAGCAAGACCCGCAGTATTAAAGACAATTAAGTTTACGCCAAGGTACCGCAGCCGATTGGCGTCGGTAGAAACGTCATACTGCATAATCAAATAGCCTGTCCAATAGAAACCGGTTGCAATACCGTTTAAAAGAGCAAACCAAATATAGTATTGCACGACTTGCTCCTGCGCGATGACGACAAGCAAGTAAAACAAAGCGTTCATTGCAATGCCGATCCGGTAAATCAGCATTTTGTCCCATCGCTTGGCGACCCAGCCCCCGATAGCAAAAACAACAGGCAAACTGCCGTACACAATAATATTGTACAGGCCGTTTATGACTAGATCCTCCGTCAGCCGCCATAAGTACAGATTGAGGAACAGCCCCGACATCGAGGCTCCAAATTGAAAAAAGCCATGAATGATGAGCGAGACGACAGCGTTCGCACCCAGCCTTCTCTCGGGAGGCACCGTACTGCCTTTTGGTAAACGAAATCTTGATCTACAGCCGCTTAACATATGATGTCTCTCTCCTTGACCTTGCAGCGCTAGTCATTTGATGCGTTCATTTTATCATAGCTGTAAAAGTGAAAGAGCCAGCTATACTTCCATTAAGCCCGCTAAATAAGCAAATGGCCCCCTTAGGAGCCATTTGCCTTCCGCTAATGCTATTTTATTGCCTAATTCGCCTGATTTCGTCCTATCTCTCAGTCAAGACTAAATATTGTTTGAAATGCTTTACCTTATATTTGGATATGTCCTCGGGGAGCGCATCCCCGCTCGACATGAGGTATGCCGCTTTTTCGCCCTCTTGAATGACAGGCTGTCCGAAGCGGTATCGGCCAAACGATTGAACCTGTTGAAAAGCGCCGCCTGGATTCGAATACACAACCGTATCCATAAAATCATGCGGATTTACTTTTTCATTTACGAGCACATAAATGTAAGGCATGTTTATTTTGTCGGTAATATAGACGGTGCCATCGGTCGCATCCGACGCGTACTGGATCGCTTCGCCCAGCCCTTCAAAAAACATCGGGCCGATTTGCTTCGGATATTCCTTGAAATAATAGTTCGTAAAAAATAAAAAGTATCCCGCTAGCATGACGACTGCGAGCCTGCCTAACCATTTTTCCTTGTCTATCAGCCATGCAAGACCGGCCGCCGTTAGAAGCAGCAGCGGATAAAACACAATATTAATCCGGTTAATATTGGCATCGCTCAAAATAAATCCTAACGAAATGGCAAAAACCAGCCAAAGCATAATAATCAACTGCGCGGCATCAAGCTTGCTTTTCAGCAACTTTGCCGTTACTGCAAGACCAAGAACGATTAGGGGCAGCGCAATCGGATACATATAGCCGTATGTAGGAATCGCATTCCATAGTAATCCGTCATTTTGGCTAATGATAATTTCCAGAAACCGCTTCATATTATGAAACGAGCTGCTAATCATTTCCGAACCAAACACGCTGGAAACAGACTCTACGCGGGGAACGGTCAGCTTTGGAATCGTAAAGACTGCATGAATCGCATCCGAAGAGAGGCGGTTAATTAATACGAAAAGCGCTATTGGTATGCCAAGCACAAAGGCTGCAATCACGTTTGCGGCAAGCTGCCAAACCGTAATCAATCGTTTTATTATGAACAGCGCATAAATTGAAATGACAAACAACGGCACGAAAAAATAAGCAGTGCCGTAGGCGTACAGCGATATCGCCATAACCGCTGAAAAGGCAAACAGCCATTTCGGATTGTTAAGCGCTTTGAGCGCAAAACAAACGGCAAGCAGTACGAGTGCCGGTAATAGATTCGATTCCAGCGCCCATCTCGACATCATGATATGCCAAGGGCAGATGACGATCACAAATGAAGCGATAACCGCTGCGCGATGGTTTGGAATAAAACGTTTCGCCGCATATAGAAACAAGAAAAGTGTAGCCACGCCTGCAAGCGCGCTTACGATGCGAATCGAAAAAGCGTTTAATCCGAACAGCCATATAAACGGCATAGAAAAATAGGCATAAAGCGCGTTCTGACCGCTCCCCCAGGCGATGAGATGAATCGGCAAAAAGCTGCCGTTACGGTCGATTCCATAATTCAGTATGGCAAATGCGTCGTAACCGATCGAAGCTTCGTCTTGATTCAAACCGGCAGGAAATGCAGCAATTCCATATATACGGATGAAAATGCCGAGTATGAAAAGTGTCGTCAGGATCGGCTCGTTCCTGAGCAAAAGCAGGATGCGAGGTATTGAGAATGGCTTATGCAGCTCGTTTCGGCTAATCGTTTGCTCTTGTATGGTCAATCCACTCACTTCCTTTACGTATAAAACTAGGACTATTCTATTATATGGATAGAATAGTCCTATGGGAAGATAAAATTGCTGGCACATCAGCAGATATAGTAGTCGCTAAAACTACTGCCGCCTTCTCCGCACTCTATGCTGTCCTTTTCCCTTTACCTCGAAACTGTAACGGACATGAGAGACCTTATTCGAGTAATTTTCTCTCTTCATTATTCGCTAACGGACATCAGAGACGCTATTGCGCCAGTTTCAGCTCATTCGAGTCAGTTTTCAAGTAAATAAGGGCGCTGGTGTCCATTAGCACGTGGCTCATTATCGTTAGCGCGCTCAACTCTATGAACAACAAAAAACCTGCCGCATCACATGCGGCAGGCTTCTCGTGCTTGGCGACGTCCTACTCTCCCAGGACCCTGCGGTCCAAGTACCATCGGCGCTGGAGGGCTTAACGGTCGTGTTCGGTATGGGAACGCGTGGTTCCCCTCCGCCATCGCCACCAAACGGTCAAGGGTTGTACCTTGAAAACTGGATGCGAAATGTTTGAACTCTTTAGCAAGTTCGGGGTCCCCGCAAAGGTATCGGAATTAACTCCGGAAGCATTCGCTTCACTTTGTGGGGCTCCATTAGGATAAGCCCTCGACCGATTAGTACTGGTCAGCTCCACACATTGCTGTGCTTCCACCCCCAGCCTATCAACCTCGTCGTCTTCAAGGGGTCTTACGAATTGGGAAATCTCATCTTGAGGGGG
>NZ_WOVL01000037.1 GCF_009737085.1 Paenibacillus sp. NEAU-GSW1
TCGAAAGCATACGCTTAGTTTTGCGAAGCAAAACTTGCTTCGAAAGCATACGCTTAGTTTTGCGAAGCAAAACTTGCTTCGAAAGCATACGCTTAGTTTTGCGAAGCAAAACTTGCTTCGAAAGCATGTGCTAAGCAGCGTTCATAATCTACTTGTACGTCTAATCGGGACAAGATATGTCTGCACAACGGAAAGGGCGGCGTTTACGGCATATTATGGGTGGGGTATAATGTTTGATAATGGGTGCTCGCCCGCGTTATAATAGGGGGGATAACAATGGATTTTTTGGATTTCTCAAGTTACGATTGGAACACATGGAGCACGTTTCTTAAGGAGCATTGGATCGTGCTGGCGATTGCGCTTGCCGTTCTGCTGCTCATCATGCGTATTGTGAAAACGGTGCTCCGTTGGGCGTTCGCCGCTGTTATCGTCGTTGGCATAGTCTTATACAGCGGATATAGCATGGATGATCTGAAGGCAATCGGGGCTAAAGTGGCCGACAACGTCAAGGAAGAAGCGGTTGACGCCATGGTTGGCGAGATTAGCAATGCCACATTTACAACGAACTCGGACGGCTCGTTTACTGTAAAAACAGACAATTTGACGCTGACAGGCAAACCGGGCGAAAGGGAAGTATCGGTATCTTTCCGCAATACGCCGCTGGGCACCTGGAAGATTGACGATACCATACAAGCATTAATCGACCAAGCGAAGCAGAATAGCAAAGCTTAGCGAAGCAGGTTTATTGGTAAGGAGCGATGATTTATGACAGATTGGGTTCGTTCGGCAGCTTGGTGGGAACCCGTCACGCTTATCGTTCTGGCCTTGCTGCTGATTTCGCTCCTGCAAGGGATGAGGAGAGGCGCGTCGGGTTCTGCGAAGCGCCTTTTCTTTTTTGTTTGGGACGGCATATGGATCGTCGTGTCGTTGTTCTTTGCGGCCAGAATTGCCGAAAGCCTGTCACCGGTCATTGCCAAGTGGCTTGCCGGACGCATTGTCGTGCCGAAGCAGGAGCTCGATACGTTCGCGCAGCTGTGGTACACATGGGTGACCAGCGTCAAAGATTTTGCTTTATTGCGATTTGGCGTACTGTTCTTGCTGTCGTATGGGCTGCTCAGGCTTGCGGTGTCGTATCTGTTGACGCCGCTTATTTGGCGGCTGCCGTCGCTTCGCTTGGGGAACGGCGAAGCGGCGGGCGCCAGAGGAAAGGGCAGGCATGCGGCTGAGCCAGCAACCGGCGACCGCGCCGCAAGCCGGGCAGCCGGCGCATTAATCGGCGCCATTCACGGCTCCGGGCGCGCCTTCGTCTTCATTGCTGCGTTATTTATTTATGTGTCGATGGTACCAAACGGCATCATGGTGGAAACGATTAAGCAGTCTCCCGTCTATCGCGAAGCGGCTGCTGTGCTGGAGCCGGTAGCAGGCGATGTGATTGCCAGTCAAGGACCGGTGCTTGCGGAAGCAGCGCAAGCGGAATTTCAGAACATTTTACAGCGCAAATATGAAATTATTGACTATGCGATTCCTGCAGACATCGAGTCGGCTGCGCTTCAAGTGACGAAGGACGCCGATGATGACGAGGCGAAAGCGCGTGCGCTTTATGCGTGGCTCGGCACGAGAATCGCGTATGATTGGGATAAAGCCCGCAATTACGAGGAGCGGGGTGTGTGGAAGGAGCAGACGCCGCAGGATACGTTTGATACGCGAACCGGCGTATGCATCGACGTTGCCCGCCTTTATGCCGTTATGGCTAGAGCGGCCGGTCTTGAAGTGCGAGTCGTTACCGGACTTGGCGCTGACGGACGGGGAGGATACGGCCCTCACGCCTGGAATGAGGTGCGTATCGGCGGGGAGCAGGGAAGCTGGATTCCGCTTGACGCTACTTGGGCCTCCTCCGGAGATTGGTTCAACCCGCCGGGCTTCGAGCAGACGCATATTAGGGAGACGTAACGAAGTTTAAAGGATATAAGCATTTTATTTACATGGGGTGAGAGCATTGCACGACGATCCGCAAAAGCGGGAAATTACGAACCGGCGTCATTTTTCTTTTCGATTGAACTTTTTCTTCTTTATTGTATTTGGACTTTTCAGCATTCTTATTATTCAATTGGCTATTTTGCAATTCGTCGAAGGACCGACGCTTAGTGCGGAGGGTAACAAGAAGAGCACGCGAAGAGTGCTGATTGCGCCGATCCGCGGCAACATTTATTCCTCGGACGGAACGCCGATCGCGTATTCGACGTCGACGCAATCGCTCTACTTCACGATATCTCCGGATTTCAAAACAAAGAAGTCGGAAGACGCCGAAGCGATTGCGCAAAGGCTCTATGAAATTTTTGAAGAACTCGGCGACCCGCAATATGCGATGACTGTAGAGGATATTATCCGGCAGATGGACCTTGAATTCCGCCGCAACGTTATCTCGACGCCTCGCCGGATTAAATCGGGGTTGACATCGGAGGAAATCGCCTATTTCATGGAGCATCGCAGCGAGTTCAAAGGCATCGACATCATTGAGGAGAGCGTCCGCAATTACAACGAAGACACGGTGGCGGTTCAGCTCGTCGGCTATTTGAAAAAGTATCGCGGCGTTCGCGACTCGATCGATTTTTACAAGGCGAAAGGCGAGGAAGAGGACTCGCTTTATGAATATTTGGATGAAGAGGATGTCGGCTTTGACGGACTCGAATACATGTATCAGGACGTGCTTCGCGGCACGAACGGCGTTAAGCAATATCCGGTCAACAATGCGGAGCGCATTATCGGACCGATGGAAATTACAAACCCGCAAAAGGGAGCGGATTTGTATTTGACGATTAACCAGAACGTGCAGTTGAAAACCGAGGAAGCGATCGTTAATCATATTAAAAAAATTAGCACCTCGCCGTTATCGTTCGAACGCGCGGAATTTGCGAAAACAGGCTATGCAGTAGCAATGGAAGTTGAGACGGGCAAGGTGGTCGCCATGGCGAGCATGCCGGATTACGACCCGAATATTTGGGCGGGCGGCCGAATCACTACGGAGGACTATAACAACTTCCAAACGGCGCTTGGCAACGGGACCATCCGCGAGGTATACGCGAAGTACGATTCCGACAAGGAGCGGGCGAAGCATCCTTCCTCGCTCGTGCCGCCGGGCTCGACGATGAAGCCGCTCTCGATCCTGATCGGGCTCAATGAGAAGCTGTTTACGACGGAAACCCGATACAATGATAATGGCGTATTCTATTTCGGTAAAGAAGGCCATAAAGTGCCGATCAAGAACGCATCGGATCATGCGTATGGCAAACTCGATCCGGCAAAAGCGATTGAGAAATCGTCCAACCCGTTTATGGCAGCGATGGTTGGCAACAAGCTGTATGAGAAATATAAAGGCATTAAAGGCGTAGACGTGTGGGACAGCTATATGAAGCAGTTTGGACTTGGCGTCCTTACGGGGAGCGGGTTGCCGGGCGAAATTACCGGCACGATCGACTACTATCACGAAGCAGAGAACGCGAGCTCGCAATCGGCGCTCATTCGCGCATCGTTCGGACAGCAAGCCCGGTATACGCCGCTTCAGCTCGTGCAATATGCCTCGATGCTTGCCAATCACGGCAAACGGATGAAGCCGCAATTTGTGAATGAAATTAAAAGCACTGACGGGACGCTCATTCAAGGTTTTAAGCCGGAAGTTCTCAATACGGTTGATTTGCCGGACTCGTATTGGAAAGAAATCGAGGCTGGGATGTCTAGAGTAGGCGTACAGGGCTTTGATGGCGTCTCGTACAGCTTTAACCGGAAAACCGGCACAGCCCAGTCCAGCGTTGCCGGACGAATGGCGGATAATGCCGTATTTATTGCCTACGCTCCCGCCGAAAATCCGAAGCTGGCCGTTGCGGTCGTCGTTCCTGACGGCGAGTTCGGCGGCTGGGGCGCGGCGCCGATTGCCCGCCAAATTTTTGACGCGTATGATTACGAGATCGGCTTGAACGGAGTGCCCGGCAAAAGCAAGCAAACGTCCTCTTTGCCGGACGGCGCGGCAGCGCAATAGCATACGATCTAAAGCATAGAACGTAGTGTCTCGACTTCATCTGGAATGAAGTTGAAACACTACGTTCTTTTTTTCTGGCGACCGCATAAAATAAAAAAAAAGTTGCATCAGAGAAACTTTTTTGTATAATAGAAAAAAAGAGTCTTTTATCTAAAAAATGTTCGTCCATGCAAATTAATATACGATTGAGGAGATGATTGTTGTGATTAAACGTCCTATTGCATCTTATCCTGCTTTTAAACGATTCATTTTCACTATTTTGTTTTTATCGCTAAGCGTGACGCTTTTTGCCGGTTGCGCAGCGGACCAACAGGATGTGTCAGGTCCAGAAGGCAAACTGAAGGTAACGGCAACGACAGGAATGATTGCCGATATTGTCAAAGAGGTCGGCGGGGAAAACGTAGCTGCAGAAGGCCTGATGGGAGCTGGCATCGATCCGCATCTGTACAAGGCATCGCAAGGCGACATTAAGAAGCTGGACGATGCCGATGTCATTTTCTATAACGGACTTCATCTGGAAGGCAAAATGGCGGAGATGTTCGAGAAGCTGGAACGGACCAAACCGACAGTTGCTGTATCGGCTAACTTGAAAGAGGAACAGCTTCGCGCAAATCCGCAAGGCGGCAGCGGCTCGCATGATCCGCATATCTGGTTCAATGTGAAGCTGTGGATGTCGGCAACCGAAGTTGTGCGCGATACGCTGGCCGAGAAAGATCCGGCTAACGCGGACGGCTATAAAGAACGGGCGGCAGCTTATTTGAAAGAGCTTGATAAGCTGGACCTGTACGTAAGCGAGCAGATTAAGCTGATTCCGGAGCAAAGCCGCATACTCGTAACTGCTCACGACGCGTTCGGCTACTTCGGTGACGAATATGGTCTTCAGGTGACGGGGCTGCAAGGCATGAATACGATGTCGGAATACGGCTCAAAGGATGTAAGCAAGCTTCGCGACTTCCTCGTGGACAATCAAATTAAAGCGGTATTCATCGAGTCGAGCGTGCCGCGCAAATCGATTGAATCGGTAATCGAAGGCGCGAAACAGCTGGGACATGAAGTAACGATTGGCGGCGAGCTGTTCTCTGACGCAATGGGCGACGAAGGAACGGTCGAAGGCACCTATATCGGGATGGTAAAGCATAATGTAGATACAATCGTCAATGCGTTGAAATAGAAAGAGGGAAGGAATGGGAGGGATCGGGATGAATCGTACAGAGCCGTTGAGAAACGCAGCCAACATCAGCGTCGAGGCAGCTCCGCTGACCGTTCAAGGGTTGAGCGTCGCCTATCAGAAAAAGCCGGTGCTGCAGCATGTTTCTTTTACTGTAAAAGAAGGCGAACTGATTGGAGTCATAGGGCCGAACGGAGCCGGCAAGTCGACGATGATGAAGGCGGTATTGGGTCTCATTCCAAAGCTGAGCGGCGAGGTGCTTGTCTATGGCAAGCCATACAAGCAGCAGCGAAAGCTGGTCGGCTACGTGCCGCAGCGCGAATCGGTCGATTGGGATTTTCCGACGAACGCGCTTGATGTTGTCACGATGGGCCGTTATGGCCATCTTGGCTGGTTCGGCCGCCCCGGCGTCAAAGAGCGGGCAATCGCGATGGAGAGCCTCGCGAAGGTCGGAATGGCCGACTTCGCCGGCAGGCAAATCAGCCAGCTGTCCGGAGGCCAGCAGCAGCGCGTATTTTTGGCTAGAGCGCTGGCGCAAGACGCGAGCCTCTATTTTATGGATGAACCGTTCGCCGGAGTTGACGCAGCGACGGAAAAAGCGATTATTACGCTGCTTCAGGAACTGAAACGGCAAGGGAAAACCGTTATTGTCGTGCATCATGATCTGGCGACCGTTCAGGAATATTTTGATTCCGTTCTTTTGTTGAACGTGGAGCTGCAAGCCTATGGCCCTACAGAGGAAGTGTTCACACAGAAGCTGCTGCAGCAGACGTACGGCGGCCGGCTGGCGTTTCTCGATCGCGGCGGGCGCGAGGAAACGAAAGGGTGATCCGTGATGGCAAGCTTATGGGCGATTCTTCATGACCCGAATATGCAATGGATTTTTTTAAGCTGCACCCTGCTTGGATTAAGCAGCGGGGTCATCGGCTGCTTCTCTTATTTGCGGAAGCAGAGCTTGATGGGCGATACGCTCGCCCATGCGGCGCTTCCCGGCATCTGTATCGCGTTTATGCTGACCGGAACGAAATCGCTGCCGTTGTTTCTGCTTGGAGCCGGAATCGCCGGAATCGCCGCAACCTTCGGCATCGGCTTTATTACCCGCCATTCGCGGATCAAGCATGATGCGGCGATGGGAATTGTGCTTAGCAGCTTTTTCGGACTTGGCATTGTGCTATTAACGATCATTCAGCATGGCAGCTACGGAAATCAAGCCGGTTTAGACAAATTCCTCTTCGGGCAAGCGGCGGCGATGGTCGCTTCCGATGTGGCGACGATGGCGATTGTGTGCCTGCTGCTTGTATCTGTTTGTGTCGTGCTATTCAAGCAATTTAAGCTTATTTCGTTCGATCCTGGCTTCGCTCGGGGAATGGGCTTGCCGGTATCGCTGCTGGAGCAGCTGCTTATGCTGCTGATGGTAATCGCTGTTGTTGTCGGCATTCAAGCGGTTGGCGTTATTCTCGTTGCGGCGCTCATTATTACGCCTGCGGTTTCGGCAAGATATTGGACGCATCGCCTGGGCGCCATGGTAGCCGTATCGGGACTGTTCGGCGCAATCAGCGGAGCTGTCGGGACGGTAATTAGCAGCACGGCGGCGAATTTGCCTACCGGTCCGCTGACTGTACTGGCCGCAACCGCAGTCTTTATTGCTTCAGTGCTGTTCGGGACGCAAAAAGGACTGGTCGCAAAGCGGATTATTCAGCTGCGAGTAAAGCGCAGGCTGGCTGAAGCTACTCCTATTCCAGAGCATCGTGTGCAGGAAACCGCGAAGAAGGAGGCAGCGCTATGAGTCATTTTTGGATATTGCTGACCGGTGCGCTCGTTGCGAGCTGCTGCGGCATTCTCGGAAGCTTTCTCGTGCTTCGCAAAATGGCGATGATCGGCGACGCGATCAGCCATGCGGTCATGCCGGGAATCGTCATTGCCTACCTGCTCAGTGGTTCGCGAGATTCGTTGCTTATGCTGGTCGCGGCGATGGTGACCGGCTTGCTGGCCGTATTTCTTATTCAGCTGTTTCAGCAGCACGGTATTCAATCCGACGCGTCGATCGGCGTCGTGTTTACGGCGATGTTCGCGGCCGGCGTGCTGCTTGTCAGCTTGTTCGCGCGTCAGGCGCATCTGGATCAGGATGCGATATTGTACGGCGAAATTGCCTATGTCCATTGGAACGTATGGACGATTAACGGAATGAGTCTGGGGCCGAAAGCGGTATGGCTGCTAGGCGTTACGTTAGCGGTAATCGCATCGGTTATAGGCTTGTTCTACAAGCAGTTCAAGCTTTGCGCCTTTGATCCTGCGCTTGCTGCGGCTTGCGGCATTCCGGTCGCCTTGTTCCATTATTTTCTAATGGGCCTCGTCTCGATGGCTACTGTCAGCTCATTCGAGAGCGTAGGCGCGATTCTTGTCGTTGGACTGTTGATCATTCCAGCTGCGACCGCCTATCTGTTGACCGATCGGCTTGGCGTGATGATTTTGTTTAGCGTCGCAGCAGGCATATTCAGCACATTTCTCGGCTATGGAGCGGCAACCGTCTTAGACGCTTCGATTGCCGGCTGCATCGTTTGCGCCGCAGCCTTGCTATTTATTCTTGCACTACTATTCTCGCCTTCCCACGGGTTGATTGCCAAAAAACTTCGTATGCGAAGTCTAAAAAGCATCGCATAACAATGCAAGCAAACTACACAAGTGAATGTTCTTACGATCGCTGTTGAATCCGGATTCCAAATTAAACTATTATTAGTCGGAATTCATATACAAAGGCGAGCGCTGACGCTTCTCCAGAATCATTCACTTGCTCCGTTTGTTGCGGATATGCCATACTATTATTTGGTAAATATTGCAATCAAGCTTGCTTCCTTTGAGGCAAATTTATCCAATCACCTCATTAAGAGTGTGGAAGAGAACCGCATAACATTTCGGAAAACATGATGATGCCAAAGCATCCGGTAACGGGAGCTTTGGTTTTTTTCTGTTGTTGGACATTAAAATTAAAATAAAAATTCCCAAAAAAACACCCTAAAAAATGTAACTAAATCCGGTTTAATACCGTCTATCTCATGTTGGAGATAAATATTTTGAGGAGTGTTAGCAGAAATGAACAAATGGTTGAAGCCAAAGCCAATACTGGCTGCCGCAGCGGCAATGATCGCATTAACGGGATGCAGTTCAGGGGGAAACAGCGCCAAGGACGAGCGGCAAACGCTCCGGGTTATGTACTACGAGGAGCAGTCTTTTTATCAGCAGTACGGCATGCTCTTCTCGGCCATTTATCCGAATGTGAACATCGAGGTTGTGTCTACGCAATCGATCCGGCCGGAAGAAGGCGAAGATTATAATAAGCTGATGGACGATTTCATTGAGAAAGAACAGCCCGATATTGTCATGCTTGATTCGGAAAGATATGCGAAAAGCGCGGCGGACGGCAAGCTTGCTGCGTTGGACAGCTTGATTGAGAAGGACAAGTACGATACGGAAGGTTTAGTTCCGGGAATGCTGGACTACTTAAAGGAAAAGGGCGGCGGCCAAATCTACGGCTTGTCGGCTGATTTTTCAAGCCAGGCCTTGTATTACAATAAGGATCTGTTCGACAAGTACGGCATCGAATATCCGAAAGATAAAATGAGCTATTCCGAAATGATACAGCTGGCTAAACGGTTCCCTACGGACGGCGAGGGCAAGGACCGTGTTTACGGCCTGAAGTTCGGTTACAGCGACAGCCTATTTGATATAGGAACTCAGCTAGGCGGCGCGCTTAGCATGAACTACGTCAACGGGACGAAACAGGAAATGACGATCAATACGACAGGTTGGAAGTCGGTATTCGAAATGGCGCTTGATGTGATAAATTCGAAGGCGCTTTATTTGCAAAACCAGCAATCGATGGACGGAGAAAAAACATACGAAGACTATTTAATGGGAGATCCGTTCTTATCGGGCAAGGTAGCAATGATGATTGACGGACCTTATTTTATGACTCAACTGAAACAAGCGCAAGTTTATTTGAAAGATGAAGAGAAAGAAAAGCTGATCAGCAATTGGGATATGGTGACGGTACCGGTCGACCCGGCGAATCCGGAATACAGCAGTATGGTTAACTTCTACAACATCTTTGGAATTAACAGCAAGGCGGCGAATACGGAAACGGCATGGACCTTCTTGAAGTACATTACCGGTGACGAATTTGCCCGCGTAAGTTCTAAATCATACGGATACGGCAACTTCCCGGTTCGTGTCAAATATTTCGATAATCCGGACAACCGCAATTTTGCCGCCTTTTATGCTTTAAAGCCTAACCCGTTTAATATGTACAAAGATTATGACAAGCTGCCAGAGAAATTCAATCAGGAATTTTACGGCGCGGCTCAGGCGGAGCTGGAGAAGGTTAAAGCCGGCAGTGCAACGATTGACGATGCGCTCGCGCAGCTTCAGACGGTAGGTCAAGGGATGATTGATCAAGGGAAAGCCGCTCAAGCGGAGAAGAAGGAAGAGCCGGCAACGGATTCGCAAGCCGCTGAATCGAACGCAACCGAGGGAGCTTCGCAATAAGTATAAGCGTAAAATAAATATACCAAGCCAAAGAATCCGGTAACGGAACCTTTGGCTTTTTTTCATTTTTAATAAATTTTTCCAAAAAATGAAACCGAAACCGATTTTATAACGTCTATTCCATGATGGGGCCTATTAGATCAATATTAGAGGAGTGTTACAAGAGATGATGAAATGGATGAAACGAAAGCCTATGCTGGCTTCCGCGGCAATGATGATCGCGTTGACAGGCTGCAGCTTTGGCGGGGGCAATGACGCTAAAGACGAGCAGCAAACGCTGCGGGTAATGTTTTATGAAGAGCAATCTTTTTATCAGCAGTATGGCATGCTTTTCTCGGCGCTTTATCCGAATGTGAACATTGAGGTGGTGTCTACGCAATCGATCCGGTCCGAAAACGGGCAGGAAGAGTATAACAAGCTGCTGGATGCATTTATCGAGAAGGAACAGCCCGATATTATTTTGCTTGATCCGGAAAGATATTCTAGGAGCGCGGCAGAAGGCAAGCTTGCCGAGCTGGACAGTCTGATCGAGAAGGACAAGTACGAAACGGAAGGCCTTGTTCCGGGCATGCTGGACTTTTTGAAGGAAATGGGCGGCGGTAAAATTTACGGTTTGGCGGGCGATTTTTCGAGCCAGGCCTTGTATTACAATAAGGATCTGTTTGACAAATACGGCATCGAGTATCCGAAAGACAAAATGAGCTATACCGACCTTATTCAACTGGCTAAACGCTTTCCGACAGACGGCGAAGGCGAGGAACGCGTATACGGTTTGAAATTCGGCTATAGCAACAACTTGTTCGATATGGCTGTCCAGATGGGTTCAATTCAGAATATGAGCTATGTCAATCCTTCCAAAATGGAAATGACAATCAATACGGCAGGCTGGAAGACAACCGTTGAAACAGCGCTTGATGCGATCAATTCGAAGGCGCTTTATGTCGAAGACCCACAAAATATGATGGGCGGAGGCTCGTATGAGGAGTATCTGCTCAGCAATCCCTTTTTGTCGGGCAAAGTGGCTATGATGACTGAAGGGCCATATATTATGCAGCAAATTAAACAGGCGAAAAATTTTTTGAAAGAAGACCAGCAATCGAAGCTTGTCAGCAATTGGGACCTCGTTACGGCTCCGGTCGACCCGGCGAATCCGGAATACAGCAGCATGGTCAAATTCTATAACATTTTTGCTATTAACAGCAAAGCGGCTAATAAGGATGCGGCATGGTCCTTCCTGAAATATATAACCGGAGACGAATATGCCCGCGTTACGTCCAAATCGTATGGCTTCGGCAATTTCCCGGCTCGGGTCAAGTACTTGGACAATCCGGACAATCGCAATTTTGCGGCATTCTATACATTGAAGCCTAGCACTTTTAATATGTATAAAGATTATGACAAGCTGCCTGAAAACTTCCAGATGGAATTTATGGGCGCGGCGCAAATGGAGCTGGATAAGGTGAAAAGCGGCGGAGCGACGATTGATGAAGCGCTCTCCCAGCTGCAGACGGTTGGCCAAGGAATGCTTGATAAGGGCAAAAGCGAGCAAGCCGGCAAGAAGGAAGAGCCGGCAGCGGATTCGCAAGCCGCTGGAACGGCTGAAGGTACTGCCACAGGCACGCAATAATGATAAACAGGGCTATCCCCGGCCATCAAAGATGGCTGGGGATAGCCCCTTTTTCATTTGGAATCTCTCCATTTTGTGCTAAAATGGCAGTATAACAAACATTAGAGAGCGAATGCTGGAGGGAACATGGGAGATTACAAGCTGATCGCGCTAGACATGGACGGAACGTTATTGAACGAGCAAAGCGAAATTAGCAAGGAGAATGGTGAATGGATACAGCGCGCTCTGGATGCGGGCATAACGGTCAGCTTCTCGACCGGACGCGGCTTCCGCAGCGCGTTGCCGTTTGCGGAGCAGCTCAAGCTGGAGACGCCGATGATTACGGTTAACGGCAGCGAGGTTTGGCAGAAGCCGCATGTGCTTCACAAACGGACGCTTCTTAGCCCGGGCTATGTGAAACGGCTTCATGAGGTCGCGCAGCAACATCCGGGCACTTGGTTCTGGGCGTATACGACGGAAGAAGTATTCAATCTGGAGCGCTGGATTAATCCGGCAACCGATTATGAGGCGCATCATTGGCTGAAGTTCGGTTATTACACGGAGGATGAGCAAGTGCGTCAACGTATTTATGACGAGGTAGCTGAATGGGGCGCGCTTGAAATTACAAATTCATCGCCTTGGAATTGGGAGATGAATGCGAAGGGCATTACGAAGGCAAGCGCGATTCGTGAGCTGTGCTCGCTTATGGGCATTGAAATGTCGCAGGTCGTCGCCGTCGGCGACAGCTTGAACGACATCGCTGCCATTCGCGAAGCGGGATTGGGCGTTGCAATGGGCAATGCGCAAGAGGCGGTTAAAGAAGCGGCGGATGCCGTGACGTTGACCAACGACGAGCATGGCGTTGCCGAGGTTATTAAGCGATACGTATTGTAGGAGAGGTTGAGCGAGAATGGATATTTTAGGCTGGTCGCTTGTTATTCTGCTGTTTGTTGTCGGCATGGCCGGCGCTATTTACCCGATATTGCCGGGCGCGCTGGCTATTTACGGAGCCTATTTCGTGTATGGCTGGTTTTTTTCTTTTGAACCTTTCGGATGGTTTTTCTGGACGGTGCAGACGCTGATCGTCATTATATTATTCATAGCGGACTATGCGGTCAGCGCTTGGGGCGTCAAGCGATTCGGAGGTTCCAGGGCGTCTGTAATCGGGAGTACGATTGGCATTATTGTCGGCCCGTTTGTTATTCCGGCATTTGGACTTATTATCGGCCCGTTCGTCGGCGCGGTCATCGGCGAGCTGATCATTGGAACGAAATTCGTCGATTCGCTTAAAAGCGGCTGGGGCTCGCTAGTCGGACTGCTGACGAGCGTCGTCGTGAAATTTATTTTGCAGGCGGCGATGATCATCTTGTTCATCGTATGGATCATTTGGTTTTAAGCAGAAACAGAGAAACGTAGAGGGAAATCCGTCATGAAAAAAGATTCTTTAATCAAAGGCACGCTTATTTTGGCCGCTGCCGCGCTTATCGCCCGGTTTCTCGGCATATTCCAGCGCATTCCGCTGGAGCATATTTTGCAAAATGAAGGGGAAGCGCATTTCGCCATCGCCAATACGCTGTATTTGACCCTTCTTGTCATTGCGACAGGCGGCATACCAAGCGCAATCAGCAAGCTTGTATCCGAGCGGTACGCGCTACAGCGGCCGGAGGAGGCGCAGCGCATTTATCAGGCATCGCTCGTCTTTGGCGCTGCGGCAGGCGTATTGTTGACGGCGCTCATTTATGCCGCTGCTCCGTATTACGCTGTACATATTGCGAAAACGCCTGGAGCGGAGCTGGCGATTCGCGCGATCGCGCCTACACTGTTGATATTCCCTATTATCGCGATGATGAGAGGCTATTTTCAAGGCCGTCAAATTATGTCGGCCGGCGGAATTTCACAAATTATCGAACAGATTTTGCGCGTCGTTGTCGGCGTCGGTCTTGCGCTTCTAGTATTGGCATGGGGGTGGGGCGACAGATGGGCCGCAGCGGCAGCGTCGTTCGGCAATGTGCTTGGCGGCGCAGGCGCGCTAATTGTAATGCTATGGTTTGCCTTCAAGCTTAAACGCTCGGATCGCAGGGAACGGGCGGCTGCCAAGTCAAGCCTTACTGAAGCGCCAGAAGCAGCCGAGGTTCCGAAAGGCTCCAGATTGCCCTACCGCACCATTTATCGTGAAATTTTTACGATTTCGATTCCGATCGTGATCACGGCGATGACCGTGCAATTGATCTATACGTTCGACGCTTCCTTCCTGATCAGGCTGACCCAGGGATGGTATTACGAGAACTACAAGGAGGCGCTTGCCGTCCTTGGCGAGTTCAACTTTAAAGCGCAATCGATTGCCGGCATTCCGCCGATTCTCGCCATCGCGCTGAGCACCTCGATTATTCCGGTCATTTCCGCGGCCTATTCGCTTCGTAATATGAGCGAAGTTCAGAGGCAAACGGCGCTCGTTCTGCGAATCGTTCTGTTTACCGGTGTGCCGGCCGCTTTGACGCTCACTGCGGCTGCCTATTCCGTAACGGGACTACTGTTCAGCAGTCCGTCCGGCAGCGGCGTCGCAGCCGCATTGACCGCAGGAACCGTATTTCAGGCGACGATGATGACGACCAATTCGATTCTGTTCGGTCTTGGCAAGCCGCGCCAGCCGATGATGCATACGTTTGTCGGCATCGGCTTGAAGGGGCTGCTGAGCGTTGCGCTGGCTCCGCTCCTTGGCATATACGGACTTATTATCGCCTCGACGGTTTGCTTTATTGCAATTACGTGGCTCAATCTGGAGACGATCAATAAAGAAGTCAAACTAGTCGTGCTGGGACGCCGCTGGGTTCCTTATTTGCTGACGATTATGGTGTCTATCGCCGGCGGCTGGGGTGCGGAGCTTGGCATGCGCAAGCTCGCGAGCGGCTTGCCGGACAAGCTGGAATATTTGGTTGCCGCTGCGGCAGCCGGCATCGTTGTCGTCGTCCTTTACTTGGGGCTGCTTGCTGTGCTCCGCGTCGTGACGTACGAGGACGCAAAGTCGTTCCCTGGTCCTCTTCGCAAGCTGTTTGTTGTGCTGCTGAAGCCATTTCAATCGAAATCGGCTTAAGGGCAGCGCAACCGTAATGCCAGCCTCCAAACATTTTAATCCAAAGCGATTCATATATTGAAACGGACTGGCTTCAACATTATTCACTCTGGGGAGAGGGGAACCAACATTGAAAAGACTGTTCACCGTTAGAAAGGGACTGGCATTGCTGCTCTCGCTTGTTCTTGTCATCGCGGCCGGCTGCCAAGCGGTAGGCGGCGTCGACTTGAACAGCGTATTGAAAAACGTTTTGAAGGTAAGCTCTATGGAAGGCAAGCAAACGCTTGAGGTGAAGCTGCAGCTGAACAAGCATGCGGCGGACGAAATGGAAGCGGAAGAACTTGAGCTTTTGCAATTGTTCTCGAATTTTAAAGTTCAGTTGGATGAAGTGAAGGTGCAAGACGAAACGCATGCTTCCTACAAAGGAAAGATTATTTTCGGCAAGAACGCTACCGTAATCGGATTCGGCTTAAAGCTGTCCGATGAGGCGGCAGTTATCGATATTGATGGGGCGAAAGCTCCGATCTACTTGGATATGACGCAAGAAGGTTTAACTGATATCATTGGCATTGAAACCGAAGGCGCAACAGAAGAAGAACAAGCTTCGCTGACGGAGCTCGGCCATAAGCTTATTGACGGCGCAGGCAACTACATCATTAATAATTTGCCGAATCCGGACAAGCTTACGGTTGAAAAAGTCGAACTGCCGATCAACGGCCAACAGACCGCTTTATTTCATGTTGCAACTGAGCTTGACGGTCCTGCGATTTGGGAATGGATCAAGAGCTACATTGATGCGTTGATTGCCGACAAAGAAGGGCTTAAGCAGTTTGTTGCGACGATGGTAACACTTCTTGCCGAGCACGAGGGCGTATGGGAATCCGCCGACGCGATCGTAAATCCGATCGAAGAGCTGAATCTTGACTTGCAGGGCCAGTCGAAGGAAGATATCATCAATGAGACGGTTAAAGATATTATGGAAACGTTAACGCTAACTAAGCATGACCTTGAGGAATTAGAGTCGGAAGAATGGCGTACGCTTGAAGACTTGTTCAACGAGGACACGACGGTGAAAGCAGAGCTCTATGTGGACAGCAAACTGGATATCCGCAAGCAGGTGCTTGAAGCAACTATTGAGCCGGATCAAAGCTTCTTCTTCCCGATTGACGGGATTACTATTCGTGCCGTAGCTGAGCGCTGGAATGTGAATGGCGAAGTAGTAGCGGATGAGCCGGTTGTATCGGACGATATGTTTTATGCAGATGAGCTTTCATTAATGCCGAGCTTAGAAGTGCTACGCATGTTCGACAAACAATCGGGAGCGTACAACTTGCTTAAAAACAAGTTTCATATGAATCGGCAAATCGTTGAGCTGCCTACTGATTACGTCGTATATCCTGCAATTTTAACACCGGAATATATTACTTTGATTCCGCTGCGTGACGTTGCTGAGTTAATGGGCGCTGAAGTAACCTTTGATAAGCAAACGAAAAAAGTTAAAGTTATGGATAAGGTGACGAATACGACGATTTATGTTGAAGAAGGCAGCGATACAATGTCGGTTAACGGTAAAGACACAACAATGCCTTTCCCGGCGACTGCAATAAATGGCGCTATGTATGTGCCTGCACGCAGTTTTGCAGCGGCGATTAACGCAAAAATTCATTGGGAATCCTACTTTGACGATGGAGATTTAGATACTTTTATCATTGAGCGCGAAGTCGCTTAAACAGATATTATTTCGGGAGGATGAGTGTGTATGAACAAACTGTCAACAGATGCCGCATTCCGCGAAGCGGTGCAAAGCGAAGATATCATTACGGTAGCTGTATTTAAAACGACTTGGTGTCCGGATTGCCACTTTATTGAGCCGTTTATGCCGGAAGTCGAACAAAATTATAACGGAAAAATCAACTTCTATGAAATCGATCGCGATGAACTTCCCGATCTATGCTCGGAGCTTAATATTCTCGGCATTCCTAGCTTTGTCGCTTTCCGCGGCGGGCAAGAGCTGATTCGCTTCGTAAGCAAACTGCGCAAATCGCGCGAAGAAATCGAACAGTTTCTGGAGCGCGCTGTTCAAGTAGCGGAGACGCTGCCTAGAGGCTAAGAAGTAGTAACGACAAATGGCTTCCTCGCGTTTTTCGCGCGACGGAAGCCATTTTCGTTAGGATGCGCAGGTTCGATTCGGGAAGTTGCCGGCGGAAACGGATTTTTTGGGTGACGATGTCGTAACATAAAGTTCAAAGTTGCTTTTAAATACGGAAACGTCACATTTTTAACATGGCTTTTGCCAATTGTTATCGCTATAATGTGAGGTGAAAAGAAAACCCGAAAAAAGGTGATTTTATTATGGTAACCGGCCGTTTTCGCACGCTTGCTCTCGCATCGTGCATCGGAATGCTTCTTGTACTGCTTGCCGGAGCTTTAGTGACGAATACCGAATCAGGGCGAGGCTGCGGTGACGATTGGCCGCTCTGCAACGGTAAGTTTGTCCCTTCTTATACGCTGGAATCATTAATTGAATATTCGCATCGTCTTGTAACAGGCTTTGAAGGGCTTCTCGTGCTAGCGGCTTTTTATGCGACATATCGGCTATACCGCAGCAACAAAGCGGATTTTATTGAACCGCTTTATTATGCTGGCGCAGCGCTTGCCTTTACAATCGTCCAAGCGCTGATGGGCGCGGCAGCGGTAATGTGGCCGCAGTCTCCGCCGGTCATGGCCATCCATTTCGGCATATCGTTGCTCGCATTTGCTGCAACACTGCTGCTCGTCGTATGGTCCTATCGGGTGAAAAATGGACGGCAGGCATCGTTTGTCGTACCGCGCTCGATTTATCCGCGGGCTTTAGCCCTATCGGTTTATTGTTATGTCGTTGTTTATCTCGGGGCATTCATCCGTCATACGGAATCGGCAGGCGGCTGCGTCGGCTGGCCGCTCTGTAACGGGGAAGTCATTCCGGCGTTTGAAGGCGCGACAACGATCGTATTTATTCACAGAGTGGCAGGATTGATACTCGGTTTGCTCATTTTCGGCATGTACGTTCATATTCGCCGGGTAACGAAAGGCAATGAAGGACTGCAGGTGTCTGCGGCTTGGGCAGTCATTCTCGTCGTCTGCCAAGTGCTGAGCGGCGCGTGGCTGACAGCTACAGTATCGAACGAGGACTGGTTTATTTTCACAAGCTTGCTTCATAATTTAATTATTACCGGTTTGTTCGGCATATTGCTTGATATGCTGATACGTTCCAAGCGGTTGCAGGAGAGGACGGATAACGGTTGATTTTTAACAACTTACGCGAATTTATTGAGGTATTAAAAAAAGATAACGACCTTGCGATTATCGATGTGCCGGTAGATCCTTATTTGGAGCTGGCTGAAATCCATCGCCGGGTAATCGAACAGGAAGGACCCGCGCTGCTTTTCACTAATGTGAAGGGCAGCTCTTTTCCTGTCGTAACGAATTTATTCGGCACGAGCCGCAGAGTAGATCTTGCATTCGGCCCGCGCCCGGAAGCGCTGATGAAGCAAATTGTCGGAGCTGCGGACCGGATTATGCCGCCGACGCTCAAAGCGATCTGGGGAGAGAAAAACTTAATATGGGACATGCTTAAAGTAGGCATGAAAGAGACGCCACCGGCAAACTCGCCTGTATTGCAGACGCTTCGCAAGGATCGGCCGCTTGCCGGACTTCCTGCGGTGACGAGCTGGCAAGAGGACGGAGGCCCGTTTATTACGCTGCCGCTTGTGTATACCGAAAGTCTGCAGGCGCGCAAAAAGCATAATCTCGGCATGTACCGGATGCAAATTTTCGACGATTCGACGACCGGCATGCACTGGCAAATACATAAAGGCGGCGGCTTTCACTATTATGAGGCGGAGCAGCGCAACGAAGCGCTGCCGGTATCGGTATTTCTCGGAGGGCCGCCGGCGTTGATCGCATCGGCAATTGCGCCGCTTCCGGAGCATTTGCCGGAGCTGCTGATGGCTTCGCTTATTCTTGGCGACAAATTGCCAGTCGTGCAAAACCCGCAAGGCGGCCATCGCATCCCTTCGGAAGCAGAGTTCGTTATTAGCGGCAAAGTGCCGCCGCATCTGCGCCGTCCGGAAGGACCGTTTGGCGATCACTTTGGTTATTACTCGCTAACGCATGATTTTCCGATTTTCCAAGTCGATCATGTATGGCATCGTAAAGATGCGATTTACCCGGCAACAATTGTAGGTAAACCGCGTCAGGAAGACTACTACCTTGGCGAGTATTTACAACGGCTGCTTGCACCGGCGTTCCCGATGGTTATGCCGGGCGTTCGCGAGCTGTGGGCTTATGCGGAAGCCGGCGTTCATGCGCTGGCCGCAGCTGTCGTCAGGGAGTCCTATTCCCGCGAAGCGCTGTCGACGGCGTTCAGCATTCTCGGCCAAGGCCAGCTGACGCTCACGAAGTTTCTGATGATTACCGATCAGCCGATCGATCTGTCGAAGTTCGACGTTCTGCTGGAAACGGTGCTTGAGCGTTTCGAGCCGCATGCCGACTTGTTCGTCTTCGACGAGACGTCGCATGATACGCTCGATTATACGAGCGGCAAGCTGAATCACGGGAGTAAAGCGGTTATGCTTGGCGTTGGCGCACAAGTTCGCGAGCTGCCTTCCACTTATGAAGAAGGCGTTATTGAAGAAATTACGAACGCGCAAGTGTACTGCCGCGGATGTCTTGTGGTGTCGGGCGCTTCTTATGAAGCGGAGCCGGAGCTTGCGCAAAGGCTGCTGCAGCGATTGTCCGAGCGCAGCACCGAGTGGCCGCTCGTTATTTTGGCTGATGATGCTAATATTGCTCATGCACAGACGCCGTTTCTATGGACCGTATTTACACGGTTTAACCCGGCTGACGACATCTATGCGAATGCAGATATTCGCCGCCATCACTTTGGCTATAAGCTGCCGATCGTCATTGATGCCCGCATGAAGCCTGGTTATCCGGACGAGCTGTTCCCGCGTGAAGATATTACGGAGCTTGTAGATCGCCGTTGGAATGAATATTTCAATAAATCATGACGTTACAATAGAAGGGCGCTGATCCTTTTGCTGCGTTTCATGTTTGACGAGCCGGAGCGGAAAGCAGAAGGCCAGCTGGCTGATGCAATCCGCTTAATGAATCAATTTGCTGCCATGCTGCAAAGCCGGGTTGAGGCTGGGCAAGATACCGACCACAAGCTTAGAACCTACGAGATATGGACTAAGGGGCTGCTGGCGTCATTAAATGAGCTGGAACAAAGCTGTTATGCGGCAAACCGTTACCGCGAGCGCGTACAGGCCGTTTCCGTCAGCCAAATGTCGGAGGAAGAATTGCTCGATTATCGACGTTACGTCTATTTTGACAAAAATGCTTTCATTCGTGTGTTTTCACTAATGGATAAGCTTAGCATTTTGCTTAACGATATGCTGGAAATGAAGACGGAACGAATCAAGCCTCATTTCTCCTACTTTACGGTATTGCGCAACATGAGGGAGAAGAATGCCCATCCGGGGTTAACCTGGAAGCTGAATGATGTGAAAGAAAAAAACAAAGAAGCGATGAACCGACTGCGGAAACGGCGGAATGTCGAGGTTCATTATATGAATTCGGAAATGCAGGATGACCTGGTGCAAAGCCACAAAGATTACGGCGAAGAAGTGCGGCTTGAAAATATCGCATCGCAAGCGTCTGATCTGGGGCAAGGGCTGGAGCTCGTTGTCGATTCATTGTCGCTTACCTTTCAGTACGCCTGCGAAAAGCTTCAAACTAGAAAAGCGTAACCGGCGGCTTTGATGCGATCCGGAACAAGATCAAGTAAGTTGTGTAAGAAAGCACCGGTATAATCCGGTGCTTTTTGTTGTTTAGGCAATCGTGTGCAGCAGCCGTGATCGGAATAGCGAGGCCGGTTCGCTGAATAGCGACGTAGAGTTCGTCAGAGCAGCATCGTGCGGAATCATGTGCTGAATAGCGAAGCCGGTTCG
This sequence comes from Paenibacillus sp. NEAU-GSW1, assembly GCF_009737085.1. Lineage (GTDB taxonomy): Bacteria > Bacillota > Bacilli > Paenibacillales > Paenibacillaceae > Pristimantibacillus. Next base: position 20,413 of record NZ_WOVL01000037.1, read on the forward strand.
TTGAATAGCGAAGCAACTTTCTTTGCAAAGCTTTGAAATGAAGCTTTGAATATGAATAGGGAACTAAAGTGCGTTGTTCAAGAATGTTGGTTCGCTGATAGAGAAACTGGATTCGTTGTTTGTGGAAGTGTGCGGCAAAGCAACCTTTACAGCGAACTTGGATTCGCAATATTGCGAAGCTGATTCGCTGTTTGCTTGGGACGAGGCAGAAGGACTGTTCGCGAAGCAGAGGCCGATCTCTAACAAATTTTTAATCCGTTAGGAGAAGCATACACTTCTTGGATGATTCGAAAGAGTCTGCGAGGCCGTTACAGCAGGGTGGATGGCCGGAAAAAAAGAAGGAGCCACCTCTAAACAGGCGACCCCTTCTTTTACATCATTTAGAATACTTGTACGACCTCTTGAACGCCTTCTACCTCTTCGAGAAGGGCACGTTCGATGCCGGCTTTCAATGTGATCGTCGAGCTTGGGCAGCTGCCGCAAGCACCCATAAGGCGGAGTTTAACGATACCGTCCTCCACGTCTACGAGTTCAACGTCGCCTCCGTCGCGTTGCAGAAACGGACGCAATTTATCGAGTACATCCAATACTTCGTCGTACATAGTGTCTTGTGTTTGTTCACTCATTGCAATCATCTCCTTTCTCCCCTATTATAGTACAAAGTGACGCGAATGAAAATGGATATCAAACCTTTATAAGATAGGACATGGTGAAACCAGTTGAGCAAGCCGTTGATTGAATTCTGTGCCGGCAACATGCATCACGACGGCGCCCAAAAACTGTTAAAGCAATTCGAACAAAACGAACAATATCGCGTTATTGAATACGGCTGCCTTGGCAACTGCGGCGAGTGTTACTTAAGGCCATTCGCTCTGGTCGACGGTCAAATCGTTGCAGCGGAGACAGCCGATGAATTGCGTGAAAAGGTGCAGGCTGCGATTTAACTAGCCGAAGTGCCTTTTCGATTTCCAGAGCACGCCGCTCTTAACGAGCCGCGGAATTTTGCCGACGAGCGGCGTACCGCCCATCATGCCGAAGCCGCTTTTTTTGCCAAGCGATCCGAGAACGCCTTTAAGATTTAGTTTGCCGAGACGAGGCGTTTTATCATTCCATACCGCATGCATAACTTCGGCGATTTGTTTGCCTTGCGCGCCAGCTGCTTGTCCGCTAGGGGACAAAGGCAGGGAAGCACAGTCGCCGACGACGAAAACGTCAGTATGATCAGGCAGCTGATGCCATTCGTTAATGATGAGTCGTCCTTGCTTGTCCTTCGGAAGATTTATCCGTTGTACGAGCTCAACAGGCTGAATGCCTGCCGTCCATACTGTAACGTCTGTCAAAATCGTCTCGTCGTTATGCTGGTCGTAAAGCGAGCCTTGCTCTAGACGCGAAAGCGATACGTGGCCGCGCATTTCAACGTGATGCTCGTTAAACCATTGCGCAACGAATTTTTGCAGCGAGCCAGGGAAGGCGGAAAGTACGCTCGGGCCGCGGTCGATAATACGAATGTTCAAGTCCGGACGGCTTTCGCGCAATTCAGCCGCAACCTCAACGCCGCTCAAGCCGCCGCCGATGATTGACACTTGACCGTACGGTTTTACATCGTTCAGAAGCTGGTAAGTACGGCGTGCAGCCGAGAAGGTTTGAATGCTTGTAGAATATTGCTGAGCGCCTTCAATGCCGTGATAATTATCCGTACAGCCCAGGCCGATGACTAGCCATTCATATTCAAGGGGATCTTGCCCTTCGAGATAAACAAGCTTTCTCTCCAAATCAAGCTCGGATACCTCGCCGTATTTATTTGTAATGCGCGGATCAGTCGGGAATTTGACGCGAAGCTCCAGGTCCGAAACTGTTCCCGCCGCAAGCGCGTAATATTCCGTTTTTAAACCTTGATAAGGCATCCGGTCGATAAGCACGATTTCCACATCAAGAGGGAGCTGCTTTTCGAGCAACTCCGCTGCAATAGCTTGGCCGCCGTAGCCGCCGCCTAGTATGACAAATTTTCTCATCCGATCTCACTGCTCCACATTCTATGTTTATTAATTTTGATAAAGGCCTTATTTTGCTAATATGCTCGTCATTGAGAAGGATTACTCATAAACCTTTACTTCATTATAAAATGTATCTCGTTCAACAGGAATTCGGCCCGCGCCTTTAATGAGCCAAATCAAATCCTCGCGTGTAATGCCCTCTGGCGTCAATGCGCCTGCCGAATGGCTAATTCTTTCTTTCACAATGGTTCCATGCGCGTCAGATGCGCCCATCGTGAGAGCTACCTGCGTCAATTGCGTGCCGATATTAATGAAATAAGCTTTAATATGCTGGATATTGTCCAGCATCAACCGGCTTATCGCGATTGTTTTCAAGTCTTCGAACGCCGAATTGCGGCGGCGAATGCCTGCCTTCGGATTAATCGGCTGCATGGAAAGCGGGATAAAGACGAGAAAGCCGTTCGTTTCGTCCTGAAGCTCGCGAATATGAATCAAGTGCTTGATCCGGTCTTCATGGGATTCAATCGAGCCGTACAGCATCGTCGTATGCGTGCGCAATCCGAGACCGTGAGCAGTACGATGCACTTCCAGATACTGGCTGACGTCCGCTTTGTCGACGCGCATTTTTTTACGATAATGATCCGATAAAATTTCCGCGCCGCCGCCAGTCAGCGATTTCAGTCCGGCTTTCATCAGCTCCTGCAGCACTTCCTTATAGCTCAGGCCGCTAATACGCGAGAAGAAATCGATTTCCGCCGCCGTGTAAGCCTTAAGAGTGACTTCCGGAAAACGTTCATGCAACGCTTTTAACGAATCAACGTAGTACTGAAATGGAACATGAGGATTATGGCCGCCGACAATATGGAATTCGCGTACGCCAGGGTGGAAATGCTGCTCGACATACTCGATCATCTGTTGGCCGCTTAACGTGTAGGCGCCTTCCTGGCCTTCATCCTTGCGGAAATTACAGAAGGCGCAATGCGCTTCGCAAACATTCGTAAAATAAAGGCTCATATTTTCGATAAAATAAACCTTTTTCCCGTTTTTACGAAGATTGACTTCATTCGCAAGCTGTCCTATCGTCAGCAAGTCGTCGGACTGGTAGAGGAATACGCCGTCCTCCAGCGTCAGCCGCTCGCCTTGCCGCACCTTTTCGATAATTTGCTGCATATGCGTGTTCTCGCTATGCACAGCCATATTCATGCTGATAACCTCCTTAATAAGCGCGAAGGAACAGGAATATTCATTTCCTTTGCTCACTTATTTGCTGGATTTAGTTTGTGAAAAAAAGAACTTGCCTGCGCCGATTCAGAAAGCTGAACCTATTATAAACCTGTTCGGAAAGTCGGGCAACCTTAAAGTTTATTCAAACGCTTTCAATAAACGCGCGGCGCGGGCTTTGCTTTCGAACGGCGTTCATCTCTTGAGGAAGCGGCGAAAGAGGAGTATACTAAAAGTAAGTAAGGATGGCTTTTACAGTTATGTTAGGGAAAGATCCTGATGTATCAAATGAGTGACTTTAAGCTCCGCTTAAAGATCCTGATGTATCAAATGAGTGACTTTAAGCTCCGCTTAAAGATCCTGATGTATCAAATGAGTGACTTTAAGCTCCGCTTAAAGATCCTGATGTAAGGAGTGATTCGGCATGATCACAATTAGTGAATCGGCGACAGATAAAATAAAAGAAATGCTCGAGGAGGAAGGCACTCCAGGGCTGTTCCTTCGTATCGGCGTAAAGGAAGGCGGCTGCAGCGGCTTCTCGTACGGTATGGGTTTCGATGATGAGGAGCATGACAACGACAAAGCGCTTGAATTGTCCGGCCTTAAAGTTGTGGTGGATGAGGATAGCATGAAATATTTGAACGGTCTTCTGATTGATTGGAAAGACTCTGCTATGGGCGGCGGCTTTACGATCGACAACCCTAACGCTACCGCTACTTGCGGTTGCGGCTCGTCGTTCCGTACGGCGACAGCTGCTGGCAATCCGTCTGCGGATCCTTGCTAATTTGGTCAAAAATTAAACCTCCGGACTTTTGTGTTTATGACACAAAGGCTCGGAGGTTTTTAATTAGTACCAATTTAGTACCAGTTGCCTATCCAGCCAACAACCAGGATGACGCCAAAGGCCGTAAGAACGATGAGCAATTTTTTCTCCCAATAGTTGTGCTTTTTCATGAGGAGCACTCCTTTAACCGTTTATAGACGCTTGCCTGTAAAAAACGATATAAACCTGCTATCATTAGATGACAACGCTTTTATGGAGGTGCCTAGCGGAATGAATAAATTCCCGATTTGGCCAGAAGGTACAGTAAGCGATCAGGGCGAAATTCCGGCATTGACGCCGTATTTGCTGCAATCGGACAAGCCGCTTGCGGCTGTTATTGTATTTCCGGGCGGCGGCTATGAATATAGAGCCGATCATGAGGGTCATCCGGTAGCGGAATGGCTGAACGACATTGGGCTTCATGCCTTTGTTCTTGATTATCGCGTAGCGCCGAACAGGCATCCGATTCCGCTCAACGACGCAAAGCGGGCGATTCGGACCGTACGCAGCCGCGCTGCTGAATTCGGCATTGATCCAAGCCGGGTCGGCATACTTGGCTTCTCGGCAGGCGGCCATCTCGCTTCGACTGCGGGAACGCATTACGATGCAGGCGATACGGCGAATGTTGATCCGATTGAGCGCGAGAGCAGCAGACCGGATCTAATGGTGCTCTGTTATCCGGTCATCTCGTTGGGCGAGTACCGCCATCACGGCTCGCTCGTAAATTTGCTCGGAGAGGATGCTCCGCAGGAGCTTCGCGATTCCTTATCCAGCGAGCTGCAGGTTACGGCGGACACGCCGCCAACGTTTTTGTGGCACACGGCTAACGACGAAGCGGTTCCGGTTCAGAACAGCTTGATGTTCTCGCAAGCGCTCAGCGCCTACGGCGTTCCATTTGAACTGCATGTATACGAGCAAGGCAAGCATGGACTTGGGCTGGCTTATGATCATCCGGAAGCCCATACATGGACGCTGAATTGCGGGAATTGGCTGAACCGCCGGGGATTTGTAGAGGAGCTGTCACCGGTAGAAGAATAAAGCGAGCGCTCGAACAAGCTCGGACAAGCTCGAACAAGCTAGAGGAGTTGGAAAAATAAATTGAGAAAGCTTGCTTATATAGGACTGCTGTCTATGATGCTATTATCCGCATGCGGCGATGGCGGAGAAGAAAACGATCACAGCAATCATAATAGCGGGGAAATCCAAAGTCATGACAAAACAACGCATGCGGCAAACGGCGATTTGCAGGAAAAGACGGCTTCCGCTGACGTCATGCCATCGTTTCTCGCTAATCAGCCGGAAGATATTCGGATCGTGTATCAGGTTGCAGGCAAAGCAACAGATTTGCTGGAGTGGATTCCTTGCTATTGCGGCTGCGGTGAAAGCGCCGGGCACAAAAGCAATTTGAACTGTTTTATTGCTGAAGTGCAGGAAGACGGCTCGGTCGTATGGGACGACCATGGCACACGCTGCGGCGTATGTCTAAAAATTGCCGCCCAATCGGTTCAAATGAAGCAGGACGGCAAATCGACGCTGGAGATCAGACAGTGGATCGACAAAAACTATGCGGAAGGGTTTGCAGCCCCGACGGATACGAAAATGCCATCTGCTTAAAGTGTTTTGGTTAAACAGCGAACTGCGCATTCGAATGTTCTTCCTATCGCCATTGTTCGGGGATTCCTTGTATCAACGAAGCAAGGTCGGAATCCCCGAACAAAAGCGACCGCTGACGCTTTTACAGAATCATCCGAATGCTCCGTTTGTCATTAACCTGCTCACTAAAAAATCGCAAAAAAGCTGTGCAGCCTTCTGCACGGCTTTTTTTTTACGAGCGATTCGCTATGGAAATAGCTCTTTTTTTAACCTGATGGCAAACAAACGGAGCAAGCGAGTGATTCTGAAGAAGCGGAGCGTTCGCCTTTTTATCCGGATACAACAGCGATCGTAAGAACATTCGCTTGCGCAGTTTGCCGATGCCAACATGCTATACTTTTACACTGTCGTTTCTTCAGCAGGTACAGCTTTGGATGCGGCGCGATATGGCAATGCCGACGCTGCGATCAGCGACAATACAAACGCGACGGCTGCTGAAATGACAAGCGTCGTTGTTGACGAAGAGGACAATGACGCTCCGCCAAAGTAGAGCGATTCGCGCAGCGTTTCCGCTCCAAAACGCAGCGGAATCCATGAATACAGCCAATTCTGCGAGAAGGCCGGAAGCATTTGCGAGGGCAATCCCAAAATAGGCGAGCCGAAGAAAAAGATGAGAATGACGATTGGCATCCCTTTCATTCCGAGCCAATTGAGCAGGCAGGTTTGCAGGAAGAAAAAGCTATAGCAGACAAGCGCGAAATATACGCTGAAATTCCCGATGTTCTCGATGCTCATGCCTAGCGTACTCTTCGCAAGCAGCAGCGTTGCTCCCAGCGCCGCCGCACAATATAACAGCCCAATAATCGCTTGAACGGCAATAAGTCCGGCATTGCCCAATCGGTTTGCGGAGCGAAGTTTGCCAATAGCCAGCGTTGTCAAGACAGATGCGATAATCGCGCCGAACCAGGCCAAAATCGTAAACGCAACCGGAGCATTGCCGTTAGCGCTATGCGCAGGCACAGGATGGACGGTTTCTGCTTGGATCGCAATAGGCGAAGCGAGCAAAGCCGCTTGAGCGGTATTGAGCGAATCGCCCTGCGCCTTGATCGTTTCGAGCAGCTGCTCCCGGAGATGATGATTTACACTTTCTCCGATTTTCGTTATAACCTGGCTGGCCATATTGGCCCCGGTCGTATTCATCCCTTGATTGACATAAGCTTTAATCGTCGCTGCTTGCGGTGAAGGGCTAAGCAAGGAAGCGACGTTTGCGCTCAAATTATCAGGCAATACGAGGACGCTGTAATATTCCCGCGCATCCAGTCCTGCCAATGCTTCATCGACGCTTCCTAACACTTCCCACTTTAGCGGAGCGTCCGTTCCTTCCGCAGGCGCGGCAGTAACCTGTTGTAGAATAAGGTTGCCGATGGCGAGCGATTGACCGTTAGGCAATTGCACTTCCTTATCGAGCATGACGACGGCGACAGGCAAATTTTTCGGCACCGGATTCGACGACGAACCCAGCTGTGCGAGCCCCATAATGAAAATAACGGCAACGACGCCAATCAGTCCAATCCAAATCAGTTTGTTTGCCATTATTTGTTTGGCTTTCTCCATAAGATTATCCCTCCATTTAATAGACAAAGTGTTCAATAAAGATCATAATGTTAATTATAAAGAGGATTTAGCGACGATCAATAATCAATCGAGATGCAAAATGTCGTTTTATTGACAGTATGCATCAATGTGTTCATTAACGGAGAAAGCAGGGGCTGCGATATGGAAGAAAAAGCGGATTTGCGAAAAAAACGGACAAAGCGTTTGCTGCGGACAGCGCTGTTGGAGCTTGTGGAAGAGAAAGGGCTGGAGCGAGTGACGGTACGGGATTTGACGGAGCGGGCGGAAATCAATCGAGGCACCTTTTATTTGCACTATCGCGATGTGCCTGATTTTATGGAGCGGCTGTCGGGAGAAATATTCGATGGAATGAAGTCGCTGTTAACGCAGCTTAACCCGTATGAGATTAAGCAATATGCGGAAAAAGGAGTGCCGTATCCCGGTGCGGTGCAAGTGCTGAATTATGTCGCTCAAAATGCCGACTATTTTCGTGTCATTCTCGGCCCTAACGGAGACACCCGATTCTCAATGAAGGTGAAAGAGTTTATGAGCGATCATTTATATTCGCATGTATTCTCTAAAGCATCCGATGAATTCAAATTTCCGCGCGATTATTTAATCGCCTTTATTACATCCGCCAATATTGGACTGTATACGCATTGGATCTTGAACGGTATGTCGATGCCGGTGGAGGAACTGGCGCTGTTTATAACCCGGATTTTATATAAAGGGCCGCTGGCTGTAGCGGAAATATTAAAGTAGAAGAAAGCCTGGCCGGACGGCCAGGCTTTACTTGAGGTGTTAGCCCCGCATCTTCCGCGATTTCAGCCAAAGCGGTATGCGGAATAAGAGGTTGATGAGCAGGACGATGAATACAAGTACAGCAGCCGCTTTCTGAGCGATCTCTTGCGCGTCAGGCACGATCGCTTCCGACTGGACGTACCATAAGTGGACAGCCAGCGTAGCTCCTGGAGAGAAGAGGCTGAAATCCCACATCTCGCCCGAAGTCGTGACGCCTGCTGTCAGTATAATAACCGCGCTCTCGCCGAAGGCGCGGCCGGCGACGAGACAGATGCCGGTCACGATGCCGGTAAGCGCAGCCGGAATGAGGACGCGCATAATCGTTTGCAGATGCGTCGCGCCAAGCGCGAAGGAAGCGTGCTTAAGCTCTTTCGGCACAGCTCGCAGCGATTCCTCAGTTACCCGCGTCAGAACGGGCAGGTTCAAGAAGGCAAGGCTGACGGCGCCTCCCAGAATCGTCAAGCCGATCTGAAACATTTCGACGAAGAGCGCGATGCCGAAAAGTCCGAAAATGATCGAAGGGACGGATGCCAGCGCTTCGACGCAAACCCGCGCAAAGCTGATCAGCTTATTGTCCGGAGCAAACTCGGCCAAATAAATGCCGGCCGCCATGCCAAGCGGGATTGAAATGAGCAATGACAAAATTAAAATATAAAAGGAATTGAGCAGCGTCGGACCGATGCCGCCGCCTTCATCAATTTCGCTTGGCAAGCCAAACAGAAAATCCCACGTCAGCTTCGGCAGGCCGTCCTCAAGAATAAGGAACAGCAGCCCGAAAATAAAGAGCACCGATGCGATGCCGACAAACCAAACGAGCCAGGTAAAAAGACGGTTGTTGAGCTTGTTAAGTCCGCCGTTGCCTCGAAACGGATTAGCAGCCGCGTTTCTCATCCTTTATACCCCCTTTGCTGCAGCCAGCGAACAGCCGCAATCATAATAAGCGAGATCATTAGGAGCAGGAAGCCCATCATATACAGCGCATAGTTCCAAGTGGAATCGAACGGCACATTGGATATTTGCATAACGATATTACTCGTCAATACCGAAGTCGGCTTGAGCAGGCTGTCGGCTAACTGCGCCGTATTGCCAATAACCATAACGACAGCCATCGTTTCGCCGATCGCGCGGGCCATGCCCAGAATGACAGCGTACATAATGCCGCTGCGCGCGGAAGGCAAAAGCACCTTCCACACAGTATGGAAGCGGGTGGCGCCAAGTGCGTAAGAGGCGTCGCTATATTTTTGCGGAACGGCGGAAATAGCATCATCGCTTATCCGGCTTATCGTCGGCAGCACCATAATCGTCAATACGAGCGCGGCGGCAAGCAGGCCATCGCCCATGCCGCTGCCCGTTACGGTGCGGATCATCGGAATGAGGACAGTTAAGCCAAGATATCCGTAGACGACGGAAGGAATGCCTACGAGCAGATCGAGTATCGGCCGCAGCATATTTTTAAGCCACACCGGCACGAAGACAGACAAAAATATGGCGATCGCAATCGAAATCGGAACGCTGATGAGCAGCGTAAGCGCGGTTAATGCAAACGTGCCGAAAATGAACGTAAGCGCGCCGTATTGCTCCTCCATCGGATTCCAATTGGCGGAGAGGAAAAAGTCGGCCAGCGAAATGTCGCTGAATGTCAATATGCCCGTTCGAAACATGAGGATGAGAATAAGAAATAATATAAGGCAAACGAAGCAGGCGCTCGCTATGCAAATGTAACGGAACATGCGGTTCATCGCGAATAGCCTTTTTTTTCGGTCGAATGGTTTGCCGCTGCCGGTCATCATGCTGCCGCCAAGCTCGTTTCGTTTGGAAACGGTATGTGCCGGAGCAGAAGACGGAGAGATTGCCGTTGATTCCATGATCAAAGTGGCTCCTTTCAGCAAGAACGCCGGCTCACGCCAATTTGCGCAAGCCGGCCGCTCTTTATTGGACGAATCGTCCTTATTTCATTGCGGAAATCGGAATGAACTTCAGTTTTTTAAGCGAACCGTTTTGGAACTTGGAGCTTTGAACATAAGCGATGAACTCTTTAACAGCGCCTTTTGGTTGGCCTTTAGTCATGTAGTAGCCGTAGCCCCATACTTTGTATTTGCCGTTAATAACGTTTGCTTCCGTTGGCGCGACGCCGTTGATGGAAACAGCAGTCATTTTGTCCGATACATAAGCAAGGTCCATATAACCGATTGCGTTAGGCGTCGTCTCGATTGCCGTCTTCATGTCGCCGCTCGTTTTTACTTCTTTATAGTTGTCGCCTTTGGTCATAAAATCTGTGCCTTCGAGCGCCTTCAGCTGGAAGTTGACGCGAGTGCCGGAACCGAACGTACGGTTAACGACGATAATTTCAGCATCTTTGCCGCCGACTTCTTTCCAGTTTGTAATTTTGCCGGAGAAAATGCCTTGCAGCTCTTTCGTCGTCAATTTCGTAGCCGTAACGTTTTTGTTCACGACTGCGGCGAATGGAATGACTGCAATTTTATGTGCGACTTGACCTTCGAATTTTTTGAAGCCCGGTACGTCTTTTGTTGCATCCCAGTCTACAGCGCCGATGTCGGCGATGCCTTTGCGCACGGATTGAGGACCGGTAATCGAGCCTGCAGCCGATGCGGAAATTTTCACTTTCGGATGCAGCTTTTTAAATTCATTGGCTGCTTGCAGCGTCAAAGGAAGGAGTGCCGAGGAGCCGTTAATAACGATTTTGCCCTTCAATTTGCTTGCCGCTTCTGCGACATGCACCGAACCGAAGCCGATGACGGCAACGAGTGCCATAATTGCGATCTGCTTAAACCATTTCATTGCGAAATTCCTCCAATAGTTAGTTTGTGATTGTTACAAATTTCCCGTTGTTCTCAACAGCAAGAACGCCGTTGCTCAAAGCAGCGAGCTTCCCGACATTGGAGACGATCAGTTCCGTAACGCCGTCCGACACGGTTTGCACAAGCTTGGCGCTGCCCGTTACGGCATCAACCGAGTAGATGGCGTTGCCGTCGCCTTTAGCAGTCAGCAAGTATAACTGACCGTCCCGTTGAACGAGCTGATAGACGTCTTGTTCAGCGAATAGTGTTGTTGCTGCCTTGCCTGCATTGTCGACTGCCGCAAGCGAACCGATGCTCTCTTCATCGCTGCCCATGCTGACATAGAACAATCGGGAACCGTTTGCCGCGATCTGCGGGAAAGCCTTGTCGTTCTTGTCAGTAGTCAATTGGAGCGGCTTGGCGCTGCTGTCAGCAGAGTTGTAATAGAACAATTGAGGCTCTGTTCCCGCAGCGTCGATTGCAACATCGTCCAAGTCGACTTCTTTGGAGCTGTCAGCCGTTACTTTCGGCTGTTTGATTACCGCGTAGCCGAATTGTTTGCCGTCGATGGAAACGCTCAAGTTCGCTTTGTAATCGACTTTGTCTTCCAGCAATTTCGTTACTTTACCGTCCGCAAGATCGACTTTGGCGATTACGGAGTTTTTGTCCCCTTGCAGGAAGAAGAGCGATTTGCCGTCGTTTGACCATTGCAATTCGTTTTTGATCGAGCTGTCTGTGCTAGCGACCACATCTTGTTTCGTGCTCAGCGTAATAATATGTACCGCGCCGCTTGGATCGGTATATGCCGCTTGGGAGCCGTCTTTCGATACGACCAGATCAGAGGTGTCGGAAGATGCGAGCAGCAGCTCGTTTCGGCCGGTAGCAGCATCGACAACATAATCTTCGCGGCCGTTTTCAACGGTTTTGGAAACGATAAGCTGTGATGCATTTGCCCATACAGCGTGGTCGATGCCCGACAGCAGCTTGATTGTCGCTACAGTATTGCCAGTGCTGGCATACGTCGCGCCAAGACCTTGGAGCAGCGAAGCAGGCTCAGCAAAAGCGTTCCCGCCAACCAGCGTCAAAGCATTGCCTTCCAGAGTGACGATGTTGTGGTTCAATTGAACCTTGATCGTTCCGCCGGAAACGCTAAGCGAAGCTTCGATTGCGCGAGCGATATCGCGAACCGAGACGAGCGCCACGCCGTCTTTGTCGATCGTGCGAATGTCTGTCGCTTTGCCGTTGACGGAGAAGGACGCCGTCATAATCTGGAGCGATTGCTGAGAAGACGATTGCGCCATGATTGGACTTACCGCTGTTGCGCCCAATGTTGCTGCGAGCATGGAGATGACCACTACTTTTTTCATTTGCATCGTTTTTCGTCACCTTTCTCGATATCAATCTCTTATTCACCGTCAGTCTATCAACCAATTATTATCCCATTATTTAGAAAAGGTAATGATTTTGTAAATGAAGGGGAAAGGTAAGGTTGACAAATTATTCGAAAAGATTTATCTTGAATTCAAGATATTTTAAAGGCAAAAGCGGAGGAGGCGATCGGATGGCGCAAATGAACGATGAAGCGGAGCGAACAGCATTGAAGCTGCTGGTCGTACTGTCTAAAGCATACAAAAGCGTGATGGAAGAAGCGGTTAAAGATATTAAAACGTATGGGTTGTCTGCATCCGAGTTCGGTATTTTGGAAGTTCTTTATGCAAAAGGTCCTATTCCGCTTCAGCAAATTGGCGACAAAATTTTAATTACGAGCGGAACGATAACGTACAACATCGACAAGCTTGAAAATAAAGGATTATTGAAACGAGTTCCATGCGAAGCGGATCGAAGAGTCACTTTCGCGGAGTTAACAGAAGCGGGAGCCGCGCTTTTTGACGAAATTTTCCCCCGGCACAGCAATCGAATGGAATCGGTGATGGGCGGACTTTCGACAGAACGACAGAAAGAAACGATCGAGCTGCTGAAGGCGCTTGGAAAAGGAGTGGCTTTGAGTAATAAGGAGTGACTTTGAGTATAAGGAGTGACTTTGAGAATAATGAGTGACTTTGAGAATAATGAGTGACTTTGAGCTCCGCTCAAAGATCCTGATGTCATGCTCAAAGATCCTGATGTCATGCTCAAAGATCCTGATGTAGCTAAGGAGTGAACGACAATGACAAAAAACTATCGAGCAATTGAAGGCATCATGCAAGGAGCGCCGTTCCATATGGTGGGAGACGGATTCCGCGTCTCGAACTATTTTCCCGGAGGCAATGACCTGCGGCAACGATTCAGCCCGTTTGTCTTAATGGACTACGGCGCGCCGTTCGAATTTCCGCCGACTGCCGAGGCGAAAGGCGTCGGCGCTCATCCGCATCGAGGCTTTGAGACGGTTACCATCGCATACCAAGGTTATGTCGAGCATCACGATAGCGCGGGCAATCACGGCATTATCGGGCCGGGAGACGTGCAATGGATGACGGCCGGCTCCGGCGTGCTTCATAAAGAATATCAAGAGAAGGCTTTCTCCCGGCGCGGCGGCGTTATGCAAATGATTCAATTGTGGGTTAATTTGCCGCAAGCGCATAAAATGACGGAGCCTGGTTATCAGGAGCTGCTCGCCGCACAAATGGGACGAACGGAGCTTGATAACGGAGGCGGGCAAGTCCGAATTGTAGCAGGCGAATATAACGGCGTTCGCGGACCGGCAAAGACGTTTACGCCCGTTCATTTGTTCGATATCGCCTTCAACAAAGGAGGCGCGGCCCGGTTCTCGCTTCCTGCGGCGTTCAATACAGGCTTCCTTGTCCTTCGCGGCGAAGTTAAAGTAAACGAAGAACGGAAAGCGTCCGAGAATGATTTCGTATTGTTCGCGAACACCGAAGGCGAGATATCCGTTGAAGCCTTGTCGGAAGACGCATTAATCCTCGTCTTAAGCGGCGAACCAATCAACGAGCCAATGGTGCAGCACGGACCGTTCGTTATGAATAACGAGCGTGAAATTGTACAAGCCTTCTCCGATTTCCGTTCGGGCAAGTTCGGAAATTTTGACTTTTAATCGCTTCAGCCCTGGCCGTTTGGCCAGGGCTTTTGTTTGATTGGAGCGTCGGCAGCTGGTATCATATGGATGGTTATTGTTGAACATTTTCTACGCAATGATTTGGTGGGGGCATGCAGGATGTATCGTATTTTTATTGTAGAAGACGATGATAAGATCGGCGGCATATTGAAATCAAATATGGAAAAGTACGGATTTGAGGCGCGCCGCGCCGTTCAGTTCAAGGAGCTGCTGGCGGAGTTTGTGGAGTATGATCCGCATTTGGTGCTGCTTGATATCAATTTGCCGTATTTCGACGGTTTTTACTGGTGCAGGCAAATTCGTACTCGCTCCAATGTTCCTATTATATTTATATCGGCGCGGGCCGGAGAGATGGACCAGGTGATGGCGATTGAGAACGGAGGCGACGATTATGTCGCGAAGCCGATTCATCTCGATCTGCTGATGGCAAAAGTAAGAGGCGCCTTTCGCCGCGTCTACGGCGAATACGCGGCTCCGGCAGCCCAAACGGGCATCGGCGGAGATGTTGAAATAGACGGTCTTGTTTTGTATTTAAGCCGCAATGAATTGGAGTGGCAAAACCGAAGGATGGAGCTGACCAAAAATGAATTGCTGCTGGCCGAATGCTTCATGCGCAGCTATGGGCAAGTCGTTTCCCGCGAGCAATTGCTGGAGGCGTTATGGGATGACGTGCAATTTGTCGATGATAATACGCTTACCGTTAATGTAACCCGGCTTCGTAAAAAGCTGGAGGAGCTCGGTATCGTAAAAGCGATTGAAACGGTTCGGGGGCAAGGCTATAAGCTGCAAGTGCCGGCTATCGAGAAAGGGGCGGGCAAAGGATGAGCTTCAAAGCCTATTTGTGGGATCGCAAGCTGTTGATTGCCGTTTATCTATTAGGCGTCGGCATCGCATCGGCGCTTTTTATGCTGGACAAGCTGCGCTACTCAGAGCAGGCCGATCCCGGCTTGCTCTATTATTTTATCGAGCTTGCGCTCGTTTTCCTTGCAGCGGGGCTAGCCGTCGATTATTTCAGGCAGCGCGCCTATTTTCGCCAGCTTGATGAGGCGACCCGATTAGCTCCGGTAAAGCTTGATGCTTCAACGCTGATCAAGTCTGGCGTAACGGCGGAGCAGGGTGCGGTTCAAAAGCTGCTCGATGCGCAATACAGCGCCTATATGACCGAGATTAATAAATACAGGCGGCAGCAAGAGCAGCACAACCATTTCGTCATGCAGTGGGTACATCAGATGAAAACGCCGGTAGCGGTAATCGATTTGCTTGCTCAACAGGGCTCCGGCCAGTCTCAATCGGATGAACAGCTGCAGTTGTTAACGAGCCTGAAAGAGGAAACCGAACGGTTGAACCGGGGACTTGAAATGATGCTTCATACGGCAAGACTCGATAAGTTCGAGCTTGACCTGCATCCGCGCCGATTGCCGGTTCACGAAATGATCCGCACGGCGATTAATGCGCATAAGCGGCTATGTATCCGCTATTCGATATACCCTCGTGTCGTTGGGGAAGCGGAGGCAGAGACCGATGAGAAGTGGATAACCTTTGTCTTGAATCAATTGATTAACAACGCGATTAAATATTCCAAGCATAAGGCCGGAAACAAGAAGCTTACGGTGACCGTTAAGCCGTATAACGCGAATGACGGCGAAGGAGCAGGAGGAGTCATGCTATCGGTCGAGGATGAAGGTATCGGCATTGCGCCGCAGGATTTGCCGCGGGTATTCGATCCGTTCTTTACCGGAGAAAATGGGCGCGCGGTCGAGGAATCGACCGGAATGGGCCTCTATTTAGCCAAACGGGTATGCAACCGGCTTGGGCATGACCTGCAGCTGGTGTCCGAGCATGGACAAGGAACCGTGGCGACGATTTACTTTAAACCGAAGGGCATCCATCGGATTGAAAACTGATGCGGGATCCAAAGCGAATACCCTCCCTTCAAAACTTGCCGCCAAGGACGGCGAAGCGTTATAGCTTGCTATTCGATAAACGCTCGGCTGAAACTTTAGATGTCTTCATCGCAATCGCTAGCGTTAACGCAAAGCCAGGTGACAAGTTTGTAAGGTTCCTTTTACCGAAATGAAAGGAAATTCGATGGGAGCGTCTGACTGCCTGAGGCTATACTGGAAATGCAAGCAGACAACCGAAAGGAATTGGGAGGCTATTCATAATGAGTGTTCTTCGTACGCAAGGTTTAGGGAAAATATATAGTTCTAAAGGCAATGTGTCTTACAAGGCGCTGGAGGATATCGATTTGAAAGTAGAAGCAGGCGAATTCGTCGGCGTAATGGGGCCGTCGGGAAGCGGGAAGACGACGCTGCTTAATTTGCTCGCGACAATCGACCGGCCTACATCCGGCGAAATAGAGATTAACGGGGTTAATCCTGCAAGGCTGGACGACCGCAAGCTGGCTTTGTTTAGACGCCGGGAGCTTGGTTTCGTGTTTCAGGATTTTAATTTGCTGGATACATTGACGATTAAGGAAAACATTATTTTGCCGCTCGTGCTTGAG
This sequence comes from Paenibacillus sp. NEAU-GSW1, assembly GCF_009737085.1. Classification (GTDB taxonomy): domain Bacteria; phylum Bacillota; class Bacilli; order Paenibacillales; family Paenibacillaceae; genus Pristimantibacillus. Next base: position 36,836 of record NZ_WOVL01000037.1, read on the forward strand.
GGAGTTGCCCCTAAGATCATTGAGGAGAAGCTAAAGCCGCTTGTTGAGCTGCTGCAAATTACGGCGATACTCGGCAAAAGAACGTATGAGGTTTCCGGAGGACAGAAGCAGCGTGCGGCAATTGCCAGAGCGATCATTCATCAGCCTTCGGTTGTATTAGCCGACGAGTTGACCGGCAATCTTGACTCGAAATCGGCGAAGGATGTAATGGATTCGTTGAAGGACATGAATGAAAGGCTTAAGGCAACGGTTCTGATGGTTACGCATGATCCGTTCTCCGCGAGCTACTGTCAGCGGATCGTCTTTATTAAGGACGGCAAGTTTTTCTCGGAAATTCGGCGCGGATCCAATCGGCAGGCGTTCTTCCAACAAATTCTCGACGCGCTGAGCGTGCTGGGGGGTAACTTCGATGACGTTCCGTTCGCTCGCGCTTAGCAATATTCGAGGCAATTGGCGTTCTTACAGCGCGTTTTTCCTAAGCAGCGTGTTCTCGGTTATGATTTTCTACATCTATACCGCCTTTATCTACCATCCTGATGTCGTTAACGGACATATTATGCAGGCGCAAAAAGTCCGGAAGGGCATGGAATTTTGCTTGTACATTATTGGCATCTTTTCATTCCTGTTCGTGCTTTATTCCAATTCGGCCTTCCTTAAGACGAGAAAGCAGGAATTTGGTCTGTTCTCGCTGTTCGGTATGACCAGATCGCAGCTCAGAAGGTTAACGATCTATGAGAGCACGGCTGTCGCGGTATTGTCGGTTGGCATCGGCATTGGCGTCGGCATGCTGTTCAGCAAGCTGTTCTTTATGGCTCTTGGCCTCATGCTGCGTGTCGAGGAGCCGATCCCGTTCGCCGCGCCTTTGCAGGCGATTGCTTTGACCGCCATCGGATTTGTCGTTCTTTTTCTCACCATTGCGATCATTACTTCGCTGCGCATCGGCAAATCGGAAATTATCGATCTACTGAAAGCGGCGCGCAAACCAAAGGGCGAGCTTGTGTTTTCAAAATGGCTTGTCGGTCTTGCAGTTGTTTTCCTCGGCGGCGGATACGCGATGGCTCTAGTGATGGACGCAGGCAATTTTTTAGTTTTAGCGCTGCCGATTCTCGTTACAGTCGTTATTGGCACATACTTTTTATTTACCCAGCTGAGCGTCCTGTTTATTCGCTTCCTGCAGCGCCGGCTGTCGGTTTACTATAATCGGACGAATATGATTATCGTGTCGCAGCTTGGTTACAAGCTTAGAGACAATGCGCGCATTTTGTTCATGGTATCGATTATGGGCGCCGTTATTTTGACAGCATCCGGTACGTTCTATTTAATGCAGGTGGGCTATAAGGCAATGATTTCGTCTTATGAGCCGTACTCGATTTCCATTACCGAAAAAGGCTTGAATACGCATGAGGTTATGGATTTGGACAAAATGAAGGACGTGTTGAAAGAGAACGGCCATCCGGTCGTAAAAGAAGATAAGCTGGTTGCCGTCAAGTTCAATAAGCTGGTACTTGCTAATGATGAGGGATTAGATAAAAATATATCCTCATTTGCGGAAGGCATTGTCATTTCCGGTGAGAGCTACAATCGTAGAGCGGAGCAGCTTGGCAAGGCGAAGCAAAACGTAAAAGCAGGAGAAGTTTTACTGCAGACAAACTGGAACGATAAAGTAGGTTCTGTGAAAGGCACTGTAAACGGCGAGCCGACGACGCTCAAAGTGTCAAGCACTTTGAAAGAGGCGGTTGTTAATACGTCGGGCTCACAGTTCATGATCGTCATGGACGATACGGCGTTTAATAAACTGATCGCATCGGTTCCGGAGCAAGAGCAGCTTGCGATCTACGCCTTTGAGGTGAAGGATTGGGAGCACTCCGCCGATGCTGTCTCGAAAGTGCAGCAGCTCGTGCCAGAGCAATTCGGCGACAGTGTAAAAATGAACCGGGCAGAAGCTTATCAGAGTTACATGGAAACGGTCAATTTGACGCTGTTTATCGGCTTATTTATTAGCCTGTTGTTCTTTATCGCATCGGGAAGCTTGATTTACTTCAAGCTGTTTACAGAGCTGCAAGAGGATCGGCAGCAAATAAACGCTTTGAAACGGATCGGGATGACGCGCGAAGAGATCAGACGAATTTCCGTATCGCAAATCGCTCTCATTTTTTACCTCCCGTGTCTTGTCGGTACGGTTCATGCGCTTATTGCAATGAAGGCATTGGATACGCTGATGGATTCGTCGGTATGGGTGTATTCGTTTGTTGTCATCGGCATTTACGTCGCGATGCAGTCGCTCTACTTCCTGTATTCCTCCGTGAGCTATCTGAAAAGCGTCAATCGCAGCGGAGCTGCATCATAAAAATGTAGGGGATGTCCTGTACATCATCATGATGTGATGATGATCAGGACATCCCCTTTTAAATGTATGGCTAGAGGCCGCTGCGCGCGGCCGTCGTCCAGCCGCCGGAAGCAACAGCGAGCCTGCTTCGCAATATTGCGAAGCAGGCTCGCTTTATTTGCACATGTATAGCCTGCTTTTGGCAATAACGAACCGGATGACGCTATTCATGAAGGACAGTTCGGTAATAGCGCAATCCGGTTCGTTTTTTGTTCGAACGGCGGCTGGAATCGTCAATTTAGCGAAATTTGCTTCGTTAAAATGCGAACCCGATTCGCTGTTTGTTTGGCGATGTCAGTTTTTTCGCTTTGTTATGGAAAACAGGCTTGCTTCCGCGATTTATGGCATTGAGCAAGGAGGAGCTTCAGCCAGTCGGCCGTTTCGCGCCTCCTCCAATACATGCTCCAGCCATTCTTTTTCCGCCCGATTGAACCGGAGCACGCCTTCGATCATAACTAGCGCTCCGCGCGGCAGCCATTCTTTCTTATAATCCAGCACGCTTTCAATATGATTGATACGGCAGATGCTTGCTTCCAGCTGCTGCTCGACAAGCGTTGAGACACAGCTTAAATCGGTATGCCGCACGAATGGCAGCGTCATAAATAGCGGATGCTGCGGATAAAAGCCTTGCTTCATTTGCTCGTATATCATTTCAAGCAGCTTCGCTTTGCCGCTTTCTGTGATGCGGTATACGGTTTTGTCCGGGCGATTGTCGCCGGGAACCGAAATCATCTCAGCAACCTCGATCAAACCTTCTTGCTTCAACTGATCTACCGCATAGTAAAGCGAGCCGTCCTTTACCCGGAACGTTTGGTCCCAATTGCGCCCTTTGATCGTTTGGCGAATTTCGTAGGGATGCCGGTCCTTCTCCATAAGCAGTCCCAGCACTAGCAGTTTATTGGACATATGGCTCAGACCTCATCAATGGAAGGTAGGTTCAGGCTTGGCGCCGCCTTCTGGCGAGCCGGAGGTTTGCGTCGTCTCCATTCGAGCACGGCCCATAAGAACAACAAATACGAGCGCAACAACCGGAAGCAACACCGACCATTGGAAAATGTACAAAATGGAATCGGACAATTTCGCAATCAACAAGTTGACCATCTCAGGCGGCATATGCATTTGCGCTTGAAGGTCAGGATCGAGCAGCGCCTGTCCGCCTTTAATTTTTTCGGCCATCTCAGCGGGAATTTGCTCGATTTGCTTGATGCCTTCCTGGAATTGATGCTTTTGCAGCGAGCCGAAAACCGCAACGCCGAGCGCAGAGCCGATCGTCCGGAAAAACGTAATGAGCGACGATGCCGAGCCTTTGTATTGCGGAGGAACGGCATTCAGCGTCGAGATGTTCAGGAGCGAGAATGAAACGCCCATGCCAAGGCCGATAATGACCATGAACAGCGTAATAAGCGTACGGCTAGTTGACGGGTCCATAACAAAGCCAAGCAGGAAGGAACCGGTAATCAGCGTTATCACTGAGACGAGCATGACGTCCCGGTAGCGGAATTTAATGCCGATTCGGCCGCCGAGCTGCGCGCTGATGACAACGCCAAGCATCATAGGCGTCAGGACCGTACTCGTTTCCGTTGCGGTTTTGTGAAACACGCCTTGGATAAAGATCGGAATATATGTCGCGGACGCCATCATCACGCCGCCGTAAAGCACGCTGATGCCCATGCTGCTCGTAAACAAACGTGTTTTAAACAAGCTGAGCTGAATAATCGGGTCTTTGGCGTATTTCTCGGCAATAAGGAACAAGACGAGAAGAACGCCAGCACCGGCAAACAGCGATATCGTCTTTGCAGACCCCCATGCCCAGCCGTCTGTACCGCCCAATTCGAGTCCGAACATCAGGCATAGAATAGCCGCGGTGAGCAGTATTGCGCCAAACCAGTCGATGCTCTGCTTCTTCGACACTCTTAGTTCTTGATACCCTTTAGCGATAAAAATAACCGCTAGAATGCCAATTGGCACATTAATGTAGAAAATCCAGCGCCAGGACAAATGATCGGTAATGGCGCCGCCCAATATCGGGCCAAATACGCTGGAAAGGCCGAATACCGCGCCGAATAAGCCCATCATTTTGCCGCGTTTCTCTGCAGGGAACAGATCGAAAATAATAGTGAATACGATCGGCATAAGGGCGCCGCCGCCGATGCCTTGAATGGCCCTATAAATGATGAGCTGATCCATGTTTACGGCAGTTCCGCAAAGGATGGAGCCGATCAGGAACAACAACAGACCGAGCAGAAATAACCGTTTTCGTCCGTACATATCAGACAGTTTGCCGAAAATCGGCGTAGAAACGACCATAGCGATCATGTATGCGGAGTAGACCCAAATAAAGCTTTCAAATCCTCCGAGTTTTTTAATGATCGTCGTCATTGCCGTCGAGACGATCGTTTGATCGAGCGAGGCCATGAACAGTCCAAGCAGCAGGCCCGCAACGACCAGCTTGATGCTGCTGTTTTTTGCATCCATGCGTAAATTCCTTCCTCTCTTATGTAGAGTAGTGATGAGGTACTCAAATTTGAGTACTTTCTAAGTATACTCCTATTATGACCATTTTCAACCCTGATTTCCTATTTCTAGAATGGAAGAATGGACAGCGGCGGTTTTCTCGCTTCACAACTTTTCGTTTCGCTGCTGCGTCTAAATAGTCAGTTGTTAGCTCGGTTCTTTCAAGGAGAATGTCCCATATGAAAAAAGATTATTTGCCAGCCATTGCCGCAGCGAAGATCGATACCGAGCCTGTCTATTTGGTCGAGGAATCGTTTTTGGAGGAGAAACGCCCATGCTTCCGTTATCGGATCGATCTCTATTCAAGAGCAGAAGAAAGTTTTTGAAGCGATCGTAACTGTCGAAGAAACGAGAGACAATGGAGAACTTATACGAGCATATTCGTTTTTTTTTGAAAGATAAAACCGCTGACGCTCAGTGGGGAATTATAGATATCGATTAAACACAGGAGGAGAAGCATGCCTTTTTTAAAACGGATTTCTTTCGATTGGGAGACGGCGAGAACGGCCGGCATGATTGGCAGCTATCCTTTCCATATACCGGCGCTGCAGCAGATTGAACAGCTGCCTTTGGACAGCAACGTCACCTTTTTTATAGGAGAGAACGGCTCAGGGAAATCTACGCTGCTGGAGGCGATCGCGTACCAGTGCGGCTTTAACCTCGTTGGCGGCAAACATTCGCTGCTGGCGAAGGAAACCGACAACGTGGAGCTCGCATCCATTATGAGACTGTCTTGGCTGCCGAAAGTGACTGACGGCTTTTTCTTTCGTGCGGAAACGTTTAATGCGTTTGCGGATTATGTAGACGAGCTCGCCAAGGAAAACGGCGGCAGAGTATATGATTCATATGGAGGCAAATCACTGAACGAGCAATCGCATGGCCAAGCGTTCTTATCTTTGTTTACGAATCGGCTTGGAGGAAAAGGCGTTTACCTGCTGGATGAACCGGAGTCTGCATTGTCTCCGCAAAATCAGCTGGCCTTTATGCGCGCAATCTGGGAACTCGAGCGTCGCGGGAATGCGCAATTTATCATTGCGACACATTCGCCGATTTTGCTGTCCTACCCAGGAGCGACGATATGGAGCTTTGACGAAATGCCTATCGGACAGGTTGAATATGAGGACACAGAGCAATTCCGGCTGACGAAAGATTTTTTGAACAATCGCGGCCGGTATTTCCGGACGTTGTTTGCGGAAGAGTGAGCGCTTTTCGCTTAGAAGAAAAGGTCATAACGAAACAAATGGAGGATTTCGAAAATGATTATAAAAATGGCGCAATCAAATCTATGTGATTTTAACAAGGCGAATGAAGGTTTCATAGTTTCAGGGCGAATCATCCCTAAGTATGAAAACGACATTTGGACCTATTCGGAAGAGGTGTTTTCCAAGCCATACTTTAAGCAATATGATAATGAAGAAATCGACTCAACTTATATTGAAGATACAGGAAAAGCTGTTTTTTTATATTATGTTGATAATATGTGCATTGGACAGATTAGGCTACGTTCGAATTGGAATGGATATGCTTATGTCGAAGACATTGGGGTATCTAAGAACTGGAGACAAATGGGTATTGGAACCAAATTGTTGGAAAAAGCAGTACAGTGGGCAAAACAAAATAATCATATTGGTCTTATGCTTGAAACGCAAGATGTCAATGTATCTGCTTGTCGTTTTTATGCAAGAAACAACTTTATAATCGGTGGAGTTGATCGTATGCTCTACTCAAAATTTCCCACCGCTAATGAAAAGGCAATCTTTTGGTATCATAAGTTTTAATTTCTAACACACAAACGGAGAAAGCGAATGATTCTGGAGAAGCGGAGCGTTCGCCTTTGTATCCCGGATTCCACCCGATAGGACTAGTTGAAAGAATCCGGGCTACAACAGCGATCGTAAGAACATTTGCTTGCGCAGTTTGCGCGGTGTTATGTTTTTCATCATTAGATGTTCGTAATTGAGCTTTTGAAGAGAAATGGCCTAACACCACAAACGGAGAAAGCGAATGATTCTGGAGAAGCGGCAGCGTTCGCCTTTGTATTCCGGATTCCACCCGATAGGACTAGTTGAAAGAATCCGGGATA
>NZ_WOVL01000038.1 GCF_009737085.1 Paenibacillus sp. NEAU-GSW1
GTGGGAGAACTGTTTTTAGTACGGGGTAATTCCCCAGGGGCTGTCACGTTCTCCCGGCTACCGCCATCATAAAACGACCATTAAAAAAGGCCAACCAGTAATCTCTGGTTGACCTAATAATACGAAAGGATGGTCCCCCTGAATGCCTTTCGAGAGTGCTGCAGTCAGCTTGCCGGCCAACACCGGATCCTCGCCGTACGCTTCTTCCGTCCGGCCCCATCGCGGGTCGCGCTCCATGTCTACCGTCGGAGCCCAGAGCGTCAAGCCGTTAAAAGTCGGATTCTGCTTGTAGAAGCCGCGGGCTTCGTCGCCTATCGCGCTGCCGATTCTGTTAAGCAGCTCTTTATCCCACGTACAACCTAGGCCGATCGGCTGCGGATAACTGGTCGCCTCCCCAAGCCATGCCATGCCGTGTGCCGCCTCCGTGCCATGCTTGTACGCTTGTACGCCCAGACGCTCTACTGCGATCTGATACTGCGGCATAAGCCCGATTTTCTCATCCAGCGTCAGTCGGGCGATCAGGTCGTTCACACGATCCTCGAGCGGCAGGTCTGGATTCCAATATGGGTTGGTCTTGTCAATACTCATTTCGTCACACTCCTCGGATCTCTAAAAACATTAAAGTTACTTATACACCATCTATAACCGACTCGGCTGTTTGATACTCACACCAAAATGCGCGAGCGAAGCGGAGTGAACGCTGTTTCCTATCGCTTACATAGCGATTAATACCCCGTAAACCCGCCTGCACCTCCTAGTATAATAGAGTATTACGAGCATGCCTTGATTTTTGAGACTTAAAATAGCATTATATAGACACATTTTTCGCGACCTCCTAAAAAAAAGCCAACCAGAAAAATCCGGGTGCCTAAGGATATATATTTGTCATTTAGAAGGATCATTACAAGTCAATTTATCTTAATGGTGCAAATCCGCTGACCTCGGACAAGATCTCTTCCGTACGTGCAAGCACTTCGTCTGTCAATTCCACTTCGATTGCTTTAATATTCTCTTCGATTTGGGAAGGACGGCTGGAGCCGATAATGGCCGAGGCCACATTGGGCTGGCGCAGCACCCATGCAAGAGCAAATTGGGATAACGTCGTTCCGAGCTCTGCGGCCAGCTCTTCAAGCTTAACCGTACAAGCGAGCACATCCTCTCGCAGGTAGCTGTTAATGACACCATTTGTCTTGTCATTAGCCGCTCTGCTCTCTTGCGGAATGGCTTGCCCCGGTTTATACTTGCCAGTCAACACGCCTTGCGCCAGCGGCGAGAATACAACCAGCCCCAGTCCTTCCGTTTCGCACTGCTTGACTACATTTTCTCTTTCTATATAACGTTCGAACATATTATAGATCGGTTGATTGGAGATCAAGGGACGCAAATTCAACCTTCCGCCTATCGAAGCCGCATCCGCAATTTGCGCTGCCGACCACTCGCTAACGCCGGCATACAATATTTTGCCTTGAGCCGTCAGATCATCTAGAGCGCGAAGCGTTTCTTCGACCGGTGTATCATTATCGAAACGATGGCATTGGTACAAGTCGATATAATCCGTACCTAGACGCTTTAGACTGGCATCACATTGCTCCATAATATGTTTTCGTGACAACCCCCTTTCATTCGGTCCATCGCCCTGCGGGAAAAATAGCTTCGTCGCAATTACATAGCTGCTTCGCGGATACGCCTTCAAAGCGCTGCCCATCACTTGCTCCGCGCCGCCGTAAGAATTAGACGTATCAAAGAAATTGATGCCTAACTCATAAGCTTTGCGAATACAGGCTTGCGCTGTTTCCTCTGCCGTTGCCGATCCGTATGTCAGCCAGCTTCCAAGGCCGATCTCACTCACCTTAAGCCCGCTTTTTCCAAGTCTTCTATAATTCATCTCATTCACTCCTAATCTGATTTCAAAAAAGATTTATTGATCCATTTCAGCATAAAGGTTAAAGTTGACTTTAAGTCAAGGGTCTATTTGATTTTTTACAGAAAAGGCGGTTCATATGGAATATACAATTAAACAGGTTTCAGAGCGTACGCAATTACCCGCTTCAACACTGCGATATTATGACAAGGAAGGACTGATGCCTTTATTAAAAAGAACCGATCGCGGTACCCGCAAATATTCAGACTGGAGATTTCCCGGGCAGCGGCAAATGACGCAAAGGTTCTCTTATATTTACAATTACGCTATCTCTCTGTCGAATGCCCAAACAAACAGTGTATTATTCCACGAGTGAGGCGATCACCGGATCGGATATTAAATCACGGTCGCGATACGTTGCGACAATAATGTCATCCTTGGAGCTAATAATCCCGTTCTGGAGCATGACACACTTGAAGTCTCTTTCGAGCGCGCCATTATAGGTGAACAACACGCATTGCTCTGCCGCGAATCCGGAGACAATAACCAAGTCGACCCCGCTTTCGTGAAGAATCTGTTCAAGGTCCGTTTTCCAGAAAGCGTTAGCATATTGCTTGGAGATCCGTTTATCGCCGGGATGAATTTCGATCTCGGGCAGGAAACCGATCGCCTCCATATTCGATTCATCCGCTCCTTCCACATCCTGTACATGAATGACGCAATGACCCTTGGACCGCAGCAAATCGGCCACGTAATTGATGTAGATGCAAGCTCTGGGAACCTTAAACTCTTTCATTTTCTCCTGCAGAAAATGCTTTTGCATATCCAAGATCAAAAGCGCCATCTTCATCCTCTTAAACCACTCCATTTCCAACGAGGTAATGGTTAAAGTGTATATATTTACCACACATTCATCAAGATCGATTTTAACGATCATGAAATGCTGGAAACATAGCATGATTTTATCCTGAATCGGCGAACGAATAGCTTTTTTGACTGGTTCAAAAACGAACTTTATGTCCCGAAGAACTACGTGCCGCAGACTCAAAACACGCCCACTTTTCATCTTGTTCTATAGCGGCATTCTTAATACGAGGTACTTCGGGGCCAGACTGTTTTACTATATTCATTAAGAATTTTTTGACGTTTTGGACACAACCCGATGTAAAAAACCGATTCAGTCGAAAGACTAAATCGGTCTTTTCCCTCAGATTATTTACTGTCATCAACGACAATTAAATGATTAACGAGGTCCAAATGCTTGAGTAACCCCCATGCCTTCCATGACTTGCGGCAACCCCCTTCCGCTTTCGTTAAGACTGCAGCAGCTCCGCGACGGCCAGCAGCAACGCCGCTTGCTCCTCCGTCAGACGCTTGCCGGTTAACGCCGCCACCTGGTTCGCGAAGGCGTCAAAGTTGCCATGCTCCGCTTTCGTGACCAGCGAGTTTTCGACGCCTTGCTCGCCGTCGCCCGACACGTATGCTTTGATCAGGCGCACGAGCAAGGCAGTGTCCGGCGCTTCGACCTCGTACGCTGCGGTCGCGGTCCCGACGTTGCCGGCCGCGTCTTCTGCGCTGACAGTTAGTTCGTGCGTTCCGACGCCGAGCTCAATTGCCGGAGCGTTGACGAGCGGGAGGGCGCAAGGGTCGAACACGACGCCGGAGATGGTGTCCGCTGCGGTGCACGTCACAACAACGAGCTCGTCGATCGCGTAGGCGCGCGCACCTTCGAAGGCGATCGACGGTGGCGTCCGGTCAATCCGGACCTCCAGCATCTTCATCTCCTCGACGTTGCCGGCGGCGTCCGCGCTGCGGTATGACACGCGATGAATGCCATCCGCGCTCAGCTCGATCTGTCCTTCGTAAACGCTCCAATCCGTCTCGTCGTCCATACGGTATTCGGTCCGCAGCTCGCCTGCACCGTTATCGGAGGCGGAAAGCGTCACGGTTACGCTTGATACGTGCCAGCCGTTCCGTTCTTCCCCGGCAGCGGCCGCCTCGGTAACCGGCGCTTCTGTATCCGGCTCTTCTGTATCCGGCTCTCCCAAAAGTTGAACCACACCCCAGTGTGAACCGTTCATCCAGGATTCTCCGGTCTCGTCGTGCCACATGATAACGTCCTGACGGCTGCCCTCTGCTTTCGCGTCATTGATCTGCAAATCAAATCCAATTACATGATCAGCCGCAGGAACAACAGCTTTGAATGGGATCTTTGCTTCAATGAAGTAACCGCCATCCACGACTTTGGCAAAAGACTCAAAACCCGCACTGATACTGCCTGGATTAAAGCTTTTCTCATTTAGATAGTTAATACGGTATTGTCCCATGCCTGTGCCGTAGGAGGTTTGTTTACTGTTGGTCTCATCCACAAAGATCTCGACCGAGTCCTTCTCATGCGCGTTGCCGCTGCTGCTGTTAAGCACAGGGTCTTTTACACGCATCAGCACATACAGGTTATTATCGTCCCATAGCACTTTAGCGGAGCCGTCCGCCGGACCGTTCACCATAGTCAGGTGCTTAAGAATCGGCAGCGTGATGGTCGTATTCCAGAGCGGGTCGAGCTCGGAGCCGCCGAGAACAGGCGTACCATATGCGGCGGTCCCAACGCCGCTAGGCAACAGTTGCAGCGCTTTGAACGCGTTACGCAGCGCGTAATACGAATTGTCCGCTGCTTCCTGACTGATCTCAGCATTCGAAGCTGCAGCTTGGGCCTCAGTTAAAGCGCTTGCAAAAGCGTTCCATGAACCGCTAGTATAAATCGTTTGATCTAGGTTATTGGCGTCCTCTATGAGGGCGTTCAGCAAGGTTTTGTCGACCACTTCGTCAATTGCGTTCGCGGATCCGCCTCTGCCTGCCTTAACGTCGTTAAAATAGGCTTCTATTTTTGTAACTTCTTCAGCTGTCAGCACTCTGTCGTAGATAAGAACCTGCAACACTTCACCCATGAAACGGAATGGAGTTGCAGACGACATCGTGTAACCGACGGCCAGATCCGATCTGTTCCCATATAGAGGCTTAGCGTTAGTTCCAGGGGTGCCAATGACGGTGTTATCAACAAATACAGTTCTCGTATTTCCGTTAAGCTGCGCCCGAACACTGACCAGACCGTTTGTAGCTGCGGTTGAAATTTGTTGCCCACCGCCTCCTACGCTGCCATCAGCGTTACCAAAGCGAATATTAACTCTATTTGTTCCAACACCGAGATTAATACCGCTCCAGCCATCGTTGGCGGCCCATGTTTCGTAAGACTCGTTTAATCCGAAGTAAACAAGACCGTTTTGGTCGCTGGAGTTGTTGGCTGCAGTTGTTGGTTTAACCAGCGTGTAAATCGTCATTTCCGTTTTGCCGTTATAATCTTTAAAGCCTGCAGCTTTTAACGGCCTTGAGTTAGCGTCAAATTCTACATACTCGTATACATCTTTCTTTATTTTTGGGTTGCCGTTTGGTATTCCGAGACCATCGCCGCCGCTGCCAGCGACGTTCGCTGGGACAAGCTTCGCTGGGACGCTTCCCATATTAGTCCATCCAGTCACGTTGCCGCTGCTGTCTCGTTCCACACCCTCATCGGCTTTGAGCCATAAATCAAGACCATTTCTAGGAATATCGACAGGCGTCATATCCCTTACTACAACACTAGCGTGCGACTGACTTAGTACTTCGCCGTCTTCCGCCAGTACATAAATGACGTATGGACCTGGCAACATAGGCGCTTTCATCGCGATTACATCGCCAGAAGCTACTGTTTCATCGTCGCCTCCATCAAAATGTCCGCCGCTCGACGAGGAGATCCATATCTTCTTAGTCGCGTCGTTCAAATCGTACGCGAACCTGACAGTCCCGCCAGGGGCTACTGACACGTTAGCCAGGAGCAGCTTATTTGCCACCGATACTGTAGTAGTAAAGTTGATGGTTCTGGAATTCGCCCCCGTCGGAGCGCTGACTACCAAAGTCCAGTTTCCTTCGGTGGCGATTTTGTAACCGCTCACCACGGGATTGCCGTTAAGCGTATAAGTGTTGTCTTCACTTAAAGTCAGCTCAAGAGGCCGTACCGCTGAAACTTCGTAATTTTGCCCGTCTTCCACATTGATCGATGACATGCTCAGGTCGACGTATAACGTATACTTAGAAGCAGCTGTTTCTCTACCGTCATCATATACGATATATAGTTTGTATTCTCCTGGCACAGAGGGAGCTTCGATAAATTTTTCGTCGCCGGCAGCTTTTGTCATCGTACTGCCTTCATTAAAGACGGTTGTGTTCGGAGGCGCAAGCCAAACCGTATCTTCAGCCTTTAGCAGACCTCTGCGGTTCAGCTTTTCCCCCTTAGCCATGATGACGTGGGAAGCCAGCTCAAACTCGGTGTCGGCAATGAGGCTTCTTGGGATCATATGCGTATATTCGTTAGTAAGACCCGAATTCAACACGATTTCGTTGCCTCTAACCGGCCAAATGCGGTCTTCACTTTTGTAATTGTCGTAACCAATTCTAGGAGCGCCATTCTGGTTGTTATTTCCGTCCACGTAACCTCCGACGGCAATCATATCGCTTTTGCGCTTCCAGTTGTTAAACTCATAAAGACGGCTTTGTCCGGGAGCATGCGAGAGCTTTGATTGGACGACGTTGCCTATCATCTTAATGAACGTGCTTCCTTCGTCGGGATGGAACCCGTTCGTCCAGTTGTTGGAGGTCGTGGGTTTGCCAGTTGGATTCGGGTCAAGGAAGTTGTAGTTCATCTCCGTGTAATTAGTCCAGTTGTCAGGATGCCAGTTACTGTTCTTGTCGGTGACGAGGGTATTTGTCAAATTATTGATCGTATCCCATGTCCCTCCACCCGGCATATTACCAGGATCACCTTGCCGTCCCAGAGAGTAAATGGCTCCGGAGTCATTAACGATCGTACAAATTTCCTCTATCCGGTTATAATTAATTTTGTTATTTCTCGAGGTCGTAGTAATTTCAGGAGACCTTGCGAGACTCGTTTCGTGCGTACCATGGTAAGGGCTGCCGTTCTTGTCAGTACCATGAGCGGTAAAGCCGAACCCATCGTACTCGTCCCAGCCCCAGCCGATGCTCATGGCGCCGTAAGTCGTATCATAAATATAATTATGAAGTACCTGCATATTCGTTGTGTAGAAGGAGGCCAGCGCGTTGGCGCCCGGGAATCCGTAGCACGTTCTGTACAAAAAGTTATTTGTAATATAAATATTTTCCGGCACGGCTTCCGTACCCGCCGTAAATTTTTCCTTGTTAACGCCAGCCCAGTTCCGTATTGGCGTTCCAGAGACCGAAACGCTGGATTCATGCTTAATCGGCTCATCGTTTTCATAGATATGCTGCGGATGTCCGATATTTATGCCGGAAGCGAGCGTATCTGCGATATAGTTGCCCGTGACTTCGATATCCTTGACATCGTTTTCCACATGGATGCCATTAAATCCTGTTAGCCGGATCTCGCCATTCAGCACTTTGATGTTCCTCGCTGCGTTAATCATTACCGCTGCCGGCGGTATGTCATACCCTCGGTAGAAAGTCTCATGCCAGTTTATGCTGCTGGGGAAGTAAACGGTGTTCACAATAGAGCCCTGAACGGACGCGTAGCCGCGGGAACTGGTCGTTACCGGACCGGATCCGTCACTAAGTGTATAGGTGCCCGTCAGTTCATACAGTTTGTAGTCGGTATGGGCAAATGTCAGCCCGTTAAAGGTTATGTTTTTGACGCGTCCGTCATCCGAGCCCTCAACAGGGTTCAACCGATCTCCTGCTGGGATTCCTCTAATATCGAGGACCGTTTCAAGCTTTGGAATGACCACGTCGGCGGTATTGATATCCTCGCCTTCAAGCGGGATGTAATAAAGGGTACTTTCCGCCTGATCGAAATAAAAATCTCCGCGTTTGTTGAAGAACTCGAAAGCGTTGCGGATTACTTGATTGTTGCCTGGATTGTATTGCGTGTTATTGCTCAAAGACTGCGAAATCGCCCCATACGGCATCTGGAACCGGAGCATGACACCGCCGGGCTTGTTGCTCGCTGCCGGCGCCTGTTCGATCGACGCGAAGGTGACGAAAGGCCTCGCCCATCTGGCGGTTGAGCCTCCCATGCTTTCGGCTTCGATGTTTTGGGGGTTTTTCGTTTCCACCGTCAGACCTACACTGGCGTCGAATACGATACCCGCCCGGATGTTGCTGCCGTTCTGCCACGCCCAAGGGTTGCCGTCAGCGGTAAAGCTGACAGTGGGGGTGCCGGCGACGGTTCTGTTGGCCGAAACGATTTGCGGGCTCAGCGTCATGTTCGCGCGCTTATCGTTTACATAGATCGCGCGCAACTTTTCGCTCCGGTTCA
Source organism: Paenibacillus sp. NEAU-GSW1 (assembly GCF_009737085.1). Lineage (GTDB taxonomy): Bacteria > Bacillota > Bacilli > Paenibacillales > Paenibacillaceae > Pristimantibacillus. The sequence goes on from NZ_WOVL01000038.1 coordinate 8,202, forward strand.
GTGTCGTTTTATACGCCTTTAAGCTGCCAGTCTGGGTAAGGCCAACGGCTTCTGTCCATACGCCTTTTTCCAGCATTTCACCGCCGCTGATTACCGGCTTCGCACCCGGCGCCGCCTCATAGCGAATCGTGCTGCTTGCACTTCCGGAATCATCCTTGTTAAAAACCAGGGTTTCATCAAGCGAATAAAATCCATCGGCAATTTGAACGACGATATCACCGCCGGTCTTAGGCAGAGTCCTTACTACTGCTTTTGCCTTGGCAAGCGTTTTGTACGGCTTTTCTTTTGTTCCGTCGCCTGCGTTATCATTGCCATTTGCAGCAACATAGATAGTAGTACTTGGCGCACTGTCAGCCGAGACTACCGGCCTTGATAAGGGCAGCATGGAAAATACCATTACGAAAATCATAAGCCAAGTGAACGATCTTCTTCTCACTTCCATAAAACCTCCTTGGATGTAAGTCAATTTTTATCAAATTCACTTCAAAATGGCCCCTGCAGTCAAAGCATTTTCGATCTTCTCGTTGCCTACCAAATAAACGATAATCATAGGCAAACTGGACAGCAGCATACTCGCGCCGATTAACCCCCAATCCGTAACTCCCACATTGACAAAGAAACCAAGCAATCCCACGGTAAGCGGCCGAAATTGATCCTTGGAGGCAATAATAAAAGCTAGCGGGAATTCGTTCCAGATCCGAATGAATATAAGGACGCATTGCGTCACCAGCGCCGGCATCACGATTGGAAATATAATTCTTATATACGTTTGATAGACATTCGCTCCGTCTATGCATGCCGCTTCTTCCAGCTCCTTGGGCAACGAACGGAGAAAGGCATACAGCATCAATACGCAAGAAGCAATAGCGAAGCCGGAATACGGCAGGATAAGACCTAAATAGCTATTTTTGATATGCATCCCTTTTACCAGCTGGAATAAAGGAATAACAACTACCTCGATAGGGACAATTAGTCCCATAGATACATAGAACAGCACCGCCGAATTGAATTTCCATTGCATGCGGCTGAGGCAATAAGCAAGCATGCTGCCCGTTGTCAACGTAATGGCAATTGTGCCTGCGGTATAAATCAAGCTGTTCTCGAAATACGTGTAAAAATGATATTTGGACAGCGCTTCGCTGAAGTTCAGCCAATCCAAGGAAGACGGTACGCCAAAAGGATTGTCGTAAGCTTCGCTTTTGGACTTCAACGACATCGTTACCATCCAGTATAAGGGAAACAGAAAACTGCATCCGACGGCTGCCCAAAACACCCGACTTAATACTTTCAGAAAACTCCCCCCCAGCTTAAAACTCTAGTTTTTCCCTAGCTACGTACCTTTGGATGACAAAGGAGATCAATAGGCATTCCAGAATAAAGATAACGGCAATCGCAGTACCTTTGCCGAACTCGGAAGTATCAAATGCCGTATAATACATCTGGTAGATGACCGTCCTGGATGTGTCGCCCGGGCCTCCTGCCGTCATGACTCTTACATGCGAATAGAAAGCCATCGAGCCTAAGGTAGACAGAATAAGTACGTATTTGATGACATTCTGCAGCAAGGGGATCGTAATTCGTAAGCAGACTTGAACAAAATTGGCGCCGTCGATCAAAGCCGCTTCATAGTAGCTTTTGGGTATGGTCTTGATTCCTGTATAAAACAGCATCGCGTTAAGACCAATATATTGCCATAGAAATGTCAGCCCAATGCTGGGCATTACCGTTTTCTTTTCCGTCAACCACGAATGCGTCCAGGAACTCAACCCTAACGAGTTGAGCATGCTGTTAAACAGTCCCCAATTCGGTTCGTAGAACGCCAGCCAGATCTGGGCAACGACTGTGACTGACAAGATAGCGGGGAACATCGCCGCCGTCTTGAAGAATCGACGAAACTTTGGTGTTTGAGCATCCATAAAAAGCGCAAGCATCATGGATAGGGGCAGCCCCAGCAATAATGAGACGGCTACAATGAGATACGTATTTTTATGAGCGGTCCAAAAGGATGGGGAAGCCATCACATCTTTGTAATTATCTAAACCAACAAAGCCCAAATTTCGAAATCCGTCATGCTTATGCAAGCTCATCCAGATCTCCGGCAGCAAGGGATATACGCAGAATACGGTAAATAGCAGCAATGCCGGGGAAGCAAACACAAATATGGACAATTTGGTGCTAAAGTACTTGTTCATCGTTCTCTCCACCATTTAATTTGTGTCTAAATCCCCCCGGGACTAACCGAAGGGGATTCAGCTGTTATCGGAGCCTTTTACTTGTTAAACCACGTATTCTCTTCCCAAATTTTGTTCATCGCGGCATTAAAATCTTCGGCTGCATACTCGCCCGTTAATAGGTTCGCTCCCTGTGTAGACATTTCGGCAGAGGTTCTCGCATCCAGCGAATTAAGAGCAAAGGACGCGATTTTATTAGGGATCGGATTGTACCAGTCAACGAACTTCTGCATAAGCGGGCTCCTGTTATTTGCCTGATTGCCGGTCTGCAAGGATATTGGCGCTCCTGTAGATTCGAAGTATAGCGCATCCGCCATGGCCAGAAATTCGGCAAGCTTCACGGCTTCTTCCGGATGCTCGGTTTTGCCGTTTACCGCATAACCGTTAACCGGAGAACCCCAGAACTGTACGGTCTGTGCAGGATCATACTTATCGCTCGCGCTTGGGAATGGGAAGAAATCAACCGTTTCATCTTTGGCCAGATTTGGCAGCTCCCAAGTAAACATCCATAACATTGCCGCTTTTTTGGACGTAAACATCTCCATCGCCGGACCGTAATCCAGGTTGGCTATGCCGTCTGGGAACACGCCTTCCTTGACCAGCGTTTCGATGCGGGCCGCCCCTTCCTTGACGGATGGATTCGTAAAGTCCGTTTTGTTGCTGACAAGGTCCGCCATCGCCTGCGGATCCCCGATTTGAATCATTTGCTGCAGCATGAAGAGTTTTGGCCCCCATCCGTCCTTGCCGGGAGTCACAGCTGGAACCATGCCCTTACTCTTGAGCGTCTTCGAGATTTGAATCAGCTCATCGAACGTGGTCGGCACCTTAACCCCTGCTTCCTCAAACATGTCTTTATGGTAAAAGATGACGGGGGTGAAATAGGTGTCGGCTCCGGAGGATAGGCTGTAAATTCCGTTATCGACATGCTTTAACGCATCCGGCACCGCATATTTGTCCAAGAAGCCGTCTTTGGAAATATAGGGTGTCAGATCCAGAATGCTGCCCGTGTTCTTCAGCGGGGTAAAGAAGCCTGCATCGCTCCAGAATACGTCAGGCATATCCCCGGACGAATTCAACGTCTTCAATTTGTTTGCCATATCCTCGCCGCCGCCGCCGGGCTCAAACTCGACTTCAAGATTGGGAAGCGCAGCGGCAATGTTAGGCTTGATGAATTTTTCCATGATGTTGTTGCGATTCTCGTCCGTCGTAATCGTAATAACTCTCATCTTGATTTTTTTGCCGTCCGTCGCAACAGTCTCCTTGTTATCTTCCGTGCTTGCCGCCGAAGGCGACGGACTATCGGACGGCTGGTTGGACTTTGTTTCATTCCCGCTGCTGCATGCCGAAGAAACCAGAAGAATGCTTGCCATAAGGAACATAGTTGCTGCCTTTGACTTCGTTTTCATTGTTTACCTCCCCAATTTGTCGACGCGGATATCGGGTTGACTCTAGTTATTGAAAGCGTTATCAACCTTGAGACAATTTTACGAATCTTCCCAAATTTAGTACAGAGATTATTCTCGGGCCAACAGTAAAATTAACGGCAAAAAAATAGACGATAGAGGAAAGCTTTCACTCTCGTCTTACGTCTGCAGGAAATAAGTTATTGGATTTGATTCACATATTTGCTGGGCGTGATCCCCATATATTTTTTGAAGCATTTGCTGAAATAATTGGCGTCCGCATATCCCACCCGGTTCGCTACGCTTTGGATAACCTTCTCTCCCTGATCAAACAGCTCTTTTGCTTTAATGATCCGTATTTCGGTCAGGTAGTCATTGATCGTAAAGGTCGTCTCCTTTTTGAACACAAAGCAAAGATGATTGTAATTCATATGAACGCTTCTCGCGATGTCTTCGATTCGCAATTCCTCATTGCCGTAGTGCCTCGAAATATACGATTTAACCTCCTCTATGACTTTGACGGCTTTATTGGTTTTGCGGCTATGCACATGATCCATCGCCTTTAAAATCAAAGCACGCATCCACTCCTCCAATTCGTTGAAGGTCTTCATTCGCTGAACATGTTGTATCATGTCGGGTTGCCTCGTATCTCGGAAGACATCCTCAAAGCTTTGCGACGCTTCAGCCAAAAATTCAAGGCATGTGGAAACGATTTCGATTCCGGCAAGGAGCAGCATTTCCATAGAAGCTTTATGAACGCGAGCGTCATGAAAAAAACGTATGAGCCACTCTTCCGTCTCGGCGATATTTCCGATTCGCATGAGCATCAGCAAGCCGCTTCTTTTTTCCACCGAGAACAACCCGGCCTTCATCCCGGTTTCCGCATGTAAGGAATGAACGAACACCTTGTTTCCGCCCCATACAAACCGATGCTTCAAGGCGATCAACGCTTCCTTATATGAACGCGGGATCGACTCAAACGTATCGCAGCCAATGCCTAATCCGATCGTTATCGTACAGGCCATATCGTTCTGTACGTTTAATCGAATCCTTTCACAAATCGTTTCCAGATTGTTGAAGGAGCCGTCAGGCGATCCTAGAATCATAACCAGACGCCCGTCATGATCTTGGCAACTCATACAGTGAAAGGCGTTTTGCATATATTGCTTAGCGATTTCTTGCACCTTGGCTTTATAAACGGGCATACTCTCATCAAGATGGTTCTCATCGATTTCATCCAGATCGACGACAACCGCCCGATAATGCAATCCTTCGAGCGGTATTCCCCAGTCGTGCAATCGTTCCTGTTCGGATCGCGTTCTAGAGCTGCCGCTGCCCTGCAACCAACCGTTTAGCACTTGCTCCTTTATGACAGACAAACCTTCGCTCGCCTGCTTTCTTAAGTCGTCCAATTCAAACTCTCCCAGACGCTCTGATTGTATCAGCTCCTTCATATCCATTAAGGAGCTTTGGAGTTCTTCTTCATTAATCGGTTTCAGCACGTAGTTAAAAACCCCCAATTGCACGGCCTGTCTGGCATACGCAAATTCGCTGTGACCTGACAAAACCAGAAACTTTGTTTTCTGGTCGCGCTCCTTGGCTTTATGTATAAACTCCAATCCATCCATAATCGGCATATTCATATCGACCAACACGACATCCGGCTCTACCTCGGGCATCAGCTCCAGCGCTTCCGCCCCGTTTTTTGCTTCCCCCGCGATTTCAAAGCCCAGCTCACCCCATGGCAGCGAAATCTTCAAGGCTTGCCTGAAGTAATATTCATCATCGACGATCAGCACTTTGTACATGATCCGACCTCCTGTTCTATTCAATCCTTAACATGCGGATACTAGAGATGCCAGCCACATGGATGCGGGCAGGAGCTAATGATGACGAAGAGGCAGTACGATTATAATTTTTGTATAAACGCCGTATTCGCTTTCAACTTGTAGTCCGTATCTGTCCCCGTACAGCATTCGGATCCGATTGGATACGCTTCTGATCCCAAATCCGCCGGTTTCATCAGGAACGCCGGACCCTTCCATTATTGCCTTGGTTTGATTCTTGTGCATTCCAGCCCCATTATCGTAAATTTCGATTTCCACATTGTTGCCGCAACGCCTTCCTGTAATGCGTATGATTCCTTTTTCCTTTTTGAGCTTCAACCCGTGATAGATGGCATTCTCCACGATTGGCTGCAAAGTCAGCTTTGGTATCGAATATGTCATAATTTCATTGTCGATTTCCATCGTATACGCCATATATTCCACATAACGAAGCTGCTGAATTTCCAAATAACTTTCCGTTAAACGCATCTCTTCACCTATCGATATAATATCGTTGCCTTTGCTTAACGAGATCTTATAGAAATTCGCCATGTATTGGGCTGCCGTTATGGCTTGCTTCCCAAAGCCCAGCTTAATGAGCGAAATAATGGTTTCAACCGTATTGTACAAAAAATGAGGCTTCACTTGCGATTGCAGCAATTTAAATTCGATCTCGGCCTTTGTCCTTTGTTTCTCGACGTTCTCGGCCATAAGCGCCTCAATGCGGTCCATTAAATTATTGAAGCCCTCGCTTAAATATCCAATTTCATCTGTTGATTGGTACGAGCTTCTGACTTGCATCTTTCCCGTTCGGATTTCTCTCATTGTCTTGGCAAGCCGGAAGATGGGCCTCGTGATTGATCGGGACAATAAAAAGGATACAATTAATGCCAGCAGCAAGCATGCTGCGCCGATCCCGATAATCAGTTGATTGATTTCCTTCCGCTCCGAAGTAATATCATCCATAGGGATAGCGCTTACAATTGTCCATTGCAACGGTGCGAAGCGATGAGTGAGTATCAACTTTTCTTGACTTCCGCTGCCTTGAATAAAGCTTGCGTCTTTACCATCGTCGGGAATGCTTATGGAGACGGCTTCTTTGAAATCCCGGTATAACATGGCTTTATTCTGTGCGGAAATAATTCGGCCGGCGGAATCGACGATATAAAATTCCCCGCCCTTATTTTTTCCTTCCTCGTAAATCGAAGCAATAGTCGTTTCTTTCACGTATAAAAAAACGCTGCCTATCGTTTTACCGGTATCTTTGTGAATGACCGTTTTGGAAACCGCAAATACATTGTCTTCACCTTCATACAAGAATCTGAATTTGATCAAACCGGTCCAAGCGGGCAAATAGACACGATCCTCCGCGCCATAACCGTTACCGAATATGCGGGAAGCGTATGCGTTATCGGCAAACCCGACGTCTGCCCAGTAATGATTCGAGGTGAGGATGCTTACCGCTTTAATTTTAGTGTTAGGCTCCACTATATTGCTGATGGTCTCTGAAAGGGTTTTGTTTATCGAGAGGTTATTTAAGCCTTCAACCGGTTTGCTCGCATCGAACTCATTGTTTAATAAAAAATCGTTATAAAGCACGTTCTGCAATCGATAATCGCTTGCCAAAATTTTGGAATAATCTTCAATTGTAAATAACAAGGTTTGAAGGTTGTTATTGATGAGCACAAGTTCCCGGGATGAATTATTGATCGCTTTCTCAATAATAGCCTTCTGTGAAATCGTGTTGGCAAAGAACGACTGAGTGGAAATAAGTACGACAATGATTAAAATATTCGTTATGAATATTTTATTTTTAATGGAAATCCCGCCTATATACTTCGAGAACCCTTTCATCTCGTGATTACTTCCTTTCTCTTATATAAGAAAGTTGATGTGAAGTGCGTGGATACAGCGCCTTTACATCAGAATAGCAGAGGTTTATTTAGTGTCAACTTGAAATGTTCGGATGCTTCCCCTTCTTTTTGGTGTTACTTATGATTTTAATTTACAGGTTAAAGGCAAACGGAGAAATTCGAATGATTCTGGAGAAGCGTCAGCGTTCGCTTTTGCTCGGGGATTCCAACCCTATTTCGTTGATTCAAAGGAATCCCCGAGCAATAGCGATCGGAAGAACATTCGAACTCGCAGGTTGCTGCTTTACCTAAAAAGAGCGGCCGTCTCATCGTCAATTTAATGACTTTTGAGACGGCCCCTTCCGATTTCACTTCTTCGCTTAATAAAATTTCACTTCTATTCTTAGCTTTGGGGCTCTGCTGTTTATCCATGATTTGTAATTGTGAAACACCATAAAATCCATATTATTCTATAAATGTTGTTGAAAAAAATGTAACACTTTATTCCATGAATCTACGGATGCATATGCGTTGTTTTTAGGAGTCCCGCCGTTAAAAAAAGTCTGTGTTGCCGGTACATATGGCAATCCAATCAGATGTCCAGCATTTTCGTATTTGAGACTTTCAAAAGTATATGGGAAATTGTTCGTCTTCATTCTACTCTCGATCATGTCATGATAGTGAAATTGAGGACCATATGCATCGTCTTCGCCACCGATAATCATAATTGGCCCATTGGTTTTTTCTGCTTGGATTGCAGCATTTTTAACGGCTTCCCTATCCTTTATACTTTCAATAAACATCTCCCTTAGCCGTCCGTTTTGCAAATAACTATTCATTTGTTCTTCATTGGCTTTGAATCTTACATAAGGTAAAGCATTACCTCTATAAGACCAAGAGGAAACGTCTTTTGGAAAGGAACGCGGATTGCCTGGAACCCCCTGAAAGACACAGGGATGGGGAGAAGAAGCAACAACTGCTTTTATTTGAGGGATAGTAGCGCCAAGCAATAATGCAAGTTCAGCTCCTTTTGAACGTCCGAAAACACCAATATTGCTTACACTCACATAATGTTGTTTCTGAATCCATTCAACTGCTTTTTCAAAATATTCTAAGGGAATTTCTTGTAACGAATCAGGAAGGTCTTTAAATTTGAAATAGGAAAGGGCTAGAGCAGAAAATCCACGTGAAGCCAAAATGGCTGCAAAATTCCTTGCTGGTGCCAATCCACCCTCTCCGCCTCCAAGAACAACAATTACCGGAGAAGGTTCTGATTTTCGTTGATAATAAAATAATCCATACATACTATCTTCATTTAATAAATGAATGTTTATACTTGGGGATGTATACAACCGTTCAAAGTTGGCGGTTGCCAACACTATTCCATTTGCTTCTGCGGAAAAAGTAATAATTGTTGATGGGACTTGTGCGATTTCTAAAAGGTTTTCAGGAGGTGGGTACTTCATATTGGTCATGTTCATCGACCAAAATAATCCCATTGGATCAATAGCATCATATGTCCCAGAAACAGGTTTTTGCTTTTCCAAATCAATCGAACCGTTTTCATCGGTTACATACGTAGCATAGGATTCTGCCGTTACTTCGATATCGTATAGATGATTCATTTTTGCTCTTATCGTCACTAATTCACTTGGATTAAAGCCAGTTAATTTAATTTTCACCGGCTCATCCACAAGACCTTTTTCAGGGTTGATTTGTATTTTACTATTGATCATATCTATCTCACCTACTCACTTAAATTGCTAGTTTTAGTGCCATTTCTGATATTGTTCTGCAATATTTTCTGTAGTTATTATTATTCTTTGCATATAACGCGAAGGGACTTGAAGGTTATATTTCTTTATTTCCTGATTGATTTCATCAAGCTTGTGCTCAAGGTCAGTCTTGTTCATATTCTCCATCTGATCGATCAATGCTTCTATTGTCTTGCAAATTTCTTTTTGCAGTTCTAACCATGGGGGTAAATAATTAGCATTTTTAAGTATGCTTTGAAATGGATCGCCTTCTGCCACTTTAAGCGGTTTTCCGAAGCCCGGAAGCTCCTTTAAATCGCCGCGTTTTTCATAGTCGGAAACGATCTCATCCATTTGATGATTGAATGCACGTTCCTTCATGATCGTTGCAGGCGCATCTTCCATGACATCTCTTGAAAGTGGGGATATTTTACTATTCGTTTTTTTGCTTTTCTTGAAAAACACGCTTCATCCTCCTTCAAGTCGGGATATGATTTAATGATCTGTGCCGCCATCAAGAATTCTTCTTACATCCTCTAAGGTTTCTTGCAGTGAAATCCATTCTCCGTTTTTTTTAGTATATGACTCTGAGATATAAAACGGCTGTGAAAGATAGGCCTCCAATCTTTCTCCACGGTAGTATTGCTTTAACTCTGATTCAGGCAATTTATCTGCTCGTTCAGATACTACGATTGGTCTTAATTCACGGTACCGTCGCAGCAATTTTCTCGCACGCTGTTGAATGGACGAATGTATTGACCCTAGTTGAGCTCCCTCAAGAATAATAGACGTCGATATAACGGGGTCTACAGCAGGATATAGGCCTCGTGCGGTTAATTCAGAGTCGAATTTTATAAATGTATCCAGCGGGCCGTACGGTAGTTCCTCATCGACTGACGTCCATCCAGTATCCACCAAGATCGTTGTGACTTTTCTTATCCCAGCAGCTTGTAACTTTTCACTAAGGTTAAAAAGTTCTCCTGACAGTACCATTGAGCGATCCGCGCCTAATATCACCTCACTATGTTTTGTGAAGTCCATTATTTCCTTATAGACCTGTTCCAACGTATGACAAGTGACTGCAGATTCTTGAACCACCTCATCAATTCCAATGCTGTCATGAGTTGGTTTCCAAAATATTGTTGCAAAATGATTTTTGTTAAACCGATTCATTAATTCCGCCAACATCACCAATTGACCGGTATGAGGTCCCGCAACTATTCCAACGGTTCCTCCTTTAACAATAGGAGCTAATAAATCTAATACTTTAATCCCGGTTTCAATCATACCCATTTGGCTGCCACGAATAATTAATTCGTCCATTGTACAACCTGCCAGGCTTGCCAACTTCGCTAAGGTTTGAACTTCTGCCCGTCCTATCGGAATTTTACCCGTACATAGATTGGACACGGTTGCTGGCCGAAGACCCATTTCTCTAGCGTTTACCGTTAAGTTAGGAACACGCGCTCGAAGAAGTGACACATTTAAATGAAGGTCATCCATAATCTCCCTCCTAATTACTCTTTATAGTAATATAATTTCTTTTAAAAGTAAACTAAGCATTTCAGGTCAATGACCTGTCAATTTATAGGTTTTCGAGGAATAACGCGAATTGTCAGGCAGCTGTTAACCCAAGAGGTAAACAAATGCATGATGGATAAAGAAATGCACATTGTCACTTGCCTGTGCAATGAACAATAATAAAACCATAATCCGTTCGAGATAAACCTACTTACAGAAAGTGAGGCTCGGCTTTATGTATAAAGCATTACTTGTTCATCCCGACAATATTTCGAGAGAAGAAACCAGACTGCTGCTTCCATGGGAACAGCATGGCTTCCAGCTTGGTGCCTATACGGATTCTCTCTTTGACGCTCAAGCTCTTGTTAAAACACAGATGTTCGACCTAATACTTATAGATCTTAAACCTTCTCAGGCTATTGGAATGCAAATCTGTGAACAGATTCGCGAGCATAGCCGAGTCTCTATTATTCTTTTGGGAGGCAGTGATGATTTCCAGATTATGAGAAAAGCTTTAGCCTTTCAAGTAAGCGATTACATTTCGGATCCGGTACAGCCGGAAGATTTGGCCGCCAGCCTGTGCAGGGTAAAGAAAGAGCTCGATGTTCAGCCCAATCACTCCAAGCGGTTAACCTTACGTTACGAGAATAAAAAAAATCTGAATCCGTCCATCATTGATCTCGTCAAGCAATACGTTCAGGAACAATTGCATGTGAATATTACTTTAAAAAAAATATCAAACATACTGCATTTCAACTGCGCCTATCTTGGCCAAAAATTCAAAGACCAGGAAAACATGTCTTTCAACGAATATCTTCTTCAACAGCGAATGGAGAAGGCTAAGTTACTTCTGGAGAAAACAGATATGAGGATCTACGAAATTGCACATGAAGTAGGATACACGGAAATTGACTGGTTCTATAAGAAGTTCAAGGAATACACCGGCACGAGCGCCAATGAGTACCGCAAGCAAAGCACGGTATATGCGTAATGAATTTATACGAATTGTCATTTTAGTAAGCGCTTGCAATGAAAGGAATGTCTCGTTAAAGTACGAACGAAAAAGCTTTCCAGGTTAATGGAAAGCTTTTTCGTTCGTACCATTTACTTTGTTCCTAACAGCTTCAGCAGTCCAAAGCCGGATGTGTTCGTGAAGGACTGACCGGAACGGTCATTCCAGATCGCCACACTGTCACGGTCCCCGTCTCCGTCTTCATCATTGTTCACCTGAACATCAAAGCCAATGATGTCTCCAGCTGCCGGAGATGTGCCGTTCCATTTAATTGAGGCCTCGACTAGATAACCGTTGGCCGTACGTTTTACTGCGGACACCAGATTTTCGCTTAGCGAGCCCGGATTCACACTTTGCTCGTTGTCGAAGTTAATCCGGTATTGTCCATCATCAGCCTGATAGCTGGCAGTTGCGGCTTTGTTCTGATCAACAAATATTTCTACCGAATCCTGCTCCCATACATTTGGACTTAGCTTGGAAAGCAGCGAATCTGTCACTTCCGCGAGTACGTATAACCGTCCTTCATCCCAGAGCGTTCTGACCTTTGCTTTAGCCCCGTTTGTCCCTTGTACCCATCTGTCAGTTGTAATCAGGTTTGCCTTGCTCCAGAGGGCATCGATATTGCCGTCTATAACTGGCGTGCCCATTTGAGCCTTTGTATCTTGCGGACCTTCTATTAAAGTTAAGACGCCATATTGGGACGTATCGAAATCTTGCGAAGCCGTTCTGTCGTTCCAGGAGGTTTTCGTTACCGTGCTGCCCTCCTTGTTAACAATCCGAACATCAAGTCCAAGCTTTTTATTCAGCGATAAGCCATCAACCGGAATTGCCGCTTCGATCCGGTATCCGTCTGCGAGCTTAACCGCTTTGTATTCAGCAGGTTTACCTGAATTTTCCCCGCTCCGACTGAACGTATATTTCTTGTCATCCGCTTCGTATTGTGTTGTTTTACCGTTATTGCCATCAATAAATACTTCTACTGCATCATTTCCGTTCGTGCTTGTATCCGATACATCAACTGTAATATAAAGATGGTCTGCAGCCCATAACGTCTTGAATTTTGCGACAGGCGCTCCTTCGTTTAGTATGGAAACGGCTGCAGACTTGCTCCATCCATCCCCCAGCTTGCCATCAATAGTCGCCTTGACATTAGCCGCCGTTGTATTCTGAATATCTACCGGAAGCTTGCTTGGATCTACTAATGCCCAGTACGCATATTTCGCCTGCAGCCGTTCGTCGAACAGCAGAGGCCAGTTATTACGGTCGACCGGGAAGGTGCGCAACCAAGTATTCAAATCATCCTTACCCCAGAAAATAACGGCGGTCAGTTGATCTGCGTGCTTCCTGAATACATCGAAAATTTCCTTATACCGCCTTGCCTGCTTTACTTGAAGCTCCAGAGAGAATGTCTCATACGCATCGTTGTCATTGGTATAGACGCTCATATCCAGCTCTGTTACTTGCTGCTCAATGTTCAAATCTGTGAAAGCCTGAATCATGTCATCGAGTTCTTGGGCCTGCGGACTCTCAATGCCTATATGCGTCTGATGACCAACGCCGTCAACAGGAATTCCTTTATCCTTCAGTCGTTTAATTAGATCATGCAGATCCTGCCGCTTGTCCGGCATATTCGTATTGTAGTCATTGATAAACAGCTTCGCATTTGGATCTGCTTCATGTGCATATTGGAATGCCTTCTCAATAAATTCTTCTCCTGCGATCTTGTACCATAAGCTGTTGCGGAGACCGCCCGGCTGTTTATCACCAGGCTCAAGCACCTCATTAACAACATCCCAAGCATAGATTTTGCCTTTGTAACGGCCAACAACATTCTCAATATGACGCTTCATCCTTGCAAATAGCAGCTCTTTACTTGCAAGGTTTCCATTCTCATCGTAGAACACCCATTCCGGGGTTTGAGAATGCCAGATCAGCGTATGACCACGCATGGCTATACCGTTCTCCACCGCAAAATTAACAATCTTGTCCGAGCGTGTGAAGTTGAACTGTCCCTCCTGAGGTTCCGTAGCATCCCACTTCAGCTCATTGCCGGCAGTCAAGCTGTTGAAATGCTTCTTGATCAACTGAGCATCGGGACCATTGGGATCTTCGATCTCATTAACCAGTAGTGCCGTCCCAAGCATGAAATCATCGGCAAATTCATCCTTCAGGGATGGAATATCCTGCTGTATAACAATCGGTCCCGGTTCAGGAAGCTGCTCTATAGAAAAATCATCTATATAGAAATCCAATGTTGGGTTGGAGGATGCTTCAAAATAGACGAAGAGACTTTGGATCGGCTGCTTCAATTGATATTGACCGCTAAACTTCGCCCAACCGTCTGCTGTTACATTCCCGGAAGTAACCCCTTCATAATCCGTTTTTCCGTCCGTAGTACGCTGAACCGTCATCGATACCGACGAGGCAGCTGTTCCTGCCGGAAGCTTGACCCATGCAGTAAGCGCATAGGTTTTCCCTTCCGTCATAATGGAGGTTACATCGAGCTGCATGCCATTCCAGCTTTGTGTCCTTCCTGTTACCTGAAGTCCGTATGACCCTGTGTGGGCAGCGGCTCCTAAAGCTGAGAGCACTTCATTGCCTCCGCGTCCTTGCCAGCCTTGAACCGTGCCATCCTCAAAATCTGTTGCGATTTTCATTGAACTTGCTTCCGCTTCTGCCTGTTTCGGCAGTACGCTGAGCGACAATGACGCCAGCATCAGAGCGATGGCCAACACGCCTGAAAGAGAGCGCTTCAAACCCTTTTTCTTCATAATACACCTCACCTTTCGCTTTTCTTGTATATTCCATAAAACCACCCTTTGAGAGGCCGGCGGGAATATCGAGACGACGTTATTTCTTCCTTCCTTAAAAAGTGTATTGGTTATAGAAAAAGGCAACAACCTGTCGACTTTTGGTATAACACCTGCCAAGGTATAGAAAATGTCGCACACTAATAAAGCAATAAAAGCGCGTTCCCATTTGGAACGCGCTCAAGTTATAGTTACTAGCTGTTTATTAACATAGCGGCAGCAGAAACAACAATTGTCCATACAAATAACAAACTCCACCTATGGGATGGAATTCATGGAACACATTTACCTGGGACATTAATGAACAGTTGATCCGGGATGTTGCCGATCGATATGAATGGTTTATCCGGCTTAAGCCCGGTCATCGCCAAAGCTATCAAGATTGGGTGAGAGCGTCCCGATATTCCTGAGGCGTCATGCCGGTAGCCTTTTTAAAAAATCTTGTAAACGAATGAGCCGCTTCATAGCCCACGCCAACAGCGACTTCACGCACCTTGAGCTCATCCTCCTTGAGCAGCTCCTTGGCTCTTCTCACACGGCAATTATCAATGTATTCAGATAAATTGACACCACATTCCTGTTTGAAAAACCGGGATAAATAAGAAGGATTGAAATAATGGATCTCGGCCAGCCTGACAAGAGACAAATCTTCGCTTAAATGCTCATTGATATAGTCACAGATTCTATCAATGACAGTGGCCGCATTTTCTTTGTTCTCCTGGCTTTTAACTTTAAACAGTTGTTCCGCTGCTTGCTTTAAGTATTGTACGGCTTCTCGCATGGAAGAATGCTCATCCAGGCGCATCAGCTGATAGTAATCACTAATCTCGCTGCTTAGCCCCAACCGGTTAATATGTGCATACAAAATAAGCGCAATTGAATAATAGATTTCAATTTTTCTATGGACAGGACTGTTCGCATACAGCATCACCATGCTTAATTCTTCAAAGATTTCGTTAAATTTTTCGACTTTACCCGCTTCCAGAAACGCTGACAGAACCTCCGCTTTCGGGGCTACTTGTCCTTCATTCTTCTTGTACAGTTCATGCGAATCTTCAAGCTGTTCCCCTCGGTCAGTCACAATAACCGTTATTCCTTCACCGCCGATTTTCATGAGCTGAAGATGACGAAGCCGTTTATATTGCTGGCTCATTTCATCCCATCCGCAGGAAGCACCGCTTATCGTGAAAGCTACAGGCAAACTAAGTGATTGCAAGCAGCTCTCCTGAATTAATTCCAATGTACCTTCCAGATAGCGAACCAGATGATTATAAAACTTCTCTTCCGCATGCTCGGAGGGCTGCAGCAGCAACAAGAGATCCCCTTGACTGTCGACAATACTGATTTGTTTCATTTTCTCGGACAAATAAGAATTGCAGACCATTCGCGCCTTTGCAAGAAGACCGCTTCTTTCAATATAATTGGCGCCCTTCGGATACGATAAGTGTCCCATCACAAGAAGTATAGGAGAAGCAGGATCAAGGCCAATGCTCATTTTATGAAACTCATCAATCAGCCTGTCCCTGTCCAGACCATGCCCTTTACTTTCCTGGAGCAGATGTCGGATGTAATCTCCTTGTGCTATCTGCTCGAGTGCATAGAGCTGTTCGCGGGATTGTTCCAGCAACCGGCTCATCTGATTCTCATACTCAATTTCTTGCATCACTTCCTGAACGGTTCCCGTAACCTTGTCATAGCCCTCCGTCTTCAGCAAATAACGAACATTGGGCATTTGAATCGCTTTATATGCGTAATCAAATTCACTGAAGCCCGTCAGAAAGATTACTTTGCATCTTGGCCAAAAGACTTGAATTTCCTCTGACAGCTCTAGACCGCTCATACCCGGCATACTGATATCGGTCAGTATGATATCTATCCTCGTCCGCGACATCCAATGCAAAGCCTCCTTGGCAGAGTAGGCTTTGCAGACATCAAGCTTTTCCGGGTTAAGTCGATGAAACACCTCGTACAGCGAGTCTGTAATAATGTCTTCGTCATCAACAATCAACAATCTATACAACATCACCGGCCCCCTCAAGCTTGATTCTGATCTCCACCTTCAGGCCATTCAACTCGCTTCTGGACAAAAACAAACCGCTGCCTTCCCAATAGGTCAACATAATACGCCGATGAATGTTGATCATCCCGGTCATTTCTCCGGATCCCCTTTTGCTGTCTAATCTTGCTTGCAGGGCTTCAATCTGCTCGTCGCTGATTGGATAATCACCATTATTCTCAACGATAATTCTCGCTTCATCCTCATCCAAGCCGAAAGAAACATGGAGCAAGCCT
Organism: Paenibacillus sp. NEAU-GSW1; assembly: GCF_009737085.1. Taxonomy (GTDB): domain Bacteria; phylum Bacillota; class Bacilli; order Paenibacillales; family Paenibacillaceae; genus Pristimantibacillus. The sequence continues at coordinate 24,904 of NZ_WOVL01000038.1, forward strand.
TCATTTGTCATTTTCTCCAGACTATGCTCATAGGCATTTTCGATAATCGGCTGAATAATCAGCCTTGGCACCCGGATTCGCTCCATGTCCTTTGGCAGCTCATCGAACTCTACCTTAATTCTTCTGGAGAACCGGAGCTTCTGAATTTCGGTATACATTCTGGAATGTCGGGTTTCTTCCGCCAAGAGAACGTTATCCTCTCCGTTGCGGGTGATGAACCGATAATACTCGCCAAGCTTATTCGTGAAGAGCTCTACGCGCTCCAAATCCCCTGTTTTCGCCAATGAGCTCAGAATAAAAAAGTTGTTGTACAAAAAATGCGGTTTAATTTGGGATTGAAGCTGCTTAAGCTCTGCTTTCTGCATCATCATCGTTTGTTTGAAATCTTGATCGATCAGCGTCTGCAGCTTCTTGACCATCTGGTTGAACCGGTTATACAAATAGCCGAATTCATCCTTTTGCTCATGGTCAATATGAATGTCCAAAGCACCTCCTTCCATCTTTCTAAAGCTCTGCAAAAGCAGCAAAAGCGGCTTATGAACAAACTTGTACGTCGATAACGCATAAATAATGATGGCACAACAGGATGTCAGAGCGAATAACCATGCCCATTTATTAAATCCGCTCAACGGCTTCTTCACTGCCGATTCCGGCAAGTAGGTAACGACAGATAATCCAAGCGGCTCAGAATAAGCCTTATCAAGGTGATAATTCATGCCATCAATCCGCTTGATCAATGTATTTTCATCTGTACGAAGAGCAGCAAATACGTAGCTCAGCAAATCGTTAGAGACCTCTGCGTCACTGGCCAATGTATACCCTGTCATATTGGAGATAAGGAAAGACCCGCTCTCGGGATAAACGCTTATCTGCTGAAGGGATTCTCTAAGCTTATTCATATCCAGTTCAATCTGGACGATAAATATTGGTTCTCCTTCTTTACCTCCATATTTAGCCGTGCTCAAGTAAAGGGAATTATTATAGCTAATGAGACGTGCTTCCTTCTTATCCACCTCATTGTGGAAATAATTGAAGCCGAGCTGGTTGAAATCATCGACCTCGTTGCTTGATGATATCGTCTTCTGAATGGTGCGCACATGCACATAAATATCTTTTATATAAGCGCTGCTATTTTTAATAGAATTAAGCCGATGAAGCAGATAATCGATGCTTGCCTTCTTGTCGGCGTTGTCCATCAAATTCCAGGTAACCGCCAATTTGTTCAGACCTTTATCCTGCAAAATATCATATTGCTGAATTTCCAGCCATTCGATTTCATGGTTCAAATCTTCCAAATAATAAGAAAGCTGAGCCGTCGTATTTTTTGATATTTCATTGCTGGCATTCGTATAACTCCAGTTATACAAATAGACCCCCAGTAGAACAATCGGCAGGATGACAACCAAATTGGTTATTATAAGACGTACAAATAAGGCATTGCGCCATGAATTAGCGAGCAGTCTTAACAAGCGAATACCTCCGTTGTTCATACCACTGATTAACCTCATCTGTTATTTTGTCGCCGCCCAGCTTATACCACTCCTGTACGAATTGGTCGAAATCATCGATTGGTCTGCCCAAAATAATATTCATGTAGGTTTGATCCTGCAGATCGTTAAGAATCTGCTGCTTGTCAATCATGGTATCTGTAGGAGCACCAACAAAACTCTCATACAGCAGCTGATTGTTTTTCTCATACTGATCAATAATGGAAAACGCACCTGTTGGACCATAGGTTTTCAGCCAGCCCCAGCCCGATTCGCCAACGTCTTCTCCAGATAAATACACATCCATTCTCTTTTTGATATAGATAGCTTCGTCCTTCATATTCGCCATGTTACCGGTCTTTCGCGCGTCTTCTATCTGCCTGTAGGCCTCCAGGTTTTTTCTTGTCGGAGACGGGGTAACCGGAGATAACTGCCATACCGGGTATGTCGTGTTGTAAAACTTCTCATATTCTGCGGTCTGCCCCCAGTTCTTCTCCAGATGCAAATTAATTAGCTTCACAACAGCCTCCGGATGCTCATAGCCTTTTTTAACCGCAAAGAATGTGTTTGTGTTGAATTTAAGCGGCACCTTTGGCGCTTTCCCCGTCGCAGAAACAATGGGATACGCCTGCCAATCCGCATTTGGATCGTTGTTCCGGCTTATTTGCACCAGAAAGGAAGCCCACTGCTCCCCGTAGATCATGCCGATCTTTCCATCGGCAACCAGCTTTCTAGCCTTTTCCCCGTCCTTTAAAGCAAATTCGGGGTCTAGCTGACCTTGACTATATATCTTCTGAATCACTTTTAAAGCCGTTTTGACTTCGGGCTGAATTCCGCCATATACAAGCTTGCCTTGCTTATCCTTGATCCATATATTTGGAAAGGCATCGTAACCAGCCATAAGATCAACAAGCCCCATAACCGGATCACCCAAATATTTGGTTGCAGCAATCCCATAAGTATCGTTCTGACTGTTTCGATCAGGGTCTTTCTCGGTAAACGCTTTCGAAATCGCCAATAAATCATCCATTGTTTTCGGCGGTGCCAGCTTCAGCCTCTTCAGCCAGTCCGTTCTGATCCATAACAAATCCGCATCTTCAATCGACGAGCTTGTCTGCGGAATGCCCATCAGCTTGCCGTCAATCGTTGCCGCCTCAAATGGGCCGTCGCCTTCCTCGCTAAGTACTTTTTTCGTTAATGGAGAAGCATAATTATGATACGCTTCCGTCAAATCTTCAATTAACCCTGCGTTGCTGAGCTCTCTAAGCTGCTGGGGGGTCACCTGCACGACATCCGGAATATGGCCGGAAGCAATGGATGCCCCAAGCTTTTGGCGGTATAAATCCCCATTCGCAGTCCATTCGTATTTAATCTTGATTCCCAGCACTTCCTCATTCAGTCTTGTCCAGCGGTTATCTTCCAAAGTTTCTCCAGGCAATTGTTTGATAAATCCGTCCATAACTTCGCTTACTTCTCTTACAAAAGACAGCTCAATAGGCGGATCATAACGGATTAGCGCAGGATCAGCGTTCGTTACCGGCACAGGTGTATCATTCTTAGGCTCTTCCGAAAGCTTTGCATTGTTTTCATTCTCGCATGCTGATAAGACTAACAGTAGAATCAGCGCAGTAAGTATTAAATTTATCTTGTTTATACTAGGCCTTGGTATCCGCAATAGGATTACCCCTTTACACTCAGGCGCAACTGCGACGAGCTGTATGCTATTAATCATCTTGTTTGGAACCTGATAATACAATACATATCTCTTTACGCAGTTACCCATTGTTTACTTTTCATACTATGAAATGTACAGCAGCTGCGAGCTAGTTACAAGTCAAAAAACCGTGCGGGCTGTAACCCGCACGGTCGTTTCGAGCTGAAACTATCATTGCGCTTCCCAGCTGCATGCCGTGAACGAAGTATTTTCGCAGTAAAGGTGTGCAACCGCTTTCGAAATGATCATTTTAATTATCTGACCAGCGGACAAAGCTAAACAATATGCATTTCTTTATTTCGTTACCCGTTGTTTACTAGTTTGAGCGCTTCAGTTCATCCTCCATACCGCATGACAGCCACAGTAGACGCAGCTTTTGCTCTTAAATCTGGATACGGAACCCGTACATGATTTGAGCTGTAATTGAATTTCAATATGATTTTCAGTTCATTTTTTGATGTATTATCAGGAAGGCTACACCGTTAAAATAATAATGACATTGCTTTCAGATGTTGCTCAATAAGGGGGTGCTTGAAATCATCATCTAAGCGCTTGGACTGTACGTCAAAAGCAACACAATTTATAAAACAAAAGTAGAATTTCAATAAGAGCAAAAAAATCATATCTTTAGGACATTCCGACTAACTGATAAGTTTCACTTCTGGAGCGGCGCCGCCAACGAGTATACGATTACGAAGAACGGCACGAGCATCGCGGGCACAGCTTCATAGAGCCTGAAGATTTTACATTCAAGACTTTGCTAGAATAAAGGCTGTATCCATGAAATAGGAGGCCAGTATTGTATGGTTAAAGCGCAAATTGCTAAGGGTCCTTTCGAACCTACATTTGAATCGCTCAGGAAATTCGAGTGTCCGGAATGGTTCCGTGACGCGAAGCTGGGCATATGGTCGCACTGGGGCGCACAATCGGTGCCGATGTTCGGAGACTGGTACGCCCGAAACATGTATTACGAGGGTTCTGAGCAATACCGGTACCATATTCGCCATTACGGACATCCGTCGAAATTCGGCTACAAAGATATCGTTCAGCTATGGAAAGCGGAAAATTTCGATCCAGAATCGCTGATGGACTTGTACGTGGCTGCCGGCGCCAAGTATTTCGTTGCGCAGGCGATGCACCATGACAACTTCTTTAACTACGATTCGAAAATTCACCGCTGGAACTCGGTCAACATGGGACCGAAGAAAGATATTGTTGCGCTGTGGAAAGCATCCGCTTCCCGCCGAGGACTGCCTTTCGGTCTGAGCGAGCATCTGGGAGCGACGTTCAGCTGGTTTAAATTCAATAAGGGTCAGGATAAGGAAGGCCTTTATGCGGGAGTCCTGTATGATGGTAATGACCCTGAATTCGAGGATTTATATTTGCCGAACCGCGAGCATTATGATCCGGACAAGCTGCTGTCCGAGCCGAGACCATGGTATACAACCAATCCTTTGTGGCATCAGCGCTGGCTTGACGTCATCAGGGAAGTCACCGATCTGTACCAGCCGGATTTGCTGTACTCCGACGGCGGTCTGCCGTTCGCCAGCGCATGGGATAATAGAGACGCATCTTTGGACGATCCTTTGTTCGCAGCCGGGCTGCAGGCGGTCGCACACCTGTATAATACCAGCGCCGCGGCTAACGGCGGGGTGAATCGCGCCCTTTTTAATCAGAAAGACCGCAGGCAGGACGTTTACCGCATCGGGATCCTCGACATTGAGCGTAGCCAGTCTCCGGAGATCAGGCCTGACCCTTGGCAGACGGATACGTGTGTCGGGGATTGGTTCTATAATGTCAATACTGTTTATAAAAAACCGGGGCATGTCATCGAAATTCTGGTCGATATCATTGCCAAGAACGGCAACCTGCTCCTCAATATTCCGCAGAAGCCGGACGGTACGATTGATGATGAATGCAAGTATATCTTGCAAGAGATGGCCAAATGGATTCGGGTTTGCGAGGAAGGCGTATACGGCACAAGGCCGTTCCGCGTATCGGGCGAAGGTCTTTCCCGCGTCGTCATCGACCATTTCACGGAGGACAGGGTAGACTGGAACGCAAGCGACTTTCGTTTCACACAAAAGGGAAATACGCTGTACGCTTTCCAAATGCGGTGGCCGGAAGATCATCGCGCCGTCATTCGTACATTGACTCCAGCAGACCAAGTGAAGTCCGTCCGGTTGCTTGGAGCGGGAGATGTTCCGTTCGAACAGGCGTACGGAGCTCTGATCGTTTCGCTGCCGGACAGACGTCCGACACCGTATGTCAACTGCCTAGCGATTGAACTACATTGTTAATTCTAAGCCTATAAGCAAAGCCGGCTGACGTTATCCGATCAGCCGGCTTTATTGTTCATATGGGCAATGGATATTCCTCCAACCGCATATGGGTCCTAGACTACATCAACTTGATTTAGCACTCCACAACCAACTTGATGACGGTATCAAGCGGCTCCCAATTATCTTGAGGAACTTTGATCGATATCCCTCGTTCATCTTGTTCGGTGAAGTTTTTCTCCCAGTCGATGGGCATAATGTTTCCGGTAATTTCATGAGGACCTTCGTCGCATTGAAAATCGCCGATCCATCCGGATCGCGGATTGATTACACATGGGGGAAGCTAAGGCCGATTATTGAAAGTTATATGTGGACGATTTCAATCGCATATGGATCCAAGTCTACATTAGGACCGACGGTTATTTCTTTCAGAAGGCTCCTGTACGTGCCCTTCAGCTCGACCGTTTGCTGCTTTTGCGTCAGATTCAACAGGAACAAATAATATCATTCATAGTTGTTTATAGACTGTTGAAAGATATCTTGTTCTCTCCATTGTGTGGGAGTCATATTAAAGTGTTTTTTAAACAGCTTCGAAAATTCCATTTGATTGTCATATCCGACACTATTGGCAACTTCTTTAATGGTCATGCTGCTTTTTTTGAGTGATTGTGAAGCCATCTCCATTTTAAGAGAAATTATAAATTGTTGTGTGCTTATGCCGCAAATGCTTTTGAAGATACGTGCCAGATGACTGCGGTCTATGTTTAAAAAAAGTGCAATTTCAGCAACGAATATCCTTTTGTGAACATTGCTTCTTATATAGTTTTTTGCATAAGAGACATATGTTTCTGCTAGATTCTCATCTTTCTTTAATAATTTACCCTTCGTAAGTGCCGCGATAAATGACCAAAGATGGCTCATGATTGTTTCGAAGTCACACCAGCCTAAATCTATTATATTCTTAAGTGCGTTTCCAACGCCATTATCATCATTTATAACGTGGTTTTCGTTTGAGAAGCCTGCCACAGTCATAAGCTTTTCCGAAAAGCTGCCGTCAAACTCAATCCAGCGATACAGCCACGGCTCAGTGTCATCTGCCTTATAATATGCAGTTTGTTTCGGATAAATCAGAAAAAGCTGTCCTGCATGTACGTTATAAGCTTTTTTATTAATATGCAATTCGCCTTGCCCGCTGTAAATGTAATGAATTAAATAGAAGTTACGCACTGCAGGTCCAAAGGAATATCCGTTATCACACTGCTGTTCACCATATTGCATGGGATAAATATCAGATGAGATTAAAGGGCTTTTTGCATAATATAGTTTCATTGAAATCAGCTCCCGAAATTAATATATCACATTTCCCCATAATCACTCGATAAAAACATATTTATCAACAAATTTATTTGTCTTATCATAACAATGAAAATGCAAGCGTTTAAGGGAGGGTTTCTTATGGACAAGTTTATGAATTTAAATTCAATATCTGCCTCCGTATCGGCTAGAACGACATCAAGGACTGCTCCGGACGAGATCACGGATCCTGACTATATGTTTCCGGCTTTCTCAAACGGCAAGGTGCTTTTAGATAAAAAGCAGGGACGCCTCCCCGCCATGGGCTGGAACAGTTGGAATGCTTTTGGCAGTAAGAACAACGAGGCACTCACAAAGGCTATGGCAGACGCAATTGTTGATTTGGGACTGGCGGATCTGGGATACAAGTATGTCGTGCTCGATGACGGCTGCTATAAGTCCGAACGCGTAAACGGATTGCTTTCAAATGAAACGATTAAATTTCCAAGCGGCTTTAAGGCATTATCTGATTACATACACAGCAAGGGACTTAAATTCGGCATGTACAATGATATAGGCACAAATCTTTGTGCAGGCTCTGCCGTAGGTACTTGCGGCTTTGAGGATGTCGACACGAGGTCTTATATGGACTGGGGGGTTGACTTTATAAAGGTTGATAACTGCTATTACCTTTGGGACAATGCAACGTTCTCAGACTCAACAAATTCAAAATATTCCTATGCCCCGAATATCAGAAGCATAACGGTTACGGGCGAGGAACTGAAAATAACTTTAAATGCTGTTAAGGACGGTGTGCTTTTAGGCCAGGGTGCATCAAAAAACAGTGGCGACTATGTGACAAATATCGGTACATTCGACGGAACAAACGTGGGTACAACACCTGTGGGCGACCGCTGGGGCGAGCTTGCGTTTACTGTGAACGCACCGGCTAGCGGAAAATACGCCATAACCATAAATTACGCAAGCGGTGAGGAGGATGGCACGGGACGCTGGCTTCAGCTTGCAGTAGGAAACGCAGATCATGAAACTCGATATTTTGATCATTTGCTTCCTCTTACCCAAAGTACAGCTACCTTTGCAGATTCGGAAGAAATAACGGTATCCTTAAATAAGGGTGAAAATATTATACGTCTTATGAACCACAGAAGGCAGGAAAATACCCTTAATTCATATGCGGCTTTGCTCGAAGGCTTGAACAAGGCTGACCCTGACCATGATGTTGTATTCTCCATCTGTGAATGGGGTAAAACACAGCCGCATAACTGGGGATATAAGGTTGGAGACTCATGGCGCATTCTTAATGATATAACCTTCAGTGTCGGCTCTGATGGTAATCCGGGCTCCGCCGAATGGAGTTCAAACCATACCGCAAGTATAACCTCGCAGTACAGCAAGGCGGTTATTATGGACGAGTTTGCCGGACTTGACAAGGGGTGGAACGATCCCGATATGCTTGTAATCGGTATGAACGGAATCACAAATACCATGAGTAAAACTCATATGACGATGTGGTGTATGATGAATTCCCCGATTATGCTTGGAATGGATTTAAGACGGGTTACAAAGGATGACGAGCTATGGACGATTATTGCGAACAAAGATGTAATTGCATTGAATCAGGATACCCTCGGTATTCAGGCAAAAAGAATTTACTGCTCTATCGATAATGCCCATCCCGATACGGCCTATATTGCGAATAACAACCGTGTTGATATTCTTGTAAAGCCTCTTGCGAACGGAGATATTGCAATATCCTATATTAATCTCAGCGACTCAAGAGACACGAAGAAGCATTCCGTTGATGTAAGCCGCATTATCGATTATATTGGGCAGAAAATAATCGATGCTGAAAAATTTAAAAATGCCGCAAGCTATTACCTAAAGGATTTATGGACAGGTGAGATTACAACGAACATTTCAAGCACCTTCTCTGTTACAGGCATTGACGCCTATGACAGTGTTACCATAAGAGTTACTCCTGTTTAACCAGAGAACTTCACGCGAATTATAGGAGGAAACTAATGGAATCAGCAATAGACTTTGATGCGGAAGCCAAACTTCATCTCGAGGATCATGTTACTACAGAACAGTTTGTGACAATGGTAATTAGAAGTTGTAAAGGCAATATAGAGCCAACGCGTGGCTGTTGGTCATCAGGGTATATGGATTACGCTTTGTATAAGGGAATAATAGAGGACTATGATCTAACAAACATAAGCAAACCCATTGAGCGCCGTTCCGCTGCAAGAATCGTTCATGAGGCGCTTTTAACAGAATTCGGAGAAAAAGATGAGTACGAATGGTCGGCGGCAGAAAAACTTAGGGACTTATATTCCTGCCATACCTGCGTTATGCATATAGCGCAGGTGTATGTGAAAGGTATAATGCTCGGGCGTGACCATTACATGTTCGACGCTGCGGGCAGCTTAACTCGTGCGGAAGCTGCAGCAGTTGTTGTAAGAATGCTTGATAGGGAGCAGCGTATTCCTCAGACTGGGGGCAGAGAATTTCAAAGTAAAAATCTGTCCCCCGATGAAGCGAGGGAGCTGATGTTAACTGATCATACTGCAATGCTTGTTGATGTGCGGACTAATGAGGACTATGAAACAGGGCATCTACAGGAAAGCATTTGTATACCGTTACATCATATATCAAATAACCCGTACTCGGTATGTGTGAGAAAAGATATTCCATTAATCCTTTACTGTCAAAGGGGCTATAAGAGTTCTGTAGCGGCACAAGCGCTTATCGATGCAGGCTATAGAAGAGTCTACACGATTCCAGGTATAGAGCAGTATCCGTATGATTTAATAGCAACAACTTAATCAATCGCTGTCTACACGAGCTTGCTACAGTTCAAGGATGCCAAACAACTCGTCGCCTATGCGGGACTAGATCCTGGTATATTTAGCTCAGGGAAGTTTACTGCTTCCAGTAGCCGAATTACAAAGCGGGCTACTAGCAATTCAATACTTCCCCAACACTAAATGGTTGACAAACATTAGCTGGTTTTTATGCGCAAACTTCAATTAAACAGAAAGTTATGAAAATCTAGAGAACATTAATGCAACGCTAGTGGTTGCAACGCTCGCTATCGCAGCCTTTTCGTTTCGCCTGCCGCAATACGGACAACTTCGCCGTCTGCGCTGAACCAAACCTCAACGGCGCTCGGATTAAACACGATGCTTCGATCAACCGTGAAACGGAGCGCTCTGAGCGCATTTTGATAGGACACGATATCCGTCATCGACGCTTTCCAGACCGACTCCTCCCCGCCGAGCAGCTCGCCTGCCTTGTCCACCAGCTCCCAGTTATCATCGTTGTCGAATTCGTAGCTGTGGCCCCAGATGAACAATAGCTCCATCCGGCTGAACCAGCTTTTAGAAGCCAGCAGCTGTTCGATTTTCACCAACATGTCCTTGTGGTGGCAGGTCGGATGCCATCTTAGCGGATCATCCGGCATATGGAAGCCGCCGTGGCTCTGGACAGTGCGGGCATATTCAATACCTAGCACCGGCAGCGCGTGCACAACACGATCGTTGTAGGTGCCGAACGGATAACTCATGCCGCGTACAGGGTATCCCGCAATCGCCTCCAAATTTCGGCGGTCCGCGATCAGCTCCTCCGCGATCTGGTCGTCCGGGGATTGCTCCAGGAATGGATGCGTGACGGTATGGGCCGAAATCTCGTGGCCGCGATATAAGTCCGCCGCTTCTTCGGCACTGATGTATCCTTCCTGACCGAATTTGCCTGAATTCAGATGGAACGTTCCTTTAAGGCCATATCGGTTAAAAGCCTGCACCAGCCTCCTGTCTTGCTCGCGGCCATCGTCAAAACTAAACACGACCGCCTTGCCAAGCCCTCCCGGAAACCGGTCAAATTGAATGCTCACGTTATCCATTATGACTCCTCCTCGAGTGAGTATTAAAATCTCGGTAAGCGTATTCCGCTAACATTTCACCTGAATACCTCCGAACCATTATGCCGGAGATATCAAGCTTCTGAACTAGCTTATTTATTTTCCTGATTGATCATGAGCAACCGTAACGGTGTCAGCTGCCTCCGTAACATTCCATGCTTGATCTGATGTCTGGCCGTACGGCCGCTGCTTCGCTTCCGGTCGAATCCGCTGCGAATGCCCTGTCAGGGAGCGTCAACGAAGGGCACATGCTTACCGTCAACGCGGCGGCCGTCAGCAGAAGTGAAGCGGTCTTGCATAAGGAAATGTTTTGTTTGGTGAATCCACGCGACTTTTCCCTTGTTTTCATCAATCTAGTCTCCTTCTTTAATCGTTTTCTTCTTGCGCTCACGCCACTCGCGTTTGTTCCTTACATAACTACTTTATCAACAGGCTGAATAGTGAACCTTGATTTTTTGGACATGGTATAGCATGATTAAGCCTGGATAAATTTGGTTTTCTTTCGCGAATCATCAGCCCCCTCCGAGTGCTCCTGGCTATCAGCCTCATCCGCCGGTACAGTGCCGGACACCTTGCTTCCGCTTAATATTTATAACGAAGGAAGAGAGCTCACAAAATGAGCTCTCTCCATTCCTTGCTCTTATACAAATCTTATTTCGACCAAAGCTCAACGCGGTCCTTAACCATTTTCGTTAACTCGGCATTCATTTTGGCTACGCCCGCATCTTCTAGATCTTTCAAGAAGGCGTCGTATACTTTATCGAAATCAGCCGGTTTGGCAAGAATCGCTTCTGGAATACGTTTCTTCATAATATCTTGCGTTTTTTGGAAAATAACGTTTTCTTGAGAGCCTGTTTCGAACTGCAACGTCCAAGCCGCACCGTATTTGCGTTCAGGGAACGCATCATCAGAAGGCCACAGATCCTTGTAAGTCGTTGCGCCGTAAGCAGCAAGCGTCTTCTTGTCTTCTTCCGAGTAAGACGTTTGAATTTGTTCAGGGAATGTTGTCGTGTAGTAGTTTCCGGACGGATCCTTCACGCCGTCGCCGTAACGGGCGGATATGTTGTAGTTGCCGATACCCGTTGTTTTCATAAATGTGTTGTTATCGTTTATTTTCTGCTCTTGCACATCGGCAGGAATGACTCGTTTGCCGTCTACCACATTGTAATGCTTGCCTTCAATCCCCCAGTTTAAAAGCACTTGGCCTTCATCGGAAGCAAGGTAGTCCAGGAATTTGATCAAACGAACCGGATCTTGAGCATCTTTCGTAATAGCAATTCCGAGGGCTGGAAGGTAACCAGTACTCTGGAAGGTATGATCTTGGTAAGTGTCGTTTAATGTTACAGGGAAACGAGCATATGTCGAAGCGAATTTGCCTTCAGCTTTCAAAGCGTTCTCAGCTTGGCCGTAATCCCATTGTTGGTCGATAAGACCCAGAACGCGGCCGGAAGCGATTTTTGCTTTGTATTGATCGTATTTTTGAACGAAGCTTTCTTTATCAAGCAAGCCGATATCGTTCATGTGATTCAGCCAACGGAAGTATTCTCTTTCTTCAGGACGCTGGTAGTGCATGATTGCCTCATAAGTATCTTCATTAATGAAGAACTCGCCATTGTCAGGAGCGCCGGTTGCAAGGAACGCCGGATTTGTTGCGGAAATCAGAATTTGCCATTCCCCGCCGTTAAGAGACAAACCGATATTCGGTTGGCCGTCTGCCGTTTTTGGGTTTTTCTCAATATATGCTTTGATTGCCGCTTCGTAATCTTGAACGGTTTTGATTTCCGGGTAGCCGGCTGCTTCAAGCACTTGGTGCTGCAATTGGAAGCCGCTTCCTGAATCAAAGTACGTATGATTAACGCCGGTCAGCGAAAGCGTATAAATCGCGTCATCATCCTTGCTCCAACGAAGTCGGTTATAATATTCGCCGTAAACCTTTTTAATGTTAGGAGCATACTCTTCGATCAATGGACGAAGGTCGATCAAGGCGCCTGCATCAACCATTTTGTTTGTGCTGCTACCCGGCACAACCATATCCGGATACTCATCGCTTGCTATCATAAGCGCGAACATCTCATCTTGGGTGCCGCCGACAGGGAATTCTTCTTTAATTGTAATGCCCGTTTTTTCTTTAATAAATTTGCCGATATCGGATTGCATGTCATCCCAGTTCGAGTTGTTACCGGTTGCCAAGCGAATCGTAATTGGCTCAGCTGCAGGCTCATTTGTTGCATTTGTTGTTTCTTTAGTGTTATTACCGCCTTCATTCGAATTGCTGCATGCTGTGACGAATACGAATACGAGTGCCAACATTAAGTTAAGTGCCATTTGAATCTTTCTTTTCATTTTATTAAGCCTCCCTTTTTTCTGTGCGTGATTTGCATGTATATAACAGGAAACCTGCTATTACCAAAATTAGCTTTTTACTGCGCCAAGTGTCATTCCTTTGACAAAATACTTTTGAAGGAATGGATATACGAGCAAGATGGGTACGGTAACGACGATCGTAATCGCCATCTTAATGGATTCAGGCGATACCGCCGCCATCGTTTGCTGTGCGTTCGGGTCGCGGTAATTGCTGCCCGTCTGCGTAGATAACAGCACCTTCATCAGCTCGTACTGAAGCGTCGTATTTTCCGGGCTCCTGTTATTAAACAAGTACGTATCAAACCAGGAATTCCAGTGTCCGACAGCAATGAACAATGCGATTGTCGCAAGTACGGGTTGGCAAAGCGGAAGGATCACCTTCCAAAATATAGTCCAATCATTCGCACCGTCAATTTTCGCTGATTCTTGAAGCGCATACGGAAGTCCGTCGATATACGAGCGGACAACGAACACGTTCCAAACGCTGAGCAGTGCAGGAATGATGTAAACGTAAAAGGTACCGATCATGCCTAAATTTTTAATTAATAGGAAGCCAGGAATGAGTCCGCCTGAGAAATACATCGTGAGAGCGAACACAACCGACATCCATCTTCTAGCTTGAAAATCAGGACGGCTTAACGTGTAAGCCATCATAGACGCTGCCACAACCCCGATTGCCGTACCGACAACCGTCCGAATGACGGTGTTTTTAAAGCCGGTGATCAGGCCCTCATAGCCGAATATCGTTTCATAGTTTTTTAAGGTAAATTCACGCGGATAAATCGTCAGACCGCCTCGCACGGTATCCACCGAATCGTTAAATGAAATCGCGAGTACATTTAAAAACGGATATAAGGTTACAATAGCTACCATAGCCATGAATACATAGATGAATATGTCAAAGATTTTATCGCCAATATTTTTTTGAACAACTCCTTGCATTTGCCGCGCCTCCTATATGATTGATTCTTTGGTGACTCTCTTGTATATTCCGTTCGCGATAAACACTAATAGGATGCTGACTACGGAATTAATTATTCCGATTGCCGTACCGTACGAATATCGGCTCATTTGAATTCCGTACTTGAGCGCATACAGATCGAATACCTCTGAATAATCAGATACCAGCGGGTTGCCCAGCAAGAACTGCTTCTCGAATCCAATACTGATTAAATGTCCAATCGACAAGATGAAAAGTACCATGAAGGTTGTACGTATACCAGGCAGCGTGATATGCCACATCTTGCGGAATCTGCCTGCGCCGTCAACCGTTGACGCTTCGTAAAGCTCGGGATCGATGCCCGCCATCGCTGCCAGGAAAATAATCGAGCTCCACCCCATTTCCTTCCATAGATCCGAAGCGGTTACAATTCCCCAGAACAAATTGCCTTTAGCCATAAACTGAATAGGCTCATCGATAATATTAAGCCACATGAGCAATTGGTTCACCGCTCCGCCGTCAGTCGAAAGCATTTTATATACGAGTCCGGCCACGACAACCCATGAAACAAAGTGAGGTAAATACGAAATCGTTTGAACCGACCGTTTGAAAAACTGACCTTTCATCTCATTTAACAATAATGCGAATATAACAGGAGCCGTGAAGCCTACAATTAGTCCCAATGTACTCATGGCCAGCGTATTTCGTAAAACAATATAAAATCTATCATCTTGGAATAATTCAATGAAATTCTCAAAGCCAACCCATTTCTGATCGAGAATTGAATTTTTCGGTTTGTAATTTTGAAAAGCGGTAAGCCAGCCCCATAAAGGTACGTAGCTGAAAATAAAAATCCATACTACGAATGGAAGTGACATCATGTACAAGTAACGCTGCTGGAATGCTTTGAACCAGAACCGGTTTCTCTTGAGCGTCGGCCCTGCTTTCTGGGCACCTTCTGTTAACGCTTTCATAAGTGTTCCTCCTAGCTTAGTAAGATTCCTCTTTAGATGTGATAGCTTACCCTCTCTTGTCTGTACTTATCATAAACGATAGAGCCCCTTCCATAACTCCCAGTAAAATAGATAATAACAACACTAGTGATAGTAAACCTTGATATTTAAGACATCGAATAGCATGATATAGACATTTCAATTAAAATACCTCCGAACCAAAACGGCTGGGGATATCAAGCTTCTGAACAAGCATATAAGCCTTGACGGTTAGTTCCAAGCAGATAGCCCCGATTGCTGGAGGAAACCTTTTCCTTTTTATTCGTTCCATTTTGTGAAAGCGCCAAAGAAAGCCGAGGCAACCGCGAGGAGCCGATTGCTAGAGTACTTCCGCAATATCGAATATGCGATCGACCCCGGCAATAGCATGGCTTCGTATAGCCTGATTCACCTCCCTCCAGACAAGCTCCTGCGCGTCATTAAAATTGTAATGTCTTGATATAAGCTCTGTACGTATGGGTAAAGTCGGAATCATGCCTCACAGAAATCCATGGGCCACACACAGAAGGGACTTAAATAAACGAGCTGAACATCATCCGTTCAACGGCTCATATTCGAACCAATCAAAGCATGCTGGAGAACCCTGCCCCGTTTCGCAGACTGCGTACATCGCAATGATTAATCCCGTAAAGCCGCCCGCAACCTCCGTTGAGAGCAAATGCGTTTCACCAGATCCCGCTTCGAGGACATTGGATGGATTCTGCTGAATCTTGAAATGAAACCATTCCGGCTGAGCTTCAATCTGAAGTACGAAAGGACCTTCTGAGCACTCCAGTGTGCGCTCCGTTCTCAAGGATCCTACGGTTCGCCGGAAAACGATTACCTTACGTCCTTCTTTGAGCATTACGGCCAGATCGTAATGATATCTTTCGTTCATATATACAGTAAGTCCAGCTTCCTCGCCCTCGTGCAGCGGTTCGAATTCCAGCAAGGCGGAAATGTTGCATGTCCAGTGGCGCAATCGACGGCCTACAAAGGCGGGTGAGCCGGTTTGATCGAGAGAAGTCTTATTTCCGCGCAATACTAGATTCCCCGGAGAAGCGTTCAGCGACCAACATGACGGATCCGGATTCCGCAGGAACACCCAGTCCAAGCCTAAATTTGCATCGTTAAAATCATCTCTTGTTCCGTTAGTCTGCCACCGGACTTCATTCAACTTTGGAGACTCCATTACGGTCTCGACGCTTCCCCCGTTACCAATGATCGGCCAGCCGTCTGCCGTCCATGACACAGGCGCCAGAAACGTCTCCCTGCCCAAATGATGCCGGTAGGGATAGGAGACAGGTCTGACACCCAAGAATACCGCCCACCAGCTGCCGTCATGCGCCTGTACCAGATCTGCATGCCCTGTTGCTTGTATGCTGCTCTTCAGACTTCTGTGAGAAAGAATCGGATTATCGGGACATGGTTCATAAGACCCGTATGGAGCGCTGCTTCTCGCTATCGTCACCATATGACCGTATTCCGTCCCGCCTTCGGCAATCAACAAGTAATAAAGTCCGTTGATCTTGTAAAGATGAGGCGCTTCGGGATGCGCTCCGCCCGTTCCCTTCCAGATCAGACGACTCTCAGTCAGCAGGTTCCCGGTCGATACGTCAATCTCGCATTGATAAACGCCATCGCCTTCATTGCCGGAAAAAACGGATTGAAAGTATACGCGGCCATCTTCATCGAATAATAACGATGGATCAATGCCATCCTGCGCGACAGGTATCGGCTCGGACCAGGGACCGGCAGGCTGTTGGCTGCGAACAAAGAAGTTGCCGATCCCGCTCACATTCGTCGTAACCATATAGAACCAGCCCTCGTGATAACGGATCGTCGGGGCGAAAATCCCTCCCGATAACCAGGTGTTCGCCAGCGGCAATTGCTGCTCGGAAGTGAGACAATGTCCGATCTGGCGCCAATTGACAAGATCCTTGCTGTGAAATATAGGAACTCCGGGAAAATAGGCAAAAGTGCTTGTCACCAAATAATAATCATCCTCGACACGGCATATGCTCGGGTCAGGATAAAAGCCGGAAATTACCGGATTGCTGTACGTCACCATGTTACACTCCTAATCCGTCTAAAGTTTAATGCGATGCCAAAGCCCTGCTGAACCCCCGCCTCTGATGAGTCGAAAGGCTCAATGAATCGACATCTTCAATACGGATTATAATGCACGATATAAGATTGAACCTTGATTTTCAGGTCATCGATTAGCATGATTTAGCCATCTGCATTTCAGGCGAAAATTTGTTCTTCCGAAATGCTCGCAAAGTCGAGTGATCAAGTGATTCCGCTATCCCCCCTTTCTTTCTCCGCAAAAAAGGGGCCGTCTCAAAAGAGGTTCGCTCGCTAGAGAAATGGCTCGCATCAGTAAATTACAAAAGTGAATTTCATAAAAATAGCGTTGCGGACCTGCAACGCTATTTTTAGATTTTTATCCTTTGCAGCTTTCTTCAGCAAATGATGGGCAAGTGAAAGCCACCCGACCTCTAGGCTGACTTTCGGCAAGCCTCGAAGCAGGAACCGGCGGAATCCTCGGTTATTCTTGATTTGGCCAAACACACGCTCTGGTTCGTGCATGCGTCGAACCGATAATGCATATCCA
>NZ_WOVL01000039.1 GCF_009737085.1 Paenibacillus sp. NEAU-GSW1
GTGGCTTTCGCTTGCCCATCATTTGCTGAAGAAAGCCACAAAGCATCAAAATCGAAAAATAGTGTTGCAGGGATAGCTCTCTGCAACACTATTTTCATGAATACCGCTTCTTCAATTACTGATGCGAGCCGTTTTTTCAGCGAGCGAACCACTTTTGGGACGGCCTCTTTTGCTCTAACGAGCGGCTTTACGCTTCACATAGCGGATAACCGATAGAACGATCATATAAATCACAAAGATAAGCGCAGCTAGCAGAAGAAATTCGACGGGGTTAAAATGCGCCACGACGAAATAGGAGTCCCCATACTGAAACTCATCCGGGGCGGGACGAAACAACTCCATAACGGTCGACAGGTTTAAGACTCCCATTATAACTGCCGCATAATAAATGGCTGGCAGCAATAAGGAAATCAGAATGCCTAACAGAATACTTTTTTTGCTCATTGCGTTCCCCTTTCCTTCCACCACACTAACACCTTACATGCTTGCGTTTAAAACCAATTTGGCCTTTATCTATCGCCTTCTGAATGTTAGCGGAAGTGCTCAAAAACTTGCTCTTTGGCGTGCCGCGGTTTACTTCGATCTGGCCTACTTCATTCACCGTCTCGATCGCCTGATCATGGAGCGGTTGGTAGGATACCGCCACCGTGTACAAGAAATTGCTCATCGCATATTTCGCTCGTTCAGGGGCATCGTGAATCGTATTTTTCACAAGCTCAAGCATCCCAGCGATTTTATCTTCGGAGAACTGGCTGTCCGGACGATTGCCAAGCAGCCAGCAGTAACAGCTCCAGCCCGCCGACATTTTCAGCTCATCGCCGCTCGCAATCCATTTATCCGAAACCTCTTGCGCAATATCCGATTCCGACAAGGTTACAGCGACTACATAGTCCGAAAGCATATAGAAATAAGCGCCTTCCATCCAACGCTCATAATCTGCCTCCGTCATGAC
The DNA here is from genome assembly GCF_009737085.1 of Paenibacillus sp. NEAU-GSW1. Classification (GTDB taxonomy): domain Bacteria; phylum Bacillota; class Bacilli; order Paenibacillales; family Paenibacillaceae; genus Pristimantibacillus. The sequence continues at coordinate 953 of NZ_WOVL01000039.1, forward strand.
GTTCGGCTCCGCGATAACTCCGGCAAAGTACATGGCGTCATAATTTCCTGTAGCATAAAGCTCATTGGCCAGTGTCTGGTTCAGCTTTGTTTTTCGGAGGATCGGCTTCATCTGGCCGGTAGCCACGCCAAAAAGCGGCTCGTGCGCGCCATTGGACATATATATTTTTTTCGTGCGTTCCTTGCCTAGCGCTTCAAGCTCTTGCATGACCGATTCCAGATTCACTGTTCGCACATCCTTTATTCTAGTTTGTCGTCGGGGACAAGCTTTCTTAAATTGAATATAACATAAAGCGGCCTTTGCCCTATACTTTCTGGAATAAGACCGCTTCAATTTTTCAGCTTTATTGTTTAACCTCTACGCGTCTGGCAGACATCAAGCGCTCTAGCCAATCCGTAATGGCATCCACCGCTTCCCTGTATCGCTGTCCCGCGAGCAAACCGGTATGTGTCGTGTTCCAAAGCCCTTTGTACTCCCCGCGAAGGAGCTTCGCCTGCGCCTGGCCCCGCCGTTCGTCATCCTCACTGTTGACCGCTCGAATGACCAGACTTGGACAACCGATGGAGTGGCTGTCAATCGATATGCCATTTGATTCCGGGGAAAATATAAAAGCGTTAAATGCCTTGGCAGACTCTATCGCCAAATATTTATTTTGAAATGCAATATCATCCGCCGATTCATCTGCGCTTGCCAACTCTTCACGGATTGGGGCAGGCACTACGATTTCTGAAAACAACTGGCCTAACGAATTATACGGCACAGCTTCATTGACTTCTCTGCTGACAACGGAATCGAGCAATACAAGACCGGCGATATCGACGGTTTCCGCCAGCTTCTCGCTTAATATTCCGCCCATGCTAAATCCGATTACGATTGGCGGTACACCGCATTCCACAATTGCCTGCATCACATCCTCAAGATAATCCTCAAAGGTAATCCGCGTCATATCCATGTGCCTGCTTTTATAGTGGCTTCTCATGTTCATGACGAAGCAATTCCATCCCTTGCTTATAAAGTGAGGAATGTATTTGCTCCACATCCAGCTCCCTGTAAAAGCGCCGTGAACAAAAAGCAGAGGGGGCCTTTGTTGCCCGGACTCCGGAAGGATACCCTCAAAAATCTCTAAAAACAAATCATTCTCTCCGATATATTTCACCGTATGCTCAGGCAGAGATTTCGTATAATCGTTCATGTTTATAGCCTCCGGTCATTTTGTTTGATATCAAACTATTTGCCGAAAAAAATTTAAAAGTTGTTATATATCTTTTTTAAAATAGCAAGCAAATCCGCTTTTTCTTTATCTGTGATGTTCGAGTAGAATACGTCCAGCATTTCTTGCGATATGGTTTCAAAGACCGTTTCCAGCTCACTCCCCTTTGGGGTCAATGCCACGTAAACAACCCTCGTGTCCGCCGTGTCCCGTTCCTTCGTCACAAAGCCAAGACGAACCAACTTATCGACAAGCGCAGTAACTGTGGATTTATCCTTTCCGATTTTTTTGGAAATATCCGCCATTGTCAGTCTAGACGACTTGAAGAGCGAATAGATGATATCGCCATGTGAAGTGCCGATACCGTTCATCCCATGCTGTTCCATTTCTAATACGATAAAGCGATTTACTTTTTCTCTGATCTTGGAGATTAACGAAATGGCGTCTCTAGTTTCCATATCCGCATTATAGTTTGATGTCAAACAATTGTCAAACTAATTCAAGCGATGCACCATTTCGTATTTATTGCCGCAAGGATCCTCGAAGTAGACGGCATAATACGTTGGACTTATCGGAAACAGCCTGGGACCGTCATTAATCGTCCCCCCGGCTTGCTTTACCAGCGAAGCGATACGATCCACTTCCTCCCGATCTTTCCCCCAGAAGCCGGTCAGATTCTCATTGGGCTTATGAACACGGTCCTCCGTAATGGCAAAATAAGCGGCGCTAGGCAATTCGCCGTCGGCGGCAAACACTTTCCAATTGGCGCTATGGAAGCTACGGGTAAAACCCAGTTCCGGCAAAAGCTGTTCGTAAAAAGGCAAAACACTTCCCAAATCGTTTACTCGAAGATCGATATGGCTGAATCTATTCATTCGTTATTCTCCCCTTCTTATTTGATTAGCGCGTCGGCTAACTTGCCCAACACGTCTTCCCAGTACAGCTTCATCTGTTCCCGTGTGCCGGGATGATCCAGATTTTCTTGATGAAAGCTGATCGTCGTTTTGCCCGGTTTGTCGGACAGGAGCCGGATTTGCAAGGTCGAAGGCTTCTCCCAATCCTTCTTCCCCCACTTTAAACGCAACTGCCGCAATGGCTTGACGACTCTTAATTGCCCCGACACGCCTTCAGCAGATGTAAACGACTCGCCCTCCGTCCACGTCAGAAGCGGTACGGTTCCGATCCATAATGTTAATCCCTCAGGTGAGGTAAGAAACGCCCAGGCTTCTTCCGGCGATACCGGAAGCGTCCTCCTTACACCAATCTGAAAGCCTGCCGATGCGGTTTGGCCTACAACCTTCTTCGCAGTAAACTGTTGCTTATTATCCAATAGAATGCCTCCTATCAGCCTCTTCGTTACGGGGTTAACCCTCTTGCGAATAGCTCCACACTCGAATGCATGAAATTTTGCATAGTCACCGTAGAAATCGGAGACTCGGTAAACAGCTGCGACATAAACGCTCCGTAATTCATCCACATAAACGTAATTGCCTGCGTTTCGGCATCGGCAGCAATGAGCTTGTTCTGTCTCTGCATCTCTGTAAAATAATCCGTTAACAATGCAAGCAGTTTCCGCGGATGCTGCTGCGCCCTCTCCCGGATGCCGGCCAAATCGTTATCTCCCAGCACGATAAGGAACAGCTTGCGGTTGCGGCTCATCATTTCCTGATACGTTTGGCTAATCATGAGCAAATCCGCGCGCAAATCCCAAACGATCTTCTCCTCAAAGAGACTGGCCATTTCCACCGAGTAGTGAAAATGTTGAACCGCGTTCTCCAGCAGGTTCAGCTTGTTGCCAAAATTGCGGAACAGCGTCATTTCACTAACGCCGGCGGCTGCTGCGATCTCCTTCGTGGATACGCCCTTATAGCCTTTTTCTGCCATTAAGTCGATGGCTGCCAGCATTAATTTGCTTTTATTGTCTAATGTCTGCGTATGTTCCACGGCAATCACCTTTTCTGAGTGGAAAATGTTATAGTTAGTACTCACTAACATTATCTATTTATACAATATCCATAATTTTCAACCCTGTCAACCTGAGCGAAAAAAATAAAGGCCGTCCTAAAGGACAGCCCCAGAGTATTAGTCTTGTTGCCCAAGTATCGAAGCACCGGGGAATAAAATTGGAAATCGGTAAAGTTATAATGTTCCATCCTTTGGATTTAGATTTGAAGCCCTCCGACTGCCCTTGCTTCTTGGATCGCCTGCGCTTCAGCTTCAAAATGCAGTTTAATCGGCTGAGGAATGTCTTCGCCGGACTCCTCATTTACCCATGAGAGGTGAGCATTCATGAACATAACTTTAAAACGAAGGAAACTTTGTTTACATTTGGTTTAAGAAGCTAAAGATTGTGCTCTAGAAAAAGATATTAAAGAAAGCATAGATAAGAGCAATGATCCCGAATACGACCAGTATCGCTTTCCACTTCGGCGTATCCCCAGTCGAAAAGTAACTGTTCACGGCCTCGCTCCGAACTAGATACCAGAGAATTAGACCGTTCCACACTGCTCGTATGCCGTACTTCAAGTAGTAGCTCCCTGCCCCATTTTCAGGTGCGCCTACCTGACTTATGATATCCTGTATCGAGATGATTGCAGTGAGATTACGAGAGATGGCGTATGCGAAATAAAACACGGCGAGCCACCATCCCCATTTCTTACCGAGAAAAGTTCCAATTCCGCTTGCAATTCCAAGCAAGCCTAAGAAAGCAATCGCAACTTGGATCAGCACTCCGGAAAAGCCGAGCTCTGCCAAAAACTTGCTTAATGATGCGAATGTAATTAGCTGGACAACGACTAAGGAGCCGCCACCGAGAATAAGCAGAATAGCAAGCAGCGTAACGCTAAAAGGTCTGTCGTAGTTATATTCCATTACTTCATGGCTCGCTGGCCGATTCTCATACATGCTATTACCGCTCCTAATATGGTTTTTTATTACATTATTCTACAATTTCTCCGCTTCACCTGCTTTGACAAAGGGGAATTTTGTTAAAATATTAGCCTTGCTTGGAGACAAACGAAAAGAGACCGTCAGCTTTCGACGGTCTCTTTTTGGGCAGTCCTTTTCACTTCACGATCAGCTCAACCTCGCCGCTGAGGTAATAATGCGCCTCGAAATTTTGCGCAGCGGAACGGATGAAGCCTGCCGCCCAATGGGTAGCCGGCACGTCGGTCCAAGTTGGACCTCCTTCCGCAAGCGACGGTCGGCCAAACACGAGGTTCAGTACCCTAATCGCGTGGGCGCGCGTCATTTTGTCATCCGGGCTGGGAGTGCCGTCCGTGTAATCCCGCATCCAGCCTAGCTGCTCGGTGGCAGATAGCGCCTCGGAAGCCCAATGGGAACCCTGGGAGCCTGCCGAACCGGAAACCTCAACCTCGCGCCACCGCACGAGTACAGCAGCCATCTCCCCCCGCGTCAGCGTGTCGTTCGGACGGAACAGTCCGCCCGATCCGCCGTTCATCCAGCCGGCAGCGGACACATATTTGATGGCCTCAGCTGCCCAATGGCTTTGCGGCACATCGCTAAATACCGCAGCATCACTGCTTTCTGCAGCTTCGTACCCTTCAGCTTTAGACAGCTTCATGATAAGCGCAGCCAGCTCTGCTCGCGTTAATAACCGCGACGGAGCAAAGCTGCCGTCGGCGTTACCGTTAATGTAGCTCTCGTACTTAACCGTTACAGGCTCAGCTTGCAGGACGGCAGCACGGCCCGAAGCGCCGGCATCGAACGCAATGCCCGTTGCTTGCCCTTTCGAATCATATCGAATAGTGCCCGCTGCGATCGCCTTCGTTTCAACACCGCTTTCCAAGAAGACGGCGAGCTTGCGCAGAGCCGCCGCATCAAATCCATCCGGTAAAGAAACAATCAGCGAATCCTCTGTAGTTGTATTTACTGCATTTGTTGCAAACGCAATCGGAACGCCTGCGAGCTTCAGTTTCCACTCCCTCGATGCCGTTAAAGCTGCTCCGCTAAGCAGTTGCTCCGTATCCGCTTGCTGGCGAAGCGCTCTCAGCTGCACCTTCAGCTCGCCGCCTCCGTCAGCGGAAGAGCCGGCTGGCAGTTCATATAGAGCATCGCCAATATCAAGCGTCAGCTTAATGTTTCGCTCCTTCAGCTGCGACTGCGCTTTTGCCGACAGCGTGAGCGTAACGGCATCGATCTGCGGCGCCGATCCGCCGTACGGTCCGATGCGCAGCTCGTTCTCGCCGTTTGCCTGAGAAAGAGCGATAATTTCCGAAGCATCATCCAGCTTCAAATCATAGGTGTTCGTTCCATCTGATCCGCTGGCGATCGTTTCATTTAGTCCCTCTGTCTCCTTGCCGTTCAGCTCCGCAATAAACACATTATTTGGCGCAATTCCGGAGGAAACCGTTCCTTCACGGGTAGCTTCAATTATATAGGTCCGTACAACAGACGTAAGCTCGGCCGTTACGACGACACGAATCGTATTGACGCCTGTGCGAAGCTTTACCGAGGTGGAAGAGCCTGCGGCAAGGGGCTTACCGTTTACCGTTACGGATGCAGCACCGTCAGCCGCTTCAGCCATCAATAGAATGGACTGTACGTTAGAGCCTGCTTGCAGCGTATAACTCAGCTGCTGAGGAGCAAACGCCGGCGACAGCGAAAGCGCCTCTTCCGCGCCGGTCATCACGGCAAGCACAGCAAGATCCGCATTGGCACTCCGAATATTATCAATATCAATTGTTTCAATTGTCTCGTTGCCTGCCAGATCGCGAGCGTAGACCGTATAAGTCCCGTTGGCAGTTGCATCGAACTGCATCTCAGCCGTAATATCTTCACTTATGCCTTCGCGGAAAAAGCCGACCGGCAAATTCCCAACCGCCCACAAGACTGCTTCTATTCCATTCCCAGCGCCCACTGCGGATACCTCTATCGACACTGTAACTTTCTCGGCAGGCTCCGTAGTCTCGGGTTCAAGCTCTAGCGCGGGACCATCGGTTATAATGTTCGTTACATTAATTTGCCTGATCGTTTCATTACCTGCATTGTCAAATGCAATGACCGTGTATGTCCCGTTGGATTCGGCTATAAACTCGCCGTCCTCCACCTCGCTGGAAGGCCACGGGCTGTCCGGCTCTGGTTCGGTTGCAGACCAAAGCACTTCGCTTATGCCGCTGCCGGTGTCTTCCGCATCTACCGTAACGGTCACGTATTCGTTGGTCAGTCCGGTAATATCCGGCGTCAATGTCACCGTCGGCGCTGTGCGGTCAATATTCGCAATGTCGATGGTCGATACAGTCTCGTTGCCGGCGATATCCCGCGCGTAAACCGAGTATCGTCCATTCTCGTCGCCTTCGAATTCTAAATCAGCAAGCGCATCCTGTCCGCCGCCCCCTGCGAAGAAAGCCGCCGTCTCTTCACCCTCCGCCCAGCGGAGCGCAGCAAGCGTATTGCCTTCATCTTCTCCGATGGCTTGCGCTTCAATGCCGACGTACACGGAATCTTGCGTCGGCCCTTCCGGAGAACGCGTAAGCGTAATTTCCGGCGCCTGCTTGAACACATTCGACACAGTTAGCGTCGTTAGCGCATAGTTGCCGGCGGTATCTTCTGCATAAACCGAATAAGTGCCGTTTGAAGCTGCCGAAAATTGATCGGTAAATGTTGTTCCGTTGCCCGCTTGAAAATAGGCCGCCGTTTGCGTTCCTAAAGACCATAGCAGCTTGCTGACTGCAACATTATCGGCAGCAGCCGCTGTAACCGTAATGTCCGTGTTGGTCGGCGTGATCGTGCTTGCCGATAATGCAACGGTCGGTGCCGTACGGTCAATGCCCGAGACGGTTACAGAAATCAACGCATGATTGCCGATTTGATCACGGGCGTATATGGAATAGGTTCCGTTGGCAGTCGCTGTGAAGCTGTCCGCGAATACGGTTCCTTGCGTTAAGAAGTAAGCTGCGGTTTGCGTTCCGGCTGCCCATTTAGTCAGTGCAACGCCGCTTCCCGCATCACTCGCCGTTACTTCTACCGTAACATTCGCATTGGTCGCGCCGGCGGGAGACAGGGAGCTGGAAAGGGCAGGCCCTGTATTGTCATAATAGACAGCTGATCCATCCGTCGTCCCGGATTGAACCGGACCCGGAGCGCCCTCCAGCGAATAGAAGGAAGCGGATACGGACAGCGGCCCTTCCGATACAGCCCCGGATAGGGTAAGAACGGCACTCCAGCTGGTGCCGCTTCCCGCTACAGGCATATTAATGCCGCCAATTCCCAGAACAGGTTCTGCAATCGGTACATCCGTTTGCAGCATAACGACCACCGTATTGCCGTTCTTCGAATAGGTTGGATTAGCGCTATCGGACGTAATTGTGAACGATTGCACCGACGGCGCCGTTCTTCCGAGCGAGTACGATGTAAATTGTTCATTTTGAATTTGGGTCCAGCCGTCCGTAAAAGAAACAAGCGACGCCCAAAGCGCGTTAGCAGGAATATCCAACGCGTCCGTAGCGGTTACTACATCGGTTCCGTTAATTGAATAATGAAAGACGGTATTGCCAATCGTTTCCGTTGAAAGAGCGTCTTCCACTTGAAAGGATGAAATCGTCGCCCAAGCGGCGGTTGCCGGAATGCTAGCCGGATTACTCGTTTGACTGATTACGCCGAAATCGCTGTACGTATAGACTTCATTCCAGCTATTGGTGTTCCAGCCGCTATCATAATAGCCCGATGGCGTAACCCAATCGGCTGTTGCAGGGGCTGTGGAGTTCTGATGGACAACGCCGCCCGAGCTGTATGTGAACTCAGTTACCGTGCCGGTATAGAATGCGTTGGTGTACGTCTGATAGCTAAGCATTAGTTTTCCCGAAGCAGCTGCGGCGTTAACCGGCGCCGGCGATAAGACGGTGGCAAACGTGCCGATCAGCGGCAGCAGCAGGGTGATGGCTGCCAGCGAGGAGAGTAAGCTTCTTCTTTTCATGCGGATGTTCCTTTCACTAATAAAATCGTCTTGCTATTGCCCCCATATCAGCATAGGCACAAACCCGGCCGCCACTACGGCGACAGGCAGGAGGTTTATCAGCACGGCCCAACGGTAGCGGCGTCTCATGTATAAAACCCAGGAGATCACAATTGCGGCGACCGTTACGTAAGGGTAGCTTTGCAGGCTGTAGTAAAGAATCAATACCGGCGGAAACTGATCGGCGTTCGGATCGTCGAACAGCATAACGGAAAACATCGATATGATGTACCATACCGGCAAGGACAACCCGTACAACAAATGAATGACAATATTCGCGATAAGCGCAGGTCGCCTTCCCCGAGCAATAGGGATAGGAGCTTCGGCCATCTTGCTCACCTTCCTCTCAATAGCTTCCATTAGAGAAGATTAAGGCACCGCCGGGCATAAAACTATTACCCTTTTGGGGTATTTTATCGTTTATCTGCTCTTTTTCGCTGAAAAATACGGCAAAAGAGGTATGGAGCAGTTCATGGCGCTTCTTTAAGATAGGGAAACGAAGACATTACAAGGGAAGGAATGGAAGGCCCTATGGAAAATGCATTAATCGCGTTGGTTGCAATGATTATTTTTACAATCGTTGTTTACGTAGGTTCGTGGCTGAATGGAACAACCCTGACACGGACGTTTACGAAGTGGTATTTTATAGTCATGCTGATCGCGACTGTAATTGTCACGATTGTCACCCTCGTATTAAGCAGCGGGGAATAATCTTATTACAACAAAGTAAAACGCCGAGTTTATCCCGGCGTTTTACTTTTTTCTCCTTATTCAGATCAACCCCTGCCTCTAAAACCGGCAATTTACAGAATTATCCCCTAACGATAGACTAGAAACGAGGCCTATTAAACGTTATCAGACTCTCAATAAGTGCCCTAGATCTCTCAGATTGCTCGAAGGATGGTTCAATAGATGCAGCATGCCGGCTCTTCCCCTAACGGCTTCGAACACCCGTATACGAAAATTAGTACGTTAAGTGAACGCTTATGCGCTCAACCCTCAATGCCGCTAGACCAATTTCTGCCGCTTGCCCGCGCAATGACAGCCGCTCTCGCCGACAGCTTCAAACAAGGCTTTTCGCTGCCTGATTTACGGCCGGCTGCCATTGGGATAATCCCGAATGGACAGGTCTGGCTGATGCAGCCCGAACGCCGGGGACCGCTCAGCGAGGCGGACTGGCCGTACTGCTCTCCCGAGCGTACCGGACGCATGAAACGGCAGGAGGATGAACGAAGCTCTCTTTATTCATTAGGCGTTATTTTCTATGAAATGCTGGCCGGCGAGCCGCCTTTTACGGCCGATGATCCGCTCGCGTGGATGTACATGCATCTGGCACAGAGCCCTCCCCCGCTGCGCGGTCGTCTGCCCGAGCTGCCGGAGGCGGTCGAGCAGCTTATTCTCAAGCTGCTGGACAAAAATCCGAATAACCGGTTCAGTTCGGCTGAAAGCCTGCTGGCTGCGCTTGAAGTATGCGAGCAGGCCAATCCGGCCCAGCCCGGCGCTCCCGGCTTTTACGGCCGGGATTCCGAAGCCGCCCAGATCGAGAAAGCGTTTCGTTCGGTCTGCCTTGGCTCTTCCGAAGCCGTATACGTATGCGGAGAAGCTGGCATCGGCAAAACGCGGCTCATTGAGGAAACGTTCCGCGACGGCAGGCTTGCCGATTCCTACTATTTCATCTCCGGCAAATTCGATCAGCTTGCGGCAGGCGTTCCATATGAGCCAATCGTTAAAGCGTTTCGCGGGCTCATTCGCCGGCTGCTTGGCGAATCCGAGGCGTCCGTCGATGCGTGGCGCATCAGACTGACGGCAGCGATGGGAAGCGTCGCCGGCGTCATCTCGGCACTCATTCCCGAAGCGCGCCTGCTGTTTGGAACCGATGCCGGAGGCGAGGAGGAGCTGCCGACAGCAGAAGCGCGCAAACGTTTCTTCTATGCGTTTCGCCGCTTCGCACAGGCGCTTGCGGCAAAGGAGCACCCTCTTGTGCTGTTCATCGACGATTTGCAATGGGCGGACGAATCGTCCCTCCAGCTTCTGGATTCGCTGATCCGCGATCCGGAATGCCAATACTTGCTGTTCGTCGGCGCTTATCGCCCTGAGATTGAAGCTTCTATTAAGCTCCCAGGCTTAGGCGATAAAGGAAGCGCCTCCGAACAAACCGCCGTAAGGCAAATCCGGCTTGTTTCGCTCCCGATGGCTACCTTAAACCAGTTGGCAGCTGGCACGCTCGGTGCTGACGAGCATCAGACGCAGCCGCTGAGCGACGCCATCGCTGCACGTACCGGCGGAAATCCGTTTCACTTCAAGCAGCTGCTGCTTCGGCTGCGAGATGAGCAGCGCCTGCAGTTTCAGCCGGACAAAAATGTTTGGCAATGGCAGCTCGATTCATTCGCCAACGACGATGCGGAATTCGAAGTCGGCGGCCTGCTTGAATACCGCCTTGGATTGCTTCCGCAAACCGCCGTCAAGCTGGCGGAAGCCGCATCCTGTATCGGCAGCGCATTTGCCGCCGAGCTGGCCGCGTCTGTATGCGGACTAACCGAAGAAGACCGCCTCGCCGCCTTGCATGCGTTGGAAACCGAAGGGGTGATCCTTCCGCAGCCGTTGCCCGATGGAAGCGTCCGTTTCGCCCATGACAGCATCCATAAGCTGATCTATGGCCGGATCGGCGAGCCGGAGCGAGCGAAGCTGCATCTGGCGCTCGGACGAGCGCTTTCCGCCGGAAGCGCAGACGAAAGCGAGCGGGACGAGCGGCTGTTCGAGCAGACGCTGCATATGAACCGCGGCGCGGAGCTGCTGCGCGGCGACGAGGAAAGACTTTCACTGGCGGAGCTGAATTTGAAGGCCGGCAACCGCGCCTTGGCCTCTTCGGCCTACGACGCTGCGCTCGGTTATTTCAGCCGCGGCAGCTCGCTTCTTGAGGAGCGGCATTGGAACAGGCACTTCGAGTTATGCTTTGAGCTGCACGCCCGCCTGGCGGAATGCGCCTATCTATGCGGTCAAGCCGAAGATTCGCTCCAGCGGATTGAACGGTTGCTGGCACGAGCGCGCAATCCGATCGAGCGGAGCCGCATTCGTATGATCCGCATCATGCAGCTCATTAATCAAGGCAAATATGCCGAAGGAACGGCACTCGGACTGCACAGCTTGGCGGAATTCGGCATCCGCTTGTCTACTGGCCCGGGACCGCTGCGGCTGCTTCACGAGAAGTGGAAAACAAACTGGCAGCTGCTTCGCGCCAAAGATCGGCTGCAGCAGCTGCCGGCAATGGACGATCCGCAGTCCATTGCCGCCTTAGATTTGATCGCCGCCATCGTGCCGTCGAGCTTTTTCACTGATAAAAGCATGTTTTTCCTGCTGACGAGCCGGGCGTTGCGCTTGTTGCTGCGCGGCGGCCAATCCCCGCTGGCAGCCGTCGTTTTCTCGGCTTACGGCATGCTTGCCGAAACCGCCTGGCGCAATCACGCTCAAGGCCGGAAGCTTGGCGGACTTGGCATCCAGCTGGCGGAAAGCAGCGGCATGGCATCGGTCAGCAGCATGGCTTATACCATGTACAGCGCGGTCACCAGCATCTTCGCGGGAGACGCGCGCGAAACCGATTTTTACTTGCCGCAGGCCATGCGCCACGGCATGAACGCAGGCAATTATATTTTCGCCAGCTATGCCATGGGCGGCCACGTGAATTCGCTGTATACGCGAAGTTCGCTTAGCGAGCTGACGCGCGTGATAGCCGGATATATGACCGTGCTCGAAACGACAAAGGACGAGTTCGTGCAGCAAAACTTCTATTTATATGAGCAATGGATGGCTGCGCTTCAGAATAAAACCGATTCGCCGGTATCGTTCAATGACGAGGGTTTTTCCGAAGAAGCGTTTCTCGCCCGTATCGGGCAAGAGGAAACCGCGGCAACGACCCTTTATCAGTACAGTACCTATAAAGTGCAATTGTACTTCTTAGAAGAGCGTTACGAGGAAGCAGCGGCATGGGCCGCCAAGGCAGTTCCGCATGAGCCGTATGCGACCCATTTGCCGCATCTGCCGGAATGCTGTTTCTATGAAGCGTTGGCCCTGATCGGCTTATGCATTGCTGAAGGAATGGCGGCACAGCATACCCGCAACAAGACGATTCGCATTCAAAAGCTGCTGCGCCGCTTCCGGCGATTCGCTAAAGGCAGCGAAATTAACTTCCGGGCGCGCTGCACGCTGCTGCATGCCGCCTATGCTGAAGCTCGGGGACGAACGAAAGAAGCCGAGACTTTATATGACAAGGCGCTCCGGGAAGCTTACGAATTCGGAGATATACGCGCTAAAGCGCTTGGAGGCGAATTGGCCGGGCAGTTCTATGAACGCAGCGGGCGCGGGGCAGCCGCTCGCCATTACAACCGGATTGCGCTGGAGGGATATACGGAATGGGAGCTGCCGCGAAAAATGGCTCAGCTCTCGGATAAGCTGAGCGGCAATCCGGCCGAGCTGAAGTCGCAGCACGCCGGCCAAGACCGGCCAAGCGGCACGTCATTAGCAGCCGCCGAAGCGGCAGCAGCTTCCGACAGGCAGAGCCAGCCAGCGGCCGATCTCGAAGCCGAGCTGGCCGCGATCCTGCGCGCCACCCGTGTTATTACCGGACGCGACAGTGCCGACGCGATGCTCGCGGAGCTGCTGACCGTCATGATGACGTATGCCGGAGCAAGCACTGGCGCCTTGCTGTCAGCGGACGGCGGCGATTTGCGCATTCAAGTGTACGCCGAGCCGAATGAAGCGGCCATTGCCGCCGAGCGCGAGCTGCAAGGCAGCCAGCTGCTGCCGGAGGGCATCATCCGCTACGTCTATCGCACGCAAGAGACAGTCGTGTACAACGGCGAGCCGGACAGCTGGACGACTCGCAACCCGTACGTGGCCCAACATCGTCCGCAGTCATTGCTGTGCCTGCCGGTCAAGATCCATGGCACGCTGCTTGGCGTGCTCTACTTGGAAAACCGTCTCGCCGCCGGCGTGCTCGATGCGGCGCAAATCGGCGTCCTGCTCGCAATGGCCTCGCAAGCGCTGATGATGATCGTGCTTCGTCAGCCAGCAGACGAAGCGCATTCCAGCGCGGGCAGCGAAGAAGAACCGCTGCCGGAGCAAATCGAGGCGATGGACGAGCCGTTGACCGAACGCGAGCTGGAGGTGCTGGCGCTGCTTGCGGCCGGGCTTTCCAATAAAGAAATCGCCGACCGGCTTGTTATCGCGGTCGGCACAGTCAAAGTGCATGTAAAGCATATATTCGCCAAGCTGAAAGTAAACCGGCGCACGAAAGCGATTATGCAGGCCAAAGAGCTGAAGCTGCTCGATTAAAAACCGTCTTTTTCAAAAAAATAAGCCGTACGCCAACTTCAACTGGATCGAAGAAGTTTAGCGTACGGCTTTTTTACGCTGCTGGATCTAGGTTTGATCCGCAGTCACTTTTTTATTCGCTGGCGCGAACGCAAAAAAGGGCAACCTTAACCTGTTGACATTTTTTACTAACTTGCAATACAATATAGCTAATCGATCTATTATGTATAGCAAGGTAGGTGATGAAATGAGCGATATCTCACAAATGCTTAAAGGAACGCTGGAGGGATGCATCCTGAAAGTAATCAGCAATAGTGAGACATACGGCTATGAGATATCCGAAAAATTGAAAGCCAATGGTTTTCCTAACATATCGGAGGGGACGATCTATCCCTTATTGTTGCGCTTGGAGAAAAACGGATTAATCGCAGCGAATTACAAAAACTCGCCGTTAGGTCCCAAGAGGAAGTATTTCAATCTTACCGGACAGGGAGAAAAGGAACTCGAGGTTTTCTGGGAAAAGTGGATGGAGCTTCAGGCAGCCGTTCACCAATTGTTCCTTCAAGGAGGAGAAACTCACAATGGCTAAGTCGATCAATCAATTGCTCAAGACGAATAATGAGTTAAGCTTGCAATTAAACGAAACGAATGCCGCCATTCTGACCGATATCGTCGTGTACTTGCGCGTCAGCGACATTTCCGAGCTTCAGGCCGAACAAATCAGGCATGATCTGCTGGATATGACGCTGGCCGCGCAAGAAAGAGGCGAAGACCTGCCGCAAGTCATCGGCAGCGATTATAAAGCGTTTTGCAATGAGATTCTAGGCAGCGCCGCTCCCAAATCGGCGAAAGAAAAAGCGAAGGAAGCGACTTTCATTGTGACAACCGGCCTTGCCAGCCTGCTGCTGATCCAGCTCTTCTTCATGAAAGACGCTTGGCAGCTGGCTGCCAATTTGCTTGCGGGAAGAGCGGTCGACTATAACCTGCCCCTCAGCCTTGGATTCGTTATTTCGACGATCGTCATTATCGCATTCGCCTGGATTATCACGAGCGTAATCGGCAAGCGATCCTTTCACTATACGGAAAAGGTAAAAAAGCGCCGATCACAGCCGGTGAAAGTAACGCTGAAATCGGCGCTTTGGGGCATGACTCTTGTTGCCGCCGTCGCCTCTTATTTGATCGTAATCGTAATGCTGGAAGACGTTGTTCTGTTCGACGTTCACGCTCTTGTTCTCATCGGGTCCATTGTCCTCTTGTTCTTACTCGGAAGATTGGCGAAATAAAGCGATTATGCAGGCCAAAAAATGAGGCTGCTCGAATATAAATAAGCCGTACGATAACTTCAATCGGATCGAAGAAGTTGCCGTACGGCTTTTTTTACGCTGCTAGATCTAGGCTTGATCTGCAGTTACTTTTTTATTCGCTGGCGCGAACCAGCCGATAACGGCGATTGCAATCAGCACACCATAGAAAATAACGGTCCAAGTTGTGCTATGAGGGAAGTCATGCTCCAAGACATGGATATCTTCATGAGCCAAAGTAATAACAGCGAGCTTTACGCCTACCCATGCCACGATTGCATAAGCGGTAGTCTCGAGCGCTGGACGTTGTCCAAGCAGCTTGACGAACCATGCTGCCGCGAATTTGATGAGAATGAGGCCGGCGATACCGCCCAGCAAGACGACGAGGAATTTTCCTCCGTCCATGCCGCCAAAATTGCCAAGTCCCGATTCTGGAAGACCAAGCGCCAACGCCACTGCAGCAAGAATGGAATCAATTGCAAAGGCAAGATCCGCAAGCCCGATTTTTCCCACGGTCGGCCAGAAGCCTTTTCCTGCAGATTCCTTCTTCGTCTCTTCTTTATTTTTCTCGTTATCCTTATCCTTGCTTAACCGCGCTTTGACAATATGATTGATGCCCAAGTACAGCAGGTACGCAGCACCGATCGCCTGAATTTGCCAAACATTCGCAATAAACGAAATGGCAAACAGTGCGCCAAACCGGAAAACGAAAGCCATAATAATGCCATAATTAATTGCTTTCTTCTTCTGGTTATCCGGTAAATGCTTCGCGATGACTGCCAGAACAAGCGCATTATCCGCCGACAGCAAACCTTCGAGACCAATAAGAATCAATAACGCCCAAGCATACTCTAACCAAATGGATTCCAACTTAAAAATCTCCCCTCTACTACTGGCGGCAAGTCGCCTTGCGTCGTATGTAGCTAATGTTTTCTTGCACCGTAAATGATATACGTATCAAGTGGCCAAAGGTGTTCAATTTTTTTTATTTTTTCCGAAAGTTGTGATTCCATCCCCGTTTATGAGGAAAGCTGCACCGCAATCGGGCTGAATGCCTTGTCTGCCACCGATAGCCCTTGTAAAGTCTATACTATCGGTGAGCATTGTTCAAGCAGCAGTAATACTATTTTTACGCAGTCGGGAAGCGAATCGTAACGGTTGTTCCATGCCCTTTTGAGCTTGTATAGTCCAATTTCCCTTCATACTTTTCTACAATATTGTAGCAAATCATTAACCCCAGGCCAGTCCCATTGCTCTTTAAGGAGTAAAAAGGAGTACCAAGCGACTTTACCTCTGCCTCTGACATTCCGCATCCTTCATCGATAATTTTGATCTCGATATGCTGGCGACTTCGATAGGCCGTGACGACGACGGACTTGCCGGCATCCGAGGCCTCTAGTGCGTTTTTGATCATATTCATGAGCAATTGCTTAAACTCGATCATGTTAATCGAGATAAAACAATCTTCCTCAACATCGATATCGATTTGGTTATCCGAGAGCAGCGCATACGAATTGAGCAGGCCTGTAACGCTTTGAATCACATCTCTCACATCCACTTGCTCTGCGCTTTGATCCTTATTGGGCTTTGAAAGGGTTAGAAATTGCGACACGATCTGTTCCACCGTGTTTAGTTCATCAATCATTAATTTAAATTTGCCTTTGGCCGAGTCGCCGAAAGAAGAATCCTCTTTGAACAGCTGAAGAAAGCCTCGAACAACAGTGATCGGATTTCGGATTTCATGGGCAACAGCAGCGGTTAATTGTCCTGTCAGCTTTAATCGCTCCGTTTGTTGCAATTGTTCATAATACAGCTGCTGCTTTTTCATCCGCCGGAAGGATAAATGAAAAATAAGAAAGATCAACACTTGAGAAGCGATAATATTAATGAGATTGCCTGCAATGTCATTATGCAAATAGGCGTACGCGCCGCCTTTATCAGTGAAGATGATGTAACCGAAAGCAGCGATGATTAATAACCCGTTTAGAATTAACGAGAAATAAAACAGCTTCATGTCAAAAAACAGAATCGAAAGTGCGGGAATGAAACAAATAAAAATAAAGGTTGTCCACGTTTCAGGATATAAAAAGAAGAGCGTATAAAAGTAAAGAAACCCAAATGAAATGATGAGCTTTCTAAAAAAATGCGTCTCATATTTCGGGTAGATCAATAAACAAGCCGATATAATGATTACGTTCAAAAAATGAACGACATAGCCGAAATTAAGTCCTGTTAGCTCTGCAGTAGCTATTAATAAACCCATTACCATCAGTGCAATAATCATGAGCATGACAATATAATAGGCTTTTCGATTCACCCGGTTGTAAAACTCCTTCATGTATTCACCACTTTTAGATTATTATGTCGCATTTCGTATATGTGCTTTCATCATAATCGAAAGGAGGAGAATATTACCAGCATTTCGTTGAAGTTCAGTTTTCTGCAAAGAAAAACCGCTTCTTGGTAATGGATGCTGCATCATTACCATAGAAGCGGTTTTTTATTTTACTTAATTACGACGTACTCCAGGTTAACCAGCTTAGCGTAAGCTATGATTTGGTCGGTCGTCAGGTTCAAGGAAACGACCGTATGGTGGCCGCCGCCGTTCTCGATCCAAGCTTTCACGCCGTCTTGGAAGTTCGGCTTAACCGACCATAGGACGCGAGCGACAGGAAGATTAGGAGCCGGAACTGTCGGTTCGAATGCGGAAACTTCGTTGATCAGCAATTTGTAATGCGTGCCGAAGTCAGCCATCGATACAACGACGCCTTCACCGGCTTTGCCGTCGAATACGAGACGAGCAGGGTCTTCGCGGTCGCCGATGCCGAGCGGCGAAACGATGATTTTCGGCTTGTTGCTTGCCAGGGACGGATCAACCTCAAGCATGTGCGATTGCAGAATCGCTTCTTGGCCAGCCGCCATTTCGTACGTGTAATCCTCCATAAAGCCTGTGTTTTGGTTGCGGCTCATCACTTTCAGCAAGCGGTCGAGCGCAGCTGTCTTCCAGTCGCCTTCGCCGGCAAAGCCGTAGCCTTGCGCCATCAGACGTTGAACAGCCAGACCTGGAAGCTGTTTCATGCCATGCAGGTCTTCGAAGTTCGTTGTGAATGCATTGTAGCCTTTGTCATCCAGGAAACGTTTGATCGCAATTTCATAGCTTGCTTGGATTCGAACGCTAGCTTCCCAAGCTTCTTTGCCGTTCGTGCCGTAATCGAAGTCGTAAAGCTCGGCATATTGCGCCATCAAATCATCGATTTCTTGCTCTTTAACCGCATTCACGTATTGCACCAGATCGCCGATGCCGTAGTAGTCGACCGTCCATCCGAATTGGATTTGCGCTTCGACTTTATCGCCTTCCGTTACGCCCACGTTACGCATGTTGTCGCCGAAACGAGCGACTTTAATGCTAAAGCTTTCGTTATAAGCAACCGCTACGTCCATCCAGTCCGCGATTTGCTGCTGCACTTCAGGACGCTCCCAGTAGCCGACAACGATTTTGTTTTGTTTGTTCAGACGGGCATTGATGAAGCCGTACTCGCGGTCGCCGTGAGCGGCTTGGTTCAAGTTCATGAAGTCCATGTCGATTGTTGCCCAAGGAATGCTTTCATTGTACTGCGTAGCCAGGTGAAGCAAAGGCTTTTGCAGCAATTTCGTGCCGCGAATCCACATTTTTGCAGGCGAGAACGTATGCATCCATGTAATGACACCCGCTACCTCGTCGCGATAGTTTACTTCTTTCATAATGCTTGTAATTTTATCTGCGCTGACAGCGAGGTCTTGCAGAACGAGCGGGTAAGGCAGCACACCGCTGTTGTTCAATGCATCGGTCATGGTTTGCGCGTGCGCTTTAACTTCAGCAAGCGCCTCTTCCCCGTACAAATGCTGCGAACCTACGACGAACCAAAATTGTTTAGCTGCTGTTACTGACATGCTCATCATCCTCTTTTCTATATTAATAGTGTCATTAATAAGTGCTTCACTTACTTTTGCCCGTAGTAGGCGTCCTTGCCGTGTTTGCGAAGGTAGTGCTTATCCAAAATGCCTTGCGGCAGTTCTTTGGCGAAATTGTTCAATTGGCGAGCGTACAAATTCATTTTGCACACTTCTTCAAGCACGACGCTGTTTACAACCGCCGATTTCGCGTCTTTTCCCCATGTGAAAGGCGCATGTCCTTGAAGCAGGACAGCCGGGATCGCCATAACATCCAATCCGCGCTGCTCGAATGTTTCAATGATTACGCGGCCTGTCTCTGCTTCGTACCCGCGATCAATTTCCTCTTGATTCAAGAAACGGGCGCAAGGCACAGCACCGTAGAAAGTGTCCGCATGCGTCGTACCCATAACCGGCACATCCAGTCCCGCTTGCGCCCAGATGGTCGCCCAAGTCGAGTGCGTGTGCACGATGCCGCCGATTTGCGGATAGTGTTTGTACAGCACAGCGTGAGTCGCCGTATCGGAGGAAGGACGCATATCGCCCTCGACCACATTGCCGTCCAGATCCACGACGACCATATCGCTCGCTTTCATTTTTTCATAGCTGACGCCGCTCGGCTTGATGACAAACAGACCGCTTTCCCGATCGATGGCGCTCGCATTGCCCCAAGTGAATTTCACGAGTCCGTGTTTCGGCAATTCCAGATTCGCCTGATACACTTCTTCTTTCAGTTGTTCTAACAAATTTAGCCCCTCCCGTTTTCGAGCAGATGGTCAACAGCAGCCTGCTCGATGGCAAGCCCCGCTTGGTATCGTTTAATGAATGCTTGGAAGCCTTGCACATCCGCCGGATCCGGAGCAATCTCTTGCCCTTCGACCGCCTGGAATACTTGCTGCTCCAGGAAATCTGCCAGGCTATCTTCTTGTTTCTTGTTAATCATGTAAGAAGCGAGAAGCGCCATGCCCCATGCTCCGCCCTCACCGGCTGTGGACATAACCGAGATCGGTACGTTCAGCGCGCCTGCCAATATTTTTTGTCCGACGACAGGTGTTTTAAATAGGCCGCCATGAGCCAAAATGCTGTCAATCGCCACGTGCTCGTTTTCGGTCAAAATGTCCATGCCGAGCTTCAATGCTCCGAAAGCGGTGAACAGGTGCGTCCGCATGAAGTTAGCCAGCGTAAAGCTGCTTTCCGGCGAGCGAACGAACAATGGACGGCCTTGATCGATTCCTGTAATGTTCTCGCCCGAGAGGTAACCGTAGCTAAGCAAACCGCCGCCATCCGGGTCGGCTTCCAGCGCTTTGTTCAGCAGCACGCTGAACAGCTTGCCGGAATCTGCGCCAAATCCCATCGCTTCGGAAAACTCGCGGAACAATCCTACCCAGGCATTCAGATCGCTGGAGCAGTTGTTGGCATGCACCATGCCGACCGGACTGCCGTCCGGTGTCGTTACCATGTCGATCTCCGGATATACCTTGGACAATTCTTTCTCCAAGACGATCATCGCAAACACGGACGTTCCCACAGATATATTTCCCGTACGCTTCTTGACGCTATTCGTCGCAACCATGCCTGTACCGGCATCGCCTTCCGGCGGACAAAGCGGAATGCCGGCTTGCAGATCGCCTGCCGGGTCGAGAACGCGGGCCCCCGCTTCCGTCAGCTCGCCGGCCTGTTCGCCGGAGAGATACACCTTCGACAGAACATCCTCCAGCTTCCACGGGTAGCCTTTGCCTGCGATGCGTTCATCGAACTGCTTCACCATCGACGGATGGTAATTATGCGTTGCCTCATCAATCGGGAAAATACCGGAAGCGTCGCCGATGCCGATCGCTTTATTGCCGGTCAACAGCCAGTGGATGTATCCGGCCAGCGTCGTTACATAATCAAGGCGAGGCAAATGCTCCTCTTCATTTAAGATCGCTTGGTACAAATGGGCGATGGTCCAGCGCTCAGGAATATTGAATTGGAACAATTCCGTCAGTTCTCTTGCTGCCGGGCCAGTCGTTGCGTTGCGCCAAGTGCGGAACGGCACCAGCAGCTTGCCGGCGTTGTCGAACGCCATGTAGCCGTGCATCATTGCGGAGAAACCGATCGAGCCTACTGTCCGAAGGGTTACGCCGTATTTCTGTTCCACTTCCTGCTTCATCTCGCGGTAAGCGGTTTGGAGGCCAGTAATAATATCCTCCTGGCTGTACGTCCAATAGCCGTCTTTCAACCGGTTTTCCCACTCATAGCTTCCCGATGCAATCGTCTCGAAACGACGATCGATCAGTACCGCTTTGATCCGCGTAGATCCAAATTCGATACCGAGCGAAGTTTCTCCCTTGGTGATCGCATCCTTCAAGTCCACTTGACTCATGATCACATAAATCCCCTCTCTGTTCGACCTCATTTGACTCTTATAAATAGCCGCTTCTGAACAAACCCGTCATACAACCGGAGTATCGGTCAAAAGAAGGCGCTTTCTCTCACTGACAGCTTTAGTATATTTTTTGTACGTACATTTGTCAATATAGTCTAATAGTTATACTGACATGACCTGGAGTACCGTTTCTCCCTGTCTGTTCTTGGCATCTGATCGCGACTGAACACGGAATTTGTACCATTGAAAACGCTAAAGACGGTGATTACATTTGCATTTCATACAATTCATGCTAAAATGTGTACGTACAATTTTTATTAAAATATAAGAGCGTATAAGTTTGTCTTGATAAGACTTATGAAAGAAGTGAATGGTATGAAGCCGAAGTACCAAATTATAATAGATGAGATTAAAAGCGACATTCTCTCGGGAACGTACAAAGCAGGCGATCGCATTCCTACGGAATCCGCTTTGCAGGATAGCTACAACGTCAGCCGGCAAACGGTTCGAAAAGCCATTCTAGAGCTGTCGAACGAAGGGTTTCTCCGAAGCGAGAAAGGCTCCGGCACGTACGTCAGCAGCCAATACCGGTCCAAAACCGGCGGGAAATCGTCGAATAAAACGATTGGCGTCATTACGACTTACCTCTCGGATTACATCTTTCCTTCCATTATCCGCGGCATTGAAAGCCGGTTAAATGAAGATAGCTATTCCCTGCTGTTAGCCAGCACCAACAATGACGTTTCCCAGGAAAAAAAGGCGTTGGAAATGATGCTGTCCTACGGCGTGGACGGACTGATTATAGAGCCCACCCGAAGTAATGTGTACAATCCGAATATCGCTTATTACTTGTCTTTTAAAGAACAAGAGGTTCCGTTGACGATGATCAACGCTTACTACGAAGAGCTGGAGGTGCCTTTCTTCTGTCTCGATGACGTGCAGTCCAGCTATCTGGCCACCCGGGAGCTGATTGCCAAAGGACATACCCAGATCGGCATCATTGCGAAAATGGACGATTTGCAGGGGAAGTTTAGAATGAAGGGATTCATTAAGGCGCTTGGGGAAGCCAAATTACGGTTTCAGCAGGAGCACGTGCTTTCATTCGATACGGCGACCAAGCCGGAGCTGTCCGCTAATCTGGAAGGGTATCTGAATGATAATCGCGATGAATTGACTGCGCTTGTCTGCTATAACGATGAGGTTGGCTTGGAAGTCGTACATGTGTGCCGAAAGCTCGGTATTTCCATTCCGGACGAGCTGTCCATCATCGGCCAGGACAATTCCTATATCGCCAAAAATGCGAATATTAAACTGACGACGCTGACCCACCCGCAGGAACAAATGGGGCGCGACGCAGCGGACTGGATCATTAAAAACCTTCAGGGCAAAAAAGACCTGCCGACCAGTACCTACTACCAGCCTGTACTCGTCGAGGGCGAGACGGTTAAAGAGATCGAAGTGGAATAGCAATAGCGGCATTTGCTAAAGTGCACAAGAGGACGAGCCTGTTTATTGTTTATCAGGCCGTCCTCTTTTTTTCGGCGATTAAATAGCGGAAAACTTGTAGATAGTCGCATGCCTGTATACCTGACCCGGCACCAAAACAGTAGAAGGGAACTGAGGGTGATTCGGCGAGTCCGGGTCATGCTGCGTTTCCAAAGTCAAACCGGCATATCGCTCGTAGGGGATTCCATCTTTCCCTATAACGCTGCCGTCCAGCGAATTGCCCGTATAAAATTGAATAGCGGGCTGCGATGTATAAACCTCCATCAACCGGCCGGAGTGCGGGTCATAGACGCTGGCTGCAAAGCCCCTTGACTGTGCGTCGTGATGGATGACGTAATTGAAGTCGTAGCCTCCTGCCAGCCGCATTTGCGGGTCATTGGCATGAATGCGGGCGCCAACCGGTGTCGGCTGCCGAAAGTCAAGCGGCGTTCCGGCAACGCTTTGCACCTCTCCCGTAGGGATGAGCCCTTGCTTTACCGGAGTGAATCGATCGGAGTGAATCCGGACAATATGGCCGAGAATATTCCCGTTGCCCGCTCCCGACAAATTGTAATAGTTATGCTGAGTAAGGTTCACAACCGTTTTTTTGTCAGTCGTTGCCGTATAGTCAATCCTCAGCTCATTCTCATCCGTAAGCGTATACTCCACGGCTGCGTCGACGTTGCCGGGAAACCCCTCTTCCCCATCCTTGCTTAGATAACGCAGAGCAAGTCCAACAGCGTCATTGCTCCGTTTTTCCTCGGCATGCCAAACCCGTTTGTCGAACCCCCTTCTGCCGCCGTGCAGCGTATTCGGACCGTCGTTAACAGACAGCCGGTAGACGACGCCATCTAGCGCAAATCGGCCGTCGGCGATCCGATTCGCGAAACGTCCGATTAACGCTCCAAAATAGTTGATATTGCCGGTTCTCCAATAGTCCTCCAATGTCGAATAACCGAGAACGACATCCTCCATTTTGCCGTGCCGGTCCGGTACAATAAGGCTCGTCATAATGCCTCCATAAGTCATAATGGAAGCTTGCATGCCATTTTTATTGGTCAGCACGTATTGATAAACGGCCTGCCCTTCTGGCGTTTGGCCGACATACCGCTTGGCGATGCCGCTGCGCAGAGCGCCATTAGGCCGGACGGGAGTCTTCTCATCCCGGATGATCGGCTCAAGAGGCGCCGTATTTCCGTACACCGGCTCCGCCCCATGCGGACTGACGGCCCATCGCACAGCATTGGAAATTACTTTTAATACAACGTTGTTGTAGTATGTAGGATACTCTTGGTCCCCCGGACGGAAATAAAAGATTTTCCCGAGTCCCCTGGAATAGGCGCAGCCGCTGCGGAATACTTCCCCTCCCTGAAACCAGCTAATAAATACAAGCTCTTCGGGAGCGGGGATATCAAAAAACTCGCCGTACATTTCCTCGGTTTGCAGTTCGAAATACTCGCCCAGCCCTTCCGTAATCGGATGAGAGGGGTCAACCACCCACAACCGTTCCCGCTCGGCATCCGACCTCCACTTCAAATCGCAGGTCGTTCCCATTAGCTTCTTGAAAATTTTCGACCGGTGTCCGGAATGCAGAACGATAAGCCCCATACCGGAAAGCACTCTATTATAAATGCGCTCGACGACCGCATCGGATACTTGCTCGTGAGCGACATGTCCCCACCAAATCAAGACATCGGTATGCTGCAGCGTTTCCTCCGTCAAACCATGCTCCGGCTGATCGAATGTCGCGGTTTGGATCTCAAAGCCGCTCATTCCGATTCCCGCAGCAATCGCCTCGTGGATTCCATGCGGATAGATGGCCGCCACCTTCGCTTCCGTTCTTTCCTGAATAAATTCGTTCCATATCGTCACCCTGATTCTTTTCGCCAATTCCGATCCCCTCCTTAATCGATGTATATGTAGATCTCGCATGAAACAATCGCGTTAATTGCATGAATCAGCGCATATATTTGAAGAAACGAAAGGAAGGGATGCCATTGAAATATTATGTTGCAGGTACTGGGGATACGCTGTTAAACCTTTCACGACGATTTCAGATCGAGCTTGATCTATTGATGACGGCCAATCCGCATATCGCGAATCCGTATATGAATATCGCGGGCCGGAACGTGAACTTGGATACGCAAAGTCCACCGGCAAAGGACTATCGAGTTGTCGCTCCTTTTTGCCCGCCTGTCCCGGAATCCGATTTTCTTCCTTCATGGATACCTTTAACCGATGCCGAGAAAATGGCCGAAACCGAATACGATGTGCTGATCGTTGGCACTGGCGCAGGGGGAGGCGCTGCGCTGTGGCGTCTATGCGAGCAATGGGCGGGCAGCGGCAAACGGATCGGAGTAGTCGAGAGAGGCCCTGCGTACCTGCCGACCCATGCCGCAAATATAGCGACCATTGACGGCGACAGCTTCCGACTATATGCGCCTCCGGAAATTACCGATCTCATCGGGAACAGGCTCCCTGAGTATCCCGGCATGAAGCTCGTTTACGCTTTAGGTGGACGAATGCTGTTATGGGGAGCGATCTCTCCTCGCGTACCGGAGTTCGCAAGGAGAAGCTGGCCTGTTTCCAGCGAAGAGATGGAGCTCTATTACAATATCGCCGAAGAGGTCATGAACGTGACAACAGACTATACGAAGGACTCGTCCATCACAAGCATTCTCCTCGAACGGCTTCGAGCCAATGGCTATTTCAATGCGAGCGATATTCCGGTAGCGACCGATCTCGATCAAACCCGCTACGGTAGACTGAATTCCAATGTCTTCTTCAGTTCGATCCTTTTCCTCGCGAGAGCGCTAAGCCATCGTCCTTTCGACCTTGCCGTCAATACCTACGCCGCGGAAGTGATTACGGAAGGCGGGAAGGCAGCCGGAGTTCGGGTAATGACCGTCGACAAGAAGTCTTATATCCTTCGGGCGAAGACGGTCATCGTATCGGCAAGCGCCCTGCAAACTCCGCGCATTCTGCTTAACTCCGGCATTCCGGGCCATGCCATCGGCCGGTATCTGACAAACCATTCGTACTTGATTGCCACGGCAAGCGTGAACACCAAAGACTTCCCCGAGCCTCTTGGCGTGCTCGGAATTGTCGTCCCGGAGCTTCCGAATCGGCCCTACCGGCTTCAGCTGCAGGGCCCCGGCAAATTTTTTAACTATCATTACGATAAAAAACCAATTCAAGACGAATGGATCATCAGCTTTTATGGCGCATCCGGCGAAGTGGAATCGCGTTACGAAAACAGGGTGTATATCGATCCAAGCCGAGTCGACGCATACGGAATGCCGGAATTGCAAATCGACTTCTCGTATAGTGAGAGAGATGAGGCCGTTATTCAAGAAATGTATACGTATATTCAACAGGCTTCCTCCGCGATGCAATTGCGCTTGGAATTGATAGACGGCGTTCCGGTTATTTGCTTGATGCCGCCAGGAGCGGACAATCATGATTTCGGAACGTGCCGGATGGGCGATGATCCGCTTACTTCGGTTACGAATCGGTATGGGCAGATTCACGGCATCGAAGGCCTTTTCGTTGCCGATAACAGCGTACTCCCTTCAATCGGCGCATCCAATCCGACCTTATCGACCGTTGCCTTGGCCATCCGGACGGCGGATTATATCGTTTTAACGGATAAATGACCACAAAGCAGTTGTATAATCTTGGGCAATTCACCGCATACTAATGCCAATTCTAGCCAACCATCGCAATCGGAGGTGACATTCCATGTGTCCGGATAATTTGGGTGGTTCAACACCCAGCGGCCCGTCAAAGCAATCAGCGGTACAACCGCAGACTAACGGCAGCCAATCGAGCAGCGAGCCTAAACAGCCGATATCCAATCGACTGGAGGATAACATCCGCCAGCTTGAACAGATATTTGCCAAAAACTCGGACCTCGTATTCCGGCATTGGAATTACGGCCCCGATCTTCAGCATTCGGCCTGCTCCGTCTACTATGAAACGCTGATGCAGGGCGAGATTATTAATTATATGAAGTCTTCCCTGCAAGATCTCGTCGCACACGAGGTCGGACCGGGAGCGACGATTACGCCGGAGGATGTAATAGCCTTCTTCGGGCATAATGGAGTGTCCGAGAAAAAGGCCGATCTGCTGGATGACTTGAATCAAGCGATAGATTATATTTCAGCGGGCAACATCGTCATTTTTTTCAATCAGTGGAATAAGGCTTTAATCTATAAATCGCTCACGATGGAATCGCGGCCGATCTCGGAGCCTGCCAACGAGACAGTTGTTCAAGGCCCTCGCGAAAGCACCGTTGAAAACCTGCAAAAAAATCTCGGACTTCTTCGCATCCGCTTGAATTCGCCCAAATTCAAAACGGTATCACTCTCCGGAGGCGGAGAAACAAGAACGCGCGTCATTTACGGCTATGTAGAAAATGCTGCGGACCCCGAGATGCTGAAGGAGTTCGAAAAAAGAATCGGTCAAATCAGTCAGACCGAAATATTGGAGACCTCCTACGTTGAGCAATTGATTGAGGATTCTACTTGGTCGCCTTTCCCTCAGCATCGGTATACGGAGCGCCCCGACACTGCGGTTGCCGCCCTGCTGGACGGCAAAATTGCGGTGCTTGTGCAAGGCACGGGAAGCATTCTGCTATGCCCGGGTTTGTTCACGGAGTTTTTCCAATCCAGCGAGGATTATTATCAAAGAACTGTCTATTCGACCATGATCCGCTGGCTTCGAATAGCCGCTTTTTTATTGGCCTTAATGCTGCCCAGCATCTATATTGCCTTATCGACCTTTCATTCCGAGCTGATCCCGACCGTATTGCTGTTAACGATCATCGATACAAGGGAAGGCATTCCGTTACCGGCTTTCTTTGAAGCGCTTGTTATGGAGTTTTTCTTTGAGCTGCTGAGGGAGGCCGGCGTTCGGCTCCCTAAGCCAGTCGGATCCGCGGTCAGCATCGTAGGGGCGCTCGTCATCGGCGATGCGGCGATCAGCGCGGGCATTGCATCGCCGATTATGGTTATTATCGTCGCCTTGACAGGCATCGCTTCCTTTACGATTCCTCAATACAACATTGCCATCGCGCTGCGGATATTAAGATTCCCGCTTATGATTTCCGCTTCGGTAATGGGAGGATTCGGCATTATGATCGTCTTTCTGCTCATTTTGCTTCATCTTTGCAAGCTTCGTTCGCTTGGACAACCTTACCTATCCCCTGCCGCCCCGTTCCGGATAAGCGAGTTCCGGGATATTATCGTAAGAGCTCCATTAAAAACATTGCTTAAGCATCCCCGCAAGCATATGTCTTAAAGGCTGACTGCAGCTTGCAACCATTAAGAATCAGGAAAGAATGAGTTTACTATGATGAAAAGAATGATGCTCCTGCTGGCATGCTCCGCCCTGCTGCTATTTCTTCCCGGCTGCTGGAACAAACGAGAGCTTGATCAATACGGATTCGCAATGGCTATTGCGATCGACCAAGGAAAAGGCAGGCAGATTGAGCTTACGACACAAATGTACCGCCCGGTCGCCGGACAAAAAGGCGGCGGCGGTGGCGGCGGTACGGCAAGCGAGACAGCGAACCTGTTGATCAAGACCGAGGATGATTCGATATTCGAAGCGATCCGCGATATCCCTATACATTTGGGCAGGAAAGCCAGCTGGAGCCATATGCGTATCATTGTGGTTGGGGAGAAGCTGGCAAGGTCGACCGACATCGGCAAGCTGATCGACTTCTTTTACCGGGATCATGAGCCGAGGCATACGATATCGATCATGATTGCCAAGGGACGTGCGGATAAAATATTGGAAGTAAAGCCGGCCATTGAGCAGACGATCGGTCAGCAGCTTTTGTTAACCAAACAGGTTGCCTTCAAAAATGCCGCCAAGTCGCTGGATACCACTTTGCTCAAATTAGCGCTGCAAATGAACAGCCCGAACAGCGATGCGGCGATCACCTATGTTTATAAGGACAAAAAAGAAAAAGATGAATTAAATGCCGCCGGTCTGGCTCTTCTAAAGAAAGGAAAGATGATAGGCGTCCTGCCTTCCAAAAAAGTAGAAGGGCTTGTCATGCTGCGAAACGAGTATAAATCCGGAATTATCGAAGTCCCTTGCCCGGGAAAACAGCTGGAGACGGAATCATTCGAAGTGCTTAACTTGAGCACCAAAATGAAGCCCAAACTGACAGGGGATAAGGCGCGCGTAACGGTTAAAACCTCAGTCGAGGGGGCAATCGGGGAATTGAAGTGTACGGAAATCAAATCAAGGAAGGATGAAGAGGCGTTCATCCGCAAATTGGATGAACAGATAAAGAAGGAAATGACGACGACCATCCGTATTTTGCAATCCAAAAAAATGGATATTATTGATATTGGAAATATGATATCCAAATCGAATCCTAATAAATGGAAAACCATGAAGGAGACGTGGGATAACCAGTTTGCCGAACTCCCCTTTGATATCCAAGTTGAAACCAGGCTCTTAACGACCGGCACTACGATCGGAAAACCGTCTGTATCGGCAGAGAACAAATAGCGAATCCCTAGGAGGGATGCATGTGTTAGAACGCATAATTGTACTGCTCGTTGCATACGGCTCTATTTTCCTTTATGACAGATCGCAATTGAAAAGCGTGTCGAACAAGGCGGAGAAGGCCGTTTATGTCGTTCTTATGCTCGCCTCGCTGTATTTCGCGATCGACTATGTCCTCGCATTGAAGTTTCCCGGGCTTTACGAGTCGGTCGATTTCGCATTCACGGGCTTGGCCAAGTTGATTGACAAAATGTTAACAGTTCCCAAAAAATGACTGACAGCAGCGGAGGTGCAGGAGTGAACAAGCTGGAAACGATCAGCCCAAAGCAAATAAGCGTGCTATTCTTCACCTTTATGACCGGATCGTCGATCATTAATATTCCCGCCCCGCTGATCGGCAAAGCGGAGAACGGCGCTTGGCTGTCCCTCCTTATCTCCGGGGCAATCGGTATGATGCTGCTGGGCTGCATGCTTTATCTTCATGCTCGTTTTCCTGATAAAAGCTTTGTGGAATATAGTCAAAAGCTGATCGGAGTATGGCTGACCCTTGCCATTTCCGTTCTTCCGCTTTCTTTTATGCTGCATATGCTTACGGCGATCGTCCTCGATATAGCCCTGTTCATGAAAAGCTCCATGCTCAGGGAAACGCCGACCTACGCTTTCACTTCTTTGATCTATATGGTTTCAGCCTTGACCGTTCGCGCGGGGCTTGAGGTCATGGCCCGAATGTTTACGATTATTATGATTCTGGTCGTTTTCTTTGTCACTGCCGTTCTGCTGCTCGCCATAGAAAATTACAATCCCGGAAATCTCTTGCCGTTCATGTCTCAGGGTATTAAGCCGGTGCTGAACGGCGCTTTTTTCTCGTTCGGCTTTCCTTACGCCGAAGTCTTTCTGTTCGCGATGCTCCTTCACTTCACACGGAAACAAGAGCGCAGCGGGCTGAATCGGAACATGCTCCTATCGCTTTTTATGAATATAATAACCCTGTGCATCTCTACGAGCTGTACCATCATGCTGTTCGGACCGCTTGCCGGGATCAAAAAATATTCGTTGTACGAGCTTGCCCGCACGGTCGACGTTCAGGAAATTATAACGAGGATCGAATCCGTTATCGGCATATCGCTTATTGCCGGCTCCTATATGAAAACGACCATAACGCTTTACGTTCTATGCCTGTATGTAACGCATCTGTTTAAGCTGAAGGATTACCGTACGCTCGTCATGCCGTTCGCGATGATCGCTTTCCTGAATACGCTTGTAGGGTTCAAATCGGATATGCAATGGGTTGAAATCGTGTCAATCGTGCATCCGTTATGGGTCGCGTTCGCCTATGCCGCCCCTCTGCTGCTCATAACGGCCGTCGCGGCGTTTCGCAGTTCTACAAACTAATACAAACCTGACATCCCTCCAAGGATGTATGATTAGCGATTTTCCCGAATAGATCATACTATGCGTTCACTTAAGGGGGAATCCATATGCATCCTGCAAAGGCTTACGCCTTGTCGGCCAGTCCCTATACGGTCGCTACTTTCCGCGCGCTTGTCGAAGCGATCGTTCCGAATACGCCTGAGCTGGCCGTGTTCGGTGCGGAGCAAACGACAGGTGCGGCCGAGCAGGGCGTTCAGGACTACTTAATTTGGGAATTGGATCATACGCTTGCGCTGTTCTTCGGCATGCATTTAACCAATTTCCCGCTCTCCGCACCTACCGCCGGCATGCTGAATGCCGGTGCCGTTCAACTGGTCGCCTCGGGGCAGGCGCTTCAGGCTCCAAACCATACGCAATGGGAGATCAGTCCTTATTCCGCGATTTCACCGCTTGACAGAATACGAGTGCTTGCCATGCTGGAGGAGCTCAAGGTCGATCTTGGAGCGCTTCCGCCCCCTTACCGGGGCGACGGCGGACTTGTCAAATTTATCGTCGATTATCTCAATAGAGCGACGATGTTCGGATTCTATTCGGAATGGCCGGCTTACGGGACGACTCGGCTAGCGGCTCCAACGGAACGAAGACTGGAATATTTTCCGATCGGTTGGCGTCAGGCGGGTTACCCGGGTGTCTCATTAGGATATCGCGCGCTTCGCGGATTTCTATTAACGATTGTGCGAGAAGGAGGGGAATCGACAATTGTATGATGCGGACGTAATCGTAATCGGCTCCGGCGGCGGCGGAGCCGTCGTTGCCAAGGAGTTGGGAGAAAAAGGACTGAAAGTATTGGTTCTGGAGGCAGGGCCTTTCTACGGCAACAAGCAATGGCAAAATCCGAACACCGAGCGCGGCGGAGAGTGGAGCTCCAGCTATCATGATTTGGACATCGGCATTTACAAAAAAATTTATAACTCGTATGAGAACAACATGAACGATGTCGTGTCGGGAACGTTCCGCTTCGGACCGGCCGATCGGCGCCGCGACCCGTGGCATCGGATTATGAAGCAAAAGGGCGATATTTGGCAGGTGTCCGGAGTCGGAGGAACGACACAGCATTATTGGTCGCAGTCGCCGCGCGCCTTCCCTTCGGCCATCGACGGTATATGGCCGATCAGCTACCGCGAGCTGATTCCTTATTACGAAAAAGCCGAAGCGACCCTGCCCGTTCAATTCTCGCCGACGACTCCAAAGGAGGAGCTGTTCTATTACGGCGCCAAAAAAGCCGGATGGTCGCTCATTCCGACGCTTGACGTCGTTTCGCCGGGCTACCGTCCAAATCCGAACGCTATTCTCCGTGCGAATGAACATTTGATGGATCCCAATTACTCGATGGAGCAGCTCAGCAATATGGAAGGCTGCACCCTTAGAGGACATTGCGTAAACGGCTGTACGACCGGTCCCTCGGTAGACAAAATCGCCAAACGAAGCACGCTTGTCAGCTATATACCGCTCGCTCTCAAAACAGGCAACGTCGCGATCCGGCCTAATTCCTTTACGATCAAAATATTGACCGAGCATGACCCAAAGGAAGGTCTTCGCGCATGCGGCGTGCAATACAGGGATACATGGACGGGAGAAATAGGCGAGCTTAAGGCTCGTACAGTCGTTATGGCAGCCGGTTGCATCGAATCGCCCCGCTTGTGGCTGAATTCGGCGCTTCCATACAACGCATGGGTAGGCAGAGGCTTAACCAATCATTATTTCGATTGGGTTGGCGGCGTGTTTGACGAGAAGGATTTGATGAGCATTATGGGCATGCCTTCCGTTTATCCTTACGCAGGACATACATCCGGCGCCAGAGTCGACATTCCGGGGATCGGAATTTTCCAGGTGTCCTGCCTCAGTCCCGGTTTAATGTCCTTCTTAACGTACGGCTTCAGCGAAGCCGGTTATAACGCCTTAAATCCGCCAGAGCCCGGAGAACCTTGGAACATCAGAGGTCGAGTCGTTGGCTCGGAATTGAAAGAATTGATGATGAACTACAGCCGAACGATGACGATGCTGCTTCTGACCGACGATGAAGTGCAGTTCAGCAACAGGGTCGAGGTCGATCCGCTCATGAAGGACGAGAACGGACCGATTCCAATCATCCATTATAAGCCTAGCCCTAAAACGTTGAAAAGGCGCGATCAGCTTGCGAGGTATGCATGCGAGACGCTGCAGCATGCCGGCGCCAAAAAAATTATCCGATCGGATACGCCGACCGGCTTTCTGCTTCATCTGGAAAGCACCATGCGAATGGGCTTTGTCGTCGATACGGAATGCGAGGCCTATCAGGTGTCGCGACTTTATATCGCCGATAACAGCGTGCATTATAACGGGATCGGCGGCCCTAATCCGACCCTTACGACACAGGCGCTTGCTACACGCACGGCCGATAAGCTTGCGGAGAAATATTTCGGTCAGCCTGCTGAAACGGTAAAATAAAGGACCGCGCCCGACAAACCGACGATGAACAGAAATGCGATAGCTTTCCCAAACGTCTTCATCCTCCTGCCCCCTTCCCGCTATAATTATCTTTAATATGCTCGCCATCCGGCGGGCATATCCCTTTTTATGAATAATAAGGAAATTATATGGGGAAATTAGGTCATAAACAATCTGGGGGAGCTTTTTATGAAAAGAATAAAAGCAACGCCTAGACGATTTGATAAGCGAATGAAGAATCTCGTCGATATCCCTGAAGAAGCGCTGTCCGATAATCTGGATGACAATGAGGCGGCGCTGACGCAAATCTTTTCCAACTGCGCCGATCTAATCGTACGAAATCTGAATCTGTCCGGTTCAATCCGCTGTATAGCGGTCTACCTCGATGTTTTGGTCGATGAATCGATGTGGAGCAACGGTTTGCTCCATCCATTAATGCAGCAAGAAACAGTTGACTCCGACAATCCCGGCCAACTGATCGAGCAGTTAAAGTACAATCTTGCTTCGGCCGTAAAGCCGGAGATGGTCGTTAATCAGAAAGAAGCCGTTCAACGTATCGTCAGCGGAGAAGTCGTTCTGTTCGTCGAATCGTCTAAGCTGGCGCTTACCTTCAGCATTAGAGATACATTACAGCGCCAACTGGACGAGCCCAGCTCAGAGGCCGTTATTCGCGGTCCGCGAATTGGATTTATCGAGAAGATT
This sequence comes from Paenibacillus sp. NEAU-GSW1, assembly GCF_009737085.1. GTDB lineage: Bacteria > Bacillota > Bacilli > Paenibacillales > Paenibacillaceae > Pristimantibacillus. The sequence continues at coordinate 34,612 of NZ_WOVL01000039.1, forward strand.
GATATCAATATGGCCTTAATCCGCCAAAGAATCCGCACGCCTCAGTTGAAAATTGAAAAGGTCAAATTAGGCGCCGCTACTCGTACCGACATCGCTATTGTTTACTTTGAAGGCAAGACGCCTCAGACGGTGGTTGAAGAGATAAGGCGGCGCGTTTCCGAAATCGATATGGACAGCATCCTGGAGTCCGGTTATATCGAAGAATCGATCAGTGACCATTCCTACTCGCCGTTCCCGATCATGCAGACGACCCAGAGACCCGATGTGATATCGGCGGCCCTTATCGAAGGGAAAGCGGCGGTGCTTGTCGACGGTTCTCCGATTGCGCTAGTCATGCCAATTACGTTCTGGTACGGGTTTCAGACAGTCGAGGATTACTATATGAGCTTCATTTTCGCTTCGTTTCTGAGGTGGCTAAGATTTTTATTTGCCTTCTTGGCGCTCACTCTGCCATCCGTCTACGTGGCGATAACGACTTTCCATTCGGAAATGATCCCGACAGGTCTTGCTTTGAGTCTCGCGGCAGCGAGAGAAGTCGTTCCGTTTCCGGCAATGGTGGAAACCTTGATCATGGAGATTACGTTCGAGGCGCTTCGCGAGGCGGGAGTCCGTCTGCCTCGTCCGGTAGGACAAACGATTAGCATCGTAGGCGCGCTAGTTATTGGACAAGCTGCGGTTCAGGCAGGCATCATATCCGCACCAATCATAATTATTGTTTCCTTGACGGGAATCGCATCCTTCCTTATCCCTCACCCGGAGATGAACCAAGCCGTCAGCATGCTGCGCTTTCCAATGGTCTTATGCGCCGGCACTTTCGGCTTGTACGGTGTCAGCGCAGCTATGATCGCGATCTTGATCCATTTGTCCAATCTGAATTCTTTCGGCGTTCCCTACTTGTCGCCGATCGCTCCGCTGAACATTTCTGACTTATGGGATGTATTGATCAGAGCTCCATGGAAGATCATGCACAAACGGCAGCGCCGTATTCGACCGGAAATGGAGCAGGAGAAAAAATGAATGTGCCGCGAGTCTTTTTAAAGTGTCTGACGGTTTTTCTCATTATCGGACTGCTTACAGGGTGCTGGGATCGGAACGAGATGGATGAGCTCGCGTTTGTCATGGCCAGCGGCATCGATCTTACGGAGGACGGACAAGTCGAAGTTACACTGCAAATCGCACTTCCTACCGGAATTCCAAGCTCCTTGGCGTCGGGGGGGAGGTCCGTGAAACCCGTCTTGGTTTTATCGGCTAAAGGAAAAGACGGGATTGATGCTTTGGGCAAGCTGCAGACACAGCTATCCCGCCGCATCAATCTAGGCCATCGAGGGGTGCTCATATTCGGCGAGGAATATGCACGTCATGGCATCGATCAAGTACTGGATACGCTGCTTCGCTCGCCGGAAAGCCGGTTCAACAGCTATGTGGTTACCGCATCCGGAACGACAGCGAAAGAAATTTTAAACTCAACTTATCAGTTAGAGTCTATTCCGGCTCTTGGCATCAACAATTTGCAATCCAATGACTTCAGCTTCTCTATTAAAATGGATAAGTTTATCGAGACAGTTTCTTCACCAGAGCTTGATGCGGTTACCGGAGCCATACGAATCGCCAATAAGAAAACGGGCAGCGAAACCTTCATGCTCGATAAGGCGGCGGTATACCGGGAAAACAAATTGGTCGGCTTCTTATCCGGGATGCAACTGAAATCATTTCGCTTAGCGAAAGGGCATGTCAACGGTATGAAGCTTTCTGTCGATATGGAGCCTCCGAAGGAACGATACAAAGGAACCGTCGCCGTACAGATTTTGAAGTCAACGACAAAAATACGCACTCGTATCCGTAATGGGATGCCCGAAATAACGCTCTCCGTGAAAGCGACAGCGCAGATTATTTCTAATGATACAACGATAGACTTCAACAAAGCTGCCAATCTCCAAGCAGCGGAAGAGAAATTTTCGGATGAGCTGCAAAAATCGATGACGAGCATAGTCTCTCTCTCTCAGAATAAATTTAAAGCGGATATTCTAGGTGTTGGAAGAGAGCTTCATATCGAGCATCCTTTCTATTGGAAGACGGCAAAGACCGCCTGGGAAGAACTCTACCCTAAAGTACCCGTAAGCTTACAGACTGACATTCAAATCGAACGGATCGGCAGAATGCAAGCCAATCCGAATGTCCAGATGAAATAATGAACCAAGAGAGGATGGTTTCGGATGAAAGTAACGGGCATACAAGTTTTTTGGATGATCGCTATCATGGATATAGGCATGACTTTAATCATGACGCTCACGCCAAGCTTGCAATCCGCTAAACAGGATGTTTGGATTGCCATTCTGGTTTCCGGATGCATCACGCTGATCATCACCGCGATCACAACGAAGACCGCGCTGCTTTATCCCGGCCAAAATTTGGTTCAGTTCAGCCAGACGATACTGGGCAAATGGCTTGGAAAAGCCGTTGTCATCATTTATTTTATCCAGTGGTATACCATCCTCCCTATTGTTCTACGCCAATTTACAGATGTCATTCATACGATGATTTTGCCGGCCACGCCGAAACCGGCGGTTATGATTATCATGATTGCCTTAACCGTCTATGTGACCAATTCGGCAGGAATCGTATCCATCGCCCGTACAACTGAAATTCTGGGGCCGCTCATTATTTTGATAATCCTCGTGACTTTGATTTCCAGCATCAACAACGTGGATATGCGTTACCTGCTGCCCGTCTTTGCGGACAACGGGATAAGCGGCATTATAAACGGAGCGATCCCTCCCGCATCCTACCTCGGACATTCCGTTGAATACCTTATGCTTGCGTCGTTTCTATACCAGCCGCAGAAAGGGACGCCCTATGCTTTTTGGGCGATCATTACGGCTGTATTTATCGTGCTTATCTCTATGACGATGGCCACCGTAACGCTCGGTACCGGCCTCGCGCCCAAAATGTGGTACCCTTTTTTCGAGATGTCTCGGCAAATCTCTCTCTTCGGTTTTATCGAGAACTTCGATCCGCTTGTCATTGTCATCTGGGTGGCCAGCGTATTCGTTAAATTGGCGATTTACCTGTTTATAACCAGCTATGGCACCGCCCAATTTCTAAACGTCAAGAACTGGCGAATGCTGACCTGGTTTATTGCTCCCGTAGTCATCATTTTTGCTTTGTTTCCTGCAAACGTTACGGAAGCTACCGCTAATTATTTACTCCGCTATTGGGTGCCTTTTGTGCTCCCCGTTAACATGCTCGCTCTTCCGCTGCTATTGCTGGTTGTCGGAAAGATGCGCTTGAGCATCAATCGGGCAAAGCAAGGGAGCTAAGGAGCTTGGAACGAGACAAATCGTTTTAAATAAGGGGGCAATCGTGTATAATACTCAAAGATCCTATTAAATTGCATACAATTTAATAGAAAGAAGGGGGAGTAGAAACGATGACGATCATCCGCGATCTTTTAACCGCGCTAGTTGCTATCGAACATGTATATATCCTGATCTTGGAAATGTTCTTGTGGACGACTCCGAGAGCGAGAAAAGCATTCGGAACCGATAAGACGTTCGCTGAAGCGACAAGGTCGCTTGCCGCTAACCAGGGATTGTATAACGGTTTCTTGGCGGCCGGTCTGTTCTGGGGTCTCATTCATCCCAATGCTGCGATAGGGCATCAACTGCAATTGTTTTTCCTAGGCTGTGTCCTCGTTGCGGCCGTCTATGGAGGCTTGACGGCAAAACGATCGATTTTACTCGTACAAGGGTTGCCAGCATTAGCGGCGATGGTCGCCGTACTCGTATTATAGAAACGAGGCCGTCCCAAAAGTGGTTCGCTCGCTGAAAAAACGGCTCGCATCAGTAATTGAAGAAGCGGTATTCATGAAAATAGTGTTGCAGAGAGCTATCCCTGCAACACTATTTTCGTATTATCAGGTCAGCCAGAGATTTCTGGTTGGCCTTTTTTAATGGCCGTTCTATGATGGCGGTAGCTGGGAGAACGTACGCTATTTTGAGGCAGTGACCTCGTCACAAAAACTGTTTTTCCC
>NZ_WOVL01000004.1 GCF_009737085.1 Paenibacillus sp. NEAU-GSW1
CGCTAATCGTCAGGAGTGCAAGCACTCCATCAGATCCGCTCGACTTGCATGTATTAGGCACGCCGCCAGCGTTCGTCCTGAGCCAGGATCAAACTCTCCATAGAAAGGGTTTTCCGATTGTCCAGCCCAAGGCTGATCGGAAAATCCCGGTCAGAATTTGACTTGCTCATTACTTAACTAGCTATTTAAAACAAGTTTGGATTTGACGTGATCCATTTGTTCAGTTTTCAAAGAACTTGCTGTCACAATTTGTCGTGACAAGTTGTTATGTTACCAGCTTCTCTTCATCTTGTCAACCGTTTAATTCACATTCATTTAATTATGTTTGTGATTCATTCGATTTTCGCAATGCCTCAGAAGCGACAAGAAATAATATACCATGATCATTTCTAAAATACAAATTGTAATTTCTGACATTACTTTAGAAAACAAAAACGCTATTCCGATTACTCATAGCCGGAATAGCGTTCTCCTATTTACCTTAAGCATCGCCTAACAAACGAAGCAGCTCCGCCTCATCTTCAATAACGGCTACGCCAAGATCACGCGCTTTGGTCAGCTTGCTGCCTGCGCTTTCGCCAGCGATGACGAAATCCGTCTTCTTCGAAACGCTGCCCGACACTTTAGCCCCTAAGGCTTCAAGCTTTTTCGCCGCTTCATCACGAGACATGCTCGACAAAGTGCCTGTCAGCACGACCGTTTTGCCGCTAAATAGGCTATCCTCGCGAACGACGGTCGGCTGCTCAGCTTCTGCTTTTACACCAAGCTGCCGCATGCGCGAGATACTTTCCTTCATAATAGGATCGGCAAAATAGCCGACAATGCTTTCCGCAACGATGCCGCCGATATCCGGAAGACCTACTAGTTCATCTGCCGTTGCTGCCATAATCACATCCAAACTGCGATAATAGTCGGCCAGCATTTTGGTCGTCGCTTTGCCTGTGTTCGGTATGCCTAGAGCGAATAAGAATGCAGCTAAATCACGATCTTTCGATTTCTCGATCGCTTCAAGCAGTTTATTCGCCTTTTTCTCGCCGAAACGGTCCAGCTTTATTAAATCATCATAAGTAAGCGCATATAAGTCCGCAGGATCACGAACCTCGCAATCCGCATACAATTGCTCCGCCGTCATAATGCTGAACGCCTCGATATCCATCGCATCGCGGGAAGCGAAGTGCGTAATGCGGCCGATCGTTTGCGGACGGCAGCCAAGCCGGTTGTTGCAGAACAGATGCGCGCCGCGCTGCTCCAGTTCCGTTCCGCAAGACGGGCAGACTTCAGGGAATACAATTTCCTCGCCCGGCTCGTCATCCGCTTTGCCCAAAATCTCCGGGATTACATCATTAGAACGACGAATCGAAACCAGCGTGCCTAACGCATGCTTCAAGTTTTTACGTTCAATGTCGCCAATATTGTTGAGCGTACAGTTTTGTACCGTAACTCCTGCCAGCTCGACCGCTTCAACGCGCGCTACTGGCGTTATTTTGCCTGTACGGCCGACTTCCCAGGATACAGACTCCAGAACGGTCGTTGTTTCTTCCGCCTCAAACTTAAATGCGACTGCCCAGCGCGGGAACTTATCCGTATAGCCGAGCGCTTCGCGTGTCCGCATATCCGTAAGCTTCACCACAGCTCCATCAATCAGATAATCAAGCTCTAGACGGCGCTCCGCGATACGCGCAAGCTCCTCCTGCACTTGCTCAATCGAATCAAAATAGGCCGTATAAGGATTAACTTTAAACAAATTGTCACGCAAAAACTGCTGCAGCTCCCGATGATCGGAGAACGCGACCCCTTCTGCATAACCGATATTATAAAAATAAGCGTTCAGTTTCCGTTCCGCCGTCACCCGCGGGTTCAAGTTGCGTAGTGCGCCCGCTGCAGCATTACGGGCATTTTTAAGCGGCTCTGCGGCCGTCTCATTATAACGCTCCAGAACAGAGAGATTCATAATGCCTTCACCCTGCACTTCAATAATTCCGTCTCGAAAAGGAATCGTCAGCGGAACGGATCGAATCGTCCGAACCTGCGCAAGAATACCCTCGCCGACCGTACCGTTGCCGCGTGTTGAGGCTTGAACAAGATTGCCGTTCTCATAAGTTAAATTAAGCGTAAGCCCGTCGAACTTGAGTTCGACGGCATAGCTTGGCGAAGGCAATGGTTCCTCATCCGGGTGCTTGGCGTTATAATCGGCAATGCCTTTCAAAACGCGCTGATTCCACGCAAGCAAATCCTCCATATCCTGCGCTTTGTCCAAGCTCCAGAGCCGCGCGCGGTGACGATGCTGCTCAAAGCCTTTAAGCAGTTCGCCGCCAACGCGGAGCGTCGGCGAATCCGGCAATACGATGCCGCTCTCGGCTTCAAGAGCAACCAGCTCGTCATACAGCTTGTCGTAATCCGCATCATTGATCGAAGGCTGGTCAAGCGTATAATACCGATAATTGTGCGCGGCAATTTCCGCGGCAAGCTCTTTCATGCGCGCCAGCTGTGCGGCCGTAGCCTTTCCTTCCAAATGAGCATCCACCGAAAGCTCCCCATCCCTTCACGATATCAAATAGTAGATTAAACCTTTGTAATCGGCGCAAAGCTTGCTAGCAGCTTTTTGAGTCCGACAGGCGCCGGGAAGGCGATTTGCAGCTCCATATCGTTGCCCGTACCTTTGACGGACACAACGGTGCCTTCACCCCACTTGCCGTGCGCGACTTTATCGCCCGCAGCGAATACTTTCGCACCGGCATCGCCTGCTCCGCCAGCGCTCTTAGCCGCTGCCGCTTTCGCCGCTTCAAGCGGCGAACTTACGCGCACGCCGGCATTGGCTGCGCCGCCGGATGCGCCAAGCGAGCGGCCGCCGGCGCCAGGTGCGCCGAATGTCGGGCGGCTCGCCGCCGCTCCGCCGCCAAAGCCGCCGCTGCGGCCGCCGCCGAAGCTGCCGCTCGAACGGCCGATTGTGCCTGCTGGCGATACGCCTGTTTTCACGTTATCCGGCACTTCTTGCAGGAAGCGTGAAGGCGCATTTGAAGCCGTACGGCCAAATAGCGTCCGCATGCGAGCGCAAGTCAGAAACAGCTGCTTTTCCGCCCGTGTAATGCCTACATAAGCAAGACGGCGCTCTTCCTCGAGCTCTTCGTTATCCATTAATGCCCGGCTATGCGGGAATACAGACTCCTCCATGCCAATAATGAATACGACAGGGAACTCCAGACCTTTCGCGCTGTGCATCGTCATGAGCACTACTGCGTCCTTATTAGCCGCGTTGCCTTCCTCATCCGCTTTATCCATCGAATCGATATCAGCGATAAGCGCGAGATCGGTCAGAAAAGCGATGAGCGTTTTATCGTCATTCCGTTTCTCAAAGTCCATCGTCACCGACAGAAACTCGTCGATATTCTCGAGGCGAGCGGTCGACTCCAGCGTCTTCTCGCGCTGCAGCTCGATCCGGTATTGCGACAGCTCGAGCATTTTTTCCGTCAATTCCGTTACGGACAAATAATCAACCATCTGCGTCAGATTGTCGATCATATCGCGGAATTCCATCAACAAGCCTTGCGTACGGGCGTTGATGTCCATTCCTTGCATATTGCCGAGCACCGCAAACATCGAAGTGCCGCTGCGGATCGCTTCCTCTTGGATTTTGCCGATTGTCGTATCGCCGATGCCCCGCTTCGGAACATTGATAATACGCTGCAAGCTAATATCGTCGTCCGGGTTGGAAATCAAGCGCAAATAAGCGAGCAGGTCTTTAATCTCTTTACGGTCGTAGAACTTGATGCCGCCGACAATTTGATAAGGAATATCCGACTTGATCAAAATTTCCTCGATTACCCGGGACTGGGCGTTCGTACGGTACAAGATCGCATGCTCATCGTACTTGCGGCCGCCGTTTTTCACATTTTTGCGGATTTCGCCGGTTACAAAATAACCTTCATCATGCTCGGAATCAGCTTGATAGACGCTGATCAGATCGCCTGCGCCTTGGTCCGTCCACAGCTTTTTCGGTTTGCGTCCGGTATTCAGCTTAATAACCGCATTAGCCGCATCCAGAATGTTTGCGGTCGAACGGTAGTTTTGCTCCAGCATAATCGTCCGCGCTTCCGGATAGTCGCTCTCGAAGTTCAAAATATTCGTAATATCCGCGCCGCGCCAGCGATAGATCGACTGGTCGCTGTCGCCGACAACGCAAATGTTATGATGCTTGTCAGCCAGCATGCGGCACAGCATGTACTGCGCCCGGTTCGTATCCTGATATTCGTCGACGTGGAGGTACCGGAATTTATTTTGATAGAAATCGAGTACTTCCGGCACTTCCTTGAACAATTGAATCGTCGTCATAATCAGATCGTCAAAGTCGAGCGAGTTATTGCTTTTGAGACGTTTCTGATACATCTTATATACTTTAGCGACGATATCGGTAAAATAATCGCCAGTCTTCTGCTCATACCGATCCGGCGTCAGCAATTCGTTCTTCGCTCCGCCGATCGCCGCTTGAACCGACTTCGGCTCGAATTTTTTCGTATCAATGTTCAGTTCCTTCATACAGTTACGAATGACAGACAGCTGATCGGCCGAGTCCAAAATCGAGAAATTCGACGTGTACCCGATCCGGTCGATATCTTTACGCAAAATACGCACGCACATCGAGTGGAACGTCGACACCCAGATGTCCTGCCCCATCGGTCCGATGAGCGATGCGACCCGCGCCTGCATTTCCCGCGCCGCTTTATTCGTAAACGTAATAGCAAGAATGCTCCAAGGAGCGACCCGCTTCTTCTCGATTAAATACGCGATGCGGTGCGTCAGCACGCGCGTCTTGCCGCTGCCCGCTCCGGCCATAATCAACAGCGGTCCGTCTGTAGCCTGAACGGCCTCCCGTTGCGGAGGGTTTAGCTTTAGCACCGCCTGTTCGATACTTATCGGATTCATTATTTATTCACTCCGTTTGTTCGCATTTGTTCGCCTAACTTCAGTGTAGACAACGGCCTGCTGCGTGTCAATTTCCAGCTGCAAAAAAATAATGGGAGAACCATCGCTAGTCCTCCCTGCTCTTTTTATATCGATCATGATCGTACGCGCAACTCAGCAACTAAGCCAGGCTTCCCTTAACCGCCTTCACCGTAGACAGTGCAGCATCCAAATCGCTATACACCACATTGCCAACCACTACCGTATGCGCATAGTGTGCCGCTTGCCGCGCTTTGTCCGCATGATCAATGCCGCCGCCGTAAAAAATGCGTGCGCCGCCCTTAGCCGTTTCCCGCGCAGTCTTCAGCATCGCCATATCGCCGAACCGTCCGCTGTACTCGATATAGACGACAGGCAGGCGCATGAGCCGGTCCGCCATCATCACGTGAGCGGAAAGCTCTTCTTCGTCAAGCTCCGTATTTGCGCCCGTAATTCGCGCCGCAGCCGCATCCGCGTTCAAAATAATATAGCCCTGCGCAGCCGTCTCTTCCCACGGAACAAACGAGCCGTATTCCTTAAGCCCTGCTGTCTGTGCGCCGTTAATCCACTCCGCCCGGTCCGTATTAAGAACGATCGGCACGAAGTAGCCGTCGAATCCGGGCACTGCGCCGTCCATCGTTGACACTTCCAAAGCGCAATCGACTTCATAACGGCGGATACGCGCCATTAGGTCGACTGTATTTTCAAAGGTGACGCCTGTAGACCCGCCAACGATGATTGCATCGGTTCCCGACATGCACACCGCATCCAGCGCCACATCTGATATTTCCTTGTCGGGATCAAGCTTGAATACGTGCTTCCAGCCCCCGTACCATGATTCCGTTCCGTCCTTCGCCATTCCCATGTCAAGCGTACCTCTCTTATCCGTCAATTGTCCCTTTCCCCTATGCTAAGACAGGCCGGCGCCGCCTGTCAAACGATTAGGGCCGGCTCTGCCTTTCCTCTGCACTGCGGATGGATTGAAGATCGTATGGACTCGGATCGGCAATCTTGTTCAAATAAAATAACGCTTTTCCCGGATCGCCCTGATCCTCGAACGTGATACCGTGCAAAGCCATCATCGCCAATGCCCGCAGTGCATAGTCGTTGCCGGCACTCTCAGACTCGTAAGCTCGAATCGCCTCCTCATAGCTGCCTTCCATGACGAGACGATCCCCCTCTAGCATGCCCTCATCATCCAAACTGAAGAAAGGCTGTACACGGTCGAGCAGCGTATAGTAGCCTCCCGAGCTGCTTAGCAGTTTACCTTTGGCATCATAAGCTCTGACGCTCCAGATAAAATCGCCTCCAGGATATACCGCCCCTAAAATGCCGGAGTTTCCGATTGTCGTCTTCTGATCGCCGCCGCCTGACTTACCGTATCCTCGCGGATATTGCCGCAAATCGTCTACGGAATAGGTCGCTGTTGTTCCTTCCCACCGTTCCTGATCGAGAGCGGTTGAAGAAGAGCCCACAATCTTTCCTTTGCCGTCCCGCATAAAATCGGTGATCGACAGTTGATAGTAACTGGCTCCCGGGTAAGCCTCCCATTCGAATACAAGTTCGCCGCCCTCGATCAGCTGCTTATTAACCGGAGAGACAACCTTTACTTGCGGCGCGAAGCTGACATCATAAAAGGCGGTATCGCCTTCTTTGATGGTTGCGTATAGCGATTGCTGCTCTTGTTCGCTTAAGTAATAGCCGTTCACCTGCTCCGGCGTAACGCCGACGCCAATCGAATACTCGCCTTCGCCGCCTCTCAACCTGCCGATTATATCGAACTCCGCGCCCATCCCCTCACCTCTCTAACATAAAGATGCGGTTATCCGCCGTAAAAGTTGCGTTCATGACAAAAAAAACCGGAAGCGCCGTTCGGCCGCTCCCGGTTATATGTTATTTCACCAGCTGTCCGCGTGTAACGCCAAGCTGATTGGTTGCTTTTAACGTTTTCCAAACTTTCGTGCCGGTAATACGACCGTCCAGCGCATCGCGGTAAAGCGCAAGCACTTCGCGCACCTTCTCCGGCGTCTCTTCAAGAAACTCAACGCGATACGACGGAACGCCAAGCTCCAGGAAGTTGCGGATGTACTCCGCTCCCGACTGCTCGATGGCGTTGTATACCGTATTGCGGCAGCCCTCGTCTACGCGCACCGGATGGGACATGCCGATCCGGTCTTGCAGCGAAGCACGGTGCTCCTCGCACGGACGTCCGCAGTTGGTGAAGTCGGTGCCTTCGCTCATAAATGTGCAGTAGACGCAATGCTCCGTATGGAACATCGGCAAATGCTGCTGAATGACGATTTCCAGCGCGGAAGTATCGGACTTATCCAGCATGTCGACCATTTGCTGAATGTTTAAGTCATAGGATGGCGTAATCAAATCCAATCCGACTTCCTTAAACAATTCAACAGCTTTATGATTAGCCACGTTAAGCGAAAAATCGCCGATCAGCTTTGGAAACGGCTTATCCGGATTTTCTGTGCGAGCACGCAAATAATAGTACAAAGCGCCTGTATTTCGGATCAGCACCGCGTCCGGCTGCAGTTTCAAAATATTCGCGTGGTAGCCGTTCTCGCCCGGCATATGAATACGCGGCGTTGCAAGCGCAATCGGCTTGCCTGCTTTTCTAGCCGCTTCGATCGCAGCAGGGAATTGCTTGATGAATTCGAAATCGGCATAAATCATTTCGACATCGGTCAGCACGGCCGCTTCAACTTGCTCCAAATTGCGGCAAAGCGCAGTTAATTGCGGTTTGGCAACTGGACCTTTCGGTTTCGAGGCTGCTTGAGCCGGCACATCATCAAGCGGATCGATCATGTTGCGCACATAAATCGGAGGCTTCGGACGCTCGCCTGTCAGCTTCTCGACTGCCTCGCGGCGCATCCGGTTCAGTTCGCGGATCGGCACGATCAAGTCGCCTTCCAGGGCAACCTCCAATTGATCGAGCTGATACAGCGTTCCTCCAAGACGGCCAAGCTGATCTTCAAGCAATGCGGCGTCCATAGGCCGTTTTGCCGCTTGCTCCAGCAGCAATTCGGAGACGACTTCGACCGTATTGCCTTTTTGAACGTCCGTCCAAATGGTGCGAAGCGGCTCGCCGACGACACCCTCAGCTTTCAAATGCAGCGGAAATACGCGGTAAGGCTTCTCTGTTTCATAAGTCGTGCGCAGCCTTTTATCAAGCGCAGGATCATTCGTTTTCCATACGCGGTCGCCGACATGCACCTTGCGCAGATCGACGTCGTTGCGTCCAGGCACTAGCTCCAGCAGCGTGCCTTCCTGTGCTTCTCCCTCGATCTTAACGCCTTGACGGCGCAAGTCGTATACGCGGCCGCCCTCTTCCTTTTTCGTCGGGTCGCCGGCGTCAAACACGATGCCGTCACCGCGTTTGAGCGGAGCATCGAGACGTACGGTAACCGCATCGCGGAGAATACGTTCTACGCGGCCGATATAGACGCCTCGGCTTTTCGGAAACGTGCCTTCAACGAGCAATTTGTTGTTCGTTCCATCGAGGAAGCCGTGCGTGAAGCCGCGCGAGAAGCTTTGCTGCAGCTCGCGCACTTCTTCTTTGGACGGAGCCGAACGGTCGCCGTCAAAATAACGGTCGATCGCTTTGCGGTATTTGCTGACGACGTTCGCAACATATTCAGGGCTTTTGAGGCGGCCTTCAATTTTAAAGGAAGTAACACCCGCTTCAATCAGCTCCGGTACAAGATCAATAGCGGCGAGATCCTTCGGCGACAGCAAATACGCAACATCGCCCATCGGCTTATGCTCGCCGTCGACCATGAGATCATACGGCAGGCGGCAGGCTTGCGCGCATTCGCCGCGGTTGGCCGAACGTCCGCCCCACATCTCGGATGTCAAGCATTGACCGGAGTAAGATACGCACAACGCGCCGTGAACGAACACTTCCATTGGAAGCTTCGCTTGCTCGCCGATTTTGCGAATTTGCTTCAAATTGTTCTCGCGTCCAAGAACGACGCGCTCCAGACCAAAAGGCTTCGTAAATTCTACAGCCTCTGGCGACGTGATCGTCATTTGCGTAGAACCGTGAATCGGGAAATCCGGAGACAGCTCGCGGATCAGCTTAACAAGTCCAAGATCTTGTACAATTACGGCATCTACGCCTGCATTCATGCACATTTCAATTAGAAGCTTCGCATCTCTTAACTCGTCCTCGAACACGAGAATGTTGAACGTCAGGAAGCCCTGTACACCGTAGCTGTGCAAAAACGCCATAATTTCCGGCAGCTCTTCGCTGCGGAAGTTGTTAGCACGAGCGCGGGCATTAAACTTTTCAACGCCAAAAAAAATCGCGTCCGCTCCGTTCGCAACCGCGGCGCGCATGCAATCCCAATCGCCTGCCGGCGCCAACAGCTCGATATCGCCTCGTTGTATATGATTAATCATTCGAACTCCTCCAATAGTAAATCTGCTATTGCTAGTGTAACAAACCGCCGCCTCGGATGCTACCACTCAAAACTGGCAACGCTGGACGAATGCGCAGAAAAGCCGGCCCCATTAGAGAGAACCGGCTTTTTAAAGCTAAGAAAACATGGCTAGTAAATTTTCAAAGATTGCATAATGTCTTCAAACCGCTTAAGTGTACTTGGCGTTAGGTTGGCGTCACGAGCACTTAAAGTGAAGCCAATTAATTGATCATTTTTAAAAATGTAATAAACCATTTTTGTTTCATGTAAGATGGAATCATTTTGTACAAACTTTACCGTACGATTGCCGTCAATCGTAATATTTGATACACTTATCAGTTTCTTGCCTTCATCCAGATAGGTTCCTAGTGTAATAGATTCGATAAATTGATTTAAGCTATCCTCCGTAACATACTTCTGTTTGAACCCTACAATGTAATTATCCTCATCATAACCGTAGAAACCACCTGCTAAAAAATCTGACAAGAAAAAAGGGTGCTGCCAATAGCTCGGAATTTCAAAAGAATAGTCAACTCGATTTTCGTCTCCTAACTCTATCCTCGTTATTTCCGTTCGATCCACAACATCCTGTGTATCCTTGGTAGCATTTAATGTTTTACCAGTATCCAAATCCACTGCAGCTATCATCTTCTTATACAGCTCGTCACCATCATTGCCTAACTTTACATCATATCTGTAATTCAGCCTGTATCTGTACATGTCAGTAAATAAGTGAATTTCATGCTCCTGCAGCCATGTATTCTGATCGTAAGTGTGCTCATAGGAGAGTACTAGAGCTTTGCCGTCATTCAGCATCATTTCCGACGTTGTTATATTTCGAATATAATCAGGCAATATATCCTCAGATAAATTTGCTTGTCTGCGCTGCAGCCATTTTTCTGGCGTATCTCCTTCCGGAATCGATGAGTATTTCAATTCAATCCGGTTGTTTCCATTCACATAAGAAGGATGATCTTTCCAAGGGTCCCTGAACCAACCCGAAGGGAGCTTTAAGGTCAATCCATAATCTTTATCGTGAACCGCAATTAGCTCCTCTATCGCTTTCGTAATATCATTCGCATTCTTAGCGGATGCATCAAACGATAGCTTAAAACTGTCAAGCAGAGTTTTATACGGATTTAATAGGTTTCCTGATTGGCCAGTAACACCAAGCCTCAGTACATAAAGACAATTCCCTGCGACTACTCCTCTATACTCGAACACCTGGTTTTGATCTTCAGATAGGGTGGTCAGTTTTTGGAATGATAAGCCATCTATTGTAACTGCACTACTATCTGTATAGGATTCATCATCTTCTAAATAACTAAGCATCATAATTTGGCTGAAAGTAATTGTCGTTATTTCTCGGTCCTCATACCCTGGTATGACCATAACTTTCAAATTGCTATTTTCATTCACCCAATAAACAAAATCCCCGTTTTCGCTTTGTTCTACAAGCTCATAACCGAGCGGCTCCGCAATCGACCAGCCCCAGTAACTGTCGCCTACCCGATTGCTGCCGACCTGGATAGTCCCTGATGCTCGAACCCCTTTAATTACAATTTCGTTCGTCCTCGAGTCTTTCCCGATCGACGCACCGAAAGCTTCAGCAATGACGCGAACCGGAACCATCGTCGTATCTTTAACGATTACCGGGGCGACGGCAACAGACTTGTTCGATCCATTTACTTTTACCGTTTTGCTGCCGATCGTAACAATAACCTTCTTCTCGTTGTAGGTTAGAGAGAGGGTTTTGCTGTCATGCCGCTTCAATGCCGCTCCAAAAGCTTTCGTAATGACGCTGAGCGGAACCATCGTCGTACCGCTGGCTTCATACGGAGCTTGAACGGTGCTGGTCTCTCCGTTAATCTCGATTGTCGCGCTGCCTGCTGTCAGTCTGATTTCAACCGGTGATCCGGGATCGCTAACCGCCAGTGCAGAAGCTGGAATTGCGGTTAACGCAACAATAATGACGAGCCAAATGAACAGTACACGTTTCAAATGCGGCGCCTCCTTTTTTTATTGAGAAAAAGCCGATCCCTTCAGCAAGGAACCGGCTTACTAAATTTTTAGAACAATTTCACCGATGCAACAATAGCGTCCAATTGTTTAATTGTAGCTTCGGACATATGAGCATCTTCGTAGGTGAAGAAAAACGCGATAACATTGCCTTTATGCTCTACGAAATACAGGGTATCCGTCGTCGGCGTGCCATCCTCATCCGCATATTGCACAACTATCTTCTGGCCGGCGCTGCCGCCGATTGTAATCGATGTGTTGCTGACAAGCGTATTGCCGCTGTCCTTTTTAATAATTTCTTGAATGCCGTAATTGAAATCGCTCAGCGTAAAGTCCTCGTAGACTTGTCCGACTAAAAAGCCCAAGTAATTGCTATAGACAATCGCTTCGCTTTCGAAATCTGTTTCTTCACCGTTCCAGAAAGCCGGCAGATCAATCGAATAGCCGTACTTATTGCTCTTCTTCGTTACTGTTTTGGTTTCGTCTTCTTCTTCAATGAGACCGAATTCCCGCTCGACAAACGCGATATCGATATCAACCGTCGCCATCGTTTGAAGGAACAGCACTTCGCCTTTCGCGCCAAGCGACGTATCATACTGAAAAATCAATTGGTAACGATATTGGCCAACAACCAAGAACACTTCATTCGCATGATACCATTTCTTCTTATCGTAGGAATATTCATAGGAAAGCACATGGGCTTTACCGTCTTGCAGCGTCAACTCCGACGTTGTCTCATTGCGCAGGTAAGACGGACTGAAGTCATTGTGCACTCTTTCCTTGCTGCGCGCAAGCCATTTCTCCTGCGTGTCGTCCTTAGCAAGCGAAGTGATGCTGAACTCGAGAACGCCGTCTTTACTGAAGAAAAACGGATTGTTCGAATCCGAGTCGCGGTACCAGCCGCTTGGAAGCTTAACCGTCAATCCATAGTCTTTATCTTGGAACGTTAACAGCCCGTCTACCACTTTCGTGATGTCCTTCACTGCCTTGTCCGCTTTATCAAACGATGGCGTAAAGCTGTCCAGCAACGCTTGGTAAGGGTCAAGCACGGCGCGTTCCGAACCGGTAATGCCGCTTGCAACAATGTACAGCGTTTGATCCTTCAGAATGCCGCGATATTCGAACATCAGGTTTTTCGATTTCGAGCGCGATACGACTTTTTCTGCGCTGTAATCGCCCACTTGAATCGTTCGTTTGTCGACAACGACTTCGTCTGTGCCAAACATATCAACAATTTTTTCTCGGACTTCATCGCTCGTTAGGCCGCCGACGTTTTGCATCGTCCAGACGACAATGCTGTTGCCGCTTTTTGTATCTCCCCAAATAACGAAAGTGCCGTCATCGTTTTGACCGACCAACGCAAGGCCTGGAGGATAATTCATCGACCAGCCCAAGTAGCTGTCGCCGACTTTCGTTTTACCTGCATCCGTATTAATGCCGCCGCCATTGTTTGCGGAGCTGCTGCTGCTGGCGCGCGTACCTTTAATAACGATTTCCTTCGTCGCGGCATCCTTGCCGATCGCGGCGCCGAATGCTTCAACAATGACGCGAACCGGAACCATTGTCGTTCCTTTCACTATTACGGGAGCGACAGCTACCGTTTTGTTCGTGTCGTTTACTTGTACCGTTTTGCTGCCGATCGTAACGACAACCTTCTTCTGGTTATAGTTAAGTGTAATAATTTTATTGTCTTGCAGCTTCAGCGTAGCGCCAAATGCTTTCGTAATGACGCTGAGAGGAACCATTGTCGTGCCGCTTGCTTCGTACGGAGCTTGAACAGTAAGCGCTGAACCGTTGATTTTGACGGTCGGGCTTCCTACTTTCAGTCTCACTTCAACTGCCGATCCTGCTTCATTTGCCGCAAACACGGCGTTTGGTACTACCAGTGCAATAATCAGTAGGACGAGCATTGAAAAGTTAAAGCGCTTCATGTACTAAGTCTCCTTTTGAGGTTGTGCCGAAACCGACCACAATTCCAGTTAATTACAATCCTTTTTAATGTAACACCATTTTCCATTTCTTTCAAGAGATTAATAGTTTCATAGACCTAACTCATATAGACATAAAGAAATGGCGATGCAGCACGCATCGCCATTTCTTTAAATGCTTATTATTTTAAAACAGCTTGACCGACTTCACGATTTCTTCAACCCGTTTGAGCGTATCGGCCGTCGCGTTCGAATCGCTGATCGAGAACATCAATGCAAGCACATTGCCTTTATGCTCGACCAGATACGAGTAATAAGTCGATTTATAGTTCGGTTCGTATTGCGTCAGCAATTTGCCCGTTTTTCCGCCGATTGCAAACTCTCTCTCGCTGGATGCAACCGCTTCTTCCGCTGCCTCTTCCGCTACTTCATCCTCATCCTTCATCGCCAGCAGTTCGATAACCTCGCTCATCGACCGGTCCATCAAGACCATTCCGTTCATGAAGTTGTAATCGTCACTGAAGAAGAAATTGCTTTCGTTAAAGGAGCCCGTCCAATATGCAGGCAATTCGAATGAATATCCGTATGTGGAGCTTTTCTTAACCACTTTCTTCGAACGGTCGACCATATCGCTTTCATCCTCGATCAACCCGAATTCCTTCGAAATAAAATCGGTATCGATGTCGATCGATGTCATCGATTGGAGGAACAGCTTCTCCCCTTCGGCCGCTTTCTTTACGTCGTAGTAGAATGTCATCTGGTATCGGTAATCGCCGACAACGAGGAATACTTCATTGATATGCTGCCACTCTTTTTTATCGTAGCTCACTTCATAAGACAAGACGAGAGCGTTGCCGTCCTGCAGCTTGATCTCACTCGTCGTCACATTGCGCAGGTAGTCCGGCACGAAATCGGCGACTAGGTTTGCTTTTTTGCGTTGCAGCCATGCGTCAGCCGTATCGCCCTCGAGCAGCGATGAGATTTTCAATGTAAAAAATTCATCATTGCTGTAGTAGAACAATCCGCTCTCATCCGACTCCGAACGCCAGTTAGGAGGCAGCTTAAGCGTTACGCCGTAGTCTTCGTCATGATAAGTACGAAGCCCGTCCACTACGTTTGAAATATCTTTAAGCGC
This sequence comes from Paenibacillus sp. NEAU-GSW1, assembly GCF_009737085.1. Classification (GTDB taxonomy): domain Bacteria; phylum Bacillota; class Bacilli; order Paenibacillales; family Paenibacillaceae; genus Pristimantibacillus. The sequence goes on from NZ_WOVL01000004.1 coordinate 14,454, forward strand.
CTTGTTCGTTTTATCGAATACCGGTAAAAAGCTGTTGAACAAATTCTGATACGACTCCAGAGCCGTGCGGTCTTTACCCACAACGCCTCCGATTAACATATAAAGCTTGTCATTGTGCAGAATTGCGCGGTATTCGTACATCATCCCGTATTCTTTGCTGCGTGTGACCAACTTCTCAACGCTATAACCGCTAATCGTCAACGTGCGTTTGTCGATCAGCACTTCATCGCTTTCCATCCAATATTGCAGCTCCTCACGAATATCGGAGCTCGACATTTCGCCGGCATTGTCTTCTATGATGACATGCAAGCTGTTCCCCGTTTTCGTGTCAGCCCAGTAGACCATGCTGCCGTCGTCATTTTGGCTGATAAGAGCAAGGCCCGGCGGATAGTTCATCGACCAGCCCATATAGCTGTCGCCGACTTTCGTTTTGCCAGAATCGGTATTAATGCCGCCGCTGCTGGTCGTTTCGGCGCGTTTGCCTTTAATGACAATTTCTTTCGTTGCCGCGTCTTTGGATATAGATGCGCCGAACGCCTCTACAATGACGCGTACCGGCACCATCGTCGTGCCTTTCACGATAACGGGAGCGACAGCAACCGTTTTGTTGGAGCCGTTTACTTTTACCGTTTTACTGCCGATCGTGACGACAATTTTTTTATCATTATAGGACAGCGTAATAATTTTATTGTCTTCCAGCTGGAGCTTGGCTCCAAACGCCTTTGTAATGATGCTGAGCGGAACCATTGTCGTGCCGCTTGCTTCATATGGAGCTTGAACCGTCGACTTTGCCCCGTTTATCGTTACCGTGCTGCTTCCGGTTTTTAATCTGACTTCTACTGCGCCTGCATCAGATGAGGTTGCAGCAAACAGCGTTCCAGGCAAAAGCGTCGAAAACACAAGCATTGCCAACAGTAATAGATAAGTGCGCTTCATGGTGACTCCCCTTTAAGTAAATGATGTATTGTGTTACTTGTATTTCGATTCTGTCAACGTAATTTGCTTCGTTACGAGATCACCGTCGATCATGAGCATAATATCAACCTTTTGACCCGGCAAATAAGCTTTCAACAGCTCATTCAACTCAACGATAGAGGAGATTTGCTTGCCGCCTACCGAGTACAGCACGTCCCCAATTTGAATGCCGAGCTTTTTAGCTGAATCAGATTGCACAGCAGTTACTGTCAGCGGATCGGTAGTAGGCAGGCCGACGATCGCCTCCCAGCTCTCCTCCAGCTCCAAACCGAGCGATGCCCGTTTCACGTAACCGTATTTGGCAAAATGGTCCATCACGTACTTCACGGTGTCGGCAGGAACGGAAAAGCCGAGATTGTCGATGCTGCTGTCTACAAATTTCAGCGTATTGATGCCGATGACTTCGCCCTTCATATTGACAAGCGGTCCGCCGCTGTTGCCAGGATTGATAGCCGCGTCCGTTTGCAGCAGACGGTAGAACGACGAAATCGAACGGTTCATCCCGCTAAGTACGCCGGTCGTTGCTGTATTGCGGAGAGAGAAGTCCACTGGCGTTCCGATCGCAATTACAGGTTCGCCGACCTTAAGCTGAAGCGGTATCGCAGTCAATTTGGCTACCGGCAATTTGGAAGCGTTAATTTTAACTAGCGCCAAATCGCTCGTCTCATCCATATGCGTCCGCTTGCCGTCAAATTGCTTGCCGTCAGCCGTAACGACCGTGATGTTGGTCATATCCTTGACGACATGGGCATTCGTTAAAATCGTGCCGTCCGCTTTCATAATAACGCCTGTTCCGTGCGCAAGGGCATAACGCTGGTCTCCGCCGCCGGAATAGTTGCCGATGATGGCAACGACTGAAGGCGATACCTTCGCGACGACAGAAGGAACATCCGCCGCAGGCGTATAGGCATACGTTTTTGTTTTTGCGTCATAAGTACCCGCACCGCCGAGCGCGCTCGTCAGCGAGGATGCCTTTACATAAACTTCACCATTAATTTTTGTTGCGCTTAACTGAAGCGAGCCGTTCGTGCTCGCCGCGCCAGCGGCATAGGCCGTTCCAGCTGCTAGTGTCACTGCCGTTAGCAGAACAAAGCCGGCGCGAAACAAATTGCGTTTCACTCTATCACTCTCCCAAAATGATAAAATAGTGAGTTCCAAATAATAACACCAACATCGAATGTAGCATGTTTTACCATTTCAAACAATCCATAATTATTATTTCGTCACCTCATATTCATTTGTTTAGTTTTTATGTCATTTTGTTATTTCTGACGAAAAGTTATGTAGCAAGCAAGCGAGGATGCTATACTATGAATGGCTAATGCTAGCTAGGTCAAAATGTCTTCAGTGCAAGTCCATTTGTTCAACTTGTATAGAATGCTTCACAAATTGATTCAGGAGGTTCGAATAAAAATGAAATTGGGAGTATTTGCTGTATTATTCGCTCAAAAGCCTTTCGAAGAAGCGCTTGATTATATCGCAGCGAAAGGATTGGAAGCGGTTGAAATCGGAACCGGCGGCTATCCGGGCAACGCGCATTGCGATCCGGACGTACTGCTTGCTGACGCTGGCAAGCTGAAAGCGTTCAAGCAAGCTGTTGAGTCGCGCGGATTGATCATCAGCGCATTGAGCTGCCACGCTAACCCGCTGCACCCGCAAAAACCTTTGGCTGCTGCGGATGATGCCATTATCCGTAAAACGATCGAGCTTGCCAACCGTCTCGAAGTGCCTGTCGTCAACACGTTCTCCGGCTGCCCGGGCGACCATGAGGATGCGAAATATCCGAACTGGCCGGTAGCTCCTTGGCCTAATGATTATCAAGAAATTTTAAAATGGCAATGGGAACAAAAAGTTATTCCATATTGGTCTGAAATCGGATCTATCGCAGAAAATAACGGCGTAAAAATCGGTCTTGAGCTGCACGGCGGCTTCTCCGTCCACAGCCCGGCTACGCTGCTCCGCCTTCGCGAAGCGGCTGGCAAAGCGATCGGCGCTAACCTTGACCCTAGTCATATGTGGTGGCAAGGCATCGATCCGGTGCAAGCCGTTCATATTCTTGGCCGTGAGAATGCGATTCATCACTTCCATGCGAAGGATACGACGATTGACCCAATCAATGTTAACCGCCACGGCGTAACGGACATGCAGTCTTACGCGCTTATGCTGGATCGCGCATGGCAGTTCCGCACTGTCGGCTTCGGCCATGATTTGAAAACATGGGCGGACATTATTAGCGCGCTCCGTCTTGTCGGCTACGATTACGTCGTTAGCATCGAGCACGAAGACGGCCTCATGTCGGTCGACGAGGGCTTCACGAAAGCAGTAGCTAATCTTCAGCAAGTGCTGATTAAAGAACCGCTCGGCGAGATGTGGTGGGTTTAATTCAAAAAGCAACACAAGGGCAGCGTTTATGCAGCTGTCCGGTGTTGCCTTTTTTTCATCAACTTCTTATCAATCGCAATGGAACTGACGACAAAAAAGCCTGCCGGTTAGCCGGCAGGCTTTTGTTGCTTTAGATCATTTTCATTACGCTAACCAAATTTTAAAAATCATGACGTAGTCTATGTATAAGAACAACGCCAGCGAAACGAAAGAAAATCCGATCGCAAACAAATTCTTCTTCGGGCTTGCCGTCAACAGCCGAACAAATCCGATCGCGATCAGGATGGTGAATGCAAGCATGAACCAGTCGAACGTATTAATGTTGCTGGTTTTAGCAGCCTCTTCTGCCAAAAACATCGGGTACCCTCCTTTTATTCACACGTAGCCTATATTAATTAATGTTAGCTTCTAATGCACTCTGATGCAAGTCCGATCTTGCATTCGTAACAACTTTGTCACCTTTTTCTAGCGCTTCCTGATGATTTATGATACCATGCGCGGAAATATCGTTTTCCGTGGAAGTGATTCGCGGGCAAAACTCACAGCCTGCACCTAATAAAATGTCCATCTCTTCCAATCTTTATAACTAAAACGGAAAAGGTGCTCAGGGTATTTCCTGAACACCTTCTTATTTCGATGACTAATCAGCAGCGCCAGCGGTTACGCCATGAGCACTCGCATATTTTTGTGCGGTGCGCTCACGGTCGCGCTCCAGTATCGGCTTCAAATATTTGCCCGTGTAAGAGCCCGATACTTTAATGACATCCTCAGGCGATCCGGTTGCAACAATCGTACCTCCGCCGTTGCCGCCTTCCGGTCCAAGATCGATCAAATAATCGGCCGTCTTGATGACATCCAGATTGTGCTCGATAACGAGTACGGATTCGCCCGAATCGACAAGGCGATGCAATACGGTCAATAGACGGTCGATATCATCGACATGAAGGCCTGTTGTCGGCTCGTCGAGAATGTACAACGTCTTGCCCGTGCTGCGGCGATAGAGCTCGGAAGCGAGCTTCACGCGCTGTGCTTCGCCGCCGGAAAGCGTAGTCGCCGGCTGGCCGAGTGTCATATAACCAAGACCGACGTCAAGTAATGTCTGCAGCTTGCGATGGATGCGCGGGATGTTCTCGAAAAATTTGCAGCCGTCCTCAATTGTCATCTCCAGCACTTCCGCAATGCTCTTGCCTTTATATTTCACTTCCAGCGTCTCGCGGTTGTAGCGCTTGCCTTTGCAAATTTCGCAAGGAACATACACGTCAGGGAGGAAGTGCATTTCGATTTTAATGATTCCGTCGCCGCGGCAAGCTTCACAACGGCCGCCTTTGACGTTAAAGCTGAAACGTCCCTTCTTGTAGCCGCGAACTTTCGCTTCGTTCGTCGTCGCATACAGATCGCGAACATCATCGAAAACGCCGGTATAAGTAGCCGGGTTGGAACGCGGAGTACGTCCGATCGGCGATTGGTCGATGTCGATAACCTTCTCCAAATGCTCCAAGCCGCGAAGCTCTTTGTAATTGCCTGGGCGTGTCTTCGCTTTGTTCAAGTCGCGGGCAAGCGTCTTGTACAATATTTCATTGACGAGCGTAGACTTGCCGGAACCGGATACGCCGGTAACCGCGGTGAAAATGCCGAGCGGAATTTTCACGTTAACTCCGCGCAAATTGTTTTCCTTAGCGCCGCGGATTTCCAGCCACTTGTCGCCTGTAGCCCGTCTTTGCTGCGGCACTTCGATGAATTTGCGGCCGCTCAAATATTGCCCCGTCAACGAATTCTCGTCGGCCATAACTTCGGCAGGCGTTCCTTCCGAAATAACAGTGCCCCCGTGAATGCCCGCTCCAGGACCGATATCGATAATGTAATCGGCAGCCAGCATCGTATCCTCGTCATGCTCGACGACGATCAGCGTATTGCCGAGATTGCGCATATGCTCCAGCGTCTCGATCAGCTTGTCGTTATCCCGCTGGTGCAGGCCGATGCTCGGCTCGTCCAAAATGTACAATACGCCCATCAAGCTGGAGCCGATTTGCGTAGCCAGCCGGATGCGCTGCGCTTCCCCGCCGGAAAGCGTACCCGCGGCGCGGCTCATCGACAAATACTCCAGTCCGACATTGACGAGAAAACCGAGACGGCTATTGATTTCTCTTAAGATCAAGTTTGCAATCGTCTTCTCTTTCTCTGTCAGGCTAAGCTCATTAAAGAATCGTTGCGCCTCACCGATCGACAACGACGTAACATGCGCTATATTGCGCGAGCCAACCGTAACAGCAAGCGTCTCCTTCTTCAAACGGTCGCCTTTGCAAGTGCCGCACGGCTTCGCGCTCATATAAGCTTCGATATATTCCCGCATCATATCGGAAGCGGTATCTCTATAACGGCGCTCCAGGTTGTGCACGATGCCTTCAAACGGCACATAGGCTTCCTTCCGATGGCCAAAATCGTTCTCGTAAACGAATTTAACTTTCTCTCCGCCAGTACCATACAGGAGCTTCTTCATCTGCTCTGTCGTCAGCTCAGATACCGGCACATCCTTTGGAATGTTGTAGTGCTCGCAAACCGCGTTTAAAAACTGCGGATAATAATTCGACGTGCTGCCTGCCCAAGCTTCGAAAGCAGCATCATTAATGGTTTTGCTCATATCGGGAACGAGCAGATCCGGATCGACGATCATTTTGACGCCGAGACCGTCGCAGTCCGGGCAAGCGCCGTAAGGGCTATTGAACGAGAACATGCGCGGAGCAAGCTCTTCGATACTAAAGCCGCATTCCGGGCAAGCGAGATTGGAGCTGAACAGCAGCTCTTCCTGATCGATCACATCGACAAGCACGCGTCCGTCGGACAATTTGAGCGCTGTCTCCAAAGAATCGGCTAATCGGCTATGGATGTCGGATTTAACAACGATTCGGTCGACGACCACTTCAATCGTGTGCTTCTTAGTCTTCTCAAGCTCGATCTTCTCGCTCAATTCGCGAAGCTCGCCATTTACGCGTACGCGGACATAGCCCTGCTTCTGAATGTCAGCCAGCAGCTTGGTGTGTTCGCCTTTGCGTCCCGAAATAAGCGGCGCAAGAATTTGCAGCTTCGTCCGTTCCGGGTACTCCATAATCCGGTCAACCATCTGCTCAACCGTCTGAGACGTAATTTCGATGCCGTGCTCCGGACAGTGCGGTTTGCCGACGCGGGCGAACAACAGCCGCAGATAATCGTAAATTTCCGTTACGGTTCCTACCGTCGAACGGGGATTTCGGCTCGTCGTCTTTTGATCAATGGAAATGGCGGGAGACAGCCCGTCGATGGAATCAACGTCCGGCTTCTCCATTTGCCCTAAAAACTGTCTCGCATATGCGGACAGCGATTCCACGTAGCGGCGCTGGCCTTCGGCGTATATCGTATCGAAAGCGAGCGAGGATTTTCCGGAACCGCTAAGTCCCGTAAGCACGACAAACTTGTCGCGCGGAATCGTCACGTCAATATTTTTCAAATTGTGGGCGCGGGCGCCCTTAATTACAATTTTGTCGCTTGCCACTATGAATGCCCTCCTATCCCTCTCGTCTCTCTATCCTTTTTCCGCGCGAAGCTCAAGCAGCGCATCGCGAAGCTCTGCCGCTTTCTCGAACTGGAGATTTTTCGCGGCGTCCTTCATTTCGGCTTCCAGCCTTTGAATCAGCGACTGGCGATCCTTCTTGGACATGTTGCCAGAAGCTACGCCTGTCAAATAATCGGCTTTCTCTTCGGCGACCTTTGTCGCTTCGATGACATCGTGAATCTTCTTGCGGATCGTCTGCGGTGTAATGCCATGCTTTTCGTTATATGCAAGCTGAATCGTCCGGCGGCGCTCGGTTTCCCGCATAGCCTTATCCATCGAATCCGTAATTTTGTCACCATACATGATAACGCGGCCTTCACTGTTGCGCGCCGCACGGCCGATCGTCTGGATGAGAGAACGTTCCGCGCGCAGGAAGCCTTCCTTATCAGCGTCCAAAATCGCAACGAGCGACACTTCCGGAAGATCGAGTCCTTCCCTGAGCAAATTGATGCCGACAAGCACGTGGAACACGCCAAGCCGTAAATCACGCAATATCGCGATACGTTCCAGCGTCTTAATATCCGAGTGCAAGTAGCGGACCTTGATGCCGATTTCCTTCAAGTAGTCGGTTAAATCCTCGGCCATCTTCTTCGTCAGCGTCGTCACCAGCACGCGTTCATCCTTGGCGATCCGATCGTGAATCTCGACAAGCAAATTATCAATTTGACCTTTCGTCGGTCGAACGTCTATGATCGGGTCGACAAGACCGGTCGGACGAATAATTTGTTCCACCATCGATGGGCAATGCTCGAGCTCATACGGTCCTGGCGTTGCCGATACATAGATCGCCTGTTTTACCTTGTTCTCGAATTCTTCAAACTTCAGCGGCCGGTTATCCATCGCCGACGGCAAGCGGAAGCCGTGGTTAACGAGCATTTCCTTCCTGGCCCGGTCGCCGTTATACATCGCCCGGATTTGCGGAAGCGACACATGCGACTCATCGATGACGATCAGCATGTCATCCGGAAAATAATCCATCAGCGTATACGGCGTAGCTCCGCGTTCCCGGAACGTCAACGGGCCGGAATAGTTCTCGATACCGGAGCAGAAGCCCATTTCCGCCATCATCTCCAAGTCGTAACGCGTCCGCTGCTCCAGCCGCTGCGCTTCCAGCAGCTTGCCTTCCTCGCGCAGCTCGGCAAGCCGCTCCTCCAGCTCGCGCTCGATATTGATGAGCGCAAGCTTCATCGTCTCCTCATGCGTAACGAAGTGGGATGCCGGGAAAATGGCAACATGCTCGCGTTCCCCGACAATTTCGCCGGTCAGTACGTCGATCTCGGTAATGCGTTCGATCTCATCGCCAAACAGCTCGACCCGGATCGCCCGTTCGTTGTTCGCGACCGGGAATATTTCTACGATATCGCCTCGAACGCGAAACGTACCCCGCGTAAAGTTAATATCATTTCGTTGGTACTGAATATCGACCAGCTTGTGCAGGATCGTATCCCGTGATTTCTCCATCCCGACACGCAGCGACAGTACCAGACTGCCGTACTCCGTCGGCGAACCGAGACCGTAAATACAGGAAACGCTCGCGACGATGATAACATCCCGCCTGTCGAACAACGAGCTGGTCGCCGCATGACGCAGCTTATCGATCTCGTCGTTTATGCTGGAATCCTTCTCGATATACGTATCCGTGGAAGGGATATACGCTTCCGGTTGAAAGTAATCATAATAGCTGACGAAATATTCGACCGCGTTATCCGGAAAAAATTCCTTAAACTCGCTGCACAGCTGCGCAGCAAGCGTCTTGTTGTGCGCAATGACGAGCGTCGGCCGGTTCAGCTGGGCGATTGTATTGGCGATCGTGTACGTTTTGCCCGTGCCCGTCGCGCCTAGCAGCGTCTGATGCGTCGTTCCCGCTTTAACGCCTTCCACCAACTGCTGAATTGCCCGCGGCTGGTCTCCCTGCGGCTTGTAATCCGACTTCAATTGGAATGTCTCGCTCACTTGCTTCCTCCACCCCGATTTCCGTTTATTCTATCATTATAGTCAATTTTCCCTAAAACAAGCAGAAAACAGTAGTCTCAGCTGTCTCTCTTCTCACTTCCCAAAAAAGGACGAGAATATATGTTCCCTTTCCATTATAAGCTTACTTTTCGAGGGATGCAATGCCAATACTGAGGTTAAAACGGCAAACGGCTTTAACTTTAAATGTAAATTTGCTTGTCGTCCAATTTCATCTCGTTGAATTACGAACACAGGGGTATGATTCATCCTAAAGGCCTCACAGGCCTTTAGAGCATACATCTTCGACCGCTTCGAGTTACCTAAAGGCCTCCGAGTACGTTACAACTGGCTCAGCACCGCTTCATAATCGTTTCGCTATAAAAAAAATAGCGTTGAGCATGTCCATTATGAGACATGCCCAGCGCTATTAACCTTCCAAAAAATTACGGTTGTGCCGATATATCGTCATTGGCGGTCACAGTCGAATCGTTGAAGCTTCTCCCCCGGCGATTGGCCGTCCGCGAGCTTCGCAGCAGCTCCAGCAGCGAGCTTGGGCCAGCGGCCGCATAATAATTCGCCTGCTCGTCAGGTGCAAGAATTACGCCGAGCTGATGATGGTCGCCAGCGTAACGCGCCCGCTGCACAAATTTCACCTCGCCGGCGAGGTTCAGCACCTCGAGCTTGCTAAGCGCTGAATTGCTCTGCAGCGACGCATGCAGCTCCTCCTTCGAATAAACACGGACGCCATTGACCTTGGCGATAATTTCGCCCGCTTCAAGCCCCATTGCCTCAGCCGGCGTACCCGGCACGATGCCGAGGATGCGCAAGCCTCGCCGGTCGTTGACGTACAGCGGGCTTCTAACCGCCTCGACCGAACGGCTGCGCCATATGATCGCTTCGTGCATCACGAGCGAAACGAGCGCGGCGAGCGGCAGCAGCACAGGCTGCCACCAAGCCAGCAGAGCAGCTGCCAGCAGGCTTACGCTAAACAGCGTCAGCCCTTTGGCTGCATGCCGCGCCTTTTCCTTCGGCAGCATCGAACGGGTCAACTCGCTGAAGCCGATTACCATCGGCAAAGCGATGATGCTCCAGCCTTGCGTCCAATCCGCGCCGAACAAAGTCATCCAAGGCAGCGCGGTATGTTCCGCACCGGCCATTCCCCCCGCCGGGACGAGCAGCAGCAGCGGCACCGGCCAAAAGCCCTGCAGCATGTAGCCGCCGACCAATTTGCCGCGCTTGCCTTCCAGAAACAGAGGCGTCGCCAGCTTGTCCCCTTGCTTGGCTACTAGCATAGCTTCCGCCAAATGCAGCAGCGCTACAAGCATGAGCAGGCCCGCCATGTCTATCGCCTCTAACGAGGCCATCATATCGCCCTGCCAGCCTGATAAGCCGTCGAGCGGCAGCAGGCCCGCAAGCCATTGGAGCAACGCCAGTACACCTGCTCCGTAGGCAAAGCATAAATAACGAATCCGAAAAAGCATAAGCACAACAGCGGAGCCCCAAAGCCACAGCACCGCTTCCTGAGAGACCGATGCGCCGATGAAAGCGCCGACGACGGAGAAGCAAAGTCCGGTCAGCAAGCCGGCAACCACTGCCCTTCCAAGCAGACGCGGCCAAACATGCAGACGCACTGCGAACATTTGCCGCTCCAAGCGAATTTGCCTCATATACTGCAGCGCAATAAACAAAATAGCTATATAGTAAAATGGCTGGGCCAACAACTGTACCGCCGCCGTTCCTAATTGCTCAAGCAACGCAAAAACTGCATCCACCCTATATCCCCTCTCCAACGCGCATTTTCCATTTTCCAAAAAAATAAAGGCTGACTCCGCCCGCAGAATACCGCCGTCAAATTGCCGTTTCTGCTTGGAGCCAACCTTTATTTATTTCGACATCACTTTTTTATTTCCTGCCGATCGCCTCAACAGCCTTATTCAGCTGAATATCATGGCTCTCATCCTTCAGCCATTTAATAACCGCCTGCTCCAGCGCCTCGGCTGTCTTCGTATCGATTGTCCCGTTCGTCGGAAGACCGGAAGCGGATTGGAACTTTTTGACCGCCTGCTCGGTGCCCTCGCTGAAATAACCATCTACGCGCTGCGGATCGTACCCGAGTCCTTGCAGCATCACCTGAGCGCTGCGAACCGCATCGCCAAGCGAATCCTTGCGCAGCGTCTGCGCAACTGCAATCCGCGCAACACTGTAAAGCGCTGGCGGCTTCACCTCAATCGTCGGGGCGATTCCTTTTTCGTGAATCCATTTGCCGTCCGGCGTAAGCCACTTCGCAATCGTCATTTTGACCAAACTGCCGTCGCCTAGCGTCTTATTGTAGCTGACTTGAACCGTACCTTTGCCAAACGTCGTTTCGCCGAGCAGCTCCGCGCCCGCGCGCTCCTGCAGCGCTCCCGCCAAAATCTCAGAGGCGCTCGCGCTTCCCTTGTTGATCAGAACGGCAAGCGGATAATTTTTGACCGCTCCGCCCTTTGATTTGGAAGCATCGCGTTTTCCTTCCCGATCTTCGACTTGCACGATCGTCTCGCCGTCCGGTATAAAGTTTTGCGCGACATCAACGACAACCGGCAGCACGCCTCCCGGGTTGTTGCGAACGTCGATGACAAGTCCTTTAAGCCCTTGGCTTTCCTTCTCGATCCGGGCAAGCTCTTCCTTAAATCTGTCTGCCGTGTTCCACGAAAACTGGCGAATCTCAATAACGCCGATGCCGTCGCCGCGCAACTTGGCATAGACCGTCTCCACATCAATGTCGTCGCGCACCAAAATAATTTCGATCGGCTCCGAGAAGCCGACCCGCGATATTTGCAGCTTCGCTTTCGTCCCTTTCGGACCGCGAATTTTACCTACAGACTCGTTCAGCGTCAGCCCGTCCAGCTTGTCGCCGTTAACGGAGAGCACAACGTCCTTAGCCCGCAGTCCTGCGCGCTCGGCCGGAGAGCCTTTAATCGGAGAGACGATGACGACCTTTCCGTTCTCCTGCGTCACTTCAGCGCCGATGCCGGTAAACGAGCCTTCAATCGATTCGGAAAAATGCTTCGCCGTCTCCTTCTCCATATATACCGAATAAGGATCATCCAGCGACGACATCATGCCGCGCACCGCGCCGTCAACCAAATCGCTGCGGTCCATGTCTTGAAAATATTTCGTCTCAATCAGATCGAGCACTGTATTCATCTTATTCAGCTCTTCTTCCGAGAAGCCTTTCCCCTCGCCCGCAGCCGCCGATACCGCCGTTTGCCTGTCCAACCCGCGGATCATCCGCTGATCAGCCCACGTCAATGTGACGGCCATCGTCGTAATCATCGTCAACAGCACAAATACTATGACTGTACGTCCTTTAAATCGCAACTCGACACCACCTTCATTCATTGACCGCATACACGTCAAATTTCGTTAACTGCACTAGTATATGACAAGCTGCCCTGCTCCATGCGGTAGCGGAAAAGAAGGCAGCCGACCGGCTGCCTTCTCGGATGTCCTATTTTAAATAACTGCTTGGGTTAACTTTCGTACCGTTTTTGATCACTTCGAAATGAAGATGCGGCCCAGTCGATTGTCCGGTACTGCCAACCTCGGCGATTTTCTGGCCCTTTTTGACCTGCTCGTCCTTCTCCACCTTAATGCCGCCATTGCGGATATGTCCGTACAGCGTCCACAAACCGTTGCCATGATCAATAATGATGCAGTTGCCGTAGCCGCTCCATACTTGCGCGATAATGACGACTCCGGCTTCCGCCGCATAAATATCCGTGCCTTGCGGCGCCGCAAAGTCGATCCCCGTATGCAGCTTCTTTTTGCCCGAAATTGGATGAGTCCGATAGCCAAAGTTCGAGCTTACTCGATAATTGTCGCGAATCGGCATTCCAAGCTGTCCGCCGGTATACGGATTTTTAATTTTGTTTTTCTCTTTTTGCAAATCGGACACTTTCTTGGCCAAATCGATCAGAAGCTGCTCTTGCTCCTCGCTAATTTCGTCCTGCTCTTCGATTTCTTTGTTGAAGGTAGCGATCATAACTTCTTTCTCTTCTTCCTTAGCCTCCAGCTCCGACTTGTACTTTTCCAGCTTCCCGTACATTTGCTTCACTTCAGAGAGCGCCGCAGAAACTTGCTGTTGTTTCTCGGCAATGAGTTCTTTATCGTGCTTGCGCTGCTCCAGAATGACGCGATCCTGGCTCAAAATCGATTGCAGCGAATCGAAACGGTCCAAAAAATCCATGAAGCTCGTCGAGCTAAGCAGCACGTCCAAATACGACACAAAGCCGTTCTCGTACATTAGCACTAGCCGCTGCTGCAGCAATTCATCGCGCGACTCGACCTGCTTTTCCGCTTCCACGAGCTCTTCGCCGGCCTTTTGAAGCTCCGCTTCCTTATCATCCACCTGAACCTGAACGCGGGTCAAATTAATCGCTACCGTGTCGAGCTCTTTCATAATCGTCTCGATCGACTTTTTGGCATCGGCCTTCTGTGTGTTTAATTGCTCCTTTTGCCTCTCAGCGTCAGCGGCATCTTTCTCCGCTTGCTCGATTTGTTTTTTCGCGTTGGCAAGATCCTTGTTGATTTTATCGAGAGAAGAGGCCGCGTGACTGCCAACAGGCTGCAACAAAAATACTGTCAGCATCGTTAAGACAATAATCCACTTATTCGCCTTCATCGTTTTCACCTGCGCGGTCACCTACACTTTCAAATATTTGCGTACCGAAATCGTGCTTCCCCAAACGCCGAGCAGCGTGCCCAGTCCAATAATCAGCGCCGCAACCTGCATTCCGCTTTCCTCAAGCGGCACGAGCTTAATCATCATCAATCCCATTTCAAGCTCTGTCATTCGCAGCAATTCCGAATAAGAGAACAGAACGACTGCAGCCGTCAGAAGCGAAGTTACAAGCCCGATCAGAGCTCCTTCAACGAAAAACGGCCAGCGGATAAACGAATTCGTCGCGCCTACGAGCTTCATAATGCCGATTTCGCGCCTGCGTGCGATAATCGTCATTTTGATCATGTTGGAGATGAGAAACATCGCCGTAACACCTAGCCCGATAACAACGACCAGGCCGACGTTGCGGACAGCGTTCGTAATTTTGAACATCGTCTCAATCGTCCCTTGCCCGTACTTCACTTTCGTAATCGGCGATGCGCCGTCTGCTTTGTTAATGCTGTTGATTTGCGCGGCGGCCGCTTCGATCGTATGCGGATCAAACACTTCCACTGTAAAAGAATCCGGCAGCGGATTGCTCTCCTTGTCGTAGCCATTCAGCAAATCATCGCCGTCTTCGCCCAAGTTTTTGCGCAAAAGCTCAAGTCCTTCTTCTTTAGACACGAAGGTAACCTTGCTCACTTCCGTCAGCTTGCCGATCTTGTTCTGAAGCTCTTCCCTTTTCGCTTGATCCACGCTCGTCTGCAAGTAAACGCGGATTTGCACCTGATTTTCAAAATCGGAGGCGACGCTGTTGATGTTAAACGCCAGCAATAAAAATACGCCGAGCAAAAAAAGCGAGATGAACATCGAGCTCATCGAGGCAAAGGTCATCCATCCGTTGCGAAGGATGCTTCTGAACCCTTCGCGAATGTGGCGGAGAAACGTGCTAAATCTCATAGCCGTACTCCCCTCTTGCCTCGTCGCGCACGATATTGCCGTTCTCGATGGCGATTACGCGCTTGCGCATTGTATTTACGATGTCTTTGTTGTGGGTAGCCATGACGATCGTTGATCCGCGGAAATTGATCTCCTCGAGGAGATTCATAATGCCCCATGATGTCTCGGGGTCCAGGTTGCCGGTCGGCTCGTCCGCGACGATAACCGCTGGATTGTTCACGATGGCGCGGGCTATTGCCACCCGCTGCTGCTCGCCGCCGGAAAGCTGCGCGGGCAGGCTGGCATGCTTATGCTTCAAGCCGACGAGATCGAGCACTTCCATCGTCCGCTTTTTGATCACGCGTTTGGGAGCTTCTATGACTTCCATAGCAAAGGCGACGTTCTCGTAAACGGTCAGCTTGGGGAGCAATCTGAAATCTTGGAAAATAACTCCGATATTGCGGCGGACATACGGAATTTTGCGCGGTTTGAGCTTGCCGATGTTGAAGCCGTTAACCGAAAGCTGCCCTTTGGTCGGCACTTCTTCGCGATAGATTAGCTTCATGAATGTCGATTTGCCGGCGCCGGAAGGGCCGACGATATATACGAAATCATTGCGATCTATTCGAACGGATACGCCCTTTAGTGCATGGGTGCCATCCTTGTAGGTCTTCCATATATCTTGCATCTCTATCACAAAAGTTCACATCCTGTTTCATCTGAAATATAAAGGAATTCCGCACCTGCGGACAGTCATGCCAGCATAACTATTTCGACAGAGAATGCGTAAATCCTCCACAATGACGACTATTCCCACTTTTTTCACATTTCTCATAATGATTTTTCGACGTTTTGCAGGCGCGCTTGGCGCTAAATTCGACAAATGGCAATCGGCCTCGCTCCCCTTTCCGCTTCAGACAATAACGGGCGGGCGGCTGCATATACATGAAACATTGTCATTGGACAGGAAGAAAGGATGATACACGAATGAAGAAGCTGCATATCGGACTTATTATCGTTTTTTCGCTTCTCCTCTTGGCGTCCATAGCTTGGGGATTTCTATGGTTTTACGCCGAGAAGGATACGGTGCCGGAGGGCGTTACGGCGGGCGGCATTGCGATCGGGGGCATGAAGGTTGAGGAAGCGATCCAAATATTGGACGAATATGAGAACAGACTGGAGCAGCGCTCCGTCAAAGTTACCGCAAATGCAGAAACAGCGGACAGCAAGCAGTGGACCGTTGCGGATATCGGTTACAAAGCGGCGTTCGTCGATGTAAGAGAAGCGCTCGTTAAGCTCCGGGAAGGAAACCTGATCGAGCGCGCCAAATATCGCTATCGCTTTCCTTTGACCTACGAGCTTGCGCAATCGTTCGACCGAGCCGCGTTCGAAACGCTGGTACGCAAGCAGTGGGGCTGGATAGACAACAGCGAGACAAAAGACGCGACGCGCACGATTACCGACAAGGACGAAATCAAATATACGACGCATACGGACGCCTATCGGATTGATGTTCCGGCGCTCGCAGGAGAGGTAGCGCAGTGGATCATCGTCCCCGAGGAAAAGTTGGGCGATAGGAGCGGACTAGCGGAAATGCTGGATGCCGAACTTCCCGTCGCAACCGTACATCCGGAAGTAACGCTTGAAAAGCTGAAAGACGAAGGCATCGAGCGAAAAATATTCGAGTTCACAACCGATTTCAATACGAGCGCTGCCGGCCGTGCGCACAACGTTACCGCCGCTGCAAAAGCGCTGAACGAAAGGCATTTGGCGCCGGATGAAATATTCTCGTACGGAAAGGTCATCGCGCTTGCCGAGGAAAAATACGGTTTTAAGGAAGCGCCGGTTATTCAGAACGGCAAAATCGTTCCGGGGATCGGCGGCGGCATTTGCCAAGTTTCCAGCACGCTGTACAATGCCATTTTGCGGACGGGACTTGAAATCGTTGAACGGCGCAATCATTCCATCCCTTCCTCCTACGTGAATAAGGGACAGGACGCAACCTTCGCCAGCGGAGCGATCGACTTCCGTTTCCGCAACTCGACGGGCAAGCATTTGATTATCCGCACCGTTGTAGAGAACCGCAAGCTTACCGTTAAGCTCTTCGGCACGATGCCGGAAAACGTTAAATATGACATTGAATCAGTTACTGTCAAAGAGCTTGCGCCAAAAGTTCAGGAGGTCACGGACAAATCGCTGGAGCCCGGACAAAAGGTTGTCGTGCAGGAAGGCCGCAGCGGCTACATCGTTGAAACGTTCCGCACGCTGTTCCGCGATGGCGAGAAGGTATCGCGCGAGCGGGTTTCCCGCGATACGTACCGCGCCGAGGCGACCATCATCCACGTCGGACCTGGCAGCGGCGCTCCGGAGAAGACGCCAAATCCAGATCCGTCCGAGAGCATTGTCGAGGACGGCGTGGGTTAAGGCGAGCAGTACCGTAAGGTACTCTCAGCTGAGACGCTCTAACGGAACGGGAGGCCGTTAGAGCGCGATTTCGCGTCGTTGTAGATGGCGAGCGCCAATCGTAAGGTCCTCTCGTTCCGTTAGGGAGTACTATTCGAGCTGCCTAAGACGCTCTAACGGAACGGGAGGCCGTTAGAGCGCGATTTCGCGTCGTTGTAGAAGGCGACCGCCAATCGTAAGGTCCTCTCGTTCCGTTAGGGAGTACTATTCGAGCTGCCTGAGACGCTCTAACGGAACGGGAGGCCGTTAGAGCGTGATTTCGCGTCGTTGTAGAAGGCGAGCGCCAATCGTAAGGCCCTTTCGTTCCGTTAGGGAGTGCTATTCGAGCTGCCTGAGACGCTCTAACGGAACGGGAGGCCGTTGGAAGGCGAGCAAAAAAAAGTCTCAACGGACCGCATCAACGGTCCATTGAGACTTTTTTCGCTTACTACCGGCTGCGCTCTGCGAACTCGGTTACCCAAGCCGCCGCTTCGGCAAGCTGTGCTTCAGCGCGCTCAATCGCGCCCTGCACTTGAACCTTCGCCGTACCGCCGTATACGTTGCGCGCGTCAACGACTTGCTCCGGCTGGAGCACCGCATAAATGCGGTCGTCGAACAGCGGCGAGAATTGCTTGAACTCTTCCAGCGTAAGGTCAAGCAAGTATTTGTTTTGCTCGATGCAGTACAGCACCGTTTTGCCGATCACTTCGTGCGCTTGACGGAACGGCAGCCCTTTGCCGACGAGGAAGTCGGCGATATCCGTCGCGTTCGAGAAGTCTTGATTGACAGCTTGACGCATACGGTCTTTGTTGACCTTCATCGTCGCGATCATCGGCGTGAACAGCTGCAAAGCGCCTTGCATCGTTTTAACCGTGTCGAACATGCCTTCTTTGTCTTCCTGCATGTCCTTATTGTAAGCGAGCGGAAGCGACTTCAGCACCGTCAGCAGGCCGACGAGGTTGCCGTAAACGCGGCCTGTTTTGCCGCGCACAAGCTCCGGAACGTCCGGATTTTTCTTTTGCGGCATAATGCTGCTGCCTGTGCAGAAAGCATCGTCCAGCTCGACGAAACGGAACTCTGTGCTCGACCACAAAATGAGCTCCTCGCTAAGGCGCGACAAGTGCATCATGATGATCGAAGCATGGGACAGAAACTCCAGAATGAAGTCGCGGTCGCTGACAGCGTCCAAGCTGTTCTCATACACCCGGTCGAACTTCAACTGGCTCGCTACGAAATGCCGGTCGATCGGGAACGTTGTTCCCGCCAATGCGCCAGCGCCAAGCGGAAGCACGTTGATCCGTTTGTAGCTGTCTTGAAGACGCTCGAGATCGCGGCCAAACATCGATACGTACGCCATCATATGATGAGCGAACAAAATCGGCTGCGCCCGCTGCAAATGCGTATAACCCGGAACGATTGTATCGATATTCGCTTTAGCCTGCTCGACAAGAGCGGCTTGCAGCTTTTGCAGAAGATCGACAAATTCTACAACGCGCTTGCGCAAGTACAAGTGCATATCCGTAGCAACTTGGTCATTGCGGCTGCGTCCTGTGTGCAGCTTGCCGCCGACCGGACCCACATCATCGATCAGCGTTTTCTCGATGTTCATATGAATGTCTTCGTCGGAGATCGAGAATTCCAAATCGCCGCGCTTAATTTTTTGCAGCACGCGATGCAGGCCGTCTTTAATCGTCTCCACATCGTCAGCAGGCAGGATGCCCTGCTTGCCAAGCATCGTTACATGCGCCAGGCTGCCTTGAATATCCTCTTCGGCCAGCTCTTTATCGAACGTAATCGACGCTGTGTATTCTTCTACCAATTGGTCGGTTTTTTTCGTAAAACGTCCGCCCCACAATTTGCTCACTGATTCGACACTCCCTTAAACGGATCCATATATTCGTGCGGATAGGCCGCCGCCCCGCAGCTAGCAGGATCAGCGACCTATCCGTTCGTCTTTTTTGTATTATTTGTTGTTTTGCTGTACGCCGGAAGACACTTTCAGACGGAGCGCATTCAGGCGGATAAAGCCTGTAGCGTCGCCTTGATCGTAAGCTTGCGATGGATCGGCTTCCATCGTTGCGATGTCCGGATTGTACAAGCTGACAGGGCTTTTCACGCCTGCGCCGATGACATTGCCTTTGTACAGCTTCAGGCGCACAACGCCAGTAACCGTCTTTTGCGACTCGGTTACGAGCGTTTGCAGCACGACGCGCTCTGGCGCAAACCAGAAGCCGTTGTATACGAGCTGGCTGTATTTCGAAATGAGCGAATCACGCAGGTTCATAACTTCGCGGTCCATTGTGATCGACTCCATTTTACGGTGCGCTGTGAACAGAATCGTGCCGCCCGGCGTTTCATATACGCCGCGGCTCTTCATGCCGACAAAACGGTTCTCCACCATGTCGACGCGGCCGATGCCGTGTTTGCCGCCAAGCTCGTTTAGCTTGTTCATAACAGCAAGCGGACTCAGTTGCTCGCCGTTGATCGCCGTACAGTTGCCTGCTTCAAAAGTCAGTTCAACATACTCAGCTTGGTCCGGCGCGCGCTCCGGCGATACGCTCAGCACGTACATATCTTCATTCGATTCCGCGCTTGGATCGAACCAAGGATCTTCGAGCATGCCGCTCTCAAAGCTGATGTGCAGCAGGTTGCGGTCTGTCGAGTACGGCTTCGCAGCCGATGCCGTTACCGGAATGCCATGCTTCTCCGCGTAAGCGATCATCTCAGCGCGTCCTGGGAATTGCTCGCGGAAAGCTTCGTCACGCCAAGGCGCGATCACTTTAATGTCCGGAGCCAGTGCAGCTGCATTCAGCTCAAAACGAACTTGGTCGTTGCCTTTGCCCGTTGCGCCGTGAGCAATCGCTGTCGCGCCTTCTGCGCGAGCAATTTCAACCATACGCTTCGCGATCAAAGGACGAGCGATCGACGTGCCGAGCAAATATTGTCCTTCGTACAATGCGCCTGCTTGGAACATTGGGAAAATGAAGTCTTTTGCAAACTCGTCTTGCAGATCGTCGATGTAAACTTTCGAAGCGCCTGTTGCCAGAGCTTTCGCTTCCAGGCCGTCAAGCTCCTCGCGTTGGCCGATATCAGCCGTGAACGCGATAATTTCAGCGTCATACGTTTCTTTCAACCATTTCAAAATAACCGATGTGTCCAAACCGCCCGAGTAGGCCAGTACGATTTTTTCCTTAGCCATAATTTCTTCTTGCACCCCTTAACTAATGTTGTGTTGCGGCAAAATGCCTTTATTAGTGGTGTTCAAAAAGTCCGTTTTCAGCACACTAGCAATGCTTCCGAAGCTGCGTTTTTTCAAACGCTTTAGAAGGTTGAATGAAGCTAGGGAATGAGGATCGGAGCGTAGTGAGTTACTACGTGAGAACCTGAAATGTTTCCGCAGGAAACATACTTCGGAAGCATACGCTGTCCCGGCTGAATTCAAGATTCGATGTCGATTCTGCTTCTTGGAGAGCTTCGCGATCAAAATTGGACTTTTTGAACTACCTCTATTACATAATCGCGGCCATGATTGCTTTTTGCGCATGCAGACGGTTCTCCGCCTGATCGAAAATAATCGAATGCTTGCCGTCGATAACGCCTTCGCTTACTTCCTCGCCGCGATGCGCTGGCAGGCAGTGGAGGAATTTATAATCTTGCTTCGCATATTTAACGAGCGCTTCATTTACCTGATAGTCGGCAAAAGCGAGCTCGCGCTCTTTCTGCTCGGCCTCTTGGCCCATGCTTGCCCAAACGTCCGAGTAGATGAAGTCGGCTTCTGCAACGGCTTCCTTCGGATCGCGGCAAATATGGATTTTCGCTCCTGTTTCCTTCGCGTAGTCTTTCGACTGCTGAACCAGGCTTGCGTCCGGCTCATAGCCTTCCGGCGTTGCGATCGAAATGTCCACGCCCAGCTTCGCAGCGCCCATCATCAGCGAGTGAACAACGTTGTTGCCGTCGCCAACGTAAGCGAGCTTCACGCCTTCGAATGTGCCTTTGTGCTCCAGAATCGTCTGATAATCGGCCATCGCTTGGCAAGGATGGGACAGATCGGACAATCCGTTGATGACCGGAATGGTTGCGCCACGAGCCAATTCCACAACGTTGCGGTGAGCAAACGTACGGATCATAATGCCGTCAAGGTAACGCGACAGCACTTGCGCTGTGTCCAAAATCGGCTCGCCGCGGCCGATTTGCAGGTCGTTGCCGCTCAGGAACAAGCCTTGTCCGCCGAGCTGGTAAATGCCGACTTCGAACGAAACGCGAGTCCGCGTGGACGATTTTTCAAAAATCATGCCAAGCGTTTTGCCCGCCAGAGGCTGGTACGCTTCTCCGGATTTTTGCTTCCGTTTCAAATCGATCGCCAAATCGATCAAATAACGGATTTCTTGCGGCGTATAGTCGCCCACCATCAGAAAATCGCGGCCCTTCAAGCTTGCCGCCAACTCTTCTTGTACTACATCTTGCATTGGGTTTCCTCCTGACATCGGGACTTTGAGCGGAGCTCCAAGTCACTCTTTTTCAAATGTTTTGCAAAGCAAAACATAAAACTTCGTAAGCTGAAATTTAAATGCTGCTTGCTTTATTGGATAACAGCTCGGTTAATGTTTTGACTGCCGAATCGATTTCTTCCGTCGTAACAAGCAGGTTCGGCAGCAAGCGAATGACGTTTGGTCCCGCTGTAATAACGAGCAGGCCGCGTTCTTGCGCATCCGTAATGATCGAAGCGACAGGCGCTGCGCATTCGATGCCGACGATCAGACCCAAGCCGCGCACATCCTTCACGAATGGATTGCCTTCCAGCTTGGCGCGAAGCTCGCTAATCAAATAGCTGCCCGCTTCCGCTGCACGCTGCGGCAATTGATCGCCGACGATTTCTTCAATCGTCGCTTTCACGACAGCTGTCGCGATTGGCGTGCCGCCGAACGTCGAGCCGTGGCTGCCTGGACCAAACGCTTCGCGAAGCTTTTCCTTCGCAACGGCTGCGCCAACGGGGAAGCCGCTGCCGAGCCCTTTTGCCAATGTGAAAATGTCCGGCTCGATGCCATAGTGCTCATAGGAGAACAGCTTGCCTGTACGGCCCATGCCCGTTTGAATCTCATCGACGATGAGCAGAATGCCTTTGCTCTCGCAAAGCTGTGCCAGCTCCTGAACGAATTTCTGATCCGCCGGGAAAATGCCGCCCTCCGCTTGAATCAGCTCCAGCATAACGGCAGCCGTCTTGTCGGAAATTGCCGCCTTCACGGCTTCGATATCGTTGTAAGGAATGTATTTGAAGCCTTCCGGCAATGGCGCAAAGCCTTCTTTCACTTTCTCTTGGCCCGTTGCTGTCAACGTAGCCAGCGTCCGTCCATGGAACGACTGCTCGAACGTAATGATCTCGTAGCGTCCGTTGTTAAGCACTTTCTGCTGATAACGGCGCGCCAGCTTAATCGCCGCCTCGTTCGCTTCCGCACCGGAGTTGCTGAAAAAGACCGCGTCGCCGCAGCTGTTCTCGGTAAGGAGACGGGCTGCGTCCTCCTGGTTCGGAATACGGAACAGGTTCGATACATGCCACAGTTCATCCAACTGCTTAACCAGCGCTTCTTTCACTTTGCGCGGCGCGTGGCCCAGATTGGTAACGGCAATGCCGCTCATAAAATCGAGGTACTGTTTGCCCTGATCGTCCCATAGCCAGCTGCCTTCGCCTTTGACGAGGGCGATTGGAAATCGGCCGTATGTAGGAAGCAGCGATTGCGCAGCGTCTGCCGCTGCTGTTTTCGTTTCGCTCATTTGGTTTACCGCCTTTCTTATATATTGGTGCTAAGCATTATCGTCTGCCACTGCGGGAAAGATTGTCTTCTGGTCGCTGTTGTTTTCGAATTTTCCTGAATCAAACCGCATAGCGGTTGAAATTCAAAAACAAAGGCGAACGCTATCGCTCCTCCAGATCAATCTTTCCCTCCGCGACCTCCTCTGCTTTTCACAAAACACATCAAAACTGCTATCCGCGGACGATTCGCGTACCAACGCCGCCTTCGCGGACGGCTTGGGTTAAGACGCCTGGCTGCTCGCCGCTGACGATGACAACCTCTTGAACGCGTCCTTGGATGCATTGCACTGCGGCGCGTACTTTCGGAATCATGCCGCCGTAAATTTCGCCGCTCGCAATCATCGTGTCGATCTCCTCGACCGTTACAGACGGAAGAACGACTTTCTCTCCGTCAACCGTCTTCATGATGCCCGGCACGTCGGTGACAACGATCATCTGCTCGACGCCGAGGTGAGAAGCTACGGCGCCGGCTGCCGTATCCGCGTTGATGTTGTAACGCTGGCCTTGGCCGTCAATGCCGATCGGCGCGATGACCGGCATATAGCCCATCGCCATAACGCCTTCGATTACGTTCGCGTTGACGTCGGTTACATCGCCGACAAAACCGATCTCCGCCGCGTTCGCCACCGGCTTCGCTTGAATGAGCAAGCCGTCAACGCCAGAGAGGCCGAGCGCTTGCGCGCCGTTCGATTGGATTTTGCGGACGATCTCTTTGTTGATGCGTCCCGCGAGCACCATTTCGACGACATCCAGCACGGCGTCATTCGTTTTCCGCAAGCCGTTCACGAATTCCGTTTCAATGCCCAGCTTCGTCAGCGTCTCGGAAATCGCCGGACCGCCGCCATGGACGATAACCGGATGAACGCCCGACTGCTGCAGCTCGCGCAGCTCGCCGAAGAACGAATCCGGAAGCGCAGCAAGCGTGCTGCCGCCGCATTTCATTACAAACCGTTGTGCCATGCTACGTTTTTCCCCTTTATTATTGCTTATATTATGCGATCAAAATTGGACTTTTTGAATTGCCTCTTAAGTGCGGTAAGCCGCGTTGATGCGAACGTAGTCATAAGTCAAATCACAGCCCCATGCAGTAGCGGAGCCGTTCTCCATGTGCAGGTCGACGCGGATAACTACCGTATCGCCTTTCAAATACTCGAGCGCGGCATCTTCGTCGAATGCGACCGGACGAGCCTGCTCCAGCGTCAAAATATCGCCAAGCCTTACGTCTATCGTATCCGGGTTGATCGGTTCGCCTGCGCGTCCCGCCGCTGCGATAATCCGGCCCCAGTTGGCATCTGCGCCAAACACGGCCGATTTCACGAGCGAAGAGCCGATAATCGTCTTCGCGATAGCGCGCGCGGAATCATCGCTTACTGCGCCGTTGACTTGCACTTCAACCAGCTTCGTTGCACCTTCGCCGTCGCGCGCGATTGCTTTCGCCAGCACTTCGCAGACGTAGCGAATCGCAGAAGCGAATTTCGCCCAATCCGGATGCGCCGCCGTAAGCTCGCTGTTGCCGCCAAGGCCGCTCGCCATCGCAACAAGCATGTCATTTGTGCTTGTGTCGCCGTCAACTGTAATCATATTAAAAGTCAGATCCGTCACTTCGCGAAGCAGCGTCTGCAGCGAATCGCTGCCGATTGCCGCATCCGTCGTTACGAATCCGAGCATGGTCGCCATGTTCGGATGAATCATGCCTGAGCCTTTGGAGGCGCCGGCAACATGAATGAGTTTTCCGTCGATCTCAACAGAAACGCAAACCATTTTCTGTACCAGGTCTGTCGTCAGAATCGCCTGGCAAAAGCCGTCAGCGCCCGCACGATCGTCTGCAAGCTGGCCCGGAAGCGCGTCAATGCCGCTGCGCACCTTATCCATCTTTAGCAGCTCGCCGATTACGCCTGTCGAAGCAACCGCTACTTCCTCCGCTTCCACTTGAATCGCCTCGGCGAAACGCGAACGCATTTCGTATGCGTCAGCTTCGCCTTGCTTGCCCGTAACCGCATTCGCGTTGCCGCTGTTTACAAGCACAGCGCGCAATGTGCCGCCTGCGCCGATGCTCTCGCGCGTCACTTTAAGCGGCGCCGCTTGGAATACGTTCGTCGTATAGACTCCAGCCGCAGCCGCAGGCACTTCGCAGACGATTGCGCCGAGGTCGTGACGGGTCGATTTTTTCAAACCGCAATGAAGTCCGCCGGCTTTAAAGCCTTTAGGCGTAGTAACCGAACCCTCTGCCACAACCGTAAACGGCGCAGAGGTTGAAAATGAAGCTTGCCCCAGTCCCATGATTCAATCGTATCTCCTTCGCTTCGTTCAAATAGGGTGATTGCTCTATTTATGGATATACCGGCACGAATTGCAAACCGAGCGTCTCGTCCCAGCCCATCATTAGGTTCAAGTTTTGAATAGCCTGTCCTGCCGCGCCTTTGACCAGGTTGTCGATAACCGAAATGATCGTGACGCGCCCTGTGCGCTCGTCGACCGAGAAGCCGATATCGCAATAGTTCGAGCCCCAAACCTCTTTCGTGCTCGGCCAGTTGCCTTCTTTGCGCACGCGGACAAATTTGCGGCCTTCATAATAGCTGCGGTAAAGGTCAATGAAATCGGCTGTCTTCCGTCCGTCTTTCACCGTCGCATAGATCGTCGACATAATGCCGCGCGTCATGGGCGCCAGATGCGTCGTAAACGTAATCACGACATCATGTCCCGCAACGTCAGACAGCACCATTTCGATTTCCGGAATGTGCTGATGCTTGTTCAGCTTGTAGGCTTTGAAGTTTTCGTTAATTTCCGGATAGTGGTTGCCGACGCTTGCGCCGCGTCCCGCTCCCGATACGCCCGATTTCGCATCGACAATAATCGTCGACGTATCAATCAACCCCGCCTGCACCGCAGGCGCAAGGCCAAGAACTGTTGCCGTTACGTAGCAGCCCGGATTCGAAATGAATGCGGCGTCACGAACGTTTTCCCCGTATACTTCCGCCATGCCGTAAACCGCTTGCTTTAAGTACGCCTTGTCAGCCGGTTCTTTCTTATACCATTGCTCGTAAAGGGCCGTATCCTGCAGACGGAAGTCGCCTGACAGATCGATAACCTTCAGTCCGACGTCGAGCAGTTGAGGCGCTAGCTTCGAAGCGACTGCCGGAGGCGTTGCTGTAAAGACAACATCCGCTTTCGCCTTGATTGCTTGCGGATCAACATCGTCCAGAAGCTCCGTCCGAATATCCGTCAAATGCGGATAGCCTTCTGCAAATGGCGTTCCAGCCGCTGAAGACGATATTACCGACGTCACTTCTACATGTGGATGCGACGCCAAAAGCCGAATAAGCTCAACGCCGCCGTAGCCAGTCGAGCCGACGATAGCCGCCCGTATCTTTTCGCTCATCATTCATCTCTCCTTATAAAAAAAGCTGTATTTCAAATCTATATTAGTCCGCGGTAAAATCTGCATCCTTATATTTTACATGATTCAACAGCACATGGAAATATCGTCTTGCTGTTTATGTCTGCGTATTATTATACATCTGTATTCATAATAATACAACGAAAAATAAGCCCATAAAAGGCCCTCACTACTCCAGTTTAAACCCTTGTCCGACGACTTCCGCCGTATCGCTGATGATAACGAAAGCACCCGGGTCTACGGCTCTTACAAGCTGCTTCAGCTTGGCGACCTCCGTTTGTCCGACCACAACCATCAGCACCCTGCGGCCTTCTCCGGTATAGCCGCCCTGCGCATCCAGCTTCGTTAATCCGCGGTCCAAATCATGCAGAATGGCATGGCTCAGCTTTTCCGTTTCATCGCTAATGATAAATGCAACCTTCGAGACCGCCAGCCCGGTTTGAACAATATCAATCGTTTTGCTCGTAACGAACAGTCCAATCAGCGCATACAGCGCCACTTCCGGCGAAATCACAATCCCTGTCCCGATAATGACGCAGCCGTCGAAGCAAGCAACTGCCAGTCCTAACGGCAAGCCTGTATAGCGATGCAAAATTTGCGCGGCAAGATCAAGACCGCCCGTAGAGCCCCGCCCGCGAAAAACGAGGCCAAGTCCGAGGCCGACGCCGATGCCGCCATAAATGGCAGCCAGCAGCGCATTGTCGGTTGGCGGCGGCCAATGCGCGCTAATGAGGACAAACAGCGGCAGCAGCACCGAGCCGATCGCTGTACTGATTGCAAACCGGCGGCCAAGCAGCCACCATCCCGCGAGAAATAGCGGTATATTGAACGCCCATTGCGTATACGCGGGCATGATGCCGGTCATTCGCTGGATGAGTATCGAAATGCCGGAAACACCGCCCGAGGCGATGCCGTTAGGCACGAGGAACAGATTGAAGCTGATCGCGACGATTATGGAGCCGAGAATAATTTGCGCGATGCTCCATATCGCAAGATTGCGCTTGCTCATCGGCTGGCGCGCGCGGCGCTTTTTATTTACAGGCATTATCTTTGCTGTCATAACTCGTGATGACCCCTTTTTTAAGCAATCATATGTAATGGGCTTTCCTAATGTTTGTAGCCAAACCTGCGATTCTGCAGGCTTTCTTATAAGTAACTTCTATATTCAATAAGAAACCTGCGAATATGCAGGAAAAAATCATCTTTAACCGATTGGATCAGCTAAAACAGTTCAATTGCCTGCATCTTCGCAGGTTTGAAGCTTGCTAGTTTGCCAAGCACACAAAAAACTGCATATTTGCAGGCATTCGTAGAAAAGAAGAACACTTAAGGGCGAATATCGCTTCCCGCATTCTGTATTTTCACACAAAAAAGAAGAGCTCCTTTAACAGTATCGGAACTCTTCCCTTAACCTATGCGAACGGAGCAGAACAAATCGTGCTGCGCCGCCCGCCTCTTATCTATTCTTTACGAATTTGATGGCGCAAATAGCCGTCGATGAAGGCGTTAATGTCGCCGTCCATAACAGCGCCGACATTTCCTGTCTCCACTTGCGTGCGGTGGTCCTTGACCATGCTGTACGGATGGAATACGTAGGAGCGGATTTGACTGCCCCACGCAATATCCGATTGCTCGCCGCGAATCTCGGCCAGCTGTTTTTGCTGCTCTTCGATTTTGCGCTCATACAGCTTGGAACGAAGCATATTCATCGCCCGCTCGCGGTTCTGAATTTGCGAACGCTCCTGTTGGCAGGCAACGACGATGCCCGTCGGAACGTGTGTAATCCGAATCGCTGATTCCGTCTTGTTGACGTGCTGTCCGCCGGCGCCGCTTGCGCGGTACGTATCGACTTTCAAATCCTCGCTGCGGATTTCGATTTCGATATCGTCGGTAATTTCCGGCACGACGTCGCAGGAAACGAAAGACGTATGCCTTCGGCCCGAAGCGTCAAAAGGCGAAATCCGCACGAGCCGGTGCACCCCTTTTTCCGCTTTCAAATAACCATAGGCGTTATAGCCTTTAACCGAAATCGTAACGCTCTTGATTCCGGCCTCGTCGCCGTCTTGATAGTCCAGCACTTCGACTTTAAAGCCTCGCTTCTCCGCCCAGCGCGTGTACATCCGGTACAGCATTTGGCCCCAGTCCTGCGACTCGGTGCCGCCCGCTCCGGGATGCAGCTCCAAAATCGCGTTCAGCTTATCGTAAGGCTGATTGAGCAGCAGCTGCAATTCGAAATCGTTGAGCTTGCCAACAAGAGCCGCGACGCCTTCAACAATATCCGTCTCGAGCGACTCGTCGTTCTCTTCCTCGGCAAGCTCCAGCATCGTCTGCAAATCATCCTGCTCATTGTTCAGGCGCTCATATTGCTCAACCGTCGACTTTACCGCGTTCAATTCCGCGATGAGGCTTTGCGCCCGGTCATTGTCGTCCCAAAAATCGGGAGCGGTCATTTTCTCTTCATAGTTCGCGATCATCTCTTGCTTAAGATCTAAGTCAAAGAGACCCCCTGAGTTCTTGGAGTCGCTTCGCCGATTCACGCAGGTCTTGTTTTACCGATGTGTCTATCATAGCGTTTGCTTCACCTCAATCTAAGTATAACGCGCCCGTCTGCGCGGCCGAGCAGCCTATAGCCGCTCCGCTCCGCACGGACTGACGCGTTGAAAAATGCTGCTCTATTAACGTATGCGCCTAATTGGCGCCACGTTCAACCGATTAGCCGTTACTCAGCGCCGTGGCACTGTTTATACTTCTTGCCGCTTCCGCAAGGACAAGCATCATTGCGGCCAACACGGTCAAGCCGCTTAGCAGGGCGTTTCTCCTGCTCGGCCGGGCTGTTCGTCGTCGTTTGGCCTTGAGCGACCTCTTGGCGCTCCAGGTTGCTTTCAACGCGAGCTTTCATCACATACTTCGCAACTTCCTCTTGAATGTGCTCGATCATTTCCTTGAACATCTCGAAGCCTTCAAACTGATATTCGCGAAGCGGATCGGTGCCGCCGTAAGCGCGAAGATGGATACCTTGGCGAAGCTGATCCATCGCGTCGATGTGGTCCATCCATTTGCTGTCGACAGCGCGCAGCACGACAACCTTCTCGAATTCGCGCATCATTTCGGAGCCGAGCGCTTCCTCGCGCTCATCATAGTAAGAGACGACCTTATTGTAGATCAGCTCGATAATCTCATCCTGCTCTTTGCCCCATAGATTGTCCTTCGTGAACGTATCTTCTGGCAGCAATGTCGCATGCACGTAATCAACGATTGCTTGCAGATCCCATTCTTCCGGAATATCTTCAGAAGTATGCGCCTCTACAATGCGATCCACAACCGGCTTCACCATCTCCATGACAACCTCGCGGATGTTCTCGGAGCCAAGCACGTCGCGGCGCTGCTTGTAGATGACTTCGCGCTGCTGGTTCATAACGTCGTCATATTGAAGGACAACTTTACGCGTATCGAAGTTGTTGCCCTCAACGCGTTTTTGAGCCGATTCCACTGCGCGGGAAATCATACGGCTTTCGATCGGCTGGTCTTCATCAATACCAAGGCGGTCCATCATGCCCATGATGTTCTCCGAACCGAAGCGGCGCATCAATTCGTCCTCCAGCGAGAGGTAGAATTGCGACGAGCCCGGGTCGCCTTGACGGCCGGCGCGTCCGCGAAGCTGATTGTCGATCCGGCGGCTTTCGTGACGCTCGGTACCGATAATGTGCAGACCGCCAAGCTCAGCCACGCCTTCGCCCAGCAAAATGTCCGTACCGCGGCCCGCCATGTTAGTCGCGATCGTAACCGCTCCAGCTTGGCCTGCGCGCGAAATAATTTCCGCTTCCTCGGCATGGAATTTCGCATTCAGCACCTTATGGCCAACGCCGCGGCGCTTCAGCATTTCGGACAGCTTCTCCGAGTTCTCGATCGAGATGGTGCCGACAAGAACCGGCTGGTTTTTGCTGTGGCGTTCCACGATTTGCTCGACAACCGCTTTAAACTTGCCAAGCTCGTTTTTGTATACTACATCTGGCTCATCTTTACGAATCATCGAACGGTTCGTCGGCACTTGAATAACCTCAAGCCCGTAAATCCGTTTGAACTCTTCTTCCTCTGTCTTCGCCGTACCGGTCATGCCGGCCAGCTTGCGGTACATCCGGAAGTAGTTCTGGAACGTAATCGTCGCAAGCGTCATGCTCTCATTCTGAACCTTGAGCTGCTCTTTCGCTTCGATTGCTTGATGCAAGCCGTCGCTGTAACGGCGGCCCGACATCAGACGGCCGGTAAATTCGTCAACGATGACGACTTCTTCTTCCTGCACGACATAGTCGACATCGCGTTTCATAATGACATGCGCTTTTAACGCCTGCTGGATATGATGATTAAGAAGCACGTTGGCATGATCAAATAAGTTCTCGATATGGAAAGCTTTCTCAGCCTTCTCGACGCCCGCTTCCGTCAGCATAACGGTGCGAAGCTTGATATCAACCGTATAATCCTCTTCCTCTTTCAAGCGGCTGATAAAACGGTCAGCGGCATAATAGAGCTCCGTCGATTTAGCCGCTTGTCCCGAAATAATAAGCGGCGTACGCGCCTCGTCTACGAGAATCGAGTCCACTTCGTCTATAATAGAAAAATAAAGCGGGCGTTGAACCATTTGCTCTTTATAAAGGACCATGTTGTCGCGCAAATAGTCGAATCCGAATTCGTTGTTCGTTCCATAAGTAATATCGCATGCATAGGCGTGCTGTTTCTCTTCGTGCGAGAGACCGTGCATGTTACAGCCGACGGTAAGTCCAAGGAAGTTGTACAGCTGCCCCATGATTTGGCTGTCGCGCGATGCGAGGTAATCGTTGACCGTAATGACGTGAACGCCTTTGCCGAGCAATGCATTCAAATAAGTAGGAAGGGTAGCAACAAGCGTCTTGCCTTCGCCTGTTCTCATCTCCGCAATTTTGCCTTCATGCAGCACCATGCCGCCCATCAGCTGCACATCGAAATGACGCATGCCGAGCGTACGCTTGGACGCTTCGCGGACGACCGCAAAAGCTTCCGGCATAATTTGTTCCAGTGTTTCGCCTTTTTCAATACGCGCTTTAAATTCCTCGGTTTTATTGCGAAGCGCATCATCCGACAAACCGGATACGGTAGATTCCAGTCCGTTGATTTCTTCGACTATTTTCGAGAGACGCTTAACCTCGCGTTCGTTGGGATCACCGAATATTTTTTTCACTAGTCCGAGCATGGTCTTCCCCTTTCGTTATTACGCCTGTTTGCCTTAAATTGTAACAGTTTGTAGAGAGCGCCGCAACGCATCGACATCATTTCCAGCAATAGGTACGCTAGTAAAATAAAAAGAGCCTCTCCCTTGCGGGAAAAAGGCTCTATCGTTTGTATGAACAGCCGTTGTCAATCTTGCTCGATCAAGCCATACTTCCCGTCGCTGCGCCGGTAAACGACGTTTACCTCTTTGCTCTCCGCGTTGGAGAATACGAAGAAATTATGGCCTATCATATTCATTTGAAGAATCGCTTCCTCGACATCCATCGGCTTCAGCGTGAAGCGCTTGGTGCGAACAAGCTCCAATTCGTCCTCGTCATCCAGCACCCTCACGGCGGTAGCGACGTTGCCTTCTTCTTTGAATACAGTCCGGACACCGTAGCTGTTGCGGAATTTACGGTTCAGTTTCGTTTTATGCTTGCGGATTTGACGTTCCAGTTTGTCCACCACAACGTCGATGGATGCGTACATATCTTGGCTCTTATCCTCGGCTCTCAAGAGCAAGCCTTTGAGCGGGATCGTTACTTCGACGACATGCTGTCCCTTAGTGACAGACATCGTTACGGTTGTTTCGGAGGCAGGTGCTTCAAAATACTTTTCCAAGCGGCTTAGCTTTCTTTCAGCATAATCACGTAGTGCGTCTGTCACTTGAAACCGTTGACCTCGAATGGTGTATTTCATGGGGCATTCCTCCTTTACATGCTCTTATTATAACATATGCATCGGGCTATTACAAAATAGATTTTTGTTTATTGTGAATTTTCTGATAATTATTTTGTAGAATTGGTTAACGATATGTTGTCGAAACTTGTATCGCTGAATCCCCCTGTAGATTCCATAAATAGACGTTGACCAAAAAAAAATTTTATGGTATGATATAATTTTTAGGTATTTACATCAACTGATTTTCTCTGTATTATATTGACCAGACCCCGGCCGGGTATCATCTTTCTTTTCTAGGAGTGTGAACCACGTTGCTTATTGGTCAAGGCATTGCCATGCTATCCATTGCCGCCCCGGTTCTTGGTCGTCCGGACACCGTTCACCCGGTATTGCTCTGGGACGATCACGACGTTGTGCTTGCAGATACAGGCTTTCCCCGTCAAATCGATCAACTCATCGCCGCAATTGATTGCTTAGGTGTAGATTCTCGCCGGCTTAGCAGGATCATCATCACGCATCAAGACATTGATCATATCGGCAACTTGCAACAATTAATAGAAGACTCCCCTGAACGAATCGAAGTATCTGCCCATATTCTTGAGAAACCTTACGTCCAGGGAGACAAACGACTGCTGCGATTCACGGAAAAGGCGATTGCAAGTATCGATCTGCTGCCTGACCACGTCCCCGAGTCCTTTAGGAAGGGACTCAAAGCGCTTATGCTGCATCCTCCTCGGGCCGAAGTCAATCGCGACATTGCTGGCGGCGACCGTCTTCCATGGTGCGGCGGTCTTGTTGTTGTTGATACTCCAGGACATACGCCAGGTCATATCAGTCTCTATCATGAACCGTCCCGCTGCTTGATTGCCGGTGACGCCCTCGTTGTACGGGACGGTCAGCTATGGGGTGCCGATCCCCACACTACGCTGGACCCGGCCGCAGCTCAGCATTCACTTTCAAAGCTATCCGCCTTCGATATCCAAACGGTTGTATGCTATCATGGCGGCCTGTATAACGAGCAAGTCAATGAGCGGCTTACAGAGCTTGCAAACGAAACCGTCTGAATCTCCATGATGTTGTTAAATAGCAATAAAAAAAGCCCCGGCTTGCCGGGGCTTTTGAGTTAGATAGTTATAAATGAACCATCTATTAGTGGCTTAATTAAGCCGAATGATTACAGTTTAACAACGTTAGCTGCTTGTGGACCGCGAGCGCCTTCAACGATGTCGAATTCGACCGATTGGCCTTCTTCGAGTGTTTTGAAGCCTTCGGATTGGATTGCGGAGAAGTGAACGAATACGTCGCCGCCTTGTTCAGTCTCGATAAATCCATAACCTTTTTCCGCATTGAACCATTTAACTTTACCTTGCATTCAGAACAGTCCCTTCATCTTCAAATACTGTGAGGCGTCTTTAGGTAAGGCCCACAAGTCGAATATACCATCATTGTCACGGTATTGTCAATATTTCCTTGTAAGCGAATTCATTGCTGCTGTACTTATATTCTGAGATGATATTGTGTAACGCTAATTTTCAAGTTGTTTTAGTTTTTCTCCATTATAATTCGGCCTAAATAAGGGTCTTCATTATTGTAAATCGATAGACCTGTTCCTTTAGTAAACAACACTTTATTAAAATCATACTTATTTTCTAAATCACTCAGAAGATCTTCAGATACAATAAATCTTCGGTAATGATTATCATAAATTTTATGTAACTTTTGATCTTCGATCGTTCTAAACTCTGAAGCCAAATAATCGCCTTTCTTTAAATATTTCGAAATGGTTGATAGCAATACTTTTTCTGTCGTTTCATTAATAGAATGCAATAGAAACCTGACATACACGACAAGTTTTTTATTTTCGTTTGTTGCAAGTTGACTTACCGATTTAACAATTTCCCCTAATCCTTGTTCATCAGCGATATCTACAACTTGAAATTTTATTTTCAAGTCATTAAAGTGTATATTTTCTTTCAGAACTTCATTTAACTTAATAGCTTCTTCCGATCTATCTACACCTACGACCTCGAATCCATCTCTAGCAAAAGAAAATGCATCTCTACCAGATCCGCAACCAATATCCAAGATAATCGCATTATTATTTATCGTATTTTTTATTAATGTGCAAAAAGTTGATTCCTCTTGAATCTTTACCGTTTTATAAAATTCATTCCAGTATTCTATGTTTTCTGTTTCACTTAACAGTCTCTGCTGTGCATTCGCCATTGATAGGATCCCCTTCGCATTACCGAATATTAAGCCTTCCTTTTTCAGCTTTCTTTGTTCCATCTGATAAATTCTTTAATATGTTCAAAGACGACCTTTTCATAAAACTTCAATTTCTCGACATATACATCTTTTTCATCTCTATTTGTATGTTTATCTAGCAGCATCATGGTGTAATTTTCAAAACATACGGTAAGATCATTCCCAACTTTCTTTTCCGTTTCAAATTGAAAGTTATGCTGATCGTCGCTAATAGCAACCTTATAGGTTTGATTTGGATGAATGATTTGCGTAAAAGCAAATTGTCGTTCGCTTTCTCCTCCAAAACACTTCGGCAATTTACCGTCGATATTATCAGGAATCTTTATGCCGCATTGATGTAACATAATAGGAAGAATATCTATAGATTCAATAGTTTCATCTGACATTAAGCTAGGAATACCCTTGCCTTTAATCATTATTGGAATTTTTCGTCGGCTTTCATGTGAAATACTATTTTCTTTTTCTAAAAATGTTTGACCATGATCAGAGTGCAGCACAACTAGAAATTCTTCACTGTTATACTTTTTATTAATATAATCAAAAAGAACACCTAAAAATATATCAACTCTTTTTATTTCCTCGTAATATTTAATTATTTTATTTTCATCGTATTTCGTTAATACAGAAGTTTCGCCTTTATTTTGGGTATTTAATCGATAGAATATATCTGTATTTACTTGAGCATATAGGTTATTTTCAATTTCATCAGGAACATTATGAAGATCCATTAGAGAGATAGAAAGAAATTGATTTTTACCACTAAACGCTTCCAGGTGTTCGATTGCTTCCATGATTACTTCTTTACAATCCATACCGCCTATGAAGTTTTGATATAGGATTCGATCAAATCCCTTGTAATAGCCAAACGTCGGAGTCGTTCTCCAATTGGTGCAAATTTTCGTCGTGAAATAGCCCGCTTCTTTAAAATATTCCGCCATCAATTTATTATATTTCTCGAAATTATAAGTAAAGTTCGGATGAAGCAGTTTGTGGTTGGTTGGATATTTCCCTGTATTTATACTAGCTTTACTAGGTAACGTCCATTCACTTGTGGCATAACTATTTTTTGAGATAAACCCTTCTTTAAAGAAGGCATAAGCATTCGGCATCACATTCTCTAAACCCTTTTGTTCCAAAAACTTATATGAAAGTCCATCGATAAATATTTTGAACACGAGCTTTGGTGTCTTAGGCTTATCATCCATCTCAATGGGATTTCCAACAAATACAGCCTTATTAGCTGAAATTTTCAATTTTCCTGGTTCATTAAACTTCAGATAATGAAAGTTATTGGACGTCAAATCTTTTTCTGAAAATGGATACGTTTGATTGTTAATAGAAAATTTAATTTCTGTAGATTGTTGAATTTTGGAAATAGGTACAATTGAAGGGCTATTCAAGAAAAATTCATTATCCCCCTGAATTTCTTTCCCTTTTAAAAGTTCCGTTTTAAAAAATATCCGTGAATTAACATTTATATCTCCAACCGAATGCGTCTTGTACATATTAATCATAAACTCTTCATCTGTTCCCTTGTGCATTACCTTCCGCACTAGAGAATTATTATCCTGATCTAGAGGGAATACTCTTGCATCAACTTCGTTTAAAATCTGATCTAGTTCATTTAGTTTTTCTGTTCTTACCTCAGGATTTGAAATCTGTGCTATTACGCGTTTAAGGTTTTCAGTACTTTCTTCATGCAATGATGTATTTCGAGAATATTTTGCGGCATATGCATAGTACTTCCAGCTTGATAATACATCATTCATTTGCTCATAAATAATACCTAAGTTAAATAATATTTCAAAGCTGAACGGATGCTTCTGCAACCCCTCCAGCAAAGTTTCCAGGGTCTCTTTGTACTCGCCCCTTTGAAAATAATATGTCGCCTTTAACGTATAAAATTCACTATTATTTAGATATGTAGAATACTCATTAATTTTATTTTCCGCTTCATCTAATCGATTATTTATTAGCAAATCTTCTATTTCAATTTTTAGCGAGTTAAGATATTGCAATAAATCTTTAATTTCCTCTTTCACTTCGATACCCCCTTATGTATGCCCACCATTTTCCTGACAACCCGCTCCTTTACGTCTCATAGTACCCGTTAGGTTGTAGGCTCACAGCAATTTATGATGAATCTGAGAAGCTCTTCGTTCGCGTTCTAATTGTTCGCTTTATTTGCAATAATAGCCTCACATAACCAAAAATCAAGCAGTGTATCAATGTCCACGGATCGTTCTTTCGGCATGACATAACCTGTAGTCTCTTCGGTCAGAAAAGATTCCGTCTTGCGGAAGCCTTCTACATCCGATACATATATAGCTCCATTCAGCACGAATGCTGCAGGCAAGTCCTGTCTGAGCGTTGACTCGACATGCCCCATAACCGGCGATAACCGGTCCCCCGCTCCAATCCGGAACATCCAGTACGGACTTTTATCCGGCTCCGTCATCGACACGACGGGTGCGCCGCTTTTCTCGCATTGGGCGATGCACGCATCGATATCTTCAACCGTTCTGAGCGGAGAGGTCGGCTGCAGCAGGACGACATAATCATAACCCGGCAGCTCGTCCAGTGCATGCACGACGGGCGCAAGTCCCGAAGTCCCATCCTGCGCCAGCCGCTCGGGCCGTTTAAACGGAACGTCGCCGCCATGCGCAATGGCCGTTTGAATAATTGAATCGTCATCGGAGGAAATAATGACGCGGTCCAGATAGACAGACCGGGCGGCCGCTTCAATCGTCCAGGCAATTAACGGCTTGCCCGCAAGCTCGCGAATGTTTTTTCCGGGAACGCCTTTAGAACCGCCTCTGGCGGGAATGACGCCGAGCACTTTTTTTCCCGCTATCATATCGTCAGCATTCCCTCCAGCACTTCGCTGTTTGCCCGTTCGAAATCGTCCATTCTGCCGATATCGATCCAATATTCCCGAATCGGAAATGCCGACGTTTCCGCGCCAAGCTGCAGCAGCTTATCAAACAGAGACGGCATATCGTAAAACGTATTGTCCGGGATGTACTGCAGCGCGTTCGGAGAAATCACATAGATGCCTCCGCTGATGAAGAAGCGCTGCACCGGCTTCTCCTCGATGCTTTGCAGCCGGGAGTTGTCCACTTTCACAACGCCATACGGCACTTGAAACTCGTATTCTCTAACGCACATAGTCGCACTCGCCTTGGTCTCCATATGAAAGTCAAGCAGCTGTTGGAAGTTGACCTTAGTGAGCAAATCTCCGTTCATGACGATGATCGGCTTGTCCGGAATGAATGGGAGCAGGCTTAACGCCCCTGCAGTGCCTAAGCGCTTGCTCTCCTGAATGTAAATAATTTCGACGCCCCATTTCGAGCCGTCTCCGAAATAGTCCATAATCATTTCCGCTTTGTAATTGACCGAAATCATAAAGCGGTAGAAGCCGTTTGCAATAAAGGTTTCCAGAATGCCTTCCAGAATCGGCTTGCTGCCAACCTTGAGCAGCGGCTTTGGACAGTCTCTAGTCAGCTCGCCAAGCCTTGAACCGAGACCTCCGGCCATAAGGACAACCCAGTTGTCGCTTCTTTCCTGCTTAATAATTTCATCCAGCAAATCGAGTCGAACAATCTTGCCCTGCCGGTCAATGATCGGAATTTGCTTGAGGTTATAGTTTTTCATTTTAGCGAAAATAACGTCCCGGCTGTCTTCTTCATACGAAATCATCGGGTCGGTTTTCATAATATGCTGGACTTCGTTATTCAAATCGATTCCGCGCAAAATGCCTCTTCGGACATCCCCGTCTGTAATCGTGCCAATAAGCTTTTGGCTTTCATCAACAACTAGGGCAATTTGAACGGAACCTTTGTCAATAATATGTAGAGCCTCTAAAATGGAGGAATGCGGTGAGATCAGCAACTGATCTATTCGTTTCATCTTAGCCACTCCTCTTCATGAAAATTGCGTTCATGCTTGCGCCGCAAGCACTCTCTTACATTGTATATCGGTCATAACTCCCGATAAAATGAGAAAAACCGACAGAAAATAACACTGTCGGCGTTGATAAATTATTCCATCACGCTATCC
This sequence comes from Paenibacillus sp. NEAU-GSW1, assembly GCF_009737085.1. Classification (GTDB taxonomy): domain Bacteria; phylum Bacillota; class Bacilli; order Paenibacillales; family Paenibacillaceae; genus Pristimantibacillus. Next base: position 52,828 of record NZ_WOVL01000004.1, read on the forward strand.
GCCCTCTTGGCGGGGACTCCGTACACAAGCGAACAGGAATCGACGGGCCTGAGAACCAACGATCCCGCTCCGATGACAGCTTCATCCCCTATCGACACCTGCTGGACTACATTCGCTCCGGCGCCGACATGAACATGCTCTCCAACCGTCACTCCTCCGCATAAGACGGCGCCAGGAGAAATATGGGCATGCTTCCCAATGGTGCAATCATGGTCAATGACCGCTCTGGTATTCACAATCACATTAGCCCCTATGACGCTTCCAGCCTGCACGACAGCCCCTGCCATTATTTGCGCACCCTCGCATACTTCTGCCAGATTGGAGACAACAGCTGAATCATGAATGAGTGAAGCAAACGTGTAGCCCGCTTTCTTATAGCGAGCATAAATCCTGCTTCGAATTCGCGAACTACCGAGCATGCCGATTCCGTTAACGAGCATTACTTCTCCCGGCTCGTAACGAAGCACCGCCTCGTCATCGCCTAAATATGCGATATAATCGGGCAAAGAGCTGCTCGCTTGAAGCGCTGTATAGCCGACGATCTCGCTTTGCTGTCGAAGCAGAAGGTCAAGGCATACTTTCGCATGTCCGCCTCCGCCAATTAGGATGACCGGCTTCATCGGATCAGGTCATCCGGCTCGTATGCCCGGTCTGCAGTTTGTCCTAACAGCTTCCAGTAAGCAGAAGGCGGCAAGCCGTTGCCCGGTCGTTTGAGCGTCAAATTCGCTTCTGTAAACGTTTCTCCAGCCGTAATCGACCGTGCAGCAACCACGCTCTTGCGAGCCGCCGTCGCGTTGCGGAGCTCAGAAGCGGCAGGAATTTTGACGGCAATTCCCATTGCCCTCTCGACGTTGCGGATTTGACGGACCATCAATGCGAGCTCTTCCGGCTCCATTGACGCTTTATGATCCGGCCCCTCCATCGATTTATCCAGCGTAAAATGCTTTTCAATGACAACCGCGCCAAGCGCAACGGCTGCAACAGAAATTTCCGTTCCAATCGTATGATCGGAATAGCCTGTTCTTAGTCCGAATGCTTGTCTTATCGTTACCATCTTGTTCAGATGGACGTCTTCACTCGCGGTTGGGTAATCAGTCGTGCAATGCAGCAGCGTGACATGGCGGCGAAGCGCGTCTTGACCAGCATCAGAGAAATAAGCAGCGCGGAACGATTCCACGGAAGGCACATCATCCTGGTCTATATAAGCGAAAGCCAAAGCGCCCAGCGCCTCCTCGATTTCGCCAAGCGTACATATTCCCGTCGACAGAATAACGTCCGCGCCGCTCCTGCCGGCGCAGTAAAGCAACGGGAGATTCGTAATGTCTCCCGAAGATATTTTCAGCGTTTGCAGCTTATAGGTTCCAGTCAACAGCTGCAAGCTTGGCAGGTCAAACGGCGTGGACATGAACGTGATGCCGACCCGGCGGCACTCTTCGATAATAACAGCATGCTCCTCGGAAGATAGCTCCAGCTTGCGGATCATATCAAGCTGCGACTCGGCCGCGTCCGTTGTTTGCTTCTGATAATCAGCTTTAGCAGCATGCTTGCTCACCAGTTGATCTGCTTTAAACGTTTGAAATTTAATTGCGTCCGCTCCTGCGGCAGCCGCTTCGCGAATCATTGTCAATGCGAAGTCCAGCGAGCCGTTATGGTTAACGCCCGCTTCCGCAATGATGTATGCCATCCTAGCAACCTCCCTGCTGCCCGATATCGTAGAACGTTTTTCTCAAAATACCGTTCAAATCAGCCTGTTTCAAACATTGCTTTATTTGCTTGGCAGCTCTGCCCGATCCATAAATATTAGCTGCTCGTTGCACATGATCGTCTCGAAATGCCGGATTTAACGCCAATGCTATCGCCTGAACAATGCTGTCGCGGTCTTCTGCCGTCTCAATGATGCTGCTCCCCTTCATTCTCCCCTTTTGCCGATCACCGATGTCGACCGTTGGTTTTTTGAACATCGGAACCTCGATAATGCCGCTGGAAGAATTGCCGATTACCGCATCGACATATTGCAACGCGCTTAAATAGCGCAGCTTGCCAAGCGATTGAAACGATACGGTACGATCGGAGCGGCTGCGGACATAGTCATCAATGAGTCTGCCGATAATACGCCCGTCAGCATCGGAGTTTGGCTTCGTAAAAATAATGCGCGCATGCTCAAAACGATCGAGCGCGCTGAGCAATTCGAGCGTCGAGTCTTCCGAGCTTCGTCCGCCTATTGTCAATGGATGGTACGTGACGAGAAAGTTCACAGCTCCCAGCTTGAAATCAATGGATTGTTCCAACTGTTCCTTCGATAGCAGCTCCAGCTCTTTAATGTTGTCTAGCCCGATTGCGCCCACGTTAAACACCCGCTCCGGCTGTTCTCCTAGCTGAATAACCCGATTACGATAGGTGTCCGTAGACGTAAAATGCAAATGCGCCATTTTCGTTATCGAATGCCGAATCGCTTCGTCCACTGCGCCTTCCGTGCTCTCGCCCCCATGCAAATGAGCGATCGGAATATTCGCGATCATTGCCGCTTGCGCCGCCGCCATAATTTCGTAACGGTCGCCAAGCAGCACAACGATATCCGGCTGCAGACGATGGAACGCATCGGCAAAACCGACAAGCCCAAGGCCCATCGATTTCGTAACGCCAACTGCCGTATCGCTCGATAACAGCATTTCTACCTTCTCGTCGATTTGAAAGCCATCATTCAAGATTTCATTGTATGTAAGCCCGAATTCCGGGGATAGATGCATCCCTGTAACCGCTATTTGCAGTTGCAGTTCAGAATCGGATTTTATTTCTTTCAATAGAGGGTATAACAGACCGTATTCTGCACGCGAACCTGTTACGACGCATATTTTCCTCAACTTGTTTCGCCAGCCCTTCTTGATCAATCCATAAGCTTCGGACCGCTAGGAAGATTAATGATACGATGCTCCAATTGCTCCGTTACCGTCAAATCCATTCGCGGACACTCGCTGTACATCGGCAGGCGATGCATCGGCGTCCAGATGGGACGGGTCATTAAACCGGCATTGTTTGTCGCATCCAGTATTCGGTCTCTTAGCTGTTCGTCAGGCTCGTCGAGCAGAATTGCATTCAGCCAATAATTGCTTGACACATGCTCCTGCTCCGTGAAAAAGCTTATACCCTTCAACGGCGATATCGCCTGTTGATAGTGTGCCGACAGCTTGTGCTTGCGAGCAAGAAAGCTTGGCAGCTGCTCGAGCTGAGCGCAGCCAAGTGCGGCATTCAGGTTCGGCATCCGATAGTTGTAGGCCGTCTGATCATGATGGAATGCCCACCGATGCGGCAGCTTGGCCGTCGTCGTTAAATGCTTCGCCTGCTTCGCAAGCGATTCGTCCGCAGTCAGGATAGCCCCGCCGCCGCCAGTCGTTATGATTTTATTGCCATTAAAGCTTATCGCAGCCAGCTTGCCGAAAGTACCGGTGTGTCGGCCTTTATAGTAAGAACCAAGCGACTCTGCCGCATCCTCCACCAGTTCAAGACGATAACGATCGCACACGTCGACTAGACTATCCAACTCAACTGGATGCCCAAACGTATGCATCGGCACAACAGCAGCCATTCGTCTTCCAGTTTGCCGGTTATAAGCAAAGCCGTCCGAACGAAGCTCCGCGATGCCGCGTAAATAATGATCCAACTTGACTGGATCAACCCCAAGCGTATCACTCGAGACGTCGATCAAATGCGGAACCGCTCCGCAATAGGAGAGCGCATTTGCCGTAGCCACGAACGTCAGCGACGGCATGAGCACTTCATCACCCGGCTTTACGCCTGCCAGAAGCAGGCATATGTGCAATGCCGCAGTTCCGTTCATGACGGCTATCGCATAAGGAGCACCCGTATATGCGGCAAGTTCGCGTTCAAATCGGTCGACATATTGACCGACCGACGATACCCAGCCTGTGTCCAGACAGTCCTTCACATATTCCCATTCCTTGCCCTCGAACAAAGGCTCGTGCAGTGCCGTAAACGCTGTCGGATAGGAGAGTGCCTGTTGAATCGTCTTCACAAGCAGGTCAGGCAGCTGTTCCTCGCTCATTACAAATCCCCCGTCGCTAACTTTATAGATTATATTGATCGGCTTTATATATCGCTAAATGACCTGCAGACGTGAACCATTCAATCGTATGGCCAAGCCCGCGCGCAAAACCTTCTCTTCCTCCGTAGCGAGGCTTCCATCCCAAAAGGCGTTCCGCTTTGGAATTGTCCGCCCAAAGTCGCTCAACCTCGCTTTTTTCCGGTCGGATACGGGCTTCATCGCTAACAATCTTGATATCCGCATTCATAATCTCACGAATGAGCTTCACTGTATCACCGATCGAGATTTCGTAATTGCTGCCGATATTGATCTCCTCACCGATACCGTTTTCCGACTCCAGCATGGCAATAAATCCGTTCACCGTATCCTCGACATAGTTAAAGTCGCGGGTCGGGCTGATCGCGCCAAGCTTTATTTCCTTATAGCCTGCGGCGATTTGCGTAATGATCGTCGGAATAACCGCTCTCGCCGATTGACGCGGTCCATAAGTATTAAACGGCCGAATGACGCCTACCGGCATTTGGAACGAACGATAGAACGATAATGCCAGCTGATCCGCACCGATCTTCGTCGCCGAGTAAGGGGATTGCCCTTGCAGCGGATGGTCTTCTGTAATCGGCACAAACCTTGCCGTGCCGTATACTTCGCTCGTAGACGTATGGATAACCTTGGAAACATTCAATTCGCGCGCTGCTTGCAGCACATTTAGCGTTCCTTTAATGTTCGTATCGACATATGTTTCAGGGGAGTGATAGGAATAAGGGATCGCGATTAGTGCCGCCAAATGCAGCACGGCATCACAATCCTTCATCGCCTCTTTTACGCCATACGGATCACGGATATCGCCGGAAAACACTTCGAACTTACCCTTTACATCATCCGCGCATTGATCCAGCCATCCCCATGTATTAAAAGAGTTATATAGCGTAAATGCCTTTACTTGATACCCTCGACGAATAAGCGCTTCCGTGAGATGGGAGCCGATAAATCCGTCGGCTCCGGTTACTAGCACTTTGCGGTATTTTTTCATACGACACTCCCTAATCTTACTTTTGCTTCTACAGAAATTTCAATTAGCTCTGGACAAACATTCAGCATTTCTTGTACAAGCGGCTTCATGTACTCGCAATAAAAGTCCGCTTGTTCCGATACGCTATTCGCATCCTTCAGCTTATAAAGCTGAACCTCGAGTCGTTTCAGTCCCCCCCAGCATGCTCTAATAAACAAACCGTTAAATGGACTGCCCTTCGTGATTTTCAACCACGCATCATCTATCTTATCAATTACTGAAGAACATTTATCCAGTTCCGTTTCCCGCATTTTCGAAAGCAGATTAACCTGTTGAACAATCCACTTCAAGCTTTGTTCGCATTGTTTTATTTGTTCGGGCAATCGATTAATCCTTTCATGAGTTTTTCTCACTCTCGCATGATCATAGAGAGGCATTGCAGCCATTTCCCGAATCAATGCTTTCTCGTCTACTACCCGATTATAATAACGAGATAATACACTCTCCATAGATTCCCAAAGGGTGTGCTTTATTTTAGCGCCTGCTCGGCTTGTATTAATAAATCGAACGTTTGGAAAAGAGGCTATCAAATTCTCAATATCCTGCAATGTCTGCATCATAGCCTGGTTTGTCCTATTTTTCCCCCCGCTTACATTTTCAACCTGAAGAACTGCCTGGTTTACGGTCGTTTTCATGGATTCCTCTGAGAAATGATCTGCTCCCGAAGCATACATTTTGTCACCGGGATAGGATAGATCCTGGCCGCTAAAGACGATTTCATCGCACCCCATATAAATAGCAGCTTGAATTGCCGTTCCTGTAACCGAAAATGTAGTTTGGAATATCGGGTCTGCTTCCGTCAAGTTCATAAAATGTTTTGTGGTTGGATCAGCTGAAATAAATGTATGGAGCAGCTTCTCAGCACGCGATTCTATAATTTGGTATTGAAGCATCGGAGCAAACAATAACGGAATATCTTCGATGTTCAATCCGTGAAACGCGTTATAGTTGGCCTCCGAGCCATCGATTGAAACAATCAAATGCGGCTCAACGCCATAATGGAGCAGCGATTGGATGGTTGACCCGGCTGCAATGACCAAAGCATGACTTCTCATCTGCTTCAACAGTGCAATATCTTGTTCTAATGACGGACCTGCCCCAACAATTACTGCTGTCATTCCTTTAAATCTATCTTTTAGTCCATTGATAGAAGGAGTATTGAGCGCCTTTTCCAAGTTAAACATATTATTCCTGATCCAAGTCATCCCGAACTGTTCATGATTATAAAGCAGTGTGGAATAGTTCAAAACAGCATCCTTTATCTCACGAAAAAACGCCATAACCTCTGCGTTTCTCCGCTTCCGGTAAGCAGGCAAGATAACAATTTCCTGGCCGCCTCTTTGTGTACTGAAAACATCTACAAGCCTTTCCCGTGCCGTCGGTTCTGTTCCCACTACCAATTCTTCAATATTCAATGATGAAAGCAACTGGTCCATATCGATAGCTCTCATTGCAGCTGCAAAAGCCCGTTCATCGGGTTCATAAATATACAGAATATGCTCCGGATAGCTTCGTCCGTAACTTTGAGCCAGATAACCATTACCAAAGCCGTACATCATGATTACCGATTTATTCCGTACAGTTTTCTCCAGATATTCAACCCAACGGTCTGCTTCTTGCAATGGATCGAATTGACTATGTATATAATGCGGCTTTCGGCCTTCTTCCGCGACGCGAATATTTGGCATTCCATTCCTCGCATAAGTGACGCTATAATGCGCACCATCTTGGAATGCCTTCATTCGCGCATACACTTTTGAATAATGACGCTTTAAAAATTGCATGTTTGCAGCAAACCGGTTATCCATTGTCATCTGGTTATCCCCAAGCTCTCTTGCAAGCTGACTGAATATGGGGATCAACTCAAAACGGATGCATTCGGCCGCTCCGGCATAGTCTTCTTCATCCATCCGATCATTTAAAGCATAAAAACTTTCTTGTATACTTTCAATAGCTCTATCGATACAAGATGTAAATTCATATACTCCCGCATCGTCATTGCATAGAGTATCTATCGTTTTCAGCGTTCTAAACAGATCATCGATACCTTCCACAATTTCACCGAATTGCTGCCAGGTCTGTTCGTTGATTGGTTCATATAACAACTCTGCAACATTGCTGCTTGCTGCAATAAGCTCCGGTAAAAAAGGTTTAATAGCTTCTAAATACCCATCCGCCTCGACACGATTCATTGCAACGCCTCCATTTACTTCACTCACCCTGCGCGTTTGCCCGCACTCTTCTTAAACTTTCCTCAAACAAAGCGCTCAACCTCGGCGTTCCTGCCATCATATCTTGAATAAGAGGCTGCATAATATCGCGAGCCAGTTCTGCTTTCCTAGTAGTATTGGTTTCATTTGCAAGCTCTGGCAAATCCCGTTCGAATTGCAGCAGTTGATTGCGGAACAATAGGAAAAAAAACACTCGGAACGGTGAACTTGCCACTACCAATTTCCACTTCTTATCTATATCCATAAACGCCTTTACGCACTTTGTTGCATTTATTTGGCTCCACTCGACTACGGAATCAATGTGGCTGTCAATTTGCTTAAGCAGCTCGTAGCATTGATTTAATTGTTCTGGCAATTGTGTTAAACGGGCAACAGCAGCAACTACTCTTTCACTATCATAACTTTTCAGAGTCCCTAATTCTCTTCTTAGTATTTCGGAGTCCATGTATGTATCCTGAACCTGCTTCAACACTTCCGCCATGGGCATCCACGTCGTATGTTTTATTTTGGCTCCTTGGGCCGACGTGTTAGTAAATCGAATTTCAGGGTGATTCACCAATAACTCTTCAATGTCAGCTAATGTCGTTTTCATGCCGTAATTCGTTGGATTCATAGAACCCTGAACATTCTCTACAAACAAGCCGACATCTTTCAATATCGCGTCAGCGTAGTCCTTGGGCAAATGCTCTGCACCTGGGGCGTACAATTGCTTCCCTGGATATGACAGATCCTGTCCGGTAAATACAATCTCCTTAAATCCCATATATATTGCCGCTTGAATGGCTGTTCCCGTTACAGAATTGGTTGGACGGACAATTGGATCGTCTTCTTTTAAGTCCATCAGATACTTGGTCACATAATCATTCGTGAAATGGACATGGAACAATTGATCCTTCTTTTCATCGACAATCTTGTATGCAACCATAGGCGTATACAAGAGCGGTATATGGCGTAGATCAAGACCTTTAAAAGCATTATAGTTATACTCGCTGCCATCCATCGTGACGATTAAATGCGGTTCAATGCCATAATGCAGCAAAGATTGAATCGTCGTCCCGGCCGCGATAATAAAAGCATGCTCTTTCAATTGGCGCAGCGCTTCAATGTCTTCTGCCAAGGAAGGGCCGGCACCGGCAATAACAGCCTTCATACCGTCAAACCGTTCTTTCAAACCAGCGATGTTGGAGGTGCCTAGAGTCATCGCTAAATTATTCAGGCTATTCTCCGTCCATTCCCAGCCGAATTTTTCGTACATTCGAACGGTACCGCGATAATTCAAAATTGCCATCTGCGCATCAGCTGAAAACTGTATGAGATTGGTTTCGCTCATTCCATCGTATAACGGAAGCGCTACGATCTCAGGATCGCCCTTCATCTGCTTTAAAAACTGGTGCATCAACATATTACGAGTTTTTTTATCCGGACCGACGACAAAATCGGCCATATTCAGCTGGCTGAATATGGCTTGCAAATCAACCATCAACATGGCCGAACGTAGCATTTGCACATCAGGTTCATAAATAGTAAGCCTTTTATCTGAGAAAGCAACCGAAAATGCTTTAGCATGATAGCCGAGCCCGAATCCATACATGATAATATCAGACTTATCCATCACCTTGTCTGTTATTTTCCGCACCCACCGGTTAGCCTCATCTTCAGGATCATACTGACTATGTATAAATTTCAACTTTTTATTCTCTTTAATCCAGGCAAGATTAGGCTTATTATTTCTGCTATATGTCAATTGGTAGTGGTTTTGATTACCGAACGCCTCTGTACGAAGTTGTTCATATGCCTTAGGGTATTGCTGCTTTAAAAACTGTTGGTTGGCTTCAAATCGACGCTGCATAACGGCGTCTTCTTCCCCTAAATCAGCCGCTAACTGTTGAAACAGAGGGATGAATTCATATTTTAAAATATCGCTTGCTCCAACATAATCTTCTTCATCTACATAGACATTCAGCATCTGGAAGGATTGGCTTATTCCTGCCGCCGCTTGCTGAAGGCGAAGCGCAAGTGCCGTATATGAGCGATCATTGTCAATCTGGCTGAGGACAGTTTGCAAAGTTTTATATAAATCATCCATTCCTTCTACGATTTCGGCGAATTGCTGCCAGAAGGAATCATTTATTGGTTCGTAAAATTTCTTTTCTGCCACATAACATGCGTCAATCATTTTAGGCAGAAAAACTTTAATGGCTTCAATGCTCTCTGCTGCATCTTGCATCACTTGATTCATGATCAAGCCCCCTCAAGCTATGTACTGTATATATATATCGGTCAACCATTCGCTTAATGTGATATGAATATATTCCCACAGCAGTGATACAACAAGCCGTCGGAGCGGAATCCGACGGCTTGTTCAGTCTCATATTATTTTTTTGTATCAAAGAAAAAGCTCTCTGCCGCGTAAGCATTTTGGTAACCTTTCTTCTGCAAACGCGATTGCGACATTTTGTTAATCGCTTGTGCTGCTTCCTCTTTTAAAGCTATCATTCGGAATACTACGGCCTCGTCCAATTCACCGATTTCTTTCAGCATTCTCTTCTCAGTATCCGTAATATTGGATTTAAGCTCCAAATTTCGGATAACCTCATCCCTGAGCTCTACCAAAGCCGCTAGCTCATCGCTGTCTGCCATATCCAAACGCTGGGAAAGACTTAACGTTGTCTCGTATAAGCGTTCTAATGAAGCTTTCATTGTACAGAGCCCGTATTCATTTGAACATTCGCGGACGTACCTTTCATAATTTGTTTCCACGCGTCACGAAGCTCTGTTAAATGCCCGATAACTTCCATTGCGGGAGCGGCATCCTTCTTGATATTGGATTGAATGAGCAAATGAAGCATATATTCGTAAATTCGCACCAAATCATTCGAAATTTCAAAGCTTCGGTCGAGGGAAGCAATCAGCTCATTTATGACAGATTGAGCCTTTTTCAGATTCGTATTGGCAGATTCATAATTGCGGTTTCGAATGCTTTCAGCGCCAGCTCTCGTAAATCGAATAGCTCCTTCGTACAGCATAATGACAAGCTGGCCGCGCGAAGCGGTTTGGACTGAAGATTGCTGATAAGCTTGATAAGGTGAATTGATCAAACCGTTTCACTCCTTTAACTACTGTAAATAACTGGATAGAGAGGAAGATTGAGAGTTGAATTTATTAATCGCAGTTTCCATAGCCGAAAACGTTTTGTAATATTGATCTTCGGCTTTATCCAGACGATCGAGCATTTGTTTTTCGCGATTTTTCATCGCTCTGATTTGGTCACCTAATAAAGAAGTTTCCATGAAGCTGCCTGTCAGGTCCGTGCTTGTTAACGAGGTACCTGCCTTTTTAGACATATTCTCCAATGCAGTCATGGATGATTTCGTCATTTTGCTAAATACGCCATTCGTGCTGTCCGAGAACAAAGCGATAACCGCATCGGGATTATCACTCAGCGCTTTTTGAAGCTTGTCCTCATCCAACACCAGTTTTCCTTTTTCCGAATAGCTTCCTGTTGTAATCCCAATAGAAAGGGCGTTCCCGGAAGAATCTATAATCCCTTTGACCAAATCGTTTGTCGCTAAGCGAAATTGGGAAATCATTGTTGATAGCGAGCTGTCGCTCTTAAGCAAGCCGCTCCTCGCTTTCGCTTCCCAATTTTTAATATCGTCTTCCGTCATTTCTTCTTTTTCGTCGCTTGTCAGCGGTTTATAATCATAGTTTTTCTTTTCAGAAAGCTCTGAGTTTACCGAACTGATCAGACTGTTATACTCCGTTATAAACGACTTAATGGTATCGACGATCTTAGTTGTATCCTGCCTTGCAGTAATCATCGCAGTCGCCTCGGATTTAATCGTAAAATTAAATCCTGCTACCGTAAATTGATTGCTAGCCTGCTTATAGTCGAGTCCATTTACTGTAATGTCTGCGTCGCTGCCTATGTTGGTATTGTTTACATTGGTGACACTCGGTCCCGCAGCAAACGTTTCAACCGTTAATCCCGTATAAGTCGCAGCGTCTGTTTCGCCAGTCTTCGTTGCCGAAATCGAAAACTTGCCTGAAGCTGAGTCATAAAGGGCGGTTGCTTTAGAAGTACTTGCCTTGGCATTAATGGCTCCAGCAAGTTCGCTTAATGTACCTTCTTTCGATGTCTTAATTTGCACACCGTTGATCTTTACCAGGATATTGCCCGTTTCAGTTACGCCGTCAGCCTCGTATTCCAGTGCAAACCCTAAATCTTTAAGCTTCTTGTCCGTTACTCCGTCAGCTTCTTTATTATTAAAGGTATAAATCGTATTCGCTGCTGTAGCGACATGGTTTACCTTCACAGTAAGAGAGCCTGCCGAAGTCGCACTAGTCGAATTGACCGTCAGCGCATTTGTGTCGCCGCTCACATCCGATGTTTTGGCGCCGATTACGTTAGCCAGCTTGAAAGACGCTAATTTATTATTGCGAAAGTCAACGATTTTGGTGGCCATCGAGCGATAATCTTCCTGCTGCCATTCTACTTTGGTCCGCTTTTTGACCATATTGTCATAAGTCGTCCTGCGAGCCTTCATTAACTCCTTGACCATGCTGTCGATATCGAGTCCTGACGCCAATCCCGTCATTCTCATCGGATTATCCCTCCTTAAATCTTCTCGTCAATAATGATTCCGTTCAGTTCCATGAATCTTGCGGCTACGTCAAGCAGCTTCTCTTCCGGAATTTCGCGAATCAGTTCGCCTGTTTCCTTGTTTTTGACCTTATAGACGATTTGATTCGTGCCCTCATGGACCGAACGCTCCACCATTGTCGCAGGATCATGCTCTTGAATCGTTTGCAATATTTTATCCACATATTTCTTATGCTGCTGTGCGGAAGCCGATACACCATTGGCAGTAGCGCCGTTGTTCGATTTCACTTCACTATTCGCTTTCACTGTCGGTGCAGCTTCTTTAACCGGTCCGTTGTTGTTCTTTTCTGTTGTATAGCCCGCCGTGGTATTTACGGATGAAATATTCATCACCGATCCACTCCGATTCGATTAATCGTTATATATATCATATCGGACTCAATGCTATTCTTCATTAGCCCAAGCCTCATCATTTTGTCCAATATCTTGAACTTTTTAATAGGAAAAAGAGGCCTTAGGTAACCCAAGGCCTCTTTTCTTAAGCTGCAAACTATTGAAGCAAGGAAAGAACGCCTTGCGGTTGGGAGTTTGCTTGAGCCAACATCGATTGGGAAGCTTGAAGAAGGATGTTGTTCTTCGTGAGCTTAACCATTTCACTTGCCATATCTGTATCACGGATACGGGATTCGGAAGCAGTCAAGTTCTCTACTGTAGTTCCCAGGTTGTTCGAAGTGTACTCCAGACGGTTTTGTACAGCACCCAGTTTAGCGCGTTCCAAAGCAACTTCTTTGATTGCAGCTTCAGCGGCTGTCAATGTAACAGATGCAGTCAAGCCAGTGAAGTTAGTCGAAGTAATCGCGCCGATCGAAATTTGCGTACCAGCATCATCAGATGTGATGTCAGCACCAGCAGTGATATTGATACCGTTGAATTTCGTGTTCGTCATGATCGCGTCGATTTGGTCGCCAAGTTGGCTAAGCTCGAGCTGAATGTTCGATACGTCGCTCGACTCGTAAGTGCCGTTCGAACGTTGAATAACAAGTTCTTTCACGCGAGTCAGCATTGCGCTAACTTCGTTCATTGCACCCTCAGCCGTTTGCACGTAGGAGATACCGTCCTGTACGTTGCGTTGAGCTTGCTCCAAGCCACGGATTTGACCGCGCATTTTCTCGGATACTGCCAGACCAGCAGCGTCGTCGCCAGCACGGTTAATACGAAGACCGGAAGACAATTTTTCCATCGATTTTCCAGCAGCAGTGTTGTTCAGACCCATGTTGCGGTGTGTGTTAATAGCTGTAATGTTGTGATTAATACGCATTGATAATTCCTCCCTGAAATGGTTATATAGTCCCACATCCATGTGGTAAGCCGATTCCGGTAACCCTTCATCTGCTCTAAAATTTATATCGGCATATTTCGCCAATTGTTTATAGTGATTTCTATTTTTTTTTCAATTGTTTGAACTGGTCTTTTAAATCTTGCGCGGAAATTGTCGACTGCTGCGCATTGCGATTCATATTCTCTACTGAAACGTACAATTCCTTCCTCAATATCCCTATATCTCCTGGAGCCTTGATTCCAATGCGGACGCTGTCTCCTGCGATTTCCAGCACGCTGATCTCAATATCGCCGCCGATCAGCAATGACTCTCCCTTCTTTCTAGTGAGCACTAGCATCTTATTCAACTCCTTCTGCAGAAACTGTCTTAAAGAGCGGGTGATAAATGGAGTAATGACCATCCGGCAAAATATACTGCAATCCTTTTCGGCTGCTCGAGTGAATAATGACCGGTGCGGCAAGATTAATTGTCGCAGCCGCCAGATCACCCTGAACGTTAACAATATTATAGACCTGAATATCTCTCTCCGACTGAATAGCCATATCTTCCTTTACCTTCTCCGAAAGCACAAATTCATAGTCCAAAACGAAATCGAAAGGAACCACAATAATAAATGCTAATGCACCTTCCTCCAGCGATTGTAAATACTGAAACGGGCTATCTTCCTCGGAGACGATCATATAATTGCGATATTCTTTAAAACCAGGTATGCCTTCTTCAAATACAATAATTTGTTCTTTCTCATATTGCAGCTCCCCAAATCGTGAGGTCTGGATAATCATCTCTTGTCACTCTCCATTACCTTTGAGTAGTAAAACAAGAAGCTATAGATCGTTGCCGACTCCATAGCTTCTTCTTCATTTCGATCTATTATTCCATTGATTAGTTCAGAAAATCAACTAACGACCTGCTGATTACTTTAGCACCTACGGATAGAGATGCTTCGTAAATATTTTGCGCGGTTGTTGAATCAATAAGCACCTTTTCCAAATCAGCGTCTTCTACCTTCGATTGCATATCCGTTAAGCTAAGCTCGAAATCCGCCAAGCGCGACTGCATAAGCTCGACGCGGTTGACCTTCGCGCCAATTTGAGCGCGGGCATTCAGCATCCGATCATAACTGTCCTCAATAAAAGGAATTTCATTAGATAATGCTGTATAGTTGCCTGGAGCCGTCAAAGCGGCGCTTATGCGATCAAATACCGAGAACACGTTATCGGTCGTCCCAGCAGCGTCAGTTGCGCCGAATACTTCGTTCCCCGTCAAACTGATCCCGATTGTAACATTGGCTCCAACAGCATAGCTCACTGTCCCAGTATCAGTTATGACCGCCTTGGCATCAAAACCGGGAAGCGTCGTATCGTACGGAATGGTGTCGAAAGCTTCGCCGGCGAAAATATATTTGCCGTTCATTTTGCTGTTCGCAATATCGATCATCTGCGATTTCAGCTCCAAAATTTCATCCTTTATTGCATCAAGAGCTTCCTGAGGATTGGTCCCCGTAGAGGCCTGAGTCGTCAGTTCTTTAACCCGCTGCATAATATCGCCCGCTTGGCCGATTACCGTGTCTGTGAAATCCAACCAGGACTGCGCCGCGTCCGCATTCCTCTGGTATTGCGCGTTGCCCGAGAGCTCTGTGCGATAACGGAGCGAGTAGGTCATGCCTACCGGATCGTCAGACGGTTTATTGAGCTTAAGGCCCGAGGACGATTCCTGCTGTAGCTCGGACATCGTCTTCAGGTTATTGTTAATGTTGCGTTGGAGCTGCGCATGCATCATGCCTTGCGTAATTCGAAGCGCCATTGCGGTTAACCTCCTTAGGATGAAACGGCTTTAGTTATTATTAACGGCCTACCGTACCGGTTCCGTTGATCAGCTTGTCCAGCATTTCATCGAATGTCGTCATGAACCGGGCTGCCGCACTGTATGCGTATTGATATTTGACCATATCCGACATTTCCTCATCGATGGATACGCCGCTAATGGACATTCGGCTGTTATCGACTTGCGAAAGCTGCGCTTCCGCATTGGAATTCTCGCGCTCAGCGGATTGGCTTTTTACGCCGACAGCCCCTACTACCGCGCTATAAAAATCGCCTAACGTCGCGCTCTTCGTGGTGCCGCCGCTTGCCGTCTCGTCAAATGTGAATTTGGTCTCCGTCAATTGAGACATCAGAAGAGCCAGCGTATTGTTGCCTTTAATAACCGTTGTCACTCCAGCCGTAGTAGTTGTACGCATCGACGTCGCGAATTTGTTCGAGTCCGCAGCGATCGTAGCATTCAACTGAAGGCTTGCAGCCGTAATGACTCCCGTACCGTTATTTGATGTGAAAATGTCAATCCCTGCCGTCGCCGGGCTTTCCAGCGTGTAGCCCAGCTTATGCAGTCCATTGATGCCTTTGACAATCATTTTCTGATCCGCCGCAATCGGGGTAGTCGTCCCGGGCAAAATAGAGCCGGCCGGAATCGTTACTTCGAATTCGCCGTTTGCAATCGTATTCGCCAGCGTATCCAGCTGTTTGACGAACTCATTGACATCATCCAACGATTTGAACATGCCATGAAGCTCGCCACCGGATAACACTCCGCTGTTGTATTGCGTTTGAAGCGTGGTTGCATCCAGCGGGAACGACGCGCCGCCTTGAACAAGCGGCGTTCCGCCCATCGAAATGTTATAGCCGTCCGTACCTTCCGTAACGGTAACGTTAACGATCTTCGACAGCTTGTCCGTCAGCAAATCGCGCTGGTCGCGCAAATCGTTGGCGTTATCGCCAAGCGACTCGATCTTCTTAATTTGCGCATTCAGCGCGGCAATAGAGCTCATATAGGAATTGGCCTCTTCAGCCGCAATTTCAATGCTGGAGGTCAAATCGTTTTTCAAATCGGTCAGCTGTCCGCTAAGTCCATTAAACGTATCCGCCAGCGCTTGCGTTCTCTCCAGCAAAATTTCGCGGGCAGTAACGTTCTCCGGGTCCTTGCTGAGATCGGACCATGCGTCCCAGAAATCTTCCAGCACGGTTCGAATACCGGAATCGGAAGGCTCGTTAATGAACGATTCCAGCTTGCTTAGCGTATCGGATTGAATATCGGTGCTGCCGGCAATAGCCGACTGCTCGCGATATTGACCGTCCAGAAACGCGTCGCGAATTCGCGTGATCGATGTATACTCGACGCCTGTACCGATTTGCCCCGGAGCTGTCGTTTTGGTCATGCCGTAAGCCTCAATAGGTCTTGTAGCGGTCATGTTGACCTTTTGCCGCGTATAGCCTTCCGTATTGGCATTGGCGATATTGTGACCCAATGTGCTTAACGCAACTTGCTGGGTAATCAGGCTTCGCTTGGCTGTCTCGAGCGAATGGAACGTTGATCTCATGCGCTTGCCTCCTAAAAGTTTTGCGAAGCAAAACTCGCTTCGAAAGGATATACTTAAGGTTTTAACGGATATGCTTTATGTCTCGTTTAGCAGTAGAGCAATCGTGAGCAAATGTTCGCCTACGCCCGGTTATCGAACAATCCGTTGCGCTTGCTCCCATACACATTGTTCATCGGGTGCTGATACGTGTAATCCTGATTCGGATCTTCAACCATTAAATTAATGGAGAAATCGAGATAGGCCAGCGATTGGTTGATCAGCTGCTGATTCAGCGCATTCACATGCTTCATTTCGGCAAGAATGGCAGTCAGCTTGCCATGCAGCTCAAGAAGCTGCTCCTTCTCTTTCGGATTGGTGACGGAGCGAATCATCTCAGAGAGGATGCTTGTCCGGATCCGAAATCCGATATCCCGAAAATAGCGGAACGTCAGCTGGGAACGAACCTTCTCGAGCTCCTCCAGCTTGGCGACGAGCAGCTTTTCCTTTTGCGTCAGAACGTTCAGCTGCAGCACTTCGTTCTTAATAATGAGATCCTTCTTGGACTTCTCCATTTCAAGAAGCGATTCATACAGCTTATATTGCTGCTCCAGCGTATCTATAATTTGAGGTATGGACATTCGGTCACCAGTCCTTATTCCGTCTAGTTGTTTCTAAGATACGGCAGCAATTTCTCCGCAATCTTCCCGGCTTCTACATGATAGCTTCCGGTTGCGACAGACTGCTTCAATTGCTCAATGTGCTTCGCGCGTTCCGGATTGGCCGTTTGGCTGGACGACAGCATCTCTTTCGCTTCTTCGGAAATTCGTACTTCGTCAGCCTTCCGCTTCTGGGACGCTCCGGATACGCGCGACTCGTTCTGCTTCTGATAATAATTCAATGCGCCTAAGCGCTGCGTTTCATTGATTTTCATCGATATCACCTCATCTTTTCCTAACAATCAAAAAACCGATAACCCTTTGAAAGTATTATCGGCTTTTATGTGAATTTATTTAATAGAACGTGCAGAGTATCCCATTTATTTCATATTTAATCGCGATTTATACGATAAGAGTTGGCCGCGGACGTACTTGATTTAGAATCTTCCGCTCTGCTCGCAAATGTCGAGGTCGACTTTTTCGCATCCTTCTGGAACCTCGTCCGGCAATTGTCGCAAAGGTTGCTCTCACGGATAAGCGTTCCGCAAACCTCGCACGGATAGGACAAGTTCGGCGCGTTGAGCAGCGAAATTCGGCCCTCGCGGACAAATTTTGTAATCTGCCGGATTGAAACGCCAGTCGATTCAGACAACTCCGTAATAATAGCGCCTTTATTCTCGCGAAGATACGTGGAACAAAGCTCATATTCTTTATCAATATCCTTCAAGCACGAAGGGCATACATCGCGAAAATGCTTTGCAAAAATTCGACCGCAGCGAGGACAATTTTCAATATTCGTCATAACCCATCCCCCAATTTTCTCAAAAAGAAATTAATTATTTTTATTTTAACGGATTATTTCAGCGATTTCACTATTAATCTTCCAAATGCTGTTGCCGATTGGGTGAAAATTCCGGTTAGGCCGGAAAGGTTAGGCCAGGCTAGGAGCGGGCCCAAGTTAACGAGTAGAGATCAAGCGGCATCGGAAAATTTGCCGTTAACGTCTCCGCGCATGCCTGAACGGTGCTGCCTGTCGTATAAATATCGTCCACAAGAAGCAATCGGAATGGACGAGTCGGGGGGATGCCTCCAGCTAATGCAAACGCTTCGGGTATCGGCTGAAACAACCTTCGCGTATCGCGAATCCGCTCCAACCGAGATTTGAAGCTTTGCTTTTCCGTGTGGCGATCCCGAACAAGAAAACCGATAAGCGGAATGCGGTAATACTCGGACAGGAAAGCGGCAAGCCGCTCCGCTTGATTAAAGCCTCTCTCCTCCGCCCGCTCCGGGCTGACAGGAACAAATGTAATCGCATCCCAGTTATAGTTGGGGGCGGCAGTACGGCTGGCAGCAAGCTTCGTAATCGCAACATACGCCGGAATCATCATTTGCGCCAAAGGTTGCTCCACCCCCTCGTTGCCGCGGTATTTGTATTGCGCAAGCCACTCTCTCATCTCGCTGGAGTATTGAACCGCGCTCCGATTGGCGATAAAGCAAGCATTCGTTCGGCGGGGGCAATCCCCGCAAACGATGCCTCTGCCGCAGACAAGGCACTTCGGGACGTTCAGCCACGGGATAACGGACATACAGCTTCCGCATAACATCTGGGCAAATGCCTTCGGCAAGCCGTTCGGGCATTGCGGCGACAATTTAGCCGGACGCATATCCTTTCCGCAAAACGGACAGCGTCCGCGTACAGGAGCAAGCATCCCTGCCGCTGAATGCAATCCGTCTGCGGCGCGATGAAGCCAGCGACTCATCCAATGGCTGCGCAGCATCTTTTGACCTCCTTCAGAAACAGAATGTTAACCTTGTATGTAACCGCGCGAATTCGCGATTTTGTTCATTTTGCGAATATGCCGCACAGCCGCAATTTGCGACCGCGTCCGCTCCTGCCCGCAATAATATACGTTTCCGTTCGGGTCTTCCGCCGACCGTCCTGCTCGTCCCGCCATCTGCACCAATGAAGCTTCGTCAAAAAGCTTCCCGTCCGCGTCCAAAATAAAAACGTCACTGCGCGGAATCGTCACGCCCCGCTCTAAAATCGTCGTTGTGACAAGCACGCGAAGCTCCTTGTTGCGAAAACGCGTGATTTTGTCCGCGCGGCTTTGATCCTGTGAAGAGGTGCCGGCGATCTCCCGGCGCTTAAGCTCTTTTGCCAACAATGCCGCCATCGCCTCGGTTTGCTCGATCCGCTGGACGAAAACAAACAGCTGAGCTCCGCGCTGCAGCGAACGCTCCATTGCCGATCTGAGTTTGACCGGCAGCCGTTTGGCTTGGAGCATTTGTTTGACAAGCGGCGTTCGCAGCAGGCGAGGGACGGGAAGCGGCTGCCGGTGAAAGCGAACCGGCACTCTGGCGTGCGCCAGCTTTCCTTGCCGCGCTTCCCGCTGCAGCTCGATAGGCGGCGTTGCCGAAAGCAGCACTCTGGCAGCGAAAGGGGCGCAGCACCGATCGGCGGCATAGTGCAATACCACGTCGTTATGATAAGGAAAAGCATCAATTTCGTCGATGATGACGAGATTAAAGCTTCCGTAAAACCGCATAAGCTGATGTGTCGTCGCAAGGGTAATGTCGCCCCTCTCCCAACGCTGCTCGCTCCCGCCGTATAGAGTCACGACCTTTGCTCCCGGAAACGCTTTGCGTATTCTCGGGTCCAGCTCCAGCACAACATCTCGGCGCGGCGTTGCAATCAGCGCTTGTCCGCCGCAATTTAACGCAGCTTCGACTAGAGGAAAAATCATTTCGGTTTTGCCTGCTCCCGTCACCGCCCAGAGCAGGAAGCTTTGGGGCTGCGAGATGTCAGAAGCGTGTAATAACCGCTGATGCTGCACCGAAGCCCATGCCTTTTCAAAAGCGATCTCGGCAAAGCGAAGCGCCGCTTGCGCTGCCGCTGCCTGGGCCGGGCTCAGTCCCCAGCGGTCGAATAACGCTGGGGACTGAGGAGCCCGCGCCGCCGAAACGGACGGCGCGGCGCGCAGCTGCGAGGGCATGCCGAGAATGAGCAGCTCGCATTCGCGGCTGCGTCCCATTGCGAGGCATGCCGAGCAGTAGGCGCACATGCGCCCGCACGCCGCGCATGGCGTGCGGTGCATGTGCGCCTCGCCGCTGCCGCAACGCAGGCAGCGGCATTGGCGCTTGCGGCGCTGCCGCGGCCGCCCGCCGGCCTCGGCGGCGACAGCGCCGCACAGGCGCAGCCAGCCGTGCAGCTGCGCCAACTGCAAGGCGCCGCCCATGTCGGCGGCGGCGCCCCCAAGCAGGCCGTGCGCTTCACTGCGAAGCAGCGCACGGCCCTGCAAGGCGCCTGCGGCCCGCTCCGCGGAGGCCGCCAGAGCCAGCGCCTCCGCGCTGCCTAGCGCGCGCTTCGGGCCTCCATTGCCGCCTTCGGCGGCCTCTCGCGTCCAGCGTTCCGTCCTGGCGCGCAGGCTTTCGCCTGCCTTGGGCGGCGCTCCCGCAAGCCCTCCAAGCGCTTCGCACCTCGCTTGCTCCACGCTCCTTCCAAGCCTAAACAACGCTTCCTCCTCACTTTCATAAATAATCCGTTCTCCGCTAATCCCCCCTCGCTCCAAACTCCAGCTTTTGTTGCTTGCCCCTCTCCCAACGTTACTCTTCCAGCCCTCACTCCTCTCTGTACGCCTCCCATTTTGAAACCATCCCCTCCATCTGCTCGCCCCTCTTTTGCTGTCTTCCATATCCCACAACTGTTTACATCGGCATGCATCACCGAGCGGCAATGCTTCCTTCCACATCAGAACCGTTGCCGCAAGCTCACCTTCCATCCTCCGAACGACAGCATCATCGCCATAACTTCCTAGCTGCCGCCTCGTCCCCCCGCCCTCCCAACGCTCCAGCCAAAATCGGCGATCCACTTCCGGCGCAATCGAAACTTTCGCATGCCACCGCCCGCCGACCTCCACCAAATAAACATAAGCCCGCATCTCACACTCCCCCTCCTCATTCATTTCAACGCAAAAAAAGCACACCGCAACGACGCCTTCCGCGTCATCAGGGTGTGCTTCACTCCGATAATTGAAATATATGACAACTATACATCAAAACGGCATTTTAGACAAATCCGACGGATTTTGCAAGTCAACCAGAATGGCATGATCTGTAGACGTGACAATCCCTTCCGATTTCAGCCTCCACAACAGGCTGGACGATTCCTTTTCACCCGATTGTGAACGCTTCCGATCCTTCCAACTGCTATCGCTCATACTGCCTTCTCCCTGATCGCCTGCGTGCACCGAAACATACCCGCCGCCTCGCTCCAGACGATCCACAATTCCGACAGTCTGGTCTGTCGAGCCCGCATCCACTACTGTAAGCTTAACTTCCGTACCCGTTCGCCGCGAAAACGAAAAAAACGATCTCAGCAGCCATTCCATCCTCATATGCTGATTATGCGCCACGAGCACGTAATGTTTACTTACTTGCACCCGATCCCGCCTGAGCCAAAAAATGAGATGCACAAGAGCAGCAACCAAAGCGTAGCAGCCAACAACGACGAACAATATCAGAGCCATGGAGGCCACCTCCTCTTTGTTGACACTATATGCGATGCCGAGCCCAGTGGTTCCGGACAAATAGGACGAGTTTTTCACAAATAAGCTTCCATCAGCATCGACGCATCCCATTTCATCATGTAAAATAAAACATAACCGCTTGCGGCATTATCACGCCTCAAGCCTTGAATAAAGCGAGTGAAGCACACCGCTCTTTTTTCCGTCGATGCCGGCGGAAGAAGAGCGGTTTTTTTATTTTCAAATGGAGAGGACGGTATGCAAATGACAATGGAGCAAGGGTATGCGGATTGGATGAAGCAGCAAACAGCGGCAGCATCAGGCGAGAGAAAGAGAAGACTGTTGCTGGAGCAGAGGCATGCGGAAGAAATGTTCGCTAAGCAAATTTGGTGGCAGGCGTTCGGCCATTTTGAGTTTTTGTATACGGAATACGAAGTGAGCGACTTTAAGGATGGCCAGCGATTTTTAGATTTTGCTTACATACGTCCGCCATATCGGATCTGTTTTGAAATCGACGGCTACGGCCCTCATCACCGCGACATCGACCGAGATAAATTTGCCGACGGCTTAATGCGACAGAATCATCTCGTCCTCGACGGCTGGACCGTCATTCGTTTCTCTTATGACGATATAGCGAAAAAGCCCCGTCAATGCCAACAGCTGCTGCACCAACTGCTAGGCAAGCTGTACGCCATCCGTCAACAGCCGAATCTATCTCCGCATCAAAAGGAAATTTTACGATATATGCACATAGTCCAAAAACCAGTTTCGCCAAAGGAGATTAGCCACCACTTGGATATCAGTGATCGCTACGCAAGAAAACTGTTAAAAGACCTCGTCGAAAAACATAATCTCTCTCATGCTTTCAAAGGAACTAAACGCATTAAAGCCTATACGCTTCAATCTGGTCTCTCATTTCCGATACTCTAACGGAACGAGAGGACCTTACATCGAACGCTAACCTTCCACAACGGCGCATTGCCGCTCTCTCTTCGAGCTCTAACGGACTCCCGTTCCGTTAGGGCTCATCCTCCAATACCAATATAGCTACCTAACGGAACGAGAGGACCTTACGTCGAATGCAAACCTTCCACTACGGCACATTGCCCTACTCTCTTCGAGCTCTAACGGACTCTCGTTCCGTTAGGGCTCATCCTCCAATACCAATATAGTTACTTAGCGGAACGAGAGGACCTTACGTCGAACGCTAACCTTCCACTACGGCGCCCCCACCCAAACAACACAAAAAATCCCGCGTCTATGACACGGGACCCTGCTAGGTATGAACCAGACCTGTTATGACTGACGACTGGGGGCTTGCCCAGCCAAATAATTATGCTTCTGCTCGTTTCGCTGCAGCTTTGGTCTGCCTATCGCGAGCCCCTGTCGACTAACTTAGCTCTCGCAACCATTCCGCGTTCCTAGCGCTCTGACCCGCCTCTCGTCAAGACTCCGCACTCCCTCGTCGCCTGACTCTACCCGCGCCTTTCGCGCCGACTCGGCTCCCGCTCCCATGGCTGCAAGCTTCGTTTCGCCACCATTCCAGCATCAACTAAGCAGCAATCGCAACCTGCGAATCTATAGTGTCACCCAGCCATATTTGATCGATTGAATAACCGCTTGCGTGCGATCGTCAACTTCCATCTTCTGAAGAATGCTGCTGACATGGTTTTTAACCGTCTTCTCGCTAATAAACAAAAATTCGCCAATCAGCTTGTTGCTCTTCCCTTCGGCCATCAAGCGCAGCACTTCCGCCTCGCGGCGCGTCAGCGGATTGTCCTCGCTGGCTACAAATTTTACGCCAGGCTCGCTTGTCGCCGCTGCTCCGGATACTACGCCCATCTCATCCAAATACGTCATGCGGCGAAGCTGATTAATGAGCTTGCCCGTTACTTTCGGATGGATATAAGCATGGCCGCTTACGACCGAACGAATCGCATTGATCAACGACTCTGCTTCCATATCTTTCAGCAAGTATCCAGTCGCCCCTTTGCGGAGCGTTTCGAACACATAGCTCTCATCATCATGGATGGATAAAATAATAACCTTCACATCCGGAAATATCGTCTTCAAGCGCTCTGTCGTCACGACACCATTCTCGATCGGCATATTGATGTCCATCAACACGATTTCCGGCATCGTATGATTGCAGAACTCCAGCACCTGAATGCCGTCACCGCACTCGCCAATCACTTCCAGGTCATCTTCCATATTCAAAATACGCTTCAGCCCTTCGCGAAAAAGCTGATGGTCGTCGGCGAGCAATACTTTTATTTTGCGTCTATCACCCGGTGCCTGAGCATTATGGTTCATTCGTTATCTTACTCCTTTCTCTACTCTACTGTTATTGGGATATAAAATATAACTTTCGTCCCTTGTCCGATTTTTGAGTCGATTTCCATCCTCCCTTCGAGAAGATCGACACGCTCGCGCATGCCCATCAAGCCAAAATGGGAGTTGTGTCTCGCATGAAATTCAACAGATTCGCTTTGAAATCCGACTCCGTTATCTACGACGGTAATGACGACCAAATCTGGCTGATAGTTCATCTCCAGCGTTACATGAGAAGCGCTCGCATGCTTTTGCGCATTGGCGTATGCCTCCTGCACTAGCCTGTAAATCGCCGCTTCCATCGCTGAAGGCATTCGAATTTCTTTCCCGATCAACTCGAATACAGTATGTATCTTGGTCTTCTCTTCAAAGTCCTGAACGAACTTGCGAAGCGTTGGCACAAGCCCCAAATCATCCAGCGCCATCGGCCGCAAATTGAAAATAATTTTGCGGATTTCCTCCAGCCCCAAACGCACTTGACCTTTCAAATCTATTAATTCGTCCTGCACCAGTTGAAATTCCTTCTTGATGAGCATTCTTTCCGCAATTTCCGTACGCAGCACGATGTTCGCGAGCGACTGCGCCGGCCCGTCGTGAATCTCGCGGGCAATCCGTTTCCGCTCTTCCTCTTGCGCAACGATAATTTTCAGACCGATCATCTGTCTCGTTTTGGCCGATTCCAGTATCGATGAGACCTGATTCAAATCGCCGGACAAATATTGCAGTACGACATTAATTTGGGAAGCGATCATCTCCGCGCGCTCAATCGAGGTCTTGACGTTGCGCACTCGTTTCTGCAAATCGTCCCGACGCGTTTTTAAATAGGCTTCCTTCTCCCTGTACACCATCAGGTCCAGCTGGATCAGCGTTGCCTTTTCATATGCGTTTTTAATGTCCTCTTCCTTATATCGGACAAAATCCTTGCTAACTTCAGTCAATCGAATACGAGCGCGCCGATAGTCTTGCTCGAGCTCATCCACCTTCTCAATCGTCCTGCTGTTCTCCTCCAGTACGATCTCCAGCTCCTGCTCCAATGAGTCAAGCTCGGTGCGCGCCGATTCGCATATTTCGTAAATTTGAATTTTGCTGTCTTCCATAACAGCAATCGCGTTCGTAATGACGCGATTAATGTCGACAATATGTTGATCCACGGCAGCTCGGCAACCTCTCTCAAATAGATAGATTTAGAAGGTTATACCATTCTATCATATCACAGAAAGGCCGCCGCCCGTCCATAATTAATCAATGGTAATCTTTTGGGTCTTGCTCTCGAACCCTACTTTAAGACCTAGCTTTTCAGAGAACAAACGGACTGGAATCAACGTTCTGCCATTCCGGATAATCGGCGCAACGGCGGTCTCCGAACGCGTTCCGTTTACAACGATTTCCTTCTTGCCAATGACCATCTCGAGCATCGTTCCGCCTTTAATGACCGAGACGCGATTGAGCTTATCGTCCCATCTCAATGTTGCGCCCATCGCATCGGTTACGAAGCGAAGAGGGACGTAAGTCGTGCCGTTAAGTTCGAGCGGAGCAACGTCCAAAGTAATGTTTTGGCCGTCTACTGTTGCGGCTTTTTTCCCAATATTCATGACGATTTGCTTATTCACTGCCGCCTCAGGCTCCGCCGCATATTGCAGCTTCATGTTGTCGATGCCGACAGCGCCTTTCGCCGCACGCTCGTCCTGGCCTTCCGGGACTGTCACCACATAGACCCGCTTGAGCTTCACCGGATATTTCATGCCGTAGGAGGCGAGATCCGCTTTGACTGTTTTCCAGCCCGTCCAATCCAGCTGCTTAGCCAGGTTCACCAGATGCGCTTTGCCGTCGGCGTCGGTGAATTCGGCTCGCAGCCAGTTCAAGCTGCCGTCGCCGTAGACGTCGACCGTCATGCCTGTCGGCGATCCGTCCACCGTCTTGCCGTTTGCGCCGTTGAATACGGCATAGACCGCTTTAGTCCCAGTGCCTGCGCTGAAATCGTAGCTGATTTTCAACGCTTTGTTCGAGGTTTGGCCCGGCAAATCGCTGACCAGCTTCACGCTGCCCGTCGTTGTTGCCGATGGCGTCACTTGCGAGTTGATCGCATAGCCGACGCTTTCGAATGTTTCCAGCGTTTTCTCCGAGCCGCCTTTCGTAAAAGGAAGCATCGTCGGATAGCCGTCATATCGTCCTATTGCATAGCCGGTCTGCGCCGAGCCTGTCGATTCCACCGTCAAGGTGTTGCCCTTCTGGGAGCCGGTAAAGCCGATAAATTCCCACTTGAGCGAATCGCCTGTCAGCTTATACGTCTTGCCGTTCGTCAGCGTCACCGTTACCGGAATCGATACATTGGCGCCTTTGGAAAGCACGCCCGCAGCCGCATCGATTTTCAGCTCGGCAATTTGGTCCTGCCCGATAACATCAACGGCGTAGCTGGAAGTGATCGCTCCCGATTTCACCGAAATTTTCGCTGATCCGGCTTTTGTCGCCGTAAATTCATTTCCGCTCAACGTGCCGACTCCGCCGGAGCTGCTCCATTTGGCGTTCGTGTCATTTAACTCATACGGATTGTAGTACGTGTCATAGCCCTTAACGGTATACGAAGCCTTCTGACCGATAAACAGCACGTTCGAACCGCTTACGGCTACGCCCTTCAGCTCCCCTTTCGGCGCCGTCGTAAATACGCCGATGCCGTTCGCAACGCTTCGCTGGGTCGTGCCGTACTGCGTCGAATGCGTCAACTGCAACGACGTTTCGCCAAGCGGACGGTCAATCATCGTCGTCGAGCCGCCGCCGTCAAGGTTGATCCCTTTATATACGCCAAGCTCGACCATGACCTTCTGCATATCTTTCAAGCTGAGTCCGGCGCTGTCGCCATACTTCTCATTTGTGATCAAATAGACCTTCTGGCCGTCCTTCGAGTAGCCTACCGCCGAACGGGATACGTAAGAGGAACCGCTGACGCCGGTAATATCCCGCGAAAAGCTTGCCGCTTCGCCCTTATCGACAAGGATAGTATGGCCGCCAACAAGCATCTCGAAGCTGGACGGATCGAGTTTGTTGCCTGTTGTCGCCGAGACTAGCGAGTAGTCGGAGGTTACCTTCTGGCCGACCTGCAAATGCTCCGTAATAAACTTCGCCGCATCGCCGTGGCCGCGCAAAATATAGCCCTTCTCCGGAATTGTGTCCGTAAGCGCCGCTTGTGTTGATATTTTCTTCACAACGCCGTCAACGATCAACGCTTCCGTCGGCGTTGCGCTGGCGTTCCTCGGACGCTCAGCCCCGCCCCAAGCGCTAGTATAAATGTGAAGCTGATTGAAATGGCTGTATTTAGAGCCGCCCGTCTCCGGGACATAGGCGGATTGATTCAAGCCGGCGAGGGTAAATGCTGCGCCGTCCGCCGCTTTTACCGTTCCATCGAATGTGTAGCTGTCGATTGTCGGCTCGCGGTCCTTCGTTACACCGAACGCGTACATGCCTTTTATTTTCATCGGGCTCGCCATCAGCGTGCCGCTCGTAACTTGCGCGCCCATCGGCGAACCTTCGGTCGTCGTAATAAATACATCGGCGTTGATGCCGGCGACCGCGCCGTTTTCTTTGGTCATGCTCGCTATCGTATTCAGCTTGCCGACCGTATTTTTCTTGCCGCTCATCGTATTCAACTGCACGTATGGATTCGCGAGATTGATTTCAATTACGTGAATATTTGCCCGGACGACGCCGCTGCTGCGCTCGGTCTTCCATATGTATTCTTTCTTTTGCGCACCTGCTGTTATGTAAGATTGGTTTTGCAGCGTCAAAGTCGAGTTTGATGTTGCTGCCGCCGCTATCGGCACGCTTGCCAGATTCCAGTTTGCAGGAACTGCCGCCGATACGGGACCCGTCAATAATGCTCCGCCTATCATCACTACGACTACTTTTTTCTTCAGGCCTGCCTTCTGCCGAACCTGGTTGTCGTTCTTGCGCATCTGCTTAGCAACTCTCCCATCTACGTCTATAGCATTTATCTATATCTATCTATTATAGACTACTAGACTAGGCTAAAAGTTACGTCTGCACAATATTAATAATTATTAATGGGATTGCTCGACGCCGTTGCGGATAGGTATACGGAGTTGTAACGGACTCAGAGGCCTTTAGGTAGCTCGAATCGATAGAATTCAGGTGCTCTAACGGCCTCTCAGGCCTTTAGAGATTAACTATCTTGTGTTTCGGCACCGTTGTAGCAGGTATACCGGAGTTGTAACGGACTCGGAGGCCCTTAGGTAGCTCGAATTGATAGAATCCAGGTGCTCTAACGGCCTCTCAGGCCTTTAGAGATTAACAATTTTGTGTTTCGGCACCGTTGCGGGTAGGTATACGGAGTTGTAACGAACTCGGAGGCCCTTAGGTAGCTCGAATTGATAGAATCCAGGTGCTCTAACGGCCTCTCAGGCCTTTAGAGATATAGCAAAAAAATCCCCAGGTCCGGTTTGGACTCTGGGGATTCTGCTAACTGCTACGTATCTAGAAATTTGACATATTCGAGCAACCGTTTGATCATAACGACCGCTTCAGCGCGGGTCGCATTCGTAGCCGGACTGAACGTCGTTGTCGTTTTACCCGTGATGACGCCGGTATAAACCGCTTTAGCTACGTCGTTCTTCGCCCAAGAAGCGACTTTCCCGCGGTCGGTAAAAGCGTTCAAATACGTCGAGGTCGTTTGCGGCAGCGTGATGGTCACGCCAGCCGCCTTCGCAGCGCGCGTCATCATGACCGCCATCTCTTGACGCGTGATCGGACTGTTCGGCTTAAACGTGCCGTCTGAATTGCCTTGCACGATTCCCGCTTCCGACGCCGCTCCAATGTAAGCCGCCATCGCCGTTCCCGTGTTGACATCGCTAAATTTAGCCGCAGCTGATTTGTTGCCGCTCAAGCCGAGGCCTTTGGCAATGTAAGCTGCGAATTCACCGCGTGTAATCGCCTTCTCCGGCTCAAATTTTCCGGCCGAACGACCTTCTACAATATACTTCTTCGCTAAAATTTGAATCGTCGTCCCTGCCCAATGGCTGCCGATGTCCGAGAAGCTTACGGCGCCCGACACGAGCGCGTATGCGCTGTTGCCTTGGCGTTTAAACGATGCAACCGTTTTGCCGTTCTGCGTCGAGAACGTCGTCGGCACATAGGACAGCGCGCTCGTAGACGGGTCATACCAGACGACAGAAGCCGTTTTCTGGTCTACGGAGAACGAAGTTTGGATCGTGCGTGTTACATACGTTCCGAGATTTTTAACGGCAGCCTTTGACCCGCCAGATGAAACCGACAATTCAAAATTGACCGGACCAGCGATTAACGAAGCCTTCGCTTTGCTGATCGCCGAGGTCAATGCACTCGTTAACGAGGAGGTTCCCTGATCGATTTCAATCAACAGTTCAGCGGAAGTAGAACCGCTTGTCGACAGACGGGACAGCTCCGTGTAATTTAGCGAGCTGACAGGCAGTTCGTAAGTCGAATTGCCGTACTCAACGGCAAAAACAACATCGCTGCCGTAATACGCCGACATTTGCAAGGTGCCAAGCGGCACCGCTACAATGCCAGCGTTCTCCGTAGCCGGCACTTTGAAGGAGACGCGAAGCTTGCTGAGTCCTGCTGTACGCGCCGCTTGATAGGCGGCCGTTATTTTATCGCCGGAAACAGTATACTTATTTGCAGAAACGCCTGCAGGCGAAACAGCCGAGCTAATCGACGCCGCAGATACTTTCAAGCCGATACCGCCGCCAGCCGATTCCTCATAATCGCTGGATAAGGTATCGATCAGCGTTGTCTGATTTGCCACGGTCACACTATTCAAGTTTTCGATCTTCGTGCCGTTAGACGTTTGAAGCCCTGTATCGGAAGCGAAATAAGAAACCGTAACAGACTCGCCGATTTTCGGCGAAGCATTCAATGTCAGCGTTACGACTGCGCCATTCACTGTTACCTTAGACACTTGCAGCGATGAATTTTGTCCGCGAACGTAGAATGAGGCCGTGCTAGGCACGTAGCTGGACTTCAACGCTTCACTGAACGTGAGCGTCAACGTCATCCCTTTCACAATCGCGCCTTTCAAACTCGGAGCCGTTGTTCCTGAACCAGAGCCCGTGCTGTACGGGGCTGGCACCGCGCTGAACGATGCCGCGGCATTGCCTGCATCATCCATCAATTTTGTAGAGCCAGCCACATAGGTTACGCGTACGCTGTCGTTCGACGCTACAGCTGTGCTTAACGTTAAATATACATTAGAATCCGATACCGATACTTTCGTTACGCTCCGAAGCGAATTGTTAACCAGCACGCTATAGGAGCTAACCGGCGGCACAGAACCTTCATTCAATGACTCATCATACGTAAGCGTTATCGAGGCACCATTGTTCGAGGCGCTTACCAGCAAAGGCAAATCGCCGTCGGTATCACCGGAAATTTTAAAATTAGTAAACGCCGCTACAGCTGTGCCAGCCGCATCTTTCAACGGATACGACCCCGGCGTATACGAAATATAAGTAGAAGTCTGGTTCGAAATTACGCTGCTAATCGTCAGCGTCAATGTGCTTCCGCTAACCGAAACGGATGTCGGCGTATAAACCGTTCCGTTCGCAGTGACTTTGAACTGGGAATACGCGCTGCTGCTGACGGACTGCAGGCTTTTATTGAACGTGATTCTAACCGTGCTGCCAGAAGCTGTTCCGCTTTGCGGCTTCGGCGCGGCGGCAGTCCCCGCGCTAACGGTAATATTGCCTATGCTAATAGCCTGATTGCCCGACACATCTTGAATGCCCCCCGAATTTCCTTTCGAATAGGACAGCTTCACTTCTTGACCGGACGGGAAAGCGGAAGCAAATTGCAAAGTAACCGTTTTTTCTTTGACCGTTACATCGGAAACCGCTTTGTAAATACCACCCACCGTAACATAAAAGCTTGCCAGCGGCGGAATCGAATTTTCATTCAGCAGTTCGTTGTACGTCATAATGATTTGGTTGTCATCCAGAATCGAGCTTGAATGCACTGGCGCTGTCGTGTCGACGCCAATCGTTCTAAATGCCCATTGGAATTCATTAAGAATGCCGATAAACGGGTTGCCCGCCACATCGGTTACTGCATTGCTGCTCATCTGAAGCGAATAGTACGCGTTCAATGTCAGATTGGAGTTTGGTTTTATAATAAGTACGTTAGCATTATCAGGATCGACTGAAATAGCGCCGGCAACTTGACTGGCAGTCGCCGGGTTTCTCGGTACGAATTGAGCCGTCGAGCCACTTACGACTTTAATCGGTTCGCTGAACGTTGCGCGGAATGTCGCGTTCGCCAGCACGCCTTCCGTATTCGTTGCCGGACTTACCGAAACTATCGTCGGCTTCGTCGTGTCTAGCGCAACCTTAAACGACCATGCTTTTGCCGCAATTCCTTTGAAAGCATTGTTGGCCTCGTCGTTGAATACACCTTCCGCTATGACAACATAGTATTCGGTATTGTTTACAAAAGGCGTCACCGATCCGCCGTCTAATGAGCTGTACGGATCAATTGTAATCGTATCCGTTCCGCCGCCAGTCACACGATTCGACGCGACGGGAATCGATTTGAACAATGCGTTATTCGATTTATTGCGAATCTCGATGTTCCCTATCCCTGGGTAGACAGGCTCGTTGAACGCCATAACAAGCTTGGAATTCAACGTATAGAGAGTGCTGTTATGCACCGGGTTCATTTTGGAGGAAACGATCGTTGGCGCAGTCGTATCGCTATTGGCATTCGTGTAGAAAAACCACGAGGTCGCGCTCGTCAGACCCTCATAGATCGTGTTGGTATCCCCTTTACGATAGAAGGCCCCTTGGTTGATCAACACATAATAACCGGTGCTTGCCTCCAATTTATTCGGAGTAATCACGACATTCGAGCCTGTAATTCTAACCTTGCTTCCACTTGCCGGAATGGTTTCAAATACGCTGTTGTCTTTCATTCTGCGGATTTCGATATATTTGTTGCTTGCGGCCGCCACTTCCTGATCGAAGTTTAGCGTCAGCTTGGTCGTAATATCAGCAGAGCTGCCTGTGCCTGGCGTAAACGCGCCTATTACATTAAGCGGAGAAAGGCCTGTACGGAACGTAAAAGTCAGCTGCTGAGTTAACGGATTGCTCGTCTTATCAACAAACATGCCAGGATCTATAGTTACCGTATATAGTGTGTTGGGAGTCAACGGCGTCGTCGGTTTAATCACAATTTGAGTCGTACCTTCTCCGGTCACTTGACTGGATGTCACCGGGATTGTTTGGCCGCCCAGAATAATACTTCCGCTTCCTTTATCAACCGCTTCGTCAAACGCCAGCACAATCGGAGCCGAAATCGGCACATCGGTTTCGTTATTTGCCGGACTTGTGTATATAATGCTTGGCGGCGTGTCCACAGCCGTTCTAAAATTCCATTGGCTTGCGTTCGTAAGACCGGCAAAGCCCGTGTCAGAAGCTGTGCTCACGAATGCGCCGCTATCGATAAGCACATAATAGTCCGTATTTACGGCAAACGCTTTGGAAGGCGTAATTGTTACTTTTTTATTGGATGAATCAATCGCAACTCGGTTATTGGTCGCAACCGTATAAGTCTCGAACAACTCTTGCGTTTCGAACTCGTAAATGCGAATGGCGGCGGAGCCTGTCCCTTTCTTAACGCTTTCATTAAACGTGAAGGACAGCGGCGCGTCCACTGCGACGGCTGTATTGTTGTCCGTCGGGCTGAAAGTCGTTACGGTTGGGCCGGTTGCCGCGTCCGCTATAAGATGATTCCCCGCAAACCATTGCGGCAGCGATAATTGCAGCAGCAGTGCAAGTGCCAACAAAATGCTAAGCCTTTTACGATATTGCCTCATTCCATTCACTCCCCGAAAATATACATTCGTACTTTATTTGTCGGTTGAATGGCTCGAAAAATGTAGATCAATGCAACATTTGTATGGAATCATTCCCCAAAAATGCAAAAAGAGCACTGAATCATTACGATTCAGTGCTCCCGCTGTATAAAATTAAACCGTTGCCAAAGCGTCAGCTTTCAGCTTCTCCGCTTTGTCTACGCGTTCCCAAGGCAAGTCGATATCTGTACGGCCGAAGTGACCGTAAGCAGCCGTTTTGCCGTAGATCGGACGACGCAGATCGAGCATTTTGATAATGCCCGCCGGGCGAAGATCGAAGTTGCTTTTGATCACTTCAACGAGCTTCTCTTCCGCCACTTTGCCAGTGCCGTAAGTGTCTACGTTGATCGATACCGGTTGTGCTACGCCGATTGCGTATGCCAACTGGATTTCGCATTTTTCAGCGAGACCCGCAGCAACGATGTTCTTCGCAACATAACGAGCTGCATAAGCTGCCGAACGGTCAACCTTCGTTGGATCCTTGCCGGAGAATGCGCCGCCGCCATGACGAGCGTAGCCGCCGTAAGTGTCAACGATGATTTTGCGGCCAGTAAGACCAGCGTCGCCTTGAGGACCGCCGATAACGAAACGGCCTGTCGGGTTGATAAAGTATTTCGTTTGCTCGTCGAGCCATTCAACAGGAACAACTGGCTTGATAACATGCTCAAGGATGTCCTTTTGGATTTGCTCGAGCGAAATTTCTTCAGCATGCTGAGTCGATACGACGATCGTATCAACACGAACCGGCTTGCCGTCTACATACTCGATTGTAACCTGTGTTTTGCCGTCAGGACGCAAGTAACCGAGCGTATCGTTCTTACGAACTTCAGACAGGCGGCGAGCAATGCGGTGCGACAAAGCGATTGGCAACGGCATAAGCTCAGGCGTTTCGTTCGTTGCAAAGCCGAACATCAAACCTTGGTCGCCTGCGCCGATATCTTCGTTCTCTTGCTGAACGTCTTTGCCCTCGCGCGTTTCAAGCGCTGCGTTTACGCCTTGCGCAATGTCAGCGGATTGCTCGTTGAGCGATGTGAGAACCGCGCAAGTCGTGGAGTCAAAACCGTATTTCGCGCGCGTGTAGCCAATTTCTTTAATCGTACGGCGAGCAATTGCGGAAATATCGACATAATCAGCACGGCTGCTGATTTCACCAATGACAAGCACAAGACCTGTTGCTACCGAAACTTCGCACGCAACGCGCGCATAAGGGTCAGCTTCCAAGAATGCGTCGAGGACAGCATCCGAAATTTGGTCACAAATTTTATCGGGATGGCCTTCCGTAACCGATTCCGATGTAAACAAGTGACGACCTTTAACAACCGACATCCGTATCAACCTCCTACAGCTTTACAGCTTTATTATGAGATAAGTGCAGATATTCTACACAAAAAATGAACCTTTCCCCGAAGGAAAAGGTTGTTAGACAACTCTCTAGAACAGTATAATACCGAAAATGTCGGTTTGTGTCAATGGACAGTAATCCTTGACAGATTTTTTTAATAGCCGCGAAGTACTGATTCTGCTTGGGAAATGAGCCTTTTTGTAATCGAGCCGCCGACTGCGCCCGTTTGTCTGGATGTCATATGCGCCCAATCGAGATGACCGCCTGCGCTTCCGCCAACTGCGCCCAATTCACCGGCAAATTCCGTATCATGTCCTGCGAAATCGCCATTCGAAGCGTACAAGCCAAGCTCCGATGCAATTTCGTATTTCATTTGATTCAACGCTGCTTTACATTCGGGTACAACCACTTTGTTGGAACGACTCATAATAAGAACACCTCCAATGAAAGTAAGAGCATGCCCTTATCGTGCATCGCATCGCGATTCCTTACCCGTATAACCTATTGTCAGCATGGGCAAAATATAGTACTTCCTCCAGCGCCGCGCGCCCTTGCTACTGTATGGAATAGCTGCCGCGCACCAGGACGGTTAACGACTTCGTAAACGCAGGGTCGGTCGTAATGCCGCGTCCGGCTCTAGGGAATAAGATCAGATGATTCGCTGGGATTGGAGCCCCTTTAAAAACGTCCTTGCCGTCCGTAAGATCCGCCAAACCGTTAGCATCCGGACTATAGGCAACTGCCTTCCCCGAGCGGACAATGACCTCTGTGCCTTCTGCGGCAATCAATGTCTTGGCGTTCGGAACAGTGACAACTGTCAGTTTATTGCTTTCCTGCTCAGAGGCACCGCCTCCGCCTTGTGCGACTAATTTATCGACATAACTTTTCGTAACGACCGGATCTTCAACCGAACCCGGAACAGCAGCAGCGCCGTCCGCTTCAATAGTATTGGCGTTTAAATAACCAATCCCAAAGCCTCCGAATACTAGCAACGCGCCTAATGCCAATCTAGCAATCCATTTCTTATTCATGAGAACTCCTTTCTAGCAAAAAAAATCGGGTATCTCCATTAAAGATACCCGATTTGAGAGCGTTAATCTACTATTCTATTCTTTTTTACTTAATGTTTGTGGTTCTGGCTGTAACAATGTTAGAGTATCCATCGTTCTGCCCGCCAACAACGAACAATCGGAATTTATAGTTCGTATTTTGGATTAATCCGTCAATCTTTATCGAATACCCAGCAGGATCAATTACGTCATATGTCATAACATCAGCAATATTGCTCCAATCGCTATCTGCGGGTATTACTTCGACAATAACTTCACTGGCCCCTATAGCTGCAGTCCATTTCAAGTCTATTGTGGTATTAGCCTTCGAGACTACCGCCATGTTTTTAATAGGAATCGAAAGCGTTGTACCTGCAGCCTCGAATACAACATTTTCTTCTTCCAGTGTAACATTATCTATAAGAACAATTTTAAAGTTATAATAAGTATTTGCTGTCAGGCTTCTAACCGTAGCTGTCTTCAATGTTTGAGTGACTCTAACGGATGTTACTGGGTTCCACGTATTCCCCTGGTCATTCGACTGCATCAATTTATAAGATTTACCCGTTGGAGCCGTCGGCAAGGTTGGCCAATTTAATACGATCGAATTGGTCGTAATGGCTCCAATAACCATCTCGAAAGCCGTGCTAACCGTGTCTGACGTTTCCGATGTGCCATGATTTTGGCCGTTTACGACAACCAAACGGAATTGATAAGGCGTATCTGGAAGAAGCCCTGTCACAACAGCGCTGCCGTCCGTAACTGCAAACGGTTCGGTCTTCGCTTTCGTCCACGATTTCCCGTTAGTCGATTGCATGACTGTTACTGTCTTCGCGTTAACAGCGGGCGTCCAATTTATTTCCAATGAGTTGCCGTTAATGCTGTCATTATTTACTTCAGGTTTGCCCAACGGTTTTGGCGGAGTCGCTACTTTAACAACATTCGAATAGCCTTCATTCATACCGCCAATTACAGATAAACGGAATTGATACGTCGTATTGGGGCTGAGCCAATCTACAGCAGCTACACTCGTGCCTGGTTTATCGCCAGCCGAGATCACTGCATTGATGTGATCGTGCCAGAACTTACCGCCGTCAGTCGAATACTGAACAATAACATCTTCGGCATTATCAGGATTCGTGAATGTAAATTGCGCCGTTTCGGCAGTTTTACCGATGTTCTTAAATGTCGTCAGCGGAATGCCCAATGTCTTCGCTGTTACTGGATTGGATGGGCCGGCATTTCCTCCGCCTGTAACAAAAAGTCTAAATTGATAGCTTGTGTTAGGATTCGGAAGCTTTGTTACGGTCGCTTTTTTCGCGCTCGCAGCAATTTTGCCTGTATTTGCATCTATCCATTCAACACCATCATAGATCTGCACTTTTACGGCAGTTGCTCTTACAAGAGCCGGCCACTCAAGCGTGATCGAATTTGCCGTAGCTGATGCAAACTTAAATTCACTTACTTCCTGTATAGCTGTCGTCATCTTTACTTCATTCGATAGACCTGCATTACGTCCTCCTGTCACGGACAGACGGAAGCGATACGTCGTTCCTGGCAGCAGGTTAGTGATTGATGCAGCGTTTCCTGTGATTGGATTTATTGCCTCGCTTGTCATAGCGTTCTTCCAAGTACTGCTCGCTCCTTCCGCCTGTTGAACGACAATGCTTGTTGCGTCTACAGCTGGCGACCACTCGATATTAGCTGTACTGCTAGTCACTGTATCCGTAGCTTGAAGGCCCGTCAAAGGAATAGGCGTAATCGGAACGCTAATTACACTAGACTCTAGCGCAGGCGATGGAAACTCTTCGAGAGTAACAATTAATTTGAATTTATAGGTCTTGCCCAATTCCAACCCGATTACTGTAGCTTTAGAACTTTTTACGTTCCAAGCTTCTTCCAGCGTTGAGGTTGTCCAAGTTTTACCATCCTTAGATTGCTTAATTTCCAGCGATGTCGGATTTTGCGACAGCGTCCATTTGAGAGTTGCCGAATCATACGATTTCGAATCTAAAGCGAAAGAAACAATTTTCCCTTGAGCAAACGAAACTACTGCAACGTTCGAGTATCCTTCATTCGTTCCCTCAACAACGTAAAGTCTGAAATATGCCGGTTTAGTCGTGTTTATTCCTGACAATAATACACTAGAATCTGTTGGATCAATTTGTGCCGTTGTTTTTGTCCAATTGATATTGTCAGAAGATTGTTGGAGCTCAACGGATTTAGCGCCGCTTGCCGGAGTCCATGTTAATGTAGCTGTAGCTGTAGTTGTTCCTTCACCACTGTCTTTGGATGCAACATACAAATCTGAAATCGTTTGAGCGCCTGTGTTACTAATTCCGACTTCAGCCCAAGCTTCATTCACCGCTTTTCTTACCGCTTCGATCTGAGCCGGCTTCAGTCCATCCAAGTTGCTCACCGCAATCAAAAAGCTGTTTCTAGCATCTCTAAAATTAGAAGTCGGTGTTAAATAATATGAAAGCGCGCTATAAGCAATTTTGCCAAGAAGCTCTTTGCCTTTCAAACCTGCTTTATCAAGCTTATTAGACAGCAAGTAAGCGGCATGATTCGGAATTCCGCTGTTGATATGAACGCCGCCCCAATCTTGCTCTTCGGTATTCTGAAGATCCCAATAATCGTCCATATGTGCCGGATCGCCAAATCTTCCGGGATTGGCCATATCACGAATTATTTTGCCTGTATCTTCGGCAATAGTCCAATTGCCATCAATAACCGCAGCCATAATATCGGACATCGACTCATTTAATGCGCCTGATTGATTTTGGTATTCCAAATTCGCAGTATTTTGAGTCACGCCATGCGTCAACTCATGAGCCACTATATCAAGACCGCAGGCTAGGCAATTCATACCGCCTGTTTCGGTACCTGTGCCAATACCATAAAACATAAAACCGGTTCCATCTTCTAAACCATACCAATAAGCATTATTCGGAATAGGTTCATTGACTGCAGATAATACATCCATGCCTTTACCGTTAATACTATCGCGTCCATAATTTTTTAGATAAAAATCATAGACTACATCAGCGTTAAAATGTGCATCTACTGCTTCTGCATTACCATTAAAATTTCTTGTGCGACTAATTGTATAGTAATAATCATCTGTCTCATAATCATACCAAGCTGTTTCGATAACTCCGGTATGTGTTTTATCAATTAAATAATAATATAGTTCATCTCCAATAGTTTTAGTAGATATATTCAGCGGCTTACTCTTCATGTTATTCCCGATCCCTGTACCCGTTGTTGGAGTAAACTGTTCATATACATCAGCATTATGAATACTATTGTACTGAGCAATGATTTCTCCTGTATGTGCATTGATGTACGCAACCCAGTTGCCTGGTTCAGGCTTCAAAAAAGAAAGATTAACTTTATATGCTAATTGAACGTTATTATCTAATGGGTAAATAAGCAATTCGGATGATGGAGCTGGAAGCTCTATCTTTTTCATTTTTGTTTGCAATTCAATAGCCTGTCCAAGCTGCTCCCCCAAGTGCTTTTGATAGGAAGCGATCGCTTCTTCTCCAGAGATACTTGGTGCGATATCGAGATTTGATAAATTTAAAACATTCCCTGTTTTATCTTGTACTGCATATACTTCGTTGTTTTGATTTAAGTTTACTTGCATATAGCTTCCGTAGATTGGAAGTCCTTTATATTGCTCTTGCAATGTATAGTGATCCTGTCCCTGCTCATCGGTTGCCTTTTTGTTGACAACAAACTGCGTCTGCGTCTGCGTTTTCGTTGCTGTCAATCCTTGCCCAGCTCCATTGATTCCGGATGCAAATTGAAGCACGCTCGCATCGGTATTAAGCGGTTTGGATTGAACTCCTTCTGCGAAAACTGTTCCTTCAGATACTTCTTTCGTTACTTGTCCTGCATCGTCAAATCCAATCGGACTGCTGCTAGCAGCAAAAGCAGCCTGTGAAATCGACAAGAACAACGCCGTAACGAGCATTGCCGATAAAGCCGACTTAAAAATCTTCATTCTAGTATTCCCCTCTTCTAGAAATTAAGCAAGAACGACTAGTCCTTACTTCCTATTAACCATATCGGAAGATTTTACCGATTCTAATAGGACTAAAATGAATATACCATTTCAGGAAAATAGATTTGTGTCGAAGTTTGTCTTTTTATCATAATAAAAGAGAGGTTGAACCTCGGCTCGCATGCATCCGAATCGTTCAACCTCTCATTTTATTAAATTATGTTGCTATTAAAACCAAGTATATTGCTTAGTTGCGACTAGCATTTTCGCCCCGCCATAGACATCATAAACGTTCACGACATATTTGCTCATGTTTTGGATCTTATTTAGAATGGTCGGGTCCGTAAATGTCATAGACAGAGAATTGTTCACGCCTTCCTCAAGCACCGTCAATGAGCTTCCTTCGCTTGCTTTAAAAGCGAACGTTTTGGAATATTTGAAATTAGATGTTCCAACATTGACGAGCTCAATCATAACTTGATGATCGCCGGCTACATAGTCGTATTTGTCGTCCTTCTCCAGATCGTAACTCAACTGCAGTTGAACGCCATCTACTTCTGAACCTGAATCCGACGTAACAAAGGTTTTGAAATCTCTCATACTCAGCACGTTTCCTGCAAAAGGGATTTCAAGCAAGTTCAACTTAACCGCTGAACCGGC
This sequence comes from Paenibacillus sp. NEAU-GSW1, assembly GCF_009737085.1. Taxonomy (GTDB): domain Bacteria; phylum Bacillota; class Bacilli; order Paenibacillales; family Paenibacillaceae; genus Pristimantibacillus. Next base: position 92,948 of record NZ_WOVL01000004.1, read on the forward strand.
ATCGTTCGTCAGCGTATAAGAAACCGGGTTAATCAGTACTTCATTTGCATTCGAGCTGCCGCTTGACGATGTCGAAGAGGATTTCTTAACCGCCTGACCTAACACAAGAATCGAACCCTCGCGTTTAAATTGGCTCGTAACTTTAGTCCACGCCCCGATAAGCACTCTTCCGTCAGGCATTACTTTTTCCGTAAATTCTGTGACCGTAATCGGAATTGCCAATCCATTCGCGTCCTGGATATAACCGCCGAGCTCCGCCAAAGCAGAATAACGCGATTCTTTATTCGTCATAACGAATTCCGTATAGAAATAAGTAGAGGCCTCATTATCGTAAAATCTGGTTGTCAGCAATTGTACGCTGGCTTTACGTCCCACACCCGTTACGTTGTAAGGGAATTCTCTCGATTGCGCAGGAATTGCGCTAATGGATTGATTGCCGAATTGATACAGCTTCTTGCTAACGCCATTCTCTGTCGTTGAAGGCTCCGTCAAAATAATCGAAGCGGTATTGACATTAGTCGAATATGGTACATCGACGTAAACATACTTCGTAATGGTTTCCTTCGGCGCTATCGAGTAATTCGTATCGTAGGTTACAAGCTGAGTTTCCGTGTTCAATTCCACGCCGTTCAGTACAAAATAGCCGCCTAGGTTCGGCGATTTCTTCGTAACCGTACTCGTGTTCGTAATCGTCAATGCAGCTACAAGCACGTCTTTGTCGGCTAATGGTATTCGTTGGATGCTTTTGAACGTTACATTAAAGCCCTCGCTATGTGTATAATTCATTGCACCGCCGGTAAGTACTGCTGGTTTCGCTTTATAACTGGAAAGGACATATCCTTTCGATGTATTGCTAACGCCGGACCTAACGACTACCTTCGTTGTATCGAGCTTCAACGACAGTGGCACCTCGCCGGTCAACGTGATCGTTTTCTTAATTTTCGGAAGCAGCGTCAGGCTTTCTTCCGATTTAGCATAAGAAAGCGGATAGGATACGCCAGCTGATGTTACCAGCGTATAAGTTAGTGCAGGAGCCGTTACAGAAGCGGTGCCAATATTTTCAAGCACCATATCCATCTCAATCGTTTGAGTTCCCTCGTCAGTATTCTCTTCCGTTGAAACTGCTTTTAACGTTGTATTTACCTGCATCCCGTTCAAGTACACCATCTTAGCTGTTCCATTTGCAACAGCAGTTGCCGGTATAGCTTTGGGCATATCGAATACGCCGACCGGAATTTCGGTCTTAACCGTTGCTTCATTCGTTGAGGCAGCAATTAACGAAAACTTCTTGCCTTCCATCGCTAAAGGCAATCTGGTGCTTAAAGATACGATTTTTCTTTCTTTCGGTTGCAGTGTAACGTCAGTCAGAGTCGACGAATCCACATTATATACCGCGTAAGCGTCATTCTGTGCATAGAAATGCATGTTGGAAACATTGACCGCTTGCAAGCTCGAATTTTCAAGCAAGAAATTCATCGTTACATAAATATAGCTGTCATCTTTCGTTACGATATATTGCTTTAATGCCCCTCTAATAGTCGCATTATTATAAGCCATCGCTTTCGCTTTATAGGCTTCAATTTTGTCCGTGCTTTCCGCAGCAAATGTAATCGCACCTAGCGTTCGGATGTATCCTTTAACAGAAAAATCAACCTTTGTAATATAAAATTTCAAATCGGACAATTTAGTAGTCTTGTCTACCACCGCATAGTAAGTAATCGTTTGAGTCGAATATGCGGCTACATTTGTTTTTTTCTTGTCAGTTTCCGATACAACGGTTGTATACGTTTTACCGGATTTCGTTTTTAGCTTAATAATATAATCGGTTAAGTCAATTTCCTTCGAACCTTTATTGTTGATCGTTAATGTGTAGGCAAATACTTTTCCCTGCTCCTGCATAAGAAACTGTCCGTCTTTAACCGATAACGTTGCGTTTGATGTTAACTTAACGCTGTTATTGGCAATAACCGCAGCTTCCGCTACATTAATGCTCAACGGCTTCAAAGGGATTGTCCCCTGAGATAACAAGGCATAAGTCGCGATCGTTGCCACACCGATCTTCATCCATTTGTAGTTCACATTCATTCCTCCTGTGAATTGTTAACTATATAGACGCTAGTAAAGCTCTATATGTTGCTCGACTATAGTTAATTCAAATTATAGAAAATGAATGTGAATAAAGGATGAATGATTGGGCAAAATAAAAAAAACCGTTCTTCAGGCCGAAGCCAGAAGAACGGTTTTTCTATTGTTGTATGTTAGTAAGAAGAATAACTATTAAGCTTCTTTAACAACAACGGTGATTGTGTAGATAGCGCCTGCAACATCAATTGTCAATGTTACAGAACCAGCTTTACCTACGTCAAGAGTATCTTGATCAACGATAGCTTTGTTCGAAGAGTTGATTTCTGCAACGTCAGCTTCTTCAACTACTACACGAGTACCATATTGATCGTATGCAACAAATGCTCCACCTTTACCATCAGTCGCATCACCAAACAGTTTTGTGAACAAATCAGTTTCAGCAGTAGTTACTGTCAATGTAGATTTCGATTGAACAACTTTGTTTACTTCCCCTGCAGTTGTATTCTTAACTTTGAAAGTAAGAGTTGCAACTTTTGCACTATCTACTTTAACAACTACGTTCTCGGTACCAATTGCACGAGCTGTAACTTCATCTGTAGTATTCGTGTTGATAGCGCCAGAAGCATTACCTTCAGCTTCAACAAGTTCAACTACGCCAAGAGTGCCAGCTGCAGCAGTTACATCTGCATAGTAGTTACCGTTTTTGTCTTTTTTGTATACTGTGATTTTTGCAGTATCTGCTTCAGCATCATCAGCCGTATTGATATCCAGATCTGTTTTGCTTGCAACAGCTACATAACCAGCAAACTCACCTTTTTCAACCAAAGATACTGTTACTGATTTAGTGTAGGTACCATTTACCGACACTTTAAATGTAGCGGAACCTTTTACTGTACCAGGCAACAACTTAATAGAAGCAGTTGCTTTAGTATTAGCGAAATTAACGTCAGCGGATTCAGTGTTTTGAGGAATCGCTACTTCATTTTCATCTAATGCAATATTATTTTTGTTGATTTGGTAGTTAAAGGAATCAGTACCGTCAGATGCATAATCATTTCCATATTGGTCTACCAATGTAACATCTACATATTGAGGAATGTCAGAATCGATAACCAATTTGGATGCCGGAGCAGTAACTTTAATTGCAGTCAATTTTGGAGCTTCTTTAACTGTCACTGTAACAGTTTTGTAAATAGTAGATCCATTGTAAACAGCTTTAACAAGGATCGTTGCAGTACCAACGCTAATACCTTTAATTGTGTGAAGTTCAGCATCAACACTTACTACTTTTGGTGTTTGCGATGTGAAAGTAATTTCTGGAGCATCAACATCTTCACCATCTTTATCAAGAACTTGTGCGATGATAGTATCAGTCTCACCTTTATTCAGTTCAAGATCATTTTTAGTGAAATTGTTTTCCAGAGTTACAACACCAATCGAAGCTGGTTGTTGCAATGTTTCACGAACAGTAATGATCGTGTTGCCAGTCTCAAGTTTTGTATCAACCAATTTAACATTTACTACGGCATATTCTGGAGCATCATCAGCATCGTCATCATTAACTGCCTTCAGATCGGTGCCAACTACACCTTCGTCGGAAGATTCAACATCAAAATCTCCAATTTCAAAGTCAGCAGAAATGTCATTGCCTGCAGCATCTTTAACCAATACTGGAACAGTGTCGCCATCAGCTACAGTTGTCGATTTGAACGCGATGCTAGCTGCTGCTTGCGGAGCGTAAGTGAACTCGTTAGTCGCAGCTGCGGAAGTCAGTTCAAGACCTGCAGCTTTAACGCCGGAAGTAGCCAGTACATAAGTAGTTTCGTCGTTCAGGTCATCAACCAAAGTAGCTGTAACCGTTTTGCCGGATACCGATACGCTGTCAACATAGTTCAGAGCGTATTGGTTGCCTTTAGTGTAAACTTTGAACGCGTCTTCTTTAGTAGCTGCGTCTACATCAACGTTGAATGTCGCAACAACAGTTTTCTTGTTGATTGCTTTTACGGATTCAACTTTGATTTCAGTTGGTTGTTGCAGTGCGGAGTACGCGAAGTACGAAGCAACTACGAGCAACTCACGGGAAGCAGGAACTGTGTAGTCCGCTTGAGCAGGGATCAGACCAGCTTTAACTGCAGCTGCTACATAATCTTTAGCCCAGTCAGAAACAGTACCAGTTACAGCTTCGCCAGCTGGAACGTTAACTTTCAGCGCTTTCAGTGCTTCAACAGCCAGTTTAGCCAGCTCTTGAATTGTTACTTGAGCGTTGAAGTCGAAAATGCCGTTGCCTACGCCTTGGATGATGCCCAGGTTAGCAGCATAGTCGATGTAAGGCTTAGCCCAGTTTCCAGCAACTACGTCTGTGAAACCAGCGTCAGGAGAAGTAACTCCTGCTTTGTAACCAGCCAGGATTGCGATAATTTTCGCAGCCTCTGCGCGAGTCATTGTTTGATCAAGGTGTGCTTGACCGTCTGGGAAGCCGTTAAATACGCCAGCTGTCACCAGTTCGTTGTATTTTTGTTCAGTTGTTTTAGTCGTGTCAGCTGCAAAAGCTGCCGATGTGAACATCGAGAAAACCAGTGCAATTGCTACGAGAAAAGATAAACTTTTTTTCATAACCTTTTTTTCTCCTCCTCTAAATACCTTCGGTTGTTGAGAGTGTTGATTAGATAATGTATTGCTCGATTCCCTCATTGCCGATTCACCCCCTTCCCAGAGTTGAGCAGAATTAGTATAAATGATGTCTGCTGCCATGTTTAACCCTATGTAATAACATGTCGCAGAAACTTGTAAACATAGTAATAGATAGTAGAGAAGCTATACCACTTTAACATTATACAATGGGCGCACCCTACCGTAAAGAGAAAGTTGAGAATTCATTCCAACTTACTTGAAAAAGAGCTTAGGTCCAACGTATGAAGCCGCCGAATCGTGATCGCGACATGTAATTAAACGCATCCCAGTCGGAAAAGTTGCGGTCTTAACGCAAAAATATTAAAACATTTTCAAGACCGCGTCGTTTAAAGCTTATCCAGTTCATATGTATGATGCGTCATCAAGCGCCAATCTACGACACTATTAGACTTCTCTGTTAGTATAATCGGAAGAAACGCTTTCGTCGATGCTAAACATTTTCCATGGATAAAGTTTCACTTTTGCTTGAATGGAAGAGCCGGCGCGTTGGCGCCGGCTCTCCGTTCTCGATTATTTTGCGTAAATTTTCGGCAGCTTCTTCAGATCGACCATGACTTTCGCCATGATAATCGCGGCGTCGCTGCGCAGCAGCTTCGCTTTCGGCTCAAATACGGTACCGCCCTTCGGATTGTTCGGATCGATCAGGGAGCCTTGAATAAAGCCTTTCTTCTGGATCGCGATAACGGAAGGGATCGAATAGTAATCGAAGCTGCCCGAGTCTTTGAAAATTTTGTCCAGCGCCTTCTTCGCTTTGGCCGAATCAGTCTCCAGCTTCAAATTCAACGCCTTGGCCAAAATGACGGAAGCGTCTTGGCGGGTCAGATCGACGTCTTCATCGAAGAAGCCTGGTCTTGTGCCGCGAACGATGCCCGCGCGAGCAGCCGTCTCGATATAACGATAGTCGTAAATGGCGTTCGCATTATTCGAGTTCGTAATCGTCTCCGGGTAGTACGTGAAATGCATATCTCCGCTGTAGTTCAGCGGCAAGTCAAGCGCTCTAACGATCATGCGGGTAAATTCGCCGCGGGATACATAACGGTCCGCGCCGAAAATGCCGATTGGATCAACCGCGTTCATAATGCCCTTCGCGTAAATCGCCTCCATCGCTTCGCGAGCATATGGATGGTCATTGATGTCGTTATAACCGCGTGTCAGTTTGACAGCAACATAATAACCGAATTTAGTGAAAGGTACCGTAATCGTGTGCTTCTTCTCGTCAACGACACCGCCAATGTTGTCCCAAGTGCTGTTGTACGGATCAAAGCGGAAAACCGTAATGGTTGTGCCCGCAGCTTGAGCTACGCTTGCATCGTAGGTAAGCGTCAGCTTGCCCGCTTTCGTCGGCTGCAGCTCCAGTCCATATTGGTTCCAACGTTTCGCAAAGCTTTCCGTGCTCTTGCCGACAACGTTCGGGAACGGGAACGGATCCTGACCAGTCGTTACAGGATCGAACGCCGGTGACGTTATCGGGTCTGGATTGTCTGCTTTGCCGCCGTCGATCCAGAACATCGGGCTCGCTTTAATGAACTGGCGCGCCTGATCCTGGAAGCGGACACCGACATGCAGGTTGCCTTCAGCAACGCTGTTCGCCGAGTAATCCGGCGGCTGGCTCTCAAATTCATGCCGGTCGACGATACCGTCGTTCGGATTGGCAATCGCGAACAGCAGATTGTTGTCGCTGTATACTTGTCCGGCATGGTTGGAAGACGCATTGTACGTTGGCCGCACCAGCTTCGTACTTTTCTCAAAGGTCAGCGCAAGCTTGCCATCAAACACTTTATGCGAGTTTTTCATCGTTTCCATATACTGTGCGCCTGGAATGTTGGCAGGCTGATAATTCATCGTGAACGATGCCTTAATCTTGTCATCGCCACGGGTAATCGTGAAATCAATATCGTTGACTTTGTTCGGCTTCAATCCTTTATAGGTGTAGCTGAATGCGTCGATATAAGTCGGCGTGCTTTGACTGTAATCGATATATTTCACTTTTTTGGCTGCATCTTTGCCGATTACGATCGAATCCGCGCCTGGAGAAGCGATTATAATCTCGGTATAGTTCTGGTTAGTCGTACGTTTCTCGGTTACCGGCGTAAGGATCGTATACGGAATCGATACGGAATCGATCTCCATCCGGTACGTGGCGCGAGGGCCTGATATACCGGCATTAAATACGTTCGCTACATAAACCTGCGAGCTGCCGTCATCCGGCATTTTTTGACCGATAATTTTAAAATAGAAATATTGGTTATCGACATCGTAGAAGAAATCGATTTTCGCATCCGGCGTCGATACATTTTTGCCCGGGCCGCCATTAAAAGGCGCTGTAGCATATGCAGCTAATGGCGCGCCATTTCTCGTCGGTGTAAATTCTTTGGACAAGTCCCAAACAACAGGCGTGGCCCAGTTCGGAGACGAGATTTCGACCCGATAGTTGGAATAGCTTCCCGCTAGTGTGGCATGCCCTGCTGCAAAATCGATTTCTCCGCCCAAATCTACAAAATCAAACGTTCCGTATACATTGAGCAAAGCTTCTTTTGTCGTATAAACGCTGCCCTGCTTTACGAAATTAGGATCGTTCGGCAGCGGTGTCGTCAGCGTGGACGAGTAAGGATATACGCCGTCTGTATTCGGTGCCGGAATAACCGGTAAATTGCTAGGGATAATACTAAATTTAATCGTGCTCTCGTAATTGTTCTTAGTCGTGCGGAAAACGAACTTCATCGTATTCTCGCCAGCTTTGTTCAGAATATTATAAACTTCATCCTCTGCGGTTGTACTTGCTGGATAATTTGGCAAAAACTTAGTTTTATTCGTGCTGTTTGCGACTAATGGAATTTCGACGTTGTTAATATAAAGGAAAACGCTCTGGCCAACTCCGCTGTACACAATTTCATCCAGCGAAGCAATGTTGAACAATTGACCGTTCAATTTGCCCAGCTTGTCGAACAACTGAAGCTTCGTTTCCCGAACCGTGTCGTACGGGATATCTTTGCCGTCAACGATCGTTTCGAATTTCACATAAGGACCGTACAGCAGCTTGGCAATAATGGAATAATCATCGGTAACGCCGCTGTTCAATTTGAATTTAACATTATTTGTGCCTGCGGACGGCAGCTGGCTAATCTCGATAAATACGCGAAGGAACGGTACCTGCACATTATTAATGGTACGATATACAATTTGCGAGTTTTCAAGCTGCCGGAATACCGTCCCTGTAGTGCTCGTCTCATCTACTCCGTTAACTTTGAGAATATCAAAATCCGCTATGTCCACAGAGTTGCCGATCAGCACCTCGACTGCCATTGGCATGGAATACACGTTTACGCCGCTAGCGCTGTCAATGTCTGTACCTTGCAGACTTTGAAGGCGAGGGATATCGTTAACGGTATTATCCGTATCGCTGGCAATATCCGGATCGTAGCCTGACAAGTAATTGATATCGTAAATATACGGCTTGCTCTTGTCTCGAAGCACGAATGTATGCCATGATGATTGCTGCATAACGGTCTTGTTCGGCGAAGTAAACCGAATGCGGCTCGTTTTGTCATGAACAAGGGTCGTCAAATCATATTGAAATGAGACAGTAATGAATTGCGTAGAAGCGTCAATCGCCGCAGGCTGAATAACGATCGGATTCGTAGTCGTATTTGGTCCGACAGTAGCTATCGGATCAATGCCGTTGTCTACTTCCAACTTCAGCAAAGCAGCCAATGTCGATGGAGTAATCCAGTTGAGCGGAATCGTATCGGTAGTCGCGTCGCCGTCGACATTGTTGAAATCTTTAATCGGCAAAGGAATGATCGCTTTTCCGTTTACTTGAATCGGAGACGCCGCCGTAGTAGAGAAGTTCAGGTTTGGCTCCAATGCGGTTGTGGTCGTTCCGGCGCCATCCGGACCCGTCAACATTAAGTCATAGTACGTAACCTCGCCGTTGTAGAACGCGATTTGACGTGTCGTTTCAATGACTTGTCCATTGTTGTGCACCTTAAGAACAACCGTGTTAATGCCTTTGTTTATGCTTAGCAGCGATGTGCTGAAACGGCTGTCGCTTGTTGAGGACACATTGAATTCATAGCTGCGGGTATTGATGATGACCGTAATTTTTTGGGCGTTCGGCGCTTTTCCGGAAATGACGATCTCGCCCGTATCTTTAACTACCGGCTGCGTGGAGTACAGCATCGTAGGCTCATCTTCAGGCATCAGGTAATCTTTGTTCTCGAACGTAACCTTCAAATCGTACAGCATCGGACTGTTCCGATACTCGATATAAATAGACTCGCTGACCGTAGATGTGCCGGCGATCCCTTTGAATGTAATTTTGTTTAAGCCCGGGAACAAGGTAAGGTTAGAAACCGTGATGTTGTTGTCACCGGTTGACGTTGAAATGCCCGTCGTAATTTCCTCGGTCGTATTCTCGACAACCTCAGTAGAACCGCTAACCGTAACCTGCTGCACTTTGTAGCTGATCGAATTGCCGACAACCCCGTTGATCTTGCCTGTCAGCGTGACGTTTGGCGTAGACACGATCCTCGCATTTGCGGCCGTATCCTGCTCATTTGTGAACAAGAAGTAGGAAGCCGCCGCATCTGCAGTCTGCTGCGCGCTAAATGGCGGCACCAGCGTGATAAGCAACGCCACTGCAAGAAATAATGATAATAGCTTTTTCAAAACGATGTTCCTCCTTTATGTATGTGGCTTGCCTTGATATCGAGGGATAGTTGCCATGCTCGTGATCCTTGCATCATTAATCGGATACACCTTCCTCCCTTTTCCTCTTCAGTTAATCTCTTCTAACGTTTCGACAAGATTAGACGCATTAACCTCAGAAAAGTTCTGTATTTTGTTTATCGGCTTAAACGCGTGCAAAATTTAGTCGAATTGCCGAATTTGCCAGTTACCCGCAAACCCTAATTTCGAAAACCTGCGAAATCAAACTAAAACAATGCAAAAGTAGGTAGCTACACAAGTAACTTTCGCTCGGGCTCGGCATTTCGGGACTCTATATTGGATTTATCCAGTAACTTTCGCTCGGGCGCGGCATTTCGAGACTCTATATTGGATTTATCCAGTAACTTTCGCTCGGGCGCCGCATTTCAGGACTCTATATTGGATTTACCCAGTAACTTTCGCTCGGGCGCGGCATTTCGGGACTCTATATTGGATTTACCCAGTAACTTTCGCTCGAGCGCGGCATTTCGGGACTCTATATTGGATTTACCCAGTAACTTTCGCTCGGGCGCGGCATTTCGGGACTCTATATTGGATTTACCCAGTAACTTTCGCTCGGGCGCGGCATTTCGGGACTCTATATTGGATTTACCCAGTAACTTTCGCTCGGGCGCGGCATTTCGGGACTCTACATGCAAAAAGAGCCCGGACGCAACGTCCAGGCTCTCTTCAAACTAGCTATATTATAAAATATTATTTCGAACGATCCGTATCAACTTTCATACGCAGACGCATCCGGTTCAGGAAGTTGATGACCGGGCGGCGCGTCTTGTCGACAATGCCGATCAGCTCGGCGCCGATCTGCAAGCAGAACATCAGCAAGCAAATGACAAGGAAGGTAATCCAATTAGCCGCGCTGGATTGAACAACCGTCGACTGCAGAATCGCAAAGCCGCCGAAAACAGCCGCTACGCCCCAAATAATCAGGACGGTCTTGCGATGGCTGAAGCCAAGCTCTTGCAAGCAGTGATGCAAATGACCTTTATCCGGCGCGAAGATCGGACGTTTGTTGACCAAACGGCGAATGATCGCGAAGAACGTGTCCGACAAAGGCACGCCGATAATGAGCAACGGCGTTACGAACGATACGATCGTGATCTGCTTAAAGCTGATCATCGAGAGCATCGCCAGGCAGAAGCCCAGGAACAAAGCGCCGGAATCGCCCATAAAAATTTTGGCCGGATGGAAGTTGAAGAACAGAAACCCGACAATGCCGCCGAGCAGCAGCGTGCTGAGGAAAATGATCGGCACGTTGCCCATAATGATCGCCATGACGAGAATGGTTCCGATCGCGATGCCGGAAACGCCGGCAGCCAGCCCGTCCAATCCGTCAATCAAATTGATCGCGTTCGTTACGCCTACGATCCAGAAGATCGTCAGCGGAATCGAGAGCCAAGCGCCTATCGGCTGCATGGCTTCGCCGAACGGAAAGTTCAAGAAGTCGATCTTAATGCCGAAGCCGAATACGACTACGCAAGCCGCGGCGATTTGGCCAACCAGCTTCACCTTCGCCGAAAGCTCAAAGCGGTCGTCGAACGCGCCGACGATAATAATAATTGTTCCGCCTACGAGCATTGCGCGGATCAGGTTCATGTTCTCTGCCGTAAGCAACCCGTCTGGAACGAATGGCAAGAGCGCCAGAACGCCGACTGCGAATGCGGCGTAAATCGCCAATCCGCCCATGCGGGGCATGATGCGCGTATGCACTTTGCGGTGGTTAGGCTTGTCGATAGCGCCGACAGCAAACGCAAATTTCTTCACGAGCGGCGTCATAACGAGTGCTATTATAACCGATAGTATAAATCCGATTGTATACAATAAACCTGCTGACATGTATGCAGCTCCCCTTTTCTTTCTACCGAAGTGAATTATACTCCGAGAGAAAAAGAAACTCCAACCCCGTTTTCATTCAATTTTCACGGTTTTGGGAGGTTTTTCACGAAATAGACCTAGGTTTTTTTACGTTTTCTTTATCGCGCATCACTTTCACTACAAATTTCGGAAGAACCAGCATTCTCGGAAGCCGTTTCGGCTCCTGCAAAAGCCGGTAAAACCACTCCAGTCGCAGCTTTTGGAACAATACCGGAGCACGCTTCAGCCGTCCCGCAATAATGTCGAAACTTCCGCCAACTCCCATAATAAACGGCACCCCAAGCTGCTGCTTATATTTGGCAATCCACGGCTCCTGCGTATCCGCGCCGCGGGCGACAAATAATAAATTGGGCGACAGCTCGCGAATCGCCGCCACGACCTCGGCATCCTGATCCGCTCCGAAAAAGCCGTTGCGATAGCCGACGATGCGCACCTGCGGGTATTGCAGCTGCAATTTTTCCGCGGCAGCCTCGATGATCTCCTGAGACGTGCCCAGTAGGTATGCTGTCCATCTTTTCTGCTCGCCAATCTGCATTAAGCGGTGCATGAGATCAAAGCCTGCCACACGCTCCGCTACCGGCGTGCCGACATAATTGGCGGCCCACACGACACCCGCGCCATCCGGCACGATCAGATCGGCTTTGCGCATCATTTTGTAGTAGTCCTTGTTGTCCACCGCCGACATAATCATAATCGGATTGGCCGTAATGACATGCGTCAGACGTTTCTGTTCGATTGCTTCCGTTAAGTAACTGACCGTTTCGTCCATGTTCATTTTGGAAAATGGAATTCCGTAAATCGGCACCGTTGGCACGTTTTTCGACAAGCGACTATCACCTCGATATGGTTTGACGCAAAAGCCGTGCAATTTGTTGCGCCGGCTGCTGCGATTGCTGCTTTAGTCTTAGGATGGCATCGCGGTGATCCCGCTTCCAGCCTTCGGCGTCATCGAGCAACGCTCCCGCCTCAGCTGCAAAACGCTCCGCGTCAAGCTGCTCCGTTGTCCCGACGGCTGTAAGTCCGAGCCGATGCAGAAATTGATCGATTTTCGGATCATACGATAGCCCCATCAAAGGAACCTCTTGGTTTGCCGCGTAGATGAGCGCGTGCAAGCGCATGCCGAACAGCGCATCGCAGCGGCTTACTTCGAGCAGCATCCGCTGCGGATCGTCGCCGGGCTCGACAAGCTCAACGACGCTGCCGCGGCTGTTCGCGCCGTCGAGCTTGCTGCTGATCCGTTCCATTACGAGCCTCGACGTTTCCGCGTCGTCCGGCGTATGGAACGGCAGAAACCGCAGCCGCACCGCGCGGCGGCTCGCAAGCGCAGCCAGCGCATCGGCTGCGCGCTCCAGATCGGCGCCGTCCTTGCGCCAGTGCCGCAAGGACACGCCCAATACCGGCAGCGCATCAGCTTCGCCGGCGCCGCCAGGAGCCGCTGCAGCATCCGCTGGCAGCGGCATCCCCATAACCGGATCGGGAACGACCTCGATCCGGTCCTGCGGAACGCCAATCCGCCCAAGCAAAGCGGCGGATTCAGCGTCCCGCACCGAAACATAAGCGCTCTTCCGCATTGCATTGCGAATAAGCGGATCCATCCAGCGGCGGTTGACGGGGCCGATCCCTTGCGAATAAATAAAGGTCGGCTTGCGAAGCAGCTGCGCCATCTTAATGATTCCGGTGTAGTACGGAATCGTTTTGGCGCCGGTCGCATCCTGCAGCAGGCTGCCGCCTCCGCTGATCAGCCCTTGGCTGCCGCGGAGCGCGCGCCATACTTCGGCGGGACGCATCCGATGCACAGCCTCTACGCCGTACATCCGGCTTGTCCAAGCCGGATCCCCCGAGAGCACAACAGGCACAATCGTTATGCCTGCTGCCGCTCCCTGCTCCTCAAGCGCGAGCAAAATCGAGCGAAGCACCGCTTCGTCGCCGCTGTTGTGGAAGCCGTAATAACCGGAGATAACTATTCGGCGAGCTTCTTTTTCCATGCTGGAGACCATTTACGCCATACTCCTTCCGCAACTTGACATACGCCGATAAGAATCAGGCCGAAGATCGCGCCCAATCCGAGTCCCAAGAAGACGCGGATAATGGAAATATAAAGCGGCGTATGAATGTGAGCGAACGTATCCACCATCGACAGCTGTCCAATCGAACCGACAATAACGAGCACCCATGCGGCACGGTAACGCAACGCAAGGAACAAGCCCGCCAAGAACAACGGATGCGACAGCAAAAATTCTTTGTTCCGCGGGCGAACCCCGAATGTCGATTCAAGGAATGCGCGGAATTGCGGTTCAAATGGCAGTGTTGTTCCAGCATTGCCAGTCCGCGACAAATAGTACAAGCCTGCTGCGGCTAAAACAACGCCGGCAACGACCATCAGCACGGTAATCGGCATATTAAGCAAGCGGCGAACCCGGCCAACCGGCGCCTCGCCTGTATACAGAAGAACGTAAATGGCCGTCAAGCCGATCGGCGCGAGGTGAAGCAGGCCGACTCCGCGGAATTGCTCCAGCACCAGACTGTACGTAATGTTGTTCAACAATCCGAACACCAGCGGAACCGCAGTTAGCGAGATCAAAGCGGTAACGATGAACCATACGATCGCGAGCCACAGACGGCGGCCAAACGCCAGTCCGTCGAATATCCATTTAGCCCCTTCGCCATTTACCACCGTTGCCGAGCGCAGCGTCCAATCCGAGCCGCCGACAAAACGCATATTGCCAACCGTTCGGGAATAAACCCGGTTCATAACCCAGACGAGCGCAAGCGTCGGCGCCGCGATTGCCGCGCCAAGAGCCAATGCCTGCTCCATCATCGGTCCTTTCAGCACATACAGGCCGGCGCTGCCGACCAGGCCGAGCAAAAATACCGGAATGAGCACGCCCGGCAAAAACGTATTGATCAGCAACGCGATCAACGCGACCGCGCCTGCGGCTACAACCATTTTCAGCGGTTTCGCATAGGAAGGACGCTCTACATCAAACGGTTGCGCAATGCCCGATGGGAACCCTGCATTCGTCAGCTTTTTCACAGCGCCTTCTTTGCCTACTTCGCCCATCATGGCCATGTACATATTGTCGAGAGAATCCACGACAGCCGATTTCTCCATGCTCGATTGCGGCGAGCCGTTCAAGAAGAACATCCGGATATTGCGATCCTTCGCGGCCAATAAGAACCGGTCGGCGATCGCATCAGGCGTCATGCCCATCGCATCGTTGTCCGATAGGGAATAGAGCCGAACAACATTATAATTTGTAATAAATGCTATTTTATTTATGCCGGCTTGAGGTTTTTTCAAATTTTCAATCGTCGCAACGCCCATGCCATACTTATTAAGCGTTTCAGCTAAAGAATTAATGCTTCTAAGCTCCGCTTGGTCGGTATAGCCCTTCACTTTGTCCCCGTCGAACAAAATGCGGGTTACGCCATATTTCTCCTTCATCTCTCCAAGCAGCTTGTCCATTGCTTCCTCATCATAAGGAAGCACGCGATCCGAGAAGCGAAGCAAAACGTGAAAGCCTGCGCCGCGAATCGTTTCAAGCGTCATCGGATCGAAAGTAAGCGGCTTCAGCACCGCATCCTGAATCGGCAGCTCCACAATCATGCCGTTTCGGCCATCGAACGACCAAGGACTATATACCGCTCCTACGCGATCATAAGCTGCACGAACGATCGGACCGATCTTTTCTTCCGATTCCGGGCTGGTGAACAAAATATAAGTGAAATTTTGCCCGGCTTTTTCCAGCTTGCCTTGCAATGCTGCCGCATCCTTGGAGCTGTAATAGTTCAGCCGCCCGGCCATTTGAAGCTCCCGTAGCGAGCTTTCATATAACGACATCGTCGTAATGCCGACATGCTGCATTTTAACTAGCTGTTCCTTGACGAACTCTTGCGGTCTCGCCTGCACCTCGGCGATCTCCAGCAAATCGCGGTAATCGAAAACGTATTCCACTTGCTTCGACGTCGATTCCATCGTCATTCGATTCAAGCCCAGCGGCAGTGCGGCAATTACGCCAATCAGCGTAATAATCCACAGCCACAGCCGCGCCTTCCGGTTCCAGTGCTGCCATCGTTGAAGCACGACAATCCTCCGTTCTTGTGTAAGCGGATATGCCTCAAGTTGACATATCCGCGATCAGTTCGTTATTTATTCAAAATTACGCGTGGCTGTCTACCCGTTCCATGACGGCAGAACGAAGCTGCGCGAGCGCTTCCCCCGCTTGCTCCGTCGATTGGCCGCGAACCGCAAAATAAACTTTAATTTTCGGTTCCGTGCCGGATGGACGCAAGCAGAACCAGGAGCCGTCGGCCAGCATGTATTTCAGCACATTCTCAGCGCGAAGGCCGTCGAGGCCCTGCAAGTAATCAAGCACGCGCTCAACCGCCACGCCGTTTACGTCCGTTGGCGGCGTATTGCGCCAGTCGTTCATAATGCCGGCGATTTTCTGAACGCCGTCAAGCCCTTTCAGCGTGCGCGACTCCAAGCCTTCCAAATAAACGCCATGCTCTTTATAAAGCTCAAGCAGTACGTCATACAGCGTTTTCCCTTGGCTGCTATAGTATGCCGCAGCCTCGCAAATCAATAACGAAGCGACAATTGCGTCTTTATCGCGAGCGTATGTGCCGGTCAAATAGCCATAGCTCTCTTCATAGCCGAACAGGAAAGAACGCTCGCCGGATTGCTCATAGGCGGTCATTTTTTCCCCGATATATTTAAAGCCTGTCAGCGTATTTTCAACTGCTGCGCCGAAGGAACGGGCAATGTCTGCGCCCATCTCGCTCGTCACGATCGTTTTGATCACGACGCCGTTATCCGGCAATTGACCGCGTTCCTTCAACTGGCTAAGCACATAATGAACCATCAGCGCACCGGATTGGTTGCCTGTCAGCACGACGTATTCGCCTTCGTTGTTTTTCACAACCGCGCCCATGCGGTCCGCATCCGGATCGGTGCCGATAATGATGTCCGCACCAACATCCTGCGCCAGCTTGATTGCCAGCGTAAACGCTTCGCGCTCCTCCGGATTCGGCGATTTAACGGTCGAGAAATAACCGTCCGGCTGTTCTTGTTCAGCAACAATATGAACGTTATTGAAGCCCGCTTTGTTCAGAACGGCGCGAACCGGCAGATTGCCTGTGCCGTGGAGAGGCGTAAACACCACTTTAAACTGATCGCCCAAACCGCTTTTGAGCAACTCCGAATTCAAGCTCTGCGCAACAACAATATCGGTATATTGCTCGTCTGCCTCCTCGCCGAGCCATACGAGCAGCCCTTGTTGTTCCGCTTCCTCGCGGCTCATCCGCTTCACTTCATCAAAGCCGCTTACTTGCTGAATCGACGCAATGACTTGCTCTGCGTCCTCCGGAATAAGCTGGCATCCGTCAGCGCCGTATGCCTTGTAGCCATTATACTCCGGCGGGTTATGGCTCGCCGTAATGACAACGCCTGCAGACGCGCCGAGCGTACGCACCGCGAACGACAATTGCGGAGTCGGGCGCAGCGATTGGAACAAGTACGTTGTTACGCCGTTTGCCGCGAGCACGAGCGCCGAATCCAGAGCAAATTCCGGCGAGAGGTTGCGCGAGTCATGCGCAATGACAGCCGCAGGCGATTTGCCTTGCTGCTGCTGAAGCAGCCAGTTGGCCAGTCCTTGCGTCGCTTTTCCTACTGTATATGCATTAAGGCGGTTTGTACCCGCTCCCATGACGCCGCGCAAGCCGCCGGTGCCAAATTCGAGATCGCGGTAGAACCGGTCCGTAATTTCCTTCTCTTCGCCCGCCAGGCCGCGAAGCTCTTCCTTCGTCGCTTCGTCAATAAGCGGATCATTCAACCATGCGTTATAACGTGCTGCTACCGTTTCGTTTTGATTCAAACACTTCATCTCCTTTTAGAGGTAATCCAAATTTTACTTTATTACTTGCGATCCTGCAGCGCAAACATAAGCTCGCCTTCCGCAACCACCTTGTCGCCGACCTTAGCCGTCGCTTGCCCTTTGCCAATCATGCCTTTCAGGCGAGTAATCTCAACCGACAGCGTCAGTACGTCTCCCGGCGTCACTTGGCCGCGGAAGCGGAAGCCGTCAATGCCGGCAAAGAAACCGAGCTTGCCGCGATTCTCTTCTACCATAAGCATCGCTACCGAACCGACTTGCGCAAGAGCCTCTACGATCAGAACGCCCGGCATTACCGGGTAGCCTGGAAAGTGTCCTACGAAATAAGGTTCGTTCATCGTTACATTTTTGACGCCTACGGCGCGAACGCCGGGCTCAACCTCAATAATGCGGTCAATGAGCAGGAACGGCGGACGGTGCGGAATAATTTCTTGAATTTCATTAATATCTAGCATGCAAAAAAGCCCCTTTCTCCGATTAGAAGGTATAAAATGGTCCATCCTGACTGAAACTATGCTTATCCTTCGTAACTGCAGTTATGAAGGTTAAGATAAGGGGGCTTGGCTGATTAGACCTGAAGCGTCTTCAGCCAAGCCTCTTTTTAGCTCTACAACGTTGCTGGCGGCTGCTGCTTAGGCAGCCCTTTTTTGTTCAATGCTTTGAACATCAATATGTACATAATCGACGTGATAAAGGAGAACGCGATTGCTCCCCACAAGTAAAGCTCGGCGAAAGGCGCCTTGAAGAAAACTAACATAATGCCAATATAGAACAGCACCGTCGTCAGCTTGCCCATCCAATTGGCAGGCACCGTTTGCTTTCCCCGAAAATGAAAAAACAACCCCCCTGCGATCATCCCTAAATCACGCAGAAAAATCGCCCCCGCCGCAGCCCATGACAAAAAATCGGCCGCCAGAAGCGATATGATGACTGTAATGAACATCAGCTTATCCGCAAGCGGATCAAGCATCATTCCAATTGCCGTCACCTGTCCGCTTCGCCTCGCGATGTATCCGTCCAGAACATCGGTTACTCCAGCCAATGCAACGACGAGAAACGCTGGAATCAGATGACCTTTGGCAAATACGGCCACATAAAAAGGAATCATTACAAACCGCAATGATGTCAGTAAATTCGGCAGATTCAAACGCGCACGCCCCTCTACCTTGATCAAGGCCCTCTCTCGAGGTTCCCAATTATTATACAACTACCTTATAAAAAATAAAACTATGACCGTTCAAACCTTCATTTCGCATCCCTTTTAGCCGTTAAAAGTATAGAAGAAATATTTTACAACTGAAAGGACAGGGATGTAGTGAATCTATACTTGCAATCGAGAATGTCGCACAAAATAAGAAATGTCCGCAAATGGCTTGCGGCAACTTTGGCCCTGACGCTTTTTATGACCGCAATTGCCGGAACCGCTGCTTATGCTGCAGAGGAAACGGTCACGAATATGCAATTTAGTTATGACTCTGCGGATTACGATACCGCCTCTTCGTCGATTAAAGTATTTGTTGAAGACAACAAGGTTGAATTGCTCGTGTATGCAACGACATCGAGCTCCACGATACAGAAGGACGTAACAGCGGATACGACTTGGAAGTCCTCGAACACGGCTAACGTCAAAGTAGAGAAAGGCGTGCTTACTGGCGTTGGCCAAGGCTCCGCTACAATTAGCGCTACCTATAAAGGAACAACGATTTCGATTAAAGCAACATCCAGCTATGTTTACAGCTCCGTCACTCTAATGCAAAACGATGCAACGGCTGCTGCGACTAAAGACGTAGAGCTCGGCCAATCGTTAGAGTTCACGCTGAAAGGCGATTCAGAGGACATTACCGACGACGCCGTATGGTCGACCTCCAGCTCTTCCATCGCCACTGTAGAGAATGGGGTTGTAACGCTGAAGGGCATTGGAACAGCAACCATTACCGCCAAACATAAAGGCAAATCGGACTCTATCGTCTTGAACGTAACGTCACCCTATAAGTCGATTTCCATTTCTCCAGAAGAAACTCAGGAAATGAATATCGGATATGACGACTTGGAGCTTAACGCATCGGTCGAAAGCAAATCCGGCAGCTCTTCGCTTGACGTCACAGATGCAGCGGAATGGTCCAGCTCCAACACAAACATCGCAACCGTTGAAGACGGTGTTGTAACGGCCGTTGGCCCAGGCACGGCAACGATTAACGTCTCCTACAAGGGCGTTAAATCATCGGTTCTCATTATCGTGCGCACCGCTTATCAAGCGATTAAGCTCACGCCGGAGAAAGAAATTAATGTTCAACTTCAGGACGAGCCTGTGCAAATTCAGGCCAGCGTTCAGAACAATGATTCTACCTCGGATATTATTACTACGGACAGCGACGCGGTATGGACATCTTCCAATCCGGTTGCCGCTACCGTTTCAAAAGGTCTTATTACGCCAAAAGCAGTGGGCGAAACGAAAATTTCCGTTGCCTATAAAGGCCTTACGCGCAGCATTACCGTAAACGTCTATCCGACCGTAAGCTCAATTTCAGTTGAAGAAGATGAGCTGGAAGGCTTTATCGGCAGCAGCGAAGACTTGCCTGAAGTTATCGGCAAAACGTTCGCCGGCGACAATGTCGATGTGTCAAAGCTGATAAAATGGACATCCAGCAATGAAACGATCGCCGTCATCGAAGATGGCAAATGGACGGCCAAAGCGCTCGGGACAGCGACGCTCAAAGGCGTTGTGAAGGACAAACTGGTGGAAGTGAAGCTTACCGTTCATAAGAAGCCGGTTAAGCTTGTATCGACTAATAAGGATATCAGCGCGATTATCGGCAAGGAACTGCCCTACCCGGCTATTACCGCTATTAATGAAGACGGCGAAGAGGAGGATGTTTCTGCCCACGTAACTTGGTCAAGCTCGTCCGACAACCTTGTGCTCAAGAAAGATACGTTCAAAGGAATCGAAGCTTCCACCGTTAAACTGACCGCTCAATATTTGAACAAAAGCGTGTTGGTGTCCGTTAAGATCGAGGAAGAGATTGTGAAAATCACAGTCGAACCAGAGAAGATTCAGCTATACCCAGGAAGCTCTAAATCGGTTAAAGTTAAAGGCTATTACAAGAGCGGCAAGACGGTGTCGTTAACAACTAAAATGAACTGGCAGGTATCCAATACCAATCTCGCTACCATGAAAAGCAGCAGCTCCGTCAAAGCGCTTCAAGTTGGATCCGGCAAATTGACAGGCTCTTACCAAGGCATCGCGGTTACTATTAGTATCGTCGTTTCTCCAAAGCTGAAATCGCTTGTGCTTTCGGATAAATCGTTGACCCTCGCCGCAGGACAATCATATTCCGTTAAGCTTACCGCCAACTACACAACTGGCGAGCCGGTTGACGCAACGGAAAGCGCCGTGTGGACGACTTCCAAGTCCAGCGTAGCCACAGTGAAGGACGGTAAAATAACGGCAGTCGGCAAAGGCAGCGCCACAATAAAAGCAAGCTTCGCCGGTAAAACGGTGACAATCCGCGTAAAAGTGAAATAGCAGATGAACAAATAAGGTACTGTTCCTTCCGATCGCTCGGGTGAAACAGTACCTTTTGCTTATTTTCCAATAACTCTTATATGGCTTGCTTTCGTCCTTGCATTTACAAGCAAAATGCTGGAAACGATAAGCGCCATTCCAATGAGCAGGTTCAACGTGATATGCTCATTCAGGAACACGACACTGCAGATGATGGAGACGACTGGTATTAGAAAGGTGAACGAACCGACCTTAGAGGCTTCTCCTGAGCCTAGTAGTTTGAAATAGACCAGCCAGCCGAGCGCGATGACGAATATAGAAATAAACAACGTGTCGAGAAGAAATGCCTCTGTCCATCGGATATCCGACCAGCTCTCCACAGCCGAGCCGTAAACCGTCATAACGATGCCGCCGATTAAAATTTGCATAGCCGTCATCCATAGCATGTCCACCTTTGCAGCCTGCCGCTTGATATAGACTGTTCCAAGCGCCCAGCTCAGCGCGGTTGCCAGGGCAAGCAGAATGCCAATGAAGGAGATGCCTCCCTCCAATCCGCCGATGCTCATCGCAGCCACTCCCGAGAAACCGATCAGCAGACCGAACATTTTGCGCGCGTACATCTTCTCGCCCAACCATAGCCATGCAAACAATCCGAGAAGCACCGGCTGAAGGAACACGATGGCCGAGAACAATCCCGCAGGCATATATTGCAGGCCGACGGTTTGGAAGCCGTAATAGAATACGATGCTTAAGAAGGCTGATGCCAAATAATACGGCCAAGTTTCCCGAAGCCGAAGCTTCCTCCAGCGCGGCAGCGCGATAACGGCCAACAGCGTTCCGCCAATCAGCGTTCGAATACCGGCGAATATAAGCGGGGGCGAGAATTTCAGCGCATATTTGGACAAGGGCCAGTTAATCCCCCATATCAAAATGAGAAAGGATAAATAGAATATCGTCTGCTTGCGAGATCGCGCAGCCTCAGATTCTGTCACAAAAACACCTCCTTGTTGATCGGTCTTTCGCTCTTGCACTGCCGATCAGCCGCTTCTGGCTATCTATAACGGAAGTTTCTTCCGTTATTTCTGCGAATCGCCCGGCTATCGGCATTTTAGCGGAACTTTGTTCCGCTATATCGCTCCTCCGCCGCGTCGCGCTCCGCTCGGCCAGGCGTCCTTAAAATTGGACGCCCTGAAAACGACAGACGAAAGGCGCAAGCCTGGTTCGTTGCTGCGAACGAACGGCTTTGCGCCTCAATTAATGCTACGTGTCCGAGAACACGAGATCATACATATGCTGCCAAGTGCTCCACTTGAACACTTCATCGCCCGGCTGTTTGCCCAGTACCGTATATCCAACATACAGTCCTGCGACAAGCATAATGAGCATAATAAATGGAACTATACTCTTACGCAAAAGCCAAAACATTATCCTTACGCCTAGCGGGCGCTGCTTGTGCGATTCTTCCTCCTCAGAAGACTCGGTCACATGCTCCTTCGCTTGCTGCGA
Source organism: Paenibacillus sp. NEAU-GSW1 (assembly GCF_009737085.1). GTDB lineage: Bacteria > Bacillota > Bacilli > Paenibacillales > Paenibacillaceae > Pristimantibacillus. The sequence continues at coordinate 115,226 of NZ_WOVL01000004.1, forward strand.
TTGGCTTACCCGGCTCTCCTGATTTGCAGAAGCTCTGCGCGAAAGCTCCGTCCGTTCTTCGGCCATACTCATAACCATCATCCTATCTATCTGCGCAGGCCATTAGCCAGCCCCATCATCGTATCGCTAGATGTAATCGCTCTGGCTGCCAGCTGATAAGCACGCTGCACATTGATAAGCTCCGTCATCTCTTCCGAAAGATTAACGTTGGATTGTTCCAATGCGCCTTGACGAACCGCAACGCCATTGTCGGCATTCGGCGTAATGTTCTGAAGCACATCATCCACATTAATTCCGTCCGCAACCGCAAATAAATTGTCGGCCACGGGAGTCAACGCAGCTGGGCGCGTCGGTTGCACAAGCTTGAGCTGTCCCAGATCAATCGTATCGCCGTTCGTTGCTACACCTTGCAAGGAACCGTCTGCGTTCACCCGCAATTTGTATCCGTCAGGCACGACGACCCGTTGCTCTCGGCCTGCAACAGTCGCAACGACCGGATATCCCTCAGCCGTTGCCAAAATCGTATCACCGTTTCCATCGACCGTCAACTGGAACGCTCCATTACGGGTATACGCCCGATTGCCCTCTCCGTCCACAATCACTTCAAACAACGCGTTGCCTTGAATCGCAATATCCGATTCTCTGCCCGTATCTGTAATCGTGCCTTGCTCCAAATTCGGCTGTATAATCGACAATCGCGAGCCCCAGCCTTGGCTGAAGCCTAGCGGCGTCAAGCGGCCCGTCTGGTTAAATGCTTCCGGCTGCTCATACATCGTATTCAGCAAATCTTGAAAAGTCGCTTCTTTACGCTTATAGCCTACCGTATTAATATTCGCAATGTTATCGGCCATAAGGTCCAGCTTCTGCTGCAGTCCGTTCATCGATACCATCGCGTTAATCATTGAGCTGTTCATGTCGCGTATCGCCTCCTCACATCAGGACTTTAAGTTGAGCTTAAAGTCACTCCGCTCTTTAAATCCGTCCTACTTGGTTCACCGCTTTATCCAAGCTTTCGTCATAAGCTTGAATGATCTTCTGATTCGCCTCGTAGGCGCGGAGCGCCGACATCAGATCAACGGAAGATTGCGCCGCATCTACATTGGAACGCTCGATAAAGCCTTGCCGAATTTCAACTTGCTCGCCTGCGGCAACTGGCCGCGCCCCGGCTTCGTCGCCTTCAAGACGATAGTTGCCGTTCCCCTCGCGAGCCAATTGGTTCGGGTTGTCCACTCGCGTAAGGAGCAGCTGCACGCCCGTATCCTCGCCCGTCTTCGCATTAATGAAACGATTGTTGTCCACAAGCACGAGATCGTCAATGCTCACATTCGGAGGAAATTGGATCGGTTGCCCGTTGGCGCCAACCACGCTGGAGCCGTCGCCCGTCACCAGAAACCCTTCACTGTCGAGCATAAAAGAACCGCCCCGCGTATAGCGAGTCTCGCCGGTCGCATTCTGCAGCGTGAAAAAGGCTTGCGGCTGGAATGTCACTTCTCCGTCGGGCGAAACATATTTACCCGATTCGTCAAACGCCATGCCCGGAACCGCAATATCCGAAACGAGCGCGAAGTCCGACGATCGGTTTGTCTGCATCAAATCGCCTTGCAGATAAACGCTCAAGCTTTCCTCGGCAAAAACGCCCGTGCTCAGTCTTCCGACCTCGCGAGCATCATTCGCGTCGACACCCGTCAGGCTAAGCAGCATCTCTGGAAAAGAACGCGTTACCGCATTCGTCTGCTTATAGCCCGGCGTATTAATATTCGCAATATTATTCGTTACCGTATCATGTCTGCGCTGTTGGGCAGTTAACCCTGCAGCGGCGGTGTAAAGACCTCTTAACAATTAAGTCGCCTCCCCGGCCGGTTGTCATGGCAGCCGAAAAATTCATCTGTTCTATTATTAATATCGGCCTTGCGAGCAACCTCCGTAATAGCTTGTCCATGCGACCTTTGACCCAATTTACGCCTCGGCGCGCCCCCCATGGCGCCCTACCCGCGCAAACGGACCGAAAGCCGCTTTAACAAGCCGACGCTGCCCGAAATTACATCCGCGCCTTCTTGCCGAGCTTGTCCAAATTATCGAGCAGAATGCCTGTGCCTTTCACGACGCAGTGCATAGGATCTTCAGCAATGAGAACAGGCACTTTCAGCTCTGCAGCGAGCAAGGAATCCAGTCCGTCAAGAAGCGCGCCGCCTCCGGTCAGGATGACGCCGCGGTCGATAATGTCCGCCGACAGTTCTGGCGGCGTCCGTTCCAATACCGTCTTCGCAGCCGATACGATCGACATAACCGGATCCCATAGCGCTTCGCGCACCTCGCCGGAATGGATCGTAATGGTTAGCGGAAGCCCGGATACCATATCGCGGCCCCGAATGTCGATTTCATCGCGGCGGCCTTCCTCATGGACGGTTCCGATCTTGATCTTAATGTCCTCGCTTGTCCGCTCGCCGATCAGCAAGCGGTACTTGTCCTTAATGTACTTCATAATGGCGGCGTCGAACTTGTCCCCCGCAACTTTGATCGAGGACGCCGTTACGACGTCGCCCATCGACATGACGGCCACATCCGTCGTGCCTCCGCCAATGTCGACAACCATGTTGCCGCTGGGCTGGAAAATATCCATTCCAGCCCCGATAGCGGCAGCCTTTGGCTCTTCTTCCAGGTAGACTTCCTTCGCCCCGCTCCGCTCCGCAGCCTCGCGAATCGCCTTTTGCTCAACAGAGGTAATATTCGCCGGCGCGCAGATCAGAATACGGGGACGGCTAAACCACTTCCGTCCCTCGACGCGATCAATAAAAGCTTTAAGCATAATTTCCGTAATTTCAAAATCCGCTATTACCCCGTCTCGCAGCGGACGAATCGCAATGATGTTGCCCGGCGTTCGGCCAACCATGCGATGCGCTTCCTCGCCAACGGCCAGCACCTTCTTCGTATCGCTTTCAATTGCGACGACGGAAGGCTCATCAAGCACAACGCCCTTTCCCTTGACGTGAATGGATACGTTGGCCGTACCCAAATCGATTCCAATATCCTTGCTTAGCATAAGGCTGAAGTCCTCCAACGAATAATGTTTGCATGTCGTTCAAATTAGTTCCACCGACGCGGAAACCGCTAGCATACATTATTCGCCAAAAAGCAATAAAATCCTTTATGAAATGCGCAAAATTTATCGAAAACGTTTAACTTTTGCCGGCAGCCAAAACTTCCCGTTTTTTCGTGCTCGTTTTCTTATATTTGATCTTTGTTGCTTCTCCCCCTCTCAAGTGCCGGATCGATTTATGATACTCGAGAATGTGCTTTACCTGGTCCGCCAGATCGGGGTTGATTTCCGGCAAACGCTCGGTCAAATCCTTATGGACCGTACTTTTGGAAACGCCGAACTCTTTGGCGATTGTTCGTACCGTATGCTTCGTTTCAACGATGCAACGGCCTATTTTAATGGTTCGCTCTTTGATGTAATCGTGCACGTTCCCGCCTCCCTACTCGAGATAGTTTGGTACATTATATGAGTGGTGCGGGTAGATATTCTTTATGGTCAAGCCTGACAAGCCTGTTTGAATGAAAATTTTGCTAAAAACGTGAAAAAGCCTCCTGTGGAGGCCTTCCGAAAATGAAACAGGCAGGGGGCGGACCCCCTGCCTGTGCGACTAACGAACTATTTTTATTGCTGACCAACCGCCGTCGACGGATTTACCGCTTCGCCATCCTTCAGGACGCCGAAGTGGAGATGGTAACCGAGGTCGCGCTCCAATTCATTGCGGCCCGCTTTTGCGATAACCGTGCCTTGCTTCACTTCATCGCCTTCCGCCACCGCTACCTCGCTCAAGCTTTGGTATACGGTTACGAGGCCGTCGCCGTGGCTGATTTCAACGACGTTGCCGTTCGTTGGGTGCTTGATAACGGAAGTCACCTTACCGGACAGTGCCGCTTGCACATCGAAAGGCTGGTCGTTCGGATCGACGAGGTCGATGCCAAGATGGGCCGAGAAATCGTTGCCCGCTTGTACGACTGCTTTGGCTTGCTCTTCTGCGCTCGCGTTCTTGTCAAAGAACGGCAGCTCGACCTGCAGCGCTTCTTTATTGGCTACCGGCCATTCCATCTTCTCGCCTTTGCGGATCACTTCAAGCGCATCGTCATTCGGTTTTGCCGCATCGCCCTTATTCGTGGACTCCGTTTGCTCGATACCTGTTGTAGAAGTCTTCACGCTGTCATCGGCTCCCTGGTAGATCCACATTAAGGTTACGATAATTGCTGCCGCGGCCATGAATGCTGCCGGCGCAACCCATTTGCGCGTTAGCAGTTTTCTTACCCCGTTGCTAGATTTAGCGGCAGATGCCTCTCCCATTGCATTTTTGGGAGCTTCTTGCTTCGGTTTGTTTTGGTTTTCATTCATTTTCTATCACCTCACTAGCCATTGTTGCCAGTATGTCTAGCTTTATACGTGAGGCGATATTTTTTTTGAAATAGTTAGAGAGTATACGTTTATTGGTATACGAGTCATGACGATACAAGCTTCGAAACTCGTTCTACCTTTGTCCCCGAATAGTAATAGGTCACAATTTCCTCGGCATTCTTTCCCGCTTCCGCCATGCCGTTAGCGCCCCATTGGCTCATGCCGACGCCGTGTCCGTATCCGTAAGTCGTAATCGAGATTGTCTTGCCCTTTATGCTCCATGTAAATTGCGAGGATGCTAGCGCCAGCTTCTCTCTTACTTCGCGTCCGGTGAACAAATTTCCGTCTATTGATAGTTCCGCTATCCGATTTCCCGCCGTCTTCTTCAATATGAGTATGTCCGGCTTTCCTATCCTATCAACTCCAAGCTTGGCGTAAAACTCGCTCAGGCTGAATTTCAGCGTTTCTTTATAGCGGGGCGATATCGCCTCATCCCATGGGCTGGCTACGCTGCGCAAATACGGGGCGCCTAGCTGCCAATAGTCCTCGGCATTCTCCGTGTAACCGTTGCTGGTGGAAAAAAAGACCGCTTGAATCGGTTCGCCGTCATACGTAATAATTCGCCCTTTCGTTCCCTCGACTGCCTGATTCAGCTTTTTCAGATTGGCCTGTTGCTCGTTGTCCGGCCAATAGCTCTCCAACTTGTCCAGTGGCACATAGACCTGGTGCTGGACCGTATCGGTTACAACCGCTTTGGCTGCGGCCGCTGCCTCCGGCATTCCGCTGCGATCCTTTAATTCCATCCGCCTCACAATATAAGTGCGGGCAGCGATCGCTTGCGCCTTCAACGCCTCCAGCTTAAATGCGGCCGGCATTTCCGCTGCGACAACGCCTCTGACATACGTCTCTAGCGGAACGCGTTCCGTACGCTGCTCCTTCGTTAAATAAACAATCACGTTAATCTGTTCCTGTTCCTCTTTCGGCACCGTCGTCTTCGGCTCGTTCAGAGATGAAGAAGGCACCTGCCGCAACCCTTCGGCAGGCGCCTCGCCATTGGCTGAAACGCTGGATGCGTTCTGGCTCGCTTCATTAGCCGCCGCGGAAGCGAGCAGCATGAATGCGCCTAGAACAATTCCGAAACCAAAAGCTATCCAGATAGCCGTTTCGAGCCAACTTTTGCCGCGACGACGACCGAATCGATTCTGTCTCCCTATGATTCGCCTCATGATACCCACTCTCTCAATTGCGTCTTGATGGTTTATTCTATGAGGACGGTTAATAGGGTAGAACCTGCTTTTCTATGGTTTCTATGACATTTAATCGTAACGAAGCGCGTCCACCGGCTTCAAGCTTGCCGCCTTGTTCGCGGGCAAATAGCCAAACACGACGCCCACAAAGGCTGAGAATGCGAAGGCAAGCATGACCGTATTGATCGGCACCTCGGTCTCCGTCTGCATTACCCGGCCGATGACAAAAGAAGCGATATAGCCTAGGAATATACCAAGCGCGCCGCCGAGGCCGCTTATGCATACCGCTTCTACAAGAAATTGAAACAATATGTCCCGCTTCTTGGCGCCTAGCGATTTCCGGATGCCTATCTCTCTCGTTCTTTCCGTTACCGATACGAGCATAATGTTCATAATGCCGATGCCGCCAACGATGAGTGAAATAGCCGCTACGTATATAAGCTGCCGGTTCATCGTTTCATTTACAGAATTGAGCGTCTTCATCGCTTCTTCCTGATTAAGCACGCGGTAGGCGTTCTCGTTGCCGCGGAATTTTTCATATAGAACAGCCTCAACGCCCGTTACCACGGAGCTCATCCGATCGGTATCCGTTACTTTTAAGTTGATTGTGGTGATGCCGTTCGTCTGAAATATTTTTTGAGCGGTCGTTACCGGAATGAGTATTTTCTCGTCGTTAGAACCGGTAAGCGAGCTGCCTTTCGATTCCAATAGACCGACAATCGTAAAGATATAGCCGTTGATCGATATTTTTTTGCCGACTGCTTCCTCTGGATTCTCGCCTTCTTCCTCGAACAAATCTTTAGCCGTCTGCGTGCCGATAAGCGCGGCCTTCGTCTTGTTATTGATGTCCGGGGCCGCGATATATCTGCCGTCCTGCACGCTGAAATCTTTGACACTCTCATATTCGGGAGTAATGCCCTCTATGCTCACAGACACTTGCGTCCGGCCGAATTTGGCATAAGCGTTCGTGCTTGTAACCGGAGCAACCCCTTTTACGTTGTTTAGATCGCCAAGTTCAAGCGCCTCCTCCATCGACAGCGACGTTACGGTGCCCCGGCCTGTAATCGTAACCGAAAGCGAGTCCGGGCTGCCGAGCGACGCCACTTGGCCCGCCACCTCGTTGGAGGACGCTTTGCCCATCGCGACCAGCGCAATAACCGTGGCGACTCCGATTAGAATGCCAAGCATGGAGAGGACGGTTCTAAGCTTGTTCGATAAGACGCTCTTGACCGCCATCATGAGACCTTGCGTAAGCTTCATGGCTGCCCCTCCTTTTCTGCTCCGTCAGCACCCCGTCTCTTATGACGACCGTTCGGCTTGCCCGCTGCGCGACTTCCATATCATGCGTAATCAAAATAATGGTCTGCCCGGCGCGATTCAGCTCCTCCATCATGCCAAGCACTTCCATGCCCGTCTTCGAATCCAGCGCTCCCGTAGGCTCATCGGCCAGCAACAGGGGCGGATTCGTGGCAAGCGCCCGCGCTATCGCCACGCGCTGCTGTTGGCCTCCTGAGAGCTCGTTCTGGCGGTGATGAAGCCGATGTCCCAGACCTACGCGTTCCAGCGCCTCAAGCGCTCGCGCTTTCCGTTCCTTGCCGGACATTCCTCTGTAAATGAGGGGAAGCTCGCAATTTTCCAGCGCCGTCAGCTTCGGCAGCAAATGATACCCCTGAAAAATAAAGCCGATTTTCTTGTTGCGCATTTCGGTCAGCTTGTTGTCGCTCTGTCCTTTTATTTCGGTGCCGTCCAGCTTGTAGCTGCCTTCGTTAGGCACATCGAGACAGCCGATAATGTTCATAAGCGTCGATTTCCCCGAACCGGACGGACCGACAACCGCCAGAAAATCGCCATGGTTAACCGTAAGCGACACCTCATGCAAAATCGTCGTTCGCTCCCGCGCCATTGTGTAATACTTGACGATGTTGCTCATCTCGATCAATGGAGTGGCCGACTCGCGATTCATCGCATGCCACCGCCTCCCATGCTGCCGCCGCTCGTTCTCATGTTGCCGCCTCCGCCCTGGCCTTGGCCTTGGAAAATCATACCGCCGCCCCCGCCCGGAAAGCCCATGCCGCCGCCTGGGAAGACGTTCTGCCGCTGTTGCTCGGCTTCGTCGCCCATGCCTGCTGCTCCGGTCGGAGCCGGCAGCAGAACCGTTGCCCCCTCTTCAAGGCCGGACACGATTTCCACATAAGTTTCGTCGCTAATGCCGACTGCAACCTCCTGCAGCTGTCCGCCAAGCGCGATATTCTTCATGGCCTCCTGCATTCTGGCTTGCATTCTGCCCTGGCCGCCAGGCACGCCTTCCGCTGCAGCCCCTGTGCCACGCTGGCCTTGCGTTCCGCCGCTGCCCTGCGCCTGCCCAGCTCCTGCCGCGCCTGATTCTTGCGTTCCGCCACTTTGCGGTCTAACGCCGCCTTGCTGACCCGCTGCTGTCTCTCCTGTGCCGCCCGCAGCAGCGCCTGGCACGCGAACGAACGACTTGCCGCCCATTTCGACGACGGCGTCCACCGGAACAAGCACAACGTCCGTTCTCGAATCGGTCGTAATATCCGCTTGTCCGGACATGCCTACCATAACGCCTTCAATATCGTTAAGCAGCAGGCTGACGCTGTATGCGGCCGAACCGTTTGAAACCGTACCCTCTTTGGCGATTTCCGATACGGTCGCGTCGATCGTTCGATCCGTAATCGAACTCAGCGTAATTTGCGCGTTTTGACCTTCTTTCACATTCGGAATATCAAGCTCGTCGATCGAAGTAACAAACTCAAGCATCGTATAGTCAACAATTTCGATTACGACAGTCTTGGCGTCCACTTCATCTCCCACGCTAAGATCACTTGCCGTAACCTCGCCGTCAATCGAAGCGACAACTTGCTTCACTTCCTTCGCCTGCTCCTCATAAATATCCTGAAGGTCTTCATTGAAGTCCTCGATGCTCGACTCTAATTCTTCAATCTCGTCAACGATCTTCGCCATCGTCTCTTCCTCATTCTCCGTTCCGATCGCTGCCTTGTATTCTTCTTGCTTATCCGTAATTTGTTCCTTCAACTTTTCCTTATTGTCGTTAATGTCGCTGATTTGGTCTTCATAATCATCCTTCTCTTCAAAGGTCGCAATCACTTGCCCCTTCTTAACCTTATCGCCCTCTTTCACGGCAAGCGTTGCAATCGTGCCGCTTTTGCCCGCAAGCACCGTTGCCCTGGAATTGGCTTCCACCGAGCCAGTGCCGCTGATGGCCACTTTAATGTCACCCTTGATCGCCCTTGACTGCAGGGCAGCTGCCGTTGTCGTCGCCGCCTCTTCAGTCCGGGCGAAAAAGTAGTAATAGGAACCTCCGCCAGCTGCTGCGAGAATAATAATAATGCCGAGCCATACTGTCCATTTTTTCATTGAACGTACTCCACCCTCCATCAATCATGTCTATTGACGAAAATAGCACGCAAAAATGAACATAGCATGAACAAGCCGCACGACGCGGCAAAACAAAAAAAAGAGCTCGCTTCCGCAAGCCCGTTATGGCTAGTCGAAAGCAGCTCTTTCTATTTTGGATAACGTTATGCCCAAGTCGGCTGCACTTTCAGTACGGCCACTTCTTTCTCGCGCTTAAAGCTGCTAACGGTCTCCTGTTCGGAAATGTTCGCAGCAACTGCAACCGGAGCCTCTGCTTCTACCCGATGCACGATAGCGCCAAGCGAGGACAGCTTGCCGGTAATATTAACGTAACCGCGATCAATATGATGAATGCCCGTAATTTCCGTCTCGCCGTCTGCGCGAAGCGCCGCGCAAATAAGAGCAGCTCCCGCACGCAAATCTGTGGCGCATACTTTAGCGCCCGTCAGCGGAAAACCTCCGCTAACAAAAGCCGAGCGTCCCTCCACCTTGATTTGCGCGTTCATCTTCTGGAACTGTTCCACATGCATGAAACGGTTCTCAAAAACGGTTTCAGTTACAACTGCCGTTCCTTCCGCCATAAGCAGAAGCGCCATCATTTGCGATTGCATATCAGTCGGAAATCCCGGATGCGGAAGCGTCTTGACGTCGACCGACTTCAGCTCGCGGCCCGCACGCACGCGAATGCCGTTATCCGATTCCAGAACCTCTACGCCCATTTCCTGAAGCTTGGAAATAACCGGCGTCAAATGATCGGAAATTGCGCCTTCCACGAATACGTCGCCGCCCGTAATGGCTGCCGCGATCATGAACGTTCCCGCTTCGACGCGGTCAGGAATGACATGGTGCTTCACGCCGCGCATTTGATCGACGCCCTCGATCCGAATCATGCCGGTGCCGGCGCCGCGCACTTTCGCGCCCATTGCGTTCAAGTAGTTGGCAAGATCGACGATTTCCGGCTCCTTCGCCGCATTCTCGATCGTTGTTGTACCTTCCGCGAGCGCGGCTGCCATCATAATGTTCTCCGTCGCTCCGACACTTGCGACGTCGAGATAAATTTTAGCGCCTTTCAGGCGGCTTTTCACACTCGCTTCAATGAAGCCTTGACCGATCGTAATTTCCGCGCCCATTGCTTCAAAGCCTTTCAAATGCTGGTCGATCGGCCTTGTTCCAATCGCGCAACCGCCAGGAAGCGAAATCCGCACCTTGCCGACGCGCGCAAGCAACGGCCCCATGACAAGGAATGACGCTCTCATTTTGCGAATGAGCTCGTATGGCGCTTCGAACGAAGCAATAGATGCCGCAGATATGCGCATCGTTTCATTATTGTAGGACATTTTAGCGCCAAGAGACCCTAACACCTGTTGTATAGTCATCACATCATCGAGGAGGGGGACGTCACAGATGACGCTGTCTCCTTCCGCCGCAAGTAAAGAGGCTGCCAATATGGGAAGCACTGCGTTTTTTGCACCGCTGACACGGACCGTTCCCGACAAGCGCTGGCCTCCGCGGACGATAATTTTGGTCATCTTATAGTTCCCTCCGCGAACTGATTTTCGTTACGTAAGTTATTTCATCTAACCTTCATCTTAGCATTAATTTACACAAATCGACAAGCGATAAATTTGTTCCAATTATTGTCCAAAAACCGCATCGAATCGCGTCATTTCAAACGCCCTAATTCTGTCGAACTGCGTCTAAAGACGGCGTTTTCAATGAATGGAATTCGGCTTTTATGCCTAATTGGACAAAGAAATGCTATATACCTCTTTCGCTTGTGTCGAATATTGGTGTTTTTAAACCCGGTATATGGCTGCTTATCGGCCATTTAACGCCAATTTATAACTATTCGCAGCTCATTTCCGTTTTCGTACCGTCATCTAATACCCATTGTTGACTGTTTTTGCGTTTGTTATTCGACAAAGCTTCTAAGCATAACGGACCAAGACCAGTAGTCGAGAATAAATTTCGCAAACCAGTGTCCGAGCACGACAGCTATAACAACTTGAAGCATTTTCGCCTTTGTGTTGCGCGGAAATTTGAAAAAAGTGTCCATTTTTACTTCTTGCAGCAAAAACCATACAAACACAATGCTGACTAGCGTCACCACAATGGAAAACAATCCGGTTACGCCGGTCGTCATGGCAATATCATTTGCCCATTGATCCGTGTTCATTGCTCTCAAAATCACTCCTTACATCAGGACTTTGATCGAGCTCAAAGTCACTCTTATTTGACGCTACTTATATAATCGGTAAAGGAGCGTCGTAAATTCAGCCCGGCTTGCTTTCGCCTCCGGCTCAAAACGATTGCCTTCCTTGCCCGATATGACGCTATTCAGCTTCATTGCGCTTAAAACCGGAGCCGCCCAATGCGTCTTCGGCACGTCGGCGAAAGGTGGGTAGATCGGCAGCATCGCGTTTATTTTTTCCGCGCGGGCTATCATCGTTGCCATCTCGGCTCTCGTTATGGGCTGATTGGGCTTGAAATCGCCGTCCGGGAATCCTTTTACCCATCCTAACTGAGACGCTTTTCTCACCGCACTGTAAGCCCAATGCTTGGAATTCATATCATCGTAGCTAACCGGCACAGCAGTTGAGCCGCCCCCGCCAGGCTTGTAAGCCTTGACCGTCATGGCTACCGCTTCAGCCCGCGTAATCGAACGATCAGGTTCGAACATAAAATTGCCGGTTCCGGTCGCAATGCCGCTCTTGTTCATCGCCACAATCGCATCCCTGGCCCAATGGCCGCTTATATCGCGAAAGCCGGCTATCAGCTCGTCGATATCAATTCGAAAACGATAATATTGCTTATCGAACGGCTCATTCGAAGTCAGCTTCACATAATACGCGCCAGCTTGCAATCGTTTGTCGCTCATGAACAACGATTTCGAGCCACCGCTCGATTGGCTGAACAGCCGTTTTTGCTTTTTATCGTAGACTTCCATCCGCATCACTTTTCCATCAGGAATGTCTTCAAGCCGGAAATCCAGAACGCTTTCTTTAGCAAGCCTCACTTGAAACCAGTCGGCATCTCCCGCTTTGCCCATTACACCGACATATTGCGTACCCGAGCTTACCCGAAGCGCTTCATAGTATTTATCGTTAGGCTCATTCGGATCTTCATACTTTGGCGTATACGTCAACTTGAGCGTATATGTTCCGACTGTCGGACTGGCTTCAGATGAGATGGCATTATGAACTCGAAAATAGTACTTGCCCGGCGTAATGGTCAGCACCGGCGATTGCTCGCTTTCGCCCTCCTGATGGTCGTCATAGTCAACCAGCGACTGGCCGGCTTTTTGAACGGCGAGACCCGGGTCGATCCGCGCTGTGTTGGTGCTTAGCCTCATGCTGAGCGTCCCGCTATGGGTGAAGTTGATAACGAACCAATCGCGATCGGCCGTCTGATGGAAGCTGCCGTTAATCGTCTGGCTTCGCGGCTGCAGCGTAAACGCTTCGTACGACTTGTCGTTCGATTCATACGAATCCTTTCCCATTTGAAAGGAAGCCGTCATCAAATACGGCACTTTGGCGCTTATATTCGAATTGATCGGCTCCAGCCGAATATACTGCCAGCCTTTTTTAACTTTGATCTCAAAGTTTTTGCTTCCGAGCTTCGTATCCTCCGACTTTTGCAGCCTGCTCTCCCTGTAATGCGACAGCCGGACCGGAGGCGCCGTTTTTCCTTGGGAAAGGATCGCTTCATAACGGATCGTCAGCGTTCCGTCATAAGGAACGTTAACCCTATACCAATCACGGTCTCCGCCTGTCGCAAGCGCTGCGGGAATTTGCTTGGACAGCGGCAAAACCGCCGCTTGCCCGTAGCTGTTATTCGGCTCAAAGCGGTCGCTGTCAAGCGCTGCGGCAACCGCTTTGTGAATTTGCAGCAGACCGTATCCGCTCTGTTCATCAAATCCCCGCGAACCGATGTCTCTAGCCGTTTGACGCAGCAGCTCGCGAACCTGATAAGGCTTTATTTGCGGATAACGAGCCCAGATGAGCGCTGCGGCTGCAGCTGCCTGCGGCGCCGCCATCGATGTGCCTTCTTCGTTTTTGTAACGCCCGCCGATTGCTGTTGTATAGACGTTCCAAGGCGCAACAAGATCGAGCTCCGAGCCGGGATTCGATCGCGTGTCGGGCGTATTGTCCTTTCTGGCGCCGCCCACGGCAAGCACCGTCGGGTAGGCAGCGGGATATTTAACCTCGGCTTTGCTGCCCATGCTCTGGCCGTCATTGCCGGCTGCCGCGACGAGAAGCGAGCCCTTGCTTTCCGCGTATTCTACAATGTCGAGCATGTAAGGCGAATAACGATGCAGGCCGACCGACAGCACAATGATTTTCGCTTTTTTCCGGACCGCGTACAAAATCGCCTCGCCAAGCTCCTGCTCCGTGCCGTCGCCTCGATAGTCCAATGCTTTGATCGGCATCAGCTTCGCTTTCCACAGAATGCCCGATCCGCCCTTCCCGTTATTGCCCGATGCGGCAATGACGCCGGCGACGCTTGTGCCGTGTCCGTTGTCGTCGTCGGGCGCCTGGTTAGGCTGAACGAGATTGACGCCGGGAACGAGATTGTCTTTAAGATCGGGATGGTCGAGATCGACGCCCGTATCAATGACGGCGATCGTCAGATCGGTCTGCTCGCGAACGCTCTTCCATGCTTCGATCGCGCCGATCTGTTTCAGATGGAGCTGCTTTGCCAGCTCCGGGTCGTTCGCTTCGCCAGGCGCACGCGCGCTTTGCGAAGCGAGCGGCTGCGCCGCCGCGCCAGCCGCCGCACCGCTTGCGTTCGGCGCGGCAGCCAAGACGTGCACCGTTTGATTCGGGTGCACGTATTCCACGCCCGGCGTGCTCCTCAACAGGAGCAGCCATGGCGTGATGTCCGCGCCCGGGTCGGCGGGCGCGACAAGGTCTACCGCCGCCTCGGCCTGGCGGCGGAGCACGATCGTCCCGGGCAGCGCATGAGCGTGCCCGGGGCTGCGCCATTTGAGGAGCCAGCTTTGCGGCTCCTCTTGAGCGGCGTCGGCGGCATGCGGTATGCTCGCCGCCGCGCCGCCGACGATCGCCGCCAGCAGAACGATGGCGGCTAATTTTTTATATAAATGCAAGAGCGAACGACTCATTCCATTGCGCCTCGATGTCATAATAGTAGGTGGAGCTCAATGGAAGCCGTCATCGTTCGCCCAATTTCGCGTTACTTAGACCTAACGAACAAAAAGGAATGCTTCCATCCTTTATAAAAGTTCGCTTTGCATGACGCAATTTCCTTTCATTTTACAAATACAGGGCAAAAGACCTATTCTATTGTTCCATTTGCCATTATCTCTATCCATCCCGGCTACCCCCTCATTTACATTCACTCCATTTCCCTCCTGCTGCTTTCCCGTATGGCGCTGGACAGCCAGCCGCAGTTGCGAGGCTTTTATGCACCGTAACGGCCTTTGGGGCCGTTACAACGCTGCTACCCCCATCTTACGGCTTCCCTAAAGGCCTCAAAGGCCCTTAGGAGCTCAAATTCGGCGCTGGACGCCGCAGTTGCGAGGCTTTTATGCACCGTAACGGCCTTCGGGGCCGTTACAACGCTGCTTCCCCCATCTTACGGCTTCCCTAAAGCCCTCGAAGGCCTTTAGAAGCTCATAATCGAGTTTAGCGCCATCCCCATAGAAGGTATATATTCATTCCCTCCAAATATTTTCCTATATTTTATTTGAACAATTCGCCGCCTCTATTGTGCAAAATAGCGCTTAGCCCGCTGAATCTGCACCTAAGCGCTTACAATGCATGCAAAAGTTGTCTCCTTCCTGTTGGCGCGAAGCTAACGAAAAAAAAGCAGGGCCGGCAGCTTTCGCCGCACAGCCCTGCTCCCCACTTTCCGCTCAACCAACTTCATTAGCGCACAAACAAGTCTCCTTGAATCGTAAAGACCGCTTGAATCCAATCGAGCAGCGGTCCCGGCGCAACGCCGAGCGCTGCCGTCGCGGCAGCGCATATCCAAATGACTGCACCCGCAGTCGCCGGCACTGCGATCTCGCCTTCATCCTCATTGCTTGAGCGCATGAACATTTGCCGAACGATCGCAAAGTAGAAGTAATATGAGATTAGACTGCTCACAACCATAATCGCGACCAGCCAGTAAGCTTTAGCGTTGGCTGCGCCCAGCAGTATAAACAGCTTGCCGAAAAACCCGCCGCTAATCGGCAGCCCGGCGAGCGACAAAACGAAAATGACCATCGCCGCCGCCGTCCAAGGCGCGCGGTAATACAAACCCGAGAAGCCTCTCAGCTCCTCGTGGCCGGGCGATTGGCTGATAACCGTCAACACCGCAAACGCGCCAATCGTCATAAACAGATAAGCGATCAAATAAAAAATAAATTCCGATACGTTGTTGCTGTGAACGATCGTAAAATTCAACCCGATCGGCACGAGCAGGTAACCGCCATTCGCTGCGCCCGACAACGCCAGCAGCCGTTTCATCTGACGTTGCCGCAGCGCAGCCGCAGTGCCGACGAGCATTGCCGCCGCTGCAGCTATGAGCAGCGCCAAATAAACATCGTCGCCAATCGGCTTCCCTCCGTTGCTGCCGCCGCCGGTTATAAAGAAGGCGCTGTTGTACAATATCCGCAGCACCGCAGCAAGCGCCGCCCCTTTCGAGACGACCGCGAGAAAAGCAGATATCGGCGTCGGAGCGCCTTGATATACGTCGGGCGCCCATGCGTGAAACGGAGCCGCGGCGATTTTTACCGCGAATCCGGCAATTAGGAAGAAGAACCCGACATATACGAGCGCGGGATAATTGTTCAGCGCCTCCGGCAGCGCTATGCGGAAAGCTGACAGCTCTACCGATCCGGTCAACCCGTACAAGTAGGACATCCCGAACAAAATGAACGCTGAGGATATGCCTCCGATTACGACATACTTGAAAGCCGCCTCCGCCGATGCCGTCGACCTTTTGCGCAAAGCGACAAGCACATAGCTCGTAATGCTAAGAAGCTCCAAACCAATATAAAGCGTTACTAGATTGCCGGACGACGCCATAATCATTGCGCCCATAGCGGCCGGCAGCAGCAGGTAGAACAGCTCCGCGCGATCAACGATCGCGTCATCCCGCTTCACCGAGCCGATCGCCATTAGAGCGATAAGAGCAGTACCAGCCAGAAAGACCAGCTTTAGCAAGCCGCCGAAATCATCGACAACATAGCTCGCCCCAAGCAGGCTGAACGGCTGCCCTCCCTCTCTGACGCTCCCATCCAGCATAACGATAACGGTAAGCGTCGCCGATATCGCAAGTCCTGCGATCGACAGCCAGCCGATAGTCAGCCTTGACACGCGCTTAGGAAGCAGCAGGTCGGCGACGACCAGCAGCAAGAATACGATACCCAAGCTAAGCTCGGGAGCCATGACGAAAATATCCGACGTCGTTAAAGGCAGAAACGAAGATTCTTCAGTCATTGGCTCACCCTCCCGACCTAGCTGAAAATAATGGTTGAAACAGCGTATTTACGCTGTATTGAAGCGTATCTGTCAAGAGCGACGGGAAACAGCCGAGCAGTACGATAAAGGCTAGCAGCACGATCATCGGAAACGCTTCGACCAGCCGCGCATCCTTCGCCGCCGCATATTTCTCGTCCATTGGCCCGAATGTTGTTTTCAATACCGCACGCAGCACGTAGACGGCAGTCAGAATGACGCCCAGCACCGCGAAGCCTGCTATCCACGGCTGCGTATCGAACAGGCCGAGCAGCGTCAGCAGCTCTCCGACAAAACCGGAAAGTCCGGGCAAGCCGAGCGACGCGAGGCCCGCAGCAAGCAGCATCCCGCTCGTAAAAGGCAGCGACCTGGACAACCCGCCCAGCTCTGGAAGCTCCGTCGTTTTCGTTCTTTCATAAAGGCTGCCGACGATCAGGAACAACAGCGCGGATATAAGGCCATGCGATACGAGCTGGAATACCGCTCCTTGCAGCCCCGCCGCGTTAAAAGCAGCTAGCCCCAGCAGCACGATCCCCATATGGCTGATCGAGGAATAGGCAAGCACCAGCCTAAGGTCGGTTTGGCGGAACGCGATTAGCGCTCCGTACAGCAGATTGATCAAGCCGAGCACAGCGAGCACAACCGACCATTCCTTGGCCTGCTCCGGGAATAAGTAAATGCCGAATCGAATCATGCCATAGGCGCCCATTTTGAGCAAAATGCCGGAGTGAATCATAACGACGGCAGGCGGCGCCTCCGTGTGCACCTTAAGCATCCACGTATGGAACGGGAAGATCGGCAGCTTAATGCCGAAGCCGACCAGCAGCATAATGAACAGCGTCCAATGCATCGCATCCGTCATATGAAACGGATTGACGCCCCCGATTGACTCAGGCAACAGATTGACCCACGCCGACGCATCCGCCATATTGCGGGCTATATCGGTATAGCTGCCGCTGTAAATGAACTGTACGACATCGTCGACCTGCTCGATCCGGAAGCCGGCCGTATTTACAAGAATAAGGAAGGCGATCAGCAAAACTGCCGAACCAAGCCCGTTGTACAGCAGGAATTGATTGGCCGCACGCTCGCGGTTATAAAAGCCCCATATGCCGATAAGGAAATACATCGCAATAATCGTAATTTCGAAACTAATAAAAAACAGAAATAAGTCCCTCGCCAGAAACACGCCGAGCATTCCCGCTTCAAGCAACAGAAACCAGGCAAAAAAAGCTTTCCATCTCTTCTTCACATGAATCGAAGCAAAGGCCGCCATCGCCGTCACCAGCGCTGTCAGAATAACGAGCGGCAACGACAGACCGTCCAGTCCAACCGCATACTGAATCGTGAATTTGTATTCCGATACAGCCGCTTGCTGCGTCTCCTTATTGAGCGGCACATCCACCCAGACAGCTTGCTCTTCATAATTGCTGCCGCCCTGATGATTGTCGTAATCCACATAGAGCCAGCCGGAGAGAACGAGAGGCACTAGCGTAGCAATTACAGCAACCGCATGCAGCAAGCGATTGCGCTTGCTCGGCAGCAGGAGCACTGCCAGCAGCCCTGCGAGCGGGGACAGCAATAACACGGTAAGTATCGGCCAATCGGAGAGGTTCATCATGACCAAAACCTCCTTCCAACGATTGCCGCAATAAGAATGATGCAGCCGATAACCGCCGCCAGGACGTAAGTTTGCACCTGTCCGTTGCTAAGCCGAACTGCAATCCGCCCGAATGCGGATGCAGCCGCGCCGCTCAAACGAACGGCGCCCCCGATCACATACTCATCGAATACCGCAAGCATACGGCCGATACCGCGAAGCGGCTTCGCAATAACTGCGTTATACAGCTCATCCAAAAAATAGCCTCGTTCCAGCGTTCGTTCGAGCTTAGGCATTTTCTCGAATACGCCGCCTCCAATGCTCCGTTTGCCGTAGATAAGCCAGCCCAGATAAATGCCAAGCGCGCCTACGGCGATTGATGCGACCATGGCCGCAATCCCTTTGCTGCCATGGTCAGCTGCAGCCGTGCCTCCTGCTTCAAGCCATTCGCCGAACCAGCCGTTCCACGGCGTTTCCACAAAACCGGCGATGATCGACAGCACTGCGAGCGCGATCATCGGTACCGTCATAACCGCCGGAGACTCATGAACCGTTCCATTTCCGGAACGCGGCTTGCCTGTAAACACGAGTACAAACAACCGCGTCATGTAAAGCGCCGTGCAGAACGCCGCTGCCAAGCCGACGACGAACAGCAGCGGGTTTTCATCCAACGCTGTCGCCAGAATCGCGTCCTTCGACCAAAAGCCTGAAAACGGCGGAATGCCCGACAGCGCCAATGCGCCGATGGCAAACGTCCAAGCGGTTGTCTTCATTTTGCCGCCGAGTCCGCCCATCTCTCGAATGTCCTGCGTATGTAGAGCATGGATGACGCTGCCCGCTCCAAGAAACAGCAGCGCTTTGAAAAAGGCATGCGTGAACAAGTGAAATATGCTGCCGGTAACCGAGCCCAAACCGATTGCCATTACCATATAGCCAAGCTGACTGATCGTCGAATAGGCGAGAATGCGTTTGATGTCATTTTGCGCAAGGGCGATTGTCGCCGCGAATATCGCGGTAAATCCGCCAACGTAAGCTATAATCTGGAGCGCCGCTTCGGATGCGCTGATGATATCGAATGTTCTAGCAAGCAGAAATACGCCTGCTGCAACCATTGTTGCGGCGTGGATCAGGGCACTGATCGGCGTCGGGCCTTCCATCGCGTCCGGGAGCCATGTATGCAGCGGAAACTGGCCGGATTTGCCGATTGCGCCAATGAAGATCAACAGAGCAATAAACGTAGTAATGCCTGAGGTAATTGTCCCGGATTGCCCTTCGCTGAACACGTTATGAATGTTGCTGAAGTCGAGCGCATGTCCGGGCATATACCAGAACAGCAGCAAAATCGCGAGCAGCAGCCCGGCGTCGCCGATCCGCGTCACAATAAACGCCTTTTTTGCGGCAGCTTTTGCCGTTGGCTTGGCGAACCAGAAGCCCACCAGCAGAAACGAGCATACGCCGACCAGCTCCCAGAAAATATAAAGCGACAGCATATTGTCCGCCAGCACCAGCCCCAGCATCGAGAACGTAAACAGCGAGACATAGCTGTAATAGACCGTCAGTCTCTCGTCGTTCTTCATATAACCGGCGGAGTAAATGTTGACCGCCAAGCTGACTGCCGTCACGACAACGAGCATGAGCGCGGTCAAATTCGTCACTTCAAAGCCGATACGCAGCGTATAATCGCCGACTGCAATCCATTTAAAGCTGTTGCTATAATCCGCTGCCCCGGAACCAAGCATTTCGATCAGCACGAGCAGCGACATGACAAGCGACGCGAGCGAGCCCAGCGAGCCCAGCAGCATCGCCGTTGAGCGATAACTGCGTCCAAGCGCTGTCAGCAGGAGGAACGCCGTCAGCGGAAACAACGGGATGAGCCAAGCCGATTGGGTATACATTTCCATGCTGCGTCACCTCCTCATTTCATCGTATTCATCAACATTTACAGAACCGCGGGCACGGAACAGCGCGATCAGTATCGCCACGCCCACTGCCGCCTCCGCAGCGGCAACTGTAATCGCAAACAGCGAGAACACCTGTCCGGTAAGCGAAGGCACAACGCCGTATTTGGAAAAGGCGATCAGGTTCAAATTGACTGCATTCAGCATCAGCTCAATCGACAGCAGCACAACGACGGCATTCCGTTTGACAAGCGCGCCGTAAAGCCCGATGCAGAACAAAATCGCCGCCATAGTTAAATAGGACGGAAGCATGTTATTCGTCCTCCTTAAAGTTTTGCGAAGCAAAACTAACATCGTAAGCGTCTGCTTTGTTTTGCGGAGCAGCTGCTGATCCTGAGGCATCCGCCTTTTTCGCAATCGCGATCGCCCCGATAAAAGCGACCGTCAGCAAGACGGACAGCAGCTCGAACGGCACAATATAGCCGGTGTACAGCAATTGCCCGATCTGCATCGTGTTGTCTTCTCCGCCTTGAAAAGGCTGCGGGTCCGGGAACTCCGTCACGCGGATCGCGTAGAAAAGCAGCCCGAACAGCGCAAGCGCGCTTACAGCGGCCAGCCCTTCATGGAGCGGCTTCGTCGGCTCCGGCGCGGAGTCCCGATGATTCGTCATCATGATGCCGAAGATCATAAGGATCGACACCGCTCCCGCATAGATTAACACCTGCACGAACGCGACGAACTCCGCCTCCAGCAGCACGAACATACCGGCCAAGCCAAGAAACACGCCCGCCATAGAGATGACCATATGGACGACCTTTTGCAGACTGATCATAAGAACGGCTCCGCAGACGATTATCGCTGAAAAAATAAAAAACGCCGCAAATTCACCGGTAAGCTCGATATTAAACAATTACTTGGCGCCCCCTTTGGCTGGAGCTCCGATGTTGTTGTTGTCTTTGCGCACCAGCGTATTGTTGTCCGTCAACCATTGCACATCTTTAAACAGATCGTCGCGGCTGTAAGCGGACAACTCGAAATGGTTGGTCATTACGATCGCTTCCGTCGGGCACACCTCGGTGCACAGATCGCATAGAATGCAAATTTCAAAGTTAAGATCGAATGTGTCGATGACTTTCCCTTTTTTCTCCGGATCGGGATTCGGTTTGCCGGTTAGCGTAATGCAATCGGTCGGGCATATTCTCGCGCACTGGTTGCAGACGATGCAAAGCTCTGGAATGAAATGCTGCACGCCCCGAAAGCGATCCGGCATTTCGAACGGAACATCGGGATAGGATGTAGTCACTTTCGGCGCCGTCATCGCTTTCAGCGTGACGCCCAGCCCTCGAAACAATCCTTTCATATCGTCGCCCTCCTTACATCAGGATCTTTGAACGGAGTTCAAAGTCTCTCACCAGCTACAGATGATTAGCTAATCACACGTGGCTCGCAGGCCGTTACGAGCGCCTCGCGAGCTTCTTCACCGCTTCCTAACGGATCCGGAGGCCGTTAGAACAACAACGGCGCTTGTTTGGTTGCCCATTTCGCCGCTCCAGCGGATCTCTAACGGCCTCGCAGGCCGTTACGAGCGCCTCGCAAGCTACTTCACCGCTTCCTAACGGATCCGGAGGCCGTTAGAACAACAACGGCGCTTGTTTCCCTACCCTTTTACGAACAGCTCCAAGCACAGCGCTGTCGCGAACACGTTAACCAGCGATAACGGAAGGAGCACCTTCCAGCCGAGCCCCATCAGCTGATCGACGCGGATACGCGGGAAAGTCGCCCTGATCCAGAACAGGAAAAAGACGATGAATGCGAATTTCAGCAAAAACCATACGATGCCCGGCACAAAATCAAGAAACGGCGCCGGCGCCTGCCAGCCGCCAAGAAACAGCACGGTTGTCAATGCGGCAATCGCGTAGACGTACACATACTCCGTAAGCATAAAAAAGGCGAAGCGGAAGCCGCTGTATTCGACATGATAGCCCGCGACAAGCTCAGACTCCGCCTCGGGTAAATCAAAGGGAGTCCGGTTCAGCTCCGACACCGCCGCAATAATAAAAACAGCAAAGCCGATAATTTGCGGCAAGAAATTCCAGTCCCAGAACCAACCGCCGTCCTGCGCGGCAACGATGTCCCGCAGGTTCAAGCTGCCGCTTAGAAGGATAACGCCAACGACGGAAATAACGAGCGGTACCTCATAGCTGATCATCTGAGCTGCCGAGCGCATGCCGCCAAGCAACGCATACTTGTTGTTGGACGCCCATCCTCCGAGCACAATCGCCAGCGTGGAGATGCCGGACAGCGCTACATAATAGAGCAAGCCGACGTTCAAATCGGCAAAGTAAAGCTTTTGCGTATACGGGATTACCGCGAGCACGGAAAAGGCCGGCACATAGGCGAGAACGGGCGCAAGCACGAACAACAAACGGTCCGCCTTGCGGGGAATTGTGTCCTCTTTAATAAGCAGCTTGAAAATATCCGCAACCGTCTGCAGCAGGCCGAGCGGACCGACCCGATTCGGTCCTTGCCGGAATTGCATCCAGCCGATTACTTTTCGCTCGAAATAAATAGCATACGTAACGAAGCCGAGCACAATAACGAGAAAAACGACGACCCATAAAAAAACGACGATCGCATCTCCCCAAGTTAAAGGTCCGTTCAGCCAAGCGCCCATTAGCAATCGACCTCCCCGACGACGATATCGACGCCGCCCAGAATCGTTATTAAATTGGTCATCGTCTCACCGACGAGCAGCTTAGGCAATATTTGAAGATTAACGAAGGACGGACGGCGGAATTTAAGCCGGTAAGGCTCGGCTTTTCCCTTCGAAACGATGTGGCAGCCGATCTCGCCGCGCGGCGATTCGATGCGCACGTACACTTCGCCGGCAGGCGGCCGGATGACGCGCGGCACTTTGCCCATCGTCTCCCCGCCCTGCGGAAATTGTTCGATTGCCTGTCTCAAGATGCGCAAGCTTTGGCGAATCTCCTCCAGCCGAATCCGGTAACGGTCATAACAGTCTCCGTTCTTGCCAAGCGGAACATCGAACTCGAAACGGCTGTACAAGCTGTAAGGCTCCGTTTTGCGCAAATCCCAGTCGACGCCGGTGCAGCGCAGATTCGCGCCCGACAGGCCATAATCGATAGCCGTCGCCGCATCGTATTGCCCAACGCCTTTAATTCTCGCGAGAAAAATTTCATTCCCGCTCACGAGCTTGTCATATTCGGCCAGCTTGCCTTCCATATAGGGGATGAACTCCCGCACCTTATCGATCCAGCCGGGAGGCGCATCCCATTTGACGCCGCCGACGCGCATATAGTTATAGGTCAGACGCGCGCCGCACAGCTCGTTGAATAAATTGATAATCGTCTCGCGATCGCGGAACGCATACAGAAACGGACTCATCGCCCCGATATCGAGCAGGTACGTGCCCCACCAGACGAGATGGCTCGCAACGCGTTGCAGCTCCATAACGATTAGACGCATAAATTCGGCTCGCTCGGGCACTTCAAGCCCCATCATTGTCTCCACTGCATGAACGAGCACATAATTGTTCGTCATCGCGGAAACGTAATCCATTCGATCGGTATAAGGAATAATTTGCGTATAATTCAATTGCTCCGCCAGCTTCTCCGTGCCGCGGTGCAAATAGCCCATTACCGGCGTCGCTTCCGTAATAACCTCGCCGTCGAGCTTGACGACGATGCGAAACACGCCATGCGTGCTGGGATGCTGAGGACCAACGTTAAGCAGCAGCTCTTCCGTACGAATCACGCTTAGCCTACACCTCCGAGTCTAACGGTTCGTAATCTTTGCGCAGCGGGTGTCCCACCCAATCGTCCGGCATCATAATGCGCCGCAAGTCGGGGTGCCCGGTAAATGAAATGCCCAGAAGATCATAAATTTCGCGTTCGTTCCAATTGGCGGTTGACCATACCGGCGCAGCCGACGCCACCTCCGGCGATTCGCGATCCGCCTTTACTTTAACAGCGAGCTCTCGCCCGCTGGACAACGACACGAGATGATACACAACCTCCAGATGCGTCTCGTAATCGACGCCCGATACGTTCCGCAAGTAGTTGAATTGCAGCTCTCCCTCGCCCTTTAGCAGCTCCGCGACGTTGCGCCAGCTGCCGTTCTTTACAATAATCGTCGGCATATGGCCGTTCATTTCATTTATGTAAGCTTCCTCAAGCGCGTCGTCTCCGGCGCGCGCTCGAAGCGACGCCGCGAGCGCGTCCAGCTCCGGCTGCTTCGGCGACGGCGCAGGCGGCTCGGCGGCTTCTGCCGCTTCGGCAGGCTGCCCCTCGGCTGCTGCCTTCGCCGCTGCCCGCGCCGCTCTCGCTTCCGCGGCTGCCTTCAGCTTCGCCTCGCGCTCCGGATCGGCCGCCTCCGCTGCTGCCTTCGCCGCTTCGCCGCTCGCCTCTCCCGGCTCAACCGGCTTCGACGACTCCAGCCCTTCGCCCTTGTTCTCCTCGCTCATCGGCCCGTCACCCGCTTCCCGGTCTTCGCTTCATAGCGAATTTTTTCCTGCAGCTTGTTGATGCCGTAAATAAGCGCTGCGGGATTCGGCGGACAGCCCGGTATATACACGTCAACCGGAACGATTTGATCAACGCCTTTAATAACCGCGTAGGATTTCACATATGGGCCGCCCGCCGTAGCGCAAGAGCCCATCGCAATGACCCATTTCGGTTCGGGCATTTGATCGTACAGCCTTCTAAGCAGCGGCCCCATCTTCTTCGTAACCGTACCGGCCACGATCATGACATCCGATTGCCTTGGCGATGTGCGGAACATTACGCCAAAACGATCCAAATCATAATGGGACGCTCCTGTGCCCATCATTTCAATCGCACAGCATGCGAGCCCGAAGGTAAGCGGCCACAGCGAATTGCTGCGCGCCCATGCCTTTAGCTGCTCCAGCGTCCCCATAAATACATTTCGTTCCAGCTCGCGACGTTCTTCCAGCGTAATTGACTCTAAATTGAATTCCATTGCAGCACCTTCTTCTTCCAGGCGTATAGAAGTCCAATGAGCAGCATTGCCGTAAAAATAAACATCTCCACAAGCACAAATAAGCCGAGCTTATTGTACGCTACGGCCCAAGGATATAAGAAAACGGTTTCCACATCAAAAATGACAAACATAAGCGCAAACAAATAGTACCGGATATTGAATCGGACTTGCCCTTCACCGACCGGCTCATTGCCGCTCTCGTAGGTTGTCTGCTTCGGATCGGTCGGCTTGTGCGGCCTGAGCAGCCTTCCGGCGGTTAACGCCGCGGCCGGCAGCAAGATGCCCAGCACAATAAAAATAGCCACAACGACATACTGGTTAACGTAGTAGTCCACGCGATCGCCTCCGTCATATGTGAGTACCGACGATGCTCGGTCCATTTTTCCTCACAATTATAACAAATGCTGCCACTCGCGTCTATGACGGAGTTGACTCCCCAGCTTGTCCCGAGCCGCTCTGCTGCGCGTTTCCCGCCAATTCCGCATTGCTCGTTTCAACGGCTGTCGGCACCGGCTGCGCGCTATTCTTCGGCCCTTTTCGCCCTGTCAGGAACGCGAGCAGCAGCAACAGCAGCGGAATAATGAAACCCATAACAACACTGTAGGGCGTCCATACGATCTTGGCAAAATGCTCCGCATGCGCCGAGTTCCGATAACTGATCAGCGAAATCGGAACGACAAAATAAGCGATCGGAAAAATGAGCGGTCGATAGCTTTTCAGACCGAGCACTTGAGCCGACAGCAGCGCCGAAGCGTAGAAAGACAGGATCAGTTTACTAAACACGGTGCTGACCCACACAATGGCAACGGTAACCTCAACGCGGACGATAACATCCTGCACATTGATCGTTTTAGCCATATCGAAGATCGAGAACGGGCTTCGCATCGTTTCTTCAACGCCAAGTACGCCAATTAACAAGACGGAAAGCATAAACGAGAAGAACACGATGAGCATAATCGACAGCTTCATTTGCTTGCGCAGCTTGCCCCGGTCCTCCGTTCTGACAAAAGGCAGCACCATCGACATGACCACAAACTCGCCGATCGGGAAGCCAATCAACGGATACATCCCTTTCAGCGGCTGCTCCCATCCATGATACAAAACCGGCTTAAAGTTTTCGATATGAAATTGATTCAACAGCAGCGCAGAAATAATAAACATGAGTAAAATGCTTCCGCCAAAAAGCAATTCGCCGGTACGGGCAATCGTCTCAATGCCTAAATAGGTTCCGTAAATAACGACCAGCATAAACGAAACCGCGATAAACCAATCCGGCGTCGTAGGCAGTATGGAAAGCACGAGAAAATCCGAAATGTTGCGCAGCACCAGCGCGCTCAGTATAACGAAGAAAAACACATAGAGCAGCAGCAGCGCTTTGCCGAGCCATTTGCCTAATATTTTTTCCGTGTATTGCGCCAGCGTCATATCGGGGAATCGTTCCGCCAGCTTCAAATAAATAAGGAGGAACCAGTAGTTGATCGGCGCTACAACAAGCGTTGTTATCCAAGCGTCCTGCTTTGCAATGGCGACGACAGTCGTCATAACAATTAATGCTGCTGTCCCTAGGGCAAATAGAAACAGCAGCTTCGCTGCCTGCCCTGATGTAATCATGCCGTTAGTCAGTCCATTGCCGGCCTTCATTTTGCAGCCTCCTTCCTGTTCTTTATTTGCGCCTGTTTTCATTCCGCGCCTAATACAACATATCTTTCATTGCCGAGGCGAACGGACCGAATACGGCCGTTATCCAGTCGAGCGGATTCGGTACCGGAAAAGACAAAATGATGCCTATCCAGTATACGGAGCCTGCCGACATAATGAATAATGCCCAACCCGCCTCCCGTTTTTGTTTTAGCCCTAGCCGATACTTGCAAATGACAAATCCGACCAGAATGGCGAAAACCACTACGGCAATTGCAGCCATAACAACACCTCTTTATTTCACGATCGAATTTACCCGCACACCGGAATCGGTAATATCCGTTTTAACCTTCAACACATAGGAAACGTCCGGAAACAATTCCGTCCATCTGCCTCCGATTTGCTTCCAGAGAGAAGGCTGCTCTTGATAAACCAACATTCCCCAGCCCATCGCATCGCTGTTCAGCTCTTTTTGCAGCCTGCGGATGGCATCCTGGACTTCGTCCCCGACGGCAGCGTCCATAAGCTTCCCGGCTTCCTCAAGCTGGCTTTCCTCTTTAACGCCCAAATCCGTGCACATAATCTCTTTAATGCTTCCCTTTACTTCCAGATCGACATGAATGACAGGCTTTTGACTTTCTCCGTATTTCGGCTTTTCAGCCTTCATTTTTGCTTTAGAATGATACACTTCCACTATGAAATTCCCTTCCGAGCGGGGACAATCAAGCTTGACAACCGTACTTTTCACTTTGTTTTGCGTCCAAGACAGCCCTCTCGATTGCTTAGTCGTCAAGTAACCGACGAATCGCCCGTCCTTCAATATCGCCATTGTACTGAGCTTGGGCTCTACTTTCGGATGAATATGCTTCATATTTTCCTCATCGTTGCCCGCCGACTGTTCCCCCTCCAGCACTAGCGACGGAACGGCGACCTGCTGTTTGCCGGCCATTGCATTTCGTGTAATGTCGTTGACTTTAACCAAATATTCTTGCCCTTGCGCGCTCTGGTTAATATCAAGCGTGTCGTGAATTTGGTTGGCCGGTATGGAATCCATTAAAGTCGTCGTTTGCAGCAGCTTCTCCGCGCTCGTTCCCCGCGCTATCATCACAGCAATATTTAAGCGAATATCGGGATTACGCTCGATCAGATCAAGAAGCGGATAGACGCCTTTGCGAGCGGCGTCCTCTCCGATAATAAGCAGCCTGGTGTGCGAAAAGAACAGTCTTCTCGACGTTTTGCGCGTCATTTTTCGGATCGCCTCAAATACGGTATCGCCGGTTTCCGTGAACGTCATAACCGACATCCCTTCCACGGCCAGCTTATTTCCCGACGCCGCATTTTGCGCAAGCACCGTTTGCATCGTAACTCGCATTTTTTGCTTGCCTGTCGGATCATCGTCAATCCCCATCGCCATAACGACGCTTAACCTGTCCAAATGCCGTAAATCCCAACAGCCGCTAATGATCATCATGCCAAGCAGCATAGCTAGAATACCGACAATGGAAGCAGCTTTCCTCCCGAACCGACCGCGCGCTTTCATTGCACAGGCTCCTCCCCTTCAAGCGCCTTCACATCCAAATCGGAGCGAGTAGGATTATCGGAAGCAAGCATTTGCGGCCTGTTTCGCAGCAGCCATAACGGCGCCCGGACGATCGAATCCATCCAGTCTTTGCCCATAAACGGAGAAAACGGCTTCATGTAGGGCATCCCTAACGAGCGCAAATTGGTGAGGTGAAGAAGGACAAGGAGCACGATCAGCGATAATCCGTAAAAGCCGAGCGTCGATGCCGCCGCCAGCAGCAAGAAACGCAGCAGCCTTGCCGCGATGCCCAAATTGTAGGTTGGCGAGACGAAGCTTGTTATCGCTGTAAAAGCAACGACAATGACGACTGCCGGCGACACAATTCCCGCTTCAACGACTGATTGGCCGATAACCATACCGCCTACAATCGAAATCGCGTTGCCGACGGCGCTTGGCATACGCACGACCGCCTCGCGAAGAATTTCGAACACAAATTCCATAATGAAAGCTTCCAAATAGACCGGAAACGGAACGCCTTCCCGCTGCGCAACCAACTTAAGCAGCAGCGGCGTCGGAATCATTTCCTGATGATAGCCGACTACCGCAACATACATAGACGGCATCGCCAACGCCAGAAAGAAGGAGAAGAAGCGCAGCAGCCGCAAAAAGGTGGCAACATCATATCGTTGATAGTAGTCTTCCGCTGCCTGAAAGAACATGTTGAAAATAGCGGGAGCAACTATCACAAACGGTGTTCCGTCTACGAGAATCGCGATTCTGCCTTCCAACAGGCTGGCAGCGATCACATCCGGACGCTCATTGCTTAAGTAGGTAGGGAACGGCGTCCATTTCTGATCGGCAATCAGCTCTTCGATGTATCCGCTGTCCAATATGCCGTCAATGTCAATCTCCCCCAGCCGATTGCGCAGCTCTTGCAGCACCCGCTCGTCGACTAAGCCTTTCATATACATAATGCCTACCGGCGTCTGCGTTTCGCGGCCGATTGTCATCTGCTCCAGCCATAGCTTAGGACTGCGGATTTTACGCCTTATGAGCGCTGTATTGACACGCATCGATTCAACAAAGCCTTCGCGCGGTCCGCGAATCGTGACCTCCGACTTCGCCTCTTCGACGGATCGTCTCTCGCCGCCGACGCAGGAGGAAGCAATTGCTGTCGTTGAACCGTCCAGCAGCACAATGGCGTTCCCGGTAAACAATCCTTGGAACAGTTCTTTCCAGTTGTTCGCATCCTCAAGCCGTCCGCCGGATAACAGCTTGTTTTTCATCTCTTTCAGCGCTGCCTCAGGACGGTCTAACGGGTCCTCGTTCAGCGACGCAGCTTGAAGCGCCTCAACTACCGTTTCATTAACCCGCATCTCGTCAACCAAGCCTTGAATATATAGGAGAACTGCTTTTGCCTTGAACGGTCCCGGCAGCTCTAACTCGCGAATAACGACATCGCTGCTGTTGCCAAGCTCCGCTTTCAACTCGCTTATATTCGTATCCAATTTCGCAGAAAGCTTCTTGTTCTCATAATCTGACAGATGCTGCTGCTCAATTTGATCGGATTTTGCTTGTTTTTTGTTTTGCTGCTTGCTGCCTCGGCTGCGCATATAGTCGCTAAACCTCATTCGAGTCCCTCCCGCAGCCAGTTTCGTTAACCTTTAGGATATCTATTCCATGGAATAATATGCACACGCCGCTGCTATTCCGCTAGCAATCGATATGCAGATTCGTTCGCAAAACTGCAAATGTACAGGAATCTCACTCGGAGCAGTATCCCCGCACCCGGACACTAGCGGAACGTCGACCGGCATATCGATCAACTGCACAAAAAAAAGAGCCGTCCCTATGCTCGCCGTATCCAAACGGTTCATAACGCCGCCGTACCGGATGTCAAGCACTTCCCAGCCAATTTTTCATCGCAGCCTCCGCTTATGCTGTCTAACTGTGCATTGATAGCGCTATCATATTAACCTATGTCCGATTTACATGCTAGAGGCTATTTTTTGCATTCGGCTGTACAATCTGCTCCGAAAAAAAAGAAGACGCCATTAACGGCTGGCTGCTGCCAACGGCTAATGACGATAATAAAAAGAGTAGGAAAGCTTAACGCTGACGCGACTCCGTCAGCTTGAATTGCCCGACAAGCTGCTGTAAAAATTTCGTGATCGATTCCACATTTTCCGACGTCTGACGGACGTTATCCATCTCGCCGATCAGTTCATGCACTCTGCCCTCCACGTTAGAGGACACCTTTCGGTTCGTCATGCTGACAACGGCGATTTTCTCCATTAACTGCACAACCTCGTCAACTGCCTTAGTCTTGCGACTGTCTTCGCTTTGCGCCGACCGCAGCGTACCCGCCGCCGCTGCGACAAGCTCAGTGCCTTCAGCAACGACCTGAGTTCCTTCATCCATGGAAGCGTAAGCTTGTTTTGCTTCCTCATAGATTTGATGCGTGATGCCATGCACCTCTTCGGTCGACTTGCGTGTCATATCGGCGAGCTTGCGAATTTCCGCTGCCACGACGGCGAAACCCCGTCCCTGCTCGCCGACGCGAGCTGCTTCTATAGAAGCGTTAAGCGCAAGCAAGTTCGTTTGCGCCGATATTTCTTCAATGACCTGCAGCACGCCGCGAATCTCATCCACCGTTTGCATAAACCGGCGAATCGTATCATTCGTGTCTCCAACCTTCGTTGAAATATGGCTCATCTTCTCGCCGATACGGTCCACCTCGGACTGCGCTGCCGCAATTTGCTCCGCCGCCTGAAGCTCGATCGTCCGCAGTGTATCCCTCATCGCATCAGCCGCGTCCTTAGCCATATCAATATCCTTCAACTGAAGGCGAATGCTGCCGATCATCTCGCCAACTTGTCCGCTTACCCGTTCAGTCGACTTCGCAGTCACCGACGCTGAATCATTAAGCGCATTCTGACTGGACAGCACGTCCGATGCAGCCAGCTTTACCTGGAGCATAATGCCTTCGAGCGAGTCGATCATGTTGTTGATCCATTTCGCCAATTCGCGAAGCTCATCGTTATCGAACTGCTCCGGCTGCAGCCGTTGCGTCAGATCGCCTTTGCCTTCCGCATTGATGCGGATAAAACGGTTTATACGGCTAAGATGCCCGACCACTCTGCCTGATTCCTTCCTTTGCAGAACGCCTCCGAATAGCGTGCCGAACAATATCGCAAACACGCCAACCGCAGCGGCCGTCACCCATGGCGAGACTTGTCCCATTCCCGACAACAGACCGGCAAGCGCAGCAATAAGCAGCGCTTGCGCTAGCGTCAGCCGCAAATGCAGCATATGCTGGCGCCATTCGATGCTTCGGATTCTGTACACCTCTTCAAGATCACCTTCGCACATCATTCCCCACACATCCGGGCAATGCGGCAGCTGAAACGTAACCCCTTTGCCGATAACGGCAATGTGGCGATAGTCGGAGTAGCCCGGAAATTCAACGAACAGATTGCTGCCGTTGCGAATCGTATTCGCGACGCCAGGGTGCAATTGGCCCGTAGCCGGGTCAGTAAACATAATTTCGAATTCGGTATGCTCTTTAATCGATACCGTTCCCCAATCGGTAGTTACGCCGTCCTTCAAATTTTCACCGTGTGTGAACGTTCTGTCCTCAAATCGGCTGCGGGACAATGCCGTACCCAGCGCGATATGCGTATTCAGCATCGGCTTCGCCATAAATATGTAATTATCGCCCGAATCCGGGTATACATGGCCGGACTCTCGTTGAATCAAATCGCCCAACACATCGTTAGGCACTCGTCCGCACAGCGTTCCGCGATATTCGCCGTTAGCAACAATCGGCTGCATGAACATCAGCGTCACTTTATCGTGGAAAGAAGAGCTTCTTGATCCGAGCATTAATGTCCGGTCATCCCCGAATGGACCGAATAAACACGGGCGAGGTTTTCCGCTTCCGCCGCTCTGAATGTACTGCAGGCCGGGAGATAGAATGCTGCCAGCGGCATATATAGCTCCTTCATGCGTATCATTGGTAGAAACGATGACCTCCCCTAACGTATTCAAAACAAAAACCTCTGTCAAATCATTTCCCCGCGCATATATTCGCTCCAGCTGGCGCAATACAGATTGCTTGTCTGCACCGTCCAACAGCACTTGGCTGCTTGGCCATTGATTGGCCAACTGCTCAGCCAGCCGTTCCATTAAGCCCCAATATTCCTCCGACCATGACAACAATAAATCTTTACGGGTTTCGGCAATTCCTTCGAAAATATTTTCCACATCTTCCTTCATGCTTTTGTTGAGGCTCCACGAAACCCATAATGGCAATCCCTTCTTCGCTCCCACCCAATCAAACATCGGCAATTCCCCCGCATCCAAAGTCTTCCTCATTATATGTTAGTAATTCTAACATATAAATAACATTTATATAACGTATTTCTTATTTTTATTTTTAGATTCATATATTCGTCATTATTTTGCGGTTAACACAAAAAAATCAATCATATTCACACGATATTTCGCGTGAATATGATTGATTTAATCAAAATAACGATATTAGCTTTCATTCCGCAAACGAATAGATTGTTTCTGCTTGCCCGCGCAGTACATGAGCCACATGAAATACGGCGCGCCGAAAAGAGCCGCTACAAGTCCCGAAGGAAGCTCGCGCGGCGTAAGTATGGATCGGCCAACTGTATCGGCAAGCACGAGCAGAAGCGAATACGAGCCAGGCAAGCCAAGGCCCGCCAATCAGAGCGGTTACAGCGCCGGCAGGAAGCGGTCCGAGCGAGATGGCAGTTTGTACATTTATTGTCGGAATAATGATTTCAGCTTATCCCAGCCTCCGCTTCTCGGCAGGCTTGCCTCGCTTGGCGCTGCGGCGATCTCTTCGCTCTGCAAGAGCCTTGCAGCATTGCGCGCGTAGTAGTCGCTCCATTGTTCTCCAAGTGTGCCTGCCGCTCTTTCAAACGCTTCTTTCATCCGAAATCCGCGCCATTCCAGATGATGCGCGTCCGATGCGATGAAATGGATTAACCTATGGCGGCATAAATGCCAAGCAGCGCGCTCGATCGTTCTGCCGAAACCGCCAACCAAGGAATGGCTGGTCACTTGCGCATAAGCGCCCAGAGCGATTAATTCAGCCAATCGTTCCGGGTGCTTGACGATTTCCGCATTGCGCTCGGGATGCGCAATTACGGCGCTGATCCCCGCCAATTTCAGTTCATAAACGAGCTGATCCATATGTTCTGGAATTCGCGATGAAGGCATCTCCAGCAGCACATACTTCGATCCGGCTAGAGGAAGAAGCAGTCCGTTATCCCAATTGTTCAGCAAATGATGATGCACATGAATTTCTTGTCCGCTATGAACAGTCAGCGGTATTTGCTGCTCCGTTAGCATTGCGTTCATTGTGTTTACCAGCTCATTTACTTTAGCCGCGCTATTATTATATCTGCCGTCAAAGTGATGAGGCGTCGCAATGATATCGGTTATGCCTTCCGCGGAAGCGGCTGCCGCAAGCGCCATCGCCTCATTCCAGTCTGCAGCCCCGTCATCTAGGCCAGGCAATAGATGCGAATGGATATCTATCATTCGTGCCGCCCCCTTTCTGTAAATCGCAGCGCTATACACTTTCTTCCATTGTGAAAGAAGGCTATGCCTCTGTCAAACGCCATCAGTCCCAATTTGAATGCAATTTTGCACAAAAAAAAAACACCGCTCAAGCTCTCAAAAGAGATGCTTGAGCAGTGTTTGCTTTACTGCGAATTAACGCTGCGTCACGTTGATCCGGTTCATTGCGCGTTGCAGAGCAAGCTCTGCACGGCGGTAGTCAACCTCGTCGCGTTTCGCTTTCAGACGTTGTTCAGCGCGTTCTTTCGCTGCTTGCGCACGGTTTACGTCGATATCTGTGGAAAGCTCAGCGCTCTCCGCAAGAATAACGATTTTGTCCTTGCGGACTTCAATGAAGCCGCCGCTGGCTGCGATAACGTCCGCCTTGTTGCCGTCGCGTTTAATTACGATTGGAGCGATGCGAAGCGGAGTAACGAGCGGAATGTGGTTCGGCAAAATGCCGAGCTCGCCTTCCACGCCGGTTACGCTAACCATGTTAGCCGTTTCCGCATATACTTTGCGCTCCGGGGTTACGATTTCAACTAAAAAGGTACTCATGTGGATTCCTCCCGCCTTTCGCTATTACAGCGTTTTGGCTTTCTCCACGGCCTCTTCAATGACACCTACATATCGGAAAGCTTCTTCCGGAAGATAGTCATATTTGCCCTCGAGAATTTCTTTGAAGCTGCGAACGGATTCTTTAACCGGCACGTATTTGCCTTTGATGCCAGTGAAAGGTTCAGCAACGTGGAACGGTTGGGACAAGAACAATTGAATGCGGCGCGCGCGCGATACAGTCAATTTGTCTTCTTCGCTCAACTCGTCCATACCAAGGATTGCGATAATATCTTGAAGCTCTTTATAGCGCTGAAGAATTTTCTTAACGCCTTGAGCTACATTGTAGTGCTCTGCGCCCAAAATTTCTGGGTTCAGGATACGGGACGACGATGCAAGCGGATCTACCGCTGGGAAGATACCCATCTCGGAGATTTTACGCTCCAAGTTTGTCGTTGCGTCCAAGTGGGCAAACGTCGTTGCAGGAGCCGGGTCGGTGTAGTCATCGGCAGGTACGTAGATCGCTTGGATCGAAGTAACCGAGCCTTTTTTCGTCGACGTGATACGCTCTTGCAATTGACCCATTTCAGTTGCCAGCGTTGGCTGGTAACCTACCGCGGAAGGCATACGACCAAGAAGGGCCGAAACCTCGGAGCCTGCTTGTGTGAAACGGAAAATGTTGTCGACGAACAGAAGAACGTCTTTGCCTTCCGTATCACGGAAGTATTCAGCCATTGTCAGACCCGTCAAAGCAACGCGTTGACGCGCGCCTGGCGGCTCGTTCATTTGTCCGAATACCATCGCCGTTTTTGGCAATACGCCGGAGTCTTTCATCTCGTGGTACAAGTCATTGCCTTCACGAGTACGCTCGCCTACGCCGGCAAATACAGAAATACCGCCGTGCTCTTGAGCGATGTTGTTGATAAGTTCTTGGATCGTTACCGTTTTACCTACACCCGCGCCGCCGAACAGGCCGATTTTACCGCCTTTGGCATATGGAGCGAGCAAGTCGATAACTTTAATGCCTGTTTCGAGAATTTCCGACTGTGTCGACAATTCTTCGAATGCAGGGGCTTGGCGGTGGATCGGAAGGTTGATTTCCGATTTCGCTTCGCCGGCTTGGTCGATTGGCTCGCCAAGTACGTTAAATACACGGCCGAGCGTTGGAGCGCCAACCGGAATAGTAATAGGTGCGCCTGTGTCAACGGCTTCCATGCCGCGAACGAGACCGTCGGTCGTGCTCATTGCTACAGCACGTACCAAGTTGTCACCCAGATGAACGGCTACTTCAAGCGTCAGATTGATATCAATGCCGCCTGCTTCACCCTTCTGCTGGATTTTGACAGCGTTCAATATTTCCGGCAGGTTGCCGCGTTCGAACTCTAAGTCGACGACCGGACCCATGACGGATACAACGCGTCCTTTTTTCATGGTTTTCCCTCCTGGTTCCATCATAATTACGATTGAGCGTTCGCACCTGCGACGATCTCGGAAATTTCCTGGGTAATCGCCGCTTGACGAGCGCGGTTATACGTCAGCGTCAGCTGGTTGATCATTTTGTTTGCATTCTTCGTCGCGCTGCCCATTGCAGTCATACGAGCGCCGAACTCACTTGCTTTGCCGTCCAGAACTGCGCTGTAAATAAGCGTTTCCGCATATTTAGGAAGCAGCACTTCCAGTACGCCTTCAGGTGACGGCTCGTATTCATAAGCTGCAACAGAAGCGTTGCCGCTCACTTCTTCAAGCGGGAGCAAGCGCGTTTCTGTCGGAATTTGCGTGATTGCGTTCACGAATTGGTTGTAGAACAGATAGAGCTCGTCATACGCGCCCTCAGCGAAGTTTTTCACTGCTGTATATGCAACCGATTTGATGTCGGCAAACGTCGGAGAATCCGACAAACCGATAACTTCCTCGACGATCGGCATATTGCGGCGGCGGAAGTAATCCCGGCCTTTGCGTCCGATAACGAACAGTACAAATTCGTCATTCGACTTATGCTTCTCGCGAATCGTCATCGTTACTTTACGAAGAATATTGGAGTTGTAACCGCCCGCAAGACCGCGATCGGATGTGATAACGAGATATCCCGTTTTCTTCACCGGACGCGATTCCAGCATCGGATGCTTCACATCCTTCGTGCCGGCTGCGATGCTTGCTACGACTTCCTTCAGCTTATCCGCGTAAGGACGGGCAGCCGTTGCCGCTTCCTGCGCTCTTCTGAGCTTGGATGCTGCAACCATCTCCATCGCTTTCGTGATTTGCTTCATATTTTGTTTACTCTTGATTTCGCGTTTAATATCGCGCATGCCTTTTGCCATTGCTTTTCACCCGCCTTTGTTGCCCGGCCTGCGCGATAATGCGCAGACCGAACCTGGTGTTGGTAGGAGTAAGAACCTACGCCCGTACCATTCAGAACGGGCGTTTATTTATGCGTCAAGCTTATGCCGATACAGCAAAGCTTTTCTTGAATTTATTAATCGCGTCAACAAGAGCCTTCTCGTTGTCGGCAACCAGATCTTTCGTCGTGCGAATCGATTCGCCGATTTCCGGATGGTTGGAGTCGAGGAACGACAGGAATTCTTTCTCGAAGCGAAGGATGTCCGCAACCGGAATTTCGTCCAAGTGGCCTTTAACAGCCGTGTAGATCGAAATAACTTGTTTCTCAACCGGCATTGGCTCGTTAACGCCTTGTTTCAGAATTTCCATCGTACGCGCGCCGCGGTTGAGGCGGGAAAGCGTCGATTTGTCGAGGTCGGAGCCGAATTGCGCAAACGCTTGAAGCTCGCGGTAAGCCGCAAGGTCCAGACGGAGTGTGCCGGCAACCTTTTTCATTGCTTTAATTTGTGCGGAACCGCCTACACGGGATACGGAGATACCGACGTTTACTGCCGGACGTTGGCCGGAGTAGAACAGGTCGGATTCCAGGAAGATCTGGCCGTCCGTGATGGAGATAACGTTCGTAGGGATGTATGCCGATACGTCGGAAGCTTGCGTCTCGATGAATGGCAGAGCCGTAAGCGAGCCGCCGCCGAGTGCGTCGCTAAGCTTCGCAGCGCGTTCCAGCAAACGGGAGTGCAAGTAGAATACGTCGCCTGGGTAAGCTTCCCGACCTGGAGGACGGCGAAGCAGCAAGGACAATTCGCGGTATGCTGCCGCTTGTTTCGACAAGTCATCATAGATAACGAGAACATGCTCGCCTTTGTACATGAAGTACTCGCCCATCGAGCAGCCTGCGTATGGAGCCAAGAACAGCAATGGAGCTGGCTCGGAAGCGCCTGCAGTTACGATGATTGTATATTCCAAAGCGCCATGGCGGCGAAGCGTTTCAACAACGCCAGCAACAGTGGATTGTTTTTGGCCTACGGCTACATAGATACATTTCACGCCATTGCCTTTTTGGTTGATGATTGCATCGATTGCGATCGCCGTTTTACCTGTTTGACGGTCGCCGATGATGAGCTCGCGTTGGCCGCGGCCTACCGGTACCATCGCATCGATTGCTTTGATGCCTGTTTGCATTGGCTCATGAACCGATTTACGGTCGATAACGCCAGGCGCAGGAGATTCAATTGCGCGGAATTGAGTCGTGTTGATCGGACCTTTGCCGTCAAGCGGCTGGCCCAATGGGTTCACGACTCGGCCAAGAAGCTCTTCGCCGACTGGAACTTCCATGATGCGGCCAGTACGTTTAACTTGGTCGCCTTCTTTGATGTCTGTGTATGGTCCGAGGATAACGACACCGACGTTGCTTTCCTCGAGGTTCAATGCCATACCGACAACACCGTTTGCGAATTCGAGCAACTCGCCTTGCATCGCATTCTCCAAACCGTGAACGCGGGCGATACCGTCACCGACAGTAATGACAGTGCCGACGTCTACGACTTGAATTTCGGATTTATAGTTTTCGATCTGTTGTTTAATCAGCGTGCTGATTTCATCAGGTCTGATACTCAATTCGTTCACCCCTATCTACCGTACATTAGATTTTAAACGATTTTTGTAAACGATCCAGCTTGCCGGACAAGCTTCCGTCATACAGACGATCGCCGATGCGCACTTGTACGCCGCCGAGCAAAGTTGGCTCTACGATTTGCTGTGCAATAATTTTCTTCCCTGTCAATTGATTGAACTGGTTAACAACTTCCGTAAACTCAGCTACAGACAATTGCGCAGCGGAATATATAGTTGCGTGAGCTTGACCAAGCGCTTCTCCCGCAATTTTTGTATAAGCTTCGGACACTTCCAAAATAACATCTTGGCGTCCGCGAACGACAAGAAGCTCAAGCGTGTTCAATACAATAGAAGAAACACGATCGCCGAATGCCGATTTCAATACTGCAATTTTGTTCTCTGGTGCAATGTTAGGGAAAGAAAGGAACTTAGCAGCGTCTTGATCCTGTTCCAGAGCTTGAGCGATCAGCTTAAGCTGGTCTTCAACCTCGGAAACAATTCCATTCTGCTGAGCGAGCTCGAACAATGCTTTGGCGTAGCGCTTCGCTACGACTGTGTCCCGGCTCATTTGCTTCCTACTTCTTTCAGGTATTGATTAACCAACTGCTCCTGAGATTTTTCGTCGATTTGCTTCTCGATAATTTTCGATGCGATTTTGACGGAGATACCGCCCACTTCGGTACGAAGCGCGGCGATCGCTTTGTTTTTCTCGCTCTCGATATCTTTCAAAGCGTCATCCTTCAGGCGAGTTGCTTCCGATTTAGCCGATTGTACGATATCGTCGGCTGTTTTCGTGCTTGTCGCTCTAGCTTGCTCGATAATGTCGTAAGCTTCTTTGCGCGCTTGTTCAAGCGCCGCTTTCTGCTCAGCCATATTCTCTTCAGCCTGCTTGCGGCTGGATTCTGCCGTGTTCATTTGTTCGAGCACCAACTGTCTGCGTTGCTCCATAATGCTGAACAATGGTCCGAAGGCATACTTGTTCAGAAGCCAGTACAAAATGCCGAAAGCAACCATTGCGATTACTGTAGATTCCCATTGCCAATCCATTGCTGCCACTCCTTCCTCAACACAGAATTGTCTAAATCATAACGAAGGCGAAGAGGGCTAGGCCTTCCCCGCCAGTTGCGAATGGTCAATTAAGCGCTGAAGAACGCCAAGAAGCCGATAACTACGCCGATGATAGGCACGACTTCGACGATACCTACGCCGATAAACATCGTTGTTTGAAGCTTGCCTTGCAGTTCTGGTTGACGAGCGATGCCTTCAACTGTTTTGCTTACGATCAGACCGTTACCTACGCCTGCGCCAACTGCGCCCAAACCTACTGCCAATGCTGCTGCCAATATTTCCATTTGTAAATCCTCCTCGAAAAATGTGTTTTTAGTTTTTTATAACTTAACCCTCGCATGATAGCGCGGGTGTCAAACGCTTTGTTGCTTCATTATTAATGGTGATCTTCGTCGTGAATTGCTGCTTGCGAGATGTATACCATCGTAAGCATTGTGAACAGGAACGCTTGAATCGCACCGACGAAAATACTGAATCCTTGCCAAGCGATCAGGAACGGCGTACCGATCCAGCCCAGCATCAGAATCGTGCTGATCAGCACCTCGCCCGCATAAATGTTTGCGAACAACCGGAGCGCCAGCGTTACCGGCTTCGAAATCGTCTCGATCAAGTTAATCGGGAAGAAGATCGGATACGGCTGGAAGTAGTGCTTAAGATAATGCTTGCTGTTCAATCGGAGACCGAGGATATGGACGATGAAGAACACGATAATCGCCAAGCCTGCCGTCACCGAAATATCAGCCGTAGGCGATTTCCACCAAGCGATAGCCACGTGATGGCCATGCTCGAA
Organism: Paenibacillus sp. NEAU-GSW1; assembly: GCF_009737085.1. Lineage (GTDB taxonomy): Bacteria > Bacillota > Bacilli > Paenibacillales > Paenibacillaceae > Pristimantibacillus. The sequence continues at coordinate 155,361 of NZ_WOVL01000004.1, forward strand.
CATTTCCTTCGTAATCCCGAGCGATTCGATCTCATGATGCGGCTCGGTAACGATACCGAAAGGCAGGCCGAGCAAGTTGGAGATGAAAATGAACATAATCAGCGTCATGCCAAGCGACAGAAAAGGCTTAACCCGGTTAAGCGGCATCGCGCTCGAAATGAGGTTATGAACAAAATCAACTACCCACTCCAGGAAGTTTTGCATTTTGGATGGGTTGTCCACCGAAAGATTCCGCGTCGCCAGCTTAGCGATAAGGAAAGTAACAATCCCGGATACCAGAAGAGCAACCAGCATCGCAAGATCGATATCAAACGGCCCGAGCTGAAGTATCGGAAATTCATGCATGTAAAATTCTCACCCCTTTCCGCTATGATTGTCTTTTGTTGTGAATATATGCTGCTGCCAGAAGAATAAACGGCATGACCATACAGCCCGCTAAGGCGGCAGGCATGTTGAATTTCTCCGGAAAACGATAGGCAAGCATGGCAACCAGCAAAACTGTCGCAATGCGGCTTCCAAGCCCAATCCCCATCCGGCGCGCTGTTCCCCCTGCTGCTCCGAATGTGACAAGCTCCACTCTGCGTTTTAATAAAAACGCATTCATGTAACTTGCTGCCAATCCCAGAAGCAGACCGAGAGTAACCGTACGCCATTCCGGCACGGCAGCCCAAACTACCAAAGTTGCCGCAGTAACCAAAAGAAGCGTCCGTACTGCCGTCGACATCATTTTATCCATCGGCTTCCTCCATTACCTTCTTCACAAGCAGAATGGCTGAGAGTATACCGACAGCCAGACCGACCAGTATGCCCCCGACGGTCCATCCTTTCTCGTCGCCGAAACGGCTTCCGAGCGATGATCCGATCCAGTAGCCTAAAAAGATACATGCAGCGACTTGTAATCCGAGCGCTCCGACTAAGCCGGCAGCGAACAGCGGATTGTCCTTTCTGCTCTTTTTATTCATGATCATACCCCTGTCAATCCTCATATATTTTATCGAAGCGGCGCAAGGTTTGTCAATTGATATAACTGCGAATTTTCGTTGGCAAAATCGCCAAAACCCTTGATAAATCAAGACTTCGGAGTGAGCAAAACCATACAGTACCACTGTATGCTGTACATTCCGCTATCATCCGAATGCAATCGAGCTATTTATGAATTTTGTGTGAACGGGTCGGGACGCTCGGATTTTCTGCCAAAATGATGCAGTATCGCCTGGACAATACGCACCGACGCTTGTCCGTCGCCGTAAGGATTTGCTGCCTTGCTCATCCGTTCATAGAGAGCTCCGTCATTCAATAGCGCTCTAGCCCGGTTGTAAACCTTGTCTTCATCCGTGCCTACCAGCTCCAGCGTTCCCGCCTCGATACCTTCCGGACGTTCCGTCGTGTCGCGGAGCACCAGTGTCGGCACGCCAAAGGACGGCGCTTCTTCCTGCAAGCCCCCGGAATCCGTCATAATCATATAGGCATGCGGGTAGAAGTTATGGAATTCAAATACGTCGAGCGGTTCAATGAGCTGAATGCGCGGGTGATTGCCAAGAATTTCGTTCGCAGGCTCTCTTACCGCCGGGTTCGGATGGACCGCATACACGATCGCAACGTCCTCATGCTCATCCGCAATTCGTTTAACCGCGCGGAAAATATTGCGATGCGGCTCGCCGAGCGCTTCGCGGCGGTGCGCCGTCATCAGAATCATCCGTTTGCCTTTGGCCCATTCGATTACCGGATGCGAGAACGACGGATCAACCGTGTACTCGAACACGTCCGTAGCCGTATTGCCGGTCACATAAATCGTCGATTCCGATTTGTTTTCTTTACGCAGGTTGTTGGCGGACCATTCCGTTGGCGCAAAATGAACATCGGACAGGACGCCGGCAAGCTGGCGGTTCATCTCTTCCGGATACGGCGAAAGCTTGTTCCACGTACGAAGTCCGGCTTCGACATGACCGACTTGAATTTGCTTCAAGAAAGCGGCATAGCTCGCGAGGAACGTCGTTTGCGTATCGCCGTGCACAAGCACAATATCCGGCTTCGCTTCGGCAAGCACCGGATCAAGTCCCTCCAGCACGCGAACCGTCGTCTCCGTCAGCGTCTGGCGGTCCTTCATTACATTCAAGTCATAGTTCGGCTGAATTTCAAAAAATTCAAGCACTTGATCAAGCATTTGCCGATGCTGCGCAGTTACGCAAACGATCGATTCGATCTGATCCGCATGCTTATTAAGCTCAAGCACGAGCGGAGCCATTTTAACCGCCTCCGGACGCGTTCCGAAGATGGTCATTACTTTCAGTTTAGACAAAACCATTCACTCCTATTATCAAGCGTAAACGGCTTCACCTTGTTTTTTGTCAAGAGAAGCCCGTTTCGCAGAAAAATCGACCAAACGCTGACGCTAATTGGTGCCGAAAATCCGATCGCCGGCATCACCGAGACCAGGCACAATATAGCCTTTTTCGTTCAACCGCTCGTCTAAGGCCGCCAAGTAAATGTCGACGTCCGGATGCGCTTCTTGAACAGCTTTCACGCCTTCAGGCGCAGCAATCAAGCACATCAGCTTAATATGCTCGCACTCGCGCTTTTTCAAAGCGTTAATCGCAGCGATGGCCGAGCCGCCGGTCGCAAGCATTGGATCAATGACGATCAGCTGGCGATTCGGCGCATCGGTAGGAAGGTTAATGTAATATTCTGTCGGCTGCAGCGTCTCATGATCGCGGAACAGACCGATATGTCCAACCTTTGCGGCAGGGACGAGCTTTAGAATGCCCTCCACCATACCCAGACCTGCGCGTAAAATCGGCACCAGGCCGATCATGCGCCCGGAAATCACTTTCGCTTCGGTTTCCGCTACCGGCGTCTGTACTTTTATCGTATCGAGCGGAAGATCTCTTGTAATCTCGTAGGCCATTAATGTAGCGACTTCGTCGACCAATTCACGGAAGTCTTTTGTTTTCGTATCTTTGTTCCGAATATAAGTCAGCTTATGCTGAATCAACGGATGGTCGCAGATGACCAGTTTGCTCATGAAGCTTAATTCCTCCTGTGGTACTTATTCTTTTTTGGACACAATCCCGTTTATTATATCATTGTAAAGGTTGGGTTGCATCCTGAGATTTCATGGACATTAACTGCTGCTGCAGCCGCTTCCGCAGCTGCTTCCTCCGCAGGACGAGCCGCTGTCGCTGCTGCCGCCTCCCCCGCTGTCAAATCCGCCGCCGCTATCGTTGCTGCCGCCGTCATAACTTCCTCCGTCATTATTGCCGTAATCCTCTCCATTGCCGCCGTTATCCGATGCTTCATCCGAGTCTGAACTATAGCCGGAACCGTCGACATATCCGTAGGATTCCCTTTCTTCTTCTGATTGAGCCTCCTCCATTTGGCGGTTGAACTCATCTTCATTCGCATTGGACAAGGAATTTAACAGAAGAATGCCTGACAGCATACCGGTAGCGCCGAGTAACGGATCATAGCTGCCGTTCCAGCCGGAATAATCATCGTTACTGCTGTCATTGCGCTGTTTTCCGTTCACTGTTGACAGCTGCGTCCGCGCCCGATGAATCAAGTAGTCGTTCGTATGGCGAAGATCGTTATAATGAGCGGAAGTTTTGCCGTTAAACCATTGTGCGCGAAGCTCCTCCGGCTGAAATGCGTGAAGCTCCTGCAGCCTTTTGTCCGGCATTCTCGTCCGATAGAACGCGCCCCACAAACGGCCGCTCGCCGGAGCTGGCGCAAACAGCTCGCCGTACACCCAGTCGAACCAAGCCCGTTCCCCCTGTTCCGGCTGCTCGCCTTCGCCATGAGGAGCATGATGGATCATCTCGCCGCAGAAGCGAATACAGAACTGTTCATATTCTCGCGTAAACATGAGCATTTCATGCCACACCACATCGACTTTTCGGCTGTACATTGGCACACCCTTCACGACAGCGCACATGAGGAAGTATCGTTTCAACTCAAACCAGGTCCAATTCCATTCGGAATCACTCATGTTTGGCGTAATCTTGAGCACGCGATCCTTAACCCGGCTCTCGTAATCGAGAGCGAGTGAGGATTCCAGCCTTACCGCCGCTTCATAAGCGGGATGTCCCTGCGGTACACCAAGCGCCGCAGGAGGCTGCTCCGACGGCCAACGAAAGCTTGCGCTTGAACCTTTGCGGTTGCTTACATGATTCGTACCGTATCTGCTGTAAGCGCCCCTGTTGTTATAGGAACTCGACTTTTTCGATTTCGAATTGGAGCTGACGAGCGCAATCGTTACCATAATTACCGCAGCAACAATAAATAAAACAAACGGATCCATAAGAAAGCCTCCTTAGTTGTATTGCTGAATATTTCCATTTTATCATAGGTGCCGCAATATATGACGCTATGTTTTTTAGTAAGGCCAGAATTAGCCTTACATAGAGCCTAGCAACTATCTATCCTCGTCGGGCACGTGCGGAAAGGACGAAACTGGCCTTACAGCCGCAAATTCAACTGTTCCGTGACCACGTAAGGCCAGAATTGGCCTTACATAGAGCCTAGCAACTATCTATCCTCGTCGGGCACGTGCGAAAGGACGAAACTGGCCTTACAACCGCAAATTCAACTGTTCCGTGACCACGTAAGGCCAGAGTTAGCCTTACATAGAGCCTAGCAACTATCTATCCTCGTCGGGCACGTGCGGAAAGGACGAAACTGGCCTTACAGCCGCAAATTCAACTGTTCCGTGACCACGTAAGGCCAGAATTGGCCTTACATAGAGTAGAGTAACTATCTGTACTAGTTGGGCACGTGCGGAAAGGACGAAACTGGCCTTACAGCCGCAAATTCAACTGTTCCGTGACCACGTAAGGCCAGATTTGGCCTTACATGGAGCCTAGCAACTATCTATCCTCGTCGGGCACGTGCGAAAGGACGAAACTGGCCTTACAACTGTAAAAGTTACTGTTAAGCAATCGCATAAGGCCAGATCTGGTCTTATATTGAGTAGAGTAACTATCTGTCCTTCAAAGCTCGAAACTGGCTATGGCGATAGCTGGCGCAACTTTTCAACTTAATATTGCTTCTACCATTATTCTAATGGTAAAATTACACATATATCAAATACGGTAGCGAAGCACGCACCGCGTTGACCGGACAATATGTCCGGATGGCGCGGTGCTTTTTATTTTACTAAAAGATGGAAGGGCGATGATCGCTTTATGGCTATGGACGAAAAGCAATACGCTAGTATGTATGAAATATGGCTAAAACAGCATGTTGCTGAGCGCGCCGGCGAATCCAAGCGCCGATTGGCGAATGGACTGGGGCACGGAGAACAGCGTTTTATTGAAGCTGTTTGGATACCCGCCTTCGGCCATCTTCGCGGTTTGCATCCCGAGTATGAAGTAGCCGACTTTAAAGACGGCACCCGTTTCATTGATTTCGCTTATCTCGAAGGGTCGCTGCGGCTAGCGATCGAGATCGACGGCTTTAGCACCCACGCCTCCAACATCAACCGCTGGCAATTTTCCGACAGCCGTATGCGGCAAAACCATCTGGTCTTAGACGGCTGGACGGTAATGCGATTCTCTTATGACGATGTTAACGAGAAACCAAAGACTTGCATCCAGCAGCTGCAACAATTGATCGGAATATGGAGGATGGATAAAGATCAAGAGGAATGTGCGATAGTCGATTATCTGCTAGAGTGCGAGGTTATCCGCCTTGCACTGCATATCGGAAAACCTATTAAACCTATTCTGGTTCAGCAACATTTACAAATTAGCAAACATAGAACCAAGTTGGTACTCTCACGACTAGTTGCCAGCGAGAAGTTGCTGCAAACAGGAAAGGGCACTCAGCGAAAGCGTGTCTTCGTAGTGAACCGCAGCAAGCTGGCCCAACACTTTCGCTATGGCCGGTAGTCACAGGGGTGGTCGTAAGGCCAAATCTGGCCTTACGCGCTCGCTCAACAGTAACTTTTGCGATTGTAAGGCCAGTTTCGGGCTTACGCACACAACGCGTTATCAACAAAAAACCAGCTCGTCTTCACTGCAGCGAAGACGAGCTGGTTTTCATTAAACCTCAGCGTAATGGCAAGAAGCAAAGTGGCCTTTGCGGATTTCGAGCAACGCGGGTTCGACCGTTTTGCATTTGTCCGTCGCGATCGGGCAGCGCGTGTGGAACTGGCAGCCGCTCGGCGGGTTGATCGGGCTTGGCAGATCGCCTTTCAGCACGATACGCTCGCGCGTCGCTTCCACTTCCGGGTCCGGGATCGGAATCGCGGACATGAGCGCCCGCGTATACGGATGCGCCGGGCTCGCATACAGCTCGTCACTCGTCGCGAACTCCACGATTTTGCCCAGATACATAACAGCAACGCGGTCGCTGATATGCTTAACCATTGACAAGTCATGGGCGATGAACAAATAGGTCAAGCCCATCTTGCGCTGCAAATCCTGCAGCAAGTTAACAACCTGCGCTTGAATGGATACGTCGAGCGCCGAGATCGGCTCGTCCGCAATGATGAACTTCGGATCGACCGCCAAAGCTCGCGCGATACCGATCCGTTGGCGCTGTCCGCCAGAAAATTCATGCGGATAACGCGTCGCATGATCCGGATTCAAGCCGACGAGATCAAGCAGCCCTTCTACCTTGCGCTTGCGCTCGGTACGGCTGCCGGCCAAATTATGAATATCAAGCGCTTCGCCGATAACATCCGTAATCGTCATACGAGGGTTCAAGGAAGCATACGGATCTTGAAAAATCATCTGCATATCGCGGCGTAAAGCTTTCAGCTTCGAACCTCTCATCGCATAAATATCTTGGCCTTGGAACGTAACGCCGCCGACCGTCGGTTCGTACAGACGAAGAATCGTCCGTCCCGCCGTCGATTTGCCGCATCCGGATTCGCCAACGACGCCGACCGTTTCACCCTTGTAGATGTTAAAGTCGATATCATTGACCGCCTTCAAGATCTTCCCGCCGCCAAGATTGAAAAACTTGCGCAAATGGTTGACCTGCACTAACGGCTCGCTCATACAGGCACCTCCTCGCTGCGGGTCGCATACGGATGCGCCATCCAGCATGCCGATTGATGCGATTCGTTGCCGTCAACCGGAAGCAGCTTCGGATCGTTGCCCTCGCAGACTCGCATCGCTTCATTGCAACGGGCGCAGAAGCTGCAGCCAGCAGGCGGTTTAATCAGATCAGGCGGCATGCCGTAAATCGGAATCAACGGCTCGTCCTTTTTCTGATCGAGACGCGGCAGCGAACGCAAAAGCCCTCTCGTATAAGGGTGTTTAGGGTTCTGGAAAATCTCCCATTTCGTCCCTGTCTCCACCACTTTACCGGCATACATTACGATAACGCGGTCGCATACATCGGCAACGACGCCTAAATCATGGGTTATAAGAATAATAGAAGTGCCCATGCTTTGCTGCAAATTTTTCATCACGCGCAAAATTTGCGCTTGAATCGTTACGTCGAGAGCGGTAGTCGGCTCATCGGCAATGAGCAGCGACGGATTGCAGGCGAGCGCAATCGCAATCATCGCCCGCTGCCTCATCCCGCCCGAAAACTCATGCGGATACTGACTGAAACGCGCATCCGGATTCGGAATGCCGACCAGCTTCAGCATCTCTATTGCACGCTCGCGGGCAGCCGAAGCGCTGACGCCCTGATGCTTGATCAGGCCCTCTGTAATTTGGCGTCCGATGGTCAGCGTCGGATTAAGCGACGTCATCGGATCCTGAAAAATCATTCCGATTTCTTTGCCGCGAATGCCCTCCATCTGTTTTGGCGTTTTCGCCAAAATCTCTTCGCCTTTGAATTTAATCGAGCCGGTCGTAATAGCCGGCGGGGACGGAATGAGGCGCATCAATGATTGAGCCGTTACGCTTTTGCCGCAGCCGGATTCGCCGACGATCGCCACCGCTTCCCCTTTATTTACATGAAAGTTAACGCCGCGCACTGCTTGCACAGTACCGCCGCGCACTTTGAAATTCACGCGCAGATCTTTCACTTCAAGCAAAGCTTCCATCTGTCGCACCTCCTACTTTTTCATTTTCGGATCAAGTGCATCCCGAAGACCGTCGCCAAAAATATTGAAGCAAAGCATCGTCAAGCTGATAAGCACAGCAGGGAAAACCATCCGCCAAGGGAAAACCGTCATCGCCTTCAAAGCATCGTTAATCAATGTGCCCAGCGATGCTGCCGGCGCTTGAACGCCAAGGCCGAGGAAGCTCAGAAACGCTTCGGCAAAAATCGCGCTCGGCACCGTCATCGTAATCGTAACAATAATAGCCCCGATTGCGTTCGGCACAAGATGCTTGAACATAATGCGCACCGGACTTGCCCCAAGGGAACGGGCCGCGAGTACGTATTCCTGGTTTTTCAGCTGCATAATTTGCCCGCGGACAATCCACGCCATATTAATCCAGCCGGTTATACTCAGAGCCAAAATAATCGTAAACATACTTGGCTCCATAACGACGATAAGCAAAATAACGACAAGCAAACTTGGAATGGAATATAAAATTTCGCAAATACGGTTCAGCACTTCGTCGACGCGGCCGCCGTAGTAGCCCATAATACCGCCGATAATGACGCCGACAACCAAATCGACAAGCGCGGCATAAATGCCGACCTGCAGCGAAATGCCCGCGCCCATCCACGTGCGCTCAAACATGTCGCGGCCAAGCGCGTCCGTTCCGAACCAATGCTCCGCAGAAGGCTTCTGATTGGTTGCCGACAAATCGTTTGTCGAGTAATCGTAAGGCGTCATCATCTGTCCAAAAATAGCCATAAGGACGATCAAAGCAAGGATGACAAGGCTGACCATCGCCATTTTGTTGGAACGAAGTCGGAACCAAGCATCCTTCCATGCCGAAATGCTTTCGCGAACGACCATTTCCGGCACTTTCTCTTCCTTCGTCAATTTCCTGAAATCATCTTTCGTCAACGTTTGTTCAGTCATTGCCCGGTCAGCCTCCTTTCTTGCCGCTCAGTTTAATTCTCGGATCCACAAAGCCGTACGCAATATCGGTCACGAAACGCGCTAGCATCAGAATAACCGCATAGAACAGCGTTACGCCCATAATGAGCGTATAGTCCCGATTGGTAATGCTGCCGACAAAATCTTTGCCCAAGCCGCCGATACCGAATATTTGCTCAATCACGACCGAACCGGTAATAATATTGGCCGTCATTGGACCTACATACGTGACAACCGGCAAAATCGCGTTGCGCAAAGCGTGCCGCAAAAGAATGACACGGCCCGAAATCCCTTTTGCTCTAGCCGTCTTAATGTAATCGGCCGTTAGCACCTCCAGCATGCTGGACCGGGTTAAGCGGGCAATAAAGGCAGCCGGCAAGAAGGACAATGCCAGTACCGGCAAAATAAAGTCAGTCGGATCATTCAGCCCGGCAACGCTGAACCAGCGCAGTTTGACGCCGAACACAAATTGCAAAATCGTAGCGATAACAAAGTTTGGAATCGACACCCCCAGCACCGCAATGAAGATAGTGAAGGAATCGAGAAATTTTCGATGATTAAGTGCAGCAATCAGGCCAAGCAGAACGCCTGCAGCAACCGATACAATGATCGCAAATATGCCAAGCTGCAAGGAGTAAATGAAACCTCTTTGAATAACGTCAACAACCGACGTATATTGCTGCTTCATCGACAATCCAAGATCGAAGTGCAGCAAATTGTTCATGTAATGCAAATATTGAACGCCCAACGGGTCGTTTAAACCGTATTGCTCGTTAAGTCTCTCTTGAATGGCCGGAGGCACATTTTTTTCAGATTGGAACGGATTGCCCGGTATCGCTTTCATAAGAAAGAAAGTCGCGGATGCCAATACGAATATCGAAATAATCATAAAAAGCAGTTTCTGAAGGACATAGCGAACCACTCGTCGTGGCACCTCCTTACATCAGGATCTTTGATGACATCAGGATCTTTGAGCATGACATCAGGATCTTTGAGCATGACATCAGGATCTTTGAGCATGACATCAGGATCTTTGAGCAGAGCTCAAAATCACACCGCATCTCAAAATCACACCGCATCTCAAAATCACACCGCATCCCAAAGTCACTCAGCTTTATTGTAAAAAGGGATATACGCAGTCAAAGCTGCATATATCCCGCAAACCATGGACGTGCTTCTTATTTCGCTTCTACAGCTCCGCGAGTATAGTCAATATCGCCCTTGTAATCGATGAAAATGCCTGTGAAGCCCGGCTTGATCATATACACGCTGCTGTAGTAGAAAATCGGCATGATCGCACGAGTTTCGATCAGCATTTTCTCAGCTTCCGCCATAGCTTTCATACGCTCAGCTTGGTTATCTGTGCTGTATGCTTTGGCAACCAGCGCATCATAGTCAGCGTTCGCAAAGCCTGTGTTGTTATTTCCGCTCTTCGATGTGAACAGGTCGATAAACGTCATAGGGTCGTTATAGTCCGCTCCCCAGCCGCCGCGCGCCACTTGATAATTCAAGCGATTGCGGTTTTCGAGGAATACGCCCCATTCTTGGTTTTCAGTTGTAGCTGTAATGCCCAGGTTTTCTTTCCACATCGCAACGATCGCATCCGCTACACGTTGATGCTTTTCGTTCGTGTTGTAAGCCAGTTTTACTTCAGGCAATTGTTTCAAGCCCAGCTCAGCCAAGCCCTCAGCAAGCAGTTTTTTCGCTTGTTCGATATCCTCAGTGAAGTAATTTGCATCACTGAACTCTGTACGGAAATCTTCTTTTTCACCTTTGATGCCCGGCGGTACATAACCAAATGCAGGAGTTTCGCCGCCTTTTGCTACTTGCTCAGCGATATCTTTACGATTGATCGCCATCGAAAGCGCTTGGCGGATTTTCGCGTTGCTGAACACTTTGTCTTTGGTGTTGAACAGGTAGTAGTAAATGCTCGCTGTACCTTTTACTTTAAATTCATCCGGATTGCTTGCTTTCAGCGTGTCGAACTGCTCCGTCGGAATAAGGCCAGTCGGCATGCCGGCATAATCCAATTGACCTGTTTGGTACATGCTCAGCTCTGTATTGGAGTCGTTAACCATTGTGAAATGAACTTTCGTCAGTTTCACATCAGCTTTCGCATAGTAGTTTTCGTTAGGAACGAGCGTGATGGAAGTATTTTTCTTCCACTCGGACATTTTGAACGAACCGTTTGTAACGATTGTTTTCACATCAGTTGCCCAAGCTTCGTTGTCTTTCACCGATTGGTGAACAGGGAAAAATACGGTAAACGACATCAGGCTCAGGAAGTATGGCGTCGGGGAGTTCAGCTGAACTTCAAGCGTATGCTCGTCGATCGCTTTTACGCCAACATCGTCGGCAGTAACGCCGTCTGTGCCTGTGTTATATTTTTCTGCGTTTTTAATGTAGTACAACTGATATGCGTAAGCCGCAACAGTTGGTTTCAGGTTTGGATCCAATGCACGTTTCCAAGCAAATTCAAAATCATTTGCTGTTACCGCGTCGCCATTGCTCCATTTCGCATCATCGCGAAGTGTAAACGTGTAAGTCAGGCCGTCATCGGAAATTTTCCATTCTTTCGCAATGCCCGGAACGTCATTTCCGTTCTCGTCTTTGCGAGTCAAGCCTTCATAGATACCGTTAAGTACAGTTGCAGATACTTGGTCTTGCGCTTGTGCAGGATCAAGAGACGGCGGCTCCGAAGCCAAGTTCATGCGGAACTCGCTTTTCGCTGTTGCAGCGCCTTCGCCGCCCGCGTTGTTGCCTGTTTCATTCTTCGGTGTACAGCCTACTGCAAGTATAGCCAGAACCAGAAACAGAGAAATAAGTGTAAATCCATACTTCTTCTTCATGATAGACCTCCCCTGTTGTTCCTTACATTTTTGTGATAATTTTACATTATAGTGCCAAGGAAATTTTAACCATCCTCAAAGATTGTCAATATTAATTAGAAATCTACAGGATAATTATCAATTCCAACGCCAAAAACGTATTATTATCGCATGTTAAATACTTTTACACGAATATCAATATACAATACGATTTGGCGGACTGTCAATTACCATATCATACAATTGGTTCTGTATACACAGAATGAAATTGTCATTCCAACGATTAGGTATAGGATGCTGCAACTGACCATTCTTAATACGCCGCGAGCGGAAAAAAGGGGTGTCCCGGACTCATCAACTGATGATTCCGGGACACCCCTTAAAGAGACGAATAACGATAACGTTATTATATTAAAAAAAATGGCGGTGCAGAAGAGCATCCTGCAACGCCATTTGTATTGCAATGATAAGCCTTAACTAGTATTTCATCAAAGGATAGAGCGGATATTGAGCAGTCAGATCGCGAACGAGACCGCGCGCTTTTGTCAGCACCGCTTCATCTTCCGGATTTTTAAGCGTCATCGCGATAACTTCGCCAATTACTTTCATTGCTTTTTCGTCCATACCGCGGGAAGTAGCCGCTGGCGTACCAAGACGAATGCCGCTTGTGATGAACGGGCTCGTAGGATCGAAAGGAATCGCGTTTTTGTTAGCTGTGATGCCGATGGAATCAAGCACATGCTCAGCCGCTTTGCCTGTAATGTTCAGGCTGCGCGTATCAACGAGCATCAAGTGGTTGTCTGTTCCGCCGGAAACGATGTTGATGCCTTCGCCGATCAAAGTTTCAGCAAGCACTTTTGCATTGTTGATTACTTGCTGCGCGTATTGTTTCCAGGAAGGCTGAAGCACTTCGCCGAAAGCGACTGCTTTCGCAGCGATAACGTGCATCAAAGGACCGCCTTGAGAACCAGGGAATACAGCTTTATCGATAGCAGGAGCCCATTCTTTACGGCACAAGATCATGCCGCCGCGTGGTCCGCGAAGCGTTTTGTGCGTAGTTGTTGTAACAAAATGCGCGTGAGGAACTGGGCTTGGGTGCAGACCCGCAGCTACCAGACCTGCGATGTGCGCCATGTCCACCATGAACAATGCGCCTACGTCTTGAGCGATTTTGCCGAGTTTTTCGAAGTCGATCGTACGCGGGTACGCGCTTGCGCCTGCAACGATCAGACGAGGGCGATGTTTGAAAGCCGCTTTGCGCACTTCTTCATAATCGATTGTGAATGTATCTTCGCTAACGCCGTAAGCAACGAAGTTGTACAGCAAGCCGGATGCGTTAACCGGGCTGCCGTGCGTCAAGTGGCCGCCGTGCGCCAGGTTCATGCCGAGAACCGTGTCGCCAGGTTTCAACACAGCAAGGTAAACTGCCATGTTCGCTTGCGCGCCGGAGTGAGGCTGAACGTTCGCATGCTCAGCGCCGAAAATTTCTTTCGCGCGATCGCGGGCGATATCTTCAACAACGTCAACGTGCTCACAGCCGCCGTAGAAACGTTTGCCTGGGTAGCCTTCCGCATATTTGTTCGTCAGTACGGAACCAAGCGCTTCGATAACCGCTTCGCTAACGATGTTCTCAGAAGCGATCAACTCAATGTTGTCGCGTTGGCGCTGCAGCTCAAGGCCCATTGCCTTCAAAACTTCTGGATCTTGTTTACGTAGATTTTCCATGATATTGCCTCCTTAGATTGTACGAAGCAGCTTGCCTCGTCATATTTTGCTAAAAGCATATGGTTATAACAAAATAACGCTTGTATTGCAGCCTGCTTAATCGCAGGTTCCCGGCGATTGCTCTATCGCCAGGCCGCCGCCGCCGGCTCCGCCTTCCGCCTCCAGCGAGTAAACGGCGCGAACGCCGCCTATCAGCTTCGGTCTTGCGAACGCCATCGTAACATGCGCTTCGCCGATCTTTCGAATCGACGGACGTACCGGAACGGCAACCCGCCGCAGGTGCATGCCAATAAACGTATCGCCAATATCAATGCCCCCGTGAGCCGAGACAGTCTCAACCAGGACTGCGTCTTGAAGATGCCGGAACGCATAAGCCGCCATTGATCCTCCCGCTTTCGGAACGGGTACGGCAGCGACGATCTCCAAGCTGTACTTCTCGGCCGCTTCACGGTTAACGACCAGCGCCCGGTTCAAATGCTCGCAGCATTGGAACACCGGATAAAACCCAAGATCCCGGCGAGCCGCTTCTACGCCGGCGAAAATTTGCGCGGCCGCTTCAACCGTTCCGGAAGTGCCGATTCGCTGCCCCAGCACTTCGCTTGTGCTGGTGCCAATTACGAGCAGCTGTCCCGGGGACAAGCTGCCCGCTGCGGCTAATTCCCGAACGATTCGCTCGACATCCGCCGCTATATTCTGGTTAGGATCATGTGCAACTGCTTGTATATTGTCGCTCATTGATGATCGTCCCCTTCTAGTCCATCCTGTGTTAACGCGTGAATTGCTTTTCGATTTCCATCACTTTGTTTACGCGGCCAAGATGGCGCCCGCCGTTCGAGAATGGCGTATCCAGCCAAATGCGAACAATTTCCTGTGCAACGCCAGGTCCGACAATCCGCTCGCCCATTGCCAACACGTTCGTATCGTTATGTTCGCGTGTCGCTTGCGCCGAGAACATATCATGCACGAGCGCGCAACGGATGCCGGGCACTTTATTCGCCGCAATCGACATGCCGATGCCAGTTCCGCAAATGAGGATGCCGCGGTCCGCTTGGCCTTTCACAACACGATCGGCAACAGGGAGCGCGTAGTCTGGATAGTCAACCGATTGGCTGCAGTCGCAGCCGAGATCTTCGATCTCATGTCCGAGCGAGATAAGGTATGGAACAATTTCGTCTTTCAAACGGTAGCCCGCGTGATCCGCGCCGATTGCAATTTTCATAATGGATAGCCTCCTGAAATGTGTTGCGGCCATATAGCCCTGTCATTTTCGTGTTCTTCCCGAGCATACGGTCTTATTATACCCAAAGCAGAAACGGCTTGCTTTGTTTTGCGTTGAGAAATATGCGCAAGCCTTCGGCACCATTCGAATGCGGCCGAAAAGACGAAAAAAGAGCATGACATGCTCTTCAGCATGCTGCTCTTTGCCCAGGCGACCGGCCGTATGTTCCGATGCTCCACCGTGGTTGCCCACTTCCGTCGCCAGTCACATCGGAAACCGTCTTTGTACCTTCATCATAGCCGAAACCTAACTGAAAATCAATAATGTGTTTCGCTGTTTTTTAGCTTTTCCAGAAGCTTCTGCAGCCCGACTTCGATTTCATTCGCGCAGCTGCGATACATATCAAGCGTGCCGCCAAACGGATCGACAATATCCATGCTCGGAATGCGCGACTCCAGCTCAAGCAGCTTCGCCCGCTCTTCCGCTGTCAGCTTTTGCCCGAGCGCCTGCTTCAAATGCATCTCCGAATAGAGTCTCTCCAGCTCTTCGATATCGGCAACCGCCGACTCATTCTGATGCGCAAACTCCTTCAGCGTATGGGTTTTGTCGACTGCCTCGGGATACCATTGAAGCAGACCTCTTTTATGTCCGGAAGTCATCGTTAGAATCAGATCCGCCCAATCAACCGCCTCGCCGCTAATGGACCGTGATGCTCCGTGATGCTCAACGCGCTTCTCGCGAAGCGTCTGTGCGGCATGGCCAGAAATCGCCAATCCGTCAATCGTGGAGACTCCGGCTGAACGAACCTCGATCCGTAAACCTTCGCGCTGCGCCATATCTTTCAGCATCGCTTCAGCCATTGGCGAACGGCAAGTATTGCCGGTACATACGAACAAGATGCGAGTCAAGCTGCATCCCCCTCTCTATTGGTGAGCACGATCATTTTCAACATAGCTCTATTTTATCATATCTCTGAAAGGTTAAGTTAACAGGACAAAATTAGCATTTTACGCCCGCTGCTTACAAAATAAACAGAACGCCAAACACAAAAAGAATGGCCCCTCCGAACGCTTCGCCGTAACCGCCAAGGTTGCGGCTCACTTTGCGGCCCAGCATCAGCCCCATGCTCGACATCAGCCCGCCGAAAAAGCCGAACAATAAAATCGCCAGCAGTAAATCGGCCGCGAACATCCCGAGCGTCACGCCGACAGAAAAAGAATCGATGCTTACGCTTAATGCAAAAACGATCGTGCCCCAGCCGGAGCGATAATCGAACGCGCGCACCTCGTCCCCCTTGAGCGAATTATAAATCATATGCCCGCCAAGCAGCACAAGCAGCACGCCGGCTGCAGTCGTCGCCACATGGCCAAGCAGATCGCTTACAAATTGACCGGCAAAGATGCCTCCGAGAGGCATAATAATATGAAACAGCGCAATAATGCCGCTTAGCCGCAAAATATCGCGCAGCCTGATTCCTTTCAATCCAATGCCGATGCCGAGCGAAAAAGCATCCATGCCGAGCGCCATCGCCATAATAAGCAGCGTCGCAAACTGACCGGCGTGCAATGCGGCGTTATCCACGTCTCTCGCCTCCCTGTCCATCCATTCTTTACCCAACATATGCGGGCAGGCGGACAAACATACAAAGAGGTTGAAGCCGTTGGACAAAACGCGTAAAAAAACAATGCGGTTACAGCTGCGTAATTCGATTGCCTGCCGCTTTAGCGAGCCTGTTCATCAGCGCCATGCCGATGCCTTGCTCCTCGCAGCCTTCCGCCCAAATGCGCTGGACGCCTTCGGCGTCAAACTGCCGAAGAGCGGCGTACAAACGCTGCGCCGCCTGTGCCAACTGGCTTTCGCTGCCGTAAGAGAGCACGGCATCGGCAGCGAACTGCGGCGCGCGCTCAGCGAACGCGAGCACGCCGGTTTTCTCGCCGCGGCTCTTCGCTGCGGCGACTTGTTGTTCAATATATGCGGCGACTTTGGCGGCGTCGCCTTGGACGATCTCCATTACGCCGCGCGGGGCGTAATGCGTATATTTCATGCCCGGCGAGCGAGGCGCTTCCGCCTCTGCCGCCGCCGATTCTGTTGGCGGCGGAGGGGCGTCGACCTCCGCTTCGGGAACGGCGTGCCGCAGCTGCTCAGCTGTAATGCCGCCAGGCCGCAAAATGCGAATCGCATTCGGACCGGTCAGTTCGACCACCGTCGACTCCAAACCGACGCCGGTCGGCCCTCCGTCTACAATGCCGCTAATCGCGCCGTCCAAGTCTTCCAGCACATGCGCCGCTGTTGTCGGGCTAGGCCGCCCGGAGCGATTGGCGCTTGGCGCAGCGACCGGACAGCCGGCCCCTCGAATAAGCGCTAGTGCTGCCGTATGGTCGGGCATGCGTACGCCGACCGTCGCAAGTCCCGCCGTTACGAGCGGCGATACCGCATCCGGCAGCACCGGCAGCACAATCGTCAACGGCCCCGGCCAGAACTGTTCCATCAGCCGGCTAGCCAGCTGCGGATACGGATGCACCAGTCCATTCAATTGGCTGACATCCGCAATATGTACAATAAGCGGATTGTCGGACGGTCGTCCTTTTGCCTTGAAAATGCCGCTTACCGCGTCCGAATTCCGCGCATCCGCCCCTATGCCGTATACCGTCTCTGTTGGAAAAGCGACCAGCTTCCCTGTCCTTAGCAATTGTGCAGCCTCGGCCAGCTGCTCGCTTAACGCGTCCGCAGACTGCTCGGACGATTGTTCTTCAACAATCCGCCACTGTTTCGTCGTCATCATCTATGCTCAACCTTTGCTCGTTCGTAATGGAAAATGAAACTTCGGCAACTTACTAATGGCGTTATTATAACACATGCCGATTTGGCGACAAGGTCAAGCTTTAGATTGTGAGATTGAGATTGAGATTGAGATTAAGATTCAAATTAAGCAAACAGGCCTTTTAACCAGGCGCCTAGCTTTTGAAGCATTTCCCACAGGAAAAACTTCGCTTCCGGCGCTTCGCCTTCTGCTTTGTCGGCATCGGCGGCTTTGGAGCCGGATTCCGCTTGCTTTTTGTCGGCCTTAACAAGCTTGGCATCTGTTTGATCCGGCGATTGAGCGGATTTGGCAGTTTTGTCGGAAGCGGCATCCGCAGACGCCAGAGCTGCTTCATCAGCCGGCGCAGCCTCGCCCGTAGCCGCATCAACAAAGCAGAGCGGCGGGAAAAGCACGCACCACCAGTTTTGTCCTTTGCCTTCGCCAAGCGTAATCAGCAATGCTTCATATTCACCGGCAGGATACACGTCTCCGCCGTACATTTTCGCAGGAAAAGGAACCATGCCCAGTTGGGCGCTATAGGAGTAATCAAAGCCGCGGCTTTCCAGTACGTCGCCAACGATCGCTTCAATTTCGCCCATGTGGCTTTGCATCGTAACACGCGCTTCTTCAATCGTTTGCGGACCTGTTACCCAATTGTTCATGGCGTCCACAACAGCGTCCCGAACGACGCGTTTGACCGCTTGATCGGCAGGAGCGTCCGAATTGGCTAAAATGCGCAGACGAATCGATTCTTGCGGGATTTGACCGCTCGCAACAGCAGCATCCATCTGCTGAAGCTCCCAGCTCATAATGAGCATAATAAGAACAAAAATAATGTATCCGTACGATTTACGATAAGAAAAACGGGAATGATTGCGGGACATATAACACAAGCTCCTCTCGATGCACCCGTCGGTGCTTCAGCTTGCGTTCCGGAACGTATCTATCCGTCAGTATGTCCGCGATTCCCGCTCTATAAACCTTTGAATCTATAATCTCTTTAAAAAGATTGCTAGAAGCGCGAAAATGGCCTTACAACTCGGCGCGCTCCTGCGGGGCGCGGCTGTAAGGCCGGTTTTGGGCTTACAGCTGTTTTGTTTGCCGCTGGCATGCCTATTTTCCGCGCATGTAAGCGCGAAAATGGCCTTACAACTCGGCGCACACTTGCGGGGCGCGGCTGTAAGGCCGGTTTTGGGCTTACAGCTGTTTTGTTTGCCGCTGGCATGCCTCTTATCGCGCATGTAAGCGCGAAAATGGCCTTACAACTCGGCGCGCTCCTGCGGGGCGCGGCTGTAAGGCCGGTTTTGGGCTTACAGCTGTTTTGTTTGCCGCTGGCATGCCTCTTATCGCGCATGTAAGCCCGAAAATGGCCTTACAACTCGGCGCGCTCCTGCGGGGCGCGGCTGTAAGGCCGGTTTTGGGCTTAAGGCTAACGCCGAAGCCCGACTAGACGAGGGAGCTTCTCGAGCTATGGCGCCTCCGCCTAGTTCGTGTGCTTAATCGCCAACACATGCCGTTCTATGCCGGCATAGTCGTTGATGATGCGCACCTCGTCCCAGGCGCCGAACGCCTCGAGCAGCGCGGCAACGTCGCGAGCTTGGCCCATGCCAAGCTCGAAGCCGACGATGCGCGGCGTCTGCCGCAGCAACGGCAGCTGCTCCGCCATGCGGCGGTACGGGTCCAGCCCGTCCGCCCCGCCATCCAGCGCGAGCCGCGGCTCAAAGTCGCGCACCTCGCGCTGCAAGCCCGCGAGATCATCCGCCGGTATATACGGCGGATTGGACACAAGCACGTCGGCCGCCAACCCGGCCGACGCCCCCTCGGCGCCGACCGCGAACGGCGCCAGCAGGTCGCCCTGCACGAACGAAATGCGGTCCGCCGCCTCATGGCGGACCGCATTCGCGCGGGCGACAGCGAGCGCGTCCGGCGACAGGTCGGACGCGTTCACGCGCCAGCCCGGACGCTGCGCAGCGAGCGTCACGGCGATGGCGCCGCTGCCGGTCCCGACGTCCAGCACCGTCGGCGCGGCAGCGCCCTCAGGCGGCCATAATGCGTCGGCCGCCTCCAGCACCGCCTCGACGAGCAGCTCCGTCTCGGGGCGCGGGATCAAGACGGCCGGTGTCACCGCGAACGGCCGTCCGTAAAACCATTGCTCGCCGATAATATATTGCACCGGCTCGCCCGCTGCCTTGCGGCGAACGGCATCCATCCATGCCTCCGCCTTCTCAGAAGGAAACCGCTCCGCCCAATCGCGGAGCAGCGCGGAACGCTCGATGCCGAGCACATGCAGCAGCAGCCGTTCCGCATTCGGACGCGCTTCCTCCACGCCCTGCTCAGCCAAAAACGAAGAAGCCTGCAAGCAGGCTTCCCTAATCGTATAGGCCGGCTCATAAAACGGCCGGTCAGCAGCCTTTTCACTCATTGAGATAGTCCCCTTATCTTCAAATCCATATAAGAAAGAGGCGCAAGCGAAAGCTTGCACCTCTCCCCAATCGAACGAATGGTTAATTCAGTTCTTTCTCCAGCAATTCCGCTTGCTCAGCGATCGTCAGCGACGACACGATTTCCGCCATGTCGCCGTTCATCACTTGATCGAGCTTATGCAGCGTCAAACCGATGCGGTGATCGGTTACGCGGCTTTGCGGAAAGTTGTATGTGCGAATCCGCTCGCTGCGGTCGCCCGTGCCGACTTTGCTTTTCCGTTCGCCGGCATATTTCGCTTCTTCCTCTTGGCGACGAATGTCGTAAATGCGGGCGCGAAGCACCTGCAACGCTTTCGCCTTGTTGTCATTTTGCGATTTGCCGTCCTGGCAAGTCGCCATGATGCCTGTCGGCACGTGCAATACGCGAACCGCCGACTTTGTCGTGTTAACGGACTGACCGCCCGCTCCACTGGAGCAGAACGTATCGATCCGGATGTCTTTATCGAGAATTTCAACTTCAACCTCTTCGATCTCCGGCATAACCGAGACCGTCGACGTCGATGTATGAATACGGCCGCCCGATTCCGTAACCGGAATGCGCTGCACGCGGTGTGCGCCGCTCTCGTATTTCAGCTTGCTGTAAGCGCCTTTGCCCGTGATCATAAACACGACCTCTTTAAAGCCGCCCAAATCGTTCTCGCTAAGATCCATCAGCTCTACGCGCCAGCCCTGCGCATCCGCGAATTTCGTATACATCCGATACAGGTCGGATGCGAACAACGCCGCTTCGTCGCCGCCGGCAGCGCCGCGGATTTCCACGATTACGTTCTTGTCGTCGTTCGGATCCTTCGGCAGAAGAACGATCTTAATGGTTTCCTCAAGCTCTTCCTTGCGCGCCGAAAGCTCTTCGATTTCCATTTTTACCATTTCACGCATTTCGTCATCGAGCTTCTCGCCCTGCATCACTTTTGCGTCATCCAGCTGCTCCGACACATGCTTATATTCAGTATAGGCTTCATAAGCCTCCTGCAAATCCGACTGCTCCTTGGAATATTCCCGCAGGCGTTTCGGATCGCCGGCCACGTCCGGATCGCACAGCAATTCGCTTAGCTTCTCGTAACGGTCGGCTAGCGCTTGTAAACGGTCCAACACTTTTCGTCACCTCTGTCATTATTCCGCATTAATACCCTTTATTATAGCATATCAGCGCAATCGTTACGACTGGTGTATTTGCCTAAGTGCGAGAATGCCCTCAGCTTTCTATTCCTCCCCTTATTTCTTGCGCTCTGACGACCGCCTAATCATTGCTCTAACAGCCTGCATGGCCCTTAGAGTACATAAAATAAAGAGACCCAGCACCTCGTAGCGGACTTCAGTGCCCTTACACTCGAGCAATCCGCCGAAGTTGGCCGAAAACAAGTCGATTTCTTTTTCCTAACGGCCTGCGAGGCCCTTAGATTGCACTAAAAGAGAGACCGAGCGGCTCGTAACGAACTTTAAGGCCCTTACGCCAGTAACAAGTCGCCGCAATAAAACACATACAAAAAAACTGTCCCGTAAAGTCTACATAGAGACCTTGCAGAACAGCCCTTCAACTTACTTTTTCTTTTTTGCCGCTGCCGTCACAAGCGCTGCCGCACCAAGAACGACTGCCACGATGGACAAAATAAGCGGCAGCTGCGATTCCGACTCGCCTTGCTCGCCAGCCGCTCCCGCATGTGCGGCAGCCCCTGCTCCGTGACCGTCTCCTTCGCTGGCGACGTCCGGCGTCACCTTCTGCACCGAGGCAGGCTTATCCGCATCCTCCGCTCCAACCCATTCGACGATGCTGTTATCGCTGTATGTCTGATAGGCGCGCCATACCAGCTCGGTTGCCGTCTCGCTTACTTTGCCGCTCATGCGGAACTCGGTAAATTCCGTCTCTTTAAGGCCGCCGCTTTCGGCTGTCCAAGTTACGCCAACGACGCCGCCGTCGGCATTTTTCTCGAGCTCATAGCTCCAGCCCTGCTTCGGTTCGACGCGTGATACCGATGCGCCGTCCGCCACCTTCACTTGCACCTTTATCGTATTCACGCCTTTAGTCTCGCTAGGTACGCGCACAGTGAATACTTGATAGGAATTCGCCGGCACCTCTTTCGGTTGCACCGTTACGTGCGCGCTAGCCAGCCCCGCGAAAAGAAACAAACCAACCGCGACAGACGTCGCCGCGAACCATGTTTGCATTTTTTTCATCCTCATCCCAACCCCTTCCGATAATTGAACCGCGAGCTCTCTTGCTCACGTTCCCAAGTATACGGAATACCGAAGGGGCGGTCATGACTCGAATGGGCTATACAATCGTGAAAAAATTGTGTCCTTTACGTCATCGCCTAATTTAGTAATTCACAAAGCTGACCTCTTTTACAATCTCGACATCCTCTTTCGTCAATATCCGAATTTCCGCCTTCCATTTGGCCGCATACGGCAGAAAAGCGCCTTTCGCTTGATACGACGTGCGGACGAAGCCCTCGAACGTATCGTAAGATTGATCGTCAAACTTAGCGATCGGAACGTCGATCGGCGCATCCTCGCGCCCTTCCGAGCGAAGCCTCAACACGACTGACTTCGGTTCGCCCAGCTGCTCCGGCAGCCAAACTTGAAGCGTCGCCGCATTGCTCCCGCCCGGTATATTCGGTGAAATTTCCAGCGTATAGTGCACATCCTCGCCCATCTGATGATAATGAACCGGATCATTGGACGGCAGCGGGCTTACGTAAGTGAATATAGCCGCGATGCCGACGATAACGAGCATAAGCGCTGTATCGACCCGCAGCAGCCTTCCATCGGGAATGCCGCCCTTCCTCATTCGCAGCCGCAGCCAAGCCCCCGTCGCAATAACGAGCAGCGTCAGCCCGGCTTTTATAGTCAGCATAACGCCCCATGGCGTCAACCACAAATAGGACAGCTTAGGCAAAAAGAGCAGCGTCATACCGATGCCCGTAACGACAAGAGATACGAGCGCAATCAATGCCCCCCGGGAAAAAAACGCTCCGAAACGTCCCGCTTCCTTCCGATCCTCGAACCAAAGAACGAGCAGCGCGAGCAAGCCTCCCGCCCAAATTGAAGCAGCGAGCAAATGAATCCAATCACCTGCAATCGTGAGCAGCTTTGGATCATTTGCAGCCGGATGTCCCAGCATGCTCTCGACAGCAACAATGATTAATGCCCACAGCAGCTGTACAGCTGCGCGTATTCCCGTTCCCTGCTTTATGCTTAATATCGCGAAGCCCGCCAGCGTAAGCGCGATTAATTCCAGCCATGCGCGGCCGGACGCCGTACCGGTAAACAGCTGCCCCCAGGCGCTAAGCGGCTGCCCCTCCATAATATCTTTCGACTGCAGAAAAATAAGGACAAGCAGCGAAAGCAGCAGCGCCCTCAACGAAATGAGCAGCAAGCGGCGGAAAACAGCTGCAACAGAATCATTTGCTTTACGGTATGCAGCCCCCCAGAGCATGAGTCCCGCCGCAATCAAGAGCGCGGCATAATAAATAATTCTTGCGGTATAAAGCAGCCAATTGTCGCTGGACAACGCATGGGAATCCGTTTCTCCTCCGCCATAAACATCATTAAAGGCGGAGCCGTCCTTCCACTCCGGCGGATTGCCGACGACGAAAACATAGGAGCCGCTTACTGGATGCCCGTCCTCCGATACAATCCGGTAGGACACCGTATAGACGCCTTCCGCAAGCTCCGGCAGTTTGAGGCTTAGCGTCGTTCGGTCTCCGCTAAGCGCAGCCGTTTCTGATGTTACTTTCCGCGCTTTCGTGTCCAATACTTCCAAAGCCCCGACACCCTGTTCGATCGCCTCGCTAAAAACCAGCTTCACCTCAGGCGGCGAAGCCGTCATTTTCTCATTCGCCTGCGGAGTCGCGCGATCCAGCGTCGCGTGCGCGAAGGCGGACGGCGCGAACGCGCCAAACAAGCCTCCGACTATTATGATCAGAATGAAGCATTGAGCGATGACCCGAAGCGGCAGCATGCTTCTTTTACCTGTTATCATCATGGCATTATCACTTCCTTTGTTTGCCTAGTCGAAACTTTTAAAAACGTATACTTAAACAGAGTAATTCATTTCAAACAAAGCCGCATGACTCTAAAGAGCTACTGCTGTGCCAGCCTCAACGCGCCTAATCAGGCCAAGCACGAAAAAGAAGACCGCGAAGGTCTCCTTTTCATACTGCCTTTATAAAACTATACGTTGAAACGGAAATGCATAACGTCTCCGTCTTTTACAACATAATCTTTGCCTTCAAGACGAAGCTGACCGCGCTCGCGGGCAACGTTCATCGAGCCGGCTGCTGCGAGATCGTCAAACGATACGACTTCAGCGCGGATAAAGCCGCGTTCGAAGTCGGTATGAATAACGCCGGCCGCTTGCGGAGCTTTCGTGCCTTGGCGAATCGTCCACGCGCGAACCTCTTGCACGCCAGCCGTGAAATACGTGTACAGGCCGAGCAGTTTGTATGCTGCCGCGATCAAACGGTTCAGGCCGGATTCCTGCAAGCCCAGCTCCTCAAGGAACATCGCTTTATCTTCGCCCTCCAGCTCGGCGATTTCTTCTTCAACGCGCGCGCTGATAGGCACAACTTCCGCGTTCTCGGCAGCGGCGAAGTCACGAACCGCTTGCACATACGGGTTGTTGTCCGTATCGGCTACTTCGGACTCGCTTACGTTTGCCGCGTACAGCACAGGCTTCATCGTCAGCAGGTGAAGGTCGCGAAGAAGAAGCTTCTCGTCGTCGCTCAGCTCCAAGCTGCGAGCCGGCTTATCGTTGTACAGCGCTTCTTTGACGCGCTCCAGCACTTCCACTTCCTGAGCGATCTTTTTGTCGCCGCCTTTCAGGTTTTTGCGGGAACGCTCGATTTTGCGGTCAACGGAGTCGATGTCGGCGAGAACGAGCTCCAAGTTGATCGTCTGAATGTCGCCAAGCGGATCGATTTTGCCGTTAACGTGCGTAATGTTCTCGTCCTGGAAGCAGCGGACGACGTGAACGATCGCGTCAACCTCGCGGATATGCGCCAAAAACTTGTTGCCCAAGCCTTCGCCTTTGCTCGCGCCAGCTACAAGGCCGGCGATATCGACAAATTCGAATGCGGTAGGCACGATGCTTTTCGGCGTAACCAGTTCCACCAATTTTTCGAGACGCTTGTCCGGAACTTCAACGACGCCGACGTTCGGATCAATCGTGCAGAAAGGATAGTTTGCGGATTCGGCACCCGCTTGTGTAATTGCATTAAACAAAGTCGATTTGCCGACATTTGGCAAACCAACGATACCAGCTTTCAAAGCCATGCGATAAAGCACCCCATTTTCCCGAAGTAACAATCTCTGGTCATTATACCCGATGCGCCGATACAAGGAAAGCCTGCAGAAAATTCACGCGTGAAGCCCGTCCATTGCGCTCGTTATTATGTAAGGCCGTTTTCGGTCTTATTTCCCGCACCGGACTCCTCTCATGGAACGTTAAGACCGTTTTCAGCCTTAAAAGCGGCCTTGCCCACCTGCGGGCACTGCTTCGGTCCCCTTTAAGGCCGTTTTCGGCGTTATCTTCTCGCGACCGCTTCCCCAACACGAAAATAAGGCCGTTTCCGGCCTTACTCCATTCAAGCACATCAAGCGCGCAGGATCAGCGCCGCTTCTTGCGGCACACGGCGATGACGTACATCGGCTCGCAGCTTTTAAAGCGATTAAGCGGCACCGGCTTGTGCCCCTGCGGCTCCATGATGCGGCCGGCATCGCGTCCCGGCACGAGACCGCTCATTTGGCGGAGCCAATTCAGCGACGCAAACCTGGAATCGTCGACCGGATTTTGGCCGAACATCGCTTCGATATCGTAATGTTCGAGCAGCTCCCCGACAAGCTCCGACGTTCGATATTCAAACTGATGAAACGAATTATGCGGCTGCTCCTCATAGTAAAGAGGGGGATTGGTCACCGTCCGGTTCGGCGTGGATACGATAAACAGCCCGCCATCCTTCAGCACCCGCGCCGACTCGGCAAGCCATGCCGCCCCGTCCGGCACATGCTCGATCGTTTCAAAGGAAACGACTGCGTCAAAGCTTCGGGAAGCAAAAGGCAGCTGCAACACGTCGCCAACGGCGAAGCGTATGCCTTCGCCGCCGTAATCGCGCTGCGCAAGCTCCACTGACCGGGCATCCACATCAATGCCGAATGTCTCCGCAGCTCCCGCCCGGCGCAGCATTGCGCTGCCATAGCCCGCTCCGCATGCGGCATCAAGCACAGTAAGCCCCGGCACATAACGGCAAGCCAGCTCATAGCGAGAAATATGCTCTTCATAGACATCTCCGTAATGCTCTTTCACCTCACGGTTAATGACCAGCCGCTCGCCGCTGAAGCTTACGTCATTTTGTTCCGCAAGCTGATGAGCTTCCGCCGCGTCCTGCTCCACTTCTATCGCCCCCGCTATTCCGTCCTTAACATCATCAGAAGCTGAAACTGCTACTGCAACTGAATCTGAACCCGCATCGCCCGCAAGCTGAACCGCGTCTCCATTGCGGCCGTACATTATAAAGCTGCCGGCTGTCAACCGGCCGTCAACCGGAGACCCTGTCCTATTGACCAATCGTTCAAGCGCCTCGAAATCGACGCCCCCTTCTCCGCCTATATGCGTACCTTCACCGCCGCTGCCGTCGTCATTCAAATATATCGAAAGATATTGAAGACCTGCTTGTTCGTACAGCGCCTTCGCCTGCTCGATCGAGTACATTTCCGCCATCTGCTGACCCGCAATTCCATTCGCAGGATTCATATATTCAAGCAAATGGCGATAATAATGCCGATTAACGAACGAACCGGCTAGCCAGCCTCCCGGCTTCAAGAGCGAACAAAGCAACCCGAACTGCGAGCTATCCGCAAAACGATGAGCATCGCCAATGATGATTCCGTCGAGACTGCCGCCTTCAATCGGCCAGCTCCCGTCTTCCTCGGCTTGCAAAAGCTTAATTCCAGCCGCTGCGGCTATTCGCGAAGCGCCCTCATTGGGCTCCGCTCCGTAAAGCGCCGCCTCGGGATAGCGTCGCTTCAATCGCAGCAGCGTCGCGCCGCAGCCGCAGCCGATTTCAAGCAATTTCGCTCCGCCTGCCGCCGTAATCCTGCCGCCCGCCGGCAAGCTCGGCGGCGGCGCTTCCTGCTCGATCAACGAGACCATATCCATCCGAATGGCGAGACCCGCTTCGGAGGAAAATCCCCATTTCTCAATAAAGCTCCGTTTCCCTAAATCGTAAGATTTCTGAAACAGCTCCCGATCCGCTTTGAAGCTGGCGCTGCCATAATGATGCACGAACGCGTCGCGACAAAGCAGCAGCTTGTAGCCCGCCAGACGAAGCCTCAAACTATAATCGTCATCTTCAAAGTTGCCCATTCCGAACCTTTCATCCAATCCGCCAATCGCTTCATAAGCTTCCCGTCGAATCAGCATACAAAAGCCGACAAGCTTAAGACGCTCCTCTTGCGCCCCGGCGTCCGCCCCACCCCCGCTTCGCAGCGCCACGGCAAACTGCTCCAGTTCCTCCACAGTCGTATACAACGCGGGGATCGTACTCCAGTAGGACGCCGAGTTCGTTACCGGACCAACCGCGCCGACTGCATCATCGCTTATCAAGCCTCGCTTTAGCCCTTCCAGCCATCCCGGCGTTACGAGCGTATCGTTATTCAGCAATAGCAAAAAGGCGCCTCTCGCGAGCTCAAGCCCTTGATTGCACCCTTTTGGAAATCCTGTATTATAATCGTTTGCTATCACTTTCAGATCAGCCTGTTCGGACGCCCATTGTGCCGTTCCGTCCTCCGAGCCGTTATCGACCAGAATCAGCTCATAGCTATTCGCAGCCGTATTTCTTCTTATGCTGTCTACACATTGCTTCGTCAACGCAAGCTGATTGCGGGCAACGAGCACGATGCTCGTCAAACCGTCCATAAATGCCCCCATCTCACGCGCCTCCCCTTGCAGATCGGTCCCATGAGTTCAGCATATGCGGCTGCAAACAGGTTTGACGACTCCAAACAACTAGACGATTGATCGTTTTGCCGTAAACGAACGTCCAAATAAATAGCCGGCAAGCACAACGACGACCAGTTGGCTGCGATCGTCCAGCGCCAACCGCATGAACGCATTCAGAAAGCCTGTCGCCTCGGTCCGCAGGGCGGTCGTAAACACGGCAAGCAAATAGCAGCCGGCAACGAGCACAAGCGATAATGCCAACGTCCAGCCTGTCTCCTTGAGCCGAAGCCGAAAACCGGATGCGGTCAGCATATGAAGACTGGCACCGAACGCAAACAACACTCCGTATTGCACGAACAAAAATTTAATCGTCGCAGACGCATCGCCGTTGCGAATTAACGCCTCATTGCTCAGATGTACGACCAACAGCGTAAAAAAGACAAATAAAATAAAAACGACGTATTTGTAAAACGATTGATTCAAACGCACCATCTACACTCCTCGTTGTCTGGAACTGTAAGCAATTAAGCGAATTGCCTTTCCCGCTCTGGAAATAATACTACCGAGCAAAGGAGGTGGCATCCGTGGAAAACAAAAGCCACAAAGGCAATTATAAAGGGACAACCGGCATGAAAGCAAAAAATCAAGATATGGCATTCGTCAACGATACGATCGAAGACGCGAAATCCGTCACCAATTACCAAACGAACAATAAGAAAACCGACTAAGCCCTCCCCAAACAAGCGTAGTATTCGCAAAAAAACGCCGCCTTCACGATATACAATATCGTAGAAGACGGCGTTTTTCGTTCCAATATAAGAAGATAAGGCGAAGCCGTTTCTGCTGCGTTAGTTGGTGAGCGGCGCTTCTTGCAGATCAGCGCGCGCTTGGAGGAAGCGGAAGAAAGCTGTTGCCGCTTCGGCGCGAGTCACTTCCTTATCCGGCAAAAACTTGCCGCTCGACAACGACATGATTTTCAGACCGACGACAATTGCCGCTTGGCCTTTCTTCTCAATGTCCGCCGTGTCTTTAAACGAAATATTGAACAACTCGTCATGATTGGCGAGCGTATTGTAGCCCAGTGCGCGAACGATAAGCTCCGCCATTTCTTCACGGTCCACTTTCCCGTCCGGGTTAAAACTGCCGTCGCCAATGTCGATCCAGTTATTTTGCAGCGCATTTTCAACGTAGGCATAATAGCTGGAGTCTTTTGCAACGTCGCTAAACGATGCCTTCTCAGCCGCCGCGCCATAACCATAGAGATATGGGTTGCGTCCGCCGTTCAACGACAGCACGAGCATCTTGATCAGCTCGCCGCGCGTCACGATCGCATTCGGATTTACTTTTCCATCCTTCACATCAAGCGCTTTATAAGCGACCATCAGCTCCAGCTGACGCTGCGCCCAGTGGCCGTTAATGTCTGTAGCTTTCGGTTTTTCCAGCTGCGTAACATCGCCAGTCTCGCGATTGCGCCAATTGCCTGTTTCCGCATCAAGGAATACGGCTTCATCGATAAGCCGCGGCACAAGACGGTAGACGAGCTTCGCTTCTGTTTTGTATTCGACCTCTTCCGGTTTGATCTCTCCTGAAGCTATCATAAGCAAGTACTTCTCGATCGGCAGCGGCTGTCCGTCCCATACGTATTGCGGCGTCAACTGATAAGTCAGCTGCGTACGATAATAGGTAAGCCATTTCTCGATCGCTTGCTTCTCCGTAATGAGCTTAGGAGCTGCAGTCGAATAGCTGTGATTGCTGATTTGGGCATCGAAGGAGCGGGCGTTGCCCGTAAAGCCGTCAATACTTACGTTAATATAATCGTAAGTAACGGTTGCTCCATGAACTTTATGAACGAAGTTAAAGTAGTACTCGTTCATCGGATTTCCGTTATTGTATGTCTTCTCATCCACCTCAACCAAATAAAGCTCATTGCTCAGCCAAGGAAGCTGTTTCTTAATAGTCTCCAGCGCCGTGCTCTTCGCTTGAGCAAACGTTACAGTCGGCTTAGCTTCTTGATCAACGCCGTTGTACTGGTAGGAGTAGAAATTGTTAATCACTCCCGTCTGGCTGTCTACATTCGCATATGCGGAGCCTATTTCTTGATTGTCCTTTCTAATCGTCCAATCCAGGCTCCACCTTTTCATTTTTTCGCCAGTCGCTTCATTCGCATATTCATAGTAGTTCGATCCGCGGAATTCAGCGCCTTCAGGCAGTTTGAAAGAGGCTTCAACCTTTGCTACCGCTTCCTTCTCCGTCAGATTGCCCACGATCGGCTTATTGCCCAGCGCCGTCTCCGAAACCGGGGTGTCGGAGACATTGTTCGCTGCATATCCGCTATATCCATAATATCCGCCATATCCATAGTATCCGTAACCGTAGCCGTAAGGATTTTCTTGAATCTTGCCATCGACTGCGTCGATAGCCATCGCTCCCATTTCATAGCTAAGCGAAGGCTTTCCGCCTCCCGGCGCGCCATAAGGAATAATGTACGACAATTGCGGCTCGGCAAGCTCGCTCAGCTTGGCATTCGCATCCTGAAGCGACAACACCTGCTCTGCTTTCGGAAATTGGATCGTATCGTCCCAATTGAACGTATAGCGCATCACATGGCCTTCGCTGTCCACTTCGAGCTCGATAAAGTTATCGTAATACGGCACGCCGTTTACGACGCGGTCGTAACGGATCGTATGGCGCACATCGCCTGTCAGAGGAGGCAGCAGCTGCACGCCGTAATCCGGATTGTACTGCACTTGATCCTTATAAGCAGCCGCCACTTTGTTAATGTAGCTTATCGCGATATCTTGCGCGCCCTCGCGTTCTACTTTAAGCGGATAGGACGGCTTAGCGTTCGGCTTATCGACATAAGTGCTGAATTCCACTAGCTGACCGTTGTCGGCGTTAATGCGGACGTAAATCGTTCCTTTTGTTTTGCCATTCGCTTGGTATACAAAATCAAGCCCCCATAGGCCGCGCTTGCCTCCCGCAAGCACATCCGAATAGTAGGATGCGCTTTGCAGCTTATATTCTTTCGGAATTTGCACGAGCTCGCGGGCAAGGGATACCGCTTTATCCTTAGAAACAGCAACATCTGTCGGCTGCTCCGTCACGCCGTTGTTTTCAGCAACTGCCGCAGGCGCTTCAGACGATACGCTTTCCGCAAATACTGCGGATGGCACGCTGGTTGCCAGCATAGCCGCTGCCATCAACGCTACAAAATGCCTTTTGCTTCGCATAATTGTTCACACTCTCCCTAATCATTGATTTTCGAATGCACTTCAATTCGTATACAAGCATTTACCAAAACTTTAGACGCTTGCCGCATAATGGAAGTTGCACAAAAAATAAAAAAAATCCGCGCCGGACGCAACTCATGGTTGCGACGGCGCGGATTTCCGCGATCCACTGCTCGTATTAAACTTACAGCTGGTTCGAAATTTTTGTTTTCAGAGCATCTTTGCTTTGCAGGCCGACCATTTTGTCTACCGGCTGTCCGTCTTTGAACAGAATCAGCGTAGGGATGCTCATTACGCCGAATTGGGCAGCCAGCTCAGGCTGCTCATCAACGTTGATTTTAGCGATTGTCGCTTGGCCTTCCAGTTCCGTTGCCAGCTCCTCTACGATTGGAAGCTGCATTTTGCAAGGTCCGCACCAAGGAGCCCAAAAATCTACCAAGGATACGCCGCTTTCAACGCTTGTCGAAAAGTTTTCTTTCGTCAATGCTACTGCCATTGTCAATCATCCTTCCTAAACTAAATGTATGATAAGGGAATAAACCGTCCACTGCTCGTGCCTGTCAACAGCCGCATTCGTGAATTTGACCCAGTACGTCCTGGATCGTAATTTCACTGAAATGAGCCTCGAGCTGCTTCTCCGCCTTGCAGAAGATGCCAAACATCACCTGGTTCATATTTGATCCGACTACGCAATCCATTTCCGGATTGCCGGTGCACCAGCTCGGAATAAACGAGCCTTGCGCCATTACCCGATAAATATCGCCCAAAGTGACAACGTTTGGATCCATCGTCAGCTTATAGCCGCCGCCTGCGCCTTCGCGCGTATCGACGTAACCGCTTTTGCGCAGCCCGCTCATGACCTTGCGGACACGAGCGGAATGCGTTCCGACATTATGGGCAATCATTTCGCTGCTTGCCATCCGATCAGGCAGATAAGCTAAATACACGAGACTGTGTACGGCAATTGTAAATTCGCTGTTCACTGTGAACGGCCTCCCTGTTTTGTACTGTAATTTTATCAATTACAGTTCGATCTGTCAATAGTCAGGCCGCCCGATTGCATCAATCGGAATGGCGCTGACAGAAAGGATACAGCCATTCCTGAGTAGCTTGCGAAGTTGGCCTACGGAATATTCCGAATATCCAGTCAAACCGAAAATTTAAAAATTGAAATTCATCGGGTCGCTCCCGTATCTGCGGTGTACATTCAGTCCATCGATTGCACAAATTTCTTCTGCCGTCAGCTCGAAATTAAACAGATCGGCATTCTCTGCAACACGCTCCTTGCGCACCGATTTCGGAATGGTCACGACGCCTTTCTGCAAATCCCAACGAAGCACAACCTGCGCAGCGGATTTGCCGTACTTCTCGCCAATTTCCTTAAGCAGCGGCACGTCCAGATTGCCTTGCATCAATGGACTCCAAGCCTCCAACTGAATGCCTTTGTCGCGGCAGAACGTCTGCAGCTCGGGCTGCGTCAAGAATGGCTGGAATTCCACTTGATTGACCGCCGGCACGATCTCGCAATCCGCCAGCAAATCGGTCAAATGCGGCACAAGGAAGTTGCTGACGCCGATCGCTCGAATGTACCCTTCCTTGTACAGCTTCTCCAATGCCCGATATGTTTCTTTATATTTGCCCGCAACCGGCCAGTGAACGAGATAAAGATCGATAACGTCCAATCCCAGTCTGCGGCGGCTATTCTCGAATGCTTGAAGCGTACTTTCGTAACCCTGGTCGCTGTTCCATACTTTTGTCGTAATAAAGAGTTCCTCGCGCGCCAAACCGCTCGCTGCGACAGCGCGGCCTACTCCTTCTTCATTGCCGTACGCTGCCGCCGTATCGATATGGCGGTAGCCGGCTTCGAACGCATATTCCACCGCTTTTTCGACTTGCTCGCCTTCCTGCGATTTATAAACGCCAAGGCCTAACCATGGCATATGCACGCCGTTATTGAGCTGAGCCGCATCCTTAATTGATGTCAGTTGACTCACGTTTGATCTTCCTCCTTCGCCTATACAATCGAACGACCCTATCTTACCATTATTAACCTCGCAGTACTACAGACTGCCAATTCATTCTGAAAATTTTCATTCTTACACTGCCAGCTGTTGTCATGTTTCAACAAGCATTCGGAATACATATGTACGGAATGGCTACTCTGTGCAAAACGGGGAGGTGCGCAAGATGGCACTGCTGTGGTGGAAGCGGTGGATCGCCATCAGGACCGAAGGCGGTTCTCGGGCTGATCTGATTGACAGACTTCAAGCACATTTCAAAGCGAATGGAGTGAAATCGAAAATCACGTTGGAAGGCAGTTCATTGAAACGGATTCATGTGCTTCAAAAGGATGAAAGCCGCGCCAAGGAGCTTCTCGCCGCATTCGACTCCGAGCATTAACAATCGTTTTTCATGCAAAATCCGAGCCATCCAATCGTTCCAAGGACGGCCGCGTTACTCTTGATTCGCAAGTCCAATCCGCTAATTTAAAAAGGCGGCTGCCGCTCCGAAATGAGCGGCTGCCGCCTCTTTTTTATGCCCTGTCCGCCCTCTTCGCTCTGAATGCTATGACTGACGGCTTCCTCTAGAGAAGCTTTTCGTCCACCTGTAACCCTTGCGAATACTGTTCATCATCCACTCCGGAATAGGAACCGGGTTTTTAGATAGGAACGGCGTATAGACGCGATCATATGCTTTCTTTAAATCGTGCCACATCGAGCAAGGCTCATCCTTCAGAAAATCGGAAATATCGACGACCAGCCCTTTGCCTTCTCCCGATACCATCGTGTTTTTACCGTGCACGTCATGCGGATTCAAGCCGCGCTTACGGGCGTACTCAAGCGCTTCGTCAATGTCTTGAATGACGCCGGGAGGAATTGGCTTTCCCTCCATTAGGCACTGATATAACGTTTTCCCCCGCAGCCTTCGCAAAATGAGATAGGAAGCCCCTTTGCTCTGCGCCGAATGATGACAGGCCGAATAGGCTGGATGATCGCCAAGGCGCCGATACACCTCGCGCTCGTTTTCCCAGCCCTCACGCCCAGGGGCGTAAACTTTCACTGCCATACTTTCATAGTCGGAATGATAAAGCACTGCCGCATAATTTCCGGCGCCGAGCAGCTTCCAGTCTTTCGGTATATGATGAACCCGCACGGGATCATTGCTGTCTGTGCCTTCCAGCTCCAATGTCGAAAGCAGCTCCTGCTCGATCAGCGAAATCAGCCGAAGCAAATCCTTCTCCTCTATTTTCATTTCCGGCCCTCCCCCAAATTCGCTGCCGTATCCTAATGTCACTCATTGTATAAGGATTGACGCGAAAATGGAAGCCGTGTTAATGTCCTCCGCCGGTCGTTTTCAATCCGATAACGCCGATCATAATAAGGCCGACGAACAGCAGCTTCTTCCAATTTCGCGAATCGCCGAAGAAAATCATCCCGAGCAGCACGCTGCCGACTGAGCCGATTCCTGTCCAAATGCCGTACCCCGTACTGAGCGGAATGCCTTCAAGCGCTCTAGACAAAAAATAAAAGCTGCCTATGCCGAACACAATCGCGCCTGCCGTACCTTTCCAATTGCGAAATCCGTTCGACAGCTTCATCGAAGTAACGCCGCCTACCTCAGCCAAGCCCGATATAATCAAAAACAACCAAGCCATGTTAGGCCAGCTCCTTTCCTTTATCCTCTTGCGGCTTGTCGTTTGAAACAAGCTTTAGACCGATAATTCCGACGACTAGCACAGTCAGGAACAGCAGTTTTTTCCAATCGGCAGACTCGCCCGCAGCAATGCCTGCAATAACCGTGCCTACCGTTCCAAGACCGGTAAAAATCGCGTATGCGGTGCCGATTTCAATGGTCTGTATGACACGGGCAAACAATAAAAAGCTGAGAAAAATAAGCACAGCCGTAATAATGCTCGGAACGAGCTCCGTAAATCCGTTCGAATGCTTTAATCCTAATGTCCAGCCTACCTCCAGCAAACCGGCCAAAATCAAATAAATCCAACCCATAGCCAATCCGTCCTCTCTAAGTTGCCGTTGCCGTCCACATCCGCAGCAATGATTCTCTTATGATTTGTTTTCTTTCCGCAAAAACTTCGTACGCATAGATTTGAAACTCGAGCAGCAGTCCGTCTATCGCATTGTAAAATTGCGCAATCATTCGCCGAACATCTTGCGAAGCCGCGAATTCACCTTCATTCTTGCCCTGTTCAAACAGGCTTTCCATCCGCTCGTTAATTTCCGTTTCATACGCCATGAAGCTCATTCTCAGCTGATCCCGCAAATGCCGGGGCGGCACCAGCATGGACCGTTTGAGAAACGATTGGCCCGCTGACAATTGTGTAAATGAGGTGAAAAAGTTGAAAACTTCATGGAAGCGCTCCAGCGTGCCTTTATGCTTCGATTCATGGAATAGCGTATAAAAGGCCGCCTTCTCCTCTGCAATACCCTCTTCAAGCAATTGCATGAACAGCGTTTCCTTCGACTTAAAGTGCGCATAAATGGATGGCGTCTTGATGCCTACCGCTTTGGCGATTTCCGACAGCGAGGTGCCCTCATAGCCGGATTCGGCGAACATAACGACTGCCGCTTGTTTTATTTTGCCCGCTGTGGATGGCGGTTGTGTTCCCGTTTGCTTCATGCGGCTTCTGCCTCCTCACGCTTGTTCTCATTGCCTAACGAACGTTAGTTTCTGTCGATTATAGTCCCCCTTACGCCCTATGTCAAGCTAGACGATCGCAACCGGCTTACAGGCCAAAAAAAGCCTTGAGCAAGCAACGGCTATTCACCGCGTCGCATCAAGGCTTTTCGTTTATTAATCGGCTCTAATCATGAAAATAAAGTGGACTGGTTAGGCGCCGATTACACTTCCATGATGATAGGAAGGATCATCGGCTTTCTTTTCGTTTGCTCGTATAGGAATCGTCCGAGCGAGTCTTTCACATTTGATTTCAGCGTCGTCCATTGGTTGACGTTGTCGCTGATCGATTTCGTTATCGTTCTCGATACAATTCGGCCGGCTTCTTCCAGCAACCCCTCCGACTCGCGTACGTATACGAAGCCGCGGGATATAATATCCGGTCCCGATTTGATCGTTTTGTCCTGTTTGCTGATTGTAACTACAACGACAAGAATGCCGTCTTGGGAAAGATGCTTGCGGTCGCGAAGCACGATATTGCCAACGTCGCCGATGCCAAGACCGTCGATATACGTATTGCCCGCCGGCACTTTACCCGATTTGCGAGCGTCTCCGCCTACGATTTCTACGATTTCGCCGTTATCGACAATGAAAATATTGTCTCTGTCAACGCCAACCGCTTCCGCCAGCTTCTTATGATGCAGCTGCATCCGGTACTCGCCGTGAATCGGAATAAAATACTTCGGAGCCATCAGTTGAAGCATCAGCTTCAATTCTTCCTGGCTGCCGTGGCCGGAAACGTGCATGCCGGTCTGCGAGCCGGAGCCGTAAATGACGTTTGCTCCAAGACGGAACAACTCGTCAACCGTACGTCCGATACTTCGCTCATTGCCCGGAATTGGCGTTGCCGAAATTATAACGGTGTCGCCTTCCAAAATTTCGACTTGGCGATGATTGGAGCGGGCCATGCGCGTAAGCGCCGACATCGGTTCGCCCTGGCTGCCCGTGCACAGGATTACGACCTGATTGTCCGCAAAACGATTGACTTCGGATGGCTCAATCAGCATTCCGTCCGGAATGTTCAAGTAGCCAAGCTCCGATGCAATCGTAATCATATTTACCATGCTGCGTCCGATAACGGCCAGCTTTCGTCCGGAAGCTGCGCCGGCGTCAATAACTTGCTGAAGCCGGTGTACGTTCGAAGCGAACGTCGAAACGATAACCCGGCGTTCTGCTTTGCGGAACGCGTCGATGAAGTTAGCGCCGACAATTCTTTCCGAAGGCGTGAAGCCCGGACGTTCTGCGTTCGTGCTCTCGGAGAGCAGCGCCAAAACGCCTTTTCTGCCGATCTCCGCCATCCGATGAATATCCGCATGATAGTCGCCAACCGGCGTCTGATCGAACTTAAAGTCACCTGTATGAACGACTACGCCTTCCGGCGTATCGAGCACGACACCCAGCGAATCCGGAATACTGTGGTTTGTCTTGAAGAACGAAGCTGTCATCGAGCCGAGCTTGATAACGGAATCGGAATGAATCAACGTTCTTTCCGTCGTACCCAGCAGGCCGGCCTCTTTCAGCTTTCCTTCAATCAGACCCATCGTCAAACGGCTCGCATATACCGGCATGCTCAGCTGCTTAAGAATATAAGGCAGGCCGCCGATGTGGTCTTCGTGTCCGTGCGTAATGAGCATCGCTCTAACTTTGTCCTTGTTCTCGATCAGGTAAGAGATGTCCGGCACGATAATATCGATGCCCAGAAGCTCTTCGTCCGGGAATTTGGAACCGCAATCAATGACAATAATATCGTTCGCGTATTGTACCGCATACATGTTTTTGCCAATTTCGCCTACGCCGCCCAAGGCAAAAATGGAAAGCTTGTTTTCTTTTTTGTTATTCAACAATAATCCTCCTTATTAGACTGACGACGATCATATACTTCAAACTAAAAAAATCCGAACCAGTCACTTGTCCTTTATTATAACACGAAGAAATAACAAAATGGAAATAGGCAAAATCGCTCTGCTTCCATTCACTATTTACCAAACTTCTTCCAAGCAGTTGCCGCGCCATTAATCGTCATGCCTATTATCGAGCCGAGCAGCACTGCACCTAACATTAAAAAATAGATGTACAGAGCCAACATACCTCCGCCCATATCGTCCTCCGGCAAGCCCGGAATAATAAACATGGTTATAATCGTAAACGGCACCCATAAAACGGGAATAAACAAAGGGAAATACCAGTATCTGCTGCGAAACCATACGACGACAGGTACCGTAAACAGCACCGCCATTACCGCGAATATGAAATAACTATTCGCAATAACGGCTTCGCTGTAGTAAGCCATGTAGAAAAGAGT
The DNA here is from genome assembly GCF_009737085.1 of Paenibacillus sp. NEAU-GSW1. Taxonomy (GTDB): domain Bacteria; phylum Bacillota; class Bacilli; order Paenibacillales; family Paenibacillaceae; genus Pristimantibacillus. The sequence goes on from NZ_WOVL01000004.1 coordinate 193,535, forward strand.
GTTCCCAATTAAAGCGTAAATAACGCTAGCCGCAACGACAATTAACGTAGCGATCCGAAAGCTCCGCTTCTTGGCCGCATCCATCACTTCGAAACGATTTTTTTGACCGCTTCGAGAAAGACATCCATTTCTTCATCGGTGCCGATCGATACCCGAAGGTATTTGTCGATTCTCGGCTGTTTGAAATAGCGGACGAGCACGCCTTGCTCGCGCAATTGCACAAAAATCGTCTCGGCGGATACATCCGGATGCGATATAAATACGAAATTGGCTTTCGATTCCGTCACGATAAAGCCAATCTCGCGCAGCTCTTTAATAACCGAATCGCGCGTTGCATTTACTTTTGCGGCAGTCTCCACGAAATAAGCCTCGTCTTCGATTGCCGCAACGGCGCCTGCCAACGCCAGACGGTCAATCGTATACGAGTTGAACGAGTTTTTGACCCGATTGAGGCCGTCGATCAATTCCTCGCTGCCGAGCGCCCAGCCGACACGCAAGCCGGCCAAAGAACGGGACTTCGAAAGCGTCTGAACGACAAGCACATTCGGATACTCGTTCACGAGCTTGGCGGCCGATTCGCCGCCGAAATCGATGTAAGCCTCGTCGATGATCACGACTTGATCCTTGTTATGCTCAAGAATCATGCGGAACTCGTCCAATGGTACGAGCATCGCAGTTGGAGCGTTCGGATTCGGTATAACGATCCCGCCGTTCTCCCTGCCGTTGAACAACCCCAGCGGCATGCGGAACTGCTCGTCCAGCGGAATCAGATCCGCCTTCAAGCCATAGAACTCTGCATACACTTTGTAGAAGCTGTACGTGATGTCAGCAAACAGAACCGGCTTGGCCGGATCAAAGAAAGCGGCGAACGCGAAAGAAAGCACTTCGTCCGATCCGTTGCCAACGAACACTTGGTCCTTCGACAGGTCGAAATAATCGGCCAGCTTCCGTACCAGCGTATCGCAGGTCGGGTCCGGATACAGACGCAAGTCGTCATCCGCAGCAGCCTTAATCGCCTCCAATACTTTCGGCGACGGCGGATACGGATTTTCATTCGTGTTCAATTTAATATATTTTTTGTCCTTAGGCTGCTCCCCGGGCACATAAGGCACGAGGGAAGCGGCCAATGGACTCCAAAATCGGCTCATGGTCAATCTCCCTTCTGCGATGCAAGCAAACAAAACAAATTGGCGATATGTAACAGAATAATTCATTTTGTCCGCGAAAACCATCTATAAATCCATTATGCTACAATAATCCGATGATTAATGTAACCATAACGATGACCAAAACAACGGCAACAAAAATAGCTACTAGCAATAGGAAATTACAATCCATTCCCTTTTCCGCTAAATAATTGCCACAAGGAACATATTACCATAATTAGAGAGTTTTATCCGCTGAAAATAAAAAACCGGAAAACGCATCACTCCTATTGTGCGTTCCCGGTTTAAGCCAGCCTCTACTCGATTCTGCGGCCTACAATAATAAGATCGCGTTCCACGCCATCCAATTCGGCGACCTTCGGCAAATGAGCCCAGCGCTCAAAGCCGAATTTCCCGAGCAGCCCGAGACTCGGCTCGTTATGACCGAATATAAAGCCAAGCAGCGTGCGAATGCACAAACGCGGACATTCTTCAATCGCCGCCTGAATCAGAAGCGAGCCGATGCCCTTGCTGCGATGCTCCTCTGCAATATAGATGCTAAGCTCCGCTGTAGCGTTGTAGGCGGGTCTGCCGTAGAACGATTGAAAGCTAAGCCAAGCGACAATGCTGCCGTCCTCCTCCAAAACCCAAAGCGGCCTGTGATCCGGCGAATGTTCGTCGAACCATGGCTCGCGGTTCTGCACAGTGACAGGCTCCAGGTCAGCCGTTACTTTCCGGGAAGCGATCGTTGAATTATAAATGTCTACGATACGCGGCAAGTCAGCCGGCTCCGCATCTCTTAACGTAAATTGCTGTAATGTCTTCTGCTTCATAGTAGCGGATCGTATCCTTCCATGCGGCTTATTCATCTGTATCAAGAGCCTTTTGATCGCATTTTATCATGAACAGCGCCCCGCTGCCATGAGGGGCGGCGGGGCGCTGCAAGCGATACGACAAGACTAGAATGCCGGGACTACAGCTACGCCGTATTTGTCCTCAATGAATTTTTTCACCTCGGGAGACAGCAGCGCTTCGCTCAGCTTTTTAATTTCATCGCGGTTCTCGTCTCCTGCGCGAACCGTAATAATGTTAGCGTACGGCGAATTTGCATCCTCGCGGAACAGCGCCGACTTCGGATCGATGCCCGCTTCAAGAATAAGGTTCGTGTTGATGACTGCGCCGTCCAGATCCGGCAGCGCTCTAGGCAGCGTAGCGGAGTCAGCCTCGATGAATTCCAGTTTCAACGGATTGTCCACAATATCTTTAGGCGTCGCCTCGTAGGTCGTCAAACCGTCTTTCAGTTTAATCAGCCCTTGCTGCTGCAGCAGGACAAGCGCGCGGTATTCATTGGACGGATTGTTCGGAATGCCGATTTTGGCGCCTTCCTTAATTTCATCCTTCGACTTCAGTTTCTCGGAGTATAGACCGATCGGCTCAACGTGAACTTTTGCCGTAACCGCGAAATTGTAGCCTTTCTCCGTTTTGACCGAATCCAGGTATGGAACGTGCTGGAAGTAGTTGGCGTCGATTTGCCCTTCCTGAAGCGCCGGGTTCAACTGCCCTTCGTCGTCGAGAATGACAACCTCGAGATTAATGCCTTGCTCTTTCAGCTTCGGTTTAATGAATTCCAAAATTTCAGCATGCGGCACCGGCGCAGCGCCTACTTTAATTGTTACTTCTTTCTTAGGCTCTTCCGTCGCGGCAGGCTCCGACGGTTTATCCGTCGCTTGCTCCGTCGGCGCGGCCGTCGCCTCAGGCGAGCTTGCCGACTTGTTGTTGCCCCCTGCATTCGATCCGCAGCCCCCGAGGATCACGCTAATAACGAGCAGTAGTGCAGTAAACGTAAACAGATGCTTTTTGGCCATAATTCCTCTCCTACTTTCTATATCGTTTTTATATGTGGTGTTGCAGTGAACCCTTGTTAAACTTGCCTTCTTCTCTTTCGGATCGCATGTGCCGCCCCATCCCCGCTCCATTGAATCAGTTGGACGAGCAGAATGATTGTGATGACCGTAGCGAATAAAATATCTTCGCGAAAACGCTGGTAGCCGAAGCGAATGGCGAGACTGCCAAGCCCGCCTGCGCCGATTGCGCCGGCAACAGCGGTAAATTCCGTAATCGCGATGACGGCGATCGTTACGCCGCGGATCAGCGCGGGGAGCGCTTCGGGAATGAGCACGCGGAAGATGATCGTCCATGGCGATGCTCCGATCGACTTGGCCGCTTCTATTTTCCCGTGGCTCACTTCTTTGAGCGAATTTTCAATAATGCGCCCAAGGAATGGGGCCGCTCCGATCGACAGCGATACAATCGCTGCGGTTGGCCCAAGCGAAGTTCCGACGATAAAACGGGAGAGCGGCAGGAGCAGCACGATCAAAATGATGAACGGCAACGATCTTACGCCGTTAATGAGAGTGCCGATGATCTTATGAATGAGCGGCGCCTCCAACAACCCTCCCCGTTCCGTCACGACGAGCGTTACGCCCAGCGCAATGCCGAGCAGCAGCGCGAACAGCGAGGACCATGCCGCCATATACAGCGTCTCGCGCAGCCCTTCCCAGAGCAGATCGAACAGATCGTCCTTCATATGCCCGCCCCCATCCCTTCCATAATGGAGCGCTTATCGCGGTAGTAATCGATAATGCTGACGAATCGTCTTGCCGTATAGCTTTCCGGATGAAGGAACAGCTTGTCGACCGGTCCCGTCTCCGCAATTGCGCCGTATTCAATTACAGCCATTTGATCGCATACATGCTGCAGCACGTCGAGCTCATGCGTAATAAGCACAATGGTCAGCTTGAGCTTGTCGTTAATATCTTGGAGCAGCTCCAATATGGAATAGGTCGTCTGCGGATCAAGGGCGGAGGTCGCTTCATCGCTGAGCAGCACATCAGGATCGTTGACAAGCGCTCTTGCAATGCTAACCCGCTGCTTCTGCCCGCCGCTAAGCTGAGAAGGATAACAATGTCCTTTATCCTCCAGACCGACAAGCGCCAGCAGCTCCTGCACCTTCTCGCGGATGTAGAGCTTGGGATGCCCGGCTACCGCCAAGGGGAAGGCGACATTTTGAAACACGGTTTGCGAATCGAGCAAATTAAAGTGCTGAAAAATCATCCCGATCTTTCTTCTCGCCAGCCGCAGCTCCTTCTCGTTCAAGTCGGTGATGACCGTTTCGCCGATCACGATGCGGCCGCTGTCCGGTTCCTCTAACCGGTTCAAGCAACGGATCAAGGTCGATTTGCCCGCCCCGCTGAAGCCGATAATGCCGAAAATTTCGCCTTTGCGAATGTTCAAGTTAATGTTCTTTAACGCAACGATCGATTCGCCTGCGCTTTTGTACGTCTTGTTAAGGTTCGATATGGTAATCACTTGAAGCCACCCCCGGTTACAAGCAGAAACGGCTTCGCCGTCCTTTGGAGGCGGAGCTTCGTTTCGCGTTGAAATATAAGCGTAGTATAAGGAATAATTTATACTTCTTATATTTTAAAAAAACCAAGCCTCATGCACCGGCAATACATGCCTGGCGCTGCGCTTGGTTTCCAGTGATCTGGTCAACTCATTTTATATAACCAACTAATTCGATTGGTTTTCTATAATTTAAAGCACAATTGAAGCAGTGTCAATATAAATTTTAGCAAAATGTTGGAATTTCAGGCGGCATTGACGGGACTACATAAAGGTGGTAGATTATAGCCAATTATTCACATTATTTAACTTGGATAAAAGAAAGAGATAGGAGGCAATTCGCAATGACTCATCGTCCTTATCAGAGGCAAATCAAGCTTTCCGCCTATTTGGTCGGAACCGGCATGCACGTTGGAAGCTGGCGCCATCCGCATGCGCAGCTGAGCGCAAGCATCGATATCGACTATTACCGCAAGCTGGCGCAGACAGCCGAGCGAGGCAAATTCGATATCGCTTTTATAGCCGACAGCCTGGCGATCAACGAACAGTCGCATCCGAATATTTTGAACCGTTACGAACCGATTACCCTTATTACGGCGCTCGCCAGCGCAACGACGCATATCGGCGTAGTCGCAACGGCCTCAACTTCTTATATTGAGCCCTTCAATTTGGCGCGGATGCTGCTTTCCGCTGACCAGATCAGCAAGGGGCGCGTAGGCTGGAACATTGTCACGACGCGCGATCTGTCGGGCAACACCGCGCTTAACTTTGGCGGACAGGAGCATTACGAGCATAGCCTGCGCTATGAACGGGCCGAGGAATTCGTCGAGGTCGTGCGCGGGCTGTGGGATTCATGGGAGGATGACGCGTTTACGCAGGACAAAGAAAGCGGCGTATTCTTCGATCCCGCAAAACTGCATCAAATCGGGCATCGGGGCGAGTTTTTCACCGTGCAGGGACCTCTCAACATCGCCCGATCGCCTCAAGGCCATCCGGTGCTCGTCCAAGCCGGCAATTCCGAGGCGGGGCAGAACTTTGCCGCGAAGTCCGCGGAAGTGATTTTCTCGATCAAATACAATCTGGAGGACGCTAAAGCCTTCTACCGCTCCTTTAAAGATAAAGCGGCGGCTGCAGGACGAAATCCGGACGATATTTATATTTTGCAAGGCATTTCGCCGATCATCGCCGAGTCCGACGAGGCCGCTCAGGCGAAGCTCAAGGAGCTGGAGGCGCTTATTACAGAGGAGCAGGGAATCGGCTTTCTCGCCGACTATTTCCGCAGCATCGACTTTAGCGGCTTTACGCTGGAATCGCGGGCGGCGGAGGTTGGCGTTGACCGGGCCGATGAGAAGAAATCCGACTACAAGAAGCATCAGCCGGTCATTGCCCGGGAAAACCCGACGCTGCGGGAAGTTTACTCGCTGCTGACCGGCTCGTTCAGCGGCGACCATCTCGTCGGCACGCCGGAGAAAATTGCCGACACGCTAGAGCATTGGTTCGAGGAAGGCGCGGCGGACGGCTTCATGCTGATGGCGCCGCTGCTGCCGGACGGACTCGAGGACTTCGTCAATCTCGTCGTTCCGGTACTGCAGCAGCGCGGACTGTTCCGTACCGAGTACGAAGGGACAACGCTGCGGGAGCATTTCCATCTGCCGAAGCCCAAGAACCGCTTCGCCGCCCGCAGCGGCGAGGCTTCCCGCGCCTCTTTTAACGCGCAGCAGTCTGGCTCTGATTCAGTGAATGTGTTGCTGGACTAAACTTTGTTTATTGCGCCTTGCTGACCGAGATTGCACGTACTGTGTTAAGTAACTGTATTTTGAGGAACTGTGTTTTGAGGAACTGTGTTTTGAGGAACTGTGTTTTGAGGCTGCTGGGGTTATTGCGCCTCACTATGAAATTGCACTCCTTCTCGTTATTGCGGCGTAATATGCTATTCAACTCGCTCACACAGACAAACAGCGAACCTGCTTCGCAATTTTGCGAAGCAATGTTCGCTGTTTCGGTTACTTTGGAGCAGACTGCGACTAACAACGAACCCAGTTTCGCTAGTCGGGAATGCGAGTGCGCGATTTGCGAATTTCGGTTCGCTATCTGCCCGAACTATGCCATATCCCGCTCTTTTAGCGAAATTTGGTTCGCTAATTTGCGAACCTGCTTCGCTCGGCGCCGATTTGGGACGCAGTGCAGCAGCGGAACACCTATCCTATTTATACCTCTAGGCAAGCGTGCCTAGAGCACATCAAACAAACAAACAAACAGCGAACCTGCTTCGCAATTTTGCGAAGCAATGTTCGCTGTTTCGGTTACTTTGGAGCAGACTGCGACTAACAACGAACCCAATTTCGCTAGTCGGGAATGCGAGTGCGCGATTTGCGAATTCCGGTTCGCTATCCGCCCGAACTATGCCATATCCCGCTCTTTTAGCGAAATTTGGTTCGCTAATTTGCGAACCTGCTTCGCTCGACGCCGATTTGGGACGCAGTGCAGCAGCGGAACACCTATCCTATTTATACCTCTAGGCAAGCGTGCCTAGAGCACATCAAACAAACAAACAGCGAACCTGCTTCGCAATTTTGCGAAGCAATGTTCGCTGTTTCGGTTACTTTGGAGCAGACTGCGACTAACAACGAACCCAATTTCGCTAGTCGGGAATGCGAGTGCGCGATTTGCGAATTTCGGTTCGCTATCCGCCCGAACTATGCCATATCCCGCTCTTTTAGCGAAATTTGGTTCGCTAATTTGCGAACCTGCTTCGCTCGACGGCGATTTGGGACGCGAGTCAGCTTCGCATGATCACTCATAAACTCGCCTTGCCCTTCCCCTTATGCGCAACGGCAAATCCGGCAAGCGCAGCTACCGCAACAAGATGGCAAATCAGGTAGATACAGCTTTGCAGCCATCGCCCTGTTCCGGCATCAGCCAGATGCAACGCAAACAACACAGCAAATCCGACATGCATGACAGTAACGCCAACGTATACGATCCCCCTCAGCCCCAAAGGGATTTCGAGCCGGAGGTCCGCCAGCACGATGCCGCAAACGGCAAACAGTAAGCTCCATAAATAGCCGAGCGGCGCTTCTTCCAACTGCAACGCATAAGCGAGAACCGGTGACAGGTACAATACGAAGCATAGCAAGGTCGCTGCTGCTGCCGTCATTCGCCATCCGTTCATCGCATCATCCCCATCGCACATTTTATTTCTCAGGCCGTTTCCATCCGAGCTCCGACGCCAGCTTCTCTATGTCCGACACCTCATCCGTACCGGGAGCCAAGCTTCTCATATGAATGATCAGCGCGTTATTCGCGGTGTAGATGTAAGGCAGGTAGACGATGTCAATTAACGCAGTCTGCTCTTCAAGCGCCCGCACGCCTAGCGACATCTCCTCCGGCGAGCCGAATACGTAAATATACAGCAGCTCCCGACCCTCATCGTCCAGCCTATACGCTACGGACTCATCCGCGCCCGATAGACGGTATGATTCCATCATTTCCGTTTCCTTGACAGAAATCGATTTCTGCGAAAGCAGCTGCTTAATCTCGTCCATCCGGTGCAGCTTGAGACTTAGCATAAACTCCTTGTTCGCGGCAGATCCGCATGCGGCGGCAAACGGCAGCAGCAAGATGCATATGAGGCAAAGCAGCATCCCTTTTCTCATCGGCCGATAGCCCCTCCTGCACCGAATTCCCATTTTCCCATAACAACCCGCCTCTCCGACGTTAGGTAAACACACTAGTACCAGCATAAACGTTCAGAGGGACAAAATAGTTACAAAAAAAGTGTTATATCCAGCGCCAAAACGGCTTGTTGTACACTTTTATTTTATGCTTTTCAGCCCATGCGCCCAGCGCCTTTATCGCCTCATCGCCGCTGCCGTCAAAGCGGAAGCTGTGGTCGACCGGAACGATCCGCTTTCCTTTCGGCATAATGCCGACTACCGGGCTGAAATAGCCCTCCACCATAATGTATTCGATCTTCTCAGCACCGAGCTCTTTGCCGCGAATCGCGAGCGCCTTGTCCGAAAACCGAACGTTGGAAGCTTTCCCAAAGCTTTTCAACAGCAAATAAATAAGCAAAGTCATGGAGACCGCCAGTAAAATCGACTGACAATAAAATAACGCAGTAAACCCTTCAGAAGTAAACTCCTTTACAATCATGTAAACAAGCAAAATAATCGTAGTAAAAAAGCCGATCGCGGTCTTCATATGCAAAGGATGCTTAATCGAAAAACTTCCCATACGGCAATGCACCGCCTTCCAAACTTAGAATATAGCCCAGATTATACCATCGACCATGACAGTTGTCATACCCTCATCTTGACGTTTATGACTTCAACGAAGCTGCGCTCTCCCTTTACAATAGAGACAGATCATTCCCGCCGCAGCGCATTTGCTGTATGCTGCCACGAGTTTGAGCCTGATGAGGGGGAACTTCCATGGCCACAACACAATCCAAACAAATGCAATTAAAAAAAGAAGTAGCGCCTTACGAAAACACCGATGCCAAAAAGAGTATACGCCAGCTGTTCAATACACTGATCCCTTTATTTGCGCTCTGGTACGCCGCTTATGCCAGTCTTTCCGTCTCCTATTGGCTGACGCTTGCCGTCGGCATCGTTGCATCCGGATTCGTGATTCGGACCTTTATTATTTTTCATGACTGCTGTCACGGCTCTTTCTTCAAAAGCAAGCGGGCCAACGCCATTCTCGGCACGATTACCGGCGTACTTACGCATGTCCCTTACTCGCAATGGAAATATAGCCACTCCATCCACCATGCCTCCAGCGGCAATCTCGATAAAAGAGGGCTCGGCGACATTTGGATTTTGACCGTCGACGAATATGAGTCCGCTCCGCGATGGCGCCAAATCGCCTACCGCCTCTACCGCAATCCGCTAGTGATGTTCGGACTCGGACCGATTGCCGTATTTCTGATTCAATACCGCTTTAACCGCAAAGGCGCGAAGCGGAAAGAACGGATGAACACATATTTGACCAACGCATTGATGGCTTCTCTCTACGCGCTCCTATGCTGGGCGATCGGCTGGCAGGCGTTCGTTCTCGTTCATGGACCGATCTTTTTCGTTTCGGGATTGCTTGGCATATGGCTATTCTACGTTCAGCATCAATATGAGGATTCGTATTTCGAAAATGACGAGGAATGGAGCTATGTGCAAGCAGCTGTTGAAGGCAGCTCCTACTACAAGCTTCCGAAGCCGCTGCAATGGATGACAGGCAACATCGGCTTTCACCATGTCCATCACTTAAGCCCGAAGGTACCGAACTATTATTTGGAGGATGCTCACAATGCCACCCCTCCGCTTCATAAAGCAACGACAATTACGCTGCTTACGAGCTTGCAGTCGCTTCGCTTCCATTTGTGGGACGAAGAGGGCAAACGATTCGTCAGCTTTAGAGCTGCCAAACAGCGCGCTCGTAAAAAAGACGGCAGCATAAACAGCAGCAATGACATCTATAGCGGTACGGGCGACAGAAGGATCAAACCCTCCGCAGGCGCCAATACCAAAACGAAAGCCGGAGCGTAATGCTCCGGCTCGCCGTTTTGGCAGCATTTTTATGGTACAATACTAGCAATTATAGCGATGGAAGGAGAGCGTCCGCGTGAATAAATGGTATCAGATTTTTCATAAAAATACCGGTCTCAGCCCTTATGTGTGGATCGTATTTTGCATATTGCCGTTTTACTTCATCGTGCGCTCCTCTTCCACTTTCGAGATCGTAACCGGTGTTTTTCTGGTCCTGTCCTTCTTCACCTGCTACGTGCTCTCCTTCGTGTCGAAAGGTTGGCCCGTTTATGTGTGGACAGGGCTGCAAATCGCAATTTCCATTACGATGACGCTGCTGTTCGGCTATGCCTATTTCTCGATCTTCCTCGCCTTCTTCATCGGCAACATTCAGAACAAGGCCGGCTTTATCTCACTGTATACCGTCCATCTCGTCACCGCTTTCCTGACGATCAACTATGGCTTCGCAACCTCCAACTCGATGCTGCTAACCCAATTTCCATTCGTGCTCATCAGCTTAATTATGGCGATCCTGCTTCCCATCAATAACTACAATCGCAATAAGCAGGGCAAGCTCGAAGGCGAGCTGGAAGATGCCAACAAACGTATTTCCGAGCTCGTGAAGCTGGAGGAACGGCAGCGAATCGCGCGCGACCTGCATGATACGATCGGGCAAAAGCTAAGCTTGATCGGCCTCAAAAGCGATCTCGCCGGACGGCTTGTCAACAGCGATCCAGCGCGGGCCCTTACGGAAATTCAAGATGTGCGGCAAACGGCAAGAACAGCGCTCAAGGAAGTTCGGGAGCTCGTCACGCAAATGCGCGGAACCCGATTAGAGGATGAAGTGCTGCGCGTACAGCAAATGCTAAAGGCCGCCGGTGTCGAGTTCGCGCTTCAAGGTGAACCTAAACTGGAGAACACGTCCTTACTGAACGAAAATGTGCTTAGCATGTGTTTAAAAGAGGCGGTCACCAACGTCGTCAAGCATAGCCGAGCAACGGCTTGCACATTATCGATCGATCCCTCCCATACCGATTTGACCATTCGGGTGGAGGATAACGGGATTGGATTAGCCGGACGCGGCGGTTTTCGTGAAGGAAACGGCTTGCGCGGCATGAAAGAGCGGCTCGAATTCGTCAACGGCAATTTGGAAATTTCCGCTTCTGGAGACGGTTCAGGAACGGCGCTTATTATAAAGGTGCCGAATATTTTAAATCGAACGTAGGAGGGAAGCTGCATGATTCGAATTGTAATCGCAGAGGATCAACGGATGCTGCTAGGCGCCCTTGCTTCCCTGCTCGATCTGGAAGAAGATATGCAGGTAGTCGGCCGAGCGGCGAACGGCGAGGAAGCCGTTGCGCTCGTTCATCTCCATCAGCCCGATATATGCATTATGGATATTGAAATGCCGGCAAAAACCGGGCTTGAAGCAGCGGAAGAGTTGAAAGGCGCGGGCTGCAAAGTGATCATTCTGACCACCTTTGCACGATCCGGTTATTTTGACCGCGCGCTTAAAGCCGGCGTTAGCGGCTATCTGCTCAAGGACAGCCCGAGCGAGGAATTGGCCGCATCGATCCGGAGCGTCATGAGCGGACGGCGGATTTACGCGCCGGAGCTGATGGATGAAGCGTATGGCGAGGAAAACCCGCTGACAGAGCGGGAGAAGGAAGTGCTCGGCCTTATCGCCGACGGCAAAAATACGAAAGAGATTGCAAGCGAGCTGTACATTACGACCGGAACGGTCCGCAACTACATCTCGATCATCCTAGACAAGCTTGATGTCAGCAACCGCATCGAGGCGATTACCCGCTTCAAGGAAAAAGGCTGGTTTAAGTGAACGGGCCCATCGGCGGTCCGAGCCCTCACCAAGCGTGCGCGTAAGGCCAGTCTTACAACCGTAAAAGTAACTGTCGCGACTGCTCGTAAGGCCAGAACTGGCCTTACTTGAAGTAAATTAGCTCTCCCACTTCCACACTGGCTGATATCCGCACCTTATTCCACTTCTAACGGCCTCCCAGTCCGTTAGAGACCCTACTTGAACACAATTCATGTTACCTAACGGAACGAAAGGCCCTTACAAGTGCCGTACTACTTCCACACTGGCTGATATCCGCACCTTATTCCACTTCTAACGGCCTCCCAGTCCGTTAGAGACCCTACTTGAACACAATTCATGTTACCTAACGGAACGAAAGGCCCTTACGAGTGCCGTACTACTTCCACACTGGCTGAAATCCGCACCCATTCAACCATTAAAGGACCCTGGCATCTTCATCGGTGCTGCGATTCTCTCGCAGCCGCTCCCCCGCCCTGTTTGCGGTAATCCTTCGGAACGATCCCCTTCTTCTTATGAAAAATACGAGAAAACGTCTTATACGAGCCGTAACCGACCTCCAGCGCAATTTCCGCGACGGACATTTCCGTCGACACCAGCAGACCGCAAGCCTGGCGAAGACGGAGGTCATGGAGAAAATGGAGATACGCTCATCTTATATCGCTTGGACAAGTCCTGTGAACTGGGAATCGCGGATATCGAGGCGCTTCGCCCCGAGCAAATCGTCCATGTGCATATCAACGACGCTCCGGACATTCCGGTTGCGGAGGCGCTCGACAACGGACGGCTGTACCCTGGAGAGGTATCATCGACCTCGCGGGCTTCCTCGGCGCACTAAGCCGGATCGGCTATAAAGGAGCTGTGACGCAAGAAATTTTTACTGCGGAGACGCCTGCCGCTTCGCCCGAATCGCTGTCCAGCCGGCCTATAATTCGGCGGCAAACAATAAACACCGCAATGCAGCGTCACAACGCGCATTGCGGTGTTTTTATAGGCCATGCGCTTAATCGCGAACAACCTCTGTCCCTGCAATAAAGTCGTGAATCGCGCGCTTATCCTCGCGCAGCCCTACCATAAACGCGCTTACTACAACTGCAATGCCGAGCGTCGCAGCGTACACAAGTCCGCCGACTACGTTCCGAAGCAGCATCGTCAATATCGTCGGCGGACTTCCGTCAAGCTTGGCGATCCGTACGCCGCATATTTTTTTGCCAATCGTATAGCCCTTCCACACAACCGGGACCAAGAGCGCATACAAGAAAGATAATAGATCTGTCAGATGATCTTTGCCGAAAGCATTTGTAATGACGATCGACAGCAGCCCTAGCGGCAAGCCGACAATGAGACCGTCAAGCAAGCCGGCCCCCAACCGAATCCAGAAACCCGCATTCATCGTTCCGCCCCCTGTTTCGTTCAAAATGACGATCATTTCACACGCGCCAAACATTTCATCCGATCCCTGATCATATTCGAATTCTACAATAGATATACCAGCAGCCCTTCCGTTGATTGCATCATTGCAACAAAGCAAGGCAAGCTGGCCGGCATCTTTCTGCCGCCGGACCACGGCAAATAAAAAACACCGCCAATGCGATAAATCATTCGCAGTGACGGTGTTTTTCATTTCATCGTTAAGCTTTCGACGGATCGAATGAGCTCTTCATCGAGACGATACGGTTGAATACGAGCTTGTCCGGAGTCGAATCCTTCGGATCGACGTTAAAGTAGCCGTGACGGAAAAATTGAAACTTCTCTCCGCCCGCCGCTTCCTTCATATTCGGCTCCACAAAGCCGTTCAGCACGACTTGGTTGTTCGGGTTAATGCATTCCAGGAACGGCTTGCCGGCCTCTTCCGCTTCGCTCGTAATGAGCGGTTCAAAGAGACGGAAGTCGGCTGGCACCGCTTGCGATGCGTCGACCCAATGGATCGTCCCTTTTACTTTGCGGGCGTTGAAGCCGCTGCCGCTTTTCGTTGCCGGATCGTACGTACAGTGCAGCTCAATTACGTTGCCGTCCGCGTCCTTAATCACTTCTTGGCAAGTAATGAAGTACGCATGCTTCAGGCGCACCTCGTTACCAGGGAACAAGCGGAAATATTTCGCCACAGGATTTTCCATGAAATCGTCTTGCTCGATGTAAATTTCACGCGAGAACGGGATTTGGCGCGAGCCCATTTCTTCGTTTTCCGCGTTGTTTTCCGCATCCAGCAGCTCCGTTTGGCCTTCCGGATAGTTGGTAATCACAACTTTGAGCGGCTGCAAAACCGCCATCGTGCGGAGCGCTTTAAGCTTCAAGTCTTCGCGGATAAAATGCTCCAGCATCCGTTCGTCAACGATGCTGTAAGCTTTCGCTACACCGATCTCGCGGCAGAAGGCGCGCAGCGCTTCCGGCGTGTAGCCTTTGCGGCGCAGGCCGCTGATTGTCGGCATCCGCGGATCATCCCAGGCTGTGACGACTTTCTCGTCAACGAGCTGTTTCAGCTTTCTTTTGGACATAACCGTGTTCGTTACGTTCAAGCGCGCAAATTCGTATTGACGAGGCACAGCCTCCATTTCGCACTCGGCAACCGCCCAATCGTACAATGGACGATGGTCGGCAAATTCCAGCGTACAGATGGAATGTGTTATGCCTTCGATTGCGTCGCTCAGCGGATGCGCGTAGTCGTACATCGGATAGATGCACCATGCGTCGCCCGTCCGGTGATGATGCGCATGCGCAATGCGGTACAGCACAGGATCGCGAAGATTGATGTTCGGCGAAGCCATGTCGATTTTGGCGCGAAGCACCTTCGCACCGTCCGGAAACTCTCCGGCGCGCATCCGCGCGAACAGGTCGAGATTCTCTTCCACGCTGCGGTCGCGGTAAGGGCTGTTTTTGCCCGGCTCGGTCAATGTGCCGCGCGTCTCGCGGATTTGCTCAGCAGTCAAGTCGCAGACGTACGCTTTGCCTTTGTTGATCAGCAGCACGGCACGGTTATACAGCTCTTCGAAATAGTCGGAAGCGAAACGGAGCTCCTCCCAATCAAAGCCTAGCCAGCGCACGTCCTCTTGAATCGATTCTACGTATTCCGTATCTTCTTTTACAGGATTCGTATCGTCAAACCGCAGATTCGTTTTGCCTTTGAAATCGTCGGCAAGCTCGAAGTTCAGGCAGATCGACTTGGCATGTCCGATGTGCAAATAACCGTTTGGTTCCGGCGGAAAGCGGGTCACGATTTCCTGCACGCGGCCTTCCTTCAAATCTTCAACGACGATGTTTTTAATAAAGTTAGAGGATGATGTCTTGTTCTCCACTGTGTTTTCCACGGCGACCAACCTTTCCCACGATAAATAATTATCTTCCTATCATACACAATATCGCGGCAAATTACACGATGGATGTATAGAAATCGGGGGAGCCCTAGCATAACCGGCTTCGCCGTATGGAGAAGGGCCATTTAGAAATGAATAACTCCGGCCGAATACAAGAGTACGAGAAAGACAAGGACAGGCGCAATGTAGCGGACCATGAACAGCCACAGCTTAAACCATGACGCCGTCAATCCCGACTCCTCGGCAGCCCCTTTCCAGACGTAGCCTACGAATATCGTCACCATCAGACCGCCAAACGGCAGCACGATGTTGGAGCAAACGAAATCGAACCAGTCGAAAAACGTTTTTCCGCCGAAGTTAAGACCGCTGACAGCTCCGCCAACCGAAAGCGCGGAGGGCACTCCCATTAGGAAGATCGCTGCTGTTACGATGATAACGGAAAAGCTGCGGCTCCAGCCGAGTTGCTCGGTGACAAATGAGACCGGCACCTCCAGCAGAGAAACGGTCGAGGTCAGCGCGGCGAAGGCCAGCAGCACGAAAAACAGGCCGCCAAACAACGTGCCGAGCGGCATAGCGGCAAACGCGGCGGGAAGCGCCACGAATACAAGTCCGGGGCCTTGCGACGCTTCCAGTCCGAAAGCGAAGGTCGTCGGGAAAATAATAAGACCGGCTAAAAAAGCGTACAGCAAATCGCCGAGTCCGATTGCGATTGCGGCCGCGCCTAGCGATTGCCTTTTGTCGACATAGGCGCCGTAAGTAATCATCGCTCCCATGCCGAGCGATAACGAGAAGAACGCATGGCCGAGCGCCACGAGCGCCGACTCCGTATTCAGCTTGCTAAAGTCGGGCTTCAGAAAGAAGGAGACGCCCTCCCCCGCCCCATCGAGCGTCAACGCCCGAACCATAAGCACGATCAGCAAAATGACAAGTCCGGGTATGAAAATTTGATTGAATCTCTCAATGCCGGAGGACACTCCTTTAATAATGACGAAAGCCGTCAAAAACATGGCAATAAACTGCCATAACACAGGCAGCCAGCCGCCGATAAAGGCGTTAAACTGTCCGCCGTAGTCCGTATTGCTAAACAAACGGCCGCTGAAAGTAAGCACCGCGTAATGCATCGTCCAGCCAGCGACGACAGAGTAGAAAGAGAGAATAAAGAACGGGGCGAGTATCGACAGAAAGCCGACCGCTCCCCATCCTTTCGCTCCGCTAAGCCGAATAAAGGAAGTCGATACGCTGCCTCGCCCGCCGCGTCCGATGGCCAGCTCCGCGAGCAGCACCGGCAAGCCGATTGCCAGCAGGCAGACGATGAACAAGAGGAAGAACGCCGCCCCTCCGTACATGCCCGTAATATACGGAAATTTCCACATGTTTCCCAAGCCGACTGCGCTTCCGATCGCCGCAAAAATAAAGCCGGACCGGGAAAACCGCTCTTTCTTCTCTTCTCCAATCTCCGTTACGCTGTTGCTGCTATCCTCATACTGACCTTGTTTGCCCATCTGCACTCACGCTCCCGAACGGTTTGCTTCATCTAATCCAGCCTAGTATAACCTTCAATTTGTATATTCAGTCGAAGGCTGAAAGCTGAAGAGCGTATATTCAAAGACTTCCGGATGGCGTGCGTCAGGAGCGACAGTGCGGACGTTTGCAAAAGGCTTACAGGTTGTATAGCGAGGAAGTGACGCGCAGCAGCAGCTCCCTCTCGCTGATTAGCTCGGGAGCCGCCGGCGCAGCCGCCGCCATTCTAGCGCGGGCGGCAAAAGAAGCCGCGAGCCCCGCAGCGGCGGCTCGCGCCTGCCACGGCCGCGGCCCGGCGTCCCGCGCGGCCGCGAAACGCTCCGCCGCTGCGGGCCATTCGCCTGCGGCTGCCGCAATAGCGCCCGCTGCAAGCAGCGCGGGCGCCGCCGGTTCCGGCGCAGCGCTGCGCAGCAGCTGCGCCGCATAAGCGCTGCTGACCGCGGGGACATCCGCGGCCAGCAGCGCGCACCATTGCAGCGGCGGGAGCGCATGCGCCGCCGCTGCTTCATGCGCGGGCGCGGCGGCAAGCAGCGCCTGCCACGCGGGCCAAGCGCGGACGCGCAGCAGCGTCCGCGCGAACGCCGCCGGCGCAAGTCCGGCGGCGCTGGCCCGGAGCAGCGCCTGCTCCGCCAGCGCGCGGCTCGCCGCTTCGTCCGGCCGAGCCGCTCCTTCAATACTGGCTCCGCCAGTTTCGCGCAGCTCAAGCGCAGCCAAATAAGCCGCCGCTTCCCTTTGCAGCCGCCCGCTACCTCCAGCTTCAGCTAGCTGCTTCCACAACGCCCGGCCCGCTTCCGCATCACCGCGCTGAACAAGCCTTAAACCCCGCCACAGCAGCAATCTTTCTCTTTGAACGCCGATCGCCGCGAACCCGATCCTTTCAACGGAGGGCAATAGCTCCAGTCCTGCATCAGCTATCAGATGAAACAACGGCTCGCTCTCCGCTATTCCGTCTTTTCCCGTTCGCCCGCTGTTCGATTGTACGAAGCGTGCAAACGCCTCTTCCCCTAACGGGCGAAGCTGCGCGTCCAGCGCACCTAGCAGCAGCAAACGTTCCCAGGCTGGCCAATAGTTTGGCCGCAGCTGCAACGCTTCGGCGTAACCGTTCGCCGCTTCCTGCCAGCGGTAACGCCGCTCCTCGGCAAATCCGGCGGCGCATCGCGTTCGGTACGAGCCCGCTCCTGGCGCGGACGTATACCGGAGCGGCGCCATCCCCACCTCAAGCGCCCGTGCGTAAGCGGCAGCCGCCTCATCCGCGCGGTCTCCCTCAAGCATCGCTTGCGCCTGCGCCTCGTACAAATCAGGAAAATCCGCAAAGCCCTTCTCCCGCCACCCCCGCTCCGCCCAGCATTCCGCCTCCTGAAGTCGTCCGAAAGCCCGCAGCGCATGGCTCAGCTTTAATACGACATCGGATGTGCGAGCCTCATCCGGCGGCAGCTCGCAAGCAAGCGGTTCAAGCCACGCCGCCGCCATCCCCCACTCCCCATACGTAAAATATTCCGTCCCCTTCGCATAGCGAAGGGAAGGGGCATCCGGGTTGTGGCGCAATGCGGCGTCGATAATACGGCCGTTCCGCTCTCTTTTCTTCCGTTCCGACAGCCGTTCCGGCCGATAGCCCTCATGCAGCATCATCGCCTCGGCGAATCCAATCGCGTTTTCCCCGTAATGCCGGATGATGGATGTCGCCGCCTCTTCATGAATGGCGCCTGCAAAACGGATGCGCGGATCGTTGCGAAACAGCCTGCAGGCTAGATCGGAAACCGTTCCCTCTCCGTTTCCAAGCCTCTCGATGTAACTGATGATTCGAACATAGTACCCGCTTCTCAACCGGTCGGCCAAAAGCTTGCTCCACCGCTCCAGCGGCAGCGGCTCCAGCCGTTCATCCGCATCGAGCACAAGCAGCCAAGGCTGAGAGGCGGCGGCAAGCGCTTGATTGCGGGCAGCGGAAAAGTCATCCTTCCAAGCCGTCCGAACAACCTTTGCGCCGTACCGCTTCGCTATTGCTATTGTTCCGTCCGTCGAGCCGGTATCGGCGATCACGATCTCCGATACATAAGGAAGGGCGGAGCGGAGACAAGCTTCAAGCATCTGCTCTTCGTCCTTTACGATCATGCATAACGACACCGGCAAGAAGCCGCCTGCCCCTTGGATATTCATCCCTTGATCCCTCCCCTTTTACCAGCCTTCATACAGCGGAAAATAAAGCCGAATCGCCGTGACGGCCCGCTTCTCGATTGCCGAGCGCCGCTCCAGCTGCTCCTTCTCCAGCCAGCGGTCCGCTCGCGAGCGCCACTCGCCGGCCGCAGGCGGCATTTCCAGACCATCTGCTCCACTCGCACTGCCTTCACGGGCTGCTTGCCATTGCTCAGCAAACGGCAGCCCGCCGCTGTCTCCTTCTTGCAGCCGCTTCAGCCGTTCCGACAGCGACAACCGCAAGCTATCGTCCGCCGCTGCGGATGCATGCCGGGCTAGCCACGACAGCGCCGCATCGTGACAGCCGGAAGCCGCCATGACACCGGCCAGCTTTACAATTGCTCCCTCGTCCGGACAATGCAGCCTTGCGGCGAGCGCAGCTGTCAACAGCTCCTCCTGTCCGCTCGCCCGAAAATAGGCGCATAGACGGAACAGCGGAGGAAGCAGACTCGATTTCAGCTGGAGCGCCAGCACGTATGCTTGCAGCACGCTTTGATCGTCCTGCAGCGCCTCGCATAGCCTGCCAAGCAAATAAGCGGTCCTGAAGGTGCCCAAGCCGTCTTCCGTATGAAAATCCGGAGGCGATACCCCAAGACGGATCGCCTGTTCGGCAGCAGCTCTCGCTTCATGAAGCCTTCCCAGCTCCGCTAGCGCCAACGACCGGTAGTGCCACATGTCCGTATAGGCCGGATAGCGGGCGGCGCCCTCAGCGGCAACAGCCTCCGCTTCCTGCCAGCGCCCCATCATTTGCAAGCTAAGAGATTCATACTTAATTACGAGATGCGCATAGTTCAGCGTCTCGAAATCGACAGCCTTCCGCGCCAGCCGAAAAGCCTCCAGCGCCTCCGCTGGATTTCCGGCCCGGAGATGTTCAACGCCAATGTTGTAGCGGTGAAAGCCGTTTCCCGGATCTTCGGCAATAGCCCGCTTCAATAGATCCATGTTCCGCTTAAGCTTGCTTTTGGCTTCTATAACCTGAGGTCTATATCCGTAATGGCGGATGACCGCCTCCGTCAGAAAAAAAGCCGCGCCCGGATAAACGCGCAAAACAGCTGCGGCGATTTGCTCGTGAATCCGCCCTTCAAAGCGAATGCGGCGATCATTTCTAAACATGCGCAGCACCGGATGAATCGTCGCTCCTTGCCCTTCGCCGTCGCCGACCACATTCCTTATTTGCAGCAGCAGCGCTGACAGCTCGGGGTTGCGCGCATGCTCTAACAATTGTTCTTTTGTTGCCGCGTCGAGCTGTTCATCCGCGTCGAGAAACAAAATCCACTCTCCCTGCGCCAGCTCCAGTCCGGCATTCCGCGCCTTGGCAAAATCATGGTCCCACGCGTAATTCACAATGACGGCATTGCGGCTCTCGGCAATGGCAACCGTTTTGTCCGAAGATCCGGTATCCACAATAATGATTTCATCAGCAATTCCCTGTACGCTATCCAGACAAGCAGGCAAAAAAGCTTCTTCGTCTTTAACGATCATGCATAAGGAAATGAGCTTCCGACGCTTTTCCACCGGCTCGCCTCCTTTGCAATCCGTCCCGCCGGGTGAACCAGCCGAGCGCCTCCGTTTCGTTCAACGCAGCCGTCAGACGGTCTTTGTCTTGCGCCGGCCAGCCGCCGTCCCAGCTTCTGCCGCCGCTGTATTCCTCCGGCTGGAGCGCCTCAAGCGCCAGCTGCAAGCAAGCAGAAGCCGATGCGAGCCGTGCGCGGCCCGCGCAAGCCGTTTCCGCCGACGCCGCTTGCTCGAGCAAAGGGAGAGCCGCATGATAAAGCCGTTTTTCATACAAAATCTCGCCCAGCCTAAAAGCCTGCTCCGCTGCGAGCCTTCCTTCGGCTTCATAGCTTCGCAGCATCCATTCCGCCGCCGCATCCGTATACCCCTCATCATAAAGATCCGTCTCGAATGCGTCTTTCAAGCCGGCGACTCTTTCGGCAAAACGTTTTGCCAGCGGCAGCATGCCGAGACGAATTGCCCGGCGCATAAACACTCGTGCGGCCGCTAATTGACGCTCCCCGGCAATTGGCGGCGGGAGCGCGCTTTTTGAAACCGAAATGATCGCATCAAGCTCCTTCGCCCACTCCAGCTGTGCGCGGCCCATCCATAAACGAAGCTTGCTCCAGCCCTCGGCAGACATTCTCCGCCCCTCCGCCCAGCAGCAAAGAAACCAGTCCACGACAGCGGCGCCGACCTCATCTGTGTAGACATTGGAACCTTCAACTAGTTCACAAAGGTTAGCGCACGCCTCACCACCCTTGCCGTTTCCAATCAGGCATTCGGCAAAAAGCAGTTGATCCCGCTCCGTCCGCATCCGTCCCTCCTCTTTAGACCACAATGGAAGCGCGCATGCATAGGCGCCAATTCCACCGAGAACTCGTGCGGCAAGCAAGACGTTGTCGTCTCCGACTTGACCTTTCAGCCAATCGGCGATGGCCTCATCCTCCGCGCCTTCCAGCTTAAGCAGCTCGGCTAAACCTTGCAGCGCAGGCTCCCAAAGGGGCGCAGCCTCAAGCGCTTTTTCATAATGGCCTCTCGCACGCGCCGTATCGCCTGTACGCAAATACGTATCCGCTAATGCGCTATGTGCGCGATAAGTGCCGGAGCCCGCTTGCGAAATGTACCTTCCTTGATCTTTTCCACCTGCAGCGGCAGCATGTTCAAAAGCTTGACGAGCTTCCTTAAGCAAACCAAGCGCGAGCAAGCTTTCGCCATAAAGCAGCTGCAGCTCCGCGTAGTCGGGATAGCCTGCCGCTTCCCCTTGGAGCAATTGTCCGGCTTCCGCCGAGAGCCCGCAAGCCAGCAGTGTTTTGGCATAGTCTCGTACGAGCGCAGGCCGGTACGGCGCTTTCATCGGAGTCGCGGAATGCGACAGCCGAAACGCCTCCGCTGCTTCCTCCACCCGCCCCAATTGGCACAATGAAACGCCGTAATTATAAAGACAAAAAGGATCATTCGGCCGCTTGGACAGCTGCCTGGCAATGATCCGTAAATTTCGCTCCGCTTTCTTTTTACTCTGGAGAATTGAAGGCTTATAGCCATCGTGAAAAATAATGACGCCGGACTGGCTTCGCATCGTTTCCGTATCCGCCTCTTTAGCCGCCTTCTCGCTCTGCGAATCTATCCCATTGCGTACTAGCTGCTCATGAATTTCACCGCTGAACGCAATCCCTAGACCGTTTCGAAACAGTCTTGTCGCTTCGCTTGTGATCGCGTTACCGGTCCCGGTCTCATCGATCATATGGACCATCGGCAGCTTGACTGCCGGCGTCTGCACGCGAGCCAGCTCCTCACGCAGCATTGCCAGATTTTCTCCATGGAGCCATTCGTCCGCGTCGAGGACAAGAATCCAAGCCGTCTGCGCATGAGCGAGCATCACATTGCGTACAGCTGAAAAATCGTCCTTCCACGGTACGGATATGACCTTCGCTCCAAAGCTGGCGGCAATGGCAGCAGATTCGTCTGTTGAGCCGGTGTCGGCGACAATCACCTCATCCGCAATGCCGCGGACGCTGCTTAAGCAGCGTCCCAGCAGATCTGCTTCGTTGTGAACCATGATATGAACGCCGAGCAGCATTGCCATACCTCCCGCATGAGCCTTAAGTGCCTTGCCCGTTAAAATAAACGTCCACCGTCGTCGCGTTGCCAGCCGTCGTCGATTTCGAGGACAGCCTCGTATATTTCAGGAAGCGCTGCGGAACGAGAACCTCTACCGACCCTACCGCAATGCCCGAATCGGTCGATACGTCCGTATACCAGTTCGTTCCGTTCGCGCTTATTTCGACGATAGCATCAGCCGCATTGACACCCGGACCTCTGTTGTATACAAAGAATGAGTAAGTGCCGTATACGCTGGTCGTTACCGACATAATGGAGGCAAAAGCATCCGTTGTCGCTACGGTCAAGCTGGTTGCTTCTTGAAAGCTTTTTTGCGATATCGAGGTGACGCTGCTCAATGTACCAGCTGTAATCGTCGCTCCTAGCACTGCTGCAAGCGTACCGGTCGTGATCGTCGCTCCTAGCACCGCATCCAGCGTTCCCGCCGTGATCGTTGCTCCCGATACCGCAACTGTACCGCCTGACAATGCGACCGTGCCTCCCGAAATTGCCACTGTTCCGCCGGTAATTGTCGCTCCAAGTATCGCTGCCAATGTACCCGTCGTGATCGTCGCTCCAGACACCGCCGCCAACGTACCGGTCGTGATCGTCGCTCCTAGCACCGCATCCAGCGTTCCCGCTGTGATCGTTGCTCCCGATACCGCGACGGTACCTCCCGACAGTGCAACAGTGCCTCCCGAGATTGCCACTGTTCCGCCGGTAATTGTCGCTCCAAGTATCGCTGCCAATGTACCCGTTGTTATTGTCGCACCGGATACCGCCGCCAACGTACCCGACGTAATCGTCGCTCCTAGCACCGCATCCAGCGTTCCCGCTGTGATCGTTGCTCCCGATACCGCGACGGTACCTCCCGACAACGCGACCGTGCCTCCCGAGATTGCCACTGTTCCGCCGGTAATTGTCGCTCCAAGTATCGCTGCCAATGTACCCGTCGTGATTGTCGCTCCCAATACCGCAGCTAATGTACCCGTCGTGATCGTCGCTCCAGACACCGCCGCCAACGTACCGGTCGTGATCGTCGCTCCTAGCACCGCATCCAGCGTTCCCGCTGTGATCGTTGCTCCCGATACCGCGACGGTACCTCCCGACAACGCGACCGTGCCTCCCGAGATTGCCACCGTACCGCCGGATATTGCAACGGTTCCGCCCGATACGGCTACTGTGCCGCCGGACAGCGCAACAGTACCGCCGGTAATGGTTGTCCCAAGCACGGCGTTAATCGTTCCTCCGGCAGGTACAGTAAGCACTCGCCCAGCCGTATCCGTCGCGATTGCTTGTGAGGCGGACGTATCGTCTCTACCGAAAATGAGTGTACGCAGATTGTCCGGATTCGGATTAAACGTTGAAAAGTTCGGCATTTCATCTCACCCCTTTTTCAGCTGTAATAGGCATGGCTGACCGTTCGGACGCGTATCCGCACTGCATGTCCCGTCCCCATGCTTCCTATCCCTCTCGTTGTCCATGCTTCTATACGTTATGAGAACGAAGCAGCGATGGAAGCGGCATATGACGACCGCACATCAGCCCCATATTTGTCGGTATCCATGCCTCCCCATGCAAAAACATGTCCGACGCATATGCTAGAAAGAGCCAATTTACTGCATGTAAGGCCGATTCTGGCCTTACGCGGAGGCTCGACAGCTGCTTTTTCAGTTGTAAGGCCATTTTCGTCCTTACGCGTGCGTTGGGTGAGGTCACGAGAGACCATTCACTGCATGTAAGACCGATTCTGGCCTTACGCGGAGGCTCGACAGCTGCTTTTTCAGTTGTAAGGCCATTTTCGTACTTACGCGTGCGTTGGGTGAGGTACCGAGAGCCCATTTACTGCATGTAAGGCCGATTCTGGCCTTACGCACTGGCTCGACAGCTGCTTTTTCAGTTGTAAGGCCATTTTCGTACTTATGTGTGCGTTGGGTGAGGTCACGAGAGCTAATTTACTCCTTGTAAGGCCGGTTCTGGCCTTACGCACTGGCCCGACAGCTGCTTTTACAGTTGTAAGGCCATTTTCGTACTTACGCATGCGTTGGGTGAGGTCGCGAGAGCTAATTTACTGCATGTAAGGCCGGTTCTGGCCTTACAAGGAGGCTCGACAGCTGCTTTTTCAGTTGTAAGGCCATTTTCGTCCTTACGCATGCGTTGGGTGAGGTCCCGAGAGCTAATTTACTCCTTGTAAGGCCGATTCTGGCCTTACGCGGAGGCTCGACAGCTGCTTTTTCAGTTGTAAGGCCATTTTCGTCCTTACGCGTGCGTTGGGTGAGGTCACGAGAGCCCATTTACTGCATGTAAGGCCGATTCTGGCCTTACGCACTGGCTCGACAGCTGCTTTTACAGTTGTAAGGCCATTTTCGTCCTTACGCATGCGTTGGGTGAGGTCGCGAGAGCTAATTTACTGCATGTAAGGCCGATTCTGGCCTTACGCGGAGCTCGACAGCTGCTTTTACAGTTGTAAGGCCATTTTCGTACTTACGTGCAACGTTGGGTGAGGTCCCGAGAGCCCATTTACTGCATGTAAGGCCGGTTCTGGCCTTACGCGGAGGCTCGACAGCTGCTTTTACAGTTGTAAGGCCATTTTCGTCCTTACGTGCAACGTTGGGTGAGGTCCCGAGAGCCCATTCACTGCATGTAAGGCCGATTCTGGCCTTACGCGGAGCTCGACAGCTGCTTTTACAGTTGTAAGGCCATTTTCGTACTTACGCATGCGTTGGGTGAGGTACCAAGAGCCCATTTACTGCATGTAAGGCCGATTCTGGCCTTACGCACTGGCTCGACAGCTGCTTTTACAGTTGTAAGGCCATTTTCGTCCTTACGCATGCGTTGGGTGAGGTACCGAGAGCCCATTTACCGCATGTAAGGCCGATTCTGGCCTTACGCACTGGCTCCACAGCTGCTTTTACAGTTGTAAGGCCATTTTCGTACTTACGTGCAACGTTGGGTGAGGTCCCGAGAGCCCATTTACTGCATGTAAGGCCGGTTCTGGCCTTACGCACTGGCCCGACAGCTGCTTTTACAGTTGTAAGGCCATTTTCGTACTTACGTGCAACGTTGGGTGAGGTCCCGAGAGCCCATTTACTGCATGTAAGGCCGGTTCTGGCCTTACGCACTGTCTCCACAGCTGCTTTTTCAGTTGTAAGGCCATTTTCGTCCTTACGCGTGCGTTGGGTGAGGGCTCGAAGCATGGAACACTATTTAAAGAAGGCAAGAGGTGATCGAATGACAAACTTCTCGGTTTTTAACAATGAGAACAGCCCTCTGTATACGCTCGTGAACAACACCTACAGCAGTCCCGCCGTCATATCCTCGCCCGAGGGAGACGCCGTCAAAAACGGGCGTTTATTTACGGTAACGTCTGCAAGCACCGCCGTCGGAGGCGGCTCCAATCTGCTCATTCAAATTACAAATCCGAATGGGAGCGGCAGGACGCTTTATATATCGCAAATTACAGGCGGCATTAGCGCAGCAGCCACCCTAAATGTTTATTCCGGAGGAACGGTAACCGGAGGAACAACGCCGACACCGTTCAATCTGCGGTTCGGCAACGCGACCACAAGCATCGCCACGGCACGCACTTCGACCGGCAGCGTCGGCGGTTCGCCTACTCTGTTTCTGACAGCATTGCTTGCGGAAGGCATGTTCAACTTCCCTTTTGGCGGGGGTGTCATCGTTCCGCCTAACACATCCATCTCGATCTCAGTCGGCACCGGGGCGATTACAGCAGCAGCCAACATTACTTGGTGGGAATACTAAATGCCCAACCGACCGATCTTTGACCGCCGAAACGGACAGTACATCACCGAAAGCGTAAACGGCTATGCCGATCCGGGAACAGCGGAATCCACAGAATCCGCCGTATCCGATCAGCTGTCGAGACTCTTCTCTATCCAAGCCAGCAACAGCGCATCGCTAGGAATTCTCGGCGGAAGCGTCAATGTATCCGTACGGATCGACAATCCCGCAAATAGCGGAAGAACGCTCTATCTCAAAAAGATAATAGGCAACACATCCATATCCTTAAGCTTGCTGTCCAGCTTTTCCGGACAAGTAACGGCACTGAGCGGCGGTACGTTAACATCGCCTTCCACAGTCGTTCCAGCCAACCTGCATTTGGGCAGCTCCGTTACAAGCGTCGCCGCAACGACCTCATCCACCTCCGCTGTAAGCGGCGGCACTACGTTTGTGCTGTACCCATTATTTCCCGGAGGTTTTGGAATCGACTTCAACGGCAGCGTAAACGTTCCTCCGGGACAGACGCTTTCCGCAAACGTCGTCGGCTCGCTGAGCGTACTAGGGGTGTTGGGCACGGCTATTGAGGTTATATGGTGGGAAATCTGACCGAGCAAATACCTTTTTGCCAACAAAAAAAAAGCTTCCGCACCCATTCGGGGTGTGAAAGCTTTTCTACTGCTGACAGGTTAGAATTTACAGCAGCTTTTCAATGTCTGCCGCCATGCTGAGCGGCTCCTCGGTCGACTCGTAACGTTTCACGACATTGCCTTCGCGATCCACGAGAAACTTAGTGAAATTCCATTTGATCGAATCGCCTTCCAGAAAAGCAGGAAGCTTCTCGCGCAAGAAGGAATCGAGCATTTTGCCGCTTGGCTCGCCAGTATTAAAACCGCCAAACGGAGCCTGCTCCGTCAAAAAGCGGAACAACGGATGCGCATCATCGCCGCGAACGTCGGTTTTCGCAAAAAGCGGGAACGTTACGCCGTAATTGAGCTGACAAAAGCTTTGCACATCCGAATTGGTGCCCGGCTCCTGCTCGCCAAACTGATTGCTCGGGAAGCCCAGTATTTCGAGGCCCTGCTCCTTATATTGCTCATACACCTTTTGCAAATCACTGTATTGCGGCGTGAAGCCGCATTTGCTCGCTGTGTTGACGATCACAAGCGCTTTTCCTTTATATTGCTCCAGGCTTACTTTCTCTCCTGAAATTTTCTCCGCATCAAATGAATAAATCGACATGCCGCATTCCTCCCGATAGTTACATTTTATAAAATTAAATTGTATACAATTTATTAAACAATAATAGCACAGCTAGACAGGCAAAGTCAAACTTTGGCGCCTGCTCTGCACTATTTTTTTAATGATCCGCTTACAACTCATTCGCTGTTTCTGCCTTGCTCAGCCGCACATAATCGCTGACCATCGCAAGCCGCCACGGAATAATCATTCCGAATGCGAGCAAGTAGAAAATCGCCCCCGTTTGCGGAATGGACATGTACTGCTCGACGACGGAGTGTAGCGATAGCCGGATCATAAACAAAGTGACCATAATAAAAATAAAAGCTTTGGAGCGTTTCACATAAATATCCGATTCAATCCGCTCCAGCCGCGTTGTCACGATGAGCGGGAACGCAAATATGAGCATACCCGTGCCAAACGCCGACAGTCCCCACAGAAAAGGAATATGCATAAAAGGAAAGGCGAACATCATAAAGCCCGTCGCCATCCCCATCGGCGGAATAATAATTTTACGCAGCGACGTCGGCTGTTTGCCTGCACGGATGCGCATAAAGATTAAGAAGCTTCCGGCCAGCATCGAAACGATGATCGCGGCGATTTGCATAAATTCAGTCGAAAACTGGAACATTAGTCGATGCCTCCGTCCTTCCTCGAGTCTCCGTTTGGTTCATCCGTTCTATCCGTTAGCAACGGACACAGAAGACGCTATTTATCCGTTTTGTCCGGTTTTTGCAAGCTAACGGAGATGAGAGACGTTATTGCCTCCATTTTGGCTCCTCAGAGCTCATTTTCACGAAATAAGGTCTCCTTTGTCCGTCAGCATGTAAACATCCGTCATTCGGTATAAATAACAGCTTCCATGTCCGTTAGCGTCTAATGTAATGCAACAACATCTGTATCCATGGTACTTCAAATTCAAATCTACTTCAAACGCAGCGCCTTCCGCCAAAAGGCATCAGTCAGCAAGCCGCTGCCGCTAAGCCTTCAGCTGGCTGCGGTACGTTTTCGGCGAGACGCCTTCTTGCTTTTTGAACACTTGGCTGAAATACTTTTCATCCCGAAAGCCAACCATCTCGGCGATCTTCGCTACGCGCAGGTTCGGATTTTGCATGAGCAGCTTCGCCTTCTCCAGCCGGTAACCGGTAATGTAGTCGGAATCGCCGGCAAAGTCGGCGAGAACGCTTGGATGGACGGCATGCAAGCCGATTGGGATAAGTTGAAAAAAAGAAATTTTAAAGAGGCTGCGCACCGTCACTCGATGACGTGGCACAGCCTCTTTTGCTATATATGGCATATCACGATAAAGGTTACAAGCTTACTGCGCAGTCTAATGTTCCTACGATCGCCATTGCTCCCAGACTCCTCTGATTGAATATGCCAAGGCAGGAGTCCGTGAGCAAAAGCGAACGCTATCGCTTCTCCAGAATCATTCGACTGCTCCATTACGGACTAGCCCCTCAAGAAAAGAAAAAACATCATACTAGAGCTTTCTCACATGCCCGAGAAGCACCTCGGAGGTGATCCAGCGGCGGAAAATAAGAAACAATGCGATTGGCAAAATGCTGACGATTGCTCCGTATCTCAGCGTGTCTATCGGATCGACGCCGGACTGGAATAAACTCTATAGCGATCTTGAGAAGCGACAAAAACAAATGAATATAAATAAGAGTTCCAAAATGCAATGAGCTGGAGCACGCCAAGCGCGAGAAGCGGTTTCCATACTTTAGGGATGAATAAGAAGATAAAAGCATGAGCTTCGCCTTTGCCATTCGCTTCTGCTTGTTCCTTCAGCTCCGAATAACGGCTGTTGAAAATACTTTTTAGCCACTGCAAATGCGAGCAGACCGCTTGCAACCATACAGTATTTCCATATGCGCTAAAATACGGTCATGCGATCCCTCCGCTTCTAAACGAATCAAACGTTGTTAGTTTTTCCCATTTGATTGTACTGGAAGCATATTCGAGGGGCAACCGTCTTTTTATGTTTTTGCGTGCACTAAACTTAATCCGCGAAAAAAAGACCGCCCTTGGCAGGCGGTCTCCAGCGTTGTTACGCTCGAAGCGAGCATATCCCGTCTTCCGGCCTTTTAGCAAGACAGCGGATTGTTGCCCCTTGCGAGCTTTAGCGAAGCAGCTTCGTTGTTTTAAGAAGCTTTTTTCGCTAATCCGTACAGCTTGTTCAAGCAATGATGCGATAACGAATCAAGATTCGCTACTCAGGAAAACCAATTCGCAATTAGCGAAACAATTTTCGCTAATCTCCTCGTCTAAGCCTCAGAATGCTCTTTTGCCTCCAATTAAGGAAACAGGCTTCGTTATATAGCGAAGCTGCTTCGCTATAATCGCAGCTTACCCAGCGAAAACTTAACCCGACAGGCGTATCCCGTCGCTCACCCTTAATACGAGCCGCGAATGAACGGCTTCACTTGCTCTTCGTAGAACTGGCGCAGGCGCTGCTGCTCGGCAGACGTGAACGACGGCACATTTAGCGCCGCCAGGTTGTCCTCTACTTGGCCCACGTTGCGGAAGCCCGGAATGACGCAGGTAACCCCCTCCTGATCCAGCAGCCAGCGCAGCGCAGCGCGGGTCATGCTTTCCCGTCCCTCGGCGATCCAGCGCAGCTGTTCAGCGAGTTCGACCCCTTTGGCGAAGCCAAGTCCGGCGAACGTCTCGCCGACGTTGAACTGCTCGCCGTTCTCGTTGAACCGGCGGTGATCGCCTTCTTCGAATGTCGACTGCGGCGTAAATTTGCCGGTCAGCAGCCCGCTTGCAAGCGGCAGCCGCACCAAGATCGCCACGCCGCGGCGCTTCGCTTCGCCAAGCAGCTGCTCCAGCGGCTTTTGCCGGAAAATATTGACGATCACCTGCAGCGCCCTCACGTTCGGCTGCTCCAAGCAGAACAAACCTTCCTCGACCGATTCGACGCTCACGCCGTAATGGCGCACTTTGCCTTCCTCGACGAGCTTATCCAATACACCGAATACATGTCCCTCTTTCAAAATCGACAGCGGCGGGCAGTGGATCTGATACAGATCCAGCCGTTCCCGCTCAAGACGCTTCAGACTCGCTTCACAGTACGCGCGGACAGAAGCTTCCGAATAAGTTGCCGGATCGTGAATGTCGCCTGCGCGGCAAAATTTAGTGGCGATATGAATTTTATCCTCGCGCCCTTTGGTCGCCTGCGCCAACAGCCGTTCACTATGGCCGTCCCCGTAAACGTCCGCCGTATCAAAGAAGTTCACGCCTGCTTCCATCGCTGCGTCTAGCGCGAGCAGCGACTGCTTGTCGTCAACCTTCCCCCACGAACCGCCGATCGCCCATGTGCCAAAGCTAATCTCGCTTACTTGTAAATCGCCCAACTGACGGTATTTCATAACGGAATCCGCCTCCTGCTCCTATGTATTAAATGTCTTGGAATCTTACTCGTTCATTGCTCATTCAGTGTACTTCATCCGATGCCGGCTTCTCAAGTGAAGTTCAAGATACGTCGGCACTCCTGTATTTTTTGAAAAAATATCCATATATATATGTTTGTAGTGTGCCGGAACACGGCGCTTAATTCATACTGTCTATCGGAAAGGAAGGTTGAGCTTGGCCAAAAAAATATTCGATTATATCGTAATCGGAACCGGCACCGCCGGGGGCATCGTCGCAAAGGAATTAACGGATGACAACCGCACCTCGGTTCTCATGCTTGAAGCGGGAACCAATATGACCAATGAATTAAGCAGCCCTTCACTAGAGACGGCGACTATATTAGCTACCGACAACAAATTTTCATTTAATATTCTTTCTTCGTTTCAGCCGTCTATCGGCCGTCTGCTGCGCTTGTCACTGGGCAGAGCTATCGGCGGAAGCTCTGAGCATAATGCGATGTACGCCGTCCGCGGAAGCAAAGAGCTGTATGATGAATGGGCAGGACTAGTCGGCGATCAATGGAGCTATAATCAACTCAGCCCTTTATTCGTCCAAAATGAAACCTACACAGGCGTGTCGCAAACGCCAAGCGAGCGCGGAACCAAAGGCCCGATTTTCGTCAGACAGCAAATTGTTCCGAATGGCGGGCTTACGGAGATTTTAGCTCAAGCCGCTTCAGCTGCGCTAGGCATCCCCCTTGTCGAGGACTACAACACCGGCATAAGAGATTGTACGTTTACCAAATCGCAGTTTATCCAGCAGCAAGTAAATGGAAAGCTTGTCCGCTCATCTACCGCAACCGGCTATTTAAATCAAACTATTGTATCCCAAGGCAATCAGACTAACCCGGATGAATTTGGCGTCGGCCATCGCAGATTAGTTATTTTTGCCAAGACGACTGTGAACAAAATATTGTTACGTAAAAAACATAAGGATATTGTTGCCGTCGGCGTGGAATATGTCCGAAACGGCATATCCCAAAGAGCATTTGCCCGTAAAGGAGTCATCGTCTCTGCCGGCAGCTTCTCATCTGTTATATTGCAGCGCTCGGGAATCGGAAGCACAGCTGATCTCGCCAAGGCAGGCATTTCGACGGTAGTCGAGAGCCCGAATGTCGGCCACCATTTTCAGGCGCATCAATCGATTGCAATGGGGGTCGAGGTAGAAACGAGCCGGTTGCTGCAAGTCATCGCTTCCGATCCGAACCAGCCCATCCCGCTTGGCGCCTTTAAAAAAGAAGACGGTCCCGGACGACGCTTGCAGCTGTTGGCCGTACCTGTGCCATTCATTTTGCCTGCGCAGGAAGTCGCCATTAACAACTGGGTATTCAATCCGCAGAAGCCAAGCAATGTCATGAGCATCGCCATCGTCGATCTGAATCCAAAAAGCAGAGGCACGATCACCGTAGCGCACAGCGACCCCGAAGCTTATCCGTCCGTCAACTTCAATCCGTTCGAAAATCCGGATGATTTGACGTTTATGGTAAGCCAGTACATTGAAACGTACAAGATTATGAAGAAAGCTCGCGAATTGGATCCGGAAGGGCTGTATAAAGTCGTTTTTCCGCCAGAAGCGATTTTCGAAATACCGGATGAAATCGAAAAACGGACCGCTTTATCCGCCTATGCCTTGGCCTCCCTCTCGACCTTTGATCATTTCGGCGGGCAGTGCAAAATGGCGCGAACGATTCAAGAAGGCGTTGTAGACGGGTTTCTCAACGTCTTTGGCGTCAAAAATGTGAAAGTGGCCGATCTTTCGATAGCGCCGATTTTGCCCGACGGCAACACATCGCTGCCTGCCCAAATTATTGGCTTGAACGCTGTGCGTTTTTTACGCGAGGAGCCGACTCCATGCTTATTAAACGACGGCGACTTTGACATTGAAGAAGATTTTGATGACGATGAATAATAAAAAACTCCCCTTCGGCCGTACTGCCCGAATGGGAGTTTTTCTGCTTTAGGACAATTTGGACCCGGACGCCGCTG
This sequence comes from Paenibacillus sp. NEAU-GSW1, assembly GCF_009737085.1. Lineage (GTDB taxonomy): Bacteria > Bacillota > Bacilli > Paenibacillales > Paenibacillaceae > Pristimantibacillus. The sequence goes on from NZ_WOVL01000004.1 coordinate 226,442, forward strand.
TTTCGGCAAGCGCATCCTCCAAATACAGCTCCTTCATAATCGATTCAATCGGCACCGATTCAATGTCCATATCTGCGATGCCATACGCTTCATTAAATTCATGGATGAACCGTTTGAGCGGCAGCAGGTCGGTATCGATTTCGACGGCGATCTCATGCGAACCTATCCGCTCCGCGATAGTAAGCCCGGGAAGTCCGATATCCGGTACCGTCGTTTCCGTCGTGAGACGAACCGACTTTTTATGTCCGACTCGGCTTCTCAAGCCGCCAAGCGAATCATCAAAGACGATGCCTCCATGATTGATGACGATGACCCGCTCCGCAAGCATCTCGACATCCTCCAAATCATGCGTCGTCAAAATGAACGTAACGCCTTGGCGGTTCATGCTGCGCACAAAGGCGCGGATGTTTTCTTTGGCAATCATATCAAGGCCAATCGTCGGCTCATCCAGAAACACAATTTCCGGACGATGCAGCATCGCCATAATAAATTCGCATTTCATCCGTTCCCCAAGGGAGAGCTGCCGCGTAGGCTTGCGCATCACATCGCCCACCTCCAACAGCTCGACAAGCTCATCGAGCGTGGCCCGGTATTGCCAATCCGGCACGCCGTAGATCGCTTTGTTCATATAAAAAGCGTCAGCGGGGGGAATGTCCCACAGCAACTGCGATTTTTGCCCGAAGACCGCTCCGATCTTCCCCACATATTCGCGCCGCTGCTTCCACGGCACGAGGCCAAGCGCTTTGACTTCGCCAGACGTAGGGTGAAGCACCCCAGTCAGCATTTTGAGCGTAGTCGATTTTCCTGCGCCGTTCGGTCCGAGAAAAGCGAGCATTTCCCCCTGCGGCACGGAAAACGACAACTCGTTAACCGCTCGAACTTCTTTCATCGGCCGCTTGATCAAATTTTTAGCCACTTCCCGCAGCGTATGCCCGCGTTCGTGAATCATATAAGTTTTCGTTAAATTCCGAACTTCTATCATCTAGATTCGTCGCTCCTTCCTGTCTACGTCTCCGTCAAAGGCTTATCCGCCCGCGCTCGTATAGCCTTTTAGCATTCGATTCCAATACAAAACGCCAAGCGCGAAAAAGATGGCGGCGGGCGCCAATGCCCAGAGCGTCGAAAGCCCGGTGCGCCCGAGCAATGCCGAGGCCGGCACGAACGCGATTAGGCCTACAGGCAGCACGTAGGTCAATATATTTTGCAGCGACTTGGAAAAGATCGTCCCCGGGTACATGCCAAAGCTCGTCACCGCGTCAAAAATATCAAATACGCGGCTGCTGCCAACCCAGCGGAACAGCATCCCCGATAGAAACAACGATACGGCGCATAAAATAACGATTGAAGCGATAAAAAGCAATCCGAACTGCAACCAGTTGCTCCAACCCAGCATCGGCAATCCGCTGAGCGCAAAGCCGAAAATAACAGCGCCGCTGAATAGACGGCCGAAATCGTCGGGATCGAATCCGGCAAGCATCGCCATGAGCATGACCGGACGCGGACGCAGCAGCAGCAAATCGAACGTGCCTTCCCGCACTTGTCCGAGCGTCGTCCCGACCATCCCGAAGAAGAACGGAAACGCGATCCCTTTCGCAAGCGCGAATACAGCCTGGATCAGAAGCGCTTCGTGCATCGTCCAACCTGGAAAAGATGCGCCCGAGCCGTATAATAGCAACGTTATGAGCGGAATAACCATGTCTCCCGCCACAAGAAGCAGCACGCTTAGAATGAAATGGCTCCGGTACGCCATTTGCTCCGCAAGCTTTGTGCGCATGACGGCAGCCAAGCAATATAGCATTCCTCTCACACGCCCACCCCCGTAAACCTGCGCATTGCCGCTCCGTACAACAGAAGCATAACTGCAGCTGTGACGGCTACGGCTGCGGCCTGCAGCCCCACAGCTTGCGCAATTGTCAGGTGAATGCCCGCAAGCTCGTAGTCGCCTATATAGACGCGCGTTGGCAAGTAGGTGATATACTGAAACGGAAGGAACAACAACAGCTTCTGCAGCACTTCCGGAAAGAAGGTCAGCGGAACAAAGACGCCGGCGCTAACGTCCTTCAACAGCAGAAACACGCGGCGAACGCCTTCCGCTCTCACGAGCCAGAAGGCTGTCAGGCCTACGCAATAATTGATCATGAAATTCATCAGAAAGCTAAGCAGAATGGATAGAACAGCCCAGCCCGGAGCGGCCGGCTTCATATTGACGCCGAACACGAAAATAAACAGCGCCATCACTGGCAGCACCTCGATCCAGAGCGCCAGGGAGCGATGCCCGATCTTTTGCGAGAGAGCGAACAGCCAATGCGGCAGCGGCCGCAGTGCGAAGGTAACGAACTTCCCGCTGCGGACGAGCATCTGCAAATTCCAATCGGCAAAGTCGAATGAGACGTAATGGATAAGCGTCGCAACGCCGTAATAAGCGAGCATTTGCGGGTAGGTTAGGCCGTTTATCGTATCTCGGCCCTCAAACATCGCATGCCAGATAAACACTTGCACCAGAAAAAGAACCGGGCCTACCAGCAAGGAAGCGGCCATATGCGAGCGGAAGGCCGCCCACTCCTTGTAGGTAGCGAAGCCGATGGCCCGTATGACAGCGGCCAGTCTTCTCACAGCCATCCCGAACCGATAATGTTCTGCGTCCCGGTAATCGATTCCGGGCACCACTCTACATTGGACGGCACGAAAAACGCAATGACCGCCTTATGCTTCGGATCGACCATCAGCTTGCAGCGGCCGGCTCCTTCATGGCCGTATGTGCCTTCCGGCATCCATTCGCCCGGACCGGTAATGGAAGCGCCAAGTCCATAAGTGAACTCAGTAATTTTGCCTCCCCAGCAAAAGCCTTTAACACCGCTGCCCAGCGTATTGCTCGCCAGCTTCTCAATCGATTTCCGCGATACGATGCGAACGCCGTTATAATGCCCCCCGTTCAGCAGCATTTGTCCAAACAGGAACAGATCATCGAGAGTAGAATAAAGCCCTCCTCCCGCTCTTGGAGGGGCATACTTGCGATTTTCGTGCTCGTCGAGCCGCTGCTTCTCGAATTCGTTAATGACACAAACCTCGCTATGCAGCTCCGCAGGCACGTCGAAGAACGTGCGGTTCATGCCAAGCGGCTTTGCGATTTTGTCCAATATATACTGTTCATACGGCATCCCGCTTGCACGTGCAATAATTTCGCCAAGGACAGCGTAGCCTGCCGACGAATAGATCCACTGCTCTCCCGGTGCCGCCAGCGGCTTGCCGGACAAAACAGCCTTAAGCCATGCGCTGCAACGCTGTTTCTCCAATTCATCAGCATTCTTCACCGCATACGGCCCTTCCGTGTCGGGCTCGAACGCAAATACGATGTTCCACCAGCCCATCGGGTACGGCTCCAAATAATAGAACGGATCCGCCTGAATGCCTGACGTGTGGGTGAGCAAATGCCAAATTTGCACCTTTTCGTACATCGGATTTTTAAATTCCTCAATCCATTCCGAAACCGATTGTCGCAAAAACAGCTTGCCTTGCTCGATTAATTGAAAGACCGCGACCGCGGTAAACAGCTTCGTTACGGACGCGATTCTGCGAATGGAATCGGTGCGCAGCTCAGCTGATTCCGGGCTTTCGTAGTGCAGTGATCCAGACGCTCCTTTGGCGAATACAATACCATCTTGCGAAAGCAAATACGATGCGCATTGGAGCTTGTTATCAAGGATCAGCTGTTGAAAATGCCGCTCCAGACGCCCGAGCGTTTCCGCATCGAAGCCGGCTTTCTGCAGCGCTGCGCGGTCTATTGCATCGGATACTCCCGATATTTCTGATACAGACATGGGCTTACCTCCGCTATTCAAAGTGATTTTAAAGCAAACCTGACCAAACGATCGCCCGCGGCGTTACAACCGACTCGTTCGTATATCCTTTTGGACTCGGCACAAAAAACGCGAATACGAGCTCCTCTGCCGGATCGACGTACAAACCGCAATGCCCGTAGCCTTCGTGAGAAAAGGTTCCTTTACTGCAAATATCGAAATGCTCTAGCGACCAGCCGAGCCCGTACTTATAATCGTTGTAGCTGCTTCCCCAGCCGTTATATGCCACGCCGTTCAAATGATTCGTCGTTTGCAGCTCTACCGCGCGCCGGGAAATAATGCGATTGCCGTTGCCTGACCCGCCATCCAGCATCATTTGACCCAATTTCCACAAGTCCTCTAAATTGGAATACAAGCCGTTGCCCGATTTGGGAGGCGCGCCGCTGTCTTCCTCCCGAGGATTGTAAATTTGTTCCCGCTCCCATTCGTTTGTGACGCACACGTTGTCTCTAAGCGGCTCAGGCACTTGAAAAAAGGTGTTGCTCATCCCGAGAGGCTGTAAAATTTCCTCGGCAATATATTGTTCATACGGCTTGCCCGTCACCTTCGCAATGATTTCTCCCAGCACCGCATAGCCGCTCGTGCAATAGATCCATTCTTTGTCCGGCATGTCCTGCAGCGGCCCGGATAAAATCGCCTTAATCCAGCCGATATCCTGGCCCTTCTTGTTCAATTCGCGAACCGCCCATTCGAACCATGGCAAACTGTACGGCTCCATAAAAAAACCAGGATCGCCGCGCAGGCCGGAAGTATGCGTCAATAGGTGAAACACAGTGATGGCGCGATGTTTGTCGGTATCGAATTCCGGTATAATGCTGCTTACCTGCTGAGTCAACATCAACAGTCCGCGATCAATCAATTGATGGATTGCCAAAGCTGTAAACGCTTTCGTTATGGAGTAAACTTTGCGAATCGAAGCGGGCTCCAGCTCCGCGCTGCCTTCGTCCGGACCAAGCATCCCGAGCGAGCGATGCGCAATTACTTTTCCTTTGCGTGAAATGAGATAGCCCGCCGCTTGAATCGTACCTTTCTCAATTAAATCGGCGTAATGGTCGTCCAGCCGGCGCAGGCTGTCCGAATCGAATCCTACGGCCTCGGGACTCGCATCTGTCCAGCCTTCATGATTCGGTATCGTAGTCCGCATGTCCAAACACCCTCCCTATTGATATATTAATTTCCAGTCTGTTTTCCATTTTAAGGTTGATTATGTAAGCTGTCTAATGTTTTTTTGCACAAATTTGCAAAAATAAAAAAAAGCGCGCCATAACGCCTTTCATGTTTCGCCGTCGCCATTGACGTCGCAGTCCCTGTCGCTTTCGCACGAATAGCTGTTATGGCTCTCCCCGCCGCCTTCAGACAATTAACGTACCCACTTTGCTTTATTGCGAAGCTATCTTCGCTAATTCGTACCTGCTCGCATCATCTCCACTGTCTAACGAAACGTTCTTCGCTATCCGAGCACCTTCGTTCGCTATTAGAGTAACTGGATTCGTTATCCGCGCGTACGCACACTCCCAACCGACCAGCAGCGAAATTCACTTCGTTATTTAGCGAGGCTGCTTCGCTAATCCGCAAGAGTATGCATCTGCAGCCCAAACAAGAGGCTGTCCCATAAGTCATGAAAATGACGATGGGATACCCCTTTTTTATCTGGGTTAAACAGTAAACTGCTCATTTAAATGTTCTTCCGATCGCCATTGCTCAGGGATTCCTTTGAATCAACGAGGTAAGGTTGGGATCCCTTCACAAAAACGAACGCTGACGCTTCTCCAGAATCATTTAAATGCTCCGTCTACCCT
>NZ_WOVL01000040.1 GCF_009737085.1 Paenibacillus sp. NEAU-GSW1
CGCTAATCGTCAGGAGTGCAAGCACTCCATCAGATCCGCTCGACTTGCATGTATTAGGCACGCCGCCAGCGTTCGTCCTGAGCCAGGATCAAACTCTCCATAGAAAGGGTTTTCCGATTGTCCAGCCGAAGACTGATCGGAAAATCCCGGTCAGAATTTGACTTGCTCATTACTTTGTTTTATCGCTTTTCCGTTATTTCTAACGGGGCAGTTTCGCTCGTTGTTCAGTTTTCAAAGAACAATTTCTTTTTCGTGTCAACCGCGTTTTTCTCAGCGGCGACTTTTATAATATATCACAGGTGCCTATTCGATTGCAAGTACTTTTTTTCGTTTTTCGACATTTTTTTTAAATCGTTTATTTGATGTTCATTTCTGATCTGCAAATCGATCCAAATGCAATGTCGTTTAACTTCAACAGCACCTTCAAAAGCGGCGAGTATTAATTTATCACAGAGAAACACCTAGAGTCAAGCTTTATTTTAAAGATATTGTTTTGCAGTGTTATATGCAGTAAATGGCCACAACCTCGCACACAATAAAAGCCCGCAACGGCCAATAAAACACCGCTTGCGGGCTTTGTTCAGCTACATCAAATAACGCAGCTCCATCGCTTCCGTATCTCCGTTATTAGGCATGACGGCTACTTCGCGAACAAAGGAGCGCTTTACGAGCTTCTGAAGCAGCAGTGACAAGTCTAAGTGCAGCTGATCAATTTGAGGATGTGTCTGCAGCTCAATAATGCTCCACGGCTCTTCTCTGCTTGCCATTACCTTGAACAAAAGCGAGCAGCTGTCTTTCATTTTGTTCATTACCGTAAATTCGCATGCCAGAACAACAAGCTCGACACGCTGCTTCACAGTCTCATGACTAACTGTCAATTCTTCATAAAGCTTGTATACGCCTGGATGAACGAGTCGCAGTTGCTTCCATACGGTTAGCTCTGGATGCTGTCCTTCCTCGATAAGGACGATATGAGCCCAATGGTGAAGCGCTGTCAAGATATGGCTGTATGCGTCCAATATATTTCCGCTCTCCAGCTCATGCTTTGCTTGCAGATACGTCCGCAGAAAGCCGTTAAACTCGGCAAGCAGCTTTTGTTCCCGCATCGTATCCGGAAATAACATTAACCGTTCGCGAATATTGGTCAAATATTGATCGCGATCCAACACAATCTCCCCCCGAACAATCCACTCTATCAAATTGCGGTGCTCCCCGCAGACGGTACACTTCTCCACGATGTCTGAGTCAATCGTACGAATTAGAATACGCTCCCCTTCATACCGCTGATGCTCGGTTCCCGAAACGCAGCCACGCTCTCTGATGACGAGCAGCAATATGTCCAATCCTTCAATAAAGGGGTTATATGGATACGGATTCTTGATGGCGGCTAGACTGATGACATCAGGCTGCGAGCGAAAATACTGTGCGAAATGCTCTATGATCTGTTTCACTTTTGCCTCCGTATAGCTTATCCATGAGGATTCGGCTATAATAATAGTCTATTGGTATTCCTTTTTCGACAAAGCAGTGCCGGTTTCCTGCTTCACACGCAAGAAAACCGTCCTGATGATTTTAATACTTCTATTGTCATGGAGAGGATTGGACAAAGTGAACAAGTTTTTTTTCAAATCAGCAAAAATCAATGAATTCCGTTTGTGGGGCCTCGTATTCACCCTTGTCGGCATGGGAGTTATGATTGTCGGCACAGGCGGCATCATTTGGTGGGGACAAGCCGGCAAAATTATTGCGGCTATCTTTATGGTTTTTGGCATGATTTCGCTGCTCATTAGCGTTATTGTCTATTTCTGGGCAGGCATGATGTCGACGAGCGCGACCATGCTTCAGTGTCCTGAATGCGGAAAGCCTACGAAAATGCTTGGCAAAACAGACCGCTGCATGTATTGCAAAACGATGCTGACGCTCGACCCGGCTCAAGCAACCGAATAAAAAATACCCCCTATTGCTCGAGAATCCATCCCAAGCAACCAGGGGGGTATTTTTTTTTACTTCTATATAATAGAAAAATTATGGCTTGTGATTTAACGCTTCGTCTATCGTTTTCCAAATGGATGCAGTTTGGAACGAACGCTGCCACGATGCTGCTCCTGCCAACCCGTATTTGTGAACGAGAGCGATTCGGGCTTTAATAGATGTATCGTCCTCGATCCATATGCGCTGCAGCGCCCCGTCTTCTTTATATTCTACATAATGCTGTCCCGATTCTTTATCAAGCACCGGCTTCAACTTGTTATTCGCGATAATTTCGTTAATTCGATCCATTCCGACAGCTTTCGAAGTTACTTGCTTCTCGCTGCCTTCGCCTTTCTCCGTCCAAATCCGAGTATATAGCGGCATGCTCAAAATCAGCTTGTCCGCAGGCACCTGATCCTCTTCCAAAATACGTGCCACCGCTTCTTCCGTCCAGCCAAGCGAAGCGACGGAGCCGGCTTTCGGACTTGACGCCCAATGCTCGTCGTATGCCATGACCATCATGTAATCGACAACTTTGCCAAGAGCATTCCGGTCAAGAAACAATGACCACATCTCGCTGTTCGACTTCGGTGTTACATCAATCGATACGACTAACCCTTGCTCATGAAGCAACGGAGTTAACTCGCGCACAAACTGCACTACATTCGCTTTGTCCTTCGTATATACATTCTCAAAATCGATATTGATTCCTTGCAAATCGTACATTTCAGCAAAAGCAAGCAGCTGTTGTATTATTTTGAATCGCTTCTCTACGCTTGCAAGCGCCTCAGTCGTAAGTTCGGGTTCAAAGCTGTTGCTAAACAACGCCCACACTTGCATCCCTTGTTTATGAGCCCATCTAACGTAGGCCGCGTCCGCCTTTGATTTAATCGTCCCATTGCCGTCCTGCAGCTCAAACCAAGTCGGACTCACGACATTGACGCCTTGCATCTCATTGATTTTGGCAGGATCGGGATTACGTTCATAGACTGCTTCCCAGATGAAATTAATTTTGCTGCCTTCCAATTTCCAAGCTGTAAATGGCGCTTCTTGTTCGGGTTCAGGTACTGTTTCTATTGTAGATAGAACGGCATTCTTTATCGCCATATAACCGAGATGCCCTTGCGGACCTTGAACGATCAGCCATCCATCGCTTTCGCCCCATACCCGAACTGATTTTCCTTGATCGACTCTTTCCACATAAGGAGCTCTGATTGTTGGCTCTGTACGAATTGCCGCTCCCTTTTTCCCTTTCGCCTCCGCCAGTTGAATCTTCTCGCCGGATTTCATCAGCACAACGATCCCGGTGTCAGCGACATACTCTGCTTTAAGCCCGTATAGTTCCTCAAGCGGAGTAATGGGGATATAGACTCGGTCATTTCTGGATTCTGCGGCAATTTGCAGCTCGTAAGACTTTTGATTCATCGTTGCCGTAAGCGAATCCGTCCGCATATGCAGCACCTTGTCTGCGGTAGTCATAATGATCGAACCTGAATCAGCCTCGTAGCGCACCAGCTCGTCCGATCCAAGCGCTTTATGAACCACTTCGAGCGGCAGCTTTATCTCCTCATTTTCCATAAGAGCGCCGTCTTCCAGCAGCCCGCCAGACAACGTGATCGGATGCTCCGCCGCATATTGAACATCTTTAAATTGATTGCTCGGTATATAACGCAAATAAATTGCTATAGCGCCAAGAACGACTATAACCACACATACAAAAACAACAAAAGCTTTCATTCCTCCGCCCCTGTTACGGCGCGGCTTCCTGCTGTACATCGTTTCCAATCGTTCACACTCCTGATGTATGTTGTTTGCCAAGCTGAAACGGATCGCCGTCCTTTGGCGGCGGAGCTTCGTTTCTAGTTGAAATATAAGCATAGTATAAATAAAAACTTATACTTTCTTATATTTTAATAAAAAACGTGCAAAAAAAGCGAATGACCGCATTTTGCACGTTATTTACCAGCTCTTTTCAATTGACGAAACGAAACACACTATTGTTTCACAGAGCAATCCGAACATACTCCGTATATTTCCATTCGATGTCCTTCGACGACAAATCCGGTAATATTCGAAGCAGCTTGCTCAACGTCAAGCAATGGCGGATAGTGAAAATCGACAATTTGTCCGCAATGCTTGCAAATCGCATGATAATGATCCGAAAGATCGGCATCAAAACGGCTGGAATCATCGCCATAGGTCAGTTCGCGTACAAAGCCTGCATCCACGAACAAACGCAAATTATTATAAATCGTAGCCACGCTCATACTTGGAAAATTAGGTGACAGCGCCTTATAGATCTCGTCTGCTGTCGGATGTGATTTCACACCCATCAAATAACTCAATATGGCATGGCGCTGCGGGGTCATACGGACGCCATTCATTTTCAGCTGTTCCAATGCTTGGCTTACGCTAGCTGCTGCCATTACCCTCACGCCCTTCTTCTCTAGGTAGTTCTAAGTAGTCGAACTTAATTAGTTAAAACTATTGTACGTTCATACAAAATGTTTTGTCAATGAAAGCGCTGCTCATTATTGCCCATATCTGTTAATGGCTATACTATTCGTGGCATTAATCTGAATGCGGTATTTGCCGCTTCCAAACGTTCCGCGCACCGTTTTCTTGCTCACATCGAACGGAAAGTCGGTTTTAATATTGCCAAAGGTTACCGACCCGTAGACTGAAAAATCGCCTTCCTCCGGTATTTGAACAACAATTTCGCCAACCGAGCTGTCAATGTCCCAGTCTCCGCCTACAATCGGGCTAGACACTTCAATCCCCCCGTTAAGCGTATCTGCTTTTACCGAAGATGCCGCTTCAACGATCCTGATTTTACCGTTCTTAGTCTCCGTTTCGATCATGCCGGAAACCTTATTAATTTCTACGCTGCCGTTAATCGTCTCCGCAGTCAAGCCTCCCGTTACATCCTCAACGGCGATCGACCCGTTCTTCGTTTTTAAACTCGCTTCTCCCTCAGCTTTGCGTAACGTAATGCTTCCGTCTATGCCTGTCACTTCAATATTGCCTTGAATGTCCGCCAAAGCAATATCGCCGCTAACGTTGGATACTTTTAAGCTTTTCGCAGAAGCAAGTCCGCTTGCATCAATGGTCCCGCTGACTACATTTATGGATGCCTCGAGTCCGGCAGAACCCCTTGGAATGGTTACCACAATGTTCATATGCGGCTTTCGCGCGCCGCTGGCGCCGTACTGCTCGCCTTTTCCTTCAATCGTCAGCGCAGTGCTTGCCGCAATCGTTGCCGCATTTTCCTCCGTATCCGCGGACGTATCGATTGTAAAATCCACTATCGATTTTTCCGCGACCGTATCCGCCTCATCTTTATTGTCCATGTCGACCCATACTTCCGAATCGATCAGCACATTATCCGTATCGCCGGAGCGGAGCGTTACATCGCCGTTCGGATTAACGATTTTCAACCGGGCTACTGCAGAATCAAGCGGAACGACAATTTGCTCCTTCGCATAACGGAACCCTTTTTCCTCGCCGTAATCTGCGCCGCCCTTAAGTTCAACGTATTGATCCAGCCATTTAAAAGGCAATTCCGCATACTGGGTAACGAGCAGCGCCGAAATAACGACAATTGCGGCAAGAAAACCGCCGCTGAAATCCAATCGGAGACGTTGCTCTTTTTTTCGGCCGGCAAGGCCAAAGCCGATCAATTCCGCGCCAAGCAATATAAAAACGGCAGGCCACCACTGTTGTATGATCGCAATATCATTGCGAGTTTGCAGCTGGTCCGACAGCAGCAAGCCGCCCACTGTAATGATTACAGCAACTGAAGTCAATCGTCCCAGCTTAAACATAGCCTTCGCCTCCTTCACGTTCATCATAAATATCGAAATAGCGGCAACCATTAACAACGGTCCCACCGAATAGTCCGCCAGCTCGTTCATCCACGGCTCCAGAACACTTGGCGGACGGATGAGCAAACCGAGCAGCAAGCCCGCCGCCATCAGCAGCACTCCGCTCATTACTGTCAGCTTGGACGGCTTGTCAGACGGATTTTCCAAACTTTGAAGCGTATCAAATACGCTGACAAAATAGAAGGCAGGCAAGGCCAGCGCCAGATAGACGATAAACAGCAAATGCCGCGCGCCGTTTGCATCCGCGAGCCTAATAATTGCCGCAGCATCAAGGAGCAGGCCCGCCATGATCAGCAGCCCGCGAGCATAGCGTCCTGCATACAAGTGTCCTGCTCCCGGCAGCATAAATGCTAAAAATGCGGCGAGCAGACGGCTTTTCTTCCGTTTTACTCCGAGCTCACGCAATGAACCCCCTCCATATGCTTAATTTGATCCACCAAAGTAAGAAGCGACTCCGTCTTCGGCAATGTTACATATAAATTCAGCATGTATTGCTTTTCTCCGTTTTCAAATCCTGCCTCTTCAAAAAGCATTTTGCGTAAAATGATTTGCCGCTCCGTTAACAGCGCGTTTAATGCCAATACTATTTTGGATTGCTCATCCGCTTGAATTTTGAGCAAATATTCCCGCTTAGCGCTAATAAATCTTTTCTCCAGCTTATTGAATGCCCACAAGGTAAGCAGCACCATTCCCGTCGATGCCGCGGCAGCGAAATAAAAGCCTGCGCCTACGGCCAAGCCGATGGCTGCTACAACCCAAAGCGATGCTGCTGTCGTCAAGCCGGTAATAGACTTTCCCGTAAACAAAATCGTGCCGGCGCCAAGAAAACCGATGCCAGTAATAACGGCTGCCGCAAGACGAGCAGGGTCCACCCGCACGTTGACTTCATTGACGAACGAAGCGAAGCCGTAAATGGACAACAGCATCAACAGGCAAGAGCCTATGCAGACCAAAATATTCGTCCGAAGCCCAGCGGCATGATTCGATTGCTCGCGCTCAAAGCCGACTAATCCGCCTAGCAGCAATGCCAGCAGCAGTCTGAGCAAAATATGCAATTCGCTAATATACCACGGATTGGATACGGAATGCAGCATGTTCGCAGACAACCTTTCTCTATGTAAGCCTATTGTAACATAATTGTATGCACGCCTTGAATCAAGCAGAAACGGCTTCGCCGTCTTTTAGCGGCGAAGCTTCGTTTCGCATTGAAATACAAGCATATTTAAAGAGCGCCGTTCATCCTCTCGATGAACGGCGCTCCATTCCATTTCATGAACTGCTTTGCGATCGAAATCGCCGCTTCAACGCAAACAGCTTATTTCAACCGTTCAAGCAGCAGCTTGTTAACGAGGCCTGGGTTTGCCTTGCCCTTCGTTTCTTTCATAATTTGACCGACGAGGAAGCCGATCGCCTTCTCTTTGCCCGCCCGGAAATCTTCTACCGATTGCGGATTGGCTGCAATAATCTGATCGACGATTGCAAGAATTGCGCCTTCGTCGCTAATTTGAACCAGACCCTGCTCTTCAACGATTTGCTGCGGCAGCTTGCCGGATTCCAGCATCGCTTTAAATACCGTTTTGGCGATTTTGTTGCTGATCGTTCCTTTTTCCAGCAATCCGACCATCTCGCCCAGGCCTTGTCCTGTAATTTTCACATCGTTCAGCTCGAGGCTGTTCGCATTCAAGTAACCGAGCAAATCGCCCATGATCCAGTTCGAAACCGTCTTCGCATCTTTCGTATGCGACAAGCTTTCTTCAAACAGGTCAGCCAGCTTTTTCGAGGAAGTGATCACTTCCGCATCATAGGAAGGCAAGCCATAGTCGCTTGTGTAACGGGCTTTTCGCGAATCCGGAAGTTCCGGAATCGAAGCGCGAACGCGCTCTTTCCAATCATTGTCGATATGGAGACGAACCAAATCCGGATCCGGGAAGTACCGGTAATCATGCGATTCTTCTTTGCCGCGCATCGAGAACGTTTTGCCTTGAGCTTCATCCCATCGGCGTGTCTCTTGAACGACTTTCTCGCCGCTATCCAAAATTTCCGCTTGGCGAATCTGTTCATACTCCAAGCCGCGCTGTACGCCGCGGAAGGAGTTCATATTTTTCAACTCGGCACGTGTGCCGAACTTTTCTTGGCCATACGGACGAAGGCTGATGTTCGCATCGCAGCGAAGGCTGCCTTCTTCCATTTTTACGTCGGATACTTCGCAATAAAGCATAATCGCTTTCAGCTTCTCGAGGTACGCTTTCGCTTCCTCCGGCGTGCGAATATCCGGCTCCGATACGATTTCAACAAGCGGCGTGCCGACGCGGTTAAAGTCAACCAGCGATGCGTATCCGCCGTCAACGTGAGTCAACTTGCCCGCATCTTCTTCAAGATGGAGGCGTGTAATGCCGATGCGCTTCGTCTCGCCGTTTACTTCGATATCGATCCAGCCGTTTTCGCCGATCGGCTGATCAAATTGCGAAATTTGATACGCCTTAGGCGAATCGGGATAGAAATAGTTTTTACGGTCAAATTTGCTAATGTCGGCAATTTGGCAATTCAGCGCCATTGCCGCTTTCATCGCATATTCTACCGCTTGTTTGTTCAATACCGGCAGAACGCCGGGATGGCCCAGGCAGACCGGGCAAGTATGCGTATTCGCCGGAGCGCCGAATGCCGTCGAGCAACCGCAAAAGATTTTGCTGTTCGTGTGGAGCTCTACGTGCACCTCGAGTCCGACTACCGTTTCATATTTATTTGCTTCAGACATCGTTATTCTCCTCTCAACCCAGCTGCGGCCGCGCGCGGTGAAATTCGGTGTTTTGCTCGAACGCATGCGCAGCGCGCAGAACGGTCGATTCATCGAAAGCTTTGCCGATAATTTGCAGACCGATCGGCATGCCGTTGGCGCTGCCGCAAGGAATGCTAATTGCCGGAACGCCGGCAAGGCTGACCGGAATCGTACAAATGTCGTTCAAATACATCGTCAGCGGATCGCCGACTTGCTCGCCGATGCGGAAAGCAGTCGTAGGAGCGGTTGGCCCCATAATAACGTCAAACTTGCTGAACGCTTGATCGAAATCCTGCTTGATCAGCGTGCGCACTTTTTGCGCTTTCAGGTAATAAGCATCGTAGTAGCCCGAGCTGAGCGCATACGTGCCAAGCATGATGCGGCGCTTAACTTCCGGACCGAAGCCTTGGCTGCGCGACTTGCGGTACAAGTCGATCAGATTGTCCGGATTGTCGGCGCGGACGCCGTAGCGTACGCCGTCAAAACGAGCCAGGTTCGAGGACGCTTCCGACGAAGCCAGCAGGTAGTAAGTCGCAATTGCATATTCCGTATGCGGAAGCGACACTTCCTCCCAAGTTGCGCCCAGGCTTTCATATACTTTCAGCGCGTTCATCACCGCTTCTTTTACTTGCGGATCGATGCCTTCGCCCAAATATTCTTTCGCAACGCCGATCCGAAGACCTTTCACATCGCCTGTAAGAGCGCTAGTGTAGTCAGGGATACTAACGTTCGCCGAAGTCGAATCCTTCGTGTCATAACCGGCAATCGCCTGCAGGACGTATGCGGAATCTTCAACGTTTTTCGTCAATGGACCGATCTGGTCAAGCGACGAAGCAAACGCGACAAGGCCAAAGCGCGAAACGAGGCCATAAGTCGGCTTCAGACCGACAATGCCGCAATAAGCCGCCGGTTGACGAATCGAACCGCCCGTGTCCGAACCGAGCGAGAAGTATACTTGGCCGGCTGCTACCGATGCAGCGGAGCCGCCGCTGGAGCCGCCTGGCACGAAGTCGGTGTTCCATGGGTTGCGCGTCGGGAAATAGCTCGAGTTCTCATTGGAGCCGCCCATCGCGAATTCGTCCATGTTCAGCTTGCCAATCGTAACCGATTGCGCAGACTTCAGCTTGGACACAACCGTCGCGTCATAGATCGGATTATAATTGCTCAGAAATTGGCTCGCACAAGTAGTGAGCAGCCCTTCCGTAACGATATTGTCTTTAATGCCGGCCGGCAAGCCGAACAGAAGTCCCCGCTCCGAGCCATTTTGCTGCTTGTCCAGCTCGGCAGCAGCGTTGCGCGCATTTTCCTCATCCAGAGAAATAAACGCTTTAATGGCATCGTCCGTTTCCGCGATACGGCGGTAAGATGCATCCACCAGTTCGGAAACTTTGATCTCTTTATCATTTAGCTTGTTATGTACATCCTGCAGGCGCAAATCAAAAAGTGCCAACTGCAGCTCCTCCCTTCGATCCCTCAATTATTCCAAAACAGCTGGTACTTTAATTTGTCCGTCCTCTTCGTCCGGCGCGTTCAAGAGCACTTTCTCGATCGGCAGCGACTCGCGCGTAATGTCTTCGCGCATGACGTTCGTAATCGGCAGCACGTGGCTGGTCGGCTCAACGCCGTCGGTATCCAAGCTGTTCAGCTTCTCGGCATATTTCAAAATCGCGTTCAACTGGCCGGTAAATTGCTCCTTTTCCTGCTCGGTCAATTCCAGCCGCGCCAAGTTGGCAACATGTTCGACATCTTTCAACGTAATGCTCATGGATGCAATGTCCTCCCTTTCCAACCTTCATTTCATTCTTTCCATTATAGCTTACAATTGCTATTTCACAAAGTAGTAAGCATACGCCTTCTTCACTTTTTGCCGACTAATGACAAAAAAAACTCCTTCCGAAGCTTCGGAAGGAGCAAACGTTACGGTTATATCCAGGCTTTCAAATTGACCTGCCGGATAAAATCTTCCCGGCTTTGGCTTTCTCCGCCGCTGTTCTCTACCTGGGACGGCGCTTCCTCGCCTTTTACAATCCAGTTGAAAAGCTCTTCATTATAAGTCGCCAGCGCATAATCGATAAGCGCTTCGCGCTCCACGCGGTCAACCTCCTGCTGAATAAGCACTTCTTCCAGCTCGACATCCTCATCCGGCACGAGAAAGTTGCGGTTTGCCGCCGGCACTCGAAGCACGTAGTCGAATACATTATCCGCATTGCGATCGTAAGCGATTATATAACCATATTCCCCAATGGGAAGATTTTGTTCGTATTGGTCGGCGATTAGGACGACCTTCGATCCTAATTTAAGCATCGTCTTCACTCCAGTCTATCAACCGCGAATTTATAAAAATATAAGAAAGTATAAGTTTTTCCTTATACTACGCTTATATTTCAACGCGAAACAGAGTTAAGCCTCCAAAGGACGGCGAAACCGTTTCTGCTTGCTACTATCCTACTAAAAAATAATAGCGCTGTCCAATAGACTGCTGAAGGATGCAATTATTAAAGGCTTATTATCCCGCGGCTGCGGCAAGCCATATAATTAATGCGATAATGACGAACGGGAAAAAAAAGATAACCCAGCCGATCGGACGTCCCATATTGATCGTATAGCCGATGCCATGACGCTTCTCAACAAACAAAGCCGGATCCTTTTTATTATAGTAAATGCTTCCGAGCTTCCAATACCGATCATCGTCCATCGGAGCGATCGTCGTTTCAGCGGAGAACGAGCTCTGTTTGGCTCGAAGTGCCATCCCGATAAAAAGGATAATCGTCCCGAAAAGCAGGATTAGAAACACGAACGAGCTTGTGCCGATAAAATCGGATCCCGCTTCCAGCACGCTGCTCAGCTTTAACAGCGAGAAAAATGCTGTAATTATGAAGCTAAGCACCATTAAAAATAAAGACGTAATTTTGCGGAATTTAATATTGTTAGCGAGCGATTGCTTTGGATTGGACGGATCATTTTGCTGCTTGGACATTTCCGTCATCCAATTTGTAAAAACGATGATGCCCAGCAGAAGCAGTTGAAAGATGCTGAGATCAAATACGCTTGCAAAGCTTTTTTTCGAGAAGCCGTCCGCATGCCCCTGAAAATCGAAATGTGTCGCCATAACGGACGGAATCCGGTCATAGATGGCGATTAAATAAATAGCAGTCCCTGCGATAATGCCAAGATGAATCAAAAACCACAGATTCGAATACGTTTTTTTCTGTTTGTGAAAGGACATGTCGACAGCGACTTTTGTTGCCGAAGGAAATTGAGTTTGCCAGCCTTTGCTTGCTTTCAGCTTTTTCGTCTTGCTGTAGTAAGCGAAATAAAGCGCTCCATGGGCGATTAATGCAAAAACGATGGCGCTGATAAGTGCTGAGGCAAACTGCGTTTCTCCCTTCCAAGGCGAAATGCTGAAAAAAAGCGCAATTCCGATTAAAGTCAATAGGGCAGACCATCTCATATAACCTTTTTTCAATGCGCCAAGACTCTCGTCAGCTTGATGCGGCTCTGGAATCGCGATGCCGAACTGAATCGACTTCTTGGCCAAAAAAGGCGATACGATTAAGAGAATGTTCATTAGTAAATATAAAACCAAGAAAACAATGTACGGATGCATCCCAATCACTCCCTGTCTTTTTGTTGGATATCGCTATATAACTGTTTAATCATCTCGTTCAGCTGTTCCTCGCTTAGCCCCCGGCATATCGCTTCCGCAGCAATTGGTCTGAGCTGCTTCCGCACTCTCGATAAATAGTCTTCCGTCGTCGAAGGAAGAGCATTCTTATCGACAACAACGACGCCCTTCTTACGGTGAACCTGGATAAACCCTTCCTGCTTCAAGAGCGTATAGGCTTTGTTAACAGTGTGCAAATTGATGCCGATGTCTGCCGCCAGACTTCGAACCGATGGCAGCGATTCGCCCGGCTGAAGCGCGCCGTTTGCAATTCCTTCTATAATTTGATCCATTAACTGCGTATATATAGGAATGTCCGACTGCAAATCAAGCTCGATAATCATCCCCGTCCCCCCTCACTCGTTCAACACTTGTTATCTTTGTTATATATATAATATAACAGATAAAATAAAACTGCAAGCGGACATAAAAAAAAGGTGTCCCGTCGTCATTTTCATGACATATCGGACACCTTCCTTTATTAATTTCTTCGATACCAATTCCAGACCGGTTCAACGTCGCCGCTGTCCAAGCATTTGACATTGAAATGCTGAGCGCTGCCCATCGCGTGAACTGCAATCGTCAGCAATCGTCTGCGCTCTTGCCCGTTGCTTCTTTTCACTTTCATAGCGACAATTTGCGGCCTGCGGGTAAAATACGTCGTGCGGCTGAATATTCGGTTCCTCAATGTAAGCTGGCCGTCCTCCAGTCTCATTCCCGCTGCGCGGAAACAGGAAATTCTCCACCAGAAAACCAATGGCAGCAGCAACAGCGACCACAGTCCCGCAAGCTGGAAAAACGCAATCGTCGCGGCGCAAGCAGCAAGTACGGCTATAAGCCAAAATCTCATGTAATAAAGCAACGCTCTAGCGGGCGCCTGCGCGGCGACCGAGTGCGCCTTTATCTGAGGCACAAATTCGTCCAGTACTTCTTGCAGCCTTGCGATCGGTATAAAAGGATGTAAGCAAAGTTTCTCATTTTTGTCCGAAGAAACTACCTGAAGCTGAATTTGCGCGTAACCGGCCAGCTGCCGCAATACATTCTCCTGCACAAGAACAGCCTGCACCTTGCGCGGATCGAAAACATGCGTCTTTTTATCAAGCAGGCCATACGAAATCGACACGCGTCGCCCTTCCTTCTTCACCTCAAAGCCAGCGAACTTAACAAAGAACAGCAGCATAGAGAGCAGCCAGGCGACGATTAAGGCGCCCGCTGCGAGCAATACAATAGCAGCGCCGCTCGGAAGCAGGCTAACCGACTCCTTCGCGATATTCTCATAGAAGTGGTCGGGAGCGATTAATTCAATTACATCATCCGCAAATGAATAGAGACCTGCCACGAACGCTGCTACAAGCCCAAAATTCATTGAAGTCAACGCTGCAAGCAGCAGTTGGCCGCCATGCAAACGATAAGAGGGACTCGAAGCTTCTGCAACTGCAGGCACTGCTGCCTGCGTGTGCATTTTCGGTTGCGCATCGGCGGCCGGATTCCCGCTTAATACCGATTCATCAGTCTCGGCCTTTCCTTTGCGGTTCAATAGCTGAACGCGAAGCTGCTCCGCATCCTTCACGCTTAACGCCGATAAAATGCCGTCCGCCTTTTTGTTTCCTCCCGGCGTTTCGATTTTCAATTGCGCAACGCCCAGAATCCGTTGAACGAAAGGCTGTTCTATGTTTACTGAATGTATTTTTCCGAAATAGATCGTCTTCTCGTCACGAAACAAAACACCTTTTCTAATGACAATTCGATCGTTTGCAAGAGCATACGTATAATTTCGCCAATCAAAAAATCCATATAAGATCAGTAATACAACTGCAGCGCCAAACCCCGCATACCAATACATATTCATCCAATCGGCGCCGCGCAATAACGTTAAAACCGCCAGAGGAATCAACCCTTTAATCGTTTGAAGAAGGGCGAAAACAACATAAACAGGGTGCAGCTTGCGGCGGTCATTCATCTTGATCCTCCACCTTCGCAAGCAAGCTGATTTGATGCTTCAGTTCTGCTGCCACGCTCTGTTTTAAGCCGCTGATTCGGTGCGTCGTAGCCGCTGTTACGACTTGCACGGATGTCAGCTTATATTTCCTCATAAGCGGACCGTTTTCCAGCTCGACGTGCTGCACGCGAACCATCGGAACGAGCACATTTTTACGAAAAATAAATCCCGATTGAATTTCCAATTCTTCTTCAAACAGCTCGTAAAAGAAGCTGCGATATTTCCACGCCGGCAGCAGCCACGTAAACAGCAACGCTGATGCGGTAACGACGCCAAGCGCGATCCAGGCCGGAATAAACGTCCAGTCCTTTGCTCCTGCAAGCGCTGTATAACCCGCGATAAGCGCATAAAAGATTGCATGTGTAACTAATGAACTGATGCGCGTCACGATCATATAATCGCGATCCAATCTTCTCGTCAGAGGTCGATTCATTTCTTCAAGCACTCCTTTGGCTATCCTGCGGAGCTTGCGAAATGCATATATGCAAACTTGCTCGCCCCGCATCCTTATTATGGCAATTGAATGATGCCTTCTTTAGTACGCGTAAGCGGCCGAGAAGATGCATTTGTAATGCAATAACTATTTTCAATGCCGACAACGCCTAGTCCAGGGAACGTAAACTTCGGCTCCACGGCAATGACCATGCCCGCTTCAAGCGGCATATCAAACCCTTTTGCCAGCACTGGCCATTCATCGATTTCAAGGCCGATCCCATGACCGAGAAATTTCGCTTGATCCGCGCCATAGCCCATAAAGTGATCCGCCAGCCCTGCTGTTGCCGCTTGCGCAAGCGCACGGACATACAGGTCGGAACAGACGGCTCCCGGTGCCATCTGTTGTTCAGTCTCTCGAATGATTGCCTCAGAGGTCTGATACGCAAACAAAAGCCGTTCCGGCAGCTCGCCGATTACAGCCGTACGCGTCTGGTCAATAATATAACCGTCGATGCAGCAGCCGATATCAAGCAAAATCGGCTCATTGCGTTTGATTAGGCTGCGGCTTACGCTTTGCGGCGATGCAGCGCCCAGTCCAAGACCGCCGGCCGGACCGTCGAAATACGTCGGCATGGCCGCAGCAGCGCCGGAGATCAGCATTCCAGTAGCGATCTCTTGATTGTAGCCGCGCATGCGCATAAGCCCGATATGGCCACGCAATCTCAGTTCATATTCGATCCGAGCCATCCATGCGAGCTCGGACATTCCTTCCCGCAGCTCGTTCAACGCTTCTGTCAACGCTTCATCGACAGCTTGCGCCGCCGCTTCAATGCGTTCGATTTCAACCTCCGATTTAATCATGCGCAGTTTGCGAATCGACGCTGAGCCGTCAACCAGCTCGCAGCCTCCTTTTCCTGCTGCAAGCCATTCTGCCAGCTTTAAATACGTTTGCGCGGGAAGCACATCTAAATCGGCCGCGATCCGCAAGCATTTGCCGCCGCTGAACAGCTCCGGATAGTCGCCCGCCAGCGTCTGCCGAAATTGTCGGAAAGCACCCAGCTCCTTGACACGAATTCCAGTCTCCAGCATCGCGCGTTCAACGCTTCGTTTCACATAAAAGACAGGATCGCCCGATGCAGGCACGAACGCATAGCCCGTTTGCATCGAGCCGGTGAAATAAAATAAATCGATATTTTGTGTAATCAGCATGCCGTCTGCCCCATTAGCTTGCATCTCCTGCTGCAAGCGGGCAATGCGTTCCATCGCCGTTTCTGTCGAGATACTTTGCAAGCTATCAATCATCGTACCAACTCCAAATTACATGAAATGCCCCCTTGCGATTTCGCGCAGCACTGGAAGCTTACGCTTATTACACCAATATTCCGGCATTGCGTCAACTTGTTGTCCGCCCCCTTAATTGACAGAAACGTGCTCTGCCACCCCTTTAATATTCCAACCGATGGATTCCGCGTTCGAGGATAGTCCAGGATGCTCCATCCGGACGATTAATATGACGCCTGGGCTGCGAAGCGTCGCCTCGTAATTATATTCATCGCTGCGATATACATACGGAAACGAGTGGTCATCATTTATAATTTCGAAAATCAACACTTCGACCGGCTCGCGCAGCGGCGAGGCTTCGAGCGGCCTCCCGTTTGCGTCAAGCCGCAAATTGGCGGCCAAATAAGACAAAGCCGCCGCTTTCGCAGCGACTTCATCAATTCGAAGGATACCTTCCGACAACGCTTCGCGGTCAAGTTGCAGCGCAGCCGCATGAGCCGCTCGATTAACCGCTCTTTTGCCCATGAAGAGCATCTTCATTGCTACCTCTTCGTTCACTTGCTGCAGTTGCAAGATCATCCACACTGTCACCATCAAAACCAACAATAACAGCTTATACAAACGGAAGCGCCCTCCTCCCTACGGGACATATTCGCTCATCTTCACGCCGAAAGCGCTCATTCGCGCGTTTTCGCCAATCGGAGTCATGCCGATCAGCCGGTCAATCTGAAACAAGTCCTCATACGGATAGCTCATCGTAAGAAGCAGACCGGTGCCGCGAGGGAGAGGCGCGGAAGGATTCGTCGCCTCGCTGCCATTGTCGGCCGTCACCATATACTCAACCGATTCCTCGTTAAATCCGAAATCAGCCAACCTTTGCCGGGATTGCTCAATCATGGCCGAATCGATATATCCGTAAGCGCCGCTTGCGCCTACCTCCAGCAAATAATCGGTCTCTTGCTGAAGCGCCGCTTGCCTTATAATCAACACATGCCGATAAATCGGCGAAAACATCATCCAGCAAATCATCGATGCGAATAAGATGAATACGACAATATTTTTCATGGGCTCATTCGCCGGATGTAGCTTCCCACAGCTTCTTCCGAGTCATAAATGCGCTGCTTCATCCCGTCCTCCCCTTCTGCTATTGTCGTATAGATTGCAATGACAGTTACAATAAAAAGCATAGACAGAAGCAAGCTTCGCATCGGGTTCCCTCCCGTCAAATTTCTAATTCGATTTGAGCATATCGCCTATTTTCGTATTGGCTGCGTCCCCTTGCGAGGAAATGCGATCGCTCGTCCCAGTCGTATCTTTGGACACGATACTGTTGAACAACACAATAACGACGACAAGCATCATGACGGTTATCAAAATATTTCGCATCTACTCCACCTCCTTCCGTATCAGCCTAACCTAAAGTATCAAAAAGCTTTTGACCTTCTTGCACCCACGGATAAATAAAAACTTGAAACGTATATAGAATGGGTATGCCCGCCAGCATAAAAAGCGCGTAGGAGGCCGTCTCTTTGCGGCTTTCCTTGGCAAGCTCCAGCTTCTCCTTATAATCCTGTATTCGTTCGCGCAGCAGTTCATAATATTCCGCACTTTCGTCCAGACGAAGCGAATCAATCGTCTCCGCAAAGCTCATGCCGTCATCCGTCCCGATTCGGTGCTTGAAACGATAAAGCGCCTTCTCCGCATCGTGATACCATTCCGCAAGCAGCCTCTCTAAATCGCCGCGCAATGTACGTGTATACGGAACGCATCGAAACAGCTTGGCATGGATATGCAAAGAGGATTCAGCCAAATAAAGCAATTGATTGCTCATTACAAAAACTTCCTTCGTAATTCGCTGCGCGCGAAGTTTTCGAACAGATCGCAGCCAAGGCACGTCCCCATACAGCGCGATAAAAAGTGCGGATGGCACGGCACTCGGGAGCCAACTCCCCGTTCCATGGAGCACGCGATACGTTAGCAATCCAGCCAGCGCCAATGGCAGCACGATCAGCAGCACCCTTCTCGCGGCCATATACCATGCCGCATCAGCGGCAATTCCGCAGCCGGCAAGAAGCGTCTCTCTCTCCGCAAACGCGGATTGGTCCCGCGAAAGGCGCAGCGTCCTGAGCGCGCGTTCCGACATTCGGCGCTGCTGCCAATCCGGCGGCAAAAGGTGCGTCCAGCGCGGTCTTCTCTGCGGCAGCAGCCTTATTAAGGCATACGCCCCTGCAAAGCCAAAAACAAGCTGGCCGGCAACGATTGCTGCTCGGATCATCCACTCCACTGCTTCATGAGCTTGCATCCGGCTTACACTCCCCTTTCCTGTTACAGCTTTCGCCGCGACAGCCACAGCCCCATAAGAAAGGATGCAAAAATGAGAACGAGAGCGTTCAGCAGCAAGTCCCTTCCCGCAGGGTCAATAACATAATAGCGGTATGCGTTCATTTTGTTGTAATGCATGTTAATGCCGATGAACAACGCTAAAAACAAAATCGGCGTGAAATTGGCGATGCGGATCTCTAGCAGCCGATTGCGCTCCTGCTCATTCGCCCGTCTCGCTTTGCGCAAATCGGTAATGAGCTCCTTTAAACTGCTCTCAATTGGCGTCCCTTCGGAGAGCGCGACCCGAATAATATTAACGAAATAGTGGCCCCACACATGGCCTAGCGCTCCAGCAAATATTTTCAAGCTGGCTTCATCATCCCCGCGCACCGATAAATTGCGGTAAAGCTGCTCGAACACCGGCTGCATCGGACCGAGCAGCCTTCGCTCCTCAACCGTCCGGCGCAATGCCACTCTCACCTGCCGTCCGCCGGTAACGAGGTAGCACTGGTAAAACAGTTCGACTGACGGCAAGAAATCAAGCTGCAGCTGCATTTGGCGCTGAACGAGCAGCGTCCTAAGACTTACATAAGGCAGACAGCCGGCTACTGCGCCAAGCAGCAGCGTCCCTTTTATACTTTGAAAGAACAGTCCTCCAGCGGCGATTCCGCCTAGCAGCAGAAGGCAAGAACAAAGGGCTAGGCCTCCCGGCTCCAGCTTCAGCTGAAGCGACTCCAGCAAAATCTCTAAATGGCGATGCAGCCTGCCGAAACGCTTGAACCGTTCCGTGAGCTGGTAATAAAGCCGCCCTTCCCTCCGAAAGGAAAGCCGCCCGCGCCGCTGTTGTTCATTCAACCAATTGGAAAGCAACGCGGCTAGCGCAATATGAATCACGCAAAATAACAAAATAATTGCTGCGAACACCGACAGCTTAATCAATGGCGGCACCGCCTCTGGCCAGCTGCATGCTCGCCTTCACCGAAGGAGAATTCGGATAGACCCATTCACCGGCCTGTTCGTCAAAGCGAACCCAGTCGAGCACTCGCACCTTTCCTGCTTCCCAGCCGATTTCCCCGATACGCGCAATTAATCTGCGGCCGTTCAAATTGCGCATTTCAATGCCGATTTGCGTCACGTATTCGGCAATTCTCTTCGTCAACCGATCTGGATTCATCCCTCGCCCATCCAGCATGCACATATCGCAAATCGCTTCCGGCACATCTTCGAGCGCGTTGGCATGAACGGTAGTCATACTGCCCGAATGGCCTCTCGTGCAGGCTCGCACGTATATGTTAGCGTCCATGTCGCGAATTTCGGCGTGGATAATCCGTTCCGGCGATTGCCGCAGCGCAAGTTTGAACGCCTGGGATGCGCGATGCTGCGGATCATCTTCATCCGTTTCGTACTCGACCGTGTTTTTGTCTGGAAAATCGCGGCCAAGCATCATTTCAAACCGTCCTTCAATCGTCACGATCCGTTCTTCATTCGGCAAACCGGCAATTAACGCTTTCATCAAATGCGTCTTTCCCGAATTGGTCGGTCCGATAATAACCAGATTAAAGCGAGACTGAAGCACCGCTTCCAGCATTACCTTCATACGCATGTTCAATGTCCCGAAGGCAGGATCGATTAATGCCTCCAGACTAAAGCTTCTCACCGTAAAAAAACGGATGGTCAACGTCGGTTTTGAGGTAAATCCGAACCCGGTCATCGTAACGCGAGAACCGTCGCGCAGCACGACCTCCGCCCACCGCTTGCGCGGACTGATGCGGTCATTGTTGTACAGCACTAAATTTTGCTGAATGCGCTCCACCTCGCGCACATGCTCAAATCGGTATCTGGAAGATATCGTTTTGCCGCCCCTCACCTCATAAATAGCGGTGCCGACCACCTGTATTTCCTCCAGTCCCTCCTTGTTTTTCAATATAAGTTCGAGCGCGTTAAGTCCTACTACTTCAGCAAACAAAGCTTCCGCAAGCGTCTGGTACGAATGGGTATATCCATCCAGTTGGTGAAGGCGCAATTGAATCAAGCGGTCGGCAATAATCGCAAGAACTTGCTCGCGATCGGATGCAAACCCCAGTACCGCACGGTTCAAGGTCTCGTTGTACTGCCGCCTCTCCTCTTCGCTCAGACCGCGAGGCGCAGCCAGGTAGCTCTTCATTTCCTCCGTCAGCCTTTCAAAATCGATGTTGCCGTCGCCATCCATCCCGTCCGCAACTTGAGTCCCTGCCATTGCGGCATTGCTTCGCAGCTTTGCAGAGTAATCCGCAGGAGAAAACCGGCTGCCATTCATCCCCTTCATGAGCCGACGCCATTTCGGTGCGAAATAAGCTTTCGGTACCACGGCTGCGCATGCACCGCAGGAAATGAGCGGCGAATGCCATGCTTATTCATCAGCGATTTCGCCGGCTCAAGCATCGCCTTCTTCCCGGCTGAATCCTCCTTCAGCCATTGACTGTATTTGCCGCTGTCCAATTGCGCGAACAATGTATCAGACAGGCGCAATTCGCCCAGCTTAGCAGTTCCCAATTCTTTGCATACTTCTTTCATTTGATAGCCTCCAGTGCCCCATGGCGGATGAATGAGCAATGTCTCATATTGCTCTGCTGATATACCAAACAACGGCGATATTTGTTGAATCCATCGTTTCCCATCCTCTTGAAAATGAGTCAAAGCGCCGGTCGTCACGACAATTCGCGATTGTGCAAGGCGCATCGCGCACACGGTTGCCGCGTTATCCCAATAAGCTCCTGTGTCCGCTATGACAATCGAAAACGACCGCCGTGCAACGTCGATCAAATGCTCCGCTTCTTCCGGTGTGAAAAATTCCGCCTGATCGCGATGCATGTTGCCGAACAAAACTTGCAAGTTAGGCAATTCCTTGACGGCATAAGCGGCGCGAAGCAGCTTTTCTCCCGATAATGAGCAAGACGCCAATTCCGGCCTTAGCTTATCCAGTGTCACTTCCGGATGATCGACCCCGATATAACGGTGAATTTTAGCGCTTTTCAAATGGAGACAGAGATAGCCAACCGGCTTGCAGCTTGCCTCCGCTATGCGATAGGCGAGCGCGAAGGCCGCTGCGGTCGTCCCAATATTCGGCGTTGTGCCAACGAACCCGATAAACGGCGCGGCTCCAGCGCTTGATGCAGCAGCGGCAAATGCCGCCTCGTTCATGGCGCCGCTCCTTCCGAAGCTACACTGAGCGATTCCGGGCTAAAAGCGATAACCAGCTTGCGGACTCCGTCCTTGCAATAGCTGTCAATCTGCAGCCATTGCTCCTCGGAAAGATTCAAATTGATGTAATCAATCATCCCGTTCGCGTCGCGCCTAGACGCATACATCCGCTCCAGATCGCCATCGGCCAAAGAGAGCAAATTCGGATCTTGCGCATCGTCAATCTCAACGTTGCCCGACGATTTTACAGAAGCGACCGTTACCAGTTTTTCAAACAGCCTCCCCGATGGCTGGCCTTCGCCCGACACATAAATCGACACCTTGTCGCCGGCTCTTATTCCATTCGAAATCGAACGAATATATTCCCGCGGAATTTGAAACGTCGATTCCGAGCTTGCAGGCAGCAGTCGAAACCGGTTTATTTTCCAGACCAAAATCGGTTCATTCGTCCCAAGCGGCACAATCGTTTCCATTCCCTCGGCCTGATTGAGCTGCAGCAGCATACTGCCGTCCACCGCCTCGCGCGGCATTCGTCTGTAAGTCAAATCCGACGCTTCAAGCCTTTTCCCCGCTTCGATAAACCGTTTCGGAACGACGACTGCGATCGTCTCCTCCTTCTCCAGCTGCAACTGCTGCAATTGAAATAATCCGTAAACGAGTGCAGCCGACATTAAAGATGCCGCAATGCTAATGCCAATATTGCGTTTTTTATTCATAGCCCTCTCCCCTCCAACAGCTCAAAAGTCCGCAATACAAAAAAAAGAACGCAGCAGCAGCCCAAAAGGCCAACTACTTGCGTTCTTCGCAAAGTATTGCTTAGCTATATAAATTCAACAACCAATTAATGTAATAATAACAACTATTACAAAACTTGTCTACTCATAAAATGAAAATAGCGCCTCTCCATCACCGGAAAAGCGCCTTTCATTTAAAAATCAATTAATCCGACGCTGATCAGCAAGGCATCGTCTACCTTGCGCATCGTCTCATCGTCCAGATGCGTAATTTTATCCGTTAGACGCTGCTTGTCGATGGTCCGAATCTGCTCCAGCAAGACAACAGAATCCCGGTCAAAGCCATGTGCCGCCGCATCCATTTCAACATGGGTGGGCAGCTTTGCCTTTTGAATTTGCGCAGTAATAGCCGCCACGATTACAGTAGGGCTAAACCGGTTGCCGATGTCATTCTGAATGACGAGAACCGGTCTTACGCCCCCTTGCTCCGATCCGACAACAGGGGACAAATCCGCAAAAAAAACATCACCGCGTTTAACGATCAAGCTTTACACCCCGCTTACGAGACGTCCCAGCATATGGTCGGCTTCTTCCTCCGCTTGAAAAGCTTCTGAGGCCATGTTCAAGTTGATTTTCGCCATCTCGAGATAACCGCGCTGCATGGATTCGCGGATTTGCCGTTTCTTACGTTCAACAAGATAGAGCTTCATGGCTTGCCGAATAAACTCGCTGCGGTTGGAGTTTTCCTTCGCGACGATTCCGTCGACCTCCTCTAACAGCTGATCCGGTAAACTAATCATGATTCTCTTCGTGTTCTGCACATTGGCCACCGAGCAAGCACCCCCAAAACTTTTCCAAACAACCATTCATATTCATTATTGCATGTTTCAGCCGTTGCTATACTTCAACATATCTATGTGCAGCGTATATCAATTATGCTGCATGATTGACTCTGAATAGCACGTTCACATATCTGTTGCCTTACTTACTTCTCTGTCGTTGATTAAATTCCTCTTTGCAATTCCTTCTTAAAAAAGCGGTAATTTCATCCAGGCTACAAAACGGGATTCTCGACGGCAACCCGTTGTCCATTGCGCGTATACACGCGCGGAACGCGGGCCGCCAGCATGCAGGTCACTTCATAGTTGATCGTGCCCAGCTGATCCGCCACTTCGTCGGCAGTGATCGCTTCATCGCCTTGACGGCCAATGAGAACAACCTCCTCGCCAACCTGTACCGGTCCTCCTGCCGACGCTCGCTTCAGCGCGATCATGCACTGATCCATACAGATCGTGCCGAGCACCGGCACTTTGACGCCTCTAATGAGAGCATTCGCCTTTCCAGTCAGCATGCGGCTGAATCCGTCTGCATATCCGATAGGCAGCGTGCCGATCGGCTCCGCCCCTTTCGTCATGTAACGGCTTCCATAACTGATGCCCCAGCCTGGAGGCGCCTCCTTGACCATGACAACCTCGCTTTTCAGCGTCATAACCGGCTCAAGCTCAATGTTGCCGCGGCTTACTGCATGAGAAGGATAAAGACCGTACATGCTGATGCCAAGCCTGAGCATATCTCCCGACCATTCCGGCGTGTCAATGCCGGCAGCGCTGTTCGCCGCATGTATAATCGAAATTGGCCATTGCTGCCGTTTAACATGTTCAACAATTTCATTAAATCGTTCGTATTGCAGCTTCGTATAGCTTTTGTCCGCTTCGTCTGCGCGAGCAAAGTGAGTGAACAGCCCTTCCACTTCAAGCTCCGGCGCCTGCAGCGCCTGCTCGATATAAGCGACGGCCGAGTCAAGCCCGAGCAAGCCAAGACGACCCATGCCTGTATCAATCTTCACATGGGCCTTCAGCTTTTTCCCGTCTTGCCTTTGCGGCAGCGCCGCAGCGGCTTGCAATACGTCATCTCTGAATAAAGCAATTGTTACATTATGTTCTCGCGCAATTTCAAGCGCCTCCGCACCCACATAACCAAGCACAAGGATCGGCGTTGTTATACCTGCTTGCCGCAGTTGGAGCGCTTCATCTAAGAAGGCAACACCCAGATAGTCGACGCCGAAACTTTCAGCCTCGCGCGCTACTTCAATGGCTCCGTGCCCGTAAGCATTTGCTTTCACCGAAGCCATCAATAGCCTTCCCGCCGGCATCGAGTTGCGAAATGATTGAAGATTGCGAGACAGCGCATCAAGCGAAATTTCTGCCCTAGTCGGACGATAATACGATTCCAAGAACGTTCACCTTACCTCTCTGACGGCCCATCCATTGCTTATGCATCCTTACCGAACGTTTAAACACCAATAGAAACAATGTTATACGTTGCCGCTTGGACTGTCAATGAATTGGCCGCCAGATTCGGCTGGCACCTGTTGGAAACTTATTTCGATACGTCGGCTTGGACGGATTGGGCGATCCGAATCATTTCTGTTTCAGACAGTGTCGCGCTGGAGAGACGGAATTGATTGCCCTCATCCAGCCAGGTCAGTGTTTGAAGTTCATCACTGACGCTCATTTGACCGACCGTAGCGCCTAGAGTAACCATATAGCCGTCGCTATACGAAGCCGCTTGATCCTTCGGCTGCGTCTGAATCAGCGTAAAATCATGTGTTCCCGAGTATCGCGTCAGCAAGCCTGGATTTCCGCCGAATACGATATCCGTGCTGTCTTGCCATACGACGCCTTCCGGCAGGTACGTCGGTACTAATACTTGCAGAACCGCGTTCACGCCTTCTTCAGGCTGCGCCGCCGTATCATCCGCTTCTTCTTCGGCATCATCATTCGGCTGATTGCCGGCGTTGGCATTGGCATCGTTATTCGCTTTGCCTTCCGTTTCCGTTCCGGCTTTATCGCTATTGCTGTCGGCATCGTCATTTGACGTTGCCGCATTGTTGTTGCCTTCGGCATTGTTATTCTCCGGAGTCGTAATTGTCGCCTGATCGTTTTGTCCTTCGTTGCCGCCGGACGGCTCGGACTTCATATTCGCCTCCGTTTCGAAAGCGCCGCTTTCGAATTTCGGTCCGAATTCGAACGAGTCAAATTTCACATCTACCATAACGGCTGCATTCGCGTCGCTAACCTCGACATGAACCGGTTTATAGTCCGATTTGTTTAGCCATATTTTTTGACGGGCAAGCGTGCCGTTGTTGTAATTGGCCATTACATCGAACACATACGCATCGTCTTCAACCGCGAACTGGCGCGAGTTGTCAACCAGAATGCTTTGAACGAGCGTTTGGTACAGATACACTTGGCCTTGATTTTGCGGCCAGTCGCTTTGGAAACGGAACACTTTGTTCAAGCGAGGAGTGAGCACAAATACGCCATCGTCATTGCGGAGCACAATTTGCGTAATATCCTTCTCGGTGTTCGTCAATTTAATCCGGTAAAAATTCGGCTTCTGATAGGATACCTCCACCGCATACTCGAGAGGCTGCTGACCGGTATTGAGCGTCATTTTGCCAATACCTCTGTAGCTCTCCAAGCTGTTTACCGTTTTATCGAGCTCCTTGACCACGGACTCGGCGTCCTTCGTCCCGCAAGCGCTCAATATGAGTGAGAAAACTAAAATTAATGCCGCGGCCCATGTAATGC
The DNA here is from genome assembly GCF_009737085.1 of Paenibacillus sp. NEAU-GSW1. GTDB lineage: Bacteria > Bacillota > Bacilli > Paenibacillales > Paenibacillaceae > Pristimantibacillus. The sequence continues at coordinate 25,840 of NZ_WOVL01000040.1, forward strand.
GACGCATTCCAACCAACCCCTCTTCACAATGTTTTTCCAACTGGTAACATGTCTATGAGGGTACTTGGACAATTATGCGGACTGGCAATGGCTTGGCTAAATTATTGTGCTTTTCATTTTTGCACTTTCCTATTGATACCGTTGCGGGCATTACTTCAACAGTATTTGCCTACGCTCCTCCTCATGCTGAATATTTCATCCCCGTTCCTTAATCAAGCCGTCTCCCCCGTCGTCCGTCCTATTCGCTCCCCGCCTAAGGGCCAGCTTCAAGAACCGTCCCCGGACTGTTACTGCAAAGAAGCATAAAGACTACAATAAGGACATCAAGATTGACACTAGCAATTACGAAAGGATGTTAGCCATGAAAAAATTGTTTCGTTCGACGACTGACAGCAAGATTACCGGGTTATGCGGAGGGGTGGGAGAATGGCTAGGCATTGATCCCACTGTGATCCGTTTGCTCGTCGCCATAGCCGCGCTGTTCAGCTTTGGTTCGGTTCTGCTGATCTACTTTGCAGCTTCGATTTTTGTTCCGAAGTCGCCTTTCAGCGATTTTCGCTACACCAATCACTACCACTATTAATCTTGATTTATCAAACTAATAAAAAGAGGAGTGTTGAGAAATGAGTATTTTTCAAAGACTTGCATCAATCACTAAGGCTGCGGCAAACGAATTGCTGGATAAGATCGAAAATCCGGTCATGATGCTCAATCATTATTTAAGAGACCTCGACGAGGAAATCGCGAGCATCGAACGCGAAGCATTACACCAGCAGGCGCAAGCACGGTTACTGTCAACTAAGCTGGAGGAGCAAAACACGCAGGTCGTTCATTATGAAGGAAAAGCGATTCAAGCGGTTGCAGAAGAACGTGAAACGGAAGCTCGCATCGCGCTGGAAGCGAAGCTTCATTACAAGCAATATGCCGAGGAAACAGCCAAGCTCCTTCAACTCGCAAATCAAGCGGCTTTGGAGCTCGGACAGCGGGCTGAGACGTTAAAGGAAGAACGCGTGCGTCTGCAAAGCAAACGCACAGAGCTCATTTCTCGCGTACAGCAAGCAGCTGCCGTTCCGGCGTCCTCGGGCTCCGCTCCGTTCTATAACAGCCAAGCGGCCAAAGGCTTTGACCGAATCGAGCAAAAGGTGATGGAGTGGGAGGCGGCTCGCGAGCTTCGTCAATCGCCGTACACTGCACAAGGCGGCCAGCCCACGGCTTCGTTCGAGCAATCCGCGCATAGAAGCGCTCTTATTGATGAGGAGTTAGAACGCTTGCGCAAAAAATAAAGATTCCTATTACAATAGGGGCTTTCCTCAGCATGAAACTGATGCGGGGATAGCCCCTGAATCTATATATTTACTCTCTATTAACTAAAAAAAACCATTTTAATATTCCCCTAATACTATTTAAATATGCCGCTAATATTCCGCCAGTAGACTAAGGGCATAACGAATAACCCATTTTGAAGGAGGCAGCATTCATGATCGTGTTTGATGTCGTCGTTGACGGTGAAGTGAAGGAAACGATTAAACCGGCAAACCAGAGACTCAAAGAGATTTACGCCTACGTGCAACTGGAATCGCGCAGAGTTCAGGCTAAATATTCGGGCAGCATTTATTTGAACCGCAGAATGGAATATAAGTAACGAAAAAAAGATGACCCTATACAAGGCCATCTTTTTTTTGCTCAAAATCCCCGTTTGAACAGCAGCGTTACAGCTCCTCTGGCGCACAGCAGCGCAAACGCGATGAACAGAAGCGCCCATATAAAACCCGGCACAAACGTCGCACGGCTCAAGCTTGCCGCATCCCCCGCCGTACCAGGCGAAGTAAAAGACATTATCAGTACAGCGAACGGACTAAGAACAGATTCAACCAGACATATAAAAGCGATTAACAAGTAGTAGCCTTTTCGAAGCCAATGCGGCGCAATCGCCCCGACAACCGCCGTAAGCGCGGCGAAGCCGGCGCACCAAAGCATGCCATAACCGTTACGCACGAATAAAACGAGGCCAATCGCCGCTAATGCTGCGGTCACATACAATCCGGCGCGTTCTTTATTTCGCGCATACATCAGAAAAAGCAGCAGCGCAAACAAAGCCGAGCCCATGTAGCCCGCAAGTGAAATCGGAATCGACATCCATGTTTCGGCATAGCTCATATAAGTCACGCCGCTTTGATTCGCATACAGGTTGATATGGTTGACATTCCCCTTCAGCAAGAACGCCGTCAGCGCGTGCCCCAGCTCATGAACAAGTGTATCGACATTGCGGAAAAAAGCGGAAAACGGAATAAGCCTCGTTAATACGACCGTCACCAATACTACAGCAGCCGTCTGCAGCCATGCTTTCATTGCAAATCCCACCACCCTTCATCTCAACAATACTTTCATACATGCTGTCCGGTTTCAAATTACGCTGCCTAGAAAAAAAAGGGGCTTCCCTCAAGGTCTATGACCTCAGGGAAAGCCCCATGCCAATCCGGCCCAAGCTACACGCCGTATTGTTCGATTTTAATAAGATTCGTTGCGCCAGCCTTGCCGCTTGGCGTACCCGCCGTAATTACGACATAATCGCCTTGGGCAAGCAGTCCTGTTTTTCCGCCATTGCTCAGCGCCGTTTGGAAAATGCCGTCGGTCGACTCCGGACGTTCGTTGCCCTTCACCGGCACAACGCCCCACAGCAGCGCCAATCTTTGCAGTACGTTGTCATCCGAAGCAATGGCAATGATCGGCGATTTTGGACGGTATTTCGAAACCATGCGTGCCGTAAATCCGCTCTCTGTCGGCGTCAGAATCGCCTTTGCGTCCAGTTCAAGCGAAGCGCTCACAACCGCTTGGCTGATCACTTCGGTAATCGTCGTCGGCTGAACCAGACTGCGCTGGCGGAAACCGTCCACATAATCAAGCATCGATTCCGCCCGCTCTGCAATCGATGACATTGTGCTCACCGATTGCACCGGATATTTGCCCGCAGCCGTCTCGCCGGAAAGCATAATCGCGTCCGTGCCCTGAAGCACTGCGTTGGCAACGTCGCTAACTTCAGCACGCGATGGGCGAGGGTTAACTTGCATCGAATCGAGCATATGCGTTGCAACGATAACCGGTTTGCCGGCAATGTTGCATTTGGAGATCATTTCGCGCTGAATCATCGGCACTTCCTCAACCGGAATTTCTACGCCGAGATCGCCGCGCGCAACCATAATGCCGTCGGAGGCTTCAATAATCGCATCCAGATTATCGACGCCTTCTTCATTCTCGATTTTCGAAATAATTTGAATGTGGCCGGCGCCGTTTACTTGCAGCAGCTCACGAATTTGCAATATATCTTCAGCGCGTCTAACGAAAGACGGCGCAATAATATCGATGCCCTGCTCGATGCCGAACAGAATATGGCGGATGTCGCGATCCGTAACACCCGGCAGCGTCGTGCGAATGCCTGGCAAATTAACGCCCTTCCGCGGCTTGATTACGCCGCCGTTCAAAATCGTGCAGACGATTTCCGTTCCTTGCGCCGATCGCACTTCAAGCTCAATCAAGCCGTCGTCCAGCAAAATCTTGTTCCCTGGCTTAACGACCAGAGGAAGCTCAGCATAATTAACATGAATCCGCTCGCCTGTGCCGACAATCTCTTCCGTAGTCAGCGTAAGCGTCTCGCCCGTCTTCAATTCGTAGGAAGCCTCTTCCAGCTTGCCAATCCGAACCTCCGGACCTTTAATATCGAGCAAAATCGGTACGATTGCATGGGTCGCCCGCGACGCTTCGCGAATGCGCTGAATGCGTCCCGCGTGATCCTCCAGCTCGCCGTGAGCCATATTCAGCCGCGCTACGTTCATTCCCGCTTGAATCATGTCCTTTAGCACATCCGTTGTATCGCAGGCCGGTCCCATCGTACATACGATTTTTGTTTTACGCATTTGTTGTCGATTCCTCCCGAAAGAACTTTGTCGTTGATTATTGTAGCTCTATTCTTCACATTGGACTATGAATTATAGTACGATATATGAAATATAGTATGACGAAAAAGGAGAGGCTTTGCGTATGCTTCAGTTCATCTCTATGCGACAGGATCGCGGCGTCGATTGGTTCGACGACGGCGTCCGCGATCCGGGCGTTTCGACGCTCGTGCTCGCAAGCTACGGCAGGTCTGTTTTTTGGATCGAGCAGGAGAAGGTTATTCTGGAGAAAGGCGAAACACTCTTCATTCCTGCAGGGCAATCCTTTTACGGCAAATGTATTCCGACTGTTTTTCACGAGAAATACGTCATTGCCTTTACCGGGGCCGTCGAGCTTGAAGGCCTGCCGCTGGCGAAGCGGACCGCCTGGGTCAAAACAAAGCTAGGCGCCTACGACTTATGCCTGGAGAGGCTTAAAGGCCTTTACGCCGACTGGTCCGACAATGCGCCATACGCCTCGTTTCGCGGGCTTTCCGTGCTGCTGGAGTGGCTCGCCGTATGGAATCGGGAACTCGATAAAGGCCCGCTGTCTCCCGAGACTCATCAGGCGGTTGAGCGCATGAAACAGTACATCACCGCTAACTATCAGCAAAAAATTACGAAGGAAACGCTTGGCGACTATATCCATAAGAGCCCCAACTATTGCGCCGCGCTGTTCTGCCGGATCACCGGCCAGACGATCAGCGAATATGTTCACGCCACGCGAATGAAGAAAGCGAGCTATATGCTTGTCGACTCGACACTTACTGTAGGAGAGATCGCCGAATTTGTCGGGTACAGCGACGTTTCCTATTTTCAGCGCATCTTCAAAAGAGAAACGGGAATGACGCCGACGGAATATAGGAGGGAGCGGCCTGCGCCTTCTGCATAACCGGTGTGATTTGAATTCGACTAAATATGACAAATTTTCAACATGTAAAATTGGAGAAATAAGCAAAACGGGGCTGTCCCAAAAGTGGTTCGCTCGCTGAAAAAACGGCTCGCATCAGTAATTGAAGAAGCGGTATTCATGAAAATAGTGTTGCAGAGAGCTATCCCTGCAACACTATTTTTCGATTTTGATGCTTTGTGGCTTTCTTCAGCAAATGATGGGCAAGCGAAAGCCAC
>NZ_WOVL01000041.1 GCF_009737085.1 Paenibacillus sp. NEAU-GSW1
AGCTGACCATTGCGCATGTGGTCTTCCTTCATGCGCATAAATGTGGCGTCGGTGTCGGTTTTGCTAAAGCTGTTGCGGCTTCCGAGCGTCGCTTGTTGATCTTCATATTTCTGCAACCGTGGGAGAACGTCTTTCCGCACTAGGCGAACAGCTTTCTTCAGTTGCTTGTCTTTCGGCTTTTCTTGAAGCTTGTTTCCAAGCTGCTGAACAGCCTGCTCCAGCTTCTCACTTGTGATAGCAGAAGCCTCTCCGAGCTCCGGGAGGTCCATGTTATTCAATTCTTGATCTATCCATGGTATATTCTTTATACATAAGAAGCCTCTCTTTACTTAGAATGGGTGGGTGGTACCTCCATTTTAACAAGGGTTGGCTTCTTTTTGTTTGAGCAATTTATGAACGGTTAAGGGTAGACGGAGCATTTAAATGATTCTGGAGAAGCGTCAGCGTTCGTTTTTGTGAAGGGATCCCAACCTTACCTCGTTGATTCAAAGGAATCCCTGAGCAATGGCGATCGGAAGAACATTTAAATGAGCAGTTTACTGTTTAACCCAGATAAAAAAAGGGGTATCCCATCGTCATTTTCATGACTTATGGGACAGCCCCTTTATTTGCTGACTCTCCCTTTCCAAGCCATGATCCCGCCTTGCAGATGAGACAGCTCCTTGTATCCGCGCTTTTGAAGAATGCGAGCCGCTTGTTTGCTTCTCATTCCGCTTCGGCAATATAGATAAACCGCCTTATCGGCAGCAATTTCGTTTATTCGTTGATTGATTTGTGACAAAGGGATGTTTTTCGCTCCTGCAATATATCCCTGCTTCCATTCGGCAGGCTCGCGAACATCAATCAATATTTTATTCGGATTGCTTTTCATTTCTTCCTGAAATTGATCAGCTGTCAAATTTCTTAGACCTTTCAATCCGGCAAATCGAGAATAAAAAAACCAAATGACAAGAATAATTAAAGCGATATTTATAAACCATTCCATGCCGTCACCTTCCTTTATCACTCGTTATACGACTTCCCCGGACCACTCCAGCATGCCGCCAGCCATATTCACCACGTTGTAGCCCAGCGAGGATAAATAGTCGCAAGCTTTACCGCTTCGATTTCCGCTGCGGCATACTACAATTGTTTCTTGCTTACGATCGAGTTCGTTCAGCGCTCTGTTGATCTGGCTCAGCGGAATATGTTTCGCGCCTCGTATATGACCTGCCTCCCATTCATCCGACTCACGAACGTCGAGAATGACCGTCTTTTCATTGCTTGCCATAAGCTCCAGCACCTCGTGCGGACGCAATTCTTTATAAATACCCATTGTTGTTCCTCCTTGATATTGATTGATTTTTAAGCAAAAATCCATATACCCTATTGGGTATTATAGAAAACAAAAAAATATTAAACTTAAAAACATACCGACGCATACCCCATTGGGTATATGGATACTATATTAAAGTTTTTACATTTCGTCAATCCCAGGAACCATCCAATTAACGGGAGAACATTCGCTTAGACTACAGCTCCCTCTGCCTGCTCGGCTTAAGCGCATTTTTAAATCCGCCCCCAGCTAATTGAATAGAAAAAGACTGGAGAAACGATCGAGTGAAATACCGATCATTTTCCAGCCTTTGGTTTGATATTTATATATATTACTTAATATTCCCTCTGCCTAAGCGCCTCGTACAATAGCACTGTCGTTGCCATTGCTACGTTGAGCGATTCGGCTTGTCCGCGCATCGGGATAATGACCGCCTCATCGGCCATCTCACGGACAGCTTCTGATAACCCGTTGGACTCATTGCCCATCAGCAGCCAGGAAGCTCCCGTCCAATTGTACGAATAGCAAGTATGCGTCGCCTGCAGGCTCGTTGCGACCAGCTTAACGCCCCGCTCCTTGGCTTCGGGCAAAAGCTCAGCCAAATCTGCCTCGATGATCGGCAAATGGAAGAGTGAGCCCATCGTTGAACGAACTGTTTTCGGATTGTACAAATCGACGCAGCCTCTGCCGAGCACTACTGCACCAGCAAACGCCGCATCGGCGCTTCGAATGATGGTTCCGACATTGCCCGGATCGCGTACCCCATCCAATACAACAACAAGGTTGTTCTCACGAAATAACTCCGCCTGATCAAATTTCAGTTTTGCGAGAACCGCAAACACCGGAGGCGGCGTATCCGTCCCCGTGCACTTCGCCATCACCTGTGGAGATGCTTCGACCCAATCAATAGATCCGCCTTTGAAATCACTGTTCGTTGCTGTAACCTGCTTTAGCTCTTGAGGGATACCCCTCTCCCCATCATAAATTATGGTCTCGATGACTGCCGAAGACTGCAAAGCCTCTTGCACAAGATGAACGCCTTCAATAATAAACTTGCCGGTGCGGTCGCGGTATTTTTTATCGAGCAAGGAGGTCCACAGCTTCACTCGCTCGTTCTGCAATGAGCTTATTTTTTCATGGTTATACGTGTTCAATGATAATCAGCCTTCCGAATAAGCAATTTCCAAACTGGATAGGTCTTTATTCTTGCCGACGATGACGAGTACGTCTCCGTCTTTAATCATATCGTCCGCATACGGAGCGATGTTCATCGCTGTACCATTTTTGATCGCCATCACGTTGCATTTGAATTTTTGGCGGATGTCGAGCTGCACCAGGTTTTTGCCGATCATTGCCTTCGGTGCTTTTACTTCAACGATGCTGTAATCCTCGGATATTTCAATATAGTCCAAAATATTGGGCGAAACCAAATGATGCGCGACCCGCTGTCCCATATCCCTTTCCGGATAAATGATTTTATCGGCTCCGATTTTGGAAAGCACTTTACCGTGAAGCTCATTTTGCGCTTTGACGATAATGGTGCCGACACCTAAATCCTTTAAGATCAGCGTTGTCAAAATGCTCGACTGGATGTCTTGACCGATCGCAACGACGACCACATCGAAATTTCGAATACCAAGGGAACGCATGGCCTCATCATCCGTCGAATCTGCGGAAACCGCATGCGTAACTTTATTGATTGCTTCCTGAATACGTTGCTCGCTTGAGTCGATGGCGAGCACCTCAAAGCCCATTCCCGTCAAAGTTGCAGCTACACTCGATCCGAATCGGCCCATACCGATTACTGCGTATTGTTTTTTGGCCACTCGTTTTCTGCTCCCTTCCAACGTGCCTGAACACTTATTAATCATCATTATAGCATAACCAACATGCCCGGATGAAAAACAGCTATTAGGGGCATAGTAAACAACGAACGCGCTCGGAGCATTCGTCCTAGCGCGATTTATGAACCGATTTGGAGGGAATGTATGCAACCGCCAATCTTGGATTTACGGCAAGCGATTGTACAACGAGTTCAAAGCAATGACAAAACGCAGCTCCAGGAAGTTATACAGGATTCCGTCGGCAACGATGAACGAACGCTGCCAGGTCTCGGCGTTCTGTTCGAAATGATTTGGAAGCAAATCGATGCCGCAGAACAATCTAAACTAGTCGAAGCCTTATACACTCATTTGCAGCATTTGCAGCCGGCTGCTAAAGCATAACCTCAATAGCTAATAAAGCAGCACATTCTCCGCTGTGTACACAAGCTAGAAATCAACTAGCGTATGTGTAAACTCAAGGATGTCCATTATAGTGATCTACCAGGGATCAAATCAGCCGCTTTGCCTGGCTAGATGGAACCGACTTCATCTGCGATGCCGCAGGCTTTCGCTGGATGAAGCGAAGCCATACGTACCTATTGGGGCAAAGCGGCTATTCCTGCCTTCAATCGCGCATGTTATCATCGCCTCATCAGCTTCTCCCAGTAAAAACAACGATTGACGGACCGAAATAGCGCTGTCACACGGCTTTATTTTCCCGCAAGCACACAAAATTGAGAAGATAACACTGCTGCACAGCGTTATTTTTTAGAAGAAGAGGGTTTTGGCCCTGATATTTTTAAATAGCGCTATCACACAGTGTTATTTTCCCGCATGCACGCAAAATAAAAGAAATAACGCTGTCACACAGTGTTATTTCTTCGCAAGAAGCCGTGAACAGCAGCAGAGCAAAGAAGCAAAGCCAAAAATAGCGCTGCAAGGATAGTCCCTGCAACGCTATTTTTCATATAACTTGCGAGTAAAACGCTGGTTCTTATCCGATACGGAATGGCTCCAAGCCAGCTTTAAGCGGCAATAACGCCGGTTTCTCGCAGGTGCTCTTCATCGCATAATGGACGCCTTGCTCGGAAGCGTCATGGAAGCCGTGCATCGCTTCCAACACATGATAGGCTAGCTCTCCGCTTGCTCGTTGCTTGCGGCCGGTTAATATCGCTTGAGCCATATCCGCTGCGCCAATGCCGCGACAATTTTCCGTAAAGCCGTATGCAAGCGGAATGTCGACCCATTCTCTTGAACCCGCGCGGCAAAGCCGAACCGGTCCGTCGAATGTGTTCGGGTCCGGAACCTGCAGCGTACCGGCGCTGCCGTATACTTCAATACGCGGCAGAACTGAACCGCCTTTCACATCAAAGCTAGTTAGCAGCGTACCGATCGGGCCAGCGGCAAAATCAAGAATGCCCGCCACATGCGTCGGCACTTCAACTTCTACTTGCTGTCCGTATTTAGGCTGGCTCGTAATCGTCCGCTGAGCAAACGATTTCCGCGCCGAGCCTGTGACGCGGGATATTGGACCGAGCATAGCGACAAGCGCCGTTATATAGTACGGCCCCATATCGAACATCGGACCGCCGCCCTTTTGATAATAAAATTCTGGAGACGGATGCCAGGTTTCATGACCGCCGGACATCATAAATGCGGTCGCGCCAATCGGCGTGCCAATCCAGCCGTCTTCAATAAGCTTAATGCTTGTTTGAATGCCGCCGCCAAGAAATGTATCCGGCGCGCTGCCGACAAGCAAGCCTTTTTTCTCCGCCAAAGCGAGAACTTCTTGCGCTTCCTCGCGAGTGACTGCGAACGGTTTCTCAACATAGACGTGTTTGCCGGCTTCCAACGCCTGCAAGCAGACGGATGCATGCGCTTGCGGGATCGTCAGGTTTATAATGAGTTTAATATCCGGATCGGCTAGCATCGCTTCGACCGAACAGCCGCGAATGCCGAACTCCTCGGCTTTCGCTTCCGCCCGCGCTACATCAAGATCAGCGCAAGCGACGATTTCCATAGACTCGAATTGGGAGCCATTATTTAAGTAAGCCGAACTGATATTGCCGGTACCGATAATGCCGACTTTCAATTTGCTCATATCAAGCTTCTCCTCCGTTAGTTCCCGCTGCTGATTTTTTGCCTTCCGCACACCAGAGGAAGCCTCTGCGAATCAATTCCTTAACAACCGGCATGTCAACAATATTGGCTTGATGGCCAAGCGAATTGTAATACACGCGGCCTACGCCCCAGCGCTTCGTCCATACAACCGGCATATCTACGGCTCTGTTCAACGAATGAGGGCCTTCCGCCACTGGAAAACGAGTCGTCGCCAGCACTTCAACCGCCGGGTCGACATGCAAATAATATTGCTCGCTGCATACCTCGAAATCCGCAATGCCTTCCGTCAACGTGCTGGAGCTATGCTTCATATTTACCGTATAATTCGTGCCGTCATTGCCCGGATGCGCGACCCATTGACCGCCGGTCATAAATTGCCATTCCACATTCTCGCGGAACGAATCGCACATGCCTCCGTGGCAGCCAGCCAGACCGACTCCGCTCTGCACCGCCGCGGATACGTTCTCAACCAGCTTGTCGTCGATTTTGCCCATCGTCCATACCGGTACGATCAGATCAAGCGCTTTTAGCTTCTCCGCATCGGCAAACGCCTCCAGCGTATCCGACACTTCAACTTCAAACCCTTCCTTTACGAGCACTTCTTCAAAAAGACCGGCAACTTCCTTGGGCTGATGTCCGTCCCAGCCGCCCCATACGATCAACGCTTTCTTCATTGTAGGCTAATTCTCCCTTGTGCGGATTTAATAATAAATCGTTGCATAACACACAGCCTCAGCTCGGTCAGCAGCTCTATTGCAGCTCTTTTAGCGATACCCAGCGGCGCTCATTAACCGACTTCTCTACCGCTTCCAGCACCTCTTGGCACTTCACGCCGTCGTGGAAGTTCGGCACTGGCTGCCGGTCCTCGGCGATTGCCTGCATCAGCTCCAGCACCTCGTGCGTAAACGTGTGCTCGTAGCCAATCGTGTGGCCAGCCGGCCACCAAGCGTCCATATACGCATGGGCTGCGTCGGTAGCGAGTACGCGACGGAAGCCCTGCACATCTTCGGCATCGTCGGTAAAATAAACCTGAAGCTCGTTCATTCGCTCAAAATCGAATTTCACGCTGCCTTTGCTGCCGTTTATTTCGAAAGCATTCGTGCAGCGATGTCCCGCAGCAAACCGCGTCGCTTCAAAGCTGCCGAGCGCCCCGTTCTCGAAACGGGTCATAAACAGCGTAGCGTCGTCTACGGTCACTTCGCCGCGCGGCGCATCCTTTGAACCTTTCGCGCTAAGGCCCGTCATCGCACTTGGGATCGGACGCTCCTTGATGAAGGTCTCGCCCATGCCGACAACTTCGCCAAATTCGCCAACGAGGAAACGCGCCATATCAATCAGATGCGCGCCAAGGTCGCCGTGCGAACCCGAACCGGCAATTTCCTTTTGCAGCCGCCACACGAGCGGGAAGTCCGGATCAATAATCCAGTCCTGCAGAAAAACAGCGCGGAAATGATAGATTTTGCCGAGACGGCCTTCGTCAATGAGCTTCTTCGCCAATTGAACCGCAGGCGCGAAACGATAGTTGAAGCCGACCATATGCTTCACGCCGGCGCTTTCCGCTGCTTCCAGCATCTCTTTAGAATCTTCAAGCGTCAGCGCCAGCGGCTTTTCGCAGAACAAATGCTTGCCGGCTTTAGCCGCTTCGATCGCAATTTCTTTATGCGCGTCGCTTGGAGCGTTAATATCGATCAAGTCGATATCCTCTCGCTTAATAAGCTCTCGCCAATCCGTTTCGCTGCTTTCCCAGCCGAATTGCGCCCGCGCTTGCTCCAAGCCCTCCGGATTGCGTCCGCAGATCGCTGTCATTTCCGGCTTCGCCGCCGCTTTCGGGAAAAACATCGGCAGCGCCCGATACGCGTTGCTATGCGCTTTTCCCATAAACTTGTAGCCAACCATTCCGACCCGTACTTTTTTCATCCTCGTTTGCCACCCTTCTTATCATTCGTATATAGTTGTCTTGCCCTATCCATCTGTTACGAGGTTTCCCGGTGTACAAATTGTACCGGCAGCAAATACTCATGCTCCAGCATTGCTTCTTTTTCCGTTTGCGGCGCAAGCAGGCGCATCGCCGCCGCCCTGCCCATTTCGTAGAAAGGAACCGACACCGTTGAAAGCTTCGGACTAACGATTCGCGAGCTGTCAGAATCGTCATATCCGACAATTGCCAGCTGTTTTCCCGCTTCAAAGCCGTAATCGCGCAAACCGTCCATCAAGCCGATCGCCATCCGATCATTAGCGGCGAATACGGCATCGATCTTGCCAGCCTGATACAGTTCCGCCACTCGGCCCGCTGCTTCATGACCGCTTTTGCGGCTGTAATTGCCCAAGAAGAGCAGCTCCTCCTCGAGCGGCTGTCCGGATTGCTCAAGCGCCTTGACGTAGCCTTCCAACCGGTCTTTACTATTTGAATACACTTCAGGACCGTTCAGAAAGGCGATGTGCTTGCGCCCTTCTTCAATCAAATGCATCACGGCTTCAAAGCTGCCGCGCCGATGATCGGCGTCGACCGACAGAAACCCTTCCTCTGGAAACCGCTGATTAACGAGACAAAACGGATAGCCTCCGTCTCTTAGCGCAGCCAGCGCTTCCTTTTCCTCCGGAACATCCTGTGCGCCTAGCACGACGCAAGCGTCCACCTTTTGCGTGCGGAACAGCTTGGCGTAGTCGCGAGGGCCATCCATCTCTCTGAAAATAAGAAGCAGATCATAATCGCATTGCTTTGCCGCATCTCCGATTCCGCTCAATATTTCCGCAAAATAGTAGGTCGAGAATAGATGCACCTTCGGCACCATCGGAACGATGACTCCGATATTTCCGCTTTTCCGCCGCGCAAGACGTTGAGCCAGCGCATTAGGAACATAGCCGAGCTCCTTCGCTGCCTTCAGCACCCGATCTCGCGTTTCTGGCTTAATCGGTCCTACATTGTTCAGCACCCGCGATACGGTCGCCTCCGAAACGCCTGCAAGCCTTGCGACTTCCTTTCGAATAACGCATCAACCTCGAATTCCATAATTCAACTTATGACTGTAATGTACACGCGTACATTATTGCATGAAAGCGCTTTTTAGTCAATAAACTTATAAAATATAAAAAGAATCTTCTTCCGCAATTAGAGCGGTGAAGATTCTTCTCGAATTAAAAACTATTAGGCGTAGGAGGTTGAATCTGATGGTGGCTAGGTTTTGACTTTGACGTTGCTGCGCTAACCATCAGCAAGATACCCGAAATAATATGCATGATCATACCTACAATTGGAATCCATGCAACTAAGCTAGTGATGAGACCGAGTATACTTCCGTATTTCGACTGATTTTCATTGCTGCTGATCACAAGAGTTACAATGTGAAGGATAAGCATAACGCCCAATGGAATGTACCACAATCCCATGACAATCAGCCCACCTAGTATGGGAATCCCAAGAAAAAGCTCGAGAGCTCCTGTCACCCATTTCAATGTTCTAGATGAATTACTCATCTTATTCACCTCCATCTTAATCCCTATTTATTTCGGTGATTTTCTCCAAAATACGATAATATATTTATATTATAGTACCTTGGACACAATTTAGACAATACTTTATTATACATTTAAGTCAAATAAATAGAGACCTGAGTAATCTATACTCAGATCTCTTTATATTTTTTACGGTGCCGTCTCCAAAAATTTCATCGTCGGATTTTTATCCATCGCCGTTCTCATCGCGTATTCGTTCTCGAACAAGACGACATAATTGCCTTTTTTATCTTTGACTAGGGATGAGTTAATCCGAAATTTCGTCGGATCAATTTTATTCGTATCGTCAACGATCCAGCGTGCGAACTGGAACGGCATCCGGTGCAATTGAATTTCTACGCCGTACTCGCCGCGCATCCGATAATCGAACACCTCGAACTGCAGATGTCCGACAACGCCCAGAATCGTTTCCTCGAAGCCGCCGGCGGAATGGAACACTTGAATGGTGCCCTCCTCCGTCAGCTGGTCGATCCCTTTCTGATACTGCTTATGCTTAAGCGCATTTTTAACAGTAACCTTAGCGAAAATTTCCGGCGAAAACGTCGGAAGCTCGTCGAAGACGATCTCCGATCCTTGCGACAGCGAATCGCCGATACGGAAAATGCCCGGGTCAAACAGGCCGATAATATCGCCAGGATAAGCCGTCTCAACGATATCGCGGTCTTGCGCCAAAAATTGCTGAGGCTGCGAAAGCTTGATATCTTTGCCTGCCCGCACATGGCGGACGCTCATGCCGCGCTCGAAGCGTCCCGAACAAATGCGAAGAAATGCGATGCGGTCGCGATGCGCCGGATTCATGTTCGCTTGAATTTTAAATACATAGCCCGAGAACTTCTCATTCGTCGGCTCGATCGGTCCGTCCGTGCTCATACGCAAAGCCGGCTTCGGCGCCAGTTGCAGGAAGTTTTCAAGAAACGTTTGCACGCCGAAGTTGTTAACTGCGCTTCCGAAGAAGACCGGCGTCAGTTCGCCTGCGCGAACTTTATCGAAGTCGAACGGATCGCCCGCTACGTCAAGCAGCTCCAGATCCTGAACGAGCTGGTCATGCAAATAGTCGCCAGCCATCTCGCGAATGATCGGGTCGTTGTAATCTTCGACCTTGCGTACTTCAATAGTGCTATGGTCATTGCCCTGGAACAGCTCAACCTGGTTTTTCATCCGGTCGTAAACGCCGCAAAGCTCGCGTCCCATGCCGATCGGCCAGTTCATTGGAACCGAACGGATGCCGAGCACGCGCTCCAGCTCTTCCATTAGCTCGAACGGGCTTTGTCCTTCGCGGTCCAGCTTATTAATAAACGTAAAGATCGGAATACCGCGTTTGCGGCATACTTGGAACAGCTTGATCGTCTGCGCCTCGACGCCTTTTGCAACGTCTATCAACATGACGGCGCTGTCTGCTGCAGTCAGTGTCCGGTAGGTGTCTTCACTGAAGTCTTGGTGACCCGGCGTATCCAAAATGTTGACGCGATGTCCCAAGTAATCAAATTGCATCACACTGGACGTAACCGAGATACCGCGCTGCTTCTCGATTTCCATCCAGTCGGATGTTGCGTGCCGGCTTGCTTTCCTCGCTTTAACCGAACCTGCCAGACGGATCGCGCCGCCAAATAACAGCAGCTTTTCCGTCAGCGTCGTTTTACCTGCGTCCGGGTGAGAAATGATCGCGAACGTACGGCGCTTATCGACTTCTTGT
Organism: Paenibacillus sp. NEAU-GSW1; assembly: GCF_009737085.1. Classification (GTDB taxonomy): domain Bacteria; phylum Bacillota; class Bacilli; order Paenibacillales; family Paenibacillaceae; genus Pristimantibacillus. The sequence continues at coordinate 10,466 of NZ_WOVL01000041.1, forward strand.
GTAATTTCCTTGCTTAACGATTGGCTCATGCTTGCCTTCCCTTCTCATTATGAAACGTCTCACCGCCAGTAATGAACGATGAGACGTCTCGAATACCTTATTTGCCGTTATTGGAAATCCATATCACGTTATCTTCGTCTTGACCGTTAACCGGCCACCAGTGGAAGCCATCGCGCGCAAGCAGCTCATCGGCTGCTTCCGGTCCCCAAGATCCTGCAGGATATTGCTTCAAATCGCCTTCATCGGCACGCCATGCCGCAGCAATGCGGTCAACGAACTCCCAAGCTTGCGCAACTTCATCCCAACGGGTAAAGTACGTCGAATCGCCGCGAACCGCATCATGAATGAGGCGCTCGTAAGCTTCAGGCGTGTTCAAGCCGATCTGGCAGCTTTGGCAAAATTCCATCGCAACCGGTTGAACCGAATTGTCTGCTCCAGGCGTTTTCGCATTTACTTTAATATAGATGCCTTCGGTCGGATTGACACGAATGACAAGCAAATTCGGCGCAAGATCATGACGCTGTGCGAACAGGACATTTTGCGGCATCGATTTAAATTCGATTACGACCTCCGTCGTTTTCACCGGAAGGCGCTTGCCTGTGCGAATGTAGAACGGAACCCCCGCCCAACGGAAGTTGTCTACCGCAATTTTCGCTGCAAAATACGTTTCCGTATTCGAGCTCTCATTGACGGAATCCTCTTGGCGATAGCCTGTCAGCGCTTTGCCGTTCCATTCTCCGGCGCTGTATTGGCCGCGAACGACATTGCTGCGAACCTCGTCATGCGAATTGAAAGCACGCAAGGAACGAAGCACTTTCACCTTCTCGTCGCGAGTGTCTTCGCCGTGCAAACGGCTAGGCGGCTCCATCGCAATCATCGTCAGCATTTGCAGCATATGATTTTGGCCCATATCGCGCAATGCGCCGGATTTATCGTAATAGCCTCCGCGCTCTTCTACGCCGACCGTTTCGGACAATGTGATTTGTACGTTAGCAATATGGTTGTTGTTCCACAGCGGCTCAAAAAAGGCGTTCGCAAAACGAATCACTTGAATGTTTTGTACCATTTCTTTGCCAAGATAGTGGTCAATCCGATAGACTTCTTCTTCTTTGAACACTTGTCTAATTTGGTCGTTCAGCTTGCGCGCTGTTTCCAGATCGTAGCCAAACGGCTTCTCGATCACGACGCGATGCCAGCCTTTGGACTCCAGCATGCCTCCGTCACGAAGATTGAAGGAAACGGGCCCGAAAAGCTCAGGCGCCAGCGCCAAATAAAACAATCGGTTGCCCGGAATATTGAATTTCGCGTCGAGCTCGGTCGACAATTTGTCCAGCTCGCGGAATGATTCTACATTGTTAATGTCGAGAGGCATATATTCGAAATGCTCGGCGAATTTGTTCCACAGTTCGGCGTCATCCGCTTTATATCGGCAAAATTGAACGATCGATTCATAAACATCGGAACGGAATTGCTCATTCGTGCGGGTTCTGCGGGCTAACCCCACAACCGCAAAGTTTTCGGACAGTTTGCCTTCTTTATATAAGCTGAACAAGGCCGGAAACAATTTGCGTTTTGCCAAATCGCCCGTAGCCCCGAACAAGTAGTATACGGCGCCTTGTCCTACGGTTGCATCCAAATTTGAAGTATGGTTCATATTCCTCATTCTTCCCTATGTTTTTATAGTTTTACATGCTATGTAGTTTAACATATTAATCCTTAATCCGCTATTCATCTCGTTCATAAAAAAAACTAATTAAGGCTTTAATTTCTTCTAATCATTGCCGGAAACGGAGTAATCGCCAGTGATAAGCGGAACGCCGATAATGAGGTTCTGCTCCCCTGTATCAGTGTCCTGATGAAGGGCTCCCTGCAGATTGACTCTTTTTCTCGAGCCTTCCGCAATCGGTGTCGATATATACAGTCCCTCGGTATAAAATGAAGCGCTGACCGTGCCGCCGTCATCGTACCGGTCCAGCTGTTTCGCATTCGCATCACTCGCAAGACGCTCCACTGCATCTTTACGATCTGCTGTTCCCCGTACGCTCATTCCTTCCGTATAGTCTGCTCCAATTTGAAGTAACACGCCTTCAACCTTTGCAATCGCCTCGTTAAGCCCGGCCTGCATCCCGGCATCGCTGCTGTTTATGTTGGATTGATACAGCAAAATCGCTTTGCGCTTTTGTCCGGACGGTATGCTATGAATCGTCAACAAGCCGCCATAGGACGGCATTTCGATTGACGCCGTGTCAGCGCCATCCACATATAACATGCCCTCTTTTAAATTTTCATCCGCATCCGTTAGCATCTGAACAAGCCGCTCGACTGTTGCCTCTTCTCCCTCTGCATCCCAGCGGAACGACCATTCCGCCGAATCAGCGCCATCCTTGAACAGCTTGTCCGACCACTTCCACAGCAACTTTAGATCATGCTGCAAAACGCTATTTTCCTGCCTGTCCTTTTTCACTTCGCGTTGCTGCGCTGCTGACCACAAGCCACCGCCTATCAACACCACAATAGCTGCTAAAATCGCCGCTCTCGTCCGCAGCTGCTGTTTTCGTTTTGCCCTTATGGACGTGTACATAGACGACATCTATATCGCCTCCTCATCGCATCTTAATAAATGCATTATAGGTAAATGACCATACGCAATCGCCTGTGGGTGAATATACTGGATGCAAATCGATTATTTAATTTACTAAGGGGGCAGCGAGAATGGAACAAATCTATCCATTAAAGGAAGATGTCATACAGCATTTTTGCGGAATGCCGGTTTGTGCAGTGTTGAATGACGGCACACGCCATGTTGGAGTACTTAGTTATTGCCGCGACGGGAAGCTGATGCTGAATGATCGTTCGGCAAGCGGCGGGAATGAAGCGGAGCTCAAAAAAGTCAAAAGCAAAAAGCAGCGGGCGGGCAAAAAAGTCAAAAAAGCGCAAGCCGAAGAGCAAGAAGCGGTTCCAACGCAATCATCATACCCATTCAATCCCTATGATTACGCCTTCTCTCATTCGCCATTCGGCGGCGGGCCTATTGCCTTAGATATGGCTCGTGTCTCCTTTTTATTCCTTCTTCTCTAAGGGATAGACGAGAGTCGACAACGGCATTCGTCAGACATTGCGCGCAGACTGGCGTAGGATGAAGTCGAGTGACTTTGATTTAGGAGGCCGCACGATGTTCATCCGATCCGTTACACCGGCAGCAAGGGTTGCAGACCGCGTCGAACCGATTCAAGCTGCAACCCGTTATTCCTATTATCCATACCGCGATGAGAAGCCGATATTGCCCCAAGAGCAGCCGCAGCTTAAAAAGCAGTCGAAGAGGCAGTGGAACGTACATCAGCAAAAGCCGCACGGCCCGGCATCCCCTTATTCCGATTCGGAAGATCGAGGGCTTCACATCGACTTCTATGTTTAACTCATTTTACCAAATGAAAATAACACCGATCAACCTTATTTCCGGTTGTATCGGTGTTATCTGGCTGGCTCTACTCCGCGATCCCTTGCTTGTGCGCATAAATAGCCGCCTGCGTCCGATCATCGACTCCAAGTTTATTAAAGATGTTCGTAATATGAAACTTGACCGTTTTTATCCCGATGTACAGCTCGTCGGCTATTTCTTGATTGGACATGCCTTGGGCAACGCGTTTCAGCACATCCATCTCGCGATCGGTCAGCTCTTCATGCAGAGGCGCTTGCATCGCCTGCTTCGGCTGACGCAGCCGGTTCATCATTTTGGCAGCCACCTGCGATTCTAGCACCGACTGGCCCCGCGAGGCCGCGCGAATCGCGTCGGCTATTTCCGTTGCGCGAGATGTTTTGAGCAAATAGCTGAAAGCGCCCGCTTCAATTACCGGATACAGCTTGCTGTCGTCCAAATAGCTTGTCAATACAATAACTTTACAGTCGGGATAAAGTTCAAGCAGCTTTTGAGTCGTCTCCACGCCATCCATGCCGTCCATGACAAGATCCATTAGGACGACATCCGGCTTATAGGCTTGCGCCAATCGGATTCCGTCAAAACCGTTGCTGGCTTCGCCGACGACCTCGATTCCTTCCTCCGTATCCAATACCGCTGCAAGACCGATCCGCACCATTTCGTGATCGTCCACCAGCAGCACCTTGATACGCTGATTCAATTGTTCCATCGGCTCCATTCCCCTCACCGCTTCCTCTTTTATAATCCTATGTCATATGAATGCATCTATTCAAAAGGAATCCGAATATCAATTGTTGCGCCCGCTCCCGGTTTGGAGATCATATGTAATGACCCGCCCAGCTCATTGACTCGCTCCTCCATTGTCAGCAACCCATAAGAAGTTTGCTTCTTCGCTTCCGCGTCGAAGCCTACGCCGTCATCCGCAATTAGCATTCGAACCTCATGCTCTTCACGGTAAAGCCTAATTTCCATATGCTCCGCTTTGGAGTGCCGAAGCGTGTTGGACAATGCCTCTTGCGCAATGCGGAACAGATGATCCTCCGCATCCGGCTTCAGAATAATCGTTTCATCAACGGCCAGTTGGATCTCCATAGGCACTTTCTGCTTTAATTCCTCAACGAGCACCGTGAGCGCCATCGCTAAGTTTTTACCATCCAAATGGACCGGCCGCAAATGCAGCAGCAGCGCCCTCATCTCGGATTGCGCAACAGCCGCCATTTCTTCAATCAGCTGCACCTGTCTGCGGGCTCGCTCCCAATCCCGTTCAATCGTGCGGCTGACTGCAGTAGCCGTCATCGAAATCGCAAATAACTGTTGGCTCACCGCGTCGTGCAGTTCGCGGGCAAGCCGCTGGCGTTCCTCGATGACCGCGGAGAACTTAACCTTCTCCGTCCAAATAGCATCCTCCGAATCTTCTCCTTGCTCTCGTTCGTTCGTTTCTTCATCCGAGTCTATCGTAACACGAATATTTTTTTTGCGCTGCTGTTCTGTTAAACGTTGCAAAGCTGCTTTCAGCTTTGAATTTTGCAAGTAGCCGGCCAAAGCGGCAGCGGCCATTGATGCGCCGATAATCGATAAACCGATTACCGCCCACTTCCCTTGAAGCGTAAATAGCTTCACATAACCGAAACCTTGCAGCACGATCACAACCAAGCTCACAATAATGAGCAGCCATAAGCCCGTCTCGGTTATATTTCTTCGTCTTGCGGCTTCATTCGTTTGCTGTTCGGACGGCTTCTGATCCGCCATCAAGCTCCACTCCCCCGGATAAGCAGGCAAGAGCAGACCGGTCAATACCGGTCCGCTCTGCCTCATGCTCGCTTTAGTATTCCACTATTCGATGAAATCAGTATCTGCTTCTGCAGGAGCAGCTGATTTGTTCAGCTTGTTTTTAAGCGCTTCAAGCTGTTCGTCAACTTTCATACGTTTCTCCAGATCAACGGCGCTAACCGAGCTTGTTGTCGAACCGGCTTTGCCGTATGCATAAGGCGTACGAAGCACATCCGCTTCCGCTTCAAGCTGCAAAATTTTCTCTTCCATGCGTTGGAAGCCTCTTGATGCCGTACCGCTGTCGATCGTGTGATTCGAGGAAAGCTGAGCCATTTGCTTCTGCGCTTTCGCTACTTGAGCGCGGGACGCAAGCTCATTACGCTTGTTGCGAAGCTGGTAGAACTCTTCTTTCATTTCATGCAGCTGCTGCATCAAGCCTTCTGCTTGCGCTTTTGTCTGTGCATGCAATTCCGTATATTCGGCTGTTTTTTGCTCGAAGTACAGCTTCTCTTCAAGCAGCTTGCGGGCAAGCTCCTCATGACCCGAGCGAAGAGCCGCTTCTGCTTTCGACTCGCGGTCGGCAGCGCCGCGAACCGCTTCTTCCAGACGCTGCTTCATGCGGCGCTCGTTAGCCATTTGCTTCGCAACCGTCACTTCAGCCTGATGAATCTCGCCTTCCATGTCACGCAAGTACTGGTTCAGCATAATAACCGGATCTTCAATTTTATCCAATACCTCATTCACCGAGGCCTTCGTCATATCCTTCATCCGTTTAAAAATTCCCATCTTAAATCTCTCCCTTCTCATATTTCGCCAGTTTGGCTTTAAGTTCATCGATTTCTTTGCGGAGCGCTTTCTTCTCCAAATCATCCATCATGCGGTCGAACTGAGCGTTTGATTGCTGCGGAATATCACTAGGCTGTTGAGCCGGATTTGTGCCCCATGGCGGTTTTGGCGGGTGCGGAGGGTTCCGATATGGTCCTCCTGTCGGCGCCTGGCCATAGCCGCTGCCATAATTGTTATTACCGTAGCCGTTGGTGCCATAGCCATTCCCGTAACCGCCGTAGCCGCCGCCATAGCCTGGTCCCGGACCGAAGCCGTTGTAATACGGCGGTTCCTTCGGAATGACAAGTCCGGCGATAATATATACAGGAATGATCATGCCGCTAGTAAAGATCGTCACTACGATAAGCAGTATCCGCAATAGCGTTGCATCGACATTGATCGTTTCTGCTAATCCGCCGCACAAGCCAAACAGCTTTTTGTCACGCGCTGAGCGGTACATTTTTTTCACGATGACCATCCTTCCTTATCAAGCTTGCGTTTCAGCAGCTCCATCTCGCGTTCAATGACCGATTGAATCGTAGTTCCCGCTTCCGAAGCGAATTCTCTGCCCATTCTGCGCAGATCGGAGAAGCTTTTCGCTTCCATTTCCATATCGCTAATGCGATCTTCGAGCCGGCGGAACATCGAGCCCGGGTTGCCTCCTTGCTCTCCATAACTCGCGTAACGGGAGTTAAGTTTTTGCTGCAAGCGCAGCGACTCCATTCTTGCCGCGTAATATTCACGTTTGTCATATACCGTTTGATATTCGCTGCGCATTTCACGAAGCTGTTCTTCGAGATCCAGCGTGCTTTGCCGGCTTTGCTCGTACAAATCGCGATATTGCAAAGCTCGTTCCTCACTGCTCGCTTTCTCCATCAATGCGATGCGCGCCAGTTGCTCTTCGCCGGCTTTAAGCGCTGTAATGGCTTGCTGCTCGCGTTTTTCCTTTTGCTGTTCCGCTTGCAGCCACTGCACTTTCAGATGATTGCTATGCCCAGCGTACTGCTGATAAAGCCGTTCCGCTTGAATGATATCCTCTCTAGTCGACCAGAGAAACTGATCAATCAGCTTAACCGGATCTTCAGCCTTTTCTAACCGTTCATTCAATGTTGCGACCGTAATGTCGCGAACGCGCCGTACAATGCTCATTCGTATTGACCTCCTCGCCGTTCTCTATTTTAATAACCGCGGTAATTTCTTTTTTTAATAAGGGATACGCCGTAGACGATAACCCCGATTGCTGCAAGCAGCATGATCAAACTGGAGAACTTGCCGATTACCATAATCGCGCCGATTGCTGCCAGTATGCCGCCGATCCATTTCTTATCGTTCTTCCAGCCGACCACCCCAAGTCCGATCAGAATGAATGGGAACAAGAATCCGAATATCGCTCCAAAGTGCACCCCGATAAAATTGAGAACCACAAGACCGCCGACGATCGCAAGCAGTACGCCTAACGCTTTTTTGCCATCCATGCTTTCCTCCACCACCTTTCGCTTTTTTCCGTCTATGTTTTTGGTTGTTGCATTGCTCTCTTGCTTATGTTCTTATTCTAGATCGTTTTCCGATTTTCTAAAACGGACTTGCGGCGGTTTATGCACTAGACCTTAGTCGGGGCGCATGCCCAGCCTATCGAAGTATCGCTATTTACAGCAAAAAGAGGCCATCCCCGTCGTCGCCCAGGGATGGCCTCTCTAATACTTAATTATTTTTTAGTAGCCAAGAATGCGTCAAACTGCTCTTGTTTCGCTTTAATGATTTTCTCAATGCCAGCTTTGATCAGTTTGTCTTTGTATTGCGGAAGCACTTTGTCTACGTCAACGGAACCTGTTTCCAGAGCCGTTTTAAATTGTTTGTCAACGTTTACGATCGCGCCGACTTCAGCTTTAACCGATTCGCCGTCGAATACAAAACCGATACCAGGGGAAACTTTGGAGTTTTTGTTGAACTCCGTGAATTTAGCCCATTTCTCCGGATCTTCCGTATCCCAAACATAGTTCAGGAATTGGCTGCCGAACATCCAAGCTGCGCCTGGCGTGTAGTTTTTCGTTTTGTCTGTCGATTTGATAATTTCATCGCTAACTTTCGTGTAATGCTCGCCTTCGATACCGAAGTTCAGCAAGTTATTCACGTATTTGTCCGTGTGGAGCAAGTTGATGAACATCATTGCGCGCTCCTTATCTCCCGAAGTGGAGGAGATTGCAAGCATGGAACCTGCTGCTTCCGAAGTTGCAGTCGTTTTTTCATTCATTTCCAGCTGTGCTAGCTTGCCGGTCAGGCCAGTTTGAATTTCAAGCTCGGCAGCTTTGCCCGGTTTCAGCGAAGCTGTCATTGCAAATACGTTGCCGGCTTTCAGTGCATCGTAGTTCATCGTTTTCGTTACAGCAGCATCCGTGTTGATATAGCCTTTTTTGTAGAAGTCGCGAGTAATTTTCAACGTTTCTATATAACGGGCATCGTCGTAAGGAGCTACAATCGTCGTGCTGTCTCCGTCTTTCAGGATTGTACCTGGAATCGATGTGTCGCCGAGCGGATCATAGTTGCCGAAGTAGTGGGAGTTGAACGTTTCGCCGTCTTTAAGATAGAGCGGAGTGACTCCTGGTTTTTTCTCTTTAACGGTTTTGAATACGGCGTCAAGGTCTGCAATCGTTTTAACAGCAGTCATATCGATGCCGAGCTCTTCAGCCCAATCTTTACGGTAAACGATACCGCCTTGCGCAGCGAATTCTTTGTTTGTTGGAACACCATAGTTTTTGCCATCGATTTTCGCGCCGTCCCAAATGGCTTGATCCATCGAACTCAAAACATCCTTGCCATGGGATTTCAGCAGTTCTCCGAGATCGAGGAACGCGCCTTTGTTTACGTTGATCGCATGTTTTTGCCATTGCGCAGTGAAGATAATGTCCACCTTCTCACGGGAAGCGATCATCAGGTTCAGTTTATCTTCCCACGGACCCCAATCGATTGGAGCAATATCAATAGTAGCATTGATTTTTTCCGTCAGGTATTTGTTCAATTCAGCTTCTATTTTTGCTTCGTCTTTCTGAGGAGCGCCAGTGTATACCAGTTTCAGCTTGTAAGGCTTCAAATTGGATGCAGCAGGTGCTTCAGATGCTTCTGTAGTCGGCTCTGCAGACGCCTCTGTTGTAGCAGCCGGAGAAGCTTGGCCATTGCCTTCTTCCTTGTTTTTGTTGCCATTGCCCGAACAAGCGCTGAGCACCAGCATCATTGCAACTGTGAGAAACAATGCGCTGTTTAATCTTTTCTTTTTAACACTTACCATTTCAAAATGACCTCCCACAATAATGTAGTATGATGCATCTATGCTAAATCGGACATTGCCCGATTACAGCCGAACATGTTGAAGCTGTTAACCTTTTACTGCGCCAACGGTGAGACCTTTGACGAAATATTTCTGGAAGAACGGATAAGCGAAGACGATTGGGCCAATTCCCATAATAGCCATTGCCATCCGAACCGTCTCATTCGGGAACGATACCTGCCCGCCTGCTGCCGCAATGGCTGAAGCCGCGTTGCTATTCGTCGACAGGTACTGAATGTTGAGCAGCATTTTGTACATCAGATACTGAATACTGATCGTCTTATCGTCTGCAATAAAGACAAGGCTGAGAAACCAGTCGTTCCAGTAGTTAACCACGCTGAACAGTGCTACCGTTGCAATAACCGGAAGTGACAGCGGCATCACAATTTGGAAGAAGATTCGGATCTCGCCGGCTCCGTCGATTTTTGCAGATTCAAGAACCGCCGTTGGAATCGTCGTCTGGAAGAACGTCCGGATAATGAGCACGAAGAATGCGGATACGAGCAGCGGCAAGATTAGCGCCCATATATTGTCCTTCAAATGCAGCATGTTGACGTAAACGAGGTACCAAGGTACAAGCCCGCCGTTAAACAGCATTGTAAAGAAGATGAAGAAGGTGAAAAACTTGCGATGCGGGAAGTCGGTCCGTGAAATCGGATAGGCGTAAAGCGCCATGAGTACAACGCTAATAACTGTACCTATTACCGTAACGAATACCGTTACACCGTAAGAAGTAACGATTTGCTTCCAGTCCTCCATCAGAAATTTATATGCGCTTAAATCGAATTGCTTCGGAAAAAAGCTGTAGCCGAGTGTTACAACATCCTGCTCATTTGACAACGAGACCATGAAAATCAATAACAGCGGTATAATACAGCACAACGAGTAGATGATAAAGAAAATATTAATCAAGCTATTCGCGGTAGGCGACACCGCATTAAACGGATTTGAGGTCGCTTTGCTAGCATTTGTACTCATAAAGTTTCAATCCTCCGTGCTTCTAGAATAAGGCGCTGTCTCTGTCAATCTTTCTTACTACCCAGTTCGACACAAATACGAGAAGGAAACCGACAACCGACTGGTACAAGCCTGCTGCAGATGATAAGCCGATATCGCCAAGAGCAATAAATGTGCGGTATACATACGTATCGATTACATTTGTAACAGGGAACAGCGATCCAGATTCCATCGGAACTTGAAAGAACAAACCGAAATCCGCATAGAAGATTTTCCCGATTTGCAACAGCGTCAGAACGATAATTGTAGGCATCAGCAACGGAATCGTAACGCTAATGATTTGTTTCCATTTGCCGGCTCCGTCGATCGTTGCCGCTTCATAATACTCGTCATCAATCCCGATAATAGCTGCTAGGTACAATACCGTGTAGTAACCGACGTTTTTCCATGTATTTACGAGCGGGAGCAGGTATGGCCAAATCTTCGTTTCGAAATACCATTGCACCGGTTCTAGTCCGAGCCATTTGAATACGGAAGTGTTTATAAAGCCGTGTGTATCATGCAAAAATCCGTATACGAGATAGCTTACAACGATCATCGACAAGAAGTAAGGCAGAAATACGATCGATTGATGGAATTTCGCAAGCACTTTGTTTTTCATTTCGTTCAGCATAATTGCGAAGGAAATCGGAACAATGAGGTTTAAGATAATAAAACCTACGTTGTATAGAACCGTATTCCGGGTAATGATCCATGCATCTGAGGTGCGGAAGAGATATTTGAAGTTATCCCATCCGATCCATGGACTTGCTATTAAGCCGTCTGCGTAATTGACGCTTTTAAATGCAATCAGCGTACCGAGCATCGGGATGTAGTTGTTGAAAATCAAGAACAGCAACCCCGGCAGCATCATCACGTAAAAGATCCAGTACTTCCTTACGTTACTAACGAATGTCATGTGTTTCCTCCTGTCTTCTCTCTCTCTTCGTAGTTTTATTGTAAAAAAAAAGATGCCGATGTTCTATCGGCACCGTGACTTTATTAACGCTAAAATGACTTCTTAAATAGCCTGCACTTTTTTGCGGTATTCCTGAGGCGTAAAGCCCGTTTCCTTCTTGAACAGCTTCGAAAAATGCGAGAAGTTCGAATAGCCTACCATCGATGCGATGTCGCTGATGCGAGTGTTCGTCTTCTCGAGCTCCGTCCGCGCCTTTGAAATTCGCAGCCGAACGAGATAATCGGTCAAAGAGTAGCCTGTTTCTCTGCGGAACAATCGGGACAAATATGCCGGATTCAGGAATACTTCATCGGCTGCTTGCTCGCGGCTAAACTCTTCGTCGATATGCTCCTCCATATAGCGGCGGATTCGTTCCACGACTTGAGAAACATCCTTCCCGTTCTTTTCCGTATATTCGACAAGTTGACTTACAATCTGATGGATCCAAGCGCGCATGCGTTGCAGCGATTTCATCGCTTGCTCGCCTTCTTCCCATTCCCGTCTTGCAAAAACATCCGTTTGCGCAATCGTTTTTTTCGTCATCCATTGAAAAAGCATATTCATGAAGCCGTAATAGAAAGCAGCCATGTATGTATATTCAACCTGGGCCTCCTGCATTTGATCGAAAGTTTCATCTATGCGAAGCGACAGCTCCGTCCGCTTGCCGGAATCGAGCAGCAGCGCCCAGTCGGCAAACGGCAGCTCATGCAGCAGCGCCGCACCCGATTTCCGTATAAAATCCCGCTCCATAATGACCGTGCATGAGGCGCTGACATTGTTTTTCTCCATCTCGAGCAGCAACTCGGCATTTGCGCGCAGTTGTTTAACTGGAACGGGTTGTCCAACATAACAGGACAGCCGGCAATGGAGCATCGCAGCGCACTGTTGAATAAAACTGCGGCATTTTTCTGCAACAAATTCCTCCTGCTCCTCGTTTGCGCCGTAAAACAACACAAACAATATCCCGTTCGCATCTTGCACTGCATGCCCCGGATGCGCGCCGCGAATAAGCTCATCTGCCGCATTTTTAACGCCATAGGTCATAATTTCTTCATCGCGCGCCGACCAATCCTCCCGCCATTGCTCAATACTGATCAATACGGCCCGAATATGGCTGTCTGCTTTCATTTCGATCCCATATGTGTTCATCGCGTCCTCTAACTGCGCAGGAGCGGTTGAAACCCGATAATGCAGCACATCCTGCCAGAATCGTTCGATTAGAGCCGGACGTTGCTTATTCCATTGTTCATAGTAGTGATTATAGGTCGTGCGAATTTCGACGATTTTTTCATTTTCGCGGACTTTATCGATCGCCCCCGACACACATTCCTTCAATTGCTTATGATCGACCGGCTTCAGCAAATATTCATAACAATCCAATTGAACCGCTTGCTGTGCATATTTGAAATCGGCATGGCCCGTTAAAAAAATCGTAACGCTGCCCGGTGAATATTCATTGACCCATTCCAGCAGTTGAATGCCGCTTTCATTCGGCATATCGATATCCGAAATGACAACATGAATCGTTTGCTGCTGCATAATTTCTTTCGCTTCCTCGGAATCGTAAGCCGTTACTATGGAATCAAAGGGCATATCGCTCCAATCAATTCCGTTAACGATGCCGCGAATCGCTATTTCTTCATCATCTACAATCAATAATGTATACATGGCTTATCTACCCCTCCTCCGGTAATTTTGGCAGCATAATCGTAACAACGGCTCCGCTCTGATCGCTGCGATTGCTAAAGCTGACCGACGCTTTGTCGTCATATGTCAAATTAAGCCGATGAATAACGTTCATAATGCCAAGCCTGCTTGATTCCGCTTCTTGCAGCGGAACGCCTGCCTTAAGGTCGCGAAGCACATCGTCGGCAAACCCAACGCCGTTGTCTTTAATGCGAATCAACAGCTGCGGACCTTCAGGTTCGACCTCAATTTCAATATGGAACACTTTCCTGCGATTTTTAAATCCGTGTATAATCGCATTTTCTACAAACGGCTGCACGGTGAGCGCCATAATCGGATAGTTGAGCAACGATTCTGATGCTTCATATGTAAACTCTAGCTTATCTGGAAATCTCATTTTCTGGATCGTAATATAATTGTCGATATGTGCCAGCTCTTCGCCAAGTGTAATGGTGTCCCGATTAGACCGCATAATAAAGCGGAAATAATCGGCCAGATGAAGCGACATTTTTTTTACCGACTCCGTGTCGTTGAGCGCAGCCAGATTGTAAATGATATTCAAGCTGTTCATATAAAAATGCGGGTTGATTTGTGCTTGAAGCTGCTTGAGCTCTCCCTGCTTAACGCGCAGCTGCTCCTCATAAACGTCGATTTTTAGCGTTTTAATTTGCTCGACCATTTTGTTAAATGTGTTGCCTAGGAATACGAACTCCTGAGAGGACTTGCTACGGTCCAGTCTGACGTCGAGCATGCCAAGCGATATTTTCTTCATTCCGAGAATAAGCTCCTGCAACGGCTTAAACAGCATATTGCGCATTAAAAATAAGTAAATGAACAAGAGCGCTAAAAATCCAATTGGCGCAAATAATGCGACATCCTGAAAAAAATCCAAGCTTCGAAGCAACGTTTTTTCTGGTATCGCGACACGATAGGCAATATTGACGATATCGCTTTTCCGGTCCATGACCAAATAATCCGCGCCGCTCTCCGGGCTTTTTATCGTATCGTACGGATTGGAGGAAATCGTCAACGTGTTCGAAATCGGCGACTTCGCTCCAGAGATCGGCTGCAGCAGACGATCTCCTTCCCGCATGTAGATTCCGCTGTATCCGATATCGCCGTCGCTCCATTGGATGCCAAGCTGCTTATTGATGTCATTCACTAGAATAGTCGCGCCTACGAACAATTCTTCGTTCACTTGGGTGAAGTTCACCAAAAAATAATTCCCCGGCACACGCTCGTCATAACAAACGACCCAATCAACCGAATCGTCTCGTTTCATGCTCTCCGGAGCAGTCAGCTCGTCCATTGTCTTTTTGATAATACTTTTGGTATCGCCGTAAATGCTCTTCGTTCCAAAAATAATATCATTCTTATGATATAAAAAAATGCTATCGAGTATCCCGTATACGCTTACGTCCCGATTCAGTTTAGAATCCAGACGCACTTTGGTCAGCATATAGGAATCATCATCCATAGGAAAAGACATCAGCAAGCCGACATCTGAGTCCAGCACTGACATTTGAAAAAAATATTCGTTCACATCGGCGAGACTGTCGTCCATCTTCCCTACAAATATATCCATCGTATTGCGATAGGACTCCGACACTTTCTCCCGTACAAGATCTCTTGTTATGGTATTGCTGATGAGCATAAATGCGACAATGGGAAGCATGACGCCCATAAATCCAATAATAAGCTTTGTTCTTATCGATTTGCCAAACCTCAACGAATTTTTTCCTCCCATACCAATCAGCTATTACACATTCTATCATTTAAAGCGCTTTCTAGAAACAACAAAAAACCCATAAAGCGGAAGTTTCTACGCACTTCAAGAGTCTTTTGCTTTATTTTTCGGCTTTATCGCATCCACAATTAGTAAAAATAAAGGAAGAAAAACCATAAAGATCGTAGCATAGATCGACCGGGGTTTCGGCGTATATTCGATGAAATTAACAATATTCTCATATACGACAACCTCAAGCACAACCATAATCATCCCTAAAGGCAGCGTTACAGGCCGGTAATCCTTAATTGCAACATTTGGGCTGTTCCCAGCACAATCGCGTAAAAGCATACCGCTATTTCGAAGAAGATTGTAATCAGCCAGATGACTGCCAACATCCCTCCACACGCTGCAAGAACTGGCCAACATTAGCGTATAGCTTTACCTTGCAACATCGCTTTTTTCACTGATCTGACCGATTCACATAGGGCGCCAGCATAAGAAATACAACAAACTCCTGTAAGCTAAAAAATAGAACCCTGCAAGATGAATCGGTCTAAAACCATGTTCCATTATGGGCTGAATCCGTTCCACGCTAACTTGCGGCAGCAAAAAAGCCACAAGAAACAGAAACATCAAGATGATGAATGGCATAAAAATTTAGACGCCCATCCTATCGTTTCGAGTCCTAAACGTACTGTTTAGTGTACATAATCATCATTACCTCTACATTTACCTACCAGTATGGTCAATCAAACGGCTTGATAAACAAAAAAAGCCTTTAAGATCAATGAATGATCTTAAAGGCTGTTCGTTGTTAAATCTGGTGCCGGTGAAGGGACTCGAACCCCCACGGTTTCCCTCACGATTTTGAGTCGCGCGCGTCTGCCATTCCGCCACACCGGCATGTTATAAAATTGTAAAGATGGCGTGCCCTAAGAGATTCGAACTCCTGACCTTTTGATTCGTAGTCAAACGCTCTATCCAGCTGAGCTAAGGGCACATAATGAAGCTTTTAAAAAATTTGTGGAGGCGCCACCCAGACTCGAACTGGGGGTAAAGCTTTTGCAGAGCTCTGCCTTACCACTTGGCTATGGCGCCACAATAATGGAGCGGAAGACGGGAATCGAACCCGCGACCCTCGCCTTGGCAAGGCGATGCTCTACCGCTGAGCCACTTCCGCATATAAATGGCTGGGGATCTAGGGATCGAACCTAGGAATGACGGAGTCAAAGTCCGTTGCCTTACCGCTTGGCTAATCCCCAACAGGTTTTGAAAAATGGGGCGATCGAAGGGAATCGAACCCTCGAATCTCGGAGCCACAATCCGATGCGTTAACCACTTCGCCACGACCGCCATAATTTTATTCAATTGGCAGGGGCAGCAGGAATTGAACCCACACCAAAGGTTTTGGAGACCTTTGTTCTACCTTTAAACTATGCCCCTAAAGGTTATGGTGGAGGGCGATGGATTCGAACCACCGAACTCAGAGAGAGCAGATTTACAGTCTGCCGTGTTTAGCCACTTCACTAGCCCTCCACACATGGTGCCGGCGATAGGAGTCGAACCCACGACCTACTGATTACAAGTCAGTTGCTCTACCAACTGAGCTACACCGGCATATTCATTTGTAAAAATGGTGGCTCGGGACGGAATCGAACCGCCGACACGAGGATTTTCAGTCCTCTGCTCTACCAACTGAGCTACCGAGCCTGATGTTGTTTAAAAATGGCGGAGCTGACGGGATTCGAACCCGCGGTCTCCTGCGTGACAGGCAGGCATGTTAGGCCTCTACACCACAGCTCCACATCGTTCTCGGATAAATCCGATGGTAAAGTTGGTTGCGGGGACAGGATTTGAACCTGTGACCTTCGGGTTATGAGCCCGACGAGCTACCGAGCTGCTCCACCCCGCGTCATCGTTAAGTCGATATGGTGGAGGCTGAGGGGATCGAACCCCCGACCCTCTGCTTGTAAGGCAGATGCTCTCCCAGCTGAGCTAAGCCTCCATATCATGTGAGCGACTTTTATAATATATCACATTCGTCTATGCTTTGCAACACTTTTTTTGAAGTTGTTTTTAAAGCAAATGGTGACCCGTAGGGGATTCGAACCCCTGTTACCTCCGTGAAAGGGAGGTGTCTTAACCCCTTGACCAACGGGCCATATATGGCAGAGAGGAAGGGATTCGAACCCTCGAGACCCGGTTAGAGCCTACACGATTTCCAATCGTGCTCCTTCGACCACTCGGACACCTCTCTATATGGCTCCCCGAACAGGACTCGAACCTGTGACAACTCGATTAACAGTCGAGTGCTCTACCAACTGAGCTATCAGGGAATAGTATCAAAGCTTTACGCCTTGAAAACTGGATGCGAAATGTTTGAACTCTTTAGCAAGTTCGGGGTCCCCGCAAAGGTATCGGAATTAACTCCGGAAGCGTTCGCTTCACTTTGTGGGGCTCCATTAGGATAAGCCCTCGACCGATTAGTACTGGTCAGCTCCACACATTGCTGTGCTTCCACCCCCAGCCTATCAACCTCGTCGTCTTCAAGGGGTCTTACGAATTGGGAAATCTCATCTTGAGGGGG